>NZ_JCAPSW010000001.1:0-1344379 GCF_059587045.1 Niastella sp. sgz303648 | reverse complement strand
ATAACTATTTTACTATCCATTGTTAAACTTCCCGGAGGGATACGATTAGCGAACAAAAGTTGAGAATATATTCGTCGCCCGACCATATTGCCAAACTGCCTGTTAGCCGAAGTTTATATATCGGCAGCTCCTTGAATCATTTGAAGTTCATTCCTGTAAAGAAAAGGAACCCAAAAACGTGGTTCGTCTTTATCTCCCCTTTCCTCAAAGAACCCTATATTAATCAATTTTTGAGCTATAATTTTTGTTTTTTCTAAGGAACAATTCCAAATACTTGATAATGTTTCCAGACGTTGCTCGGTTTTTTCTCCAGATAATTTTTGTATGAATTCTTTTAGAGTAGGAAATTCAGCATATATCGTTTGTTCTAATCGAACCTTTGAGACTTTATCTAATGATACTTTAAAAGCATTTCTTCCGATTAAATTCTCATGTGTAAGATCATTTTGCCCAACTTGAATTCTTCTTATTTGTTCTGTTTTTGCTTCATTAAATAAATGTATTACTTCACGTGGAGCGATTATACCTTTCCCATCTTTAACTCGTGTAAGTATCCAGTCAATTGTCTTGGGCTTTTTATCTCCAATTTCAATTTGCTCCGGAAATAATCTGTAAAAAAGATTTTCTTGTTCGTCATAATTAGCTAAAATAGCTTCTTTGTTAATCTTAAATGCATCAACTATTGATTGATTACTTAATAACCTTCTCATAATCAAATTAACAATTGTTTCTTTTTTCCAACTTATTGTTACAGTTTTTGTTATATGACTAGCCTCCCTAAAACCTTCTTCCGTTATCCTTCGCCAAATGTCATCCCGTAAAAAGATCTTAATTTTAAGAGTGGTATAAGGTGTCAAATCTCTATAAACTTTAAATAATGCCCTTAACGCATTTGTCTCTAGATCTAAATTCTCCGAAAATGCTACGTCCAACCTATCTACCGCAATCCATAGGCTAATTTTTTCAGCTAACAAAGCTTCTTGCAATGTTTGATATAAGTAGTCTATTGAGCGCATCCCTTCCTCGAGTTCCTTATGATCTGGTTCCCTAAATGAAATTTTTAAACTAAAAGAAGTAGGCATACCTGAAGCTTCGTTTACTCCCATTTTAGGCTCAATTGCCTCTAAATTCATGATTTGTCTGACATAATCTCGGCAAGCCTTCAATATGGCTTTTAATCCATATTTTGCGGGAATTAATTTGGCAGCAACTAAGACATTTTTAATTTCAAGAAATTTTTTTGAGTTTATTCCCCAAGAGTCAAATTCTGATACCGTAATAACTAAGAAATATAATTTCCATAGCCTTGTAAATTCAATTTCTGAAGTTGGTGGGTCTATATTTAGTCCTTCAAAGACTGTGTTACCTCTAGGGTTTTCTGCGGTAGTTAATAAGATTGCTTTGTCAAATAGTTCCTGTTTTTTTGAGTCTAATATTGCGTAAAGTGCACTTTTTCCAGCCCCTTTTGTGCCATAAACCACATCCACTTTATTCTCAAACAATAAGCGCCAGTCCTCAGTACTAACAAAATACTTGTCTAACGTTTCGATTTCCTCTTCAGCAATTCTTTCTCCTAAATTAATTTGCTGTAAAATTTCAATTTTTTCCATAAGCTCAATTTTAATTTTCGGCTAACGTTAGTATTTTCCTTACAAGGTTACCTTTCGTTTATTGTGTTCGGATATAGTACCAATACAACATGTTCGGTATTTATTGCTTTCGTTGACAAGCACAGATCAAGTAATTGATTTTATTTAAAGTGGAAATGAGCTTACAATATACAAATTATTGTGCATTTCGAACGTACAAGTGATTGGAATTAAATTACTTGCGTCTAAAGGTTATATTTAGCAGCCAAAACTTCAAAATGAAAAAGCCTTCAAATCCAATGACTTGAAGGCTTTTTCAATTTCTGCGGAGAGAGAGGGATTCGAACCCCCGGACCTGTAACAGTCAACGGTTTTCAAGACCGCCGCATTAGACCGCTCTGCCATCTCTCCGGGGCAAAAATAGGGGTAGCATTTTAACTAACAAAAAAACTATTCAAGATTATTATTTTTTACAAGCTTTTTTATTTCAATTGTTTGTAGTAATATCCGGCCCCCTTTCCCGCTCCTGTGAATCGTTTTTATTACCCTGGTCGTGCTTGTTTGATAAATGATTTTGTTGCTATTCTTTATAACCCTCACTTTGGCAAACGCCCGGCTTTTGTTTTACGTAGTCATCAATGAAATTGCGTGGTTTCGGTGCTGTTGTTCATGGCAACGGTAGATGACGTCCCCTGCTGTATAATATTCTGCACCGTATCAAAATAACCGGTACCTACAAAACTCTGGTGCTTCACCGCTTTAAAACCGGCTGCCTGCAGCGCAAACTCCCTTTGCTGCAATTCTGAAAAGCCTGCCATACCCTTTTGTTTGTACAACCGGGATAATTCGAACATCGAAGTGTTCAGGGCATGAAAACCTGCGAGTGTTATAAACTGGAATTTGTATCCTAATGCCGCCAGCTCTTCACAAAAAGTTTCCATTTCTTTTTCGCTTAAATGCCTGGCCCAGTTAAACGACGGAGAACAATTGTATGCCAGTAATTTGCCGGGAAACCGTTCGTGAATGCCCTGCGCAAATTCTTTTGCCATGCCAATATCGGGGTGCGACGTTTCCATCCAAAGCATATCTGCATATGGTGCATAGGCAATGCCTCGCGCTATACATTGCTGTATGCCATTACGCACATAATAAAATCCTTCATTTGTTCTTTCTCCGGTAATAAAAGGCAGATCTCTGCCATCAATATCCGAAGTGAGCAAACCGGCTGCTTCGGCATCGGTTCTTGCTATAATCAGGGTGGGGGTGTTCATAACATCTGCCGCCAGGCGGGCTGCTACCAGCTTGTTGATAGCTTCCTGTGTTGGCACCAGCACTTTGCCGCCAAGGTGTCCGCATTTTTTGGCACTCGATAACTGGTCTTCAAAATGTACACCCGATGCACCAGCTTCAATCATAGCCCTCATTAATTCAAATGCATTCAGGTTGCCGCCAAAACCTGCTTCTGCGTCGGCTACTATCGGGCACATCCAGTCGGTAGTGTCAACATTATTTACTGAATCTATCTGTTCGCAACGAAGTAAAGCATTGTTAATGCGTTTTACCACTTCAGGCACCGAGTTGGCAGGATATAAAGACTGATCGGGATACATGGCGCCTGCTACATTGGCATCTGCAGCCACCTGCCAGCCGCTTAAATAAATGGCATCCAATCCGGCTGCAACTTCCTGTATAGCCTGGTTTCCTGTTAAGGCGCCCAGGGCCGCCACGTAAGGCTGGGCATGTAATAATTTCCATAGCTTTTGTGCACCCTGTTTGGCAAGAGAATATTCGATTTCTATCCTTCCCCGTATTTTTAATACTTCTGCGGCGGTGTAGGGGCGTTTAATGCCTGTCCATCTTGGATGGGTTTCCCATTCGCTTGTTAGTTGGGCTATCTGCTGTTCGATGTTCATAAGCAAACTTTTATTGAGTGATATAATGAGCCGGCTCCTGCACTGTTTCAGGTTTAGCTGTTTTTACCGGTTGCTCCAGGCACACTTTTTTGTCATTGTTTGAGAGAATCGTGTCGTAAGCGGGTATGGTGAAAAATTCTTCGAATGCTTCGTTTACAATAAGTCGGTTGAATATGCAAATGGCCTGTACAAATTGTCCCTGTTGGTATTGCATACATCCAACCGTTTGCTTTATTTTTTCAATTTCATCGTCGCGCCAGTCTTCATACAATGTGTGGCAAAACAGGCGGCCATCGGCCAGCGGGGTTTCATCCTGCAGCCACTGCCAAAGTTGAGTACGGCATATTTCTGCTGTGGCGGCGTCTTCCATCAGGTTATGAATAGCAGCTGCTCCAATGCCCCGCAGCCAGCTTTCGATGTACAGGATGCCAATGTTGATGTTGGCGCGAATACCTTCCTCGGTGATGGTGCCTTCGGGAACCTGCAGTAAGTCGGCTTCGGTACAATGAAAATTGTCGAGTTTGCGGTGCAACTGGTTGGCTGTTGGCATATGGGTATTAAATATTTCCAACGCAATAGGTACCAGGCCTGGGTGCGCTACCCAGGTGCCGTCGTGGCCGTCTGTTACTTCCCGTAGTTTATCGGCCTTTACTTTTTCCAGTGCCATCTCATTGGCAGATGCATTATCCTTTACAGGTATTTGAGCCGCCATGCCTCCAATGGCATGTGCGCCTCTTTGATGACAGGTTTGTATTACCAATTGTGTGTAGGCCCGCATAAACGGTACCGTCATAGTTATCTGCGAGCGATCGGGGAGAATATGACCGGGTATACTTCTGAATTTTTTGATGAAAGAAAAAATATAATCCCATCTGCCGCAGTTCATGCCGGCAGAATGCTCTTTCAGCTCCCACAAAATTTCATGAAGCTGAAACGTTGCTAATATAGTCTCAACAAGAACTGTAGCTTTAATGGTGCCTTGTGCAATGCCGCAATAATCCTGTGCAAATACGAACACTTCATTCCATAACCTGGCTTCTTTATAGCTTTCCATTTTAGGTAGATAAAAATAGGGACCGGTTCCTTTTTGTAGCAGGGTAGCTGCATTGTGAAAAAAGTACAAGCCAAAATCAACCAGGCTGGCGCTGGCCGGTTCGCCATCAATGAGTATATGCTTTTCGGTAAGATGCCAGCCTCTGGGGCGCACCATTAACGTGGCCGTTTTTTCCTGTAACCGGTATTCTTTCCCGTTGTCATTCACATACGAGATGGTTCTGTTAATGGCATCTTTCAGGTTAATTTGCCCCTGAATGGTATTATCCCAGGTGGGTGTATGGCTGTCTTCAAAATCGGCCATGAATATATTGGCGCCGGAATTCAGGGCGTTAATGATCATTTTTCGTTCTACCGGCCCGGTTATTTCCACGCTTCTGTTCTGCAGGTCGGCCGGTACTGGGGCAATGCACCAGTTGCTAAGCCTGATGTTTGATGTTTCAGGCAGAAATTGAGGTTTCCATCTATGGTTAAGCTGGTGCTGAATGGTGGCTCGTTCTAACAATACAATTTTTCGGGCCTGATTAAAACGGCGCTGTAGTTCTGTTAAAAACTGCAGCGCCTCCTGGGTTAATATGCTTTTATAAGCACTTGTGAGGGGAGCCTGAATGCTCCAGATGGGATGTTGTTCTGAATCTTTTCTCATACGCCTAATTTTACACTAATATAGAAAATTATTTCAATAGCGAAAATTTCGCTAAAAAATATTTTTTCGATTTTTAAGGGTTTTAACTTATTTTGGCGCTATGATTACAGGAAACGACAGTATCCGCCTCATTTTTGGATTGAAAGTAAAGTCGCTTCGGCAGGAAAGGGGACTATCGTACCAGCAACTGGCCGATAAAGCAGGCTTATCGCTCTCTTATATACATGATATAGAAACCGGAAAAAAATTTCCCAAGTCAGACAAGATCATTATCCTGGCCAAAACCCTGGGCGTTGAATACGATTATCTTGTTTCAATACGGGCCAGTAAAAAACTGCAGCCGATCATTGACCTGATCAATTCTGATTTTATCAATGCCATTCCCTGGGAGCATTTTGGATTAACCCCCGCGGCCCTGCTCGATCTTTTTTCAAATACGCCCGATAAAGTCACAGCCTTTATCAGCACCCTGCTGCAGATTTCGAGAAGTTACCAGCTATCAAAAGAAAGCTTTTATAAATCTGCCCTGCGTTCTTACCAGAATTTGCATGATAATTATTTTGAAGAGATAGAAGAAGCTGTGCAAAAATTCAGAATACAGTATGAGTTAGAAGATATGGTTCCGATGGAAGGAACCCGGCTTGAATCGATCCTTGAAAGTTTTGGAATTAAGATTAACAGAAAGAAGATGGGGAATATTGAAGCGCTGAATAAATTGCGCTCATACTATTCTTTAAAAACCAAAACACTGTATCTGAATAAAGGGCTGAGCCGGGCACAGGAAATGTTTTTAATGGCAAGAGAATTGGGCTTCCAGTTTCAGCAACTTACCGACCGGCCATATGATACGGTGAATAACAACAGCCCCTCCTTCGATACCATGCTTAATAATTTTAAAGCATCTTATTTTGCGGTAGCCCTGCTAATGCCCGAAGAGCATTTTACAGATGATATTAAACGGATTATTACGCAGCAAAAATGGAATCCCAAATCATGGATGGACCTTATAACTTTTTACAACGTAACGCCAGAGATGCTGATGCAGCGATTAACCAATATTTTACCCCGGCATTTTGGTATTGAGAACCTGTTCTTTTTAAGAATGAACGGGAATAAGGAGGAGAACTATTTTGAAATGACCAAGGAACTACACTTGTCGCAATTGCACAATCCGTATGCCAATGTATTGCATGAACATTATTGTCACCGCTGGGTTAGTATTAAATCCATTAAACATGTTGCCGACCTTGTTAAAAACAAAAAATACCGCTCGCCCATTATAGAAGCTCAAATTTCGGAGTATTGGCAAACGCATAATAAATATTTGTGTATATCTATTGCCAAGCCGGTCAATAAAGAAGGATCGGAGGCGGTTAGCGTAACGATCGGTTTGCTGATAGATCAAAAATTATTGTATACCATGCCTTTTGTCAATGATGCGGCTATTCCGGTTTTAACGGTACATACCACCTGCGAAAGATGTGGTATTACAGATTGCAAAGAACGTGTTGCCAAACCTGCCGTGATCATTGAAATGGAAAAAGAGAAAAAGAAAGAAGAAGCCCTGCAGTTACTGGACTAATTGCATGAATCAATTCCACGATGCATTATTTTTAACATGCACTCTACGAAAATTCCCGACCATTTTAATGCCTTTTCAACCGTACAAAAATGAAGGGTACTATAATTTTTTTTCGAAATATTTCATTACTGTGTTTCGTCTTGTTATGCCATGCAGCTGTTGCCCAGGTGCTTATCAAAGGCACTGTGTATGATAAGCAGGCCCGTTATGGTGTGCCTGATGTTAGCGTGCTGAGCAGTTCCGGCAAAGGCACAGTAACCGATTCGCTTGGCCGCTATACCATAAAAGTGCCCGTCAATGACTCCATTTATTTTTCCTACCTCGGCAAAGCGACCTCAAAATTCCCTGTTAAAGAACTGCCGCCTGATCAACCTCTGGACGTAAGCCTGGCGGTATCGGTCGACATGTTGCCTTCGGTATTGGTGCGGCAACCTGATTACCGCCTCGATTCGCTGGCCAACCGTGAAGAATACCGGAAGGTGTTCGACTATGACCCCTCCGCGTATTTTGGCAGCCCCGGCGGCGGCTTTGGAATGGGTATTGGGCTTGACCTGATCTTTAATGCAAGAAAGATCAGGAGCATGGAACACCTGAAGGCCCGGCTGGAAAGGGAAGAACGGGAAAAGTATGTTGATCACCGCTTCACTAAAGCGCTGGTGAAACGCATCACAGGCTTAACTGCGCCGGCGCTGGATTCTTTTATGGTGGAATACCGGCCCAGCTATGAGATGCTGAAAAACTTCGAAACAGACTACGATTATTATAAATACATCAAAACCTGTGGCAACGCTTATATTACCAGTGGAAGATAGGTCAACCGGTTGCTTACAACTCTCCGTCCCATTCCGGCGTACCTGCCAGTTTCTCCAGTAAATTTTCGGGTAAGAAGGGTCTGCCTCCGGTTGCTTTTACGCAGGTGCCTGAAAATATCGCTTTGGTAACTACTTTATTGTTCAGTAAAATGGTTTGCTTAAAATGCAATACCGACTTATTGTTCTTATCTAACAGCGGACTGCAGGTAACAATAAACTGATCGCCTTTTTTCAATGATCGTACAAACTGCAGGGTGTATTTGCTCAACACCATGTTTACGCCATTTTTCGCTTCTTCTTCAAAATCGAAACCCAGCACTTCGCGAATATAATCGTGCCGGCAATACTCCATATAAAAAGGATAATACAATCCGTCCACGATGTTTTGAACATCTATGTGCTCGTCTTTAACAGTATAGGTCTTTGAATATTCCATGTTATAATTTATAGAGGCCACAAAAATACTACCTGCGTGTTGGCTTGTAAAATTATATTTGTTTTTTCCATTTACGCGCAATCTGCATAGCGGTTTCAAGCATGGCCGGGTGCCAGTTCTCAATATTCCAGGAAGTATAAGCCAGCGAAGAGTGTCTTAAGGCCGTCATGGCCTCGCTATAAGTCATTGCTGATTCGAGTATGTTCGACAGTTCACGTTGCTGTAGAAACAGTAGGTCGTCTTCGGCTACCGGTTCGTTGTCCAATAGCACGCCCGCCTGGTGCAGCGGTAAAAAATTGTTCTGTCCGTCACCATTACGCGATTTGTTTTTCTGTTGCAGGATATTTTCCATGTGCACAAAATCCTGATAGAACTGTTGCCGGCTTTCAGGCGTTTGCAATCCGTTGCCCAGTTGTTCAAGAACCACATATTTGCATTCAGCACAACGGTCGATGGCCATATTCAGTAGTGAAAAAACCTCAGCAGGCACCGCATCATCATGCGTATCCCTGCGTATGCGGCGATCCGGGTCCCACGCTACCTGTTCCCAGCTGCCACCGGAAATATGTATTTCACGCACCTTATCCAGCGGATACAATGCCAGCAGCTCTTCTGCTTCCATCGCAAAATTTTGCAGCTGACAATACATATTATGAAGGTCAAGGATAATGAACCCATTCACCGGTTCAATCAATTCATGTAAAAAATCGCCATGACGTTTCACGTCTTCGATAGCATAGGCGAAGGCGAGGTTCTCCAATCCCACAGGGCATTGCGCTGCATCCTGAATGCGCCGCAGGCGGTCACGGCCGATTCGCAATGTTGTGGCAGCGTAAGGGATCGCCAGCGGCGCCCCCTCATGGAAATCTTTTCCGGTCATGAAACCAAAATGTTCGGTTACCTGTTCCAGAGGGAAGCGTCGCGTAGTGGCACGTAATGTTTCCAGCCATCGCGCCTGTTCAGGTAACCATTTTCCTGAGAAAAGCGAAAAGAACACACCGTGACCGGTGAGTCTTTTCGCATTGCTGTATGCCTGTAATAATTCTTCAAACCATGGAGGTAAGGCGCCGTGATCAAACAGGGCGTCAAACGACCACTCGATGGCCTGTACCCGTTCCTGTTCGAACAGCGGATAACAGGCATTGAGTATATCGGTATCTAAATTACAGGCGGCCGTAGCAAGCAGCTTGGTCATACAGGAAAACTTTAACCCATGCCACAGGCTATGCAGCCATACGGATAGGTGGGCGGTTTAGGCTTTTTGTCGTCTTTTTTTTCCTTGTCTTCTTTAGAGGGTGGATCCTTTTTTTTGGTGCATGACTCTACCGTCTGCAGCGTGATGCCAGTGAGCATCGCAACAAGTAATGTTTTTGGTAATTTCATGGTGCGTGAATAGGGTTTTTGATTGCAGGTATGACCAGGGATGTGAAGGAACCGTTGCATGGCCGTTAATAATATCTACAATTGTAATGCTTTTAAGAGATCCTGTTTATAATATTCTCCTATAGGAATTTCATATTGCCCTATATATATTCTGTTGCCCTCTATTAATCTTATTTTATCCTTATTGATGATAAACGATCGGTGAACCCTGAGAAACGATATGCCCGGAAGCATATGGATGAAAGCAGAAAATGCCATTTTAGTCAGTACTATTCCTTCTGTGGTAACAATTTTGGTGTAGTTGCCCTGGGCTTCGCCATAGAGGCAATCAATAAAAGTCAATTTATGGATCTTTCCTTCTGACCTGATAAAGGTATATAGTGGTTGAACCGGTTGATTATTTTCAGCGGTTACGATAGGGTTTGATTTTACTTTCGCTTTATCAACGGCTATGATAAACCGCTCAAACGAAAAAGGCTTAAGCAAATAATCGCAGGCTGAAAGATCGAATGCATTCACTGCATATTCCTGGTAAGCGGTGGTGAAAATAACCTGCGGAGGATTTTTCAGGGTGCTTAAAAAGCCGATACCGTTTAAAACCGGCATATTGATATCGAGGAACAACAGGTCGATTGCTTGTTCCTGAAGTACCTTCCTTGCATCCAGTGCATTGCCACATTCTGCTACAATGTGCAGGAAGGGCAGGAGGTTGCAATAATTCCGGATGATATTTCTTGCCACGGGCTCATCATCCACGATCAGGCAATTGGTTTTCATTGTTCGTTCTTTATTTTCAAAAGTAGTTCTACCCGGTAAACAGCATGGTCTTTTTCCTGCTTCAGTTGATAATCGGGGCCATACAACAAGTCAAGCCGTTTGATGGTGTTCGCCAATCCTAAACCCGAGCTTTCAGTCCATTCATGATCGCGCTGTTTTTCTACCGGGCACGAATTGCTAACTTTAAAGAAAATAAAATGACCGGTGATGTTTAATGAAATGTTTATGGTTATCTCCCGCATTAATGAATTTTTCGCATGCTTGAATGCATTTTCAATAAAAACGATCAATACCTGCGGCACTATTTGAATGCCCGGGTCGTTTATCTGCTCAATGTCGGTAGTTAATACCAGGCGGTCTCTGGTACGGATCTGCTCAAACTCGATATAGTTTTTTATATATGTCACTTCCTCTTTTAACGATACATATTGTTTCCTGAAACCGTATACCGAATAGCGCAGCAGATCCGACAATTTGAGTAGTAGACCAGGAATGCGCTCATGCTCTTCAATAGAAATGCCATACAGATTGTTGAGTACATTGAACAGGAAATGCGGGCTTAGCTGCGATTGCAATAAATTAAACTCACTTTCTTTTTGCCGGGTCTTTATTTGCGCATTTTGCAGCTCCTGCCTCATTGAATAACTGATCAGCTTTAATAATATACCGGTTATCAGTGCCACAATAAAAAAAAGAGCCGTGCCAAACAAAAATTCCATAAAGCCGGCATTCGGATGGTTGAGAACATATTTTACAATAAGAAAATCGATCAGTGCCAAACCGGTGGCGGTTAAAATGATGTACAACAAAAAGCGGAATATCTGCTTCTTAAGGTACCAGTTTTCGCATGCCCAGCGGCCATTATAAATGTATAGTATAAAGAAGAGGCAATTGGTACAAACGATCGCTGTGTTAAAACGAAATTGGGCAATATGTAACAACCAGGCCCCGGATGCAAGCAGCCCTATTACGGTTATACAAAATAATATATGCCGTTGAAATGTACTCCCGCTGATAAACCCCCGGATAGTGAACATGGTTTAAATTTCGGCAAATTATACCAATTATTATTGGATGTTGCAGAAACCACCGTACGGGTGATGAAAAAGGGTTATAAGGTGACGTAGTAATCTGTCACCACGAATGGCCGTTATAAACGCTGTAATCCCTTTTCGGGCCCTTGCATTTCAGCAGGTGTTTTTAATGGCTAAAATTAGAGGAACAATTACAGCAAATTATGAAACCAAACCGATTGTTCCTGTTATTTTTCATTACCATTATGGTTATACAAGGGTATGCGCAACCGCCTGCCGGCAGCGTTTCAGGCGTAGTAGCTGATTGGCAACGCAATGCTGTTGCCGATGCTACTGTACAACTGCACAGCCTGAACGACACTGTGTTTAAACAAACACGGATAGCCGGAAAAAACGGCCGGTTTATTGTTCGTGGCCTCCCCAATGGAATGTATGCCATAAGAGTTACCTGCGTAGGTTTTATGTCTTATTATAATGAGCACCTCGAGATCAGTGATAGTCATTCTGCGCTCGTTTTACCCGTGATTGTATTGCAGCCGGCGGGGGGTAAACAGATGCAGCAGGTAACCGTTACAGCAAAAAGAGCATTGATCGAACAAAAGATCGACCGTACGATCGTGAATGTAGATGCCATGATCACTGCATCGGGCGGCAGCGTGCTGGAGGCTTTGTCAAAAAGCCCGGGGGTATTTGTTGATATAAATGATAACATCAGCCTGAACGGCAAATCGGGCGTACTGGTATTGATAGATGACCGGCCAACATATATGAGCGGCCGCGACCTGGCGGCTTATCTGCGATCGCTTCCGGCAGGTATGGTCGATAAACTGGAACTGATCAGTAATCCGCCTGCACGCTACGACGCAGCCGGCGGAACGATCATCAATATTGTTTTAAAAAAGAACCACACCGCAGGTTTTAACGGCGGCCTCAGTACCGGTTATAACCAGGGCCTGTATGGGCGAAGCTATGATGCGCTGAATTTCAACTACAGAACACCGAAGTTCAACCTGTTCGGCAATGTGAGTTATAGCGCCGACAGGAATTATACGAAAGAAACTTCTTCAAGATATTTTTATAATACCAATGACTCCCTGCAGTCGGCGGCCATACAAAGCAGTTATCGCCGTTACCAATCTGATGCCTGGAATGGCAGGGTAGGGATGGATTACTTTCTTAATCGCCGCACCACGCTGGGATTTATGTTAACCGGGAATATTCGCCCCAGGACCGACCGTTTGAATTATCAGAATAATCAATTGAACGCGCATATACAATCCGATTCTTCGGGTATAGGTTATAACGGTGGCCAATACCGCGTGGGGAATGCAGGGATGAATCTTAACGTGCAGCACCGGTTCAATAACACCGGCAGGCAATTGACCGCAGATATGGATTATGTGCATTTGTATTCAAATGGCGATCAGTTGTCGCACATTACAATGTATTATGCCGACGGTACTTTATTAAACGATCAGCAACGCCGGTTTCTTTTGCCTTCCGTTACTGACATTTATTCCGCTAAAGCCGATTACACCCATCCCTGGGACGGTAATAAAATTGAATTGAATGCCGGTATCAAATCGAGTTATGTAACTACCAACAATCAACTGCAGTGGTTCGACCAGGAGGGCGCCACGCTGGTTCCCGATTACAGCAAAACCAATCATTTTCGCTATTCGGAAAATATCAACGCGGTTTATGTAAACCTTAAAAAAGAAGGGAAAAGGTGGGCGGTACAGGCAGGGCTTCGTATGGAAAATACAAATGCGTTTGCCCATCAGTTCAGTAACCCTGCCGTACAGGATTCATCTTTCAATAAAAACTATACGCACGTTTTTCCGTCTTTATATTTTTCCTATAAGCTTGATACGGCTTGTAACCATACGTTGAAGCTCAGTTACAGTGAGCGGATCAGGCGCCCGGGTTACCAGCAACTCAATCCCTTTCTTTTTTATCAGGACCAATACTCCTATACGTCGGGCAATACGGCCCTGGTTCCTTATTACAGCCGGTATATTGAGCTCACATATACCTATAAGCATTACGTTAGTGTTACGGCCGGCTACTGGTTCGGTAATAATCAAAGCCAGTCATTAACAAAAGCGTTGGGAAATGTTTTTATTACCCGCCCGGTTAACTTTATTAATAACCGGACATACAGCCTGATTCCTTATGTTTCACTGGAGCCAACCCGCTGGTGGACTTTCCGCCTCAATGCAGTGCTGTTATATATCCTGAACAATGGCAGTGCTGAAGGTGTAACCATTCAGCAGAAAGCAAACGTTCACGAAATAGAAACGTCCAATGAATGGCAATTGGGTAAAAAGTGGAGTCTGGAGATCGATGGCTTTTTCCCCGGCAAACAAGCCTTTGGCCAAACCAAAGGCAATAAAGCAGGTTATAACATAAGCGGCGGTATCAGGAAAACGATCTGGCAAGGGCAGGGCTCTTTTAGCCTGATCGTAAATGATATATTCCATACTTTAAAGGGGTACAACCAAACGATCGGCATTAACGGGGTAACTGCTTTTTCAACCCGCGAAACAGATTCGAGGCGCATAGGAATTACTTTTGCTTATCATTTCGGCAAAGCAGCCAATGCGCGTAAAAGAAACACCACTGGCAGTGCCGAAGACGAAAAAGGAAGAACGAATTAATGAACGCAAAAAATGGCCTCTCGCGAGGCCACTTTATTTATACCCATCTTTGAATCTGCAGGTTCCAATAACCAATTACCAATTGCTTATTGCCAATTGTCTGTTGATTTTAATCGCGATAATTCAATGCAGGCTTACGATCGCCCAGCATGGCTTTATATTGAAAGCCGGCGCCTTTTGATTGATTAAATTCAGTAGTGGCTTTTTCAATCAACGCAGGTTGTGTAAACAGGTCGATGCCGGTAAGCACAATTACCTTCGCAGCGTTGATCATTCCTTTGGCGCCTATTTCCATGCCGCCTGCTGCTACCGCCTGCCAGCTATGAGCGGGCGTGCCGGGCACCCAGGTTGCTGTACCTAAACCAACAGTAGGCACATTCCAGCTTACATCGGCTACATCGGTTGAACCACCTACATCACCCTCTTTGGCTTTCAGGCTATCTACTTTCGCTGCTGCATGAATGTCAGGTGCTTTAAAATCGAAGGTGGATTGTATTTTTCCGGCAAAATCTTCTTCTTCTTTCGTATAGGTTACTCCACCTACTTTAACCAGGTTTTTATACATGGCTTCGCTCAACACGCTATTCGGCAACAGATCATATACACCGCCGGTAATTTCATAATCCACCGTAGTGCCTGTTCCCAATGCGGCGCCTTTGGCGGCATTTACCACTCTTTCAAATACACTGCGCACTATCTCGCGGTCCTGGTTGCGTACATAATAATACACTTCACTAAAATCGGGTACTACATTGGGCGCTTTACCTCCGTTGGTAATGATATAATGGATACGGGTACTCGAAGGTATATGCTCGCGCATCATGTTAACCATATTGTCCATCGCTTCTACGGCGTCTAAGGCCGAGCGTCCTTTTTCGGGCGAAGCGGCGGCATGGGCCGAAATGCCATGAAAACGAAATTTGGCGCTGATATTGGCCATTGATCGTCCGGAAGTAACGCCATTCCTGTCGCCGGGATGCCAGTGCATTACTACATCTACTCCGTTGAATAACCCGGCGCGAACCATATACACTTTGCCGGAGCCGCCTTCTTCGGCAGGACAGCCATACACTTTTATAGTGCCTTTCAATTTACCCGTTTCGATCAGCTTTTTCAATTCAACACCGGCGGCTACAGAAGCTGTGCCGAAAAGATGGTGTCCGCATCCATGTCCTGCATTCACTTCTTTCACATCAGACCGTGGATGTTTTTCAGGACTGGCATCCTGCGATAAACCGGGTAGTGCGTCATATTCTGCCAGTATGCCAATTACCGGTTTGCCGCTTCCGTAAGTAGCCACAAATGCAGTGGGTATTTCTGCTACGCCGCTATCTACCGTAAATCCATTGTCGCGCAATACCTGTTGCAATAAGCGGGAGCTTTTGTATTCTTTGTATCCCACTTCGGCAAAGTTCCATATCTGCTGTTCGGTTTTTTTGTAGAAATCATACTGTGACTGCACATCGCTCAACGCTGTGGTTTTTAAAGCATCGGCGCTACCTGTTGCTTTTTTTTGTGCGAAGACGCTGTTGGTTTGAAGTGTCAGTGTGCCAATTATGGTTAAGCACATCAGGAATCCTTTTTTCATATTGGAATGATTCTTTTATTGATCACAAGTTAAATCAGTTTTATCTATTGCCCATTGCCAACCCTTCGACGACGCTCAGGGTTATCTGTCTGCCCTTCGACTGCGCTCAGGGCTAATCCCTGTAATTCAACGCCGGCTTTCGATCGCCGATCAACGACTGGTATTTAAAGTCGGGTCCCTTTGCCTGGTTGAACTCTGTGGTTGCTTTCTCAATCAATGCTGGTTGTGTAAACAGATCAATGCAGGTAAGCGCCATTGTTTTTGCTGCCACCATCATCCCTTTTGTGCCTATGTCGGTACCTCCGGCAGCAACGGCCTGCCAGCTATGAGCGGGTGTACCGGGCACCCACGTAGCGGCAACCAAACCAACCGTTGGCACGGCCCAGCTTACATCGCCTACATCGGTTGAACCGCCACCCATATCACCGGGCGTTGTACGCATACTATCTACTTTAGATGTGCTGTTTATATCCGGTACTTTGTAGGTAAAGGATTCCTGAATTTTCCGGGCAAATTGTTCTTCTTCGGGAGTATACCTAAAGCCGCCTACGGTGTGCAGGTTTTGGTCCATAACCATCGACAATGTTTTATTGGGCAACAGATCGTATTCGCCTCCCATTATTTCATAATCCATTGTTGTGCCGGTACCCATGGCGGCGCCTTTGGCGGCATTCACTATCCGCTCAAATACATCACGTACTATCTGCCGGTCAACATTGCGCACATAATAATATACTTCAGCAAAGTCTGGCACTACATTCGGTGCTTTACCACCGTTCGTAATTACATAATGAATGCGCATGTTTGAGGGAACATGTTCGCGCATCATGTTTACCATATTATCCATTGCTTCAACGCCATCTAACCCCGAGCGCCCTTTTTCGGGTGAAGCAGAAGCGTGGGCCGATATGCCATGAAAACGGAATTTGGCATTGATCACGGCCAGTGACCTATCGGCCATCACAATGTTCTTATCGCCGGGATGCCAGTGCAGCACTACATCAACGCCGTTAAACAAACCGGCTTTTACCATGTAAACTTTACCGGCGCCTCCTTCTTCGGCTGGCGTACCGTATACCTTAATGGTTCCTGTTAGTTTTCCGGATTCTATGAGTTTTTTAATGGCAATGCCGGTTGCCACAGAAGCTGTGCCAAACAAATGGTGCCCACATCCATGACCTGCCGAAGCAGTTGCTGGTTTTCTCTCAGGCACAGCTTCCTGCGACAATCCCGGTAATGCATCAAACTCAGCCAATATGCCGATAACCGGTTTTCCGGTTCCATAGGAGGCTACGAATGCGGTAGGTATTTCTGCAACGCCGCTGTCGACTGTAAAACCGTTGTCGCGCAGCGTTTGCTTTAATAATCCTGAGCTTTTATACTCCTTATAGCCTGTTTCAGCATAGCTCCATATTTTCAGGGCCGTACTTTTATAATAATCATACTGGTTCTGAAGATCGGTTAAAACGGTTTTTTTCAAAGCATCATTCGCCGGTTGTTTTTTCTGTGTGTAACCGGCTACTGAAAAACAAACCAGGCTAAGTGTCATCATCCATTGGTTTTTATTCATCGTGCTATTGTTTAATAAGGTTTTTGAATTTTTTAGCTAAGAGATTAAAGGAGAAAAAAGAGAACTTTCAATTTTAAAAACCCGCTTTAAATAAACAGACCGTATGGTAAACAAGGGCTGTAGCAGAAAGAACTCTCCTTTATCTCTTTTTACTCTTTCAATCTCTTAGCGCTACTGCATTGCTTGCGCCCGATTAGTATTGCGAAATAAGCGGCGCACTGCCGGCTGTTGCAGGATTTACATCCAGCTCGTTCTGCGGTACATCCCAATACGAATTATAGGCATAATTGATAGTGCAGTTGATATTAAGTGTGCCGGTGCCATCCAGTACCACGCATCCTTTTCTACCGCCGCCTCTCGATATGTCGAGGTTGATTCCATTACGGCGGGCATCGTAAAAACCCAGGCCTCTTAAAAACAACGCGCACCGTCGTTCTTTGCGTAGTTCTTCAAGCGCATCGGTCAATGTAGCACCGGTGCCGCTGGTGGTACTCAGGCCTGCTCCCTGATAACTGCGAACAGCATCAATAATGGCGAGCCCGTCGTCGGGTGAAGATGTATGCATCAGGCATTCTGCTTTCATCAACTCATTTTCTTCATAACTCCCGGCAATATACGTAGGGGTGGCGCCGATGGCCGAATTGAAATAGGTATTGGCGCCGTTGCCGGTCCCTTTATCTATCAAATACCACCGTGTGCCGAAGTTGATGCCGCGGCCGCGTACATTAATAACAGCGCTCGATAGTTTGCCAAAGTTGTTGGCAAGGCGCTTGTCGCCTGTTTTAAAATCCTGGATGAACCGTTCGCTGATGTATTCGGTAGGTTGGGTGCCCGATGTATAAGCGCCCAGCCAGCCATTGTTATTGGCAAATACCGATGTGGTATTGTCACTCACCGTACGAATGCAAAACTGGTAGTCGGTTGCTTTAATGCCGGCATTGGCAAGGGCGAGTACCTGGCTCCAGTCGGCAGTTTGCATATCGGCTACTTTTTTATTTACCAAAAGCGTGCGGGCTTCAAATGTGTTGATGTTATCGATCCATTCCTGGGGCGAGGGATACGATTTGCCTGCAAACTGCATGGCTCCGGGAATAATGGTTGCCATCACTTCGTTGTAACCGCCGCCGGTTGTTAAACCACTCAAAATAGTTTTGGCGGCTTCCATTTTAGTAACGGCTTCGGTAATAAGCGCCTGATTCGTAACATAATTGCCATTGCTGCCATTGGCCGAATCGGTAATGATACCGGCTATATACATAGATCCTATGCGGCTGTATGCATAACCTTTCCACCAGTATGCCCATGCTTTCAGTACGTTCTTTTTGGTAGCTGCATCGCCGCTAAGGCTTACCTCATCTAACTTCGACAATAATACATTGGTGGCATTATTTAAGAAATACATATACGTCCATTCGTTGATCAGTGCATTTTTGCCGTTGTACGAAGCGCTGTTGCGAAGCCGTAATTCAGGAATTTGTCCTTTGCCAATGGGTGAAGTAACTACGGTTCCATTATCTGTTTGAATTGAAAGCGGACCATTCACATACATCAGGCTGCTGTTGCCATAAGGGCACCATACGAGGTCGCCCATGCCTTCGTGATAACCTGATACAATTTTAAACATGCCCATGCCAATACCATCATCGTTGGGTGAAAAAGTTTGATCACCAAAGGCCAGTTTATAAACCCCTTTTGCATATGCCAGTACACCGGCTTCGTTATTCAATACTTCAAGCGGCGGCTGGTTCAGGTTCATCACTTCGAGCGAGGTTTTTTTGCAGGCCGTATTAAGCAGCAACAGGGTTAATGGTATCGTAAAGGAAATATATTGAATGCTTTTCATGATTCGAATAATTTAAGCTGTGAATGGTTTAATTGATACCGATATTCAAACCTACCTGTACCGATTTGGTATTGGGGAAAGCGAAATAATCGAGTCCCTTCAGTACCGTGGTTTGTGAACCGCTCACGGGGCCGCCGCCTGTTGTATTTAAATTGGCTTCGGGGTCCATACCGGTATATTTTGTTTTTGTCCACAGGTTTCTACCGCTAACCATTAACTGCAATTTGTTAGTGAAAGATATTTTGATCACTTTGGCCAGGTTGAACGACAGCGATACATTTCTTAAACGCAGGTAAGAAGCGTTTTCGAGGAAATAATCTTTGGTGCCATTGGTTTCGCCGCCATCGTAAATTGAACGGTAAAAAGCGGCCCATGCCCCTGTTTGTCCGTTTATGGTAACAGGATTGGCAAAGTCGCTGTGCAACCCATCGCTATACATCCATTCCTTGGTCTGGTTATAATTATGCTGACCGCTTATCCAGTCTAACTGAAAGCTGAAACTGAGATAATCTTTATAAGTAAAAGAATTGGTGAACGACATGTTGAATTTGGGCGCCGTTGTGCCGATGTATTGTTTATCGGTGGTTAACACTACCCGTTTGGTGGTTTTATCGGTCACAAAACCATTCACGATTTCATAGTTGCCCTGAAGGTTCTGAGCAATATACAATTTGCCCGAAGGATCGGTTTGGTTTATGCTGCGCAGTATTTTGTATCCATATAAAGCGCCGATGGGTTGTCCTTCAATTAAACTGAAATTGGCTGCATTGGGCCATTTCAACGGAAGCTGGTTGGCAATGCCGTAAATATCGTCTATATGCGTCGTATACTGTCCAAACGTAGTCAGAAAATTCCAGGTAAAGGGTTTGCTTTTATAAACATTTACATCGAGGCTAAACTCGGTTCCTTTTGATGACATAGCCAGTGCATTGTTCTTTATTTCAACAGCGCCTGACGATATGGGTACCGGTAATATCCAGATTACGTTTTTGCTTTTCCGTTGCCACCAGGTAGCAGAGAAGTTGATAAGGGAAAACCAGTCGCCTTTAATTGGTCGAAAAGTGAGATCCATACCCATTTCTGTTTCACTCGAACGTTCTACAGTTAAAGCGGGGTTGGCAATACGGGTGGGGTTGTAAATGCCGGGGCCGTTATCGAAGTTCAGGGAGTTGAGCGACAATATGCGGTCGAATACGCCCGGCTGTATACCTGCCTCGCCATAGGCTATGCGAAGTTTTGCCTCCGGCCACCAGTCGGTCCATTTCCAGAAGCTAAGAGCAGTTGGCCGAAAATAGGCGTCTCCGCGTGGAAAGGTTTGTGGTTTTTTTGAATCGCCGAAGGTAGATGAATAGTCAGAACGAAAGCCTCCCGAAATGCCTGCGATATCGCCCCATTCTAACCGTTCGTTAATAAAATAACCGAATGTGGTAAATATATCCTGATACACGCCAACGACCGATTTGGTTGAAGCCTGGTTGGCATTGGCAGCGTATAAAGGTAATCCAGCGTATTGATTGCCGGTTACATTGTACGTGCGCTTGCGCCAGTCGTAAGCAGCTGTAGTGGTACTTACTATTGGTAATTTGGTGTGAAAGTCTTTATCAAGATCGAGTTTAACCGAAGTGGTGAATAAAGAGTTTTGTGTTACCATTCTGCTGATCTGGTTATAAACACCGCCTGTAACACCTTCCTGTCCGGCATACCAGGTGCTTTTATTCAGCATCGACGTTTTGTTTTGGGTTTGATTATCTGCCGTACGGGTGCTATCGCCCCGGCTAACGTTGATACTGTATTTATAATCGAATTCAACAAAGCGGGGCAATTTATAATTCAGGTTGATGCTGGGTATTACATCTAATTTTTGCAGGTCGAAATGCTGGTATCGCTGAAAATAAAATGGATTGGTTGAGTTAACACCGGCGCCGCCATATTTATAGGTAGGGTTGCCATCTACATCGAGCATTCGCAGATCGGCAAAAGGATACGTATACAGGGCTGCACTGATTTGCGTGTTGCCGGTGGTGTTATTCGTGTATGCCAGTTGGGTAATGCTGCGGATCTTAAAATTTTTGAATACCTCAAAACCCATGTTGCTGGTAAAATTGGTGCGGGTATATTTGCCGTCTACCACACTTTCCTGCGACATACGGGAAATGCTAAGGGCATAATCGCTTTTTTCTTTACCTCCCGAAACGGTAAGACTGTTATTAATGGTTTGTGCGGTACGAAAAAGTTGTTTAAAGTGATCGTTATACTGTGTGTTATCCTTGTAAGGTTTATTAAACTGATCGTTCACGCCTGATAAATAAATAGGGTTACCCCATAGTCCGTACGCATCTTTCGCAAGAGGAACCGGCTGGTTGGCGCTGTTGAGCATAACAATATCGCCATTGGCATCTGTTTGAAAAGAGTGGGTGGTGGGCTGGTGTAGGTTGCCTGTATTCAGGTAACTATCCCAACCCATGCGCGATGAAAATTCAATGTGCGTGGCGCCCGATTTTCCTTTTTTGGTAAATACATTGATCACGCCATTGGCGCCCTGTGCTCCGTAAATAGTAGCAGCGGCAGCGCCCTGCACCACTTCAATATGATCTACCGTACTTAAATCAATCGTATTTAATGCCGAAGCGCCCATTTCAACGCCGTCGATCAGCACCATAGGCTGCGAACCATTTTGAACGGTGTTGGGTCCACGAAGCTGAATGCTTACAGGAGCGCCGGGATTACCTGAGGTTGTATTGATGCTGGCGCCGGCAATTTTACCAACCAGCGCCTGATCGATAGATGCATTGGGAACAGCCGGTAATTTATCGGCCCCAACAGTTTGTACAGAGATGGCAACTTTTCTTTTGCTGGCAGCGCCGCCCACACCGGTAGTTACTACCACATCGGCCAACGCCTGCATTTCAGGTGCCAATTGAATGATAATGTTATTATCTGTAACAGCTACTTCACGTTTTTGATATCCGGTAGCCGATACAATTAAAATAGTGCCGGGTTTTACTTTCAACACAAAGCTGCCATCGTCCCCGGCACTTGTTCCCCTTCTGGTACCCTTTTCTATAACCGACGCACCTGATACGCCGCCTCCGGTTTCGTTTTGAACTTTTCCGCTAATTTCAATGAACCCGGAAGCAGGCGAATCGTTCGATATATCATTAACAGTATGAGAGGCTTTCTTTTTCTGCAACACGATCACCTGGTTGCGATAGGTCCAGGAAATGTTTTTTTCTTTGAGAAGGGTCGTGAGCAGGTCATCGAGCTTTACTTTTTCTCCGTTAAGTGTAACTTTTTCCTGGTCGTTTAACAGGCCATTGCTGTAAAATACAGTAAGCCCGGTTTGCTGTTTGATTGATTTGAAAACTTCTGCAAGATCAACTTCTCCCTTTTGTGTAGTTACCCACTTCTCTTCGCTTTTTTGCGCCCTGGTTGAAAAGCACATAAACAAAAGCGGAAGAAACAGGCAATAACGGGTTTTCTCTTTTACCTGTTGTAGTAAAAAAAGCATAAGCAGCAGTGTTTGTGTATTGTAATCGGTTCCTTTCTTTTTAAGAGACAGATTTTACTTTTCGAACGGGTGAAGGGAGGAGAAATATTTTTGGTGAATAGTGAATGGTCAATGGTGAATAGTGATCGGAAGTCTTATGTTACTGGTTTCAGGTTGCAAGGTTTCAGGGCCTTTACAGCAGTTATTCCGTGTAACTTGTGACCTGTAACCTGAAACTGTTAACCCAAACGTCGCCGCCCTCACCAGAAATATACTACATCATTCCTGAGTTCTGCGTTAACTGCATCGGATTCGCGAAGGTTATCGAGAAATGCCTGCAGAGATTCTTTTTTAAATAATACGCCACTGAAAGTTTTGCCGGTTAGTGTGTTGTTTTTGAATTGCACCTGAACTGAAAACCATCGTTCCAGTACTTTTGATAATTGTTGCAGCGACACGTTATGGAAATAATAAGTGCCCTGTATCCACGACAATGTTTCATTTGTATCGAACCCCGCTACAGCGAAATGGGCTTTGTCGTTATTAAATACCGCTTCGTATCCGGGTTTTAATGTAACAGCAGTATTGCCGGCGGTTTGAATATGTACTGAACCTTCAACAAGGGCCGTACTGATCTTTGCCGAATCGTAGGTGTTCACATTGAACCGGGTGCCCAATACCCTGATATTGGTTTTGGGAGTATGAACAATAAAAGGCTTGTTTGCATTTTTCGATACATTAAAAAAGGCTTCGCCATCAATATATACTTCACGTGTATTGCCGGGAAAACTAAATGGAAATTTGATTTGTGTTTGCGAATTCAGGATCACTACGGTGCCATCTGCCAGTGTTAATGTATAGTTTCCGGCTGAAGGAATGTATAAGGTATTCCATTCCTGTACAGCGGCAGATGCCTGCGCCGTATAGCTTAATCCATTGCCGGCGTTGTGAATGGTGGTGTTGCCTGCCTGAATGTTTTTGTTGGCGGCCTCTGACAGGTTAATTTCCTGCCCATTAGCGAGGCGGAGTGTAATAGCGTCTGAATGTTTAACGGTTGGCGTTTTGACTACCGCATGCAATTCAGGTTGTTTGGTTCGATAAAAATAAAAAGTGCCCGTTACCAGTAGCAGGCAGGCGGCTGCCGCTGTTGCTATTTTGGTAAAGTTGATAATGCGGCCTTTGGTAGTATGATGTTGTTGTAAATCTGGTTGCAATCGGGCCCAGGCAGCATCTTCATCAGTATTTTTAGTAAAACCATTCTCCATGGCTTCGGCTAATTTGTTTTGCAGTTGCGCCCATTGTAGCTGAATGGTTTCATCTTCCTGTATCAACGTGGTAAGCAATGCATCATTAGCCGGGCTGATGGTACCCGCCAGCTTTTCAATCATCAATATCTGTATGTCATCTCCGGTATATTCCATAATGCTTATCTCAACCTGCGCTTTGCCTCTTTTTATTATAAGACAATAATATGCATTAAAGCGGGTGAATTATTTAATATTATGTAAATGGTTTTTCAGTGATTTAATGGCCAGCTTCAAGTGGCTTTTAATAGAATTAATGCTGATGCCCATTTCGGCTGCTGCCTCTTCGTACTTTTTTTCTTCCATATATACCAGGGTAAACGCTTTCAGGCGTTGGGCCGGCAGCTTATTTAAGGCAGATTGAAAAATATGTGGTAAGGAAATATCGTGCTCGTTGGGTAGGGTGGTCAAAGAAGGATTATATGCCTGAACTTTCTTTTGCGTACGTTTTTCTTTTTCAAGGTAGTTAAGGCATTTATTGCGTATAGCCATGTGCAGGTAGGCGCCTATGGCATGTTGCACATTGCGGTACAGTTGTTTGTTCCATATATCAAGAAAAAGCTCCTGTACAAGGTCTTCTGCATCTTTTTGGTTTTTAAGCAGCAGAAAGGCCTCCATGCGCAACTGTTTATAGTAGCGTTTAAAAGCGGCTTCAAAGGCCGTTATATCCCCCTTTTTAAAAGCCTGCAGTAAGGCTGTTTCCTGGTATTTATCCATGAGCCCTTAATAACCCGGCAACCGGTTATAGTTGAATAATACAATATGTGTTATGGTTAATTACCCGAACGACAAGCAGGAAATAAGTGTAAAAATGATCTTTTTTCAGGCGAGCAACAGCTGAGAGGTACAGATCGACTGGTATAGAATGTTATACCATCGAATTAAAGATAGGGGGAAAAATGATTACTGTTAATTTATCATGAGGGATTTTTTTACGAAAACGTTAGAGAGGGCAACAGGTTTACGACATGCTAAAGCCTCCCAGTATCCACTTGCAAAAAGAATCGGTTCGCCCAAAGCTCGTTGTTGTATTGTAACGGGTTTCGGGCCTGAGTAAAACTTCGAGCCGTGATTTGCTGGCCGGCACCATTTTTACAATGGCTGAAATATTGATAATAAACTGGCGATTGATACGAAAAAATATTGCCGGGTTCAATAGTTGCTCAAGTCGTTCAAGTGTGAAACCTGTACAATATTTGGCCCCTGCAAAAGTGATGAGGTATACCATCTTCTGTTCCGAAAAAAAATAGGCAATCTCATCTGCAGTAACCAGCTTCATCTGGTTGCCTACAGTAACTAAAAAACGTTCCTGGAACCTTTTGTTAGCGGCATTCCGGCAATTGTCAGCCGGGATGTTTTTCAGCTCATTACAAAACAAATTCCGGTACCGGTATATTGCTTTCTGAACTTCTTCTTTATTTAATGGCTTCAATAAATAATAAATTCCATTCGACCTGAAAGCATCCAGGGCGTATTTGTCATTTGCACTTGTGTATATAACCGGTAGATTGTTTTCCGGATTTTTAAACGAATCGAAGCTCAAACCTTCAGGGAAATCGGCCAATGAAAAAACAAGATCGGGTACTTCATTGTTACGGAGCCAGTTCATAGCTTCATTTATACTGCTACAACGGCTGATCACAATTTCCCCGGGCGTCACCTCCTGTAAGATATGTTCGAGTTCTTCTATAGCTGCCGGCTCATGGTCTACAATCAGAATGCGCATATTGTATTTACGGTAAAAAGCATCTTTCCTATACTATCAGACCAAATAAAAAGCACATGGTCCTATAGGGTTTTAAAAAAAAGCTGTGATCATAAAAAAATATGTACATTTCAATCATAACGTTATTTTGCGGGGTACGATGCCCATTCATAAGGCCTTTACTTACTATCTGCAGCATTAATGAACCCATCAGAGGAAATAATATGGAATCAGATCAGGGAGAGGAATATATCCGTTTTTGAAAGCTATTATAAAGAGCATTTCAAAGAGTTCTTCCTGGTTGCCTACAAATATGTCAGATCGGTTTCTGTATCACAGGAGATCGTGAATGATGTATTTTTAAAGATCTGGGAAGATTCGGATAAGATCATGATCGAATCCTCGCTCAAAGCCTATTTATACAAGGCAGTGGTGAACAGAAGCATCAATGCCCTGAACAAACAACAAAAAGAAAAGCAAAACCAGCGTGAGTTAGCCCGGTTGCCGCAGGAATTTTATGAAGAAAAGCAGATAGAGGCTAATGAATTGAAAATACAGTTGTATAAAGCCATTGATAATCTGCCCGATCAATGTAAAAAAGTATTTCAGCTTAGCCGGTTCGAGGGACTGAAGCAACAGGAAATTGCGAACAAGCTGGGCATTTCAATAAAAACAGTCAAAAACCATATAACGCATGCACTAAAACAACTGGCCAGGGTTGCCGGCAAATTGATGATTATATTCTGATCATTTTATTTTTTTAACATTACCGGGACCACACCGGATTTATTTTGTCTTAGTAATGAATAACATGGATTTTTTATCTGACCATACCATTCCGTGGGAACTGATCAGCTCCGCGCTGATTGACAACCTCAATACTGAAGAAGATGCGGCTTTTCGGCAGTGGGTGGAATCAGACGTGCAAAACAGGGAATTGTTCATGAAGCTGAAAGAAATCTGGAACAATGGCCTGAATGATTATACGGTTTACCAGCTGGCCGGCGAAACAGTTGCCTGGAATGCTTTACGCAGTAAACTGAATGAACAAGTAACCGCAGAAAAGCATCAGCAGCCGATGGTGGTTGCCCATGCCGGGATCAGGACCGCCCGTTTTATGAGGATAGTATCTATTGCGGCCATTTTTGTAATTGTAACAGGCATTGTTGCCTGGTATATGATGACAAAAAACGATGACAGGAACTATAATACAGGAAATGCTGAACAGTTAGTTTCCCTGGCAGATGGTACTGTTATAAAACTATTCCCCGCTACCAGCATCGAAGTACCCGCTGATTATGATCAGTTGGTTCGCAAGGTTATATTAAAGAATGGGGAAGCATTTTTTGAAGTACAGCATAAAGAAGAAAGACCCTTTATAGTTGACCTGGGTACTGTCAGTGTAAAGGATATCGGCACCGGTTTCAGTATCCAAAAATCAAATGACAGTATAAATATTAAAGTAGTTTCCGGAAAAGTAGAATTCATAAATCATGAAAATAACCAGGTGCGGCTGTTAACGGCCGGAATGCATTTAAGGTTCCTGCCCGGAGCAGGTGATTCCCGGCCGCTCATTTTTGTTGATTCTTCTGCTGCTGACAGCGAAAGCCGCCTGCATTTTTTCAATACGCCATTACCTGAAGTAATCGGCAGGTTTAAAGAAGTTTATAATAAACAAATAATTATAATTGATACCATGGTAAAGCAAAAAAGGTTTACCGGTCACCTCGAAGAACAATCTTTTGAAAGTGCTATGGATGTGCTTTGCAAATCGATGAACATCACCTTTGTTCAGAAAAATGATGTTTATTATTTAAAAAAAGAATAAATTCATAGTGACCAGCCATTCTGTACCCAATCCAATAAAATACTCAATGTTTTCTGTTGCCAATAAAAAGATACCTAAAAGTCTATTATTGCAGATAACTTCATTTGTATTATTTCTGCTGGCATTTACTATATCCTTACAATCGCAGATCGTTAATGAAAAAGCAAACAGGATCACTATTGATGTAACAAATGAGCCCCTGCAAAAAGTACTCACTGCTATAGAAGCGCAGTCATCCTTCCGGTTTGCCTATGACGCTGAATTGATTGCATCGCAAAAGAATATCACATGCCGGGTTATTGACGAGCCTTTAACCAAATTGCTGAATAAGCTGTTCAAAGAAAGCGGGATCACTTACCATATCAGCGGCAACCAGGTGATTTTGCAAAAAAGCATGTCCGGTAAAATAACGCTCAGTGGTTATACCAGGGATAAAAAAAATGGAGAATTACTCATTGGTACAAACATATTTTTTCCGGCCATTAAAAGAGGCATTGTTTCAAATAATTACGGCTTTTATTCCATTACTGTACCTTCAGCAGATTCCCTGGAAGTGGAAATTTCCTATGCGGGATTTCAAACCATGCACACCACTATCAAGGCACAAAAAGATCTTTCGCTGGATGTGCAACTGGGCCACCGCGAAGATTCCGTTACGTTTAAACCGGTGATCGTAATGAATGAAAAAGACAATCCCCTTAACAGGAGCGAGGTTGATCTGATAGATATGTCGTCTGAAATCATTACTGCAATCCCGGCTGTCAGTGGTAATGGTGATATCATCAATTCGGTACAGCTCTCTGCAGGCGTTCAGGCAGGCCTCGATGGATCTGCAGGATATTTTGTAAGAGGCGGCAATGCCGATCAGAACCAGGTATTGCTTGATGAAGCCACTCTGTATAATCCCGGTCACCTGTTCGGGTTAGTTAGTGTTTTCAATTCGCCTGCCATAAAAAAGGCAACCCTGATGAAAGGAGGTTTTCCGGCCTCTTATGGAGATTATTTAAGTTCTGTGCTCGAAGTATATATGAAAGACGGCAGCAACCAGCAGCCGGGCGGAGAGTTGCAACTGGGCACCATGACTTCATCATTTGCTTTGTATGGTCCGGTTTTTTCCGACAAATCTTCTTTCTTTTTATCGGCCCGAAGAAGTACCATCGACTGGATGCTTCGACCTGTTTCAACGACCGGCTACTTCAGTAATTATTATTTCTATGATCTGAATGCAAAGTTTCAGTTCCGGTTGTCATCGCGCGACAGGATCTTCCTCGGATTTTACCAGGGATACGACAAGGGGGGCTATAAATCAGGTGAGGAAGAAGATGATGATGCCCCGGACCATTATATAGATTATAACATTGCTTTCGGTAACAGGGCATTCAGCACCCGGTGGAACCATGTGTTTTCAAATAAACTCTTTTCAAATACATCGCTGGTTTACAATTCGTATTTTCAGCGGCTTTCAACTATACAGGGCAACTATTTTGCAGAATTGTATTCGGGCATCCGCGATCTGCATGCCAAAACAGATCTGTATTATTATCCGCATATTGCACACAGAATGCGCCTGGGTTTCGATTACCTGCAGCAATCGCTTTTTCCCGCCACCATATCAGATAAGATATCTTCAACGGGGTTTATAAACATCAATGAAGACGATATACCGGCAAAGAGATCGGAACGTTTTGCCGCTTACCTGAGCGACGACTTTAAAATTACCCGCCGGTTTGCCGTATATGCAGGTATCAGAACGCCCGTATACCTGAAACCTGACGCCCGGTATTTAAACTTCGAACCGCGTGTATCGCTGTTGTACCTTATCGGCTTAAACAGCAGTGTTAAACTGGCCTATAGCCGTATGCACCAGTACATTCACCTTGTGCAAAGTTATAATGCCACTTTTCCGGCAGAAATATGGATAGGAAGCAGCAGCAAAGTAAAACCACAGGGCAGTGATCAGGTATCTGCGGGATTATATAAAAACTTCAAAGGGAAAATGTTTCAGGCCAGCCTGGAAGTTTATTACAAGAAAATGGATAACCAGTTGCTGCTGAAGGGCGGCACCACGCCCTACATAGATAATAACCTCGAAGAACGGCTGATATTCGGAAAAGGCTGGAGCTATGGAACAGAATGTATAATCAGAAAAAACAGTGGCAAAATAAAAGGATGGATATGTTATTCTTTTACCAATGCATTTCAACAGTTTGATTCACTGAACAATGGGGTAAGTTTTCCATTGGCTGTTAACCGAAAACACAGCCTGTATGTTTTAGCCGCCTATGACCTGAATCAGCATTGGTCATTTGCTGCAACGGGTTACCTCACAAGTGGCCGCTCTGTTACGTTGAATACAAATTCCAATACTACACCGGGTAACGGAGATGATAATCCATTATATGAAGATGAACATGACAACAACGGGAATGATGCCTATTACCATCAGCTTTCACCATACAACCGGTTAGATGTAAGCATTACCTACAGGAAAAACAGAAATACCAAACACCGAACATTGACAAGTGAATGGGTGCTATCGGTTTACAATGTGTACGCACACCAAAATACCCAATTCTATTACAGAACAATCAACCCCGAAACAAAACAGCCGTATATAAAGGAAATATCATTTTTCCCTGTTATACCCACGCTCACATACAGGCTCAAATTCTGATGATATTTATCACTGCCCTCCGCTTAAACATAACAGACTTTCCTTTACGCAAACCAACCATACGCCGGTAACCAGTATGCGGTAATCTGCACATCTTCTATTTACAACCACCCGGTATTATTAAATAACTATCCGGTCGCTGTTTTTTTACCAGTCGGTAACTCTGAACAAAACTGTGGTAATAACTGCATAGAAATTGAGTTATAAGCATACCCTCACGCAACCCTGCCGCATTACATCACATAAATGAAATAATAGTGAAAGTTAAATTGCTTTTAACGTTTGTAATAACCGCATGCCTGGTTGTTACCTGCAAGCACGAAATTCCACTAACCGGTAAAAACGATAATGGAAATGGTAGTGGAAGTTCTTCGGGTAATAGTAATCCGTGCAGTGCAGATACTGTTTATTTTTCAAATACCATTCTTCCTTTACTTACATCAGGTTGTGCGATAGCCGGTTGCCACGATCAAACTTCGCATAGGGAGGGGGTGATATTAAACAACTATACCGGTATTATGCAAATAGTGAAAGCCGGCAATGCCTCCCAAAGCAAGTTATACCAGGTAATTACTACAACCAACCAGGGCGATATTATGCCGCCGCCCCCACATGCGCCATTTTCGGCTTCGTCAATTGCTGCCATTCAAAAATGGATAAACCAGGGCGCCAAAAACAATGGATGTACCGGTAATTGCGATACTACGGTATTTACTTATGCTGCTGCTGTAGTACCATTAATAAATACTTTCTGTAATGGCTGCCACAACCCGGCTTCTTTGGGCGGAAATATTGATCTCAGCACATATAACGGCGTAAAAACAGTTGCCTTAAACGGCAGGCTTGTGGGTAGCATAAAGCATGCAACCGGATATGTGGCTATGCCGCAGGGCGGCAATAAACTACAGGACTGCCAGATACGCCAGATTGAAAAATGGGTACAGGCAGGTGCAGCAAATAATTGATTATTTCTAAAAATACACGATGAAAAACCATGAACAGAAAAAACACCAATGAAGCTAAATCCCCGAAACTCTTGTTCTTCTTTATTGTATTGATACTGTTTGCAGGCGGGTGTTATTACGATAAAGAAGAACTTCTGTACCCGGGCAGCGCGGTAGACTGCACAACAGTAAATGCTACGTTTGGAAATGTGAATTCCATCATAACGTCGAAATGTACTACATCGGGTTGTCATAATGCAGGTACTGCAGCAGGCGCAGTTGTACTTGAAACTTATGACCAGATCAAAGCAAAGGCCGACAGAATTAAACAACGGTGCATCGTGGAAAAAACAATGCCGCCGGGTGGATCGCTTACAGCTCATGAAATAGCCATTTTACAATGCTGGATAAATTCAGGCATGCCCAATAATTGATTTGCCATATGAAATATGCAAAGAAAATAATCGCTGGTTTGCTGTTACTGATAATGGCAGCTGTTGGCTATGGCTGGTATTTGTATAACAAACAACCGCCTGATGTGAGAATGCAATCTGCCGATACTGAAATTTCAGCAATCCGCCTTATAAACGCTTTTAAAGAAAATGAAACGAATGCCAACAGGCAATACGTCGATAAAGTATTGATCGTTTCAGGAAAAATAAATGACATACAGGTTGATTCAGCCGGTATAGCTACTGTTTTTTTGGATGCAGGCGATCCTTTATCATCTGTAACCTGCAGTTTTTATAATAATGAAGCCCTTGTGGTTAAAAAACTAACCGCCGGAACAACGGTACGCATAAAAGGAATCTGTACAGGTATGTTAACCGATGTTATTTTTAATAAGTGCAGTATAGTAAAATAATATTAGCCTAAAATTTAATTACATGAAATCTTATGTTTTGCTGGCTTTAGGCCTGCTTGTAGCTGGTATTGCCTTCCCCCAGAAAAGGTACTTCACAAAAACCGGTCATATTGCATTTAATGCAGGAACGTCGCTTGAAGATATTGATGGTGCAAACGCTGCAACAACCAGCGTATTTGACGCCGGTACCGGTCAGATCGAATTTGCAGTGCTTGTTAAAGGATTTGAGTTCAAAAGGGCTTTAATGCAGGAGCACTTTAATGAAAATTATATGGAAAGCGATAAATACCCCAAAGCGGTTTTTAAAGGAAAGATTACCAACATCGATAAAGTGAATTTTCAAAAAGATGGCGTGTATCCTGTAACTGTAAAGGGACCGCTTGAAATGCATGGCGTAAAAAAAGATATAGAAACCACCGGCACCTTAAAGGTAACCGGTGAAACCGTGGTATCCAATGCCGAATTCACTGTTTTGCTGGCAGATTATAATATCGCCATACCGTCCCTGGTAAAAGATAAAATATCCAAAACAGTAACCATAAAAGTAAACTGCAATTATAATGTACTTAAATAATTAACCTTTTGTACATGCAAAAATTTTTGATTAGCCTGTTGCTTACGATTTTAAGTTTCAGCCTGCAGGCGCAGGATTTATTATCGCTGGTAGAAAAAAATGAGAAAAAGAAAGAACATGTTTCCAATGCATTCAAATCGAGCCGGGTTATAAACGGGCATTCGATGGAGTTGATCGCAAAAGGTGTACTGGATGTACGCATCCTGCATCGCTTTGGCGAAATCAGTTCCGGCGCCAATAACCTTTTTGGTCTTGATCAGGCCAATATGCGTTTTGGATTCGATTACGGCCTGCTGAATAGTTTAACAATCGGTTTTGGCCGCAGCAACGTGGGTAAGGAATGGGATGGGTTTATAAAATTCCGGCCTGTATGGCAATCAACCGGCCCTGGTTCTTTTCCGTTCAGCATTGTACTGGTAACCGGTGCAACGATAAGCACATTGCCCTGGAGCGATACCAGCCGGAAAAATTATTTTAGCAGCCGGATGGCGTTTTATAATGAGATCATTATTGGCCGAAAATTCAGTGAACGGTTCAGCCTGCAGGTGGCGCCTGTTTTTGTTCATCGCAATCTCGTAGCACAGACTGCCGATGAAAATGATGTGTACGCGGTAGGAGTGGGCGCCCGTTTTAAATTGTCGAAACGGGTAGCGTTCGTTGCCGATTATCATTACATAGTGAAAGGATTGAATAAAGACGTATATAAAGATCCTTTATCGGTAGGATTTGATATTGAAACAGGCGGCCATGTATTTCAATTACATTTTTCAAATGCTACCGGTATGAATGAAAAGGCTTTTATAACCAACACTACCGGTAACTGGGCAAAAGCTGAAGTACGTTTTGGTTTTAATTTGTCGAGGGTGTTTACAGTCAGTCATTCCCAATAATAAAAATAATAACGGGTTATTGTTCAACCATCCGGTTAAAGGCCTGCGATTAGCCTCCCGCTCAATCGTAAGGCCTTTTATGCATTGTTGCACCTTCGTTTGTTTGATTACTATCATTTATACCTATGACCAGCTTCATTCCTGAATAATTAAAACAAACAGAACTTTATAAATATCCTGCCCGTTATAATAAAGTTAACATCATATAAAATCTATAATATGGAACCGCTGGTAATGAAGTTTGCAAACATCAACATAAACGACGTGGCAAAGGTGGGTGGTAAAAATGCATCACTTGGAGAAATGTACAATCAGCTGGCCGACCAGAAAGTGGCTGTTCCGGGTGGTTTTGCCACTACTTCAGATGCCTTCTGGTTTTTTATTGATGAGAATAATCTGCGTGATCGCCTTAAAGATTTGATGGCGCAACTTGACACAAAAGAATATACTAACCTGAGCCGTATTGGCGGGCAGGCAAGGGAGATGATATTAAAAGCAACTTTGCCGCAGGAACTGGCCAATGCGATCAAACAGGAATATAAACACCTGTGCGGCGATACGTATTTTGAAGTGGCTGTTCGAAGCAGTGCCACTGCCGAAGATTTGCCACAGGCCAGTTTTGCGGGTCAGCACGAATCGTACCTGAACATACTGGGAGAAGAAAGGTTATTAAACGCCGTTCAAAAATGTTTTGCTTCCCTGTATACCAACCGGGCCATTAAGTACAGGGAAGACAATCATTTTGAACATGAAAAAGTGGCTTTGTCGGTAGGCATACAAAAAATGGTACGGTCAGATAAAGGCTGCGCCGGAGTAGGTTTTACGCTGGAACCCGAATCGGGTTTCAGGGATATTATTCATTTAAGCGGTGTTTGGGGACTGGGAGAAAATATTGTGCAGGGTACAGTAACGCCCGATGAGTTCTTTGTATTTAAGCCGGTTTTGAAAAAAGGGAAGAAAGCGATCATTCAAAAAAAGCTGGGAGAAAAAACAAAGACCATGATTTATGAAACCGATCAGCATGCAGTGTCGTCTACCGTTAATATTGAAACGCCTGCTACGAAACGGGAACAATATGTTTTAAGTGATGAAGAGGTTATACGCCTTGCGCAATGGGCATTGATCATTGAAGAGCATTATAAAAAACCAATGGATATTGAATGGGCGAAAGACGGCATTACCAATGAGCTGTTTATTGTTCAGGCACGACCCGAAACGGTGCATACCCAAAAAAATCCATACCTGATAAATGAGTACCGGTTACAAAAAAAAGGTGAGTTGCTCGTGCAGGGTCAGGCTATTGGTTCAAAAATAGCTACCGGTGTTGCCCGGGTATTGCAATCGACCAGTGAAGCCGACAGGTTACAACCGGGCGAAATAGTAGTAACAGAAATTACCAGCCCCGATTGGGACCCGATACTAAAAAAGGCAGCCGCCATTGTTACAGATAAAGGTGGCCGCACCAGTCATGCTTCAATTGTTGCACGTGAGCTGGGGGTACCGGCTGTGGTGGGCACAGGCGATGGCACCCGTAACATTCACGACGGTGATGTAATAACCGTTTCGTGTTGTGAAGGGAAAACAGGTTTTATATATAAAGGAAACATACCTTATAAAGAAGTGGTGCATGATTTCAGTAATATCAGTATGCCCGCTCATACAAAACCAATGCTCATAGCAGGTGATCCTGATAATGCATTCCGCTTATCCTTTTATCCCAATGAAGGCATTGGCTTAATGCGTATTGAATTTATTATTACGCACTTTGTTCAGGTGCATCCAATGGCGTTGATAAAATTTAATGAATTAAAAGATGCGGCGGCAAAAGAAAAGATAGAGACACTTACGCATCACTACCCCGATAAAGAACAGTATTTTGTTGATAAACTGTCGCAGGGCATTGCCACCATAGCAGCAGCTTTTTATCCCAAAGAGGTTATTGTGCGCATGAGCGATTTTAAAACCAATGAATACGCCAATCTTGTTGGAGGTGCTATGTTCGAACCCAAAGAAGAAAATCCTATGCTGGGGTTCAGGGGCGCATCAAGGTATTATAACGACCGGTATAGAGAAGGGTTCAGGCTTGAATGCGAGGCTATAAAAACAGTGCGCGCCGTAATGGGGCTTACCAATGTAAAAGTAATGATACCCTTCTGTCGTACAATAGAAGAAGGACAAAAAGTGATTGAGGTAATGAAGGCAAACGGGCTCGACAGGGAGATTGATACTTCCCTCGAAATTTATGTAATGGCAGAAATTCCGAGCAACGTATTGCTGGCTGAAAAGTTTGCACAACTGTTCGACGGATTTTCTATCGGGTCTAACGATCTTACACAGCTTACATTGGGCATCGATCGTGATTCGGCCATTGTAAGCAACCTGTTCAGCGAACAAAATGAAGCCGCCCGGCAAATGATAGCAATGGTGATTCAAAAAGCTAAAGCAAGCGGTACTAAGATCGGTTTATGCGGCCAAGCGCCCAGTGATTTTCCTGAGTTTGCACAATTTCTGGTACAACAGGGAATTGATAGTATTTCATTCAATCCCGATGCCTTGTTGAAAGGGATTGAGAATATAAAAAAGGCAGAAGAACAGCAGGGCGTGTTTGACAAGATGCGTTAAGCAGGTGTTTTCATGGGCTGGGGTGCGCACGGGTACTTGTTTTTGGGTTATTTAAAAATGGTATACCGAATTTAACGGAAGTGCTCATTTTTTTCTATGTACCTCCATCATAGGTGCAGATGAGAATGGTCAGTTAAAGGACCGAATCGTTGCCATGGCGGCGCATTATGATCTGTTTGTGAGGTTTAAACGGGTGCGTTTTAAAAAATTCGAACCATACTACGCTTATAAAAGCTATACCGGCGCATAACATAAATCCGGAAAAGGGAATGGGAGCCAGACCAAAAATTTTACGTATCGGAGAAACGAAATGCAGCATCGATAAAAATAAAACGGAGATAAATAATATCCAGGGTACGAGGTTGTTTTTGTAATAAATGGTTTTTATAAAGTTATCCCTGAACGACCGGTTCGCGAATGTTAAAAAAACATTACTGATAATTAGCGTGGTAAATACCATTGTTCGGGTTTCATTCAATGGGGCTCCGTTGTTCATTGAGAAATAATATAACCAAAGCACCCCCACAGTTATCATTATCCCCTGCACAATACTGATCAGTAATTCATCCTGCTCAAATAAGCCTGTACTTCGGCGGCGTGGCGGCAGCTCCATGATATTTTCTTCAACCGGTTCACGTTCAAAAAAAACAGAACAGGTGGGGCCCATGATCAGTTCAAGAAAAATAATATGAACAGGTGAAAAAATGTTGGGATATTTCCAGCCAAACAACAGAGGTAACGATGCTGTAAGAATAATGGGTATATGAATGGAAATGATATACCGGATCGCTTTTTTCAGGTTATTGAAAATTTTTCTTCCCTGCTTTATAGATTCCACCACCTTTTCAAGATTATCATCTGTTATTATCAAATCGGCAGCCTGTTTAGCCATTTCCGTTCCCTTTTTTCCGAGGGCAATGCCAATATCCGAGGCTTTTAATGCAGGCGCGTCGTTCACTCCATCGCCCGTCATGGCAACTATATTACCGTTCGCTTTTAAAGCATTGATAACTCTTAATTTGGCCTCGGGAAACATTCTTGCAAATACACTAACAGTTTCAACCGTTTTCTTTAATTCATCTTCCTTCATACGCAATACCTCATCGCCGGTTACATATTTCAGATTACCCTTTATACCCACCTGCCGGCAAATATTCAGCGCTGTTTCGGCATAATCGCCTGTAAGCATTTTAACCTCAATACGGGCATCGTAAAAATGTTTCAGAATCAGAGGAATATTTTGTTTGGGAGGATCGTATAAGCACAACAGGCCTTCGAATTTCCAGTTAAATGCATCCTGGGAACCCGGAAATTCTTTTTCCCTGTGAATGGCGCTGGCCACCCCAATCACACGGTAACCTTTTTTTGCCTGGTCTATTGCATAACCGGTAATCTTTTGTGTATCATCACTGCCGAGCCTGCAAATTTTCAATATTCTTTCTGTAGCGCCTTTTGCAGCTGCCAGATAAGCATTGCCGTATTCATAAATATGGGTCATCATGGGCGGCCTGCCTTCCAACGGGTATTCATATATCTTCTTTGATAAATCAAAACGGGTATCCTGCGCATAATGCTGATATGCTTCATGTATGGCTTTTTCCATGGCATCAAAAGGGTTCACTTCGCTGGCCAGCATGGCATATCCTAAGATGCCTGAGTTGCTGAGTTTGCCGGATACATCGATCAATTCATCTTTTTCATAATCATAAATGGTTTTTATCGTCATTTTATTTTCCGTAATGGTGCCTGTTTTATCAAGGCATATTACGTTCACCGATCCGAGGTTTTCAATGATCTGAGGCTGGCGTGAAATAATGCCCCGCCGGCTCATTTGCCAGGCCCCCAAAGCTATAAAGGAAGAAAATGCCACCGGTATTTCTTCGGGCACGGCGGCCATGGCCAATGTAAGCGCAAACAACAGGCTTTGCACAGGTAAGCCTGTTTTCAGGTAATTGATAATCAGAATTACGAAAAATGCACTTAAGCCAAAAAATGCCAGTTGTGTTACAAACCTGTTTACCTGTTGTTGTAAAAGGGTTTTAGGAATTGTAACAGCGCTTACGGTTTTACCCAGTTTGCCTAATGTGGTATTATTACCGGTAGCTGTTACAACTGCATAACATTGCCCGCTGTTAATGGTAGTACCCTGGTATATGATATTGTTTCCGGCGGTTTCATGCTTTTCTACCGAAAAAGATTCACCGGTGATAACCGATTCATTCACCGAAAAATCGTTTTCCTGTAAAATAGTGGCATCTGCAGGAACCTTATTGCCTTCTTCAAGTGATATAATGTCGCCCGGAACAAGTTCTTCCGAACGGATATTTATTTGAACCCCGTTCCTTATGACTGTAACTTCCGGTTCGGTAAATTGTTTTAAAGCCTGTAATGCTTTGGTGCTGCGTACATCCTGATACAGTGAAATGGCCGCTACAAAACAAATGGCCACCAGCATCATGAACCCTTCGGTTGCCTGACCGAGAATAAAATAAAGTACACAGGCAATGATCAGCAGTATGAACATCGGTTCGCGCACTATATCGAGCAAAATGTGGTATAGCTGTCGCGGTTTTTCGATGTGAAAGATATTTTTTCCATATTGTTGCTGAAGCAACGGTATAGCATCGTCGGGCAACCCCTTTAATTCGCCTATGTTTATAACTTTTCCTGACATAACATGTATAATTTCTTTTTTTCCAAACCTATACTATCGCAAAGTTCCCGACATGACTATTTCCGGCATGCAACTTCCTAAACTTTTTATACTGTTTTCAATGACGGTAGTCACATATGTTGCTGATAAATCTCATGAATCGATTGGCTGGTATAAAGTTCTCAATTATACAATTCCTGTTGTTCTCTGGCATGAAGATATGATTGGGTCATATTCTCTCCTGGCAGTCTATATAAAACAAAAAGCCGGGTTATTACAACCCGGCCCAAAATTGATAACAAAAAAGCCTTTCAGGCTCTATCCAAATACTTCCTCTTTTACTTCCTGCGCTAAAAACCTGTTGGCCAGGTTGTGCAATGAGGTAATATAAAACGCTTGCGCTTCTTCGAACCTGCTTTGTTCAATTAAGTCTGCCAGTTTTAAAAAATCATTATTGTATATATCCTGCCAGATGCTTTCCTGATCTGCACGGTGTTCTATTTCGGCTGCTATGCTGCCACTCAGGAAATAATACAATTCGAACAATGCCTGGCCGTTTTGTTGTTGTAACAACCAGTTATCTCTGAATGATCTTAATACATTCAGCTTAGGTTCGGCATTGGTTAAAAATCTTTCCGAAGCAACGGTATAAATGCATCCGTCAACGCCGTCGCCGCCGTCGCCTGTGCAGGGAGGTGAACACTGTCCGTACTCCATAAATACGTTCAGGCTTTTTTGGCTGGCGTCAACCACTTCCAAAACGCTTTGAAATTGCCGGCAGCGTGTGGGCATTTCGGTGTTAAATCCAAAATGAAATACCAGACCGTTACAATTTTCAACTTCCAGTAATTTCTCAATTTTTTTAATACCCCAGAAATAACCTCTTGGTAACCTCGTTAAAGCCATTTCACTTTCGGTGCTTTTAAAATTGGTTACATGATTTGCCAGCAACGTCAATAATTTTTCGAGATCGATTCTTTCGCCATCGTTATTTAAAAAACCGTTCTCAGAAACAATGTTGATCATAGCCGATTCTCCGTTGCCTGCATTACGGGTGGGAACCAGCGTAAGTTTGCGTGATGCACCATTGGCGGCATTATCTAATCCATAACTAAACAAAATACCTGATACATTAGAGAGTCCGCGAAGGCTGTTTAATATAACCTCCCTGCTTAAAAATACGGATGGCGCCTGATCGGGATACTTTTTTGAATAAGCGGCTTTCAGATCCTGACATTCCTGAGCGCTAATAGGCGCCCCGATCAATGAAGCGGGTTTCTTTTTAAAATCCGGCATGATGTTAAAGGTTTTTGATTGTGAGGAATAATAAGGTATAAACTGCAGTAAAGTACCTATTATAAATCTCTCTCATTTCCGTAATATGAACAAATCAATTTGATATCCGTGCTATTTTGCCAATAAGTGTGTTGTTTTGACCGATAAATGTGTAAATCAGGAGAAGATCGGCCACTCAGATACTATTAAAGAAAACAAAAAAAGGACAAAATGAACCATAGCGTTCATCTGTCCTTTTATTCGTCTGATTCAATAACTCCCTGATCAATCTACCCTGCCGTGTACTTAAAATTGTGAATAATAATCTCTACCTCTTTACCATCTGAAGGCACTAATCCGTCGAACAACCAAAGGTTCATGTGAACCGGCATACTTAAAGTGCTGATGCTCCAGGCAGGGGAGCTACAGGTGGCAGTAGCGAACTGGTTGGTATTATCATTAACATGGCCGTGCATGCTTCTGAACACGACCGAACTGCTGCTGCGGGTGAAACGATGCGTAGTATACGAGCCGTTAAGTGTAAAGTTTTTGGTATAGTTCCAGTCGTTGGAACCAGTTGTGGCGGGCCATACAGTGTAATTGAGGTTAGGCCAGGCGCTGTTACCCCAGCGGGCAAACTCAATATCCATTTCATCAAATCCGTCGTTGCCTGAATAATTAAATAAACCAAGCACAATGTTTTTGTCGAGTGAATCAATACGGCCTTCTACCTGCCATTGATAAGTACCGTATCCGAAATTTTGCGTACTGTATATTTCAGCGCAATTCCATTTGCCGGTGCTGGTGTTCTTTGAAATTTTTAAATGCAACCAGCCGTTGCTATCTACCCAGGCATTACTGCCGCTGAAAATATTGGGGCCCGGGCCTTCGGTTGAACTGCCGGTATTGCGAATGGTCCAGGTATAACCACTGAATTGAACGGTGGCTGCTTTTGCATTTGCAGTTTGAGTAATACTTTCTGAGGGCGTTTCACTTAGAGATGAATTGTTCTTTTTGCACGAAGCGGCTATCAGAACAATCATCAATGGATACATGATTTTTTTCATTGATAAAGTTTAAGTTGTAAATAGATATCGAATTAAGTAGCACCTCAAATAACGGCATAAATGATGCCATGGTCATTCATTGGGTATAACTAAATAACTATTTCGGTTGTTGATCGTAGTTGCTAAACTGTTCAGCGTAATAAAGCTTGTGCCGTTTATGTATTTTTCCCAACACCCGCTAAAAATGTTATATTCGAATTAAATGTACAGGGATGGAAATGGGTCGATGAAACCTATGGTGAACTTTGGGGTTAGGGAATATCATCTTATAACAGGTATGGAGCAATTGACGGAACCGGTTGCAGTCTGAAAATTTTTTAGCATATTATTCACTTCCTGGTCGTTCTTACTTCTGACTTCCGGATTCTGACTTCAGTTTTCCTTCCTACCTTCGCATTGCATGAAACATCTGAAAGCGCTTAATCAATATTTCTGGAAGTACCGGTACAGGTTGTTTTTGGGCCTTTTGTTCATCGTGGTGTCGAACTATTTTGCGGTATTGGCCCCGCAGGTTACAGGCTATGTGTTCGACGTAGTGCAGCGGGCCTTCGGCATCGAACAAAAAAAAGCCCCGGTTCAGTACGACTGGCTGGTTATCTGGTTTATTCGTTTTGCCGAGCAATATAAATCCATTTCTGTAATCGCTATATGTGGCATTACCATTCTGGTGCTGGCTTTAATACGTGGTATTTTTATGTTCCTGATGCGGCAAACCATTATCGTAATGAGCCGCCATATTGAGTACGATCAAAAAAATGCCATCTTTAAGCACTATCTCACGCTCGATACAAATTTTTATAAAACCCACAGCACGGGCGACCTCATGAACCGCATGGCCGAAGATGTGAGCCGGGTACGCATGTTCACAGGACCTGCCATAATGTACCTGATCAACCTGGTATCGCTGATTTCGCTGTCGGTATATTATATGGTAAAAAAAGATCCGCTGCTCACCCTGTATGTACTGGCGCCTTTGCCCATATTGGCGGTAACTATATATGTAGTAAATACGATCATCAATAAAAAAAGCGAACGCATTCAGGCCCTGTTATCCGATTTAACCACCAATGCCCAGGAATCTTATTCGGGCATCAGGGTAATTAAATCGTTTGTACAGGAAAGGGCCATGTTCGGTTTTTTTGATAAAAACAGCGAAGAATACAAGGAAAACGCGATCGGACTGGCAAAAACCGAAGCGCTGTATTTTCCCTCCATGACCCTGCTGATCGGGTTAAGCACCCTGCTGACCATTATGATAGGAGGTATTTATGCCATTTACGGCCGCCATGGTATTCAATTGAGCACCATCGCCGAGTTTGTGATGTATATAAACATGCTCACTTTTCCCGTTGGCGCCATCGGGTGGACGGCCAGCATGATTCAACGGGCGGCCGCTTCGCAAAAGCGTATCAATGAATTTTTACATACAGAACCGGTCATTGTAAATCCGCCGGAGGCTGTTACACCTGCCCTGCAGGGAAACATCGTTTTCGATAATGTTGATTTTGTGTACCCCAATACTGGTATACAGGCAATTACAGGCTTTAACCTGCATATTAAAAAAGGACAAAAAATTGCCATCATCGGCCATACAGGAAGCGGCAAAACCACCATTGCCCAGTTATTATTACGTATGTACGATCCTTCAAAGGGAAAAATTACCATCGACGGCGCCGACCTGCGTTCAATGGACCTTCAGGAACTACGCCGGCAGATTAGTTATGTACCACAGGATGTGTTTTTGTTCAGCGATACCATTACTAATAATATATTGTTTAGTCCGGGTATTGCCAACAAAGAAGCAACCACCACCGCCGCCCGGTTTGCCAGTGTTGAAAAAGAGATCGATAGCTTTCACGACAAATACGAAACCATGGTAGGGGAGCGGGGTGTTACCCTGAGTGGCGGACAAAAACAGCGTATTTCCATAGCCCGGGCATTGGCAAAAGATCCGCAGATAGTGGTTTTCGACGACTGCCTCAGCGCCGTGGATGCCCGTACCGAAAAGGAAATATTAGGGAACCTGGGTTTATACCTTCAACATAAAACTGCCATTATTATTACCCACCGGATTTTTACATTATTTGATTTTGATACCATTGTGGTGCTGGATGAAGGTAAAATTGTAGAGGTCGGAACACATGACGATTTATTGTCAACTAATGGTTATTATGCGTATTTATACGAACAACAGCAGCAACAAGAGCGGGAAGAAACAAAAAACAGCAAATAAAGTTGGACAAATGAGGGAAATTACTTCGTAAAATGCTAATCAAATTTTGTTGATTCTAAAACAATATTATATTTGTAACTGCTTTTTTTTGTGAAAACTTGATAATTGTTAACTGCAAAACTTATATGACTGTGGCGTACGAAAACAACGACAAACGTATGGAAAGCGTTTATAGCAAACGCATCAGGGCCGGGAAAAGAAGAACATACTTCTTCGATGTGAGGGCAACCCGTGGAAATGACTACTACATTACCATTACGGAAAGCCGCAAAAAATTCAACGAAAACGGGTACGACAGGCACAAAATCTTCCTTTATAAAGAAGATTTCAACAAATTCTTAAAAGCATTGACTGAAGCAGTAGACTACGTGAAGACTGAATTGATGCCCAATTTTGATTTTGACGCCTACAACCACGATCAGGTAGCAGAAACAGAAGTTGAGGACGTTGCCGGAGAAGCAGAGACTCCCGCCTTACAGATCAACAGCACCGCCTCTGGAAACGGAGCAGGTTCTGTAGCTGATGCCGGTGATGAAGTTGACAAGTGGTAATTAGTTGTGATTTGCATTCAATTTATTCTAATATAAAGCTCCCCATGCGGAGCTTTTTTTATGCCCATAAGACGCAGAACGCAAAACGTAGAACGCTTAACGCAGAAAGCTCAAGGCAACTTCGCAGAATGTGTTAAGCGTTAAGCATTTTGCGTTAAGCCTTGAGCGTTAAGCGTTAAGCATTTTTACTGCCAAAAACCGTATCAATGGCGTTGATAATTATGCCTTTATTTCACTGGCATTAAAGTTGGGATATATAGCAATTGCCTCGAATTCATGGTATTTTAATCATTAGTATGTTATTTTGTCACAGATAAATCAAGTATGAAAGAAGCGAAAATTTTATTCACGCCAGAAGATGAGATGGATTTTATACCTATTATTCCCCTCAATGAAAATGAAGGGGATAACAGTGCAGACATAGTCATTCCGTCGGAGTTGCCCCTTTTACCGTTGCGAAATACAGTTTTATTCCCCGGTGTGGTTTTACCCATTACCGTGGGTCGCGATAAAAGTATAAAAGCAGTAAACGATGCCTATAAAGCCGACAAGCTGGTGGGTGTTATTGCGCAAAAAGACAGTAATGTCGAAGATCCCGTTATCAGCGATCTGGAAGATATTGGAACCGTTGCCCGTATTATTAAAATGATAAAAATGCCCGATGGCGGCACCACCGTTATCATTCAGGGCAAACGCCGTTTCAGGGTAACATCTATATTGTCTGAGGAACCCTATTTTAAGGCGCAGGTTGAATTGCTCGAAGATGACGAAGCGCCTAAAAAAGACGATTTTGACGCTTATGTAGCCAATATCAAAGACCTGGCAACCCAAATCATTCAGCTGTCGCCCAATATTCCATCCGAAGCATCTATTATTTTACGAAATATCGAAAATCCGTCGTTTCTTATTCACTTCATCTCCAGCAATCTGAATACAGAATTGATCGAAAAGCAAAAGTTGCTTGAGCTGAATAATATCGAAACCCGGGCCGATTTACTGATGCAGTTGCTGCAGCGCGAACTGCAGTTTGCCGAATTAAAGAATAAGGTAACCACAAAAACAAAGACCGAGCTCGATAAGCAGCAGCGCGAATACTTTCTGCAGCAGCAGTTGAAAAGTATTAAGGAAGAGCTGGGTGGCGATACCAACGAGCGCGAAATAAAGGAAATGCAAAAAAGGGCAGAAGCCAAAAAATGGCCTGAAGCCGCCCGCGAAATGTTTAAAAAAGGCATCGAAAAGCTGGAACGCATGCATCCCAGCACACCCGATTACTCGGTAGTGTACAATCACCTTGATCTGATGCTCGATTTGCCCTGGCACGATTGCACCGAAGATCAGTACGACCTGAAAAAAGCACGAAAGGTGCTCGACCGCGACCATTATGGAATGGAAAAGGTAAAAGAACGCCTGCTCGAATACCTGGCCGTTTTGAAATTAAAGGGCGACATGAAGAGCCCGATCCTGTGTTTTGTTGGCCCTCCCGGTATAGGTAAAACATCTTTGGGAAGAAGCATTGCCACGGCCATTCAACGTAAATACGCCCGTGTAAGTTTGGGTGGTTTGCACGATGAAAGCGAAATAAGAGGTCACCGCAAAACATATATAGGCGCCATGCCCGGCCGTATTGTTCAATCGATACGTAAACTGAAATCATCGAACCCCGTGTTGATCTTAGATGAGATTGATAAAGTAGGCAACGACTTCAGGGGCGATCCCTCTTCAGCATTGCTCGAAGTTTTGGACCCAGAACAAAACCATACATTTTACGACAACTATCTTGAGCTGGAATACGACCTGAGCAAAGTATTGTTCATTGCCACAGCCAACGATATCAACAATATTCAACCGGCCCTGCGCGACAGGCTCGAGATCATAAATCTCAGCGGCTATGCGGTAGAAGAAAAAGTACAGATCGCAAAACGCCACCTCGTTCCCAAACAAAAGGAAGCGCATGGTTTAAAGAATATTGATTTTAAGATCACCGACACCATATTGCAAAAGATCATACAGGATTATACCCGCGAAAGCGGCGTTCGTGAGTTAGACCGTTATCTGGCATCGATCATGCGTTACGAGGCAAAAGAATATGCCATGAAAGAGCAGGTAAAAAGCGCTCTTACCGAACGTGATATAGAAAAGATACTGGGCAAACCAAAGTATAATAATGAAATGTATAAAGTGGCCAACCTGCCCGGTGTGGCAATTGGTTTAGCCTGGACCTATGTGGGTGGTGATATATTATTTATGGAAACCAGTTTAAGCGATGGTAAAGGCGAATTGAAACTAACGGGTAACCTCGGTAATGTGATGAAGGAAAGCGCCACTACTGCATTAACTTATCTGCAGTCGAATGCAAAAAAACTGGGTATCGATAACAGTTTGTTCGACAAGAAGAATATTCACGTGCATGTACCCGAAGGTGCTGTTCCAAAAGATGGCCCCAGTGCGGGTATTACTATTATGACGGCCATTACATCGGCATTAACCGGTAAGCGGGTAAAACCATACCTGGCTATGACTGGTGAAATTACCTTGCGCGGGCAGGTATTACCGGTGGGAGGAATAAAAGAAAAGGTGCTTGCTGCGCGTCGTGCAGGCCTACGCGAGATTGTGCTTTGCTGGCAAAATGAAAGAGACATAAAAGAAATTGAAACGAATTTTATAAAGGGCCTCACATTTCATTATGTAAAGACCATGCAGCAGGTGCTTGATATAGCACTCGGTTAATATAGTCCGAAAGTCAGTAAAGTCGGAAAGTCCGAAAGATCGAAAGACAGTTGCAAATGTTTGCTCTTCTTCCGGACTTCCGGACTTTCGGTCTTTCGGACTATTTGCTTTAATTGAATTTTAATGTAATCTTCTTAAGTTCATTTGAACAATCAGATATTAAACCCTGTTAGTAATAGTCAACCGAGATTTTTTTTCATGTTGGTTGTTTTAAGGGTTAAAGAAATTCCTCCATGTCAATGGAGGAATTTTTTTTAAGTAGTTCAGTTGGGAATTTAAGTCATCACTTCTGCATTTTTTAATCTTCGCAAACGTTTTCGTTGCTAACACTTGTCTTTCAAACATATTCACTATTGACCATTCACCATTCACACTTAATGACTATTTTCGTTTGCCGTACATGCAAAACAAACTGCATATATTATTTTTCCTGCTGATTGTAGCGCGTACCCAGGCCCAGACATTGGGCGGTAATACGGTGTACAATTTTTTAAAGCTGTCGAACACGCCCCAGTTAACATCTTTAGGCGGTATTAATATTTCCAATCAAACGGCCGATATTGGTCTTGCGTTTAACAATCCCGCTTTGTTAAGAGCAAACATGCATACCCAAACATCCTTTGTTTTCAATTCATTTTACGCTGGTATAAAGAACTATCATGTAATAACGGGGTTTCGGCACGAGCCATTGAAAACCACCTTTGCCGCCGGGGTGAATTATTTTAGTTACGGGTCGGTTGAACAAACCGATATGGCAGGTAACATGATGGGCAATATGCGGCCGGCCGATTATGTGGTACAAGTTAGTGCGGCCCGGGAATATGGGGAGCGATGGCATTATGGGGCCACTGCCAAATTTATCCATTCATCTTATGGCATATACCGTTCGTCGGGCATAGCTATGGATATAGGGGTTACGTATACCGATACGGCGCATTTGATACAGGCATCGCTCGTAGCCAAAAACATGGGTGGCCAGATAAAGCGATATGCAGGAAGCAGCTCAGGCGATCTGCCATTCGATCTGGAACTGGGTATTTCAAAACGCCTAGCTCATGCGCCGATACAGTTCTCTGCCACCGTTTTTCAGGTACACCGGTTTAATATACGTTATGATGACACTTTATTTAATAACGAAAACGGGCTGAATCAGGATAAGAAGGAAAAAAAATATATATTTGACAAGTTTTTCAGACACGTTGTGTTAGCTGTGCAGTTATATGTTACCGATAAAGTTGAAATAACTGCAGGCTACAATTACCTCCGCCGCAAAGAATTAAATGTAGGGAATGCCGGAAACGGACTAAACGGTTTTTCAATAGGTGCCGGTGTTCTTTTCAAAAAAATCCAGATCCGCTACGCGAGGAGTTATTATCAGAATAATTCTTCATATAACCAATTCGGATTAAACCTCAGGCTAAACGATTATTTCGGCTCGGGCGCTAAAAGCTAAATGCAAAACGCAGAACGCGAAACGCAGAACGCTAAATGCCAAACGCGCAGAAATACGCCTTTACAGGGTTTTTGCGTTAAGCTTTAGGCATTATGCGTTGAGCGTATGTGAGTAATTGTTTCCCCTTAACATTTCTTAACCGCTTTCCTTAAACTTTAAAAATTTAAGGGGTTATGAATATTGTTTATCCCGCAAATTGAGTAATCTTAATTTTCGCCACTATAAATCCATTACTTAATGATCAGAGTTGTTATAGCAGATGATCATAGGTTAGTGCGTGAGGCCTGGAACCTGCTGCTTAGCAGAGACAAAAGGCTTTCAATTATTGCCATATGCGAAAGTGGTTTTCAGGTTATTGAAGCCTGTAAAACGCTTGAGCCCGATGTTGTATTAATGGATATTAATATGGAACCTGTGAGCGGAATTGATGCAACAAAGGCCATTCGTCAGTTCGACGAAGATGTACGCATTATAGGCATTTCAGTTCATACCGATCTTCCCTACATCAACGCTTTAATGCATGCCGGCGCCAATGGATATGTTACCAAAAACTCATCGGGCGAAGAAATGATCAGGGCTATTATGCTGGTAATGGAAGGAAAACAATACTTCTGCAAAGAAATTGCCGATATAAAATCCGAAGTAGGAAGTCGAAAGTAGTAGGTAATAAGTAGTAAGTAATAAGTAAGAGAAAGTCCGCAGGAAGCGTAAGTACGATTCCTGCGGACTTTTTGTATTGACTTAAAACTTACTACTTATTACTTATAACTCGAATTACACAAGTTCTTTTTCTTCTTTAAACGCTTCACGGGGAGTAAGGCCAAGCAGTTTAAACATGGCGTTATCTTCCTCAAATGAAGGATTGGGCGTTGTCAGCAGCTTTTCACCTGCAAAAATTGAATTGGCCCCGGCCATAAAGCACAATGCCTGGTCCGAAACGCTCATGGCAGTTCTGCCGGCGCTTAACCTAACCATTGCTTTAGGCATTAATATACGGGCAGTGGCGATCATACGCACCATATCCCATACATCTACTTTTTGGTTATTGGCCAAAGGGGTTCCTTCTACAGGCACCAATGCATTGATGGGTACGCTTTCAGGATGTTCGGGCAGCGTACACAGCGTTTGAAGCATGTGAATGCGGTCTTCGTGTGTTTCGCCTAAACCAACAATACCGCCGCAGCAAACCGATATGCCGGCTTTGCGTACGTTATCGAGTGTTTGCAAACGGTCGTCATAGGTGCGGGTGGTGATGATCTCACTATAGTATTCTGACGAAGTATCGAGGTTGTGGTTATAAGCGTATAAACCGGCATCGGCCAGTTTTTTAGCCTGATCGTGTGTAAGCATGCCCAGGGTGCAGCAAACCTCCATACCCATTTCATTTACGCCTTTAACCATATCAAGCACCCGGTCAAAATCGCGGTTATCTCTTACTTCGCGCCAGGCGGCGCCCATGCAAAAACGGGTTGAACCGGCTGCTTTGGCTTTGGCAGCGTATTCAAGTACTTCAGTCTTTTGCATCAGCGGGTGAACGGTAACATTGGTATGGTAGCGGGCAGCCTGCGGACAGTACGCACAATCTTCGGAACAGCCACCGGTTTTTATCGAAAGCAGGGTACAAACCTGAACCTCGCCCGTATCGTTATACTGGCGATGTATAGTAGCAGCACGAAAAACGAGGTCGAGCAGGGGAAGGTTATATATTTCCTGTATTTCGTTTAATGTCCAGTCATTTCTGATTATAGCCTCCATAGCGAATGATTTTCAGTGTGTTTATAGTTCGTATTGCTGTTTTATATATTAGCTTTTATGTCTTTATGAGGGTGTGAAGATAGGAAAAAAACAACTATGCGATTTATGGTGGATAGGCTATAGCAGCATTGGTATATTATTTCATTTCCGATTGCTGGTTGCCTAATGAGTAACAAAAGTGGATGAATCTTTAAGTAATTTTAATTGCTGGCAAAAGAACTGATTGAAAATAGTTCGAAAAGTATTCACTGGAGTCATTTCTTTATATAACCCTGAATAATTGCCATCAGGAAAATAAATACTATTAAAATTCGGAAAATGATACTCCGACATCGCAGGGGAAAAGTTTCTGAAGCCATGATCGCCTTCAATAATAATGATGGTATTTTTTTTGTTTTTAGTTAAAATGAACTCTACCAATTCCATTATTACTTTATTTGCATACACTACTTCTTCGGTATAGGTATTAAATAATTGAGCCGATTTAAGTATTCTCGCATTGCCCGATGAGTCAAACAAGTGGGGGTCATGCGTAATCATTAAATGTCCATAAACAAATTTAGGCCGGTTGTTTGCAGAAGAATCTGCTGTAGATTTTATTTTGTTTATGGTAAGCCAGGTGTTTTCGGTTATGTTTTTACATTTGGAAGAGAAATTTGTGTCTGCATCATCGACAATCGTTGCTGCCAGTTTTCTTAAAGCAGGAAATTTCCATAGAATATCTTTTTTCAGCCTTTCTGGTAAGGTTTCATTATATAATTTTTTTCGTGAAAGTTCATCTAATGGAAGTGATAAGTTAATTCTTCCAAAAGGACTGTTGAAAGGAGCCAGAAAATGTAAGCTGTAATTTTCCTTTTGTAATAAACAAAATGTTTCATTATTACTAATTGAACGAATGGCCTGTAATATATTAAGAGGTATATCGCCTCTATTTCCCTTTTCCCGGCCTATGTAATCCATATTTAATGTTGAGCTTACTGAAAATGCAGTAAAATTATAGTTTGCCTTACTGTGTTCTACTATATAAAAGCCCTTGTGTGATAGCCAGTTAGTTATAGGGCTGTTGTCAAATTTCCATAATTTTTGTAAAGTTTCATTGTTTGTGTATTCATCAAATACCAGGAAGTAAATATCTGGTTTTAAAGAGTCTGGTTTATTACACGATTTGTATGCCTTACATATTGGTTTTTCAGAATAAATAAGGTTATGATCAATTCTGACTCTATTTAAATGAAAGAGTAGGTTAAAAATTTCAAACAGGCATAGTAACGTTAATAAAATTGCCTGGTATTTTGAAAAATTTTGCAATGAATTGGGATGTTTAATGAAGTAGTAAGTAATGATGGATAGCAAAAAGATTGAAAATGGCAATACGATTTTATAACTACTTAGGCTCGAATTGTGTGTTACAGCTTTAATAAAGTCATGATAAACGCCAAAAAAAAGAGTAAATATTAAAACGAAAAAGGTTATAATAGCAGATTGAGTAAAAGATTTATTGAATAAATAAGCAATCAAAAAACAAAAAAAAGCTAAACCAATAATTTTTAAAAAAAATACAAGCACTTCTTTGATTGGCATAAACCCAAACAAATCATTATAAGTATGTAATAGATAAAAAACAGGAAGTAATAATAAGATGTAAATGTATCTTTTTTTCATTGTGATAGCATTAGCTTTGGTTGCGGGTATTTACCAAATTAATCTCATAAGATTGAAAAAAGTAGTGATACCATGGGAAACTGCGCTTAATGTTAGCCTTGTTATAAGCTATTATCTTTCCTTTTCAAATAATATAAAACCCGATGTGTGCCTGGAATGTTTTTTTTAATAATACATTGAAAGTATTTTAAAAATGCATCTTCAAATAATGTCTGCGTATAATCAGGAAAGGTATCGGGCCTGCTGCTCAACATTTGCTGTACCTTTTCATCTTCTTTCGGAACAAATTCAATAATAAGTTCAGGCGCTATGTTGCTGAAATATTCAGCCAGCGCAGGCATGGAAATGTTTTTACCGATCACCAGGTGATGAACAAGCGCCAGTGCTGCCACCAGATCGGTTTTAATGCGATCGTGAAAAGCTGCGCGTTCCCTGTTGTGAAAACCAATGGCGGGTGAAGGATTGGCTATATCTAAAATAAGCGGCAATATATTTTGAATGTGATTTTTTTTCACCTCAGCGTACAACTTCGAAATGCAACGGCTGTCGGCATCTGTGGCGATCACCTGCATGTTATATCCCGCAAAGATCTTTGAAAAGTGACCATCATTAGCCCCAAGGTCCAATAAGCTGCGGGCTGTGCTGTTTTGGCAAAACGCATGAATGATTGTTTCTTTTTCGCGCAAATACTCCTGGCTTAAGATGGTATCTTCATAATAATTGCTCCAGGTAGTTTGCCAGGGTTTACTGCCGGGTAAGTTTTTAATGATGCTGGTAAGATGATTGATAACATCGAGCAGCTTCTTATTGTTGAAGTGAACCGGTTGTTTGTTCGTTTTTGCAGTTGCATTAGCGGTGGCAGTATGTTGCAGATAAACATGCAACCAAACGCCCAGGCTTAGCCGGCTTTTGAGCGGTAATAATTTGGCTATGATATCAACCGGTATACCGTCGATATAGGTGCTGAGTATTTTTTGTATATCGGTTTTTAAGTAATGTTCAAGATATAAGGGAAATAAAAAGCATTGGCAAAACTGACGGTAAGCGATCCACGGTTGCTTTGGATTGTAAAGTTCAAATGATAACGTGTCGATGAAAACCGGTTTCCCCTTATTGAACTGGATGTTATAGGGCGTGGCATCTTTTAATATCATGCCATGCTGAACAGCTATTTGCAAAACCGAAAGCGTAAGCAGGGCAGCATCCCGTAACTGTTCAAAACACCATTCGTAGGGATAGGTAATGCGTTCGAGCGGTTCGGGAACCAGGGTAATAAACCAGTCTTTTGAGTTGGTGAGGTTTTCGGCCAGTTCCTGGTGCGCAACGAGCAGCTTATTTTTGGTAAGCGCTGTATAAAGGCCGCTCTCCATTAGCTGCCTGTACTCAATGGCATAATATTGATTTACCTGGCGGTAAATTGTTCCGCCCGATTCAAATACAAAACCGGAAGGGTCTTTAAACGATGCAGGATGGCGTGTATAAGTCATTTCACAATATCTTCTCCCTCGGCATCCTCTTTTTTCGGCTTAAAGAAAAATGCTTTGATCTTCCACCAAAGGTTTTTGAAATAGAACAAAGCGCCCAGAATCGCAGCGATAATTACCTGAATCAGGTAACTACCGCTCCCCGGATCTATATACAGGAGGATGCATGCTTGTATCACAGGTAACTCAGATTTGTTTTCGGCGTTAAAGTTAATAAAGTCTCGTACATTAATTGAATCGTTTGCTCAATATCGCTCTTATGCAGCATTTCAACGGTAGTATGCATATAACGTAATGGAATAGATATCAGTACCGAAGGACAACCGTCATTGGCATAGGCAAACGAGTCGGTATCGGTTCCGGTACTGCGCGATACAGTGCGCATCTGCACGGGAATTTTATTCTTTTCGGCCACGTCCTGTACCAGGTTCAGCAGTTTATTATGAACCGCCGGACCATAGGCGAGGGAGGGCCCTTTACCGCAACTAACATCCCCTTCAATAATTTTATTGATCATAGGGGTATAAGTGTCGTGGGTAACGTCGGTAATGATGGCTATATTGGGTTTTATGCGACGGGCAATCATTTCGGCACCACGTAGCCCTATTTCTTCCTGCACCGCATTTACAACGTACAGGCCATAGGGCAGTTGTTTTTTATTTTCTTTTAATAACCTGGCAACCTCGGCAATCATAAAGCCGCCCACGCGGTTATCGAAAGCACGGCCTACATAATAATCAAAGGCCAGTTCATCAAAGCCATCCTGGTAAGTTACCACCGCGCCAATATGGATGCCCAGTTCATCCACTTCTTTTTTCGACCGTGCTCCGCTATCCAGGAACAGGTTCTCTACCTTCGGTTGCGGATCTTTGGCATCGGGGTTATGTAAGCGCGTGTGAATGGCCGGCCAGCCGAAAACAGCTTTTACTGCTCCTTTTTTGCCATGTATAAATACGCGTTGACCCGGGGCAATCTGGTGGTCAACTCCACCGTTTCGCTTAAGGTAAATTAAACCCTCGGGAGTAATGTAATTCACAAACCAGCTGATTTCATCGGCATGGGCCTCAATAACTACCTTAAACTCAGCTTTGGGATTTATAATGCCCACTGCCGTGCCGTAAGGGTCAACATAGGTGGTATCAATAAACGGTGTTATATAATCCAGCCATAACTTCTGGCCACTGCTTTCAAAACCTACAGGCGAAGGATTGTTGATGTATTCTTTAAGAAAATTGAACGATGACTTAGTCAATATTGATTTTTCTTTTTTTATTGTCGCCATACATTGAATGCATTAATCGTTGGAGTCAAAAACCTTTTTTTAGTATTATCTATTGATTGCTAACAAGTTATTTCATTTTTAGCAAAAGCAAGTTAGGCATTTTTGTGTTAATTTCCTGTAATGCGGTTTTATAAATAGCGGTGTTTTTAAATGTCTCCGCTTCCTGAACCGAGTTATAATAGAAGAAAAAGTAGTTAATGCCGTTTTTACGGCAGGCATCACTTAATTCATTATAGGAATAAGAAAAACTGCTTTGCTCGCAAAGCGTGCTGCCGGTGAGGTAGGCTAATTTGGCTACCATATCGGAATTATTCGATAGTAATTTTCCTTTCACTCCTTTCGATTGCAATTCTTTTGCCAGGTCGAACACCGCTGAGTCTTTCCCTTTCATATCTTTTAGGTTATCGATGGCATTTATTAAAAAACTTCCGAAGAAAATGCACCAGAATAAATTTAATAGCGGTTTTTTAATGGGTATCAGGGGTAATATTTTTTGGCTGAGTGCAATACCTGTAATAAGTGTTAGATAAAAAACAGGCCACAAAAACCTGTCTTCAACATGCAACAATAAATAACCGCCTGTATAGGTTGCAATGGTTAAAAGAATGATCGTGAAGGTTGTTTCTTTTTTTTGTAAAACATACAGCAATAGCGCCGTAATAATAGCCCCGCTTAATATAGAAAAAATACCGAGCAGTTTCAGGGCTATTGTAATGTTAAACAGGATGGTTCTTACCTGATTTGTTATTTGTGAAAACGAAATAAGCGACGAATAGTACTGCTGTTTTTCTGTCAATGAATAATATGGGTTTTCCCAAAAGCAGCTAAGGGGTGACGGGGGCGTTAATATAACTTCATTGGAAGCTGATTGCACCGGAAAAAAATAATACGAAAAATTTAAGTGGCCCGAATTGCCAAATATAAGTACATGACCGAGGGTAAAAACATGGTACCTGCTGTACAAAACAAAAACCCAGGGAATTGCCAGTATTATAAAACTACCCATGCCAGCCGCAAAATTTTTTATCAGTATGTGCTTTTTGCCCAACCGCAGCGATCTTTTATACAATACGATCTGTAAAATAGAAAAATGCAAAACGAAAAAAGGAAATGCATATGTTTTTGCAAAATAACACAGGCAGCCGATGATGCCGGCTGCGGCATTTTTTAACGGGTTTTCGAAAAAGTCTTTATCTGTTATTATATCAACATAAATAAGCAACAACAGGCATAATAAAATATCGGCCGAAAGCTCAGAAAATGCAAAAGACAGAGTGATAGGTATGGAAACGAATAAGGTAATCAGCTGCAGATTGGTTTCAATATTGATTTTTGAAAGCAATCTTTTTACAACGATGAGAATACCGGCGCCTGTTAATCCACTGATTATTCTAAACGCTGCAAATTCATTCACGCCTGCTTTGTATAAGGGAACCGCAAGCCATGAATGAAGCGGGCTCCAGAAGCCATTGATGCCATGTTCAAAATTACCGGCAGCGAGGTAACGGGTTACCGACAAATACCCAACTCCATCTACATCGAATATATATTGATAAAAGGGGTAAAGCAGAATATAACTTATTGCATAAACGATCAGTACAGCAGAAAGCGGATATTTGTTCAGCATTTAATGGATAGTTTTGCCAATCCTGATTGCCAAAACTACTGATTTGGTATGAATAACGTTAACAGGGCCGAAAACATCATCAGTCCGTCAAGTACAAAGTAATACAGGTAATCTGAGAAATTCTTTTTTGCAACAGGGTATAATACCAGCACAAAAGCGCCCGGCAATAGCAATATGGCAATAACCGGTAATGAAAATCCATAAAAATACAGAGCAATCGTACTCAGCGTAAAGCCCAGTAGTGAAACAGCGAACAGGTTATTGATGCCTCTTTCGTTAAAATAAGTGATCATGCTGCGTATACCTGCCTGTTTATCATAATCCCGGTCGCGGTAATCGAAAATGATGCAAATGGCATAAATTAAAAAGAAGCGGTGAAGGCAAAAGAGCAGGGAAGGAATGTTCCAGTGGGCATCGTCGATGGCTATAGGTAAAAACGTGGTTACATACATCCAAACAAATGCAAGGAAAATGGTTTTGCCTATGGCTATTTTGCGCAACCAGCCAAAAGGGCGAAATGATAATTTGGGGGCAGAATATAAAAACGTAAGAACGGCTGAACCGCTGAGCCAGGACCAGTGTGCAATGAAATGAAAAAAATACACGACTGAGCCAATGGCCCCGATGGCGGTTAAAATCAGGTGCAGTATTTTATGGTGCTGCGTCCACCGAACCCGGTCGTTTTCGCTGGTTGCATCGGCGCTCAGGTACCAGTGAAAATTATAACTGCAAAGGGTTGAAAAAAATATAAAGATCAGGTAACCGGTAGTATCGTAATGCAGGTGCAGCAGGTCGTTGGTCTGGAAGGCCATCATTACGGCACAACCCGCAATAAAACAACTGGTGAACAGGAACAGATCGAATAAATACTTAAGCATCCTTCAGCACAAATCTGCAGGGTTAGTAAAAAATAGTTTTAAAGGTTTATTACTGACGTAAAATAACAATAAGACCGCTTGTTGCTGTATCGCTGATGTGTTTAGCTTTGTCCTGTAAGGCAAATTTGAAAATAAGCGAATCGGGTGCTGCATTTGGCGGAGCACCGGGATTTTCAGCAGAAATTAAGTAATCCTGGTAGCCGAAAGTGAGGCGAATGGTTCCTTTTGTTTTTTTAGGCACATCGCCGGGTAAAGGCAGGGCAAAACTGTCGCGAATGGTTTTAATCTGCTTTTGGTTTGTTCTTATTTTTCTTATGAAAATTGAATCGGCTATATCGCCTTCTTTATCAGTATACTCTAAATCTACCGTTAAAGTGCCGTTCAGCGGCACGGTGCCGGGCGTTATTGATTTTATTTCGATGGAGGGTGTTGACGCAAACTTATCTTTGCTGCAGCCCCAGATCGTTAGCAGGATAAGTGAGCCATATAAAACCAATTTTTGCATATATTTTAATTATCGTGTACAAATTTAAAAGCCAAAGGTCTGCAATAAATATATGATTTGTGAATTAGAAGATAAAATTTTTACTGTTGAACAACCTGATTTTGAGCAACTGGCGCTGGAAATCTTCCAATTCCAGTACAATAATAATGCTATTTATCAGCAATACGTAAATGCCCTGTCAATAGTTGGGCCAAATGTAAGATCCATCGATAGCATACCGTTTTTGCCCATACAGTTTTTTAAAACGCAGGAAGTAAAAACCACCGCTTTTGAACCGCAGGCCGTTTTTGAAAGCAGCGGCACTACGCAAACCGTCAATAGCCGGCATTATGTAAAAGATTTGAATATGTACCGCCGCAGTTTTTTGCAGGCATGGGAACTGTTTTACGGACCCGTGCAGGATTGGTGCATCATTGGCCTGTTGCCGGCTTATCTGGAACGGCAAAATTCATCGCTCGTTGTAATGGCCGATGAATTGATCAGGCGCAGCGGCCATACATTCAGCGGGTTTTACTTATATGAACACGAAAAGCTGGCACAGGTTTTACAACAACTTGAAAAAGAGAAACAGAAAACCCTGTTAATTGGCGTTACATTCGGGTTGCTTGATTTTGCCGAAAAGTATCCCATGCCCCTGCGCCATACCATTGTAATGGAAACCGGTGGTATGAAAGGCCGTCGTAAAGAAATGACAAGGGAAGAAGTGCATGATGTTCTTAAAACGGCATTTCAACTGAAGGCGGTTCATTCTGAATACGGTATGACTGAATTATTATCGCAGGCATATTCAAAAGGCAATGGGATTTTTACGTGCCCGCCATGGATGAAAGTATTGGTACGGCAGGACGATGATCCGCTCGATGTACGCATATCCGGAAATGGAATTATTAATATTATTGATCTGGCTAATTTGTATTCGTGCTCTTTTATTGCCACGGATGATGTGGGAACGGTTATGCCAGATGGTGACTTCAACATACGCGGACGTATAGATACCAGCGATATGCGTGGGTGTAATTTGCTGATAGCGGGAGTGTAAACTCTTTTTTCTCTTTTAGTCCCGCTACGCGAGACGTTTTTTAAAGCTAAGAGGATATAAGAGTTGAAAGAGAAAAAGGAGAACCTTTTTTATTAAGTTCAACAGTTTATTCTGGCAGTCAACAATTTTAAATAATATAACATCTCTTTTTCTCTCCTGAGCGAAGTCGAAGGATGCTCTTTTAAGCTCTTAGCGCTACTGCACATAGGCGCTTGCGCCTTTTTTAACAGCAAACACGCAACGAAAGCACCATTAAACAAGTCATTAAGAAAAAGTTATGAAGAAAGTATTTATTGCTACGCTCGTTCTGCCATTTTTAGCTTTTAAATGTGATAAAGCGGCCAAAAACACCTGGCTGCAGGGTAAAGTGGTTCGTATTTCATGCGCGAGTTTTATTGTTCAGGTATTGAATAACGATGCCATTGGTGAAGACGGATGGAAAGACATGACCAACCATGATGCTATGTATGATAATGTTTTCACCGCTAATAATAAATGTTCTATTCCTGATGATATAAAGGCCGGTGCCACCATTCGGTTTAAACTCGGTCAGCCTGCAAAAAATGATTGTGTGCTTTGCATGATGTACGATGGTCCGCCAAAGGTGAAGTTTGATATAAAAGAGGTTTCGGTGGTTGAAGAACCAAAAAGCAAATAACAACGAACAAATAAATATAAGGGTTAGGGGCACAAAAAAAAGCTCAAGGCTCAAGGTACAAGGCACAAGGCCTTGAGGTTCGAACAGTGTTTATTATTATCCGCCCTCTGCGACTTGTACTTTGTGCCTTGTTTCTTGTAGCTTGTTCCCTGGTTCCTGAATTTTTGTTTCCTGCTTTTGAATTTTTGTTTTGGTTTTTGGTTCCCGGGCCTTGTTACTTGTGCCTTTTTTTAGTAATTTCAGATAGCATCCCTTAACCACGCAATTATGGAAACCAAAACACCGCAGGGCTTTATAGTTGAAGCCGGGAAAGATCGTTTTAATGAACAGATTTCATTTTTAGGAGGCACATTCGAATGTAAAGTGTCAACAAACGACAGTCGCGAAGGTTTTTGTGTTTTTGATACTACCAAAATTGAAAAAGGCGGCCCTCCCTATCATTTCCACTACACGCAGGATGAATGGTTTTATATTCTTGAAGGCGAGTTCGTTTTCAAAATAGGCGATGATATTTTTAAAGCCAAAGCAGGAGACTCCGTTTTCGCTCCCCGTTTAATTCCTCATGCATTTACAAAGATCAATGAAGAAATTGCCCGCATGCTGGTAATGTATCAGCCGGCAGGTACTATGGAAGACTTTTTTTTACAGGCCCGTGAGCTTAAAAACGGAACATTGCGCGATTTTGAAAAGCTATACCGTAGTCACGGCATGGAAATAGTTGGCCCACCCCTGTAATTCATCTATTTTGCGTACCTGAAAACACTGAACCGAATGCCATCCAACAAAGAAATTATTCAAACATTTTACAAAGCCTTTCAAAATAAAGATTACAAAACAATGCAGGATTGCTATGCAGCCAATGCTGTGTTTAGCGATGAAGTATTTAAAAACCTGAATGCTTTGCAGGTGAAAGCTATGTGGGAGATGCTTATTAAAGCAGGAAAAGACCTTGAACTGGAATTTAAAAACGTGCAGGCAACCGATACAACCGGCAGTGCAGAATGGATAGCTACATATACTTTTTCGGCAACAAACCGCAAAGTAACCAATCACGTAAAAGCCGCGTTTACTTTTGAAAACGGTAAAATTGTGCAACACACCGATCGCTTTAGTTTTTATGCCTGGGCAAAACAGGCGCTCGGCGCACCTGGTTTTTTATTAGGCTGGACGGGCTCTTTAAAAACGAAAGTGCAACAAAAAGCCATGAAAAACCTCGAAGCGTTTATGCAGAAGAATAAAGCATAAACTGACAGTTGAATTACTTCTTCGCGAATCTTTAGTCCTGAGCGTAGTCGAAGGAACCCAGTGTCAGGCGTTGAGCGTAGTCGAAACGCTGTGAAGTTACCGGTAGTTAACCGGTAATAACCCGGTGCATTCAATAGTTTTTTGCAGATGATGACTTTCGAACGCAAGTTCAATTAACCGGATGGTATTATAACCGTGTTCAATTCTTTCTTTTACAGGCGCAAGGTGCGCAATGCTTTCATATAAATTTTTATAGTATAAGGCATAATCACCGAAGTGAGAAGGATATCGTTCGCGAATGATTTTGCCGTCAATTTCTGTATGCAGAATGCCATATATTTCTTCCGGTTCTTTGCCCCAGTTTTCACCAACCGGTAAGCGGCCTGCCCGAAGCAGCGCTTCCTGCGGATCTTCGCCCGACTTTACAAATGAACCTTTGGTGCCATGAATCAGGTACCGCGGTCCCGGTTCGCGTACCAGCATACCGGCCTGCAAAATCACTTTTATAAAACCATAATTCAAACGGATGTCGAAGTAGTCATCAACTTTGGCATGTGGTCGCTGCATGCGTATATCGGCTGTAATTTGCTGAGGCATGCCGAATAAATACAATACCTGATCAAGAAGATGGGGGGCCAGGTCATATAAAATGCCGCTGCCGGGCAAATCATGTTCACGCCATGCCTGCGTACGAGCCTCGGCCCGGTAACGATCGTAATGCCCTTCGAACGTATGAATATCGCCGAGCAACTTTTTATCAAGAATATCTCGAATAGTAAGAAAATCACTCACATAACGGCGATTCTGGTATACACTTAATACTTTGCCGCTACGACCTGCAATTTCAATCAGCTGTTTTGCTTCGGCAGATGTAATGGTAACCGGTTTTTCCAGTACCACATGTTTACCGGCTTCCAGCGCAGCTTTGGCATACGGAAAATGAGTTTCGTTGGGTGTGGTAATTACAACCAGATCGATGTTGGGTTGCTGTAATAGTTCATCAATACTTTTTACCACCTGAACAAACGGAAATTTTTCCTTCGACTCCTGTTTATTTCTTTCTACCACACTTACCAGCTCATATTGCTGATTGGTGGTTATAAAAGGCGCATGAAAAACCTTGGCCGAAATGCCAAATCCTACCAGTCCAACTCTTATGGGGGTGCTCATGTGAAATTATTTCGTGAATTGTCAATTGTGAATCGTCAAACGGCAAGCGTGAAACGGCAACGAACTGTTACCAGTTTCCGGTTTCCCGGTAACCGGTAACCGGTAACTGGTATCTGGTAACTGGTATCCGGTAACTGGTATCCGGTATCAAGTATCAGGAATCTTACAAAGTAATCTTTCTGTTGCGCGCAATGATCTTCCACTCTCCGGTTACCTTGCCGTTTTCAACAGTATAAGCTCTTTCGTATAAAGCCACTGTAGGACAAACATGTTGTGGTATACCATACAAAACATCACCGGGCTTATAGTTGTGGCCTTCACCGGCATCAAGCACCAGGTGCTCTTCGCTTTGTGAAACAGGTACCAATTGCGGTGCAGCAGGAAAAAACACGCGTTTGGTTAATTCGTTTTCGGCTGCTACCGATTTATGTCCGAGATCAATACAAATTTGCGTTGGCGTGGGTAACGAAATCACGCGGGTTATCAATACGGCTGCTACCCCAAAATGTTGTTCGGGGCATGAATCGCTGTATCCTTTATCCCAGAAAATAAAAGTACCCGGACTGCATTCTACCTCTTTTCTTTTGGCATGAATGGGAAAGCCGGGCGTGCCGCCGGCAACAATGGTAATGTTTCCGTAGCCCATCGATTGCAACGTTTGCTTCATTTTTTCTACCGGTGCAAATGCTTCGTTACAGGCTGCAGTGCGCTCATCGATTGGGCCGCGTATATGTCCATCATAGGCATGTAAGCCGGCTACCAAAATACCGGTTAATTGAGCGCTATAGTTATACAGGGCAATCGCCTGTTCGCCGGGAACAATGCCTGTGCGGTTTTGTCCTACATTCAGATCAATATAAACCGAACAAGTGGCTTCCGATGCGGCAAAGGCATCGGCAATTGCTTTTGCACTGCTGGTATTGTCGATCAAACACGAAAACCGGGTAACAGTATATTGCTGTGATAATTGTACAAACCGGTGTAGTTTGGGACCAATGGGCTGATAAGCCAGCAACACATCGGGAGCGCCGCACATAGCCAGCATTTCGGCTTCGGCAATAGTGGCGCATTTGAATTTTGTAATGCCCGCGTTCAGCATCAGTTGCGTAGCCTCTTTGGTTTTATTGGTTTTTACATGAGGCCGTAACCGCTGCACATCATCTATCATACTTTTTAACAGCTCAATATTTTCCTTCACCCGTTGCGGATATACAACCAGCGCCGGAGAATCCAGTTCGTCGATGTTATCAATCAAATACCAGTTATCGTTCATTGTTTATAACTTGTTGTTTTAATATTGACTGTTTATAAATTTTAAGCAAAGTAAAAATGGCGGCAATCATTGACCATTGACCATTCACCATTCACGCACCTCAAACATCGCTTCTATTTCAACCGCTGCATTACAGGGCAACGACGCCATGCCCACCACACTGCAAACGCCTATGCCATATTCATCGCCCCACAATTGCGCGTACAATTCGCTGCAACCGTTAATCACCAAAGGATGCTGTTCAAAATCAGGCGTACAGTTTACCATGCCCAGCAGTTTAATAACCCGGTGAATGGTATTTAATGAGCCCGAAAATTGTTTCACCGAAGCCAGTATGGCCAGTCCGGTATGACGGGCTGCTGTCTTTGCCTGTTCAATATCCATATCGTAACCTGCTTTTCCGGTAATATAGCTTCCATCGCTGCTAACCGAAACATGGCCTGAAACATATAAGTACTTAACTGTTTGCAGGCAACGCTTGTAAATGCCGCCTGAAACAGGTAATACAGGTAATGATAATCCCATTGCCGCCAGTTTTTGTTCTATGGTTTCTGCGCTCATATAGCAATAAACAGTTTTTAAAAAAGCGATAAGTTCCTGGCAACAGTTAATCGAAGATAATTATTTAGCAAATGTGTTAAATAAAGATATCCATTATCAATGCGCCGGCAAGGCCGGTTACCGAAACAATTGTTTCCATTACCGACCATGAGCGAATGGTGTCGCGTATGCTGAGGTTAAAATATTCTTTAAACATCCAGAAACCTGAATCATTTACATGCGAAAACAACAGGCTGCCGGCGCCGATCGACAAAACCATCAAATTCGGGTTTACATGCATTTGGGGTATTAAGGGGGCAATGATACCGGCCGCGGTAAGGCCTGCTACAGTGGCCGATCCGATGCATACTCTTATTACACCGGCTATCAGCCATCCTAAAATAAGCGGGTGTATGCGCCATTCTTTTAAATTGTTGGCAATAACAGTACTTACGCCGCTATCGGAAAATACCTGTTTCAAAACACCGGCACCGGCCACTATCAGTAAAATAAGTGCAACGTCTTTCATTGCTTCGCTGTAAATATCCATAATGGCCTTCATCGATTTCCCGGTATGAACACCTAAAGTAAAAGTTGCAGTTAATAAACTTAACAACATCACAATTATAGGATCGCCTATAAATTGAAGTATCTCTTGCCATACTCCCTGCGGAGTGGTAATAAAGGGTATAATGGTGGTTACTGCCAATAATATTACAGGTAGTAGCGATGTTAAAAAACTATTGGCGGCATGGGGTAGTTCATTAGCCGGAATAACCCGGGGCTGAAAGGTTTGCATCGGCTCATTGCGCATATGCCTTAGGGTTTTAGCAAACAAAGGGCCTGCAATAATTATTGAAGGGATGGCCAGCATCATCCCATACAGCAAAGTAAGGCCCATATTGGCATTTAGTTGCTTTACCAGGGCGGTAGGCGAGGGGTGGGGCGGTAAAAAGCCATGTGTTACCGATAATGCGGCCAGCATGGGCAATCCGGTATACACTGCCGGTAATTTGTATTGATATACTACCGAAAAGATCAGCGGTATCAGCAGTACAAAACCCACATTATAAAACAGGGGAATGCCAACCACAAAACCCGTGATCATTAAAGCCCATTGCAGATATTTTTCGCCAAATATGCGCATAAGTACCTGGGTGATCTTTTGGGCAGCACCCGTTTCGGCCACTAACTTTCCCAGCATAGCGCCTAATCCAATAATAATAACCAGTGAGCCCAATGTATCGCCAATACCTTTTTGAACAGAAGCCGAAATTTTAGGTAAAGGAATGCCCAGTAGCCAGGCTGCTATTATTGATACAATCAAAAAAGCAAGAAAAGGGTTGAACTTTGCCCAGGTTATAAGCAATATCAATGCTATGATGCAAAACAGAACAATTAGTAAGGTCATGGTAGTATTTAATATGGCAGCTATGGTACCGGTTAAACGAAATTCCCTGGCACAACTTTTTCTCCCCTCACTACTAATGTAAGATTCTTTTGCGAACCCCATCCCCATCTCCTAAAGGGGAGGCCAAATGGGCAAAGGTGGATGCTCCCTTTTAAAGGATGGAGGTTAACTTTTTTGACCTCTTTCTCTTACCTTGGCATTATGGATTCTGTTACGCATATCGTATTGGGCGCCTGCATCGGCGAAGTATTTGTTGGGAAAAAAGCCGGCAAACGGGCATTGTTACTCGGAGCGATTGTCCAAAGTATACCGGATATTGATTTCGTGGCCTCTTTTTTTCTACCACCTACGCAGGACCTCATAGCTCATCGCGGTGTTACACATTCTATTTTATTTGTATTGATCATAACACCATTGCTGGCCTGGCTGGCCGACCGCTGGCGACGGCCGCATAATATTGCATTCACCACCTGGTTATTATTTTTTGGGGTAGAATTGTTCACGCACCTGCTGCTCGATTCGTTCAACGCCTATGGCACTGCACTGCTGCTGCCATTTACGCACCGGCGGTTTGCTTTTCATGCCATGTTTGTGGCCGATCCGTTGTTTACAATATTGCCCCTTGCTGTTTCAATAGCACTGCTGTTTATGAATGCTGACCGAAAACGAAAGCGATGGGCTGCGATAGCTATCAGTTGGTGTGTATGTTATTTACTGGTTGATTTGTTTAACAAAGCCATTGTTGAAAGCGCTGTAGCCCGCTCGGCTGAGCAACAAAATATAAAATACCGGCGGCATTTTACAACGCCCACGCCGCTGAACAATCTGCTGTGGTATGTGGTGCTTGAAAGCGATAAAGGATATCATATCGGATACCGTTCGGTATTCGATCATCAGCAAAATATCAACTTTACCTGGTTTCCCCGTAACGATAGTTTATTGGTGCCTGTAAAAGACCTCGACGAATTAAAAGACCTGTTTATATTTTCGCAGGGGTATTATACTGTTGAGAAAGCCAAAGACACGTTGATGTTTAACGATCTTCGGTTTGGCCAGATGGTTGGCTGGTACAATCCGCACGCCGGTTTTGTATTTCATTATTACCTGAAACGGCCGTATAGCAATAATATGGTTGTGCAGCGCGGCCGCTTTGCCAACTGGAATAAAGAAGTGTTTGCGGCAATGTGGAGGAGGATAAAAGGTAGTTAGTAATAAGTTGTAAGTAATAAGTTTTAAGTAGTGTGTAAGCAGGTGTGGGCGGGATAAAATGCAGGTTACATGATACAAGTTACAAGGCCCTGCAACCGTAACTGGCACAACCACAAACTACAAACCGCAAACTACAAACCAACTCACTGTTGTTTAAAATAGAATGTAAACAAATAAAAAATAATCCGCACAATCCAGTATGAAAAGTATTGAATGGTGCGTTGAAAAATGCTGTACTTCTTTATAAATTCTTCTTCGGTGATAAGCACACAATCTCTGGCAATAATGGCATCGAGCTGTTGTTGCGCCGAGGTGGCAAAATCGGCATCGTACACATCAACATTCAGTTCAACGCTGGCATAGGCGCTTATGTCGTTTACGTTGTACGAGCCTATGGTTACCCATTTATTATCGCGGGTGGCCAGTTTGCCGTGCAAAACACTCTTTGTATACTCGTACAGTTTAATATTTCTTTTAAGCAACCACCGGTACATATACCGCTCGGCATGTTTGGCCAGCTTTACATCTGATTTTTCAGCCACGATCACCTGAATATCCAACCCGCGTTTCGCTGCCCTTGATAAATGATGCCGTATGATGGTGCCCGGTAAAAAATAGCTCGACATAATAGTCACATGCGAAGTGGCTTTCTTAAGCATTTCAACATAACTGCGCGATATTTGATTTTTACTTTTTACCCAGTCGTTTCGACGTATACGAACCATGCTGTGTCCGGTAACGGGTAAAGAAAGCACATCATGCCGCAAAATTCTTTTTAATGCCATTTGACCGGGGCGCGCCCATACTGCAATGCAAACTTTAAATAATTCAGCAGCCACTGGTCCTTCCATGTACAGCGCCCAGTCTAACCATGCCGGGTTGCCATCCTGATCGTTATACCGGTTGCTGATATTAATACCGCCAACGAGGCCATAATGCGCGTCGGTTACCAGTATTTTTTGATGCATGCGGCGACCGAAATAAAAATGTTCACTTTTTAACAGTGGTTCAAAAAAGCGAAAGTTTATGCCGGTTATTTGCAATCCTTTTATAAAGCCGGCCGAAAGGTTTTTAGATGCGTATCCGTCGGCAAGCAGGTACACGTGTACTCCGCGTTTGGCAGCTTCTTTCAGCGCCGAAGCCACTAACTGACCGGTTTCATCTTCTTCATAAATATATACCTGCAAATGAATGGAGCGCTGGGCCTGGTTAATAAGCGCGGTCAGTGTAGAAAAATAATCCTTACCTCCACGAACCAGTTTAACTTTATTATGAGGAATATACTCTTTGGATGGTCTGTTAATTCGCCGGGCCATGGCGCCAAGCTACTAAAAAGTTGGCAGATAAGGGATACCTGTTACCTGATTCCTGTTACCTGTTGTTACTTACTACTTATGACTTTAATCACTCTGTTGGTAATGGTAAAATGCACGCCACCTGTATACTCCAGCATTTCCAGTACTTTGGTAATAGATGAACCACGGGGAATTTCGCCGGTAAAGTGTAACGAGGGGGCAGGTTGTTCGTATACAACATCCATATCATACCAGCGGGCCAGCTCATTCATCACTATTTGCAATGATGAATTATGAAAAACAAAATCGCCGGTTCTCCAGGCGGTTTCCGTTTTTACATCAGCATCTTCAATGGTCATAGCAGTATCGCTGGCTACCAGTTTTTTACCCGGTGATAAAAGATGATCTTTATGTTTACGGCTTACTTTCACCAGTCCTTCAACCACGGTGGTTTGCGTATTATTATCTTCTTTGTAAGCCGAAATATTAAATGAGGTGCCGATTGCCTGAACTTCCATATTATCTACACCAACAATAAATAATTTTTTATGACCTGAGCCCGACAGGGAATGGGCCACTTCAAAATAGGCTTCACCAGTCAGTTGTACTTTCCTTTCTTCGTTATTAAAATGAATCGGAAAGCGCAGGGTCGAAGCGGCATTCAGCCATATGCGGGTTCCATCGTTCAATACCACTTTATATTCACTGCCGCGGGGTGTTTGAATGGTGTTGTAGTTTGTGCTGTTTGCGTCAGCGTTGCCTGATATCACATATTCCAATTCACCGTTACGTATTTTATTTACGGTAATATTACCCTGTTGCACTACAAAACCATTATTCATTTCATTGAGTGAAACAGCCGATCCGTCATTGAGCAGCAGCAGGGCTTTTTTACCATCGGGTTGTAAACCGGGCGCTTTTTTAGGGGCAATAACTATCATTGAAGGAGCCGGCTTGCTGCTTTTATTAATATACAGATAGGTTATTCCACCTGCCATAAGCAACAGCGCGGCGGCTGCCATGTACCACCATATCGTAATGCGTTTGGGGATTGGTTCATTGCTAAATAATCTTTGCGATAATTTTGCATAAGCCGATTCCTGATCAATAGCATGCATTTCGTCAAGCGCCTCACCGAGTTTTTCTTCATCCATCAGTTCTTCAAACAGCAAAAAATTCTCTCCACCTTCCTGCAGCCAGGTATTCAGTTCCTGCCGTTCCTCGCTGGTGAGATTGTCCTGCATATTGCCGACAATCAACGAGGCAATGCGTGATGCTTTCCCAACTTGTTGCTCATTCATGCACTTTAGTTTTGATTAAAAAGTAATAGCTCAAGTCTGGCCTGTTTCAGTTTTTCATCAGGTGGCTGTTGGCTGAAAACCTTTTAATGATGAAGAAATCTGTTTTTTGGCTTCAGGTATTAATGTAAAAACAACAGTTTTTGCAGTTAGTACTAAAAGGGATACAAAAATTATTAAAAAAATAATGGTTATATAGAAAATATTTTAATAAAATGGGCAGATCATTAAGGAATTAGCTATAATACTAATCGTTTATATTAATATTTTCTTTTAAAGAGCACTTACCCAACTTCTTTGAATCTCTAAAACAGTGTCGTTACCAGGTAATGCTGTAACCATTCATTGGCTAATTTATCAGGCCTTCTATTATTTAAAACAATTTATGATTACAGTTGACCCAAACAAAACGGTAAAAACCTCAAAGGTTATGATTGTAATCAAGCAAATAATAGAAATCATGATAAAAAGCGCTTACTGTAATAGTTACATGGTTAAAGCAACTTAAGCTTATTTGGGGGCGCATACAATAGTGTTGTACAAGAGCTACAGAGTATTGCCGATAGCTATGGGAATAAAAGCAAATCACAATGAATCAATCAGTGTTATCGGGAATGATGGTTATGGGCTGCTAACAGAACCGGAAAGGAAAAATAAAATCTACGGAAGTCACCGGTATGCCTGGCGTTGAGTAATCAGGTCACCGGTACAATCTTTTAACAGGGTTGGTATTAAAAATTCAGGGCTGTTATTAAAAAGCGAAGCCGGGTAAGACTACCCGGCCGTGGGGGATTCCTGCGCCTCTTCTGTACCATGAAGAGGGATAATTGATGCACATGAGGAATGCGAATGAGAAAAAAGATGCTAATATGTAATTAGGCAATTAATGACGGTGTACAGGAATTACAGCTTAATTCGATTATCATACTATCGGAATGAAAGCAATCACAACGTATGAACACGAATGATAAGCGGTTACATTTGCTACTAAAAAGAAAACCTGGGAAATGTTACTACTAATGAGGTCGAAATTGATTAAACCTTTTGGTATCCAATACAGAAGCCATAATGTTCCTGTAATTAAAAGGATGTGGTTTGATGCGCGTGCCTTAGCAGGCTTGTAATTACTTTATTTAGAATTAAGAGTTTTTAAAAAAAAAGGGAGAGTAGAAACACTCCCTTGTAGTGACCCAACCAAACAGTCACATGAGATTCCCGCTCGACATACCGTCTTTTCGTCTGGCTGAAAGAACGAAAAGTACAGATGAATACTATCGGGCGGACAAAAGAGGCCTTTTGTTCTTTAAGGCTAAAATTCTTTTATTGTTCAGGGGTTACTATTAAAACCCGGTAATTGTGTTTTGCATACATCTTCAATTGTTCGTGTCTGATAGGTATACACCACACAAAACCTTCATTGATTTTAATATAACCGCTCCACAAGTCTTCAATTTAAAGGCTGCTTTATAGCAAAATCGCTTCAACAGCCTTTGAAATCCTGCAACTATTATTGCCGGTTCTTGAATAACATTTAATAAAATCGCAAAGAGTTTCATGGCTTTACTTTAATAAGCGATTTTCATTAAACATATTTAAGTGAAGAGCTTTACTGTATCCCGCACGGCCGAATTATATTCAGTTAGTATTAAAACAACTTTTAGGGCTAAGATTACTACTCAAAATCAAAAAATATTTTAATTATTTGATCAAAACGGTGTTTTCACCCCATTATGCCTTCAATAAGGGTACTAAAGCTGATGATTAGGCAGTTGAAAGTCATGTTTGTCAGTCGGTAGTAGTGGTAGTAAACAACGAACACAGAAAAAGAAACGCCAGTAGGTCGCGGTCGCGGAGTTTTATCTTTAAAAGCTGTATGGCCCTTGCTTTTTGATTTTTTACAGTGTGTACCGAAATGTGTAGCAAATCTGCTATCTCCTGGTTCTTTAACCCCTCCAGGTATCCCAGTTTAAGCACCTTGCCGCATTGTTCGGGCAGCTTTTCGATTTCCTGCATTATTTCCTGTAAAACTTCGGCCCTTATTATTTCATTCAGAATAAAATCTTCTTTTTCGCCTGTTAAATAGGATAATTGTTTTTTTGAAAGTGTTTCGCGTTTCAGCATTTTCAGGTAATTAAGACTGGCATTGCGCACAGCTATATACAGGAACGCCTTTATATTCTGAACATGCTCAAAATCGCATCGCCTGTGCCATAGTTTTGTAAACGCTTCTACAACAATATCTTCTGCCACTACCTTGTCTTTTAATAAACGTTCGGCAAAAAGACAAAGCGGATTATAATAAACCTTTATCAGCGACTGCAAGGCATTGGGTGTTCCCTTTTTGAACGAGCTTATAATGTTATTGCTCAACTCGGGTGAATGCATCAGGATGTTTGTTTTGGCTAACCTTGATGTAATCAGGCTGTTTAATTTACAATGAGTTATGGGTAATATAATATGGGTAGGACATTGCTTTTTTCTTTCAATAAGGCATAGCTACATTGGGATAATGGTTAGGGTTTGATATAAGATAAGGTGAAGCGCCAGGTTATCAGATTCAGATGTGATGGGAACGATTGTTCGTGTTGTGTTAAATAGCAGCAATAATAAAGCCAATGCTATTAATAATGATCACAAGATTACACGTAAAAACTAAAAACACAAAATCAAGTATGGATTAATGTGACTTTTTAGTAAGACACAAGACTCAATGCACAAGGTAGAAGTCCGTAAGGGCAGAAGCAATATCCTTATAGCTAAAGGTTACCTTAGTTGTTTCGCCCTCTATGTCTTTCCTTGCGTCTTGTACCTTGTGTCTTTTATAAAGAAGCCCTTAATGTTAGATAAAACGGTATTTCAATATGCTCGGTAGATTGTTCAAGGATCAATTGCGCGGCTTTTTCTCCCATCATCTCAAAGTCAGTAGATATAGTGGTAATACCATTCAGGATAATTTTCTTCAACGGAGTTTCATTATAAGATATCACACCTACATGCCTGCCTACCTTTAATTTGGTGGCCAGAATTTTTTCGATCAGTATAACCAGATCGTTTTCCATAAGGTTTATAAACACTTCGCCTTCCTTTATCGGTTCATTGGCTATATCGTGTACAACCTTGTAGTTAAAAGCATATTGCTGGCAAAAACGGTAAAACCCTTTTAATATCTCTACCGGGTGATACGTATATTCAGGAAAGATGATCTTGATGGTGTGGTATTTACTCAATTGTTCAAGCGATTGCTCCAGCGCTTCATAAATATCTTTTTCAAAATTTTCATAAACCGCGCCGTACCGGCCATCAACACCTGGAATCAGTTTGTCGAGCAAAATCAGTTTTTCTTTGGGCAGGGTATTGATGATCTCATGCGCATTTTCACCGCCGTCTAAGAAATGCGGAATAAGCACATAGTGCGTATAATCATTTTTCTTATTATGAATAAGCCGCTTAAAAAATGCAAAGTCATTATTGTAGATGTAAAAGTCAACTGACGCCAGTTCGCCGAGAGAAGCTACAAAGGCATCGTATATGATTTTTTTATGCGGACTTAATTTATTGAAGAGCAGAAATATCTTCAGATGTTGCCCAACTTCGGCATTCTTTACAAAATACCCCTTTCCTGGTACGGAACCAAGTACGCCTATTTTTTTCAAATGCTTGTAGCCCTTTTCGGCTGTATCGCGCGATATTTCAAATTCAAAACTCAGCTCGTTGATCGAAGGCAACAGCTCATCTTTTTGAATCTTACCCTCACCAATAGCCTTAATAATTGAGTTGGCTAACTGCAGATACTTGGGTGTGGCAGAATAGTAGTCGATGAATAAATGTTGAAATATGGAATCTTTTTTCATTGCAATCTCTTATGGATGGCGAACCATCAAATAGTCAAGCTATCAATCAGAGTCAAACTTAGTTAAAATGCTAAATATTAAGCATGTTATGTGAAAAAAGACCATGATAGTACATGACGGGCTAATAATCGGTAACTTATACTTTCACTTTTTCATCCGGCATCAGCTGGCCATATCGAAAAACTGCTTCAAATGAATGTTATTCTTGGGGTTATATTCCATTTTTTAGGAGGATTTGCGTCCGGAAGTTTCTATATTCCATACAAAAAAGTAAAGGGGTGGGCCTGGGAAAGTTATTGGATCATTGGAGGGTTGTTTTCGTGGCTGATCGTCCCTCCACTGGCAGCCTGGCTTACCATTCCCAATTTTTCAGAAATTATCAGTCAGGCTGGTGGTTCGGTATTAGGTTATACGTTTCTGTTTGGGATATTGTGGGGTATAGGCGGCTTAACGTATGGCCTCGGAGTGCGTTATCTGGGCGTATCGCTCGGCAGCAGCATCATCCTGGGACTTTGCATGGTGTTTGGCGCTCTTATTCCTTCCATATATTATGATTTTTTTCCGGCGGCCGGTAAAGACACCTTTAGCGCCATGGCCGGTCACCAGTGGGGGCTTACTGTTTTACTGGGCCTTGCTGTTTGTATAGTTGGTATTATCATCTGCGGAAAGGCCGGTACCCGTAAAGAAAAGGAGTTGTCGAAAGCCGCTTTTCTTAAACAGATGGAAAAAGACCCTTTAAAACCTGTCACCGATTCGCATGGAGTGGTAGTAAGTACCGAATTTAAGTTCGGACTTGGTTTACTGGTGTCTATTATATCGGGTGTGCTGAGCGCCTGTTTCAACTTCGGGCTCGAGGCCGGTAAGCCAATGGCAGATATTGCCAATAATCTGTGGGTAGCTGCGCATCCCGGTGCGGAGTCGTTTTTGTACCGGAACAATGTGGTGTATGTAGTTGTTTTATGGGGAGGGCTTACAACCAACTTTATCTGGTGCATGATCTTAAATGCACGTAATAAAACCTTTGGCGATTATACCAATTCAAAAACACCGCTGCTGGCCAATTACATTTTTGCGGCGCTGGCCGGTACTACCTGGTTTTTGCAATTCTTTTTTTATGGTATGGGTGAAAGCAAGTTGGGCAACGGTCCCAGCAGCTGGATCCTTCACATGGCATTCATCATTTTAACAGCCAACATGTGGGGCCTGGTACTGAAGGAGTGGGCAGGAGTGAGCAAAAAAACCAAAACAACGGTTATTATAGGTATTATAACCATTATTGTTTCGGTTTTACTGGTAGGGTATGGTAATTCGTTGAAGTAGCCAGGCAAGTTGTAAGTGATAAGTATTAAGTGATAAGTAGTAAGTAGGGAGTGGGAGTGGGAAGTAACGAAGTTGATAAGTTAACAGGTTGAAAAAGTTAATAAGTTAAGAAGACAGCGTGCTTTGCCGATTGCCGTTTCACGATTGACCATTGACCATTCACCATCAATCACGTACATTATAAAAGGGAACAAATATGTCAGTGACTACAGCAACTAAGTTTAAGCATGTAAGCTATTTGTGGGATGATGCCAAGGCAGCTTCCCTGAAAGGAGATGAAGTGGCCTTATTAATTTACCGCTCGAATTTGCTGGGTGCCGATTTACGGCTCACCAATTACGGTGGTGGTAATACCTCGTGTAAAGCTATTGCCAAAGATCCGTTAACCGGAAAAGAAACCGAAGTCATGTGGGTTAAAGGATCGGGCGGCGATTTGGGTACGCTGAAAAAAAGCGGCCTTGCTGCGTTGTACGTTGACCGTTTACGCAGTTTGAAAAATGTTTATCGGGGCATTGAACATGAAGATGAAATGGTAGAATTGTTCAACCATTGCATTTTTGACCTCAGTTCAAAAGCGCCTTCGATCGATACACCCCTGCATGGATTTCTTCCCTTTAAACACATCGATCACCTGCACCCCGATGCGGCCATTGCCATTGCAGCAGCAAAAGATGGCAAACGCATCACCCAGGAATTATTCAATGGCACCATTGGCTGGGTCGACTGGCAACGCCCGGGTTTTGACCTTGGTTTAAAACTGGCGAAGTGTGTTGAAGAAAATCCAGGTATCCGTGGCATTATGCTGGGATCGCATGGTTTGTTTACCTGGGGCGATACTGCCTACGAAAGTTATATCAATACGCTCGAAGTAATAGAACGTTGCGCCGAATTTATCGAAGAAAGCGTGCGTAAGCAAAAAGCCGTTTTCGGAGGCGCAAAAATAACTTCATTACCTAAAGAACAAAGAACAAAACAGGCCGCTGCACTGGCGCCTGTGTTAAGAGGTTTTTGCTCTGCCAAAAATAACATGGTTGGTCATTTTACCGATGACGACAGAGTACTTGACTTCATCAACTCAAAAGATCTCGACCGGTTGGCGCCCATGGGTACCAGCTGCCCCGATCACTTTTTACGCACCAAAATCAGTCCGCTGGTATTGAACCTTACACCCGACGAAAACCTCGCCGATGTAAGTAAAATAAAAGAAAAACTGGCCCCGCTGTTCGAAGCCTACCGCGCCATGTACGCAGAGTATTACAATACCTGCAAACATCCTGACAGTCCGGCTATGCGCGATCCCAACCCCGTTGTGATCCTGTATCCCGGTGTAGGTATGTTCACCTTTTCGAAAGACAAGCAAACAGCACGCGTAGCGGCTGAATTTTATATCAATGCGATTAATGTAATGCGCGGAGCCGAGGCTATATCAGCCTACACTTCATTGCCCCGTCAGGAAGCATTTAATATCGAATACTGGTTACTGGAAGAAGCCAAGCTGCAGCGCATGCCAAAGCCCAAAGCATTATCGGGCCGCATTGCCCTGGTAACCGGCAGCGCCGGCGGTATTGGTAAAGCCATTGCAAAGAAATTTGCCGATGAAGGCGCCTGTGTGATCATCAACGACAACGATGCCAAACGGCTCGAAAGCGCGAAAGAAGATTTCGGCAAAACGTATAGTAAAGATGTATTTGCTGCCGTGGTGCTCGATGTAACCAGTGCAACCGATATAAAAGGCGCCTGTGATACCGCTGCATTGGCTTTTGGCGGATTAGATATTGTGGTGAACTGCGCCGGTTTATCGGTATCAAAACCCATTGAGGAGCATACCGAAAAAGACTGGGATCTGTTATATGATGTACTGGTGAAAGGCCAGTTCTTTGTTACACAGGCCGGTGTTGAAGTAATGCGTAAACAGGCCATTGGTGGCGATGTAATAAACATTGTAAGTAAGAATGCATTAATGAGTGGTCCGAATAATGCCGGTTATGGTTCGGCCAAAGCTGCCCAGCTGCACCTGAGCCGCTTAAATGCCGCTGAATTAGGAAAAGATCACATCAGGGTAAACGTAGTAAACCCCGATGCAGTAATTTCAGATAGTAAAATTTGGGAAGGCGCGTGGGCCGAAGGAAGAGCCAAAGCCTACGGCGTTAAGGTAGAAGAATTACCTGCCTACTATGCCAAACGCACCTTGCTCAATGAAATTATATTACCCGAAGACATTGCCAATGCCTGCTTTGCCATCACCGGCGGTTTGTTGAACAAATCAACCGGTAATGTGATCAATGTAGATGGGGGAGTGGCTACGGCGTTTGTTAGGTAATACCGAAGTCAGAAGTCCGATGTCCGATGTCAGAAGTCCGAAGTTGGTAATTGGAAGTAAGAGATTAATGATTAGGTTTAAGTAGTCGGGTTTTTCAGACTTCAGACCTCCGGCTTCCGACTTCAGAATAAATAGAAGAAACATCAACAAATAAGCAACAAATGTCCCGCGTAGCATTTAAGATGCAATTATTCAAAGGTCATGAGGCGGAATATAAAAAACGCCATGATGCATTGTGGCCCGAGCTGGAGCAATTGCTGAAGAAAACCGGCATCAGTGAATATTCTATCTTTCTTGACGAAACCACCAACAGCCTGATCGGTTTTTTAAAGATCGATAATCCGGTTGATCTCGACAGTTTACCCGCTCATCCCGTTATGCAAAAATGGTGGGCATATATGAAAGATATTATGGAAAGCAATCCTGATAATTCGCCGGTGAGTATTCCGTTGAGGGAGGTGTTTTACTTGGCGTAAGCAGGATGCACTAAGAAGGCCGAAGTCCGATGTCAGAAGTCGGAAGTCAGAAGCTCGTAATTGGAAGTAAGAGAATAATAATGAGGTTTGATTAGTCGGGTTCTTCAGACTTCAGACCTCCGACTTCAGACTTCAGTTTCTCAAACTTCGGATCTCAGTTTTTCAAAAAAACTTAAAAACGATTGTATGTTGATCGAGAAGTACAAAATAGACGAATACAACAATAGCGTTCTGAAAGAACATAAACGCCGGTTCGATTTTGTGGCCGAAGGCGTTTCGAACGCAGATGAAATAATAAAGAAACTCATCGCATTTCAGATAGCCATACCCAGCTGGGCGCTGGGAACGGGTGGTACCCGCTTCGGCCGTTTTTCGGGTGGCGGCGAACCCCGAACGCTCGAAGAAAAGATCGAAGACGTTGGACTGCTTCATAAACTGAACCAGAGCAGCGGCGCCATTTCATTGCATATTCCCTGGGATATTCCAAAGAACGCGCAGGCTGTTAAAGCACTGGCGGCTCAACACGGGTTGCGCTTTGATGCCGTTAACTCCAACACCTTTCAGGACCAGCCCGATCAGAAATTAAGTTACAAATTCGGCTCGTTGCAGCATGTCGATAAAGGCGTGCGCCAGCAGGCCATTCAACATAACATCGAAGTAATTAAACAGGGAGTAGAATTAGGTTCTGATTCTATTACCGTTTGGTTATCGGATGGCAGTTGTTTTCCCGGACAGTTGAATTTTCGCAAGGCATTTCAGCGTACGCTCGATAGCCTGCACGAAATATATGCCGCATTGCCCGACCATTGGAAAATGTTCGTTGAATACAAAGCCTTTGAACCGAACTTTTATTCAATGACAGTGGGCGACTGGGGCCAGTCGTTATTGTATGCCGGCAAACTGGGTCCCAAAGCCTACACGCTGGTTGACCTCGGACACCATTTGCCCAATGCCAATATTGAGCAAATCGTTGCCCTGTTGCTGAACGAAGGCAAACTCGGTGGTTTTCATTTCAACGATTCAAAATACGGCGATGACGATTTAACGGTGGGCAGCATCAATCCCTATCAGTTGTTTTTAATATTCAACGAGCTGGCCGAAGGAATGGATGCCCGAGGCATGAACCATGCCACCGACCTGGGCTGGATGATCGATGCCTCGCACAACGTAAAAGATCCGCTCGAAGATCTGTTGCAATCGGTAGAAGCTATTAAAATTGCCTATGCGCAGGCATTGCTGGTTGATGTAAAAGCACTGGCAGCCGCACAGGAGACTAATGATGTAGCCAAAGCGCAGGAAATTTTGCAACAGGCTTACCGCACCGATGTACGCCCGCTGGTAGCCGAAGCAGGATTACGGGCAGGCGCCGCTTTACATCCGTTGCAATTGTTCCGTCAGTTAAAAGTAAGAGATCACTTAATAAAAGAACGTGGCGCGAAAACTGTAGCCACAGGATTATAAAACGGTTACAAGTTACTGGTTCCAGGTTTCAGGGTACATCTGTGGTTTCCCTGTAACTTGTAACCTGCAACCTGCAACTTTTGTACTCATCCACGATGAATAAAAATTCCGTCATAGCAATATTCGACATAGGTAAAACAAACAAAAAGTTGTTCCTGTTTGATGAACACTACAACATAGTGCTCGAAAAAACGGAACAGTTTGATGAGATTACCGATGAAGACGGAGATGCCTGTGAAAACCTGACAGCGCTCAGCCAATGGGTAAATCAATGTTTACAGGAGATATTTTTTAATAAGAAACTGCGCATACATGTATTGAATTTTTCAACCTATGGCGCCAGTTTTGTACACATCGACCGCGAAGGCAAACCGGTAACGCCTTTATACAATTACCTGAAGCCCTATCCGGCACCGTTACAGGAGGAATTTTATCCAAAGTATGGCGGTGAAATAGCTTTTTCAATTCACACGGCATCGCCAACACTGGGCAACTTGAATGCAGGCATGCAATTGTACCGCCTGAAACAACAGAAGCCCGAACTATTCGATCAGATACGCTATTCGCTGCATTTGCCGCAATACCTGAGTTACCTGGTTACCGGCAGGGCCTATTCTGATATTACCAGTATTGGTTGTCATACCGCTTTGTGGAACTATCCACAGAATCATTATCACGAATGGATATACCGCGAAGGGATCAATGAAAAGCTGGCTCCTATTTTTCCATCAGATCAGCTGATGTTTTCGCAATGGCAGGGCCATGCCTTATTAACCGGCGTTGGTTTGCACGATAGTTCGGCAGCGCTGATCCCATACCTGTTTTATTTTACCGAGCCGTTTGTGCTGATATCAACAGGGACCTGGTGCATCAGTTTAAACCCATTCAATCAAACAAGGTTAACCTATGAAGAACTGCAGCAGGACTGTTTGTGCTATATGGAATATCGCGGCAAACCCATAAAGGCTTCGCGCCTGTTTGCCGGATATGAACATGAGCAACAAACGAAAAGGCTGGCGGCACACTTCAATGTATCGATAGACTATTATAAAACAGTAGCATTTGATGCAGCATTGCTGACAGGTACAGCATCGGTTGCCGGGGTGTTGTCTGATGCCAAAGCCGGAAAAACCGCTATGGTACAGGGTTCTGTCTTTGGCGCACGCGACCTGGGCAGCTTTGCTACGTATGAAGCGGCCTACCATCAGTTCATGAGCGATTTAATGAACCAACAGATAGCCTCGCTAAACCTCGTTTTGAATAATAGTCCGGTTAAAAAAATATTCGTTGATGGCGGGTTCAGTCGTAATCCGATATACATGCAGTTGCTTGCCAATGCATTTCCCGGTCATGAAGTGTATGCCGCCTCTATGGCGCAGGCATCTTCACTGGGCGCTGCTTTGGCTGTACACAATGCCTGGAATAAACAAATCGCTTCGCCGGAGCTGATTGATTTGAAATTTTATAAACCGGCAGGCAGGCAACTGGCAATAGGCAATGGGCAATAGGCAATCCTTCGACCCGCCAACAGTCGGGCTGGCTTCGCTCAGGACCAAAGGCAATAAGCAAAAAGCAAAATATCCCGATAAGCGACCGGGAGACAATAAGCAATCGTTTAAGAAGTATGCGACCTGATGTCTATCGGGTCGCATTTTTTTTACTGAACCGGTACAATTTTTGTGACAGGATATAGTATTATTGCATAGTATCATAAGAAAGCAAAAAAGTTTTTCCCGCCGCGATTTACCAATCTTTCTCTTACTATTTCCTTACTATTCTCTTACTATTGTCTTGCTGCTGCCTTACTAATAATAGGGGATAACCGGGAGGCATATAGGGGGCATATAGGGGGCATATAGGAGTCATCTACGGGCGTAGTACGGCCCTGATACAGATAGGCTGCGACACATAGACATATCAGGAAGAAAAGTTTGAAACATTTAACGGGTTTGTTAATGGTGTGATGTATGATTATAAGAAAGACATGTTTTATCATACATGGGTAACACCCCAGTGCGGATTTAAGCTGGGATTAATTAAAATAAAAACAGAGTAGGTAACCGCCTGGCCAATACAGAGCGGTTTTTCTTTTTAAAGAATGATCAGTACATTGCCACTGCAGGATAGAACAGGATGAGCAGGATATGATGTGGAAGTAATTTTAACTAACAGGCAAATGATTGACTATTCACCATTCACCATTCACCATTCACCATTGACGATTCCCGTATGAAGAAAACGATTCAGACATTACTTTTCATCTCCGCTTCGCTTACTGCAGCCGCCCAGGTACCACAAAAACCGGGCAACGATGTAACCGCTCCCTTGCACGCTTTACAACCCGATTACCCCGTGCCCTATGGCGCCATGCAGGCTCAGGATATTAAAAAAGTGCTCGACAAAGTTTATAATTACCTCGATGCCGTTACTCCTGCACAAATGATCAACCGGCAAACAGGGCAGCTGGTAACCGATGCCTCAACGTTCGATACGGCATATGGTATTAAACCCGGCGATTTCAGGTTAACGGCCTATGAATGGGGTGTTACGTACAGCGGCATGTTGCTGGCTGCCGAAACCAGCGGCGATACACGGTACACCGATTATGTAAAAAAACGCTTGTCGTTTATTGCGCAATGGGTACCGGCCATCAAAAAGAAAGTGGCCGATGGTACCTTAAAAGGCAATTACGTATTGCGGCAACCCATTGATCCGCATGCGCTGGATGATGCCGGCGCTGTATGTGCAGCCATGATCAAAGCCACCAGGGCCGGTGTTAACAACGAGCTGCGCCCATTAATTGATAATTATATTAACTACATCAGCAATAAAGAATATCGTTTGCCCGATGGAACGCTGGCGCGTAACCGCCCGCAAAAAAATACATTATGGTTAGATGACCTGTACATGAGCGTGCCGGCGCTGGCCCAAATGGGAAAGCTAACCGGCAATACAAAATATTATGATGATGCAGTGAAACAGATCCGTCAGTTTGCACAACGCATGTTCGATAAAGAAAAAGGATTGTACATGCATGGCTGGGTTCAGGGTATGGAACCGCATCCTGCTTTTTACTGGGGGCGCGCCAATGGCTGGGCTATAATGGCAACTGTTGAATTGCTGGATGTACTGCCCGAAAATCATCCCGGCCGTGCCTTTGTGTTAGATCAGTTGCGTGCGCATGCCAAAGGACTGGCTGCATTACAATCAGGTTCGGGCTTCTGGCACCAGTTATTAAATCGTACCGATTCATACCTCGAAACATCTGCCACTGCTATTTATGCCTATTGTATTGCGCATGCCTGCAACAAAGGCTGGCTCGATGCGGCGGCTTATGCGCCCATGGCCATGCTGGCCTGGAATGCAGTGTCTGCTAAAGTAAATGAAACAGGTCAGGTAGAAGGTGTTTGTGTTGGCACCGGCATGGCCTTCGATCCGGCATTTTATTATCACCGTCCTGTAAATGTATTTGCCGCACATGGTTATGGACCGGTGCTGCTGGCCGGAGCCGAAATGCTGCGTCTTGTAAAGAACGATTCCTTTAAGATCAATGATAGTTCGTTACAGTACTACAAATGAAATTTTTTGATTTCGGGATTTAGAGATTTATGGATTTAAATCACAAAGTCTCAAAATCCCGAAATCCCGAAATCTCAAAATCATTCAGGTAATTCCTTATCAATGAAAGTACTTTTCACAACAATAGTATCAGGCACTCTTTTTCTCACAACCAATGCCCAACAAACTGCCAGCTTCAAATTCGATTTCGGTACAGGCAAAGCCTCCAAAGGATATATAGCGGTTACGCCATCAACAACATTTTCATATAACACTGGCTATGGTTTTGATAAAGGTTCCGAAGTAAAGGCTGTAAACAGAGGCGGTAATAAACCGGTTATCAGTGATTATATAACCGGTGACAAGCCCTTTTATTTTTCAGTAAAATTACCCGATGGCAACTACGATGTAAAAATTATACTGGGTGATATTAAAGGCACATCTGCCACCACCGTGCGGGCTGAATGCCGCAGGCTGATGCTGGAAAATATAAGGACCCAATTGGGAAAAGTAATAACCACATCTTTTACGGTACATGTAAAAGACAGTTTGATCAGAGATGATCATAATACGGTTGTAAATCATGTGCGGCTGAAACAACGCGAGGTAACTTATTTGCACTGGGATAATTTGCTTACTCTTGAATTTAATGATTCGCTGCCTAAGATATGCGCCCTTGAAATAACACCCAATACAAAAGCTACTACTGTTTTTCTGGCCGGTAATTCAACCGTTGTTGATCAGGACCGCGAACCATGGGCTGCCTGGGGACAAATGGTGCCGCGTTTTTTTCAACCCGGCGCCATTGCAATAGCCAATTATGCCGAGTCGGGCGAAACGCTGAAAGCATTTAAAGGCGAACGGCGACTCGATAAAATATGGAGCATGGCTAAACCCGGTGATTATTTATTTATTGAATTTGCCCATAACGATCAGAAGCCCGGCGGCAACCACCTCGATGCGTTTACCACCTATAAGCAAACCGTAAAGGAATGGATTGCCGAAGCCCGCAAAAGAGGCATCACACCCGTATTGGTAACTTCCATGCACCGCAGAAATTTTGATTCAACCGGTTATATCATAAACACATTGGGCGATTATCCCGAAGCCATGCGGCAAACTGCCCATGAAGAAAACGTAGCCGTGATTGATTTGAACGCCATGAGTAAAACACTGTATGAGGCATGGGGGCCTGAGCAATCACTCAAAGCATTTGTGCATTATCCGGCAAATTCATTTCCCGGTCAGGACAAGCCTTTGCAGGATAATACCCATTTCAGCCCCTATGGCGCTTATGAACTGGCCCGCTGCGTAGTAAAAGGAATGATGGAAGCGAAGCTGCCGATCACCAAATACCTGATAAAAGACGCCATTTCGTTTGATCCGGCGCACCCCGATCCGCTGCAAAACTGGTATTGGCCATTAAGCCCATCGGCCGGCAGTACAAAACCCGATGGAAATTGAAAGAGGTCCTGAGCGGAGTCGAAGGACAGCATAAAGCGTACCGAGCGTAGTCGAGGTGTGCGCAGGACCTGCCCATGCGCATTTCGACTACGCTCAATGCCTGAGACATCCGCCCTTCGACTACGCTCAGGGCTTGCCTTTTTGACATTTTTATTATTACTTTGACCCGCATATTATATTGCACATTGATTTTCAGCGGGTTTGTAACCTGCCGGCTATTTGTAATATAATAATGTGATACTTATACCGTTTTTTTATATAGTAGAAAAAACACCCATTCAATATCTTATATCGCAATATGAAAAAACACATACTTGTTTCACTGTGTGCTGGTTTGTTTGGAATAGTACAGGTTAGCGCACAAATCAAAGTAGTCAATCCACGCTGTGAAAACCTTCCCAATCCTGCCGGCATCGAAACCCTGCAGCCCCGTCTCAGCTGGCAATTGCAATCAACCGCGCGTGCCATATTACAAACCCGTTATCGTATAATCGTTTCTGATGATTCGGTACAGGCGGCTCTCAATACCGGTAACGTGTGGGATACCAAAGAAGTGAACAGCGAACAATCATTATGGGTTCCCTATGGCGGTAAGCCGCTGCAACCGTCGAAGACTTATTACTGGAAAGTACAGGTATGGGATAACCAAACCACCGCCTCGGCATGGAGCGAAGTTGGTTCGTTTACAATAGGGTTGTTGCAATCATCTGACTGGAGCAATGCCCAGTGGATCGGTTTCGATGAACTGGACCCTTCGAAACGGTATGTGCCTGGCGTGCATGCACCCATGAAAAGAAAAGAGTATCAAAACGTGGTAAGCGGTAACCATACCCTGCCCATTTTGCGTAAAACATTTGCAGTAAGCAAGCCGGTTAAAAAGGCAACTGCCTTTATCACCGGTTTGGGCCAATACGAACTGCACATCAACGGTGCAAGGGTAGGTGATCGCTTCCTAAGCCCCGGCTGGACCAACTACGATAAACGTGTTTTATACAATACATTAGATGTTACCCCCCTGCTTGCCAACGGCAACAATGCCATTGGCGTTATGCTGGGTAATGGCTTTTATAATGTACCGAACGACCGGTATCGCAAAGGATTGATCGCCTACGGCAATCCGAAAATGATCATGAAGCTGGTGGTAGAATATACCGACGGAACAAAAACAGAAGTAATAAGCGACAATACCTGGAAAACAGCGCAAAGCCCCATCACTTTTTCGAGTATATATGGTGGTGAAGATTACAACGCCAACCTTGAACAGGATGGATGGGATAAAGCAGCATTTAACGATGGCGCCTGGAAAGCAGCTATGGTTGTAAAAGCGCCTGCCGGTAAACTAATGGCAGAACCTGGTACAGCTGTTAAAGTGATTAAAACCCTGCCTGCCCAAACAGCAGTTAAGGTGAGTGACACCAGTTACCTGTTCGATTTTGGACAGAATGCCAGCGGTATTATTAAGATTAAAATAAAAGGTCAAAAAGGACAAACCATAAGATTTTATCCCGGTGAGCTGATCACAAAAGATAAAGGCATCAATCAAAAGGCTTCGGGCAAACCATACTATTTTTCATATACATGTAAAGGTACAGGTGTTGAGGAATGGGAACCCCGATTCTCCTATTATGGCTTCCGTTATGTAGAAGTGGCCGGAGCATCTCCCGACAGCATGCCCGACAAAAGAATGAAAGCCCAACTTACGGAACTGAAAATGGAGCATACATCAGAAGCTGTTTCAATAGGCAGGTTTGAGTGCAGGGATGATATGATCAACGACATTTATTCATTGATCGACTGGGCCATTCGTAGCAACCTGCAAAGCGTGGTAACTGATTGTCCGCACCGCGAAAAACTCGGCTGGCTCGAGCAAACCTACCTGATGGGCGAATCGATACATTTTAATTATGATGTATACGAGCTGTATAAAAAGCTGGTAGCCGATATGATGGCCGATCAAACGCCTGAAGGACTGGTGCCCGACATCGCTCCGGAGTTTATACAATTCGACGACGGTTTCCGCGATTCACCGGAGTGGGGTAGTGCATCGGTGATATTACCCTGGCTCATTTATCAATGGTATGGCGATAAAACCGTAATTCAGAACGCCTGGCCCATGATGACCAAATACGTAGCTTACCTGAAAAGTAAGGCGAACGGAAATATATTATCACATGGTTTGGGCGACTGGTACGATCTGGGACCCAAATTTCCCGGCATTGCACAGTTAACGCCAAAAGAATTAACCGCTACCGCTATATACTATTACGATATTAAGTTGCTGGCGCAAATGTCCAAATTGCTGCAAAAGCCTGCCGAGGCCGGCCAGTATACCGCGCTTGCAGCAGAAGTAAAAACAGCCTTCAACAATAAGTTCTATGATGCATCAAAAAAAATATATGCAACCGGCAGCCAAACAGCCATGGCCATGCCTTTATGTGTTGGCCTCGTAGATGATAATAATAAAGCAGGTGTGATGGATGCATTGAAGACCGAACTTATCACCAATGAAAGTGCATTGACCGCCGGTGATATAGGCTTTCATTTTCTCGTAAAGGCCTTAACCGATAACGGTGCATCGCAAATGGTATATGATATGAATAGCAGCGATAAGGTACCCGGCTATGGTTTTCAGGTGAAAAAAGGCGCCACCGCATTAACCGAATCGTGGGCTGCCCTTGAAGAAGTGTCGAATAACCATTTAATGCTGGGCCATGTGATGGAATGGTTTTTCAACAGTGCGGCGGGTATTAAACAGGAAGATACTTCTGTAGCGTATAAAAATATTGTCATCAATCCCGAACCGATCATTGGTTTGGATAAAGGCAATGCCACATTCCAGTCGCCATACGGAAATATTTACAGTGAGTGGGACCACCAGTATTCTTTCAGGGTATTTACCATTATTATACCGGCAAACACAACGGCAACGCTCTATTTGCCTGCGCCGCCCGATAAAACCATACTCGAAAGCAACACGCCAATGGCCATGCACCGCGAAATAAAACCGATGGGAAATGTAAATGGCAGAGCAATATTCAAAATAGGATCGGGTAAGTATAAATTTATTATTCGTTAAGGGTCCTGAGCGAAGTCGAAGGGGTTTTTATAGTGTCCTGAGCGGAGTCGAAGGATCGCAGGACCGAAATACAATCTTACAGGCGTGTCGCATTTCAAAACGCGACACGCTTTTTTAGTTCCCTGAAACCTGTAACTTGCAACCTGTAACCTGTGTAACCTGTGTAACCTGTGTAACCTGTAACCTTCAACTATGTCAACAACCATCCTCGTTCCCGCAGGCGAAATGCAGCTACTCTTCAATAACATTTTACTCAAACATGGATTTACGTTCGACAGGGCTTTGCAGTGCGCCGAAATTTTCACTGCCAACAGTGTAGATGGCGTTTACACACACGGCGTAAACCGGTTTCCGCGCTTTGTAGAGTATATTCAAAAAGGTTTTATCGATATACATGCGGTGCCTTCATTAAAACATCAATGGGGCGGCGTGCAACAGTGGGATGGTAATATGGGCCCCGGTGTGTTGAATGCGGTACATGCCACCAATAGCGCCATGCAGCTGGCGCAACAGAACGGCATTGGCTGTGCAGCACTGGCCAATACCAATCACTGGATGCGGGGCGGTACCTATGGCTGGCAGGCCGCCAAAGCCGGTTTTGTTTTCATAGGCTGGACGAACACCACCAGTTTGATGCCCACATGGGGAGCTAAAGACAATAAACTGGGTAATAATCCGCTCGTAATGGCGCTGCCTTATAACAACGAAGCTATTGTGCTTGATATGGCCATGAGCCAGTATTCGTTCGGGGCGTTGGAACTGGCCTCCATGAAAAATGAACAGCTGCCCGTGTATGGAGGTTACGATACCAACGGACAACTCACCACTGATCCGGCAGCTATTCGTGCATCACGCCGTCCGCTGCCTATAGGTTATTGGAAGGGAGCGGGCCTGGCCTTGCTGCTCGATATACTGGCTGCAGTGTTGTCGGGCGGTTTATCGGTTCATGAAATTTCACAAAAAGCAACCGAAATATCATTGTCGCAGGTGTTCATTGCGATCGACATCAGCAAGCTCGGCAATTACAGCGCCATTGCACAGGTGGTAGAAAACATCATAACCGATTATCACGGATCAATACCCGAAAATAACAAGCACATCACCTTTCCCGGTGAAAGGGTGCTGCAAACGAGGAAGAGGAATCTGGAAAAGGGGATACCGGTGGTAAATGAGGTGTGGGAGCAGATTCAGGGCCTGTAAGGTCAGGCGCCTGGTACAGGCCTTTTGATCATTCGTGTTTGTAGGGTTTAGTTATCCTCCAGCCTTTGCAACTGTTTTTCCATATAAAATCTAAAACTTTCGTACACCGATTCACCAGGCAACCATAATGCGAAATACCAGCATTCCCAATGAGCATTTTCAAGAGGTACCAATAATAATTTGTTCTTCCCGATGCCCGCCGATGATAGGCCTGGGATAGCACTTTTGACCTGTCAGGGGCCGGAAACCTACTGTTTATTAAATTGTCTACGACCTTGTATCTTTGTTATCTTACAAGTTTGACCCTTGCAGAAGCAGATATTTCCGTTACCCTGCAAGCCGGCCTCACCGGTTTATTTCACGGTCAACAGGTTCATATGGGTAGCAACGGCCATCCATTTATCATTTCTTTTTACATATATATCCTGGTAGCAGTTGTGCCCGATAATTTCTTTAATGCCTTTTTTCATAATAAAAGTTGTATAGGCAGTGAGAACCCCAACATTATCGGCAAGTATTCGTACATCAGAACTGTCGATGTTTATTGAAATGGTTTCTGATATGCTTAACAGATACAAAAAATCAGTTTTCGTCCATTTTATTCCCCTGGAATCTATATATACGTAGTCGTCTGCCAATAATTTACTCAGGGTGGTGGCGTCTTTTTTCGGGAGCGTGTTCAGCTTGTCCTGGTTAAGTTGTTTTAATGTTTCAATATCCTTGTTTTGTGCAAATGCGCTTTGAAGCGTTATGGCGAGTAAAAAGAAAAGCAATAGTTTTGTCATATAGGTTAAATTTTTAATGGTTGCAGGTAAACCGGGTCATTGGTGACCGTTACTAAATATACGAAATTGTCCTTGCTTATTGACCAGGCAAATAAATATTGCTCTGCCTGTTTGCTGTTCGATACACAAGCCCAAAACCGTATGTGCGCGATACTGTCTTTGGCCTGTTTTTTCAGAATTTTAAACGTAAATATTTTGCCGGCTTTACCGGTTTGATTAATTTCCTTAACCAGACAGTTGGTGGAACTTATAATAAATCCTCATGAAAAAAAACTGGTTTTACATGCTCTCTCCCTGCGTTTTGGCTGCTGTGGTTTGTCTTGTTGTATTTATCATCAGCTTAATTCAGATGAATAGTACAGATGGGTGGAGCATATTATATATCTATATGATTCTGCCGGTGTTAGTTTTTGTGATTATGATCGATGTTGCATTGAAGTTATTATTTAAAATGCCGGCAGGCTATATCTGGCTTACAGAAACGATAATTATTGTTCTTATCATGACTTTTTCTGATAAGATTTTAACTATAATATTTTAATAGTGAATAAAGTTTTGCTTTTCTGCCTGGCAGTGGTTGTATTTTCTTCCTGCAACAACAGTTCAGGCAATGATAACTCCGGTAAACCGGTTAAAAAAACAACTCCTGTTATCAATTATTCAGTAAAGCGGTATCTGCCGCACGATACTACATCCTATACCGAAGGATTATTGTTTCATAACGGCGCTTTGTTCGAAAGTACCGGCTCTCCGCCCGATCTGCTGCAAACCCGGTCGGTGGCTGGCCCGGTAAACCTAACCTCGGGTAAAATCGATGCAAAGGTCGAGATCAACAGAAGCTATTTCGGCGAAGGCGTCGTATTTCTGCACGATAAACTATACCAGCTAACTTATAAAGCCAAAAAAGGTTTTGTATATGATGCCAAAACTTTCAAACTGCTCGATTCGTTTCCTATAGCCAGCGCCGAAGGGTGGGGGCTTACAACCGACGGTACCAGTTTGATCATGAGCGATGGCACCAGCAACATCAGCTATCTGAACCCAACCGATTTTAAGGTTGTCAAAATACTCCGTGTAACAGAATTGAGCGATCCGGTTTTGCAGATAAATGAGCTGGAGTTTGTAAACGGATTTTTGTATGCCAATATTTATACTACAAGTAACATCATTAAAATAAATACCCAAACCGGCGAAGTGGTTGGCCGCCTCGATTGTACTTCACTCGATCAAAAAGCAAGGGACCGCTTCCCCGGCGCCATGGAAATGAATGGCATTGCATGGGACTCAACAGCACACACTTTTTATATCACCGGAAAAATGTGGCCCAATATATATGAAATAAGTTTTCCCCATTAAAGCGAACAGGAACGGAATTTGGTTTCATAAAGGAACAGACGGATGGTGTGATATTAGTTTAATTCTTAATTTAATCACTATGAAACCTTACCAGTTTCTGTTCCTGATTGTGAGCGCATTGGTTGCCTGTAACCGGAGTAGCAAAAAGCCGGCTCCCCTTCCCATTCAGGCGCCACCTGGTTTAGCCAATATTGCCAACCAGGCAGGCATGGAATCGTTCGACGAATTCAATTCTAAATTTCACTCCGACTCATCCTTCCAGTTATCAAGAATAAAGTTTCCCATCGGCGGTCAATGTGTTAATGATCTCGAGAATACCACCTGGTCAACCAAAAACTGGGAATTTTTAAAAACACCCGTGAGCCTTGACGTAGATACGCTCGATTGCAGACACAGTCTTACCATGACCGATACGCTTGTTACGGAAAAATTCTGGATAGATCAAAGCGGCTTCAAGGTTGAGCGACGGTTCAGACTTAAAAATGGTAAGTGGTTTTTGGTGTACTATGATGACATTAACATGTAAACAGCTAATCTTATTTATAAACCTTCACACCATTCACCCATGCGAAACAACTGGCCTTTTTTAGTAGCGGCTTCCTTACTCAACTCCTTACTGGTAACAGGAGCATTTATTGAATTTAAACTGCGCGGCGTTTCAGCTATTGAGCCGCACTATTCGGGAACCAATGTGGTTCAAAATTATTCTATCAACAACGGACTGTTAGCCGCCGGTATGTTTGTATTAACCTTTCTGCTCATTACTGCCATCATTGCCATTTCAAAACTGGTTACAGGCGTTATTGCAAAACTGCACGCGTTCAATAAAAGTCTTGCCAGTGCACAGGCCGCACCCAACCCCCTCGAAGCATTACATTAAAATCAGTTGCCAGATACCGGTTACCAGTTGCCTGTTACAGGTTGCAGGTTTCAGGTTACAAGGCATAGCTCTGGATCTTCAGTCTTAACAACTTTGAATTAAAGCACAGTTAATTGGTAACCGCTAACTGATAACTGGTATTCGGCATCTGGTATCCGGTAACCGGAAACTGGTATCCGGCAACCTGCAGGACGCCTCAGGATAGCTGCGCTCTCTATAACCTTTACTTTACAAGGTCTTAGATTGCTATGCCCATGATCAAGCGGTTGTTTTTATTAAGAACTTGTATACTTATTTTTATTGCCTGTAATACAATTGGTAAAGGAACAGCGCAACAGGCCATTGTACAGCAAAAAGCATCCTCTTTCAGTAATAAAGAGCCTGACTGGACCCGGAAAACAGGCGCCCGCAAGTTCCCTTCATCCCAAAAAACAGTCAATGTAAGTCAATACGGAGCGGTAGCCGACGGGCAAACCCTCAATACCAAAGCCATTCAGGCAGCCATTGATGCCTGTGCGAAAGCAGGTGGTGGCAAAGTTATTTTTTCACCCGGCAGTTATGTAACCGGCGCCCTGTTTCTTAAAAGCAATGTGCAGCTGCAGATCGATAAAGAGGTTGAACTGCTCGGCAGTCAGCATTTTGCCGATTATCCTGAGATCAATACCCGCATTGCCGGTATTGAAATGAAATGGCCTGCTGCTTTGATCAACGTTATTGATCAAAACAATGTAGCCATTACCGGCAATGGCGTCATCAATGCCCGGGGTAAGTTTTGCTGGGATAAGTATTGGGCCATGCGAAAAGAGTATGAACCAAAAGGATTGCGCTGGATCGTTGACTACGATGCCAAACGTGTTCGCACCATTCTGGTACAAAACGCTACAGATGTTTCATTGAAGGAAGTAACTATTAAAAATGCCGGTTTCTGGACAGTGCAACTACTGTATTCAAAATATATAACAGTTAACGGAATAATAGTGCGCAACAACGAAGACGGCAAAGGCCCCAGTACCGATGGGGTTGATGTTGATTCTTCGTCGTGGGTGCTGATCGAAAACTGCGATATAGATTGTAACGACGACGATTTTTGTTTGAAGGCCGGACGCGATTACGACGGATTGCGCGTGAACCGTGCAACCGAATATGTAGTGATCCGTAATTGCATTGCCCGCAAGGGTGGCGGTTTGCTTACCCTCGGTAGTGAAACCAGTGGTGGCATACGCCATGTATTTGCCACCGGTTTGCACGGCAAAGGCACCGGCAATGGATTGCATATTAAATCGGCCACTACCCGTGGCGGTACCATTGACGATATTTATTTTCAGAATATACAAATGGACAGTGTAGGCACTGCTTTTCAGTTTACCATGAACTGGAATCCTTCGTATAGCTATAGTACCTTACCCCCTGGTTATAATTATGATTCGTTACCGCATCACTGGAAGGTAATGCTCACCAAAGTAGAGCCTGCCGAAAAAGGCATACCGCACTTTAAGAATGTTTATGTTTCTGATATAAAAGCTGTGGGCGTTAAAAAAGTGATCAATGCAGCTGGACTAAAAGAATCGCTTTTAGAAAATTTTCAATTTATTAATGTAGATATACAGGGCAATGCAGCCGGCGCCGTGAGCTTTGGAAGCGGCTGGGTGTTTGATAATGTAACGATTAAGGGGGCAGATGGTGCACAGTTGCAGGTGACGAACTCAGTTGGAATGAGTTTATAGTTTATTGTTTATGGTTTATTGTTCTTTAGTTCAGGCAATCTGAGTTCAATCAATTTTATTAAAATGAAAAAAGTATTCAATAGTTTGCTGATAATAAATACTGCATCTGATCAAATTGCGGCAGCAACCATAAACCACAAACCCCGTCCGACCGGGTCATCCGGGCGGGCACAAACCAGAAACAAAATAACCTGCCTCATCTGCACATTGCTTGTTTATATAACTGCTCCTGCGCAACGTCAGATGGAATTCTTAAATCGCGGCCTTGTAGCCATGCCCGACGGAAAAGGCGCTATTTTTGTAAGCTGGCGTTTACTGGCAACAGATAGCAATAATATTTCTTTCAATATTTACCGGTCGGTCGATGGCGCCAAAGCGGTGAAAGTAAATGCAGCGCCTGTTACAGCAGTTACATCGTGGTTAGATGAAAAAACAGACTCTGCCAAAACCTATACCTACCAGGTAGCTGCCATTGTAAACGGCAAGGAACAAAAAGATACTCGCACTTATACCGTAAAAGCCGGCGCACCCGCCTATATTTCTATTCCGTTAAAAACGCCTGAAGGATATACGCCCAACGATGCCAGTGTGGGCGACCTCGATGGCGATGGCACCTATGAAATTATATTACATCAAACCGGCCGGGGAAAAGATAACTCTCAGGACGGTTTTACCGATCCGCCCATTATTCAGGCGTATACTTTAGACGGCAATTTTTTATGGCAGATCAACCTCGGTAAAAACATTCGCGAAGGAGCGCACTACACGCAGTTTATGGTGTACGACCTCGATGGCGATGGCAGGGCCGAAGTAGCCATGAAAACGGCCGATGGCACCATCGACGGACAGGGCAAAGTAATCGGCGATTCAACAAAAGATTATCGCAACAGCAAAGGCCGTATTCTTGAAGGGCCCGAATACCTCACTGTTTTTGATGGCCGCACAGGCGCAGCCTTATATACTACCGCTTATGTACCATCGCGCGGTAAAATCAACGGATGGGGCATTGGACGTACCGATAGCTATGGCAACCGGGTTGATCGCTTTTTGGCCTGCGTGGCGTATCTCGATGGGGTGCATCCAAGTCTGGTCATGTGCCGCGGTTATTATGGCCGCACCGTGCTAGCCGCCTGGGACTGGCACGATAACAAACTCACACAACGCTGGGTATTTGATACCGATAAAGGAAATGCCGCTTTCGCCGGGCAGGGCAACCATAATTTAACCGTTGCCGATGTGGACGGTGATGGCAAAGATGAAATTGTATACGGACAAATGACGGTTGATGATGACGGTAAGGGATTGTATACAACGGGAATTGGTCATGCTGACGCGCTGCATGTTTCGGACCTTGACCCTGAAAGACCCGGTCTGGAAGTGTTTTCAACACAGGAACGTTTCGATGATGCCGGCGCCAACTTCAGGGATGCAAAAACCGGTGAAGTGATCTGGAAGAAAGCATCAGTGGCAGCCGGTGAAGATGGCGAAGGTCCGGGTCGTGCGCTGGCGCTTGATATCGACCCGCGCTACAAAGGCTACGAGTGCTGGGTGGCCGGCGCCGGTATTACCGATCTGTTCGATTGCAAAGGCAATAAAATATCAGATAAAACGCCGCCCTGTAATATGGGCATCTACTGGGATGGCGATGTGCTGAGCGAAATATTGAACGGTACATTTGTTTTCAAATGGAATTATACGAACAGTACTATGTGGCGCATGTTCGATGCAAGGGATTTTAATTGTGAAAAGAATAACGGCACCAAATCAAATCCCTGTTTGTCGGCCGATATACTGGGCGACTGGCGCGAAGAACTGATCTATCGAACAAAAGATAACAGCGAGCTGCGCATTTTCACCACCACCATTCCTACAACATATAAGTTTTATACTTTAATGCAGGACCCGCAATACCGGCTGAGTATTGTATGGCAGAATGTGGCTTATAATCAGCCCCCGCATACCGGTTTTTATATGGGCGAAGGCATGAGCATGCCCCCTCGCCCGAATATAACTATTATCGAAAACAGATTGAATAACAACAATGCAAAAAATAAATAGCATGATTACTTGTCCCCCTCGCCGAAGACTGTTCCGTTTGTTCATCGCCGGCAGTCTGCTGATTGTATTTTCGTCTTTTGTATTATGGAAGTCCGAAAAACCCGTTTTATACATTATCGGCGATTCAACGGTTCGCAATGGCGATGGATCGGGTAAAGACCAGTTGTGGGGCTGGGGAAGTTTGATTGCAGCCAGTTTTGATACTACACGTATTCAGGTGCAGAACCATGCCATTGGCGGAAGAAGCAGCCGTACTTTTATAACCGACGGCCGGTGGGACCGCATACTCGAACGCCTGAAAGCCGGTGATTATGTAATTATGCAGTTCGGGCATAACGACAGCGGTCCGCTCGATGATACAGCCCGCGCCAGAGGTACCATTAAAGGAACCGGAGACGATTCGGCCGCAATTTATAACCCCATTCGAAAAATAAACGAAGTAGTGCATACTTACGGGTGGTATATGCGTAAATACATCAGTGATGCCAAAGCAAAAGGCGCTGTGGCCATTGTATGCTCGCCGGTACCGAGAAATGAATTTAAAGAGGGCAAAACCCAACGCGCCAATGGCAGCTATGGTAAATGGGCCGAAGAAGTAGCTACAGCCGGTAATGCGTTCTTTATTCCTTTAAACGACCTGATTGCCGACCGGTACGATGCGTTAGGGGCTGATTCGGTAAAACAGTTCTTTCCAAAAGATCATACGCATCCTAATAAAGAAGGATCACAGATAAATGCTGAAATGGTTGTGAAAGGCATTCAATCTTTAAAAAAATGCGACCTGAAAAAATACCTGAAGTAATAATGATGATAAAGATGTTTTCTTCGTGCCATAGGCACATAATGTCGGTAGAAAGAATTGTGGCAAATGTTTTGCCGTGCCGTAGGCTCGGAACCGGGGGCCGGGACAAACGTAGTCTTTTTAAAATCATGACATTTGCGCTAATAATATGCGCCCCGGTTATCAGCAATGCCCAATCCCTTTCCCTCGCCGGTAACTGGTTGTTTCAGATCGATCGTAACGATGCAGGCATCGGCGAGCGGTGGTTCAGCAAAAAATTAAACGACAATATACAACTGCCCGGCTCCATGCTCACCAATGGAAAAGGCGATGAAGTAACCCTTCAAACAAAATGGACGGGCAGCATATACGACAGCAGCTGGTATTTTAATCCGCGTATGGCAAAATACCGGCAGCCCGGCAACCTTAAATTCCCGTTCTGGCTTACCCCTTCAAAATATTATACCGGCGCGGCCTGGTATCAGAAAGAAGTGACTATCCCTGCTAACTGGAAAGGCAAACATGTTGAACTGTTTTTGGAAAGATGTCATACCGAAACCACAGTGTGGGTCGATGATAAGGAAACCGGTATGCAAAACAGTCTGGTAGCGCCGCATGTATACGATCTGTCATTATACCTTACACCCGGCAAACATACCATTACCATTCGCATCGATAATCGAATAAAAGAGATCAATGTAGGGCCCGACTCGCATAGTTTAACCGATCATACCGAAGGCAACTGGAATGGCATTATTGGTAAAATAGCGTTGAATGCTATGCCTCCTGTATGGGTACACGATGTACAGGTATATCCCGATGTAGCCAATAAAAAAGCGTTGGTGCAGCTGACAATTAAAAGTATGCAGGTGACAGAGGGAAAAATTTCAGTAAGTGCAAAATTATTTAACAGCACAGCACAACATATAGTGCCTGCAGTAAGCCAGTCGTTTACTGCCAGTGGCGATACGGCAAAACCGGCTGTGTTGCAAATAGAGTTACCCATGACGGAAGCATTGCAGTTGTGGAATGAATTTAACCCGGCCTTGTATACTCTGCACGTAAGGGTTGAAACGAACAAAGGCACAATGCACGAAAAAGATATTCAGTTTGCCATGCGTGAATTTAAAACGCAGGGTACCGGCTTTGTGGTCAATGGCCTTCCTGTTTTTTTACGCGGAACGGTTAACAACTGCGAATTTCCGTTAACCGGTTATCCGCCTATGGATGTTGCATCGTGGGAACGGTTGTTCAATACCGCCAAAGCGCATGGATTAAATCATATACGTTTTCACTCCTGGTGCCCGCCCGAAGCGGCCTTTATTGCGGCCGATAAAACCGGCTTTTATTTACAGCCCGAAGGACCCGGTTGGGTAAATCATGGCACCTCATTAGGCGATGGCCGTCCGGTAGACAATTATATGTACGAAGAAACCAACCGCATGGCAACCTGGTATGGCAATTATGCATCTTTTTGTATGGAAGCACCGGGAGGCAACGAACCGGCCGGCCGTAACCAGGTAAAATTTTTAACCGCGTTTATTCATTACTGGCAGGCGAAAGACAAACGCCGGGTTTACACCGGTGCTTCGGTGGGCAACAGCTGGCCGCTGGTGCCCGATAATGAATATATGGTAAAGGCAGGAGCCCGCGGATTAAAATGGACGGGCGCCCGCCCTGAAAGCGATTCGGATTATTATGCCGCCATAAAGAATTTTACGGTACCTTATGTGGTGCACGAAATGGGGCAGTGGTGTGTGTTTCCCGATTTTTCTGAAATAAATAAATACACCGGTGTTTACAAAGCCAAAAACTTTGAAGTGTTTCAGGAGGACCTTGCAGAACATGGTATGGCGGGTAAGGCAAAACAGTTTTTAATGGCCAGTGGTAAACTGCAGGTATTGTGTTATAAAAATGAGATAGAAAAAACGTTGCGTACAAAAGGACTGGCCGGTTTTCAGTTGCTCGGTTTACAGGACTTTCCCGGTCAGGGTACGGCGCTTGTAGGCATGCTGAATGCCTTATGGCAAAGCAAACCCTATGTAACTCCGCAGCAGATAAAACGCTTTTGTAATGCTGTAGTGCCTTTGATACGCACGCCATCGTTCGAGTACACGAACGATGGTACATTTACTGCCGAAGTGGAATTGTTTAATTATGGCGGCGGTGAATTAAAGAATACAGTCATCAACTGGGTATTGAAAGACAGTACCGGCAAAGGAATCGCCAATGGATCGTTTGATAAAAAAGATTATCCGCTGGGCAATTGTTTACCGGTTGGTAAAATTGAATATCCCTTGGCATCCATAAAAACAGCTACCCGTTTAAATCTCGATATTTCCGTGGCGGGTACATCGTATGGCAACGACTGGAACATTTGGGTATTTCCGGCATCAGTACCCGAAGTAACGAATACGGCGAATGTATATTATTGCGATAGCCTCGATTCAACAGCCACCGCCCTGCTGCAAAACGGCGGTACGGTATTTTTGCAGGCAGCGGGTAAAATTTTGAAAGGAAAAGAAGTCGTGAGTTATTTTACACCGGTTTTCTGGAATACCAGCTGGTTTAAAATGCGCCCTCCGCATACGCTGGGTATTTTATGCGATCCCAAACATCCGGCCTTTCATGATTTTCCGGCTACGTACCACAGCGATTTGCAGTGGTGGGATATTGTAAATAAAGCACAGGTCATGCATCTCGAAGATTTTCCAACAGGTTTTGAACCCGTATTGCAACCCATCGACACCTGGTTCATGAACCGTAAGCTGGCATTGATACTGGAAGCGAAAGTTGGTAAAGGAAAACTGTTGATGTGCAGTGTTGATCTGAAAAATAACCTCAGCAACCGTCCGGCTGCGCGCCAGTTATTGTATAGTTTGCAAAATTATGTACAATCAAAAGCCTTTAACCCTTCATCAACCGTGGAGTTGTCAGCCATACAAGCCTTATTCACGCAACCCTCGCGCGAAACCTGGAATGCGTATACCAATGGAAGTCCGGATGAATTAAGACCGAAAATAAATTAGTTTATGGTTTGTAGTTTATGGTTTGTAGTTGCTGCCGCAATTTGATCTGGTCTTGTATTTTTCTAACCTCTTTAAAATTTACAATATTGAAAGCACTTTTTACATTTATATCTATTAATTGTAACGATCTGAAATAAACAGGGATAGATCGGCCGGATGAACCACAAACTACAAACCACAAACCAGAAACATTGTTATGTTCCATAAAAAAGCACTTCTCTTAATAACAGCGATATTTATTCTCATAGGAGGATTTGCGCAAAAAGCGCCATCGAAAAAAGATGTGTTGAACGTAATGCGCCTTACCAACCAGTACTTCATGAACAAATGGCCCGATGCCGGAAAAAGCATCGTTACCAATACGGAACGCCCGAGCAATATCTGGACGCGCGCCGTTTATTATGAAGGCTTAATGGCGCTATATGCCGTCGATAAAAAGAAGGAATACTATGATTACGCGGTTGACTGGGGCGCCAAACACAATTGGGGGCTGCGCAGCGGTATTGAAACACGCAATGCCGATAACCAATGTTGCGGACAAACCTATATCGACTTATATCATATCGATAAAAAAGAAGAACGCATAAAAGATATCAAAGCATCGATCGATGCGATGAAGGCAACCGAAAAGGTTGATGACTGGACCTGGATAGATGCCCTGGAAATGGGCATGCCGGTGTTTGTACGGTTGGGCGTTTTATACAACGACACCAGCTACTTCAGCAGGATGTATGAAATGTACTCCTATACCAAATACAAACAGGGCGATAAAGGCTTATACAATGCTGCTGAGCACCTGTGGTGGCGCGATAAGGATTTTGATCCCCCTTATACAGAGCCCAACGGTAGCAACTGCTATTGGAGCCGTGGCAATGGCTGGGTGGTAGCCGCGCTGGTGCGTGTGTTACAGCAATTGCCAAAAACAGATGCCCACTATAATGAATACCTGCAGGACTATAAAGATATGTTGCAGGCATTGCTTCCCATTCAACGTACAGATGGCTTCTGGAATGTGAGTTTGCACGACAGCACCCATTTTGGCGGTAAAGAACTAAGTGGTACCGCTTTGTTTGTGTATGGTATGACCTGGGGCATCAACAATAATATGATCGATAAAAAAACATACTTGCCCGTTGCGCTCAAAGCCTGGAATGCCATGGTAACCGATTGCGTACATGCCGATGGTATGCTGGGTTATGTTCAGGGCACCGGTAAAGAACCAAAGGATGGACAACCGGTTACCTACGATCATATTCCCGATTTTGAAGATTATGGCCTGGGCTGTTTTTTGCTGGCAGGTAGTGAACTATATAAGTTTAAAAGGCATCTCCCGTAGGGACATAATGTCGGTAGAAAAGAAAAGGTCACAATTATGGAAACCATCCCGAAGGGACGGAACATTGTATAAACGATAGAGTATGAACAGAAGATTGTTGTTGTTTGTTTTTTGTGTTATCAATGCATTCGTTATTGCAGCGCAACAACCTGCGGGCAGTTATCAGAGTGGTTTTAAAAGAGAAGACAACCGTTTTTACTTCACCAATACCAACAGCAAAGTAATCATTGAGTTTTGTACGCCATCGGTGTTCAGGGTGCGAAGCAGCTGGAACGGAAATTTTTCGGGTAACGAACCCTGGATGGTTGTTCAATATAAATTTGCCCTGGTACCGGTAACTACGCAGCAAACAGCAACTCAATTTGTGTTCAGTACTTCAGCGCTTCAGGTGAAGGTGAACAAAAATCCTTTTCGCATTGAAGTGTATGACAGTAAAGGAACGTCGCTTAGCGCCGATAACCAGGGCATGTACAAAAATGCCGATACCATCGGCTGTGTAAAAAAACTAACAGCCGATGAACATTTCTTTGGATTTGGCGAACGCATGGATTTCCTTGATCGCCGTCAGAAGAAATTAACGTTGAATGTTGGCCGCGGTAAAGGATTGCCGCACATCATAGGCGCTTATAATATACTTGAAGCCAATTATTGTCCCATTCCTTTTTTCATGAGCACAAAAGGATACGGCATTTTCTTTCATAATTCATTTCCCACCCGGTGGGATATGGGCGCTTCACAGCCCAACAGCTATTCCTTTGCGGCCGATGGGGGAGAGCTGGATTATTATTTTATCTACGGCCCTTTGTTTCCTTCGATACTGGGGCAATACACTTCGCTCACCGGGCGTTCGCCATTGCTGCCGCAATTTGCGCTCGGTTTGCACGTGGGCACGTACAGTGGCGGTACCTGGGGATATGAACAGCTTACATCAGATGAATATGTGATTCAACTGGCAAAGAAGCTACGCGAAATGGGCATCCCTGCCGATCTGTTATGGCTCGACAGTACCTGGCGCATCTTTGGAAAAACGGGCGGCAAAGGCGCCACCTCATTTGAATGGCGCGAAACATTCAAAAATCCCGCTGCCATGTTCGATAGCCTGTATGCGCAACATTACAGCATGGTGGGATTGCATTTACGACCGCGTTTCGACAACGGCAGCCGTATTAAATTACTTGATACCGCACAGCAATTAAAATACACCTATCCCGAAGGCAATTATGCCGGTGAATTTGTAAACTTCTTCGATAGTAATGCCGTAAACTGGTGGTGGCAGCATGGTGTGATGCGGGTAGCTTCAATAGGGGCGAAATTCTTAAAAACCGATGAAGGCAGCGCCTTCGGCGCACTGGCCAATGAAAGCGAAAAAACAGGTCCGCAGGGAAAAGATATTCCTTCGCTGCACAATGTATTTCCTGTCGCTTATGCCAAAGCGCCCTACGAAAAATTTCAGCAATACAACAAACTGCGCGGATTGAACCATACACGCGAAGGCTATGCGGGCATTCAGCGCTATCCTTTTATTTTTGCGGGCGACTGGCCCAGTGAATGGCAATATTTTCCGGCGGTAATTACAGCCGGTTTGAATATTGGCGTTAGCGGTGTTGGTTACTGGACGCACTGCATGGGCGGCTTTGAACACAATGCCGATCCTGAATTGTACATCCGTTGGGTGCAGTTTGGTATGCTGAGTCCGCTGGCGATGGTGTTTGGTATGGACCATCCCGGTTATAAGGAACCCTGGAATTATGGCAATGATGCCCTGCGCAATTTTAAAAAGTATGATTCACTGCGATATACCTTGTTGCCTTATTTGTACAGCAATGCTTATACGCAGTATAAAACAGGCATGCCATTGATGCGGGCGCTGGTATTGCAATACCAGAATGATGAAAATGTATTCAATATTGCCGATCAGTATATGCTGGGCAATAATATCATGGTTTGTCCGGTTACTACCAAAGGGGCGCAAACCCGGGCCGTTTATCTGCCACAGGGTAACTGGTATAATTATTTTACCGGAGAACCGGTTAATGGAGGCCGTTACCTGAATGTATTAACGCCGCTCGACACGCTGCCTGTTTTTGTAAAAGCCGGCAGTATTATTCCCACGCAACCGGTAATGAAATATGTAGGGGAGAAGCCGGTAGATGTAATTACGCTCGATGTATTTCCGGGTGCTGCCGGTAAATTTGAATTGTATGAGGATGATGGAAAAAGCCTGAATTATAAGAAAGGTGAATTTGCTGTTACAACAATGAACTATGCAACAGATAGCGGTGGGCATGTAATTAAGATCAGTAAACCGGTGGGTGATTTTACGCCTCCTGCTCATAGCTGGTTGATAAAATTGCACGTGGACTTTAAACCAATGGATGTTATAGAAAATTATCATCCTGTGAGCAAAGTAACTTCAGAAAATGACCTTGATACAACTGCCGGATGGTTTTATGATGAAGCAAAAAAAGTGTTATATATTAAAACAGCTGCCGGTAATAAAAATGATCTGGGGATTAAGGTATATTAAGTCATTTCCATATCGTCCTTATACGTGTGTGAAAATCAGCGGTTTCAATACAGCAAAAGTAAAAAATGTAATCGTTTGCGGTTCCGGTCAGGGTATTGTAAAATTTAACTTATTTGGGTATTTTAGTATACGCGTGCACGTTTCTGCTGGCAAAATCAATAATATAAACTTAAATTCACATGCTATACAGGTTTAGCCTGCAAAAATGCATGAAAACAAGAACAGTGCATAATAACAAGAAGCATGTACGAAATTGCGTGATCCGGGATTTTAGAATGTTATTGATTAGTGTCAATTAATTTGATTTAATGTGACTTATCAAATTATGCACAATATTTTTGAGGCATAACGTTAATACCTAAACTCATTAATTAATACCCTAACACTGCCCTGGCTCCTATGACAACTAAAACCATAATCAGGCTAATTGCTGTATCACTCGCAGTACTTTTCTTTTATGCTGCTGTTGGTAAGCTCGATAAGTACGATCTTTTTCATTTGCAGTTACAAAAATTTTCGTTTTCAATACCTTTTATACAACAACAACCCTGGCTGGTACCAGTAACCGAATTACTGATTGCCGGTTTGTTATTGCTGCCGTCATATCGTGTTAAGGGACTATTCTTCTCGCTTTTTTTACTTAGTATATATACGATCTATCTCGCATGCATGCTCGATAATAGGTATGATCTGCCCTGTAATTGCGGAGAAGTACTGCAGTCGTTTTCGTTGCGATCACATATTATTTTCAACTTCGTTTGTGTTTTTATAACAGGCGTTGGAATTGTGCTTTGCGGAAAAGTAATGCAACCCCCTGTTACCAATAAAAGATTTCCTTTCGTTCGCCCTTATTACAAACCAGCTGATAAAGCCGTCGGGAGGATGAATTGAGAAAAGTCAGGAAGCCCGGAAGTCAGAAGTCGGAAGTCAGAAAAGCCAAAAAGACAATATTGTCAGAAATAATGGGAAAGATGACCCATGAAAAACAAAAAGTCCGAAAGAAGTTACCTCTTTCGGACTTTGCTTTATTCTTACTTCCTGCTTTTGCCTTCCGTTTTCAGACTTCAGACTTCAGACTTCGTGCTTACCAGAACTTCACATACAACGCAGCCAGCAACATTAATGTAGTTACAATTAATGCAATGGTGCGGGGCTGTAATTTGAACAGGCTCGAATCGAGAATAAATGCTTTTGGATTTACTTTCGGACCGGCTAAACTGATACCAACCATGGTAGCTACCGTAAAGAAGAACGACCATCCCATATTGATCAGGAAGGGGATTTCTGTAACGGTAAGTACTTGTCCTTTCTCCATTTTCTGGTATTCGTAAGCGGTGTATAACCAGGTTTCTTTACCAAATAAATCAACGGCATAGTTGTTAAAGAAGATGGCCAGCGCAAATCCTAATACCACACCTACCACGGCAGCAGTGCCGGTGGTACGCTTCCAAAACATACCCAGAATAAACATGGCGAATACACCGGGGCTTATAAAGCCGGTATATTTCTGAATAAAGGTAAATCCGCCTTCACCACCAATGCCCAGCAGGTCTTTCCAGGTAAAGAGGATAGCGACGATCATGGCTGCCACCACGGTGAAACGGCCGGTGATCACCAGCTTCTTTTCATTGGCTTCTTTATTGAAATATTTTTTATATACATCAAGCGTGAAGATGGTTGAAATACTGTTTGCTTTACCAGCCAGCGATGCAACGATAGCGGCGGTAAGGGCTGCGATACTCAATCCTTTTAAACCCGATGGCAAAAAGCCAAGGATGGCTGAATAAGCGCCGTCTTTGCCGCCACCGAAACCAGGAAGGTGGTTATTCTTGTACAACACAAAAGCGGCAATACCGGGCAACATTACGATTACAGGCATCATTAATTTCAACATACCGGCGAATAAAATACCGGTACGGGCAGTTTGTAAATCGGCGCCCAGTGCGCGTTGGGTGATATATTGGTTGCAACCCCAGTAGTTGAGGTTTACGATCCACTGGCCGGCAAAATACATGGCAATACCGGGCAACACCACCCACTTCTGAATATCGAGGTTCAGCGGCGTATTAATGGTGCCTGTAGTGGCCGCCGGTCTTGGCAATATCATTTTAAAATGTTCGGGCGAATCCTGCATCAGCATTTTAAAACCTGCAATGGCATCTTTACCCAGGCCAAATCTTTCGCTCACCACGGTTAAGGCGAGATAGGTTGTTGCCAAACCACCCACTATCAATACGGCTACTTGAATTACGTCGGTATAACCGATCACTTTCATACCACCGAGCGTAATTATCAGCGAAAACACCGCCAGGCCAATCATGATGGTGTGTAATATGGCCTGATACTGCGCCGAATCGTGGGGCACATCCGAAATCAGACCCGATATGGCGGTAGCGCCGAGATAAAGAATAGATGTAAGGTTTACCAGTACATACAGGAATAACCAGAAGATGGCCATGATCAGCGCCACCGTTTCGTTATACCGCGTTTTTAAGAACTGCGGCATGGTGTAAATGTGATTTTTCAAATACACCGGCATAAACCAAACTGCAATGATGATCAAAGCAATGGCTGCAATCCATTCATAGGCCGCTACGGCTGTACCTACAAAAAAACCTTCGCCACTCATTCCAATAAATTGTTCGGCAGAGATATTCGACGCGATCAGCGAGGCTCCGATCGCCCACCATGTTAAGGAACCTTCGGCCAGAAAAAAAGCCTTGGAATCATGTTCCTGGCTCTTCCTTTTTCTGTATACATAATATCCGTAACTGGCTACCAAAATAAAATAGAGCACGAAAATGACATAGTCGACTGTAGCAAGCGTATTCATAGCGGCCGCAATGTTTTGTTTGAGTTGGTTGTTTAATTTATTTAGTTCAGCAGCGAATTGCGCTTCGGCGTTTTTCAGCGCAATCTGCAGCTCCTTTGACGTTGTTCAGGATTCAAAGGAGCTGCAAGATGTGAAATTATTTTTAAATAGAATGACGATAATACAAATCATTCCACCTGAGCTGGTTTTTAATATCGTATAAATTGGAATTTTTGCCAATCAATACGTACTCGATGCCGGCCATTTCAGAAAAATCTTCCATGTGTTCGGCAGTTAAGTTCTGACTGTAGCAGGTATGGTGAGCGCCACCGGCCAGTATCCACGCTGCGCAACCTGTTTTCATGTCGGGATAGGGTTTCCATAATACACGCGCTACAGGAAGTTTTGGCAAACTTTCGATAGGATCTACTGCCACTACCTCATTTACCAGTAACCTGAAACGATTGCCCATATCAACGATCGATGCATTAATGGCAGGGCCCGAAGCCGAATTAAAAACAAGGCGTACGGGATCGGCTTTACCGCCAATACCGAGTGCATGTATTTCGCATGAAGGTTTTCCGTCGGCAATCGAAGGACAAATTTCAAGCATATGGGCACCCAGCACCAGCTGGTTGTTGGGATCAAAATGGTAGGTGTAATCTTCCATAAAAGAGTTACCGCCTTTTAATCCGGTGGCCATTACTTTCATGGAGCGTACGAGGGCTGCGGTTTTCCAGTCGCCTTCACCGCCAAAGCCATAACCTTCGGCCATTAAGCGCTGTGCTGCAATACCGGGCAGTTGCACCATGCCGTGCAGATCTTCAAAAGTGTCGGTAAAACCTTTAAAATTTCCTTCCTTTAAGAAGTTACGCAGGCCCACTTCAATTTTAGCGGCTTCGCGCAGTGAACTGTGGCGATCGCCGCCTTTACGCAGGGGAGCGGCTACAGCGTAAACTTCTTCGTATTCAGCAACCGTTTTTGTAATGGCGCTGTCGCTAACGTCGTTGATTCGTTTTACGAGATCACCAACACCGAAGCCGTTTACCGAATAACCAAATTTCAGTTCAGCCTCAACTTTATCGCCTTCGGTAACTGCTACCTGGCGCATGTTATCGCCGAAACGGGCAAAACGGGCATTCTGCCAGTCGTTCCAGCCGGCGGCGGCGCGCATCCAAACGGCCAGGCTATTTAAAACTTCAGTATCCTGCCAGTGGCCTACCACAACTTTGCGGTTCAGACGCATACGGCTTACCATAAAACCAAACTCTCTGTCGCCATGGGCGCTCTGGTTCAGGTTCATGAAGTCCATATCTATATTGCTCCATGGAATATCTCTGTTAAACTGGGTATGCAGGTGCAATAAAGGTTTATGCAACACTTTTAAACCACCGATCCACATTTTGGCGGGGGAGAAGGTGTGCATCCAGGCGATGATGCCTATACAGGTGGGGGTAGTATTGGCTTCTACGCAAACCTGGTAAATTTCCTCCGGCGTTTTTACCACCGGTTTAAATACTACGCGTACAGGTATCGATGCATCTTTATCGAACGACCTTGCGATCTGCATAGAATGGTCGGCAACCTGTTTCAGCGTTTCTTCGCCGTACAGGTGCTGGCTACCTGTTACAAACCAAACTTCCAGTTTTTTCAAATCTTCCATATGTCGGTTTTTTTGTCGTGAATGGTCAATGGTGAATGGTCAATCGTTCTTACCATACACCTGCTATTTTCCAATTCACAGCATGCTATTTTTAAATTGATTGAAATGTTTATTAGTTAAAATATACGGTGAATAATCATTGATCATTCACCATTCACTATTGACCATTGACCGTATTATTGCCCGTAGTAGGCATTTTTCCCATGCTTCCGCTGCCAATGTTTATTGATTAAGGCATCTTTTAACCGTGGGGCAGCCGGATTGATCTGCTCGGTTAAATAAGCCATACGCGCTACTTCTTCCAGCACTGCGGCATTGTATACGGCTTTATCGCCATTCTTTCCCCAGGCAAACGGAGCGTGATTGCCTACCAGTACCATTTCAACCTCTTCGTACGATAATCCTTTTTCGTTAAAGCAATTGATGATCTGGTAACCGGTTTCGTATTCGTAGTCGCCTTTGATCATGTCGTCGCTCATGGGCGGTGCACAGGGAATATCAACGGTATTGTGATCGGCATGGGTGGTGCCAAAGATGGGAATATCACGTTGCGCCTGTGCCCACGCTGTTGCATAAGTGCTGTGCGTGTGTACGATAGCGCCGATCTTATTCCATTCTTTATACAATACCGCATGTGTTTTGGTGTCGCTCGAAGGACGCAGATTACCCCTCACAATGTTGCCGTCGAAATCAACGATCACCATTTTATCGGGCGACAGGTCTTTATACGGCACACCGCTGGGCTTAATGGCAAAAAGCCCCAGGTTACAGTCGGCTACGCTAACGTTACCAAAGGTGAATAATACCAAACCCAGTTCAGGCAATTGCATATTGGCTTCGTAGCATGCCTGTTGAATATCTTTATACTTGCTCATTGCTTTTCTTGTTTCAGGTTACAGGTTGCAAGTTACAAGGAACTCTCCCTGTAACCTGAAACCTGTAACTTGTAACCTGTATTTAGTTTGACAATACTGCTTCAGTCGATTCTTTTGCTTTCACTGTGCTTTCAATAAATCCACCGAGGCTCTTATATTTTTTATATCGCTGAGCATACAGCGCTGTTTTCGTTTTATCGGGATAGTAAGTGGCATCGAAGCCCTGGCCCATGGCATTCATGGCGTCTTCGGCCTTTTCGTAAATACCGGCGGCGGTGGCGGCAAACATAGCGGCGCCCAGTGCGCAGGTTTGTTCTGATTTATGAATGCGGATAGGCATGTTCATAACGTCGGCCATCATTTGCATAATGAACGGCGATTTTTTAGCCACGCCACCCAGGCCGATCAATCCTTTTACCGGCACGCCTTCCTGGTTAAACCTGTCAACAATGGCTTTGGCGCCAAAACAGGTTGCTTCTACAATAGCGCGGAACATGCGTACGGCATCACTACCGAGGTTTAAGCCGGCGAAGGCGCCTTTTAATTCCTGGCTGGCATCGGGCGTACGGCGGCCATTGAACCAGTCAACAGCCAGCTCGCTGTTTTCGTCCCAGTGTAAGGCGGCGGCCTGTTTGCTTAGCTCAGGAATTAGTTTGTCTATTGTTTCGTTGATAAGGGCTTTTGCTGTTTCGCCGTTGATTAAAGTCGATTGGGCCAGTACATTTTGAAGTGGCCATGACAGCACCTGCCGAAACCAGGCGTAGGCGTCGCCGAATGCGCTTTGGCCGGCTTCCATACCCATCATGCCGGGCAGTACTGATCCCGGAACCTGTCCGCAAATGCCTTTTACCAGCTTACCCTGTACTTCCTGCAAAGGTGCTACCAGCATATCGCAGGTTGAAGTACCCATTACTTTACTTAAATGGTAGGGTTCAATTTGTCCGCCAACTGCTCCCATGTGGGCATCGAAAGCGCCTACACCGATTACTACATCGGTCGAAAGGCCCAGTTTAGCGGCCCATTCTGTACTCAATGTACCGGCTGCTTTATCGGAGGTATATGTTTTTGTAAAGAGTCGTTTCGTGAAACCCGCTAATAACGGATCCAGTTCTGCAAAGAAATCATCGGGTGGCAGGCCGCCGAACTCCTCGGCCCAAAGGGCCTTATGACCAGCTGAACACACACCGCGTTTCATGTCTGCAGCCTTTTTCCCGCCGGTTAATACAAAGGGAATCCAGTCGCAATGTTCAACCCATGAATAACAGGCTTTGCGTACGGCCGCATCTTCGCGCAATATGTGCAGCAATTTGGCCCAGAACCACTCGCTCGAGTATATACCACCTACATATTGCAGATAGTTGATATCGTATTTTTCTGCATGTGCATTTATGGCGGCGGCCTCAGGAACGGCTGTGTGGTCTTTCCACAGCACAAACATGGCATTGGGATTTTTTTCAAACTGCGGCAACAGGGCGAGGGGAGTGCCGGTTTCATCAACGGCAACCGGTGTACTACCTGTAGTGTCAACCGAAATAGCCCTGATGTTGGCGGCTACCGTAGGGCCTGCCTGCTGTAAACAACTGATAATGGTTTGTTCAAGTCCCTCGAGGTAATCGAGCGGGTGCTGCCTGAACTGGTTTACTGCGGGGTTACAATACAAACCGTCTTTCCAGCGGGGATAATAAAATACGGCAGAAGCTACTTCCTGTCCGTTCGCTGCATTGGCGATGATCGACCGCACCGAATCAGTGCCATAGTCGACCCCTATTACATAGTTTTCTTTTTTCATATCGGCAATTAAAACAGATAAAGTGTTTTATTGACAACCTAATTTCTAAACAAAGGTCGGTATTCTGTACTTATAAAACATGGGTCAGAATCAGGTCCTTTCAATTTCGTGTCAAAATAACACTTAATAGATGAATGCACAAAAAATACTTTCTTCTACAGGGCCCAATGTATACAGGTTAACCTTTATTTGTTAAAAATGCTAATGGCTTTTAGCAAATTATAGCTAAGAGTATCAATGAGAATAAAGAAAAAAGGATAAAGGCAACGGGCAATAAATGTGTTCCCGGTTACCTTATACCGGCTTTCCCCAAATGCGTAGTAGGAACCGGTTACCGGCAACAGGTACCGTGATGGGTACGGCCGCCAGCCGGTTTATAGTTGAAGTGATAAAAAGCCAAAGGCAGCAGCAGGAGAGTATGGCTATAGAATTGTCTTTTTTACACTCACAGGTCAGTCCGCATTTTATGTTCAATGCCCTGAACAGTATGGTGTCGCCGGCACGAAAAAAATCCGATCTGCCCGAACCGGCTTTGTTAAAGATGTTGAACCTGATTCATTATATGCTGTACGATTCAGACGAAGAAAAGGTAAGCCTGGAAAGGGGGGGATTACATAGGCAGCTATATCGATTTGCAAACAATGCGTTTTGGCGACAGTGTAAAAATATTGTTTATGGTATAGCCCGGTAATTATTCCCATGCCATTGAGCCGATGTTGCTGATCCCATTAGTGATTTTTATAAGGAAGAGTTGATGAAGACAATACAATAGGTAAGGTGAATGGAGCGTAGTTGTGCCACACTTCGAATGTGTGGCACAACTTTGATTGCTGTTTGCTAATTGCCGATTGCCATTTGCCGTTTACCGGCCCTGCCTGCTTTATATCCTTTCACCGAGTAATACAAAATATACAAATAACACGGCAGCATACATATGAAAAAGGCAATGTGATTAGGTATGTTCAGTCCGTCTTTGTTTTTCAGTGTAGCATACAATACCGGCACAACGGCGGCCCCGGCAATACCCATCACCAACAGGGCCGATCCTATTTTGGTAAATTTGCCCAATCCGTCGATGGCCAGTGGCCAGATGGAAGGCCACATAAGCGAATTGGCCAGTCCAAGCAGGGCAATGAACGTGATGGCGGTATATCCTGAAGTGAAATAAACAACAACAGAGAAAATAATTCCCAGTATAGCAGATAACCGCAATGCAAACTGTTGCGAAATAATTTTAGGTATAGTAAACACACCGGCAATATATCCCACCAGCATGGCTATCAGTGTAAAGGTGGTGAAGTATTTTGTTTCGTCGAGCGGCATGCCCATCGTTTTGCCATAAACGCCGATGGCATCGCCGGCCATTACTTCAACCCCAACATATAAAAAAATGCACAGGGCGCCAAGCAGTGCATGCGGGAACTGCCAGATGCTTTTTTTGTTGCCACCGGCAACTGGTGCATTATCAGCAGAGTTGCTTTCTGTTTCAATTTCGGGCAGCGGCGATTTCAACAACATAAATGCCAGCACTGCCAGTACTATTGCAAGAATAATGTATGGATTGATAACACGGGCTGCGAGCTCATTCAACAGTTGCTCTTTTTGAGAAATGGCGGTGGCAGCCTTGATCTTTCCTTCCAGTTCAGTGGCATTGCTTAATAAAATGGTGCTTAATATCAGCGGACTGATAATCCCTGCCGTTTTATTGCAAATACCCATTATGCTGATTCGTTTGGCGGCGCTTTCAATGGGGCCGATGATACTGATATATGGATTCGAAGCTGTTTGCAACAGGGCCAGTCCCATGCCCTGAACGAACAATCCGGTTAAAAACAAACCAAAGCTTCTGTCTCTGGCTGCGGGAATAAATACAATTGAACCAACGGCCATTACCAGTAAACCTAACGCCATGCCCTTTTTATAACCTGTTTTTTGTAATATGAACGATGAAGGAATGGCCAGAAAGAAGTAGGCCATGTAAAAAGCCGACGTTACAAAAAATGCCTGCACGTCATTTTCGAGCTGGCAAACAAGTTTCAGGAATTGTATCAGACTGCCGTTGAGCCAGGTTACAAATCCGTAAATGAAAAACAAAAAACCGATGATAAAAATAGCAGTAGCATTGCTACGTGTAACAGGCGTGGGAACAACCAAAGATTTAGCAGTTGACATATTAAATTGTTGAAATGATTTGATTGAACAAGGCCGACTTTGCCATATACTTTTGTAACAGCACCACCTGGTTTTGGGCCCTTACCAGGTTATGCCCTTCGTAACGGGCACCGTAATATACATCATTGTTCAGATGATCGGTTAAAAAACGCAGGGCTTGCATATAGATCATAAACTGACCTGAATATACAAAATGCGCTTTTTCGGTTTCCGTTAATTCATGCTTCAATTCGCCGATATAACCTTTGGCAATGGCTTCAAAGAAATCGTCGCGAACCTGTATTTTATCAAAATCCTTTTCTTCTTCATTGGCAGGTGATAAATACGTACGCATCATATCGCCCACATCGCTGATAAAATAACCCGGCATTACGGTGTCAAGATCAATAACACATAATCCTTTGCCGGCATCATCAAAAAGTACGTTGCTTATTTTGGTATCGTGATGAATAACCCGTACCGGAAAGCCCGGATTTTTTTTAACCGATTCGTACACCTGAACAATGTTTTGTTGCAGCTGCAAATAAGTGATCAAAGGGCCGCATTCCTGTATTCGTTGCACATTGCCTTTGGCCAGCGCCTCGCTGAATTGACGGTACCGCAGCGGCAAATCGTGAAACTGCGGAATGGTTATTTTTAAAAGACTGGTATCAAAACCACTCAGCAGCCGTGTAAACAAAGCAAACTGACGGGCGGCTTCAAAAGCCTGTTCGGGTGTATGCAATACTTCAACTGAATGCGATTTGGGAATAAAAGGAAAAAGACGGAAATACCGGTTATTGTCATCTATATACAAATCGTTTTCTGAAACGGTTGATAAAGCGCCCGCATACAGGTAATCAGGGTAATGCTTTTTTAAATAATTACCAATGTTGCGGATATTCAGGGCTATGTCTTCGGGATGTTTAAAAACAGCTGTGTTGATCTGCTGCAGAATGAAACAGGGTTCCTGTGCCGTGTTGATGATCTTCCAGGTATGGTTGATCAACCCATTGCCAACAGGTTGTATGTTGTAATGGTCGGGGTTTAAGCCGTAATGAGTTAGTATATTGTTGAACATGTTTTGTAAGTCGTGAAGCTCAAACTTACTGCGTAACAATTAAAAACAAACACGCAAACGGTTGTGCCATTTTTGACCACGATTTTAAGCGATTAAACAGATTCGACGCGCCGGGGTATTTGCAAATTTCTACTCTGATTATTGCGAATTTGTCGTGTAAACCCATTAATCGTTTAAAATCCAGGTTAGTAATATATGAAGGTGTGACCCGGCAAAACTCGCCTGGTTTCTAATTGTGGATAACCAATATTTAGTAAAATGTTCCATCATTTCAGTAAAACCTGACATTGATGCCCCTGGCTATTTTGCGTAGCTTGGCACTTTAAAGCGTTCAGTGTTGGTTATTTAGCAAAAGCAGCAAGGACGAGGCGTGCCACGTATGCCGCCATTGCCTTTGTATTCACAATGGGCGATCGCGGCCGGTTAAATTACCTGAAGCTCTCATAAGCGACTGTCTCAACCAGCGTGGCACGTCTTTCCATTAACCCCGGATGCTTTACAACGAAGCTCTGTACAGGCATTATTTGTTAATCGCTTGTAAAACAAGCCCTTTAACCAAAAACGATTGTTAAATTCAGTTGCATGTATGAAAAAAAATATATTCATTTACGTTACCTGCACCAAACTGCACCGGCAGTTACAGCCTACTTGAGTTAATAATGGCATCTGGCCTACATTTTTATTATTCTCAAAAACCTTATTGTCGATTTTATTACAACTTCTAAATCCTGTATGGGTATTAATAAATATTTTGAAGAATTTGATCTGAACGAAAAACGGTATACCGGTGGACGAACAGTTACCGAAACCGATATTGTTATTCATGCAGGACAATCGGGTGATTTCTTCCCACATCATATGGATGAAGAATGGTGCAAAACGCAACCTTTTAAAAAGCGCATTGCACATGGTACGCTCATTTTTACCATAGCTGTTGGATTAACAGCCGGCGTAATTAATGAAGTGAGTATGACTTACGGGTATGACCGTATCCGTTTTATAAAACCTGTTTTTATTGGTGACACTATAAAGGTTACTGTCACTATTACAAATAAAAAAGACCATAAGAAACCCGGTTTGGGTTTGGTTACCGAACTGGTTGAAGTATTTAACCAGCAAAATGAATTGGTCATGTTGTGCGACCATGTTTTACTGGTTCAAAAAAAAGAAAGCTAAATAATATTATTTCTGATTTTGAGATTTGTTGATTTTGGGATTTAACTAAATCAAAAAATCCCGAAATCAAAAAATCAGCAATAAAAGTGCTATGTCTGAAATTGTTTTGAATGGAATTACCTGGGGCCACAGCAGAGGCATAACACCACTGCAGGCCGCTGCCCAGCGCTTTATGGAGTTGCATCCGCACATTACCATACACTGGAAAAAAAGAACATTACAGGAGTTCGCCGATTACCCATTGGAAAAACTGGTACATGATTATGATTTACTGATTATCGATCACCCCTGGGTAGGTTGCGCTGCTGCCACGCAAAGCGTATTGCCGCTCGACAGGTATTTGCCATCTGACTACCTGTTGAACCAGCTCCATAATTCAGTTGGCGCTTCGCATATAAGTTATAATTATGAAGGTCATCAGTGGGCATTGGCCATTGATGCCGCTACGCCGGCCGCAAGTTACCGGGCCGATCTGTTACAACAGCATCTGCCTGTTCCCGAAACCTGGGAAGAGGTGATGGCCCTGGCAAAAGACGGAAAAGTGGCCATACCGGCCATTCCCATAGATGTGCTGATGAATTTTTATATGTTCTGTATTGCCTTTGGCGAAGAACCGTTTACAAAAACCGGCGAAGTAATAAGCAAAAATACCGGCATACAGGCCCTGCAAAGCATGCGCAGCCTGTATTCACGCATCGATAAAAAATTATTTCAGTGTAATCCTATACAGGTGGCTGAATTAATGACCACCACCAACGATTACTGGTATTGTCCTTTTGCCTATTGTTATTCAAATTACACCCGTACGGGATATGCGAAAAACCTGTTGACCTATGCCGATCTGGTGCATTTTGGCAAACAGCGTCTGCGTAGCACCATTGGCGGAACAGGCATTTCGGTATCGTCGTTCACCAGACATAAAAAAGAAGCGGTAGACTTTGCCGCCTGGGTTTGTTCGGAAGAATGCCAGAGTACATTGTATGTACAGCATGGCGGACAACCGGGCCACGGAAAAGCATGGACGAATATTATGGCCAACCTGTTAACCGGTAGCTATTTTCAAACGGTATTACCGGTGATGAAGAATGGATATATGCGTCCGCGTTATAATGGTTATCTTCATTTTCAGGACCATGCCGGTACACCGGTTCAGCAATATTTGATGCATGGCGGTAATCCTGAGGATGTATTAAAAGAAATAGACCGGATTTATCAACATAGCCTTGCTGGCGAAAAAATGAGCTTGTCGTTATGAGCAGATTGCCTTTGGAGGGATTGCTGGTGCTGGAATTCAGCCAGTATTTATCAGGTCCGGTAGCAGGGTTGCGACTGGCCGATCTCGGTGCGCGCGTTATTAAAATCGAACGTCCGCAGAGTGGCGATGCAGGTCGCCGTTTGTCGATCAAAGACCTTTGGACCGATGAAAGTTCTTTATTATTTCATACCATCAATCGAAATAAAGAAAGTTTTACGGCCGATCTGAAAAATGCCGACGATCTGGCCCTTGTAAAAAAGCTGATTGAAAAGGCCGATGTGCTTACACACAACTTCAGGCCCGGCATTATGGAAAAAGTGGGATTGGGATATGCCGAAGTAAAACGAATCAATCAACGTATCATTTACGGTGCTATTAGTGGTTATGGTAAGGAAGGGCCCTGGAAAAACAGACCGGGGCAGGACCTGCTGCTGCAATCGATGAGCGGACTTGCCTATACCACCGGCAATGCGAAAGACAATCCCATGCCATTTGGTTTGGCCATAGCCGATAACCTGTGCGGTTCGCAACTGGTGCAGGGAATACTCGGCGCCCTTATACGCCGGCACAAAACAGGTACAGGGGCATTGATCGAAATAAGCATGCTTGAATCGCTGCTCGATTTTCAGTTTGAACTGTTGACTACTTATCACAGCAGCGGTTTGCTGCCCGAACGCAGCAGCATCAATAATGGACATCCGTTACTGCATGCGCCTTATGGAATTTACAATACAACCGATGGATATATAGCCATCGCCATGGTAAATATTAAGCAACTGGCTTTAGCAATAGATTGTGCAGCAATGTTGAATTTTGACCAGAAAGATGCTTTTAGTTTACGCGATGAAATAAAAGCGGTGCTGGCAAAGCACCTGTTAACGCAATCATCATCACACTGGTTGCAAAAGTTACATGCCAATGATTTGTGGGCTATGGAAGTGCTGGATTGGGAACGGTTAACAAAGCTTGAAGCATACAAGGTTTTGCAAATGGAGCAAACCATCAATAGCCATGGAAAAAGCATTACCACCACCCGTTGCCCGATACGCATTAATGGTGAAAGGATTTTTTCGCCAAAACCGGCCCCGCAATTAGGGGAGGATAATGAACGAATAATTGATGAGTTGATAAACAATAGGCAGTAGGCAATAGGCCCCGCAAAGAAAGCGTTAAGCGTTTCGCATTTAGGTTCGGCGTTCAGCGTTTTACATTAAGCGTTCAGCGTTTAGTGTTCAGCGTTCAGCGTTCGGCATTTAGCGTTCAGCGTTTAGCGTTCGGCGTTCAGCATTAAAATAGAAAAATGAAGCCATTACAGGATATAATAGTAGTTGATTTCAGCCAGTTTTTATCGGGCCCTTCGGCCGGATTACGACTGGCCGATATGGGCGCGCAGGTGATCAAGATCGAGAGGCCCGGTACAGGCGATATCTGCCGGCAGTTGTATGTTTCTAATGTAATGATCGAAGGAGAATCGACCATTTTTCATGCTATTAACCGCAATAAACAAAGCTATGCTGCTGATCTGAAGAAAGAAGAAGACCTTGAAAAAGTAAAGAAGATCATTGCGCAGGCCGATGTGCTGATGCATAATTTTCGTCCCGGTGTAATGGAAAAACTGGGGCTTGATTATGAAACCGTAAAAGCTATTAATCCGCAAATCGTTTATGCCGAAGTAAGCGGCTATGGCGATGAAGGTCCGTGGAAAGATTTGCCGGGGCAGGACCTGTTGCTGCAGGCTGTTTCGGGTTTAACCTGGTTAAGCAGTAACAGAAGCGATAGTCCAACCCCCATGGGTGTTGCCGTGGTAGATATTTTTGCCGGTACGCATATTGCACAGGGCATATTGGCCGCTTTGTATCAACGCGCCATTACCAACGAAGGCAGTCTGGTGCAGGTGAGTATGCTCGAGTCGATACTCGACTTTCAGTTCGAAGTGCTTACCTGCTTTTACAACGACGGCCGCGAATTACCGGTGCGCAGTGAGGTAAATAATGGCCACGCTTATTTATCGGCTCCCTATGGAATTTACAAAACTGCCGATGGGTACCTGGCGTTGGCCATGGGTAACATTACCCAGCTGGCCACTTTATTGCAATGCGACCCGCTTCAACATTTTACCAATACCGCCGAGTGGTTCGTGAAGCGCGATGAAATAAAAACTATACTGGCCGGCCATTTGATGGCCCGTACAGCCGATGAATGGTTGTCGGTGCTGGAACCTGCAGATATCTGGTGTGCCAAAGTAATGGATTACGACAAACTGGTGAAGGAAAGCGGTTACCTGATGTTGAACATGGAATTAAAAGTTAAAACCAGTAACGGGCTTTCGATAACCACCACCCGTTGCCCTATAAGAATTGATGGAGAAATTTATACCTCCGGCATCGGCGCCCCGTTGCTCGGCGAACATAACGAACAGATTGACGAACAGTTTGGATTGACGTCGTCAATCGTGAATCGTGAACCGGCAATTCGTTCCTGATTTATCACTCCGTATCTCATTGAACTGTTAATTTTCTTTCGGTATTCGATTTTTGTTTTTGGTTCTTGTACCCTGGTATTTGGTTCATGTGATTTGGTATTTGGTTTTTGTGCCATATACCTTATGCCTTGTTTCCTGTACCTTGCGCCTTGAAACGTGTTACCTGAGCTTTGCGCCTTGTGCCTTGTTTCTTGTGCCCTGTAACTTGTATCTTGTGCCTTCCTAAAGCGATTGCCTATGGAAATGATCGACACCCATGTTCATGTATGGAATTTTGAAAAAGCTGAATATGCCTGGTTAAAGAATGACACTTCCATTCTTAACCGCAGTTATCATATTGAAGAGTTGAATGACGACCTGCCAAAAGCCGGTGTAACCGGCGGTGTGCTGGTGCAGGCTGCCAATAATTTTGAAGATACCAACTGGATGTTACAGGTAGCCGGTACAACAGGATGGATAAAAGGTGTTGTAGGCTGGCTGCCATTGATGGAACCTTCGTTCACCGCTACCGTCCTCGCAGCGTATTCAGACAACCGTTATTTTAAAGGCGTGCGCCATCTTATACATGATGAGCCCGACCCGAAATGGTTGTTACAGCCAACCGTAATACAAAGCTTATCGGTATTGGCAGCGTATGATGTTCCCTATGATGTAGTAGGAGTAACCACCGAACATTTACGATCGGCGCTGCAGGTAGCTGATAAAGTGCCCGGATTGCGTATGGTGCTCGATCATATGAATCAGCCACCCATTGCAAGCGGCGCCCGGTTTGGCGAATGGGGCGAATTAATGAAAGAGGCAGCAAATAATAAGAACATTTTTGTAAAAATATCGGGTTTGGGTACTGCTGCTAAAAAAGGTTCAGCATGGACGGCAGGTGATATACAGCCCTATATTGAGTTTGTGCTGCAACATTTTGGCGACAGCCGTTGCTGTTGCGGCGGCGATTGGCCGGTATCGTTACTGGCAAGTGAGTATTCATATACCTGGCAACAATATAAAACCGTGTTATCGGGTTTATTGAACGAAGCAGCATTGGAAAAAGTGCTGAGTTCAAATGCTGTAAGGATTTATAATTTGTAAAACGCTGAATGTAAAACGCAAAAGGCAAAACGCAAAACGCTGAACGCTGAACGCTGAACGCAAAACGCTGAATGCTTAAAGGTCACGGTTGGTATTTGCCGTTTTACGTTTCACGATTGACCATTCATCATTCACAATTCACCATGGAAGTAATTACCGGTGTATTATATCATTCTGTGGGTGCCTCCTGTGCTGCCATGTGTTATACGCCACAGCGTAAAGTAGCGCATTGGTCGTGGCAAACGTACTGGCTGGCGCAGGCTGCCATATGCTGGTTATTGTTGCCGGTGATCATAGCATGGTTCACCATACCCAATATAACGGCTGTATTGCATGAAGCGCCTGCTGCTGCCATGTTAACAACCTTTTTGTTGGGCGTAGCCTATGGCATTGGCGGAACGGCTTTTGGCATGGCCATTCGTTATGTAGGGTTTTCGCTTACCTATGCTATTGCGGTGGGTATTTCGTGTGTGTTAGGAACGTTACTGCCACCGCTGGTTCATGGCGAACTAAGTTCTTTATTTGCACAAAAAGGATCAGACCTTATAGCAACAGGCATTACCGTTGGCGCGCTGGGCATTGCATTATGTGGTGTAGCCGGCAGGTATAAAGAACGGGACCTTGAAATAAATAAAAAAATCGGTCATAATTTTTCGCTGGCAAAAGGATTGCCGTTGTGTTTACTGGCAGGTATACTATCAGCTGTATACGGATTTTCGATCGATCAGGGAAAGCCCATTGCCGACATAGCAGAAAAATACGGCAGCGGTAATTTTAAGATCAATGTAGTGTACATATTCTCCAATACCGGCGCCTTTTTGTCGACGCTCATCTACTGCCTGTACCTGCATCGCAAACAAAGTACTTTTGGTGAGTACAGGTTGCAGGCGGCAAACAATGATCGTGGACGCGGTAAACAAAATCAAAATGGCAGGGCGCAGTTGCTGATCAATTTTATCATGGCTATACTAACCGGTATACTATGGTATTCGCAATTCTTTTTTTACGGGTTAGGACATGTGCGCATGGGCAAATACCAGTACAGCAGCTGGGCCATACATATGATCATGCTGGTGCTATTCAGTTCAGTAACCGGCCTGGTGATGAAAGAATGGATTGGCTGCCGCAAAAAAACAATTAGTATGCTGGTATTAGCGCTGATCGTTTTAATTTTGGCCGTTCTTGCGTTAACGTATGGAAACGTCCTGAGCGAAGTCGAAGGATGATTTTTACAGCTCCTGAGCGTAGTCGAAGGGGTGACTCCAAACTACAAACAAAAAATGGCTCTGAATAAAAATACGACCCCCATCATTATAATTGGCGCAGGGGGTATTGTAAATGATGCTCACCTGCCGGCTTATAAAATGGCGGGGTTTGAGGTAGCAGGTATTTACGATGTGAGCCGGGATAAGGCATTGGCCACTGCACAAAAATTTAATATACCTGTTGTTTTTAATAGCCTTAAAGAGGCTGTTCAGCAAGTGCCTGCAGAAGTTGTATTTGATGTGGCCGTTCCCGGTACCGAATTGCTGAAAGTATTGCATCAGCTGCCTGCGGGAGCAACCGTGTTGATGCAAAAACCAATGGGAAGTGATTATAGCGAGGCAAAAAAAATTCTGCAGTATACACGGGAGCAACAAATGATTGCAGGTGTAAACTTTCAGTTACGCTATGCCCCTTTTATAAAAGCTGCCCGCGAGTTGATGCAGCATGGCCTGCTGGGCGAACTGTGCGATATTGAAGTGAATGTAAATGTATTTACGCCCTGGCACCTGTGGACGTTTTTGTATGAATCGCCAAGGGTTGAAATTTTATACCACAGCATTCATTATATCGACCTCATCAGGTCGTTTTTCGGAAATCCTGCAGGCGTATACGCCAAAACGGTAAAACATCCGACTATGAGTCAGCTCGCTTCTGTTCGCAGCAACATTATTATGGATTATGGCAACAGAATCAGGGCCAATATACTAACCAACCATTGTCACTATTTTGGGCTGCAGCAGCAACAATCATATATAAAGTTCGAAGGAACAAAGGGCGCCATTAAAATTGAATTAGGATTACTGAAAAATTATCCGAATAGCGTACCCGATAAATTTGAATATATAACCACAACCGGCAATAATCACGGTGAATGGAAAACAATGACCATTGCAGGAAGCTGGTTCCCGCATGCTTTTATCGGAAGCATGGAACAATTATTACGCGCAGCAGCAAAGCAAATTGAAAAGCCCGATAATTCGGTAGAAGATTGTATTCATACCATGGCCTGTGTTGAAGCGGCGTATTTATCAAATGAAAGAGGAGGGGTGAAACTGAGTGAGATAGAAGGGCAGTAAGCAACAGACAATTGACGATCCATACTTGTTATATGAAAAATTTAACCTAACGATAAACCCTAAATTAATCATATACATCGCAGCGCGATAAAAATCTCATATTCTCAATGAAAGGCTTTTTTACATTGGTGTTGTGTGTGGCTTTTGTTTATCCGGTTCATGCAAACCATATCCATGAAAACAAAAAGGTTACTGTTATTTCGTCCAACTCATCTCCCAGAATACAATATGGTACCGAAAAACTGGTAGCGGCATTAAAAGCTGCCGGTTATAAAGTATCAGTTTTATCAGCTCCGGCTGCCGCTGATCAAAATGATAGAGTGATCATTGCCGGCAATTATGCAGATGCGCTAATTAAAAAAGCAGCTGCAACATATCATCTTCAACCCGATACAACCGGTAAAGAAGGATTCTCCATAAAAGGCAACGACAAGGCGGTGATCATTGCCGGTACCGATGCTTCGGGCACTTTATATGGATGTATGGAACTGGCAGAACGGATAAGCGTTCAAAACACCATTCCTGCAGCACTTTCTGTAACCGACAAACCCGAAATGGTATTACGTGGCGCCTGTATAGGTGTACAAAAACCTGTTTATCTTCCGGGAAGAACGGTGTATGAATATCCCTATACACCTGAAACATTCCCGTGGTTATACGATAAAGCGCTTTGGATAAAATACCTCGATTCACTTGCCATCAACCGCATGAACTCGCTGTACCTGTGGAATGGCCATCCGTTTGCGTCGCTGGTAAGAGTACCCGATTACCCATATGCTGTTGAAGTAGATGATGCTACTTTTAAAAAGAATGAAGAAATGTTTCAATTTCTTACTGAGGAAGCTGACCGCAGGGGGATTTGGGTAATACAGATGTTCTATAATATTATTGTATCGAAACCATTTGCCGAAAAGCATAATATTAAAACGCAGGACCGCAACCGGCCCATTATTCCGCTGATAGCCGATTATACCCGCAAATCAATTGCAGCATTCGTTGCAAAATATCCCAATGTAGGGCTGATGGTGGCATTGGGCGAAGCGATGGAAGGTGTAGGGCAGGATGATGTAGACTGGTTCGTTAAAACAATTATTCCCGGCGTGCAGGATGGATTGAAAATGCTTGGCAAAACCGAAGAACCACCCATTGTTTTACGTGCCCACGACACCGATGCACCGAGGGTTATAAAAGAAGCATTGCCTTTGTATCACAACCTGTATACCGAAGCAAAGTTTAATGGCGAAGCGTTAACAACCTATACACCACGGGGCCCCTGGGCCGAACTGCACCGTACATTGAGCCATATAGGTTCGGTACAAATTGAAAATGTGCACATACTCGCCAACCTGGAACCGTTCAGGTACGGCTCGCCCGACTTTATACAAAAATGTGTGCAGTCAATGCATTCGGTATATGAAGCCAACGGATTACACCTGTATCCGCAGGCATCTTACTGGGACTGGCCCTATACAGCAGATAAATCGAACAAACGGCTGTTAGAGATTGAGCGCGACTGGATATGGTACAGAACATGGGCGCGTTATGCCTGGAATTGTAACCGTAACCGGCAGCAGGAAGTAGAATACTGGAGCGGTAATCTGGCAACGAAGTTTGGTTGCAATATGGCACAGGCAAAAAATATTCTCGAAGCCTATGAACAATCGGGCGAAATTTCGCCCAAGCTGTTAAGGCGGTATGGCATAACCGATGGCAACCGGCAAACGATGACGCTCGGAATGCTCATGACGCAGCTGATCAATCCACGCCGCTATAATTTATTTACCCTATTGTACAATTCAGAAGGGCCCGAAGGAGAAATGATCATTGAGTATGCCGAAAAAGAAGCCAAAGGACAACCACATATCGGAGAAACACCACCCCAGGTAGCCGATGAAGTAATGGTACATGGCAATAAAGCTGTAATAGCCATTGAGCAGGCGGCGCCGTACGTAACTAAAGAGCGCCATGAGTTTGAACGGTTAAGAAATGACATGTATTGTTACCGGGCAATGGCCAACTTTTATGCGTTTAAAGCAAAGGCGGCATTACAGGTATTGCAATATAAATATTCGCACAAGGTAGCTGATCTTGAAAGAGTGGTTCCTTTGTTGCAAACCAGTGTGGATTATTTTAAAGAGCTGGCGGCGCGTACCGATACCACTTATTTATATGCCAACAGCATGCAAACGCAGCAGCGAAAAATTCCGGTGAATGGAGTAAATGCCAAAAATAAAACCTGGCGCGAATTGTTACCCTATTATGAACAGGAGCTTCAAAATTTGATAAGGCATATCGACGCATTAAAAAAGCAGGGTGGGGTAACCGGTGTAATAAATATACAGCCCTTAAAAAATGCACCGGTACAATGGCTAAGCAGTGAAAAGACGTACACACTGCAAAAAGGCGCTATAGTTAGCACCGATACCGGAATAGTTATAAGAGAAGTGCCCGCATTTTTAGCCGGATTGCAGGCAGTGCAGAGTAATTACAAAAGGCAAATACACGAAGGTACAGTAGTAAATTTTCGCACAGCAGGTGCTGTGAAATTATTGGTAGCATACTTTGCACAAAAAAATCCTGCTTATTTACCCGAGCCGCAGCTCGAAATAGATGCAAGCGCCAATGATTACGGGCAGGCAGAAGTGAAAGTGGCCAATGCACTGGCGATAGATAATTTTCCACCAATAAATATTCACACTTATTCTTTTCAACCCGGTACACATACGCTTACTTTAGGAAAAGGGGCATGTTTATTGTTAGGCTGTATAAATGAATCAGAAACATTGCCCGTGATGGATGCCGGTATAAAGGCAGCCGAAAATGCCGGTGCTCTTGACTGGTTATTCGAGTAACGATTACCATAATTATAATAAATGTAAAAGGGACGTTTACAATACGGTAAATGCCCCTTTTTTATATGTTATTTTGACATGAATTATTTGTTTGATGTAAAAACTGGCACAAAAACATTGATTATTGTATTTCTAAAAATACTATATGTACATGTTTATATATAACAAATAACAATAATTTTATCTAATTACCGGTGCATTATTAATAATATTTATTTACAATATGGTAAAAGTATGTTATAGCGCATAGAGATGTGCGTTTACGAGATAGTAATATATTCCATCATTTTAGTAAAAGATGACATTGTTTAGCTGACGCTGCCGGTGTTTCTTGTGCACCATTATGCAATATCCTGGAAAACAACATCCACCCCAACTCTATGCACGTAGTGTATGTGCGCGTAATTCCTTGGTTAAGAATTGCTCCTCTCAATTGTTAATATATAAATCTTAAACAACTGTTGTATGACTGGTAAACCGTCCTTGAAATGCCTGATGATGGCGTTTTTAATTCTGCTTAATTGCTCGTACCTGTTCGCACAGGAGAGAGTTGTTACCGGCAAAATCAAAGACCCGCAGGGCAATCCATTGCCCGGGGTGAATGTAAATGTGTGGGGCACGCGAATAAGTGTCACCGCCGACGTAGCCGGCTCTTTCCGCATCCCGGTATCCTCTGAAAATTCTGTATTAGTTTTCAGCTTTGTAGGCTTTTTACAGAAGGAAGTAAAAGTAGGAACCGATTCAACATTTAATGTAGGCATGACCTACGACAATGCCGACCTTGATCAGGTTGTGGTAGTAGGTTATGGTACTTCAAAAAGAAGAGACCTTACCGGTTCCGTGTATTCGGTAAAACCGGGTATGGTAACAGGTACCCCAACCTTTAATGCGCTGGAAGCCTTACAGGGTAGAATACCCGGTATGGATATCACTCGTTCAGGCGGTAATGCCGGTGCTGGTGTAAATATCCAGGTTCGCGGTAACAGAACGATCAGCGGTACCAATAATGGTCTCACTGGTAGTCAAAGCTCTCCATTATATATTATTGATGGTTTTCAGGGTGGTAATATTGGCGACCTGAATCCCAATGATATTGAATCGGTGGAAGTTTTAAAAGATGCCTCTGCTACCGCCATTTACGGATGGATGGGCGCCAATGGGGTAATCATTGTTACTACTAAAAAAGGAAAAGATCGTCCTAGAGTTTCTTATAATGGTTATTATGGCGTAAATGGAAGCGCCCAGTACCCTAAAGGAAGATTAGGAGAAGATTATATAAAGCTGAGAAGAGAAGCCTGGCGTACGGCAAACGGAAGCTACCCTACCGATGATGCGGTAATGTTTACCGATCCCGGTGAAGCCGATGCTTTAAAGAACAATCAGTGGGTTGATTGGTTGGATCTGGTATTGCGAAACGGCATTATGCAAAGCCATACTGCTTCTATACAATCCGGTGGCGATAAATCGAAAGTATTCTTTTCTACAGGTTATTATAAAGAAGATGGCCCATTGCGTGGCAATGACTTTTCGCGTTATAATGCCCGTTTGAATTATGATCAGCGTATCAGCAATATGTTCAAGGGAGGTTTTTTGAGCCAGATAACATGGACGAACACAAATGGCCGACAGGATCCTATATCTGCTGCTGCTTCTGCTGTTCCATTGGGAAAAGCATATAACGATTCAGGGGTTGTTAATCTGGTACCATTAGCAGGTGGAACCAAGGCGAGCGTATTGGGCGATGAATTGCCCGGTGCTTACAAAAACAATTCAATCAGGGGTAATGTAATTGCCAATGCGTATTTTGAAATAACACCCATAAATGGTTTGTCACTCCGAACCAATTTTGGTACCACGGTGTCATTTAGCAGGAAAGGTATATACCAGGATTCTCTGTCATTTTCCAATTTCAAGGGCCGTAACTATACATCGGTACAAAATGACTTTAACAGATTTTATAACTGGGATAATATTTTAACGTTTACCCGTAAAATAGCAGATCATTCAATTACGCTTACCGGTATAACCAGTTATACGCAATCAGATGCCGAAACGGAAAAAACAGAAGGATACAGGCAATTGTCGGGGGCTCAATTATGGTATAACCTCGCTGCTACGGAAGGAACCAGTCGTCTGGCTTCGTCAAATTTAACAAGGTTTAACACCATGTCATACGCTGGCCGCCTTAACTATTCTTTTAAAGGAAAATACCTGTTAACGGCATCAATACGTGCGGATGGTGTATCGCGCCTGGCGCCTGGCCATAAATGGGATTACTTCCCGAGTGCAGCTGTTGGCTGGAATATTCACCAGGAAGATTTTATGTCGAACCTGCTGTTTGTAAACAACTTTAAAGTACGCGCCAGTTATGGTATAGCTGGTAATGCCACCATTCCTGCTTATAGTACCCAAAATGGTGTATATGTGCCCTACTATCAACAGGGTTTTGGCAATGTACAGGTGCCGATATATGCTTTCAATACAGTCATAGGAAATACAAATCTTAACTGGGAGAAAACCGCTACTGCCAACGTAGGACTTGATTTTGCTTTTTTCAAAAGCAGAATATTTGGTACACTGGATATGTACAAGGGAAAAACTACTGATGTGATACTGAAACGTCCATTACCACAGTCTACAGGTATAGCGAATGTTTATCAGAATGTAGGTGAAACTGAAAATAAGGGTATTGAATTAGCTATTTCATCAATAAATGTTAGTACCCGCGATTTAAGATGGACAACTACATTAACCTATACCAAGTCGAGCGAAAAAATTACCAAACTGATCGATGGTAATGATATATATGGCAGCCCCATTGAAAGCCAATCATTGTTACTGGGCCGTCCGGTGAATTCCTTTTACAGCTGGAAGAAACTGGGTATCTGGCAAACTGCAGAAGAAAAAGAAGCAGCTGATTTGAAATTTGGTACCGGTTCCTTTAAGCCCGGCGATATCAAACTGGCTGATTTAGATGGTAATGATACTATTAATTCCAAAGATTATACTTATCTGGGATCAACCGTTCCCAAATGGTTTGCCGGTTTCCAGAATACATTTACCTATAAAGGATTTGAAGTAAGCGTTTATATGTTTGCCCGCTGGGGTCAAACCATCGAAGCTAAGTTCATGGGCCGTTACAATCCCGATGGTAAAGGAAATGGTCCTGCTAACTTTAATTACTGGACCCCCGAAAATCCTACGAACGATTTCCCACGTCCTAAATGGGGAACTGCCATAGGTAACATAACAGGCTATCAAACTTTGAATTACATTGATGGCTCCTATTTTAAAGTGAAAACAGTAACCGTTGCCTATACTTTACCTATGTCGGTTAGCAGAAAAGCATATGCAGAAAAAATACGTATATACGCAACAGGCAATAACGTGCTCACCCAGGCAAAAAACAAATTGCTTAAAGATTATGATCCTGAAAGAGGTGGCGATGAGTCGGCTCCATTGACTCGTCAGATGGTAATAGGTGTAAACGTAGATTTTTAATTTATTCTTTATCCAAAAACTAAAGCCTTTTATGAAAAAGTTTAAATATATATCATATGCTGCGATAATATTAGGCGTTACATCCATCACTTCGTGTAATAAGCTGGATGAATACAATCCGTCTGGTGTTACTGCTGAAACAATATGGTCAACCCCACAGGGTTTTATAACTGCCGTTAATGAGGCATATGTACAGCAACGTGCCTGGTATGGTAAGGAAGACGGAATGTTTATGGGTGAAAGCGGAACAGATTTATGGTACAATACTGCCAAGGCTTCTTATGCAAAAGAGATAACACAGTATCAGGCTTTAACGCCTGCCACACCAGGAAACCCTAATAAAGGTTTATGGAAGCTCATATGGATGGGCGTTAACCAATGTAATGCCGGTATTAATCGTATTGATGGGGCCGGATTTACAGATGTTAATGAAAAAAACAGACGTTTGGCCGAACTTCGTTTTTTAAGAGCCTTCTATTATTGGCACATTGTTGAAACCTGGGGTAATGTAATGCTGCGCACTACAGAAACACAGGAGGTACTGTTAACTGCTCAGCGTAGTACCATTCCCGCGATCTATGATGTTATTATTGGCGATCTTGAATTTGCGAAAGATAATTTGCCCATTAGCTGGGGATCGAGTTTATCTACTGAGTTCAGTCGTGCTTCGAAAAAATCAGCCATGGGATTGCTGGCGAGGGTTTATTTGAGCAGAGCATACTATGGTGATGCCAATACCTGGTTTACCAAGGCAAAAGATATGGCCATGGAAGTTATCAATAATGCAGGAACTTTAGGAGCATCCCTGTGGACCAATTATGCTGATATATGGCTTCCGGCAAATAACAAAATCAATAAAGAGGCATTATATACCATCAGCAACTCAACTGTTAATCTCCAAAGTAATTATGATGGAAACGGCAACAGGGCGCACCTGTGGTTTTTGTCGAGGTACAGTAATAAGCCAGGCATGCAAATGGATTTTGCTAATGGAAAAGACGATGGTCAGAAATTAATGCCTACACGGTACCTGTTGAATCTTTATGAGGATGCTGATGCCCGGTATGATGGATCGTTTCAGGAAACATGGATTAATAATAAAGGGACTTATACCTGGGATACCGCTATGTGCAGAACATGGGGTAAGGATACTAATTTCGTAAAAGGTCAGGTAGTGACGTTAAATTCCAGCGTTGCCCTTAAGTGTGTAAGAGGTGTTGTTGCTAATAAACAAACCCTGCCATATGTTATATATGACCAGGATAGTATTTACAATACGGACGGTACCATTAGAGGTACCAGCGTACAAAATTTTCCGGCGCTTAAGAAATTCATGGATCCTAACAGGCCTACCTTGACCAAAGAACCTGGTTTTGCTGATATATTTGTTATACGCCTGGCCGAAATGTACCTTATAGCCGGGGAGGCCTATTTCAAATTAGGTGATAATGTGAATGCTGCAGCACAGATTAATGAGATCAGAAAAAGAGCTGCCAAAACCGGCAGACAAAGTGATATGATTGTAACACCGGATAAGATTACCATGGATTTTATTCTGGAAGAAAGAGCCCGGGAACTGGCCGGTGAACACCTGCGTTGGTTCGACCTGAAGCGTACTTTAAGCGGCGCTGATTTTGTTAAGCGTATTACGACATATAACCCGGATATTACCGGTGTGCGTGATTTCCATCGCCTGCGTCCTATACCTATTGATGAGTTAACGACATTGGTAAATGCAAAAGAATTTGGTAATAATCCTGGTTACGACCAGCCGTAAACTGAACAACAATCGAATTTCAAATAGTTACTTATCCTCTGAAAGTGTAATCCGGTACCCCGGGCCGACTCTGTCGGCTTCGGGGACAGGATGAAAAAAGTATAGCCACAAAACTCAAAACACAAATATCACATAGCAGTAATTTGATCTAGTAACTTTGAGTCATGGAAGAACAAGAAAGTCCCGCCGCGAGGCGGGATTTTTGTTTTAATATAGCCATGTGCTTCAGCGTATAACCACATTTCACTACGTTGGTAGCAATTGTAGTTTGTGCGAGTATAGTTATTTTGTTTAATGCAAGGAGGTTTTTCTCCTGATAATAATATTGGTGTACGTTAGTTTTGCACAATCTCGGTTTGTCGCAGCCTGCCACAGCGGCCCCTTACAGAACCGCTGGCATCATTTGCCGGCAGCAGTTTTGCTGTGGGCAAAGGCGCCGATTTATCAACCATCACTAATTTGCAAACCGGAACTGAGATCGTTAACTTTATACCGCAGCATACAGAGCAGTCGACCCGGGCAAAGGCCTATCTGAATTACATTCTTTTTGATGAGCAGTTTAAATATGTTAAAGGCGATGTTGATCCGGTACAGGCCAATGGCGGTTATAAACTGCACGATATATTGCAGATAGAAGAATAAGCTGATCTTCAACTCATGAGGAAAAAATTGTTAGAGAAACAAAAAAACCAAATGATGTCGAACAATTTTATTGTAACTATAAAGAATCAATTGAAATGATTTGAGGATGATTTACATCAGTTTGATAAATTGCTTATTGACCATTCTAAAGACAAGGCAACGGAAAGCTCTGTTTGGAAGAATTTGATAGCCTTGAATAAAAAATATCCTGCAAATACTTTAGTTCTTATGAGGTTGCTGGATTTTATGCAATTAGTTAATGATACTAAAATTTTAAGTCTTTATTCATTGAACGATATACGCGTTCTGTTTAATAAGTTGTCTGATATATTTAAAGACGACCTTGAAATTAATGTAGAAATGTATTATTATACGAATAATGTAATTGGTAATGAAAGTAAGGCATTGGCAGAATTAAATAAATTTAAAAAATACATTTCGAAGAAGCTTCCGAAGTAAAAAGCAGCGGACATAAATAACGTAGAAAAAATCATCACTAATTCTTTAAACGTTTTTGGATTATTTTTATATTCCAAAACAGATGCAATAATGTTTGTTGATGAATGTAAAAAGGAAAGCATACCTGTTTTAGGAATTGATGGTTTTTATATTGGTGAATTTAAAACACAGCCAAGCCTGGAAAATAGCATTGATTTGTTCAAAGATACTATTGGCGAACATGTTTTTGAAAAGGCCATCAATTTTTAAAAGAACGAAATGAAAAATTGTATTTTGAAATCGTAACAGCTTGAACTCCTATGGACGCGACTTTAACACCAAAATGGATTGGCGGATTTTTCTATTGGATCGTCACGGGATTTAGAGGCAAGCTCGGAGATCAGTTTGATGAAAAATACGCAAGCAGAAATTTTTGGACCGGGTATGCTCTAACCATGGTTGCGCTGGTGGTAGTTATTTATATTTTGATTAAAGTAGAAATAAAGTATCAGCATGCCGGTGACTCTGCCACAAAGAATAATAAAAATTTAAATGAACATGTCGCCGGAAAAACAGAGCTGAATGACGAATTGAAAAGTATTATGGCAGAGTACACCCATAAAAATTGACTACAGCATTTCCATTCCGCTCACAGATGTTGGTATTGGCGTCAGCGTGGTAATTAATAAGGATGGTAAAATGAAGTTGTCCCAAGATGAGTTTTTCACTTCCCCTTCCTCCCTTTCTTCTCCACCAACTTCCCCTCCATAATTTTCAATGCGCCTCCTTTTACTATTTGTTGAATTCCATCCACCATTTTGTAAAATATAATACCGGTTGTCATAAACAAACATTGCCCCGGTACGGCGTTGAGCTGGTGTTGCAAACAAACCGGTTTCACCGTTTTGTTATTAATTGGCAACAGAGGAGTGGTATAGTGCAAGTCATTCTTAAATTGATATTTTGTGAAATCAATGGCTGCACCGCCTGATACAATTTTGAAATGAGTGGCGCCGGCAGGCGATTTAATGTGCTTTTTGGGAATAAACGATGGAATCGTTACCTGCATAGATCCGTTTTCTGTATTGATGACGCCCTTGCACTTCACACGTAGTACTTTTGCCAGCATTACATTGCTGTTAAATTCGAAACCTGTCAAGGCTGCACACAGGCTGTCGGCTGCGGCCACACGCTCTCCACGACCATGCCGGGTATCAGATTTTACCACTTTTAGCAATATGCGGTTCATCCGGCCGTTTAACCATACATTTGTTACCGGCTTTAGCAGTATGCGAAAAGCCCATCGCACTGTAGTAGCCGCTTTCACAGCGGTCTTAAATTCTGCAGCGTTCTCGCGCGTGCGTGCAAATCGCTCACTCCTGAGCACAGTTTTTCGGTCCGGTCCGCTTTTTTCTTTGGCAATATACCCAAAGTCATTTTTTAAATAGGTAACCTCGCCCATGGACCCTGTAAGTGGATGTGTACCCGCCTGCTTTGCCATGATAATCGTTTTTTTAAAGTTACATCATTCCTAACAGTATGGGCAATACGTTAATAAATATTTTGTTAAAAACTATTATGTGTGAGTGGTACGCCAAAGCCCTGTCAGGAAGCCTTTCTCTGGTATAAATATCAGCACCGTATCACATCCATATCTGCGACATAGCTGCCCCATAGTGAACCCATATTATCAGTAAAAAATAAGTAAGGCAATAGTAAGAGAATAGTAAGGGAATAGTAAGAGAAGATCATTGAATTTGTGGCAAAACGGGGAGTAAAAATAAAGTTGTTGATATGTGTGTTGAATAGTCCATACTTTTGTTTAAACACCTGATTAAAGATAAATAAAAGTATAGAACTTTTAAAATTAATTACACATACTGCACAATTAGTGCACTGTTGCAATTTTCAACATTATAAACAGCTAATCTATTTTGCCAGTTTAATCAGATAATTTATTTTAACACCGCATTTGACCAATGAAACCATTATCCGATTCCTGATAACGTATTAACCAAACCTATTATACCAACCTTATCGAAAATGAACTTCAATTCCTTTGTTACCCTCGTTATTAAAAACCTGCGATTTTTACTTTTTGTTTTTTCGCTTATTTTTTCCGGTGCAACTGCTTTTGCCCAAAAACCTCAATTCAAAATCGACTGCAACCATGCCGGCCCTTCCGAATCGGTGGTGGCTGAACCGGGATATATTCCCTGGACGCTGCCTGCATCCGTCCGTGATACAGCCACGTTGTTGCTGAATGGGGATGTCAAAATTACGCTTATTCGTAAAGGGCCTTATGGCGATAAGTTATCTACCAACTGGTACAAGGCGGCTGTTCAGGCGCCTTATTATAGCCGGCTCGTGGGTGATGGCATCAGAGTAAATAACGGAAATGCGGGCGCGCAGATCGAAATGCGCATCAGCGGGCTCCCTGCCGGCCGGCATAGTCTGCTCACTTATCATAACAATGAAGACCCTCCGGGCTACTATGCTCCTATAGATATTTACCTGAATGGTGAAAAGAAGATTGATAACCTCGCGCTGAGTGTTCGTGAAATTGTTCCGTCTGATGTGGTCACGGCTTATTTGTATGTCGATGCTGTGCCCGGTAAGGATGTGGTGGTGCTGTTTGCGGCTGATACAACTACCGGCGCAGGGAATAAAAATTTTACGATCAATGGTATTGAAATCAATACGCCCGATCCAAAGGTGCAGGCGAAGTTGCCAATGCCGCATCACGCCGATGAACATGTTGATGCTGATAATGGATCGATAACGCTTTCCTGGACAAGCCCCAAAGGCGCTGTTGCCAGCCGCATTTATATAAGCACCGATTCGGCTACAGTGGCGGATGCTACTGAAAAATCGCCCTGTTATAAAGGCCGGCAAACAGCTGTTTCGTATAAGGTAACTAACCAATATAGCATGAATACCTACTACTGGCGCGTTGATCAGGAATATGCCGACGGAAAAATTATTCCCGGTAATGTGTGGTATTACCGCCCGCGCCAGCTGGCATATAGTGATGCAGAAGGCTACGGCCGTTTTGCACGCGGCGGCCGTGGCGGCAAAGTGGTGCATGTGACTAACCTGAACGATGCCGGACCCGGCAGTCTGCGCGAAGCGATTGTGAATAATGTTGGTCCGCGTACTATTGTGTTTGATGTGTCGGGACTTATTACGCTTGCCGATCGCGTAACCATAAGCGATAATTGTATAACCCTTGCCGGACAAACAGCGCCGGGGAAAGGTATCTGCGTTCGAGGCGCTCCTTTTGGCGCCAGCGGTAACGATCTTATCATTCGCCACATCCGGGTCAGGGTAGGAGGACCGGCTACTACCGACGGCATGGGGCTTATCGGTGATCATTGTATAATTGACAATTGTTCAGTAAGCTGGACGATCGACGAGGGCTTCAGCTCACGATGGGGTAAAAACATTACCGTGCAGCGGACCATGATTGCCGAAGCATTGAATATGGCCGGACACAAAAATTATCCACCGGGTACTTCGCATGGATATGCAGCAACGATAAGCGGCAACGTCGGCAGTTTTCATCATAACCTGCTGGCGCATTGTTCGGGCCGCGTATGGAGCCTGGCAGGCCGGCTCGATAACAATGGTTATTATGTGGGCAAGCTCGATATCAGGAACAACGTGGTGTACAACTGGAACACACGTACAACAGATGGCGGCGCTTTTCAGGTGAACTTCGTAAACAATTATTACAAACCCGGTGCGGCTTCTACTCTCTTTTTTGCCTTAACGGCCCAGCACGAAGGTGTGGGTATGGGTACCCAACAATGTTATTTTTCCGGTAATATAATGCCCGGTCATTTCGATGAAAGCTCTCAGATAAACGGTCGCCGTAGTGTGATCACCAATGGTGAAAAAGTAAACTATGAAACTTTTGTAGATACGCCTTTCTTTAAATCCTATATACAAACGCAAACGGCCCGCGATGCTTTTAAAACAGTATTGTCGAACGTGGGCGCCAACCAGCCTGCGATCGATGATCATGATATTCGTGTGATCAGGGAAACGGCCGATAGCACTTATACATATACAGGCAGTGTAAGCGGATTACCCGGCTTGCCCGATTCGCAGCAGGATGTAGGCGGTTGGGAAAATTATCCCGAAGAACACCGCCCCGCTAACTGGGACAGTGATAATGATGGTTTGCCCAACTGGTGGGAGCGATTAAAAAAATTGAATGTGTCCTCCGCAGCCGGTGATTTTTCTGATGCCAATGCTGATCCGGATCATACGGGCAATACAAACCTCGATCAATATCTTGAGTTCATGGGCGCGCCGCATTATTTTGCACGTAAGGGTAAAACCATCCCGATCGATCTTACAAAGCTGGCACGTGGCTATACCAATAAACCTGTATTTGCCATTGGTAAAATAACAAAGCAGGGAACTATGCAGCTTCGCTATACAAATGGAATTGCGTCGTTTACATCATTTGCCGAAGGCATTTTCTCTTTTACATTTACAGTGAAAGATGCGGAAGGCAGTTCAATGACACGTATCGTTAATGTAGTGGCTGCTGACGATCCCGAATTGCCGGTTGACGGTAAATAATGAAACAAACAATGAATCTTTAATAATGAAAAAACAGTTCACAATGGCACGGTCGAAAAAGCATTGTAAGGGTTACAGGTTCCCTGTATTTTTATTGATCCCATTGTTGTTTGGTTCATTGTTTTGTATGGCGCAACAGGCCGATAAAAAATTGCGCATTATGGTGTTGACCGATATTGAGAACGAGCCCGATGATGCGCAATCCCTCGTACGTTTTGTAACCTATTGTAACCAGTGGGATGTTGAAGGACTGATTGCTACTACTTCTACCCATAAAAAAGAAAACCCCGCAGCATGGCGTATACGCGAAATAGTGAATGCTTATGGCAAGGTACGGAACAACCTGTTATTGCATGAAAAAGGATACCCCGACGAAAAGTATTTACTGAGTGTTACCAAAGAAGGCTATTCAGGTTTTGGCATGGCGGCTGTTGGCCCGGGAAAAGATTCGGAAGGTTCTGAATGGATCATTGCTACATTAGATAAAAAAGACAGCAGACCTTTATATGTATCCGTTTGGGGTGGAACCAATTGCCTCGCGCAGGCACTGTGGAAGTTAAAGAATACAAGGGCGACGCAGGAAGTGCAGGAGCTGGTTGCAAAGTTGAGAGTGTATACCATTTCCGATCAGGATGATGCCGGGCCATGGATCAGAAAAAACTTTCCCGGTTTGTTCTATATCGTTAGTCCCGGGTATCGGTCGGCAGGCGCCTATCATTACGCAACATGGTCGGGCATCAGCGGCGATAAATCGTTTCATGGACGCTTTACCGGCGCAAACTTTAGTATTGTTGATAATCCCTGGCTCACTGAAAATATTCGTAAAAAAGGTCCGCTTGGTGCCGAGTATCCTATGACTAAAAATCTGATGGAAGGCGATACGCCTTCATTTTTATGGCTGATCAATAACGGGCTCAGTGATCCGGAGCATCCTGATTATGGAAGCTGGGGCGGCCGCTATGAATTGTATACACCCCGAACGCAAAAATGGTTCTTTGAGCCCGAAACACGGCCTATATGGACAGATGCTGTTGATGAAGTGATGGGCGTTGACAGTAATTTTTATACAACGAATAAAACTACCATCTGGCGGTGGCGCGAAGCTTTTCAGAATGATTTTGCAGCCCGTATGGATTGGACGATCAAATCCTATAAAGAAGCCAACCATCCGCCAAAAGCAGTATTGAACCATGCGAATTACCTGCAGGTTAAAAGTGGTGATTCGGTTGTATTAAGTGCCGAAGGTTCAACCGACCCCGATGGCAATGCGTTGATGTATGAATGGATGCAATATCAGGAACCCGGAACCTACAGCAGAAGAGAACCGGTACCCATTAAAAACAAAACATCCATAAAGGCGATATTCATTGCACCTAAAGTAGATAAGCCCGAAACAATACATGTGATATTGAAAGTTACCGATAACGGAACGCCTGCCTTAACAAGGTATCAGCGGGTGATTCTGGCAGTTCTTCCACGATAAAAATTAACTGCGATAAAGTGCTATGCGAGACTTGCAGTCTCGCATTATTATTTTGTGGCCTTTGGCCACAGGCTTCAGAAAAATTATCCGGCATATCTTATTATTCTGCTGGAACATCTTACTATAACGCCTTTTTAGCCCCTTTAACCAGACGGTGCGGGTTGTACAAAATGCTGCATACCCGTATATTGCGTTTCATGTAACTCATCAACCTGTTAACCCGTCAACTTATCAACTTATCAACTTGTCAACTTTTCAACTAAAATACCGGTGCCTTGTAATATTGTTTTGCTTATGTGCTGTTGCAATAACAGCGCATGCGCAACAACCCCTGCAACTATGGTACCGCCAGCCTGCAGCTGAATGGACAGATGCCCTGCCCATTGGCAATGGCCGGCTCGGCGCTATGATCTACGGCGGCACAGATACAGAGCACCTGCAGTTTAATGAAGAAACTTTATGGACGGGGCGTCCGCGTGCGTATGCACACCCCGGTGCTGTAAAATACCTGCAGCCCATAAGACAATTGTTGTTTGAAGGAAAACAAAGTGAAGCCGAAGCATTGGCCGAAAAACATTTTATGGGTTTGAAAGATGCCGATGACAGTGCATATGCGTTGCAAAAGAAAGCATGGTTTAATAAGGCGCGTCTTGATACTGCGATGGCATCGGCCACTTATGACGATAGCAACTGGGAAACAATGGTGCTGCCTACACCCGACGGGTGGGAGCAGGCCGGACTGACAGGCACCGACGGTGTGCTGTGGTTCAGAACAACATTAACCATTCCTGCAAAATGGAAAGGTAAAAACCTGGTGATCGATCTGGGTAAAATTCGTGATCTTGATTTTACCTATATAAATGGAAAATTCCTGGGGTCAGACCAGGGCATTTTCAAAAGAAGAAAATATTCCATTCCCGCTTCGTTGTTACACGAAGGCGCCAACAGCATTGCGGTTCAGGTGTTCAACTTTTTCGATAAAGGAGGTTTCATTGGCGGAAAAGGAACGATAAAATCTTTGACATTATATCCCGAAGGCGATCTGGCAAGCGCTGTACCATTGCCTGCTACCTGGAAGTATTTTATACAAAGCGAAAATCAACCGGCATTTCCCCGCTACGAAGCCGATTATCAGCCATTCGGCGATGTATACCTGAAATTTGATCAGGCGCCGCAGGTAAGTAATTACCACCGGCAACTCGATATAAGTAATGCTGTTTCATCGGTTACCTATACTGCCGGTGATATTGCTTATACGCGGGAATATTTTGTGAGCGCTCCTGCACCGTGTATGGTTATGCATGTATCGGCCAATAAAGCGGCTGCTGTTACCGTACAGGCTCTGTTAAAAACATTGCATAAAAAATACTCGGTAAAAAAGATTGACGATCACACGCTGGCGCTTGCCCTGCAGGTAAGCAACGGCGTATTGAAAGCTCAAAGTTATTTGTACGTGAATACCTCAGGCGGCACAGTTTCGGTAAGCGACACGGCTATCACTGTGCAAAAGGCCGATGAAGTAACCTTTTACCTCGTAGCTGCCACCAGCTTTAAAAATTATAAAGATGTATCCGGTGATCCGGCTTTGTTGTGCAAACAGGCGCTGCAACGAATAAAAGGTCAAACGTACAATACTATTAAAGGGGCGCATATAAAAGACTTTCATCAGTATTTTAATACGTTTTCGATCACTATTCCCGATGCAACCAATGCTGCGCTGCCGACTGACGAACGTATTGCGCAGTTTACTATGCAAAACGATCCTTCGTTAATGGCATTGTATATGCAATATGGCCGTTATCTGCTGATCTCTTCTTCACGACCCGGAACACAGCCAGCCAATCTGCAGGGTATCTGGAACGATCTGTTAACACCTCCCTGGGGCAGTAAATATACCACTAACATTAACCTGCAAATGAATTACTGGCCGGCAGAGTTGTTACACCTGCAGCCATGCACGCAGCCTTTGTTTCAAATGATCAGTGAATTGGCTGAAGCGGGTAAACAAACAGCGAAAGAACATTACGGTGCACCCGGCTGGGTGTTGCATCACAATACCGATCTGTGGCGTGGTACGGCGCCCATCAATGCATCTAATCATGGTATATGGGTTACAGGCGCTGCCTGGTTATGTTTGCATATATGGGAACATTTTTTGTTTACACAGGATACCGCTTTTTTGCGCAAACAATACCCGGTGATGAAAGCGGCTGCATCATTCTTTGTCAAATTTCTGGTAAAAGATCCTAAAACAGGCTGGCTCATCAGTAGTCCGTCTAATTCGCCTGAACAGGGTGGGTTGGTAGCAGGGCCCACAATGGATCATCAGATCATTCGTGAATTGTTCAGAAATTGTATCAGTGCCGCTGAGGCGTTAAAAACAGATGCTCCATTTGTACAAACACTAAACCTTACATTGCCTCGCATAGCACCCAACCAAATTGGCAAATACGGTCAATTGCAGGAATGGATGCAGGACATTGATGATACAACCAACCATCACCGTCATATTTCACATTTGTGGGGTGTATTTCCCGGTACAGATATCACCTGGACTGATTCCTCGATGATGAAAGCAGCCCGCCAGTCGCTGGTATACCGGGGCGATAGCGGAACGGGCTGGAGTTTGTCGTGGAAACTTAATGTGTGGGCGCGAATGAAAGATGGCGATCATGCGCTGCGCATGGTAAAAACATTGCTGCAACCTGCCTTTGATAAAAAAGGCGTTGAACGCGGTGGCGTTTATAATAACCTGTTCGATGCACATCCGCCCTTTCAGATCGATGGCAATTTCGGCGGCGCTGCCGGTATGGCCGAAATGCTTTTGCAAAGTCATACAGGAACTATTGAATTATTGCCTGCATTGCCGGCCGAACTGCCCGATGGAGAAATAAAAGGAATATGTGCCCGCGGCGGATTTGTATTGAATATGAAATGGCAGCAGGGAAAACTGCAGCAGGTAACGGTGGTATCAACAGCAGGTAAATTGTGCAGATTGAAATATGGTATAAACGAAATACAGTTTGCTACTGCAAAAAACGGTAGCTATACTTTTAATGGTGATTTGAAATAAATCGTGCAATAATAAATCGCGCAAAGGCGTCCCGCCATGGCGGGACAAAGCTTTTTCTTGGCGTTCTTATTGATCGCGAAGCGATCAACTTGCGCCCTGGCGCCTTTGCGGGAACTTTTTTCTCATGACTAAAACATTTTCTACAATAGTACAATCGGTTATTGTTTGTTTATTATACGCTTCATCAGCGTATGCGCAGGTAAATGTGCGAACCGATATTTCTTTAAACGATAACTGGTTCTCCATTGCCAGCGACAGCAACCAGCATGCATACGACGGATTTGAAAACAAATCCTTTTCAACCGGCACCTGGATAAAAGTAAATGTGCCCCACAACTGGGATGCTTACGAAGGATACAGACGGTTACACCACGGCAATCGTCATGGGTATGCCTGGTACCGGCGAACTTTTTCGGTTGCCGCCAAAGAACCTGGCAAACGTTACTTTTTATTTTTTGAAGGAGTAGGTTCCTATGCCACGGTTTGGGTAAATGGCAAAAAAGCAGGTGTTCATGCAGGTGGCAGAACAACATTTACATTAGATGTTACCGAATTATTGAATGATGACAAGCAGGCTAACCTGCTGGCGGTACGGGCCGATCATCCTGCGGGTATCACCGATCTGCCATGGGTTTGCGGCGGTTGTTCCGACGAGCGTGGTTTTTCTGAAGGCTCACAGCCAATGGGTATTTTCAGGCCGGTACATTTGATTGCCACCAATGAAATTCGTGTAGAACCATTTGGCGTGCACATCTGGAATGATACAACGGTATCTGAAAAATCGGCCGTACTGCACATTGCAACAACCATTAAAAATTACAGCAACAAAAAGGCAACCTTTGCAATTACACATCGTTTACTAAACAATGGCAGGCTGGTTGTGAAATCAACTTATTCATCTTCATTAGGATCCGGTAATTCCAGCGTTTCGTGGGATGAACTACCCGAAATCAGGTCGCCGCATTTATGGTCGCTGCAGGATCCCTTCTGTTATACGCTGGTAACTGAAATTACTGAAAATGGAAAGATTCTGGATGTTGCTACAACACCCTACGGTATACGATGGATAAGCTGGCCTGTTGGCCGTAGCGGCGGTGGTAAACAATTTTTGCTCAATGGTAAACCGGTTTTCATCAATGGCATTGCAGAATATGAACACCTGATGGGAGGCAGTCATGCTTTTGGCGAAGCAGAAATTACTGCCCGTGTACAACAAATAAAAGCCCTTGGCTTCAATGCTTTTCGCGATGCCCACCAGCCGCACAATTTGCGGTATCAATATTTACTGGATAGTATGGGATTACTGTGGTGGACACAACTCAGCGCCCATGTATGGTACGACTCACCGGATTTCAGACAGAATTTTAAAAACCTGCTCGAAGAATGGGTGATTGAACGGCGCAACAGCCCTTCGCTCGTTTTATGGGGCCTGCAAAATGAAAGCAAATTGCCGGAAGATTTTGCCAGGGAATGTACCGAACTGATTCGTGAGTTGGACCCAACTGCCTCATCCCAGCGAAAAGTAACTACCTGTAACGGAGGCGCCGGTACCGATTGGGATGTTCCGCAAAACTGGACGGGCACCTATGGTGGCGATCCTGCTACCTATGCCAGTGATGTAAAGCGTCAGCAACTGATCGGCGAATACGGCGCCTGGCGAACGCTTGATCTGCATAACGAAGGAGGGTATAAGCAAAATGGCCCGTTAAGCGAAGACCGTATGACCGAACTGATGGAATTGAAAGTTCGGTTAGCCGAATCGGTAAAAGACAGTACTTGCGGGCAATTCTTCTGGCTATATACATCGCACGATAATCCCGGCCGCGTGCAGAGTGGAGAAGGGTTGAGAGAACTGGACCGTATCGGTCCCGTAAACTATAAAGGATTATTAACGCCCTGGGAAGAACCGCTCGATGCTTTTTACATGTTCCGCGCCAACTATGCACCAAAAGAAACTGCGCCCATGGTATACATTGTATCGCATACCTGGCCCGGCCGCTGGAAAACCGTTGGTAAAAAAGACAGCATCATTGTGTATTCCAATTGCGATGAGGTAGAGTTGTTCAATGATGTAAATGCCATGTCGTTGGGCAAACGTACCCGTAAGGGCATCGGCACCCATTTTCAATGGGACGGTGCAGATATCAACTACAATGTATTGTATGCAGTAGGCTATGTAAACGGAAAGAAAGTAGCAACTGATTACATTGTGTTGCATCATCTTCCGCAAGCACCCCATTTTGATAGATTTTATAAGGATTCTTTATACACTTTTGATCAATATAAGCCATCAAAAAGGGGGGCTAATGTGAACAGAGAGAGTCTGTCCCGGCGCCCCCCCACCGGGGGGGATCGGGGGGGCTTGTATTTATACAGAGTAAATTGTGGCGGCCCCGACTATATTGATGCAAACGGACACACGTGGATGGCTGACCGTGAAAAAAGAACTGACAACACCTGGGGCTCCGTATCCTGGACAAAACAATTCGACGGCATGCCATCCTTCTTTGCCAGCCAGCGCCAAACATATGATCCCATTCAGGGTACAACAGACTGGCCGTTGTTTCAAACTTTCAGATATGGGTTACAGCAACTGCGTTATGAATTTCCGGTGCCCGATGGCGATTACCTGGTAGAACTATATTTTACAGAACCCTGGTGGGGAACCGGCGGCGGCATGGATTGTACCGGCTGGCGCATGTTTGATGTAGCCATCAACAATAAAACTGAGATAACCAATCTTGATATATGGAAAGAATCCGGCCACAATGGCGCGTTAAAGAAAACCCTGAACGTGCACGTTACCGGCGGACAACTGCAGATCTCTTTTCCTCATATTGCTTCCGGACAGGCAATTATTTCAGCCATTGCCATTGCCACGCGCAACCCGCAGATAAAGCCTGCACCGGCATCGCCGCGTTTGATTGATAACCTGGTTGTAGCAGATAAGATAATTGCAAAAGGCATTTCGCAGCAATCGTGGCTGAATATAGGCGACAAACAATATGAAGGAAGTAGTATTGAACTGTCAGCTTTGCCTCCCAACTTATATGGCGCTGAATGGATGCGTATGCCGTTGATTAAATCATCTGAATTGTTGCCGGCAAAATGGGCATCATTTACAGTTACTGCCGAAGCCGATGTATTCATTGCGCTGGATGCAAGTATTGCGCAACTTCCTGATTGGATGAAAGATTTTGAGGATACGAAGACTTTTTTGCAGACTGCATTAACAGGTAGAGCATTTGAGTATTCTGCTAATGAAAACGCTGCTGCCCCTCCCCCCTCCACCGGAGAGCCTGTCCCGCCTAAGCGGGAGATTGGGGGAGGCCGGGGCCGCCTTTACCGTAAACGTTTCCCCGCACAATCAACCGTGGCCTTAGGGCCAAACGGTAAAGCATACGGCGGTCAGAGCATGATGTATACCGTTATGGTAACACCTGTAACAACCCTGCAACCTGCATTTGATCTTAAACCGGTAACAGGATACAAAATGCCGCAGGCCACGATAAGTGGCGATGGAATAGCCCGGCAAACCATCAATAACAGAGAGTCTGTAGTGTTTACCAAACCGGCAGATGGTAGTGTTGCCTTTACAATTGATATTGGAGTGGCTGATTTGTATTCGCTATCATTCAGGTATTATAGCCCCCCAGCAATTACGAAAAAAGCGACCTGGCAATTGATAGCCGCCGATGGCACTGTAATGAAAACAGAAAATATGGACTTTACAACTACCCGAGAAGGCAAATGGAATTATTTCAGCACCACCACCGGAACTATGATCAATGCCGGAAGGTATACTGTACGCATTACAGCCGAAGATGCAGAGGGCGTGGCGATAGGAGGGTTAGATGTGCAGTAGTCGGGCCACGGTCCTGAGCGTAGTCGAAGGATAATCCCGATCGAAATCCTGAGCGAAGTCGAAGGATGCGCGAAATCGAATGACGCGCCTTTGCTATAATTTAAATAAATTAACGTGAAAAAAAGCATAGCCATTATCTTCCTGAATGTATATCTGCTCACTGCCTATGCGCAGAAAACAGTGCCCGATACCGTAATGCAGAAAATTTATGAGCAGGTAAAAACGCCGTATAAATACGGACTGGTAGTAGTGCCTGATGATAACAGCAAAAAGATCGATTGTCCGCAGGTGTTTCGCAAAGGCAATAACTGGTATATGTTATATGTGGTATTCGATGGCCGTGGCTACGAAACCTGGCTATCGGAAAGTAAAGATCTGCTGCACTGGCAAACAAAAGGCCGCATGCTATCGTTTTCGAAAGATACCACCATGTGGGATGCCAATCAGAAAGCCGGTTACATAGCCTTGCAGGATCCCCAATGGGGCGGCAGCTATCAATGGCAGTCGTGGAACAAAAAATACTGGATGTCGTATTTCGGCGGTAATGCCAAAGGGTACGAAGCTGGATTACTATCGCTCGGCATAGCTTATACAACCAAAGATCCTGCAAAACCACATGAATGGCAACGCCTGCCAAAGCCCATATTAACTTCAAAAGATGCCGATGTACGCTGGTGGGAGAACCGCAAGGAATTTAAAAGCACCGTGCTGTGGGACAAGCAAAAAACAACCGGTTATCCGTTTGTGATGTACTACAATGCCAATGGCGATTCGGCTGCCAATAATATCAAAACCCGCTGGTACGAACGCATTGGCATGGCCGTAAGCAATGATATGGTGCACTGGAAGCGATTTATTACCGATCCTGTAATACATCATCCCATGGGCATTACCGGCGACCCCGTTTTGCAAAAGATCAATGATGTATGGGTGATGTTTTATTTCGGCGCCTTCTGGAACAACCGCAAAGGCGCGTTCAACCGCTTTGCCTGCTCCTACGACCTCATAAACTGGACCGATTGGCAGGGGGATAACCTTATCGAATCTTCAGTTCCCTTCGATGATCAATTTGCCCATAAGTCGTTCGTGGTAAAATACAATGGTGTTGTTTACCATTTTTACTGTGCGGTAAACAAGAAAGACCAGCGGGGAATTGCCGTTGCCACTTCGGTTGATATGGGAAAGAGTGAAGTGGGGTTTAAATAAGATGGTTATCCTGGTTTATTTAGTTGAATTAAGAATGATTTGAGTGCGCCCGGTAAATCAGGGAGTGTAGCAGAATTGTATAATATTATTGATCAGCTATCGAGGGGGAATATTATTTATAAACAATATTTTATAAAGCAACTCACGTTATAGGAATATGAAAAAAATAGCAGGTTGTAAAAATGCCATGGTTTTTAAAATACTTTGTTGTTTATATCTGATATCTGTGTTGCTGATATTATTTTCATGTAATTCAAGGAAAGTTCCCTTAAGGGAGGCCGTCATAACGCATTACAGGGAAACGCCCGGTGATACTTTGAAATTAAAGGCCGCCTTATTTCTATTGGATAATATGCAGGGGCTTAGAACGCTTGATCCGGCTTCTGTATCTGCCAACCAACCTTTTTACCAGTATATGGAATACCTGGCGAATAAAGTAGAAGCAGATAGTACCGGCAAGGGAAGGATAAAGGTGCCGGATGATATGTTTAACAAAGGAATGGATAGCATAATAGCCATTTATACAAGCAATGGAAGTGCTACCATTACGGCGCCTGCTGCCAGGTTTACCATTGATGCAGATACCATTAATGCTGATTTTATCATCGACAATATTGATAAAGCTTTCGATACCTGGAAAAACATGCCATGGGCAAGACAGCTTTCTTTTTCAACTTTTTGTGAGTATATATTGCCATACAGGGCAAGTGATTCGTACTGGGAAAACTCACGTACATATTTTACCAACAAGTATAAGAACCTTGTTGATTCTTTTAAAAATGAAGAAAATCTTATTACAGTTGGCGAAACGGTTCGAAAGGATATTCATGTATGGTTTAAGGAAGATGGCACTTTTAGCGATAAATATCCGTTTGTGAAACCAATGCCATTTGAAAATATTTTAAAGGGCCGAAGAGGGGATTGTTATGAAGCTACCTTCACCAGGGTTACTGCCATGCGCGCGATGGGGGTGCCGGTTGCATTTGAAATGATTCCTCAATGGGGTAACGTAAGCGGCGGGAGCCACTTCTTTTATAAAATAATTGATCCCCTTCATGATACTATTGCTTCAAAAATAGATAATGCCAATGTATACCGCGATACAAGATATATAGTAGAAGGATCGAGCTATGAAGAGAAATTAGAGAAAGTGCCCGAAAACATAAATATAACATACAATAAATCTGTTCCTAAAATATACCGGCTTTGTTTTGCCATTCAGGATTCAAGCCTCGGGTATCGTAAATTGATCAATGAAGCGGTGCCCCGCTTTTTTGAAAGCAACCGTTTAAAAGATGTAACGACACAATATATTGAAACTGCAGATGTAACCATTGAGCTTCCTCAAAGCGACAATAAATATGCATATTTATGCGTGTTTAATCCGGAAGGATGGGAGCCTGTTGCCTGGGCTGAAATAATCGGCAACAAAGCAGTATTTAGAAACATGGGAAAAAACATTGTGTACCTGCCCGCCTTTTTTAAAAATCAGACCATTGTTCCCGCCTCTTCTGCATTTTTACTTCCACTAAACGGTGCCATTCAACCGTTGGTACCATCCAAAACAAAACAGAAAATGGCATTAACAAGAAAATTCCGCATTTCTACGCATAACGTGGGTAATGCTATGCAATGTGTTGGCGCCCGGTTTCAGGGAGCTAATGATCCTGCATTTAAGGATACCGTCAATTTGCATACAATACATGACGTACAGCTCGACTGGACCAGTGTTTCGGTAAATAATTCCCAAAAATTCCGATATCTTTTATTTCGATACGATAGTTCACATAAAAGCTCCGTTGCAGAGATTGAAGTCAGGGGAATTAAAAACGGGAAAAATATTAAGTTAAGCGGAACTCCAATAGGTAATCCGGGGCAGTATAAGAATAATTTGCAAAATGCTTTTGATTCAAGTAAGCTGTCGTATTTTATGTATGTTCCCGATGCGGTGAATTATATTGGATTAGATTTGGGTGATCAATACCGGATAACCGAAATCAGGTATTGTCCCAGAAATGATGATAATAATATTTCTGAAGGAGATTCATACGAATTATTCTATTGGGATAATCGCTGGATTTCTTTGGGAACCCAAACCGGAAAGGAACTATCGCCATTAATGTATTCAGGGCCGGCCAACGCATTATATTGGTTGCGTAATAAAACAAAAGGAAAAGAAGAGCGAATTTTTACTTATCAGAAAAATCAACAGTTTTTTTGGTGAAACCCGGAAAACCTATGCGAACGATAAGGATTGTTGTTAAAAGAATCATACAAATTGTTATTACTTTAATTCTCGCTGTAATTATAGTGCGCCTTTGTTTTTTCGACATTTTTAAAATTCCCAGTGGTTCAATGCGGAATGCATTGAATCAACGGAATTATATTATTATAAATAAAACGCTGTATGGGGGATTGTTGTCGGGAATATTGCCCGGTAACCCACAACCGGCTCAAAACGATTTGTTTGTTTTTAAAAATAACATCAACCAGATAGTGGTGAAACGGTGCATTGGTTTACCGGGAACTATCATTGAAGTTAAAACCGGGGTGGCGTTCATTGATGGCCGCCCGGCGCCCGAACCATTTACTGTTCGGCATTATTACAAAATATGGTTTAAGAATTATGGGGCGCTGAATAATGCACTAAACAGCAGCCGTGTAGATATATTCCATGATCACTTTAAAAGATATTCAAATTGTATATCGGCCTACTTCGACAATTCGGAAAAGAATTTGTTGTTAAAGCAACAGGGAATTGATTCAATTACCTTGTGTAGTATACGCGATGAAGATCCTGACGCACCCGATAGCGCCTACGAAAAACAAAATATACCACCGCTATTAATCCCATATAGTGGCATGAAAATAAAAATTGATTCAGCAACAATAGCTCAATACTCGAACCTTTTAACTACCTGTGAGGGTGTGCGTATTAAAAAACAGGAGATTAATTATTTTATTAACGATAAGCCCATGAAGGAATATGTTTTCAAAAATGATTATTATTTTTTTATGGGCGATAACCGCGACGGATCGTCTGATTCAAGATATTTCGGGTTGATCCCTAAAAACAAACTGATTGGAAAAGTGGTTAAAAAAATTTGAGCAAATTACTTTACCGAAAACCGGAATATTGCTTTGCCCAATAAGCCTTCATCGCCAACACCCTCTGCCACACCGATAAATTTACTGTTGATATCTGAACAGAAGAATTCGAGAGTAGCCTCTCCGTTTGCATCGGTAGTTACAGATGGTACCCAAAGCAGGGTGTTGCGGTAATCGGGCGCGGAGTTATCTTCTTTATCGTAATTGGGCTGGTAAAACTGACGCGTGCCATAATAGCCTTCTGTTCGGGCCAACTTAAATAGCTTTAATAATTCTTCTTCTGTAAAAGTAGGGTAGTGGTAAACGACCTTTCTTATGTCTTTGGATGTAAAGTAAATAGGGTGCGACCTGATTTGTGATTTATCGCCTGTGTATTCTGTGTATAGTTTTCCTTCAACCGGTTTTGAGCCTACATCTCTGGCAGGACAGTTCAGCCATCCGCAAATACCTACATAATCGGTCACGGCATTAAATTTGGCAATGCTGTCTAAATGACTTATATACTTATCGGCGAATAAACGCGACCGGGCACTGGCCGAAACAACTACCTCCTTAAGCATAGTCTGTTGTATTCTTGCGGGAGGTATGGCTGTATCAGTCGTGTCTTCATTATTGGTGGTTGCCGGATAGTTGAGTTTCATGCTGCGCACTGCATCCTGCATATCCTTAAAAGGATCATTTACCTGCACCGTAAATTCTTCGTTACCGAAATATTTTATGTATATGCGTCGCCCCATTAGTTGCTGATCGGGTGTTACTGCAAAATGCCCCGCACTATCAGCCAATACCATTTGTTTAATGCTTTCATCGTGGTTAAATATCATTAGAAATTGCTGCTGCTGCGGTTGTTTTCTTTTTTTTGCAGGTGTCAACCGGCCAAATGCTGTGTCGGAAATGGGGGAGGGGCAACCGGCATCTTTCATTAAATTATTTTCATTCCATACATAGCAGCGCCAGCCCTGGGTTAGTAAGAGCAGGTCAAGCGCATCTTTGCGACTGGTATTATGATCCTCGAAATAATACCGGGGGTTATATACCCGGCCTTTCAATTGGGTTGAAAGATAATAATGTGTCATTATATCTTTCGCCTCCTTATTATTGTAATACAGGCTGTCGAAAATGCTCACCGAAATGGTGGCCGGAACAGCCTGACCTTCTACGTTGGTTGTTTTTACCCTCACCGTCACCTTCTCCCGTGTTGTAAATAGTTTTTTCGACAAATCGGCTTTAATGTATAACTTTTTATCTGCGCTTACATAAACAAGACGTTCTGCGAGAGGCTGCAGGCCTTGATTAAAAAGGGTTATTTCTGCAATACCCTGCGGAACATTTTTCAGAGGTAAGGTCATAACCAAACTATCTCTGAGATTCCCGGCGCCGATCATTTGCACCATACCGCGCACCTGCAGTCTTAGGTAAACCGGCTGTGCAACCGATCCGGTAGTTTGTCGGATGCTGAGTTGCAAACTGTCGTTGGTGTTTTTCAGCAGATGCATGATCACGCCGCTGGTTTGGATGGCAGGTAGGGTGTATAAGGTATCTGTCGCCGGATGGGTTAAACGAATGGCATATTTTTTTCCGGCATGCGGAGAAAACGAGAAACTGCCCATGCCTTCGTGCCGGCTTGTAAATGACAATATTGGCCGGTTATCTGCTAATAGTATGCCTGTTACTTCTATGGGAACGCCGCTGGTATCTACTGCTTTAAATGCCACAGTGTTTTCCAATCCCGATACCAGTTGTCCTCCTTCCGGAAAAAGATTGAATTGCACGCTTTGGGGGGAATATATCTTTTGGACGTTTGTTTTTTTGCTGAGCAACGATTTCAAATCCTTTACAACAGTAATCTTTCGCAATGCATATACATTTTCCTGGCTATTGCATTGGGAATGCACCGAAAACGCCCGCAGCATATAATCTCCTTCCGGAAGTTTATAATCAAGATAGATATGACCATTTACAATGCCGCTATCTATGTAATACTTCTCTTGCCATACAATACTGTCATCGTTGCTTTTTACCAATTGTACAAACAATGTTTTGTCGATGCCCGAAGGTGTTAAGTGCTGAGCATCCAGTACGTAGGCTGCAAACCAGCAATCTTCCTGTGTTTCATATATGTTTTTGCTGGTTTGTATATACACTGAATTTTGGGCAATGTTGTTTGTGCCGGCAGACAGGCGTTCTGCCAGCAAATCCATTGTTTTTCTGTTTTGCTGTGAAAAGCCTCCCAGAAATGTGAATAAAAATGAGGTAAACAGAAAATTTCGGGTATGCGGCAATGGATTAAATTTTTTGTAAAGTAAATATTTTAAATGTAAGATATTCTTCCTTTACGTCATTGTCGTTAATGTATTCAATGTTTAATCCGTCTTCAGTAACAAATGCATTTTCCCAATGGTAATTCTTCCATTTACCAATGGTGGTTTCGCCGAGGTAGTTAAAATGCTCATCAAATACAATAACGGCTATTGGCTTATCTGTTACTTTGTTTTGTGCAGTTGCATCGGGTATGGCCCTATGCAGAAAACGGTAGTATACTTTATGGTACTTATCATATTTTATAGCCGAATACAGGTCGGTTGTACAAACTTTTGCTATGAAATCTTCTTTTGAAAGATGTTGTTTTCTTTTAATGTTTTTGTCAATGGAAGAAATAGTACCCGCTTCATTGCTGCCGGCGTAAACCGATTGGTAACCTTCTGCATCAATGCTGGCAATATATACGTCGTGCGATACCGGGAAGCTGTATACTATTTCTCCTTCTTTGGGCGATAGTTCTGAATACGCGGTGGTAAAATATCCCTGATCTTCCCAATTATAATCATTTCCATATAATGGTTTTGGATAACGATGAATGTGGGTGACTGTGTTGTCAGTTAGGCTGATTTTTGAGGTAAGCCGAAAGGTATCTAATATTTCTTTAGGTACAGATAACATGTATTGACCTGTAAATACCAGCTCGTTTTTTATTTCCATTATAGGAGTTGCCGTGTATGGATAGTATTGAGGATAAAGATATAGCCATAAAGGGTTCCTGGGGCTCATGTTGTTAATAAGGGAAATGTGTGAAAGTACCTGTGCTTTGCTATTAGCGATTAGTAAGTCATGTTTTATTCGTTCGAAAAGGTAAATCGAATCATAATTTCTGATATAATAAGCCCTTATATCAGTATTGCCGCTTGCTGTCTTTTTTTCGAAAGAAATTTTGTTAAGAAAAGCTGATGTTTTATAGTCGTAGAAATAAATTGAATTGGTATAGGTATTCAGGAAGGAAAGCGTTGTTTTTTCATTGCTGTCTGTAAATAGCTGAATGTATTGCGGCTTTGGCGCCGTGCTGCTGTCTAACTGAAATTTCTTTTCGGATATATTCACCAGTTTTACGGAAGCTTTCAGTTTTCCTTTTTTTTCATTTACAATGTTAACGGTTCGTGTGGTGCATGATAAAATACATATTCCCTCCAATAAAATAAGCGCTGTTGTTTTTATAGTCATACAATGAAATTTCTAAGGCATTGAAATCGATGAGTTTGAATTTGCATGTATCCAAAAGTGTTATCCATCATGCTGGCGGATAACACTTTTGTTTTGAGATCAACTTTTACCATCCAAAGGTGCAGTCGCTACCGCCGTATACACATATCTCAGCAGATAAACAATGTCCATCAATAATGCCGCCGATATTTCCACATTCTGCATTGGCTACATTTACTCTTAACAGACTGGCTAAATCTGTATTATTATCTTCAGCTGCATTTGTGTTTGTTGCGATAAATGAGCCGGCGGCCAGCATGGCGATACCTGTAATTGCGATAATTTTTTTGTACATAGAAATTTAGTTTTGATGATTAATAAAGCATTTGTTAGTAGTGAAAGTCTTTCAGGAGATACTACTTTCATAGGAATATCTTACCATGCTTATCTCTAAGCCGGCAAACATTTATTTATAAATGTCCTATATGGATTTTGATTTAAATGATAGGCGATTTTTTTTAATATTTAAGAATGATGGTTGACCTCAATCAGATTAATTTTCATAATGCTGATTGTTATATCGTGCGCATGCGCGCAGATATAGGTTGGGTAATGAATAAAAAGGAAACAATCGTTCAGTGAAGCTCAGCGTTGCAGAAAGGACTATACTAACGTAGTTAGATGTACTAAGGTAAAGATAATTTTAAATTAGTCAAATTATATTGGTTGAAAAAGGTGAAATAGTTATCCGCCTGATGACGGATAACTATTTTGTTTTGAAACCGGTTTTATTACTTCAGCATGCTACAATGTGCAGTTGGCCCATATACACATATTTCATCAGCACCGTCGCCACCGGGAACACAGTCTCCCAAAGCGTCGATGCCGGTAAGTCCACATTCAGCATTGGCTACATTTATTTTCAACAAGTCTGCTAACGTTAAATTATTTTCATTAGTTGTGTTTGCATTTGTGGCAAAAAAAACGCCAGTAGCCAACAGGGCTACGCCTGTAATTGCGATTAGTTTTTTGTACATAGAATAGTTTTTAATGTATGTGATTTTTTTATTTGAAACCGGTTTTATGGAATGTTTGGGTCACAACGGTCACCTTCACTATTCCAACGAAGACATGCTGCAGCACTTCCAACCGTTACACAGCCTCCGGTATGATCCAGCGTTTCTGTACTACATTCTGCATTAGCTACATTTACTTTTAACAGATCTGCTAACGCAATATTGTTAGCTGTATCTGAATTAGCTTTTGTTACAACAAATGCGCCAATAGCCAGCAGGGCTACTGCTGCAATTTTTAAAATTATAGAATGAAACCAGCTCTATTCATAGCGTGAGTCACATTCAGAACCACCTGAAACACATATGCCTTCACCACCCCATGATGTTATACATGTTCCGGAAACTGATTCGGCTTCTTTCATGCATTCAGCATTGGCCGCATTTACTTTCAGCAGGGTTGCTAACACTATGTTATTTTCATTAGCTGTGTTTGCTTTTGTGGCGAAAAATGCGCCCGTAGCCAACAGGGCAACACCTGTAATTGCGATTAATTTTTTGTACATAGAATTGTTTTTAATGATTAATAAAGCTTTTTAGGATCCAAAATAATTATCCTCCTGATGACGGATAACATTTCGATTGAGGCCGACTTTAAGGTTGAGAAGAGTCGCATTCGCTATAATTAGAAACCAAACATGTAGGAAAGCCTCCGGCTGGTAAACAAATTCCGCCAGAACGGGTTGGCTCATCATAGCATTCTGCATTGGCCACATTTACTTTTAACAGGTCAGCTAACGCTATGTTTTTATCGTTAGCTGTATTTGCTTTTGTAGCAAAAAATGCGCCTGTAGCCAGCAGGGATACTGCTGTAATTCCGATTAGTTTTTTGTGCATATCATTGAATGTTTGGGTCGCAAAGTTCAATACCAGAATTATCAACAACACATACTGCCCCACTTCCAAGCCGTAAACAGGTTCCAACAAGATGAAACGTTTCTGAACTACATTCCGCATTGGCCACATTTACTTTCAACAGGGTTGCTAATGCTATATTATTTTCATTAGCTGTGTTTGCTTTTGTTACGAAAAATGCACCCGTAGCCAGCATGGCTATTGCTGCAATTGCGGTTATTTTTTTGTACATACAATTGTTATTAATGATAAATAAAGCGATTTAATAGTGAAAGTCTTTCAGGAGGTACCACTTTCACAGAAATACCTTTGTCCCGCTATAGATAAGCGGGATAAACATTTACCGGGTAAATGTCCTGTGTGGGTCTTTAAAATTTAGTTATAGGCATTGATTTTAGAGATTAAGGATGATGGTTAATCTCTTCTTCATACTATTGCTCAATTTTTACTTTTAGTTTGTCGAAGGCCTGGCTGTTTTTCGGGCTTTGAAATTCATGGTCGGCCACTTTGCCGTTTTCAAGCTTTGCAATGCAGGGATAGATTTCATTTCCGCCAGGTACTTTAAACAGATTGTCTTTGTCGATATAAACATTAGCCCGGTCAGTAACCTTTGTGCCTATTTTTTGTTGTAGTATTTTGAGTGATTCTATCTTTGTAAGAACGAACATTATTTTAGTGTCATTAACATGATCTCTCATAAATGCTTCTCCTTCCTGGATGCATCCGTGACAACCCATACCCGGCAGCAATACCAGCCATTGATAGTTTTTGCCGGGTGTAATTGTATTCAATTCTTCATTAAGGGCATCGGCTTCCGTTTCTTTCTGGTCTTTTGGTTTATGAGAGCAGGATGTACAAAAGAGCACAAGGGACATGGTAAGTAAAGTGAAAATCCTTTTCATATAGTGTTTATTAAATTTTTTGTAGTGAAAATATTTTAATGGTAATAGTGTCTTCATTTATATCATTGTCATTGATGTATTCAATGTTCAAACCATCTTCGGTAATAAAAGAATTTTCCAGGTGGTAGTTTTTCCATTTACCGAGGGTTGTTTCGCCGAGATAATTGAAATTTTCATCGAACACTATAATGCCCACGGGCTTTTCTATAATGGGTGTTTTTTTGGTTGCATTTGGTATTGCTCTCTGAATAAACCGGTAGTATACCTTACGGTACTTGTCGTGTTTTATAGCTGAGTACAGGTCTGTTTGGCACGCCTTCAGTAGTAAATCATCATCGGGAAGCTGGTTCTTTGTTTTCAGGTCTTTATCAAAAGATGTTATAGTACCTGCTTCATTGCTGCCTGCATACATGGTTCTGTAACCCTCTGCATTTGCCTTTGCGATATATACATCGTGCGATACAGGGAAGCTATATACGATTTCACCTTCTTGTGCCGACAGGTCAGCAAAAACGGTGGTAAACAATCCCCGGCCCCAATTATAATTGTGTCCATACAACGAAGGGGGGTATTTATGTGAATGTATAACCTGATTATTATTAAAGCTGATGTTTGATGTAAGCCGGAACGTATCCATTATCTCTTCAGGAACCGACAGCATGTATTGACCTGAAAAGTTGATCCCCTCTTTAGTAACCAGCATGGGCGTTGCTGTTGTAGGATAGTATTGCGCATACAAATAGGTCCACACGGGGTTTTTATAATTCATGTTGTTAATAAGAGAAATTTTAGAAAAGACCTGTTTAGTATTTGCAATCATTAAATCGTGATTCAGCCGGCTGAAAAGGTATATCGAATCCTGGTTCCTGATATAATAGGCATTTAAGCCCGGAATTCCCTGCGGTCCCTTTCTTTCGTAGGTGATTTTATTAATAAAAGAGCCTGTTTTATAATCGTAAAAATAAATTGAATTGGAGTATGTATTCAGAAATGTAAGCTGCACTTTTCCATTGCTGTCGGTATACAACTGCATGTATTGGGGCTTAGGCGCCGTAATACTGTCTAATGCGAATTTCTTTTCGGCTACATTTACCAGCTTCATAGAAGCTTTAAGGCTACCTTTTTTTTCATTTTTGATACTAACGGTTCCTGTGTTACATGATATAATAAATATTGCGCAAAAGAGAACAAACGCTGGTAATTTTATAGTCATACAATATAATTTCTTATTGAAATTGTATAAATAGAGTTATCCGCCAGAGGGCTGATAACCTTTGCCTGGAGTGAATATTATTATTAATTTGGGGCGCACTCATCGATACCACCCCAAACACACACATAGCCTGTACCACCAGGTACACAATTACCCGACGCATCCGGAACCCAATTACATTCAGCATTGGCCACATTAACTTTTGTTAGTGCCAATAGATTGGTATTATCATTAGCCTTATTTGTTTTTGTTGCGAAAAATGCGCCTGCAGCTAATAATGCTGCAACTGTAAATCCACATATTTTTTTGTGCATACGATTTGTTTGTATTGAAAATTTATTTTAGGGTATATGCCAGAACAACATGCAAAGAATTATCCGCCATTCGACGGATAATCCATTGGCATTCTCTTTTATGGTTGTGCGCCATCACAATCCCGATAATTATTGTTAACAAAACATGTAGCACCAGCACCGATTGATATGCAAATGCCGGGGACCGGGAAGATTACATCATCGTAACATTCCGCATTGGCTACATTTACTTTTGTCAGCGCCAATAGATCTATATTGTCATTGGCTGCAATTGTTTTTGTTGCGAAAAATGAGCCAATAGCCAATAGGGCTACAACTGCAATTCCTATTAGTTTTTTGTACATAGAATTGTTTTATTATTTATGATTTTATTATTGTTACCCACTTTTATGGTTGAGAAGGGTCGCATTCATTAGCACAGCAATAGGTCATGCAGGTTCCACCTATACAAATACCGCTTCCATAGTGTGGGGTATCATAACATTCAGCATTGGCTACATTCACTTTTGTCATCGCCAACAGATCTATCTTGTTTTCATCAGCTGCTTTTGCATTAGTAAAGAAAAATGCACCTGTAGCTAACAATGCTACTCCTGCAATTGCAATTATTTTTTTGTACATAGAATTTTTTTAAGTAGTAATAAAGAAAAATTTGTGCTGAAAGTTTGTCAGGAGATGCTACTTTCGGGAGCATCCTGCCGCGCTTATCCCTAAGCCGGAAAACATTTACTAATAAATGTCCTGTACGGTCATTGAGATTTTGCTTATAGGCAGTTGTTTTAAAATGTTAAGAAATATTGTTAACTTCTTAAGCTATTTTTATTCTCTGCATTTTTTCCTACTGCCTTGTGCCTATTGCTTATTGTCAATTGCCTTTTGACTCCCTGCTTCGTATTTATTTATTATGTCTTTCATTGCCGTTTGTATTTCATCAATTGCCTTTGAAGGAACTTTCACCGGTTTCACCATAATTGCTTTCGCCAGCATATAAGCCTTTTGCTTTTGCCCCGAAGTGTCATATAATTTTGTTAGCAGGTACAGTGGATAAAAACGTCCAGGTGCCATATCAGCCGCCTGCTGATACGCCTGCTCTGCAGCTGTATAATTGCCGAGAGCGGCATAACAATCTCCAAGCGCTGTTTGTGTAATGATGGTGTTTAGCTGGTGTTTCGACTGGTTCAGTACATCAATCGCCTCTTTATATTTTCCGGCCATCGCCAGCGCTTTGCCATATTGCATGGTAAAATCTCCATGATCTTTTAAAAAGGGATATGCTTTTTCGAAGGCGGTTACACTTTGCTGATAACCTTCGTATTTATATTCTTCCTGTGCTGAGTTCCAACCGGTAAATCCTGAACGTAGTTTTTCTGCTGCGAAAACCGAAAATATCAGCATGGCAAGGCAGAAAAACAGCATCAGCACTTTTGAAAGGGCAAAACCCTGGAATGTGCTTCCTGATAGTTCTTTAGAAAACAACGGAGAACTATCGATGCTGGCTAATAAACACAGCATCGCTGTTGCCATCAGTTTTATTGGCAGTATATAAGAAGGATAGGAAAAAAGACCAAAGCCAAAAATAGCCGCCAGAACGGCCAAAGCAAGCGGCTTTAAGATAAACATATCTTTGCCGGTCTTTAACCTGAAACAAAAAAACACCAGCATCCCAATAATTAATAGTGCCGGAATGCCATTTTCAACCATAAATTGCAGCGGTTCATTAAAAGCGTAATAGGTATTATCAGCCAGTAATGATTCAGCGCTACTTCCATCTTTTCGTAACCGGTTGGCCTGTGCATCCATATAATGTGCCTGAAAACGATCGAACCCAATACCAAACACCGGATGCTGTTGTATCATGCCAGCACACACTTTGTAAACGAGGTATCGCCCATCGGCCGACGCTGTTTTATATTTATAGGCGCCGTATAGCCCTGCTGCACCTGCGATAAATACACAACCTATCAATATCTTTTTTACAGGAGTAAGTGGCAATAAAAACCGGTACCATTTATATTTATATATTAACAGTAGTAATGCGCCTGCTAAAAATGCTGCCCAGGCTGCTCTTGACCGTAATGCAGGCAACAAAATAATAACTGGTGCTAAACAGGATAGCGGTATATAGCTAAACAGTACATTGTTAAACAGCCTTCGATAAACCGTGTTGGCAGCTGGCTGTTGCCGATTGTCAATTGCAATTTGCAAATTGAATTCTGTTCTATACAAATACATACCTGCGGCCAGCACGCCCGTTATAGCCAGGTAACCTGCATACGGACCTGGATTAAAAAAGTTACCCGTAATCATGAAATTGCCGTTGCGTACAGGCAATATTTTAAACAATTGCAGCAACCCGTGTACGCCTTGTACAGTGTCTCCCAGCACAAGAGCCGGCAATATGTACAGGAAAGTTTTTGCGGGAAAACCTCTCAGTAGTATATAGCACAATGCCAGTCCCATTAACTCATATACCTGTATTGATAAACCCGAATATGGACGGAACAGATATCTGTTAAGCAATAGGTATAACAGTAACATTAATAATACAACGTCGATGGCAGACGCGGTAACAGAAATTCTTCTCCACAAAAAAACAGCTATCATTGTTACTGCGAGCACCAGCACCATTGCATAAAGCAACACGATCAGTTTGGTAGATTGTGTTGCATCTGCAAAACCTGCAAAATAAGCCGATGGAAGTATTATAAACGTGCAAACAACAATTAATGCACCGGACAGAGGAAACCGAAATAAAGCAAACAAATGATTTTTCATAACAGACAGTCGTATTGCATGGCTGTAATTATACCATACTTAAATGTTCAAAAAATGACCATTCAGTAAAATTCAATACCTCGTGTAAAAGTATTTTTCCAATCCGGTATCGGCTGAAGCTGTTTAGCAGGCAGGTCGATACCGCTGCGATATTTACTATCGCTTAGTGACCGGGCATATGTGCAGGTGAAAATTCGGCGACCAAATAAGGGGTATTGGTAAAAGTTCTGTTTGAATTAGTAATTTCAGCGCACCCGTAAAAATTCGGGTATATGGCATGTTCAGTTTCATATCGATAAGGAATTTGGTGAACGAGGTTAATTGGTTAAAATATCAGCACTTTTTTACTAACGCCTTAAGATGAACTAAATTAATAATTATTTACGAATGGCCAAATTAAAAGCATAAACAAAAAGTGTGTGTTGTGTTGCATTGTATGCGAATATTTATGATGTCAATAAAGAAAGTAATTTGGACCGGGACAGTACAGGATGCTTTGGACTTTTAACAGGCACTTGTTATTTCTTTTTTAGTCTATTTTTGCCCACCGTGAACTCACCCACAATGAAACCGCATTATTATATTTTTTTATTGGCATTACTGAATGGTACTTTGGCATTAGCTCAGGATGCAAACTCATCCCGCCAGATCATCAACTTCAATAAAGGCTGGAAATTTTATTTGGGCGATACCGCCGCCGCAAAAGAAACGGTTTTTGACGACAAGCCCTGGCGATCACTGAACCTTCCGCACGACTGGAGCATCGAAGGCGATTTTAGTGAAAAAAATTCTTCAACACCCAACGAAGCGGCCCTGCCAACAGGTATCGGCTGGTACAGGAAAACATTTACGTTGCCTGTTTCTGCAAATAATAAAAATGTATTTATTGAATTCGACGGCATTTATCGCAACAGCGAAATATGGATAAACGGGCATTACCTTGGAAAGCGGCCGAATGGCTACATTTCTTTTCAATATGATCTTACCCCCTGGTGCCAATATGGTGGTGCGCAAAACGTAATTGCGGTGAAGGTCGATAACAATGCACAACCCAACTCGCGCTGGTATTCGGGCTCGGGCATTTATCGTAATGTGCGGTTGGTGGTTACTAACAAAATTGCAGTCGATCATTGGGGCACATTTATCACTACCCCCGAAATAACTGCTCATAAAGCTAAAATCAATATTGAGGTGGTGGTGAATAACAACTCGGCCAATGCAGGGTGGGGGATAGCATTTACCGATATTTTCGATGCTTCGGGGCGGCCGGTTTACCGCGATAAACCATCTGCAGAAAATACGGTGCGATTATCTGCGGGTAAAATTCATTTGAATTATAACGTGAATATTCCTAATCCAAATTTGTGGTCGGTCGATCGTCCTTATTTATATAAAGCAGTCACCCGTATTGTAGTGAATGGTGAAACATTGGATGAATACACCACACCTTTTGGAATCCGCTATTTTAATTTCGATGTGCAGAAAGGATTTATCCTCAACGGTAAGCCAACTAAAATACTTGGTGTTTGTATGCATCACGATCTCGGTGCATTGGGTGCGGCCGTTAACATACATGCCATGGAGCGGCAACTGCAATTATTAAAAGAAATGGGCTGCAATGCCATACGTACATCGCATAATCCACCGGCGCCCGAATGGCTTGAGCTGTGCGATAAAATGGGATTCCTGGTAATGGACGAAGCCTTTGATATGTGGCGGAAGAAAAAGAATAAACACGATTATTCGGTTGATTTTGAACAATGGCACAGGCTGGATCTTGAAGATCAGGTGAAAAGAGACCGCAACCATCCGTGTGTATTTATCTGGAGCATTGGCAATGAAATACGCGAACAGTTCGACAGCACCGGCATACCCATTGCGAAAGAGCTGGTAACTATTATAAAGCAGCTCGATACCACAAGACCGGTAACCACTGCGCTCACAGAAACCGATAGCACTAAAAATTTTATTTATCAGTCGGGCGCACTTGATCTGATAGGCCTTAATTATAATCATGAAATATATCCCGACTTTTTAAAAAGGTTTCCCGGCAAAAAATTCATTGCTACTGAAACCATGTCGGCGCTTGCCAGCCGCGGCCATTACGACATGCCGTCTGACAGTCTTCGCCGCTGGCCTTTGAAAGGGCAAAAGTTTGTAGAAGGAGGGAACCCCGATTTTACTGTTTCGGCTTATGATAATGTGTTTGCTTATTGGGGGTCTACCCACGAGGCAACCTGGAAGGTCATAAAGCAGTATGATTTTTTATCGGGTTTGTTTGTGTGGTCGGGATTTGATTTCCTGGGTGAGCCTGTGCCTTATCCGTGGCCGGCGCGCAGCTCTTATTATGGTATCATCGATCTGGCCGGTTTTCCGAAGGATGTATATTATATGTATCAAAGCGAGTGGACGAACACACCGGTGCTACACCTGTTTCCGCACTGGAATTGGGAATCGGGAAAAACAATTGATGTGTGGGCTTATTTTAATCATGCCGATGAAGTGGAGCTGTTTTTGAACAACCGTTCGCTGGGCATTCGTAAAAAAGAACCGGGCGATTTGCATGTGCAATGGCGGGTTAATTATGAGCCGGGTATTGTAAAGGCAGTGTCGAGAAAAAACGGTAAGATCATACTAACAAAAACTATTCAAACGGCGGGTAAACCGGCGGAGCTTAAACTGCTCACAGATAAAAAGATCCTCCATGCCGATGGTGCCGACCTGGCATTTGTAACCGTTAAAATTGTAGACGAAAACGGCAATTTGGTACCTGATGCAGATAATAATTTGTCGTTTGAAATTACGGGCGAAGGTTTTATTGCCGGTGTTGATAATGGATATCCTGCCAGTCACGAGCCGCTTAAAGCTTCGTCCCATAAGGCTTATAACGGGTTGTGTTTGGTGATGGTGCAATCGAAAGAAAAAGCAGGAACTGTTCAATTGACCGTTCATTCACCTGGCCTGCCATCCCGTACTGTCCTGTTCCAGAACAGGTAAATTACTTAAATCGTTTACACTCGTTAGTCTTAAAAAAATAGTAAAATATTCCATCAATATAGTGAAACCTTACATTGTTTCCGGTAAAGGTCACCTGTACCTTTAATATGTTATTTGGATATAGAACAGGGAGCAATGATTACAGGTAAATGGCTCCGGAGAATTACGATAAATGTTCCTTGTTACATGTTCATCGGGTTCGTATAATAAACGATTGTGCTTATGAAGAATTTTTGCTTGCCCGGTCTTTCTTATTTACATTGCCATACACTACCATTTTTCCCGGCAATATATAACACCAGCGTAATGTCCGGACATACAAAAAACTTCCCCTGGCGCGATCTCACTATTTCGCATTGGATTTGTCCGCACGCTAAGTTCATCGAATTACAACACAGAAAGGAGTTATTGGCGATAATCAATTACCGGTACACTTAAGTATACAGATATAGGTAACCAATTTAATCAGATGCTGGTTACATTAAATTATAAAACCCAACTTGCGCAATGAAAAAGACAGGCACCTTAGCGATCATGTTAATGACATTAACGGTGTTAATGATGTTGTTATCGGTATCGCTTGCTTTTGCCCAGCCGGCCCAAACTCCATCAACAGACGGTAATGACGGGTATGCACAGGTGATAGCCAAAAGATCGGCTAAAATTGTTGCTGCGTTACATACTACAGATACTGTTTTTAATAATAAAGTAACAAACATCATCGCTGATCAGTATATGCAGCTTGGCCGTATACATGACGACCGGAATGCCAAAATAAAAAACATAAAAGCGCAAAAAGCTGAATTAACTGCAGATGATAAAGCCGCTATTCAAAAGCTGGAAACAGATGCCGATCAACAGCTGGCGCAGTTGCACACCGCATATCTGACAAAATTATCCGCCCTTTGTACACCTCAGCAGATCGACGCAGTAAAAGACGGCATGACTTATAGCGTATTACAGGTAACTTATACAGCCTATCAGGATATGCTGCCCAATTTAACCGAAGACCAGAAGAAGCAAATACTTACCTGGCTTACCGAAGCGCGTGAACACGCCATGGATGCCGAATCGAGCGATAAAAAGCACCAATGGTTTGGAAAATATAAAGGACGCATCAATAATTATTTATCGGCTGCCGGTATCGACATGAAGAAAGCAGAAGCTGAATGGCAGCAACGGATTAAACAAAGGAATGTATCAAAATAAAATTAAAAAATAAATGATTTGTAGCGTTGCCTGCTGCCGATACCGGTTACCAGTAACCGGTAACCGGTAACTGGTAACCGGAAACAAAAAAAAGGATTGCTAAAAGTTTCAAGTCCTAAAAACTAATGCTGTATGAATCTGCAACAATTGACAAAATCTTCTTTCACTTTTCTGCTATTGCTATTGATTGCAATAGGGACCTTTGCCCAGAATAAGATTATTACCGGAACGGTCAGGGACCCGGATGGTAATCCCCTGGAAGGTGTAACGGTGGCTGTTAAGGGACAATCCGGGAGCGTAATAACCGATCTAAAAGGATACTATGCTATAAAATCAGCACCAGGGGAAACGCTTACATTCACTCACGTTGCCTTCCAGACAAGAGAAATGAAGTTAGGTGATGAAAGTTCAGTGAATGTGTCACTTTCAAAATCTGACAGCAAGTTAGACGAGGTGATCGTGATTGGTTATGGTACGCAAAGGCAAAAAAATGTTACAGGGTCTGTAGTTTCGGTTAATCTTTCAAAGCTTTCCGAAATGCCCGTGGTAACGGTTACCGAAGCATTGAGAGGTCAGGTACCAGGACTAAGCGTAACGGGCGGAAGCACTCGTCCCGGCCTTATGCCCGCCTTAACCATTCGCCAGCAATTCAACTGGGGTAAAGACGGGGGGAATACAAACCCGTTGATTATCATCGATGATGTGATACAGGTCGATCCGTCAAACGGATTGTCTTCGTTAGACCGGTTTAACCTGCTTGATCTTTCAGAGGTGGAAAGTGTTACCGTACTGCGTGATGCGGCTGCAGCCATTTATGGTTCCCGCGCTTCGCAGGGCGCTATTGTTATAAAAACAAAAAGAGGAAAAGCCGGTGCGCCAAGGATTAATTACTCAGGTAAATTCGAAACCATGGATGCAGTAAGCCATGGTAAAGTGATGAATGCCTATGAGTATGGGGTGTTTGCCAATCGTTTCGGCCGGTCCCTTCCATGGAGCAGTAGCAATTACTATTTCAGTGATGCTGAACTGGAGCGCATGAAATCGTTGAACTATGATTGGTTGGGGAACGACTGGAGACGGTCTAATGCAATGCAACAATCTATTGATGTTAGCGGTGGGTCTGAAAGAGCGACTTTTTTTGTCGGCGGATCTTATTACGACCAGGGTGCTAATTTGGGATCGCAGGATTATAAAAAATATACCTTCAGGGCCGGTACAGATGTAACCGTGGCAAACGGCCTGAAATTAGCCGCCACCATTGCTGCAAACAACTTTAACCTTGAAAAATCATTTAACAAAGTTAATATTAACGACGGTAGCTACGGAATAGGGGGCGAGCAAATGGATTATAGCGCCTTGCTCCATATGCCTAAATACATACCGTGGATGCAAACCATTGACGGGGTAGACAGATATGTTGCGCCAGCCCTCGGCCCTCACAGAGTAGGCGCCGTAAATGGTGCTAATTCTCTTTCCAACTGGAACTATTATGCCCTGTTGAACAACGGGTCTAAAACAATAACTAACCAGTTTGGGTATAACGCTAATTTCTCGCTTCAATATGAAGTGCCATTCATAAAAGGTCTATCTGCTAAAGTTAATTACGCCATTCAGTCTTCCTCAAGCAAAAACGAGCAGGACCTGCTGGCGCAAACCCTGGTACTGGCTACCAATAACGCAGACGCGGATCATCACTTATATGATTCCGCAAAATGGTCTGCCCCTACTTTAAATAAGGCAAGTTCCCGTGTTACTTATGATAATACAACAGGAACTTCAGAGCAAATAAACTTCTTTGTGAATTATGAGCGTTCTTTTGGAGATCATAACATTTCTGCCGTATTTGCAGGTGAACGGGTGAAAAATACTTTTGAAGACAGGTTCCAGATCTATGACAACCCTGTTCCCGGTGTTTACAATGGTGCTTCTAATACTGCCGGTGCACTTAATACCAGTAATAGCTACATGAGACGCTTTGAAAGCGGAAGCCTTTCTTATTTAGGCCGGGTGAGCTATAATTATAAAAGCAAATATCTGGCTCAGTTCGTTTTCCGCCAGGACGCATCATCACGTTTTGCCCCTGAAAACTATTGGGGTTTCTTCCCAAGTATTTCACTGGGTTGGGTAATGTCTGACGAAAACTGGTTTAAAGACAACGTACCCTTCGTAAACTTCCTGAAGTTGCGTGCTTCAGTTGGTAAAACGGGTAATGATAATGTACAGCCCTGGAAATGGATGCAGTTGTATAATATAGAAACCGATAAAGGAAGCGCCTTTGGAGCGAGTGGTGGTGGTACCCTTACAAATGGCATTACAACCCAGGTTAGCCCTAACAGGGACATCAAATGGGACAAAACCATTCAGCGAAACATCGGTATTGATTTCAGCGTTCTCAGAAATCGCCTGTCTGTAACTATAGATAAATACTTCAATAAATCTACCGACGTGCTTACCCTGATGTCGAACGCCATCAATGTGCCTATTTCGGTTGGTGGTGCATTTGCTGAAGAAAACTATTCCGATATCAAATGGTGGGGTACAGAAATATCTGCTACCTGGAAAGACAAGATAGCTAACAAGGTTGACTACTCTGTGAGCATGAACTTTGGCATAGGTGATAACAAAACGCTCAAATACTTCGAACAGCCATATGGTTATCCATCCGTAATGTCGCTCAGGAAAGATGTGGGAAATTCTACCTACACTCCTGCATGGGGTTATAGAACATGGAAGGGAACCTCAACTGGCGACGGTATGTTGCGTACCGATGCAGATGTTGACGCATATTGGCAATATCTCACCGACAATGCGGCCAAATCGGGTGTTGCAGGCGCCGCGCCTAACTTCCTCGGTATCACTAGTAAATCGCAGATGAAAAAAGGGATGCTTGTATATGAGGATGTAGCAGGTAACCTTGATGTGGCAAACAAAACTTATGCCGGACCTAACGGGGTGATTGCGGAGAGTCAGGACTTCCAAATGTTAAAGAAAGACACCAGGACTTATGGCATTGCCACCAACCTGAGCTTTGGATATAAAGGCATTTCCTTGCAGGCGCAGATCCTTACATCTTGGGGTGGCCTTAACAGGATTGATTACATAAAGCAGGGTACAGGTAGTACACAAAGCATGTGGGCTCAACCTGTTTATCTGAACGATATGTATGATTCAACAGATAATCCCAATGGTAAATACCCCAATTTGGCCTTTTATGATAAGTTCGGCGGCGCCAACTCTGATTTCTTTACCATCTCTTCTTTCCGTATGTATGTGCGTTCGCTGAGCGTTGGCTATACAGTGCCGAAAGTATGGGTGCGGAAAGCGCATGTCGAAAACGCCAGGGTTTACCTAAGCGGTAATAACTTATGGGACTTCTTCAATCCTTATCCGAACAAGTACCGCAATATGTATGATGCACCAAATACCCTTTACCCAACATTAAGAACATGGGCGCTGGGCGTGAACTTAGGGTTTTAGAGATACCAATTTATTAAACTGATTATATTGTTTGTATGAAAAATAAAATAGCATATCTCTTGTTTTTCATTGTTGCTGTGAGCTCGGTAAGCTGTAATAAAAAGTTTCTGGAAGACATGAAGAGCTATAACAGTGTCGATGAAAGCATGTTTGGCAACGAAGTGCTCACTGGTTATTATATAGACAGGCTTTACAACTATTATTTCGCATCATATAAAAACCCTATGCTTACCGTGGTAGGATTGTATGATGATACCAGAAGAAATCTCACTGAAGAAGTTGGCGGACAGTCACCGTTTCCCAACTACATTAACCCAAATAAAACGCTGATGTTTGCAGCGGACGGTGATTCATATTACAATGGATCAACCTCAACACTTCCGGCCAGTGTTACAAATAATCCCTATACCCGGATAAGAAATGCCAATTTTTTGTTAGAAAGAATAGATGAGGTCGGCAAGGATCTTTCTGAAGATTTTCGGAATAAGGCAAAAGGGCAAATGTACTTTTTACGGGGGCTTCAGTATTTTGATCTTGTTCGCGTGTATGGTGGCGTTCCATTAGTATTGACAGTACAAAATGCCAGCGCTACAGATGAGAGTATCCGATTGCCACGTGCCAAATCATCGGAGGTTTTTGACCAGATCGCAAAGGATTTCGACTCGGCTGCAGCCTTATTGCCTAAGACATGGTCGAGCACTGATTATGGCAGATTTACGGCTGGCGCCGCCCTGGCTATGAAAAGCAGGGTGCTGTTGACCGCTGCAAGTCCTCTGTATAATGCTGACTGGGACAATCCGGGTGATGCACGCTGGCAAAAAGCACTTGATGCCGGTCTTGCTGCAGAAACTGCACTAACGGCAGCCGGTTATGGTAACGCCATCAATTCGGCAAAAGACTGGGCCGAAGTAACGTTTAAAAATGACAACTCTTTTAATGGTGAAGGTATCTTTGTGAACCTTCTTTCCAGTTCTTCTGCTTCATCCGGCGTTATTAATAATTCCTGGGAAAATTCAATCAGGCCAAAAGATCATAACGGTGGCGGTGGTATATCGGCTCCCAAAGATATGATTGACCTGTTTCCAATGTTTGATGGAAAACGTCCCACAGTGGCTAACGGTTATGACGAAACTTTCTTTTTTGCAAAAAGAGACCCCCGCTTCTATCGTACGTTTGCGTTTTCCGGAGCTAAATGGCCTTTTAAAGGCAATGCCAATAAAGTCACCTGGTTGTATAGATGGAAAAAAGATGCAACCTCCACTACCGTTACATACTATGGAAGTAACAGCGTAAGCAGCCCGGCTGTTGTTCGTAAAATGTCTAATCCCAATGCAGATAGTACGGGCTTCGCATTTTCCGGTACCGATATATTCGACTATCGCTACGGTGAATTATTATTGAATATTGCGGAGTGTTATGCAGCTAAAGGCGATATCGGTAATAGTGTTGCTTACCTTACCAAGATACGTAAGCGTGTATTTCCTGATTCTGTCAGTGCCAACAACTATGGTATAGGAACACCTGCAGACCGGTATGCCGCTTTGGAAGCCTGCCTGTATGAGCGCCGTGTAGAATTGGCCTATGAAGGTAAACGCTTCTGGGACCTTCAACGCTGGATGTTATACGACGACGAAGGCACAGATAATACGAATGCCAAACTGGGAATACCCAAGCTCAACGGCACCAGCCGTACAGGCTATTACTGGCAGTCGCAAACATATAACGCCGATCCGTTGACCCCGGCAGACAGGGCGTCTATCTCTATTGATCCTGATGCGTCAGATTTCAGTACTCAAATAGACAAACTGAAAATATTATTTACAAACAAATTTGTAAAAACGCCGCTCGATAATGCCATGGACCGCGATGGTACAACGCCGGTAAATATTTTGTTCAGATCGAACTATTATCTTGCCGGTATAACAGGTGGTGTTTTGGCCAATAACCCATGGTTAACGCAAACGATCGGTTGGCAGGATTATAGTGGAGGAATGGGAACATTCGATTATAAACAATAAGCATAAATAAGAAGAGGCTGTCTTTTTTGAGACTGCCTCGCTCTAAGAAGTATTGGTCAGATCTTACAAATGTTACAGGGAGGATGCAACCATCTTCCCTGTGTTTTTAAAAGCGAATTAAAATTTACAACATCTACAAGCAACCGATTGATAACTAAAAACCGTCTTTTATACAGTTAATATTACATGGAATTGAAAACCGATAATGATGATTATGAAATTTGTTCGCAACCTCGCTGTTGTTTCCGCATTGGGTTTTGTTCAGCCTGTAATGGCACAATACCCAACCATTCCACAGGATGTTCAAAAATGGTCAGATTCTTTGCTGAATGCAGAACAGGTTCGTTCTGAAGAAGCATGGGCCAAAGCATTGCCCATCATTCAGCAGGAAGCAAAGCAGGGTAAGCCTTACATTCCCTGGGCTGCACGACCTTACGATCTTCCGCAGGCCAATATTCCGGCATTTCCCGGTGCAGAAGGAGGCGGCGCTTACAGCTTTGGTGGCCGTGGTGGTAAGGTAATTGTTGTTACAAGTTTGGCCGACAGAGGTCCGGGCACTTTTCGTGAAGCGTGCGAAACCGGTGGCGCACGTGTCATCGTATTTAATGTAGCCGGTATCATTCGCATAAGTACACCAGTTATTATCAGGGCTCCCTATGTTACCATTGCCGGTCAAACGGCCCCTGGTGATGGAGTTTGTATAGCCGGTGAATCGGTTTGGATCAACACCCACGACGTTATTATACGTTATATGCGTTTCCGTCGCGGCGAAACCAATGTGGGGCGCCGGGATGATGCTATTGGCGGCAACCCCGTCGGCAATATTATGATCGACCACGTATCGGCCAGCTGGGGACTCGATGAAAATATGAGTATGTATCGCCACATGTATAACGACAGCACCGGTAAGCAGGAAGATAAATTACCTACTGTAAATATTACTATTCAGAACTCGATATTCGCCGAAGCGCTCGATACGTATAATCATTCTTTCGGCAGTACGTTAGGAGGCGAAAATTGCACCTTCATGCGCAATATGTGGGCCAATAACACCGGCCGCAATCCTTCTGTTGGCTGGTTCGGTATTTTCAATTTTGTAAACAATGTAGTGTTCAACTGGATGCACCGCTCGAGCGATGGCGGCGATTACAGGGCCATGTACAATTTCATTAATAACTATTACAAACCTGGTCCGGTTACACCTAAGAACAACAATGTGGGGCACCGTTTCCTGAAACCCGAGTCGGGCCGCAGCAAACTGAAATATCATGTATACGGCCGGGTTTATGCACATGGTAATATCATGGAAGGGTATGATGCTATTACAAAAGACAACTGGGCCGGTGGCATACAACTCGAAGAAAGCAGCGATGCCGGTGATCAGAAAGACTTTATAAAATGGAACGAACCCCTGCCAATGCCCAGGATGACCATTCTGCCGGCTTCAGAAGCATATGATTACGTATTAAAAAATGCAGGCGCCACCCTGCCCAAACGCGATGCGGTAGATACGCGCATTGCCGAACAGGTAAGAACAGGAAAAATATCTTATAAAGATGGCATAAAGTTGCCCGAAAAACAGTTTGAGCATCGTAAATTGCCGCTCGATTCCTACAAGCTCGGTATTATAACCGACGTATCACAGGTAGGCGGATATCCTGAATATAAAGGCACCCCATACAAGGATAGCGATAACGATGGCATGCCCGATGACTATGAGGTAAAGCATGGCCTGAATCCTAAAAACGCTGCAGACGCTTCATTAGATAAAGACAAAGATGGATACACCAATATTGAAGAGTATTTGAACAGTGTAGTGCCTGTAGGCAACGTAAAACCAGAGATTAGTAAAACAGCTAAAAAATAATGATTGCCGTAATATTTCGTTGAACGCAGCAGAAGTATTCACCGCTTCATTGTAAAAGCTCTTTATAGTATAGCCATGATTTTTTTACATGTTTAATTGGATCTAAAGAAACCGATTCGCAGTTGGTTATTTATTGCCTCGCTCTTCAGGGCAGGGCAAGTATGTCCTTTAATAATTTCTATGGCCTTCAGGCCATGTAACCGTCACAATTGTTGGCCCTCCCGCCCAGGCGGGAGGGTTTCCAACATATATTATTAATCATCAGGGAAAAATGTTTTTAATAATTTCATTGATACAGAAAGGCACATTTTGTAACTCGTTACATAAATTTCTCCTGCACTATATTGTACAACCGTTATTGATAACCTGTTTGCTGTTTGTGTCATTTGATACAAATGCCCAAAGCAATAAGAAGCCGTTACTCCCGGTAATGTACGAAAAAGGCCGGCTGATATACACGGCCGATTCTCTGGGTAACCGTATTCCCGACTTTTCTTATTGTGGTTACCACGCCGGCGACATAGCCATTCCAGATGTTCCCATACGCATAATGGTGCCTGTAAAACCAGGCGACGCTACTCAACGCATTCAATCAGCTCTCGATTATGTAGCTGCGCTGCCTGCTGCAAAAGATGGTATTCGCGGGGCTGTATTATTACAGCCGGGTATATATGAAGTAGCCGGTCAGCTGGTAATTCGTTCATCAGGTGTTATATTAAGAGGAAGCGGCTTTCAGGAGAACGGAACTGTTTTAAAAGGCACCGGAAAAGACCGGCAAACTTTGATTGTTATTACCGGTAAAAACGACAAAAAAGCTTCCTCCGAAATAAAGATCGCCGACCGGTATGTACCTGTAAATGCCGTTACGGTGAAAGTAGCTTCACCTAATTCATTTAAAGCAGGTGATAAGGTAATTATTCATCGGCCCTCAACCGCCAACTGGATAAATCTGTTGCATGCCACTCATTTTGGTGGAGGTGTTACTGCATTGGGATGGAAACCGGGGCAACGTGATATTTATTGGGATAGAACAGTGATATCAGTAAACAAAAATACCATTCAACTCGATGCACCAATAACAACCGCCCTCGATGAACAATTTGGCGGCGGAACCATCTCAGCCTATACCTGGCAGGGCCGTACGCACGAAACCGGGGTAGAAAATATCCGTTGTGTATCGGAATACGATGCCACCAATGCAAAAGACGAAGCGCATAGATGGATGGCCATCACCATTGAAAATACAACCGATGCCTGGGTACGGCAGGTAGTGTTTGAACATTTCGCCGGCTCTGCTGTGTTTATAACAGAAACCAGCAACCGCATAACGGTTGAAGATTGTAAGTCACTATCGCCCGTATCGGAAATCGGCGGGCAACGGCGCAATACTTTTTTTACCGCAGGCCAGCAAACCCTGTTTCAACGGTTATATGCTGAATACGGCTGTCATGATTTTGTAACAGGATTTTGCGCAGCCGGTCCCAATGCATTTGTGCAATGTGAATCGCATAATGCGTATGGGTTCAGCGGCGGACTCGATAGCTGGGCCAGTGGTGTATTATTCGATATGGTATATATCGACGGTCAGGCCCTTAGTTTAATGAATCGCGGTATGGATGGCAATGGGGCCGGGTGGGCCATGGCCAATAGTGTTTTGTGGAATACGACTGCTTCACGAATTGATTGTTACCAGCCGCCGGGCGCACAAAACTGGTCATTCGGTTGCTGGGGACAGTTTTCAGGCGACGGAAATTGGAATGAATCGAACAGCAGCATTGATCCCAATAGTTTATACTATGCTCAGTTAAAAGAGCGAATTAAAGAAGATATTACCAGCCGCACACAATTGCTGTTGCTTGAAACATCTGCCAGCAGCAATCCCACCATAGACCAGGCTGCGGCGCTCACTGCCCGGTCGGTAAATCCTGCGCCAACCCTTTCGCAATACATCGATGAAGCGCACAAACGTCAACCTATACCTGTTGTTACAACAGGGGTTAAAATATTTGATGAATCAATTATTAAAAAAACAGCACCGGTTCAATTTGCCGGCATATTACAGGTCGAAAACGGCTGGCTGGTTCGTGGTAATGCCGTGTTAACCGGCACAAGGGCCGAATCGCCCTGGTGGACGGGCAGTGCACGGCCATACGGGCTTACCGATGCCAAACCGGCCATCACCCGTTTCATTCCCGGCCGAACCGGAAATGGTTTAACCGACGACCTGTGCGATATGACCGATTCCATGAAAGCCAACCACCAACTGGTAATGGAACAGAACTATGCGCTTTGGTACGACCGCCGCCGCGATGATCATGAACGCATAAAGCGTATAGACGGAGACGTATGGACTCCATTTTACGAACTACCTTTTGCACGCAGCGGAAAAGACACTGCCTGGGACGGTTTAAGTAAATACGATCTTACAAAATACAATTACTGGTACTGGAACAGGCTGAAGCAATTTGCCGATCTGGCCGATCAGAAAGGACTGGTACTGGTTCATCAGAATTATTTTCAACATAATATCATTGAAGCCGGCGCCCATTATGCCGACTTTACCTGGCGGCCTGTTAATAATATCAACAATACCGGTTTTTCCGAACCGCCGCCTTATGCAGGTGGTAAACGCATTTTTATGGCCGAACAATTTTACGATGTTACCCATCCGGTGCGTCGTGAATTACATCGCGCTTATATACGCCAGTGCCTGAATAATTTTGCCAATAATAATGGTGTAATTCAATTTACCTGTGCTGAATATACAGGTCCCTTGCACTTTGTACAATTCTGGATAGATGTTATAAAAGAGTGGGAGCACGAAACCGGCAAAAAGCCATTGATTGGGTTAAGCGCTACCCGTGATGTGCAGGAGGCTATACTGGCCGATACCGCCCGCGCTTCTTTTGTTGATATAATTGATATCCGATACTGGTATTATCAAACTGATAATACGCTATACGCGCCGCCCGGCGGACAAAGTCTTGCTCCCCGGCAGCAGTTAAAGCAATACAAACCCCGCATCGGTTCGTCTGAGCAGGTATATCGTGCCGTTAGGGAGTACCGCGACAGGTTTTCCGGTAAAGCGGTGATGTACTCAGCCGGTAACTATGAAAATGTAGGATGGGCAGCATTTATGGCCGGTGGATCACTCGCCAGCATTCCGGTTATAGCCGATACTGGTTTTATAACTGCTGCAGCTGCCATGAAACCCATTGATGGTCCCTCAAAAGATCAATATACACTGGCCGATGCCGGTAATGGATATATTATTTACAGCGATAAGGCAAACGACCTGCAGGTTGATTTAACCAATGCAACCGGCACCTTCCGGGTAAAATGGGTTGACCCTGCTACCGGAAATATTATTGGTAAAGAAGAAAAAATAAAAGGCGGAAAACTGCTTTCCCTTCAACATGTAAAACAGGGAAGCGTAGTTGCATGGATAAAGAAAATTGGAGGATGAAAACCAAATCGATCATATTAATTATTGTGCTGGCAAGCTGTGTGGGGGGAGTTGCCTTTGGCAAGTTGTACAATGTTGCCTCTGTTTATACCAATCCCAAACCCTTAAAAATTTCTCCCAATGGTCGCTTCTTCATCACCTCAGATGGAAAACCTTTCTTCTGGCTGGGCGATACCGGCTGGCTGTTGTTTTCAAAACTAAACCGTGAGGAAGTTATTAAATACCTCGACGATCGTAAACGAAAAGGTTTCAATATTATTCAGGTGATGGTTTTGCATATGGTGACCGTGGTAAATGCTTATGGCGATTCGGCATTGTTGAACGGCAATGTTGCTACTCCGAATACAACCGGAGGCAACAACGCCGCCAATGCTACTGAATACGATTACTGGGACCATGTGGATTATATTGTAAATGCCGCTGCGCAAAGAGGTATTTATATAGCGATGGTGCCGGTTTGGGGCAGTGAAGTAAAAGCCGGACATGTTACCAGTGAACAGGCAAAGCAATATGCCGCTTTTTTAGCCAGGCGCTATAAATCAACAACGAATGTCGTTTGGATGAACGGTGGAGATATCAAAGGGAGCGATTCAATGGAAGTATGGAAAACGATCGGCAACACATTGCATGAAATCGATCCTGCACATTTGATCACTTTTCATCCCCGGGGCAGAATGCAATCATCAACCTGGTTTCATAATGAGTCCTGGTTGCAGTTTAATACTTTTCAATCGGGCCATCGCCGGTACAACCAGGATACCACGGCAGGTGAGCTGCATTATGGCGAAGACAACTGGCGATATGTGGAGGCTGATTATCAGTTAAGCCCTGTTAAGCCTGTGTTCGATGCCGAGCCGTCGTATGAAAAGATTCCTCAGGGATTGCACGATACTTTGGAAAAAGTGTGGACGGCCGATGATGTACGCCGCTATGCTTACTGGAGTGTTTTTGCCGGCGGTTGCGGGTTTACGTATGGTGATAATGCCGTTATGCAAATGCACCGCCCGGGCGATAAAGATGGTAACTACGGAGTAAAGGATTATTGGTTCAATGCCATCAATGATCCCGGCGCCTCGCAAATGGTACACCTTAAAAGCCTGGTGTTGTCGAAATCGTATTTCGACAGAGTGCCCGATCAGTCATTGTTATCGGGCGATGCCGGCGAAAAATACGACCGGTTACTGGCCACCCGCGGAAAAAATTATGCATGGATTTATACATACACCGGCAGGGTGATACGTATACAGATGAATAAATTAAAAGGAACTGAAATAAAAGCATCGTGGTACAACCCCCGGAACGGAAAATATACCCCCATAGGTTCCTTCACCAATAAAGGAACACAGGTATTTGATCCACCGGGAAGTCAGGTAGAAGGAAATGATTGGGTGCTTTGCTTTGAGTTTTAATGATTCACCATTCACGATGAAACATATTGCAGTATACATAATTTGCCTTTTCCTGTTTTCCTGCGCAGCCCAAAAGTCTGTGTACATGTTCACGTCGTTTCATGAACCGGCCACCGATGGGTTGCGTTTTTTATACAGTTATGATGGGCAAAACTGGAAAGATCTCGGGCGTACATTCATAAAACCCGATGTGGGCAGTAAGGTAATGCGCGATCCGTCTATTGCCAGAGGCCCCGATGGTGAGTATCACCTTGTATGGACAAGCGGCTGGAATAAGGATAAAGGGTTTGGCTATGCGCATTCTAAAGACCTGGTACATTGGTCTGAACAGCAGTATATTCCTGTTATGGAGCACGAAGAAACTGTGGTGAATGTTTGGGCCCCCGAAATATTTTATGATGATGCAGGCGGGCAGTTCATCATTGTGTGGGCGAGTACCATTCCTTTCAAATTCCCGAAAGGGCAGGAGGATGAGAACAATAATCACCGCCTGTATTATACGGTAACAAAAGACTTCAAAACTTTTTCACCTGCGAAATTATTTCTTGATCCCGGTTTTAGTGTTATTGATGCCGTGATCGTAAAAAGGGCGGCAAACGATTATGTGCTGGTGTTGAAAGATAATACCCGCCCAAACAGGAATATAAAAGTAGCGTTCGCCAATAATGCCCTCGGCCCCTGGAATAATGTGTCGGAACCCTTTACAACAAATTTCACCGAAGGCCCGTCGGTGGTGAAAACCGGTAAAGAATGGCTGATATATTTTGATGCCTATCGCAGCAAAACATACGAAGCTGTGAAAACAACCGACTTTAAACACTTCGACAGCGCGCATGTTTCGGTGCCCGAAGGGCATAAGCATGGGACGATATTTGTGACTACGAGGAAGGTTCTTGCCGGTATGAAGTAAGAAGTTCGCGCCAAGGCGCAAAGTCGCGAAGCGACTTCTTTGTGTTCTTAATTTGTTTCGGATAAGGCAAATGTCTGTTCATCCTGGCGCCCTGGCGCCTTTGCGCGAAATATAAACGAATGCTGCCAAAAAATGTATAACAACAATGATGATCCATATATCTAAAATATCAATTGTTTTATTTTTTATTGGATGTTGTTCGGGCGCATTGGCACAACAGGATACGGTACGCTATACCGGTAGTACCCTCGTGAATGTAGATTATCATCACGGACAATTATCACCTGCTGTTGGGGTGCATAATATACAGGTGTTGCGCGCCAACCGCGAACAGCCCGATGCTACCAATGGTTTTGGCTGGACGTATAACCATGCGCCCATGCTTACTTACTGGAACAATTCTTTTTATCTCGAATACCTCAGTAACCCCGTAGGCGAACATGTGCCGCCCGGGCAATCGTTTCTGCTCACTTCAAAAGACGGATATCATTGGTCGCCCCCCGTAGTAGCTTTTCCACCGTATAAAGTTCCCGATGGAACTACCAAGGAAGGTTATAATGGTGTTGCCAGCAACCTTTCGGCTGTGATGCACCAGCGAATGGGGTTTTATATCTCTGCCAAAAACAGGTTACTGATGTTTGCTTACTATGGCATTGTGCTGGGACCCAAAGACGACCCCAACGATGGCAATGGCATCGGCAGGGTAGTGCGTGAAATATATAAAGACGGCAGCTTCGGCCCCGTTTATTTTATCCGTTATAACCATGCGTTTAACGCTACCAATACTTCATATCCGTTTTTTGAACGCAGTAAAGACAAAGGCTTTCTTGAAGCCTGTAAAGAAATGCTTGCCAATCCATTGCTTACCCAGCAATGGAACGAAGAAGCCGACCGCAACGATCCATTGATAACACTCCACAACGATAATTACAAAGCCTTCAATTTTTATACGCTGCCCGATGGCAGAACGATAGGCTTTTGGAAATATGCGCTTACATCGGTAAGTAACGACAAAGGAAAAAGCTGGTTATATAATCCCGTTCGCGCCCCTCGTTTTGTAAACAGCAATGCGAAAATTTGGGGCCAGCGTACGTCGGATGGGAAATACATCACCGTTTACAATCCATCGGAGTTCCGCTGGCCTTTGGCGCTTTCGGTAAGTGACGATGGACTGAATTATAAAAATCTGTTGCTGGTAAACGGCGAAATAACGTCCATGCGCTATGGTGGAAATTACAAAAGTTATGGTCCGCAGTATGTAAGAGGGCTTGAGGCAAATGCGCTTTCGCCCGATGGCAATTGCTGGGTTAGCTATAGCATGAATAAAGAAGATATCTGGGTGTCGTGCATACCCGTTCCGGTGAGGGATAAAGTGGAGCAGGATGTGAACGATGACTTTGCCCAACTGCCCGAAGCTACTGCTTTGAAAGAATGGAATGTGTTTAGTCCGCTGTGGGCCCCGGTAGCCATTGAAAAAATGACAGATGGTACCCGCGCTCTCGCATTGAAAGACAAAGATCCTTTTGATTTCGCCAAAGCAGAACGAGTAGTTCCAGTTGCTAAAAAAATGACAGCCGAATTTTCGGTTATTCCTCAGCAGCAGGATCATGGCAATTTGTATATAGAATTTCAGGATGCGAAAGGAAATGCCGGCGTCAGGCTGATATTCGATTCAACCGGAACGCTGGTAACAAAAACTGGTTACAGATATAAGAATGTAACCAAATACAAGGCAGGTGAACGATATGATGTTAAAATATCGCTCAATGCCGATGCCCGTTTTTATACCGTAACCGTGAATGGAAAAGAAAGCGGCGGTTTATTATTTTTTGCACCGCTCGAAAGCGTTCAGCGGATCGTGTTCAGGACCGGCGAGGTACGGCGCTTTCCCAATGCCGATACACCTACCGACCAGATGTATGACTTGCCGAACTCCGGTGCGCAGGATAAGCCGGCAACGTTTTATATACGGTCGTTGAAAACGACAAAAGAATAATGTTTCGCGCGAAGACTAAGCCCTACAAACCATAAACCACAAACCACAAACAAACATATAGTGCCTTTGCGAGAGATTAACTGACCGAAATGATCAAAAGACCAACCATATTATCACTCGTATTTTTTTTACTCACAACCTGTGTTGTGGCTCAAAAAAATACACACAGCAAAACCACTGTACCTGTGCTCAGGGCCGATAACTTTCGCCATTACGTTGATTACTTCAACAAAATGGAAGATGAGAATATTGCCCAGGCCATTCCCAATGCAAAAGCCTGGGACTGGATGAGAGTAAATATTCCCCTGTTCGAATGTCCGCAGCAAAACTTTGAAGAAATGTGGTATTTCCGCTGGTGGACGTTGCGCAAACACCTGAAACAAACACCGGCCGGGTATGCATTTACCGAGTTTCTGGTACCCCGTACCTATGCCGATAAATACAACCTCATCAGTTGTGCCCTGGCGCACCACATCAATGAAGCCCGCTGGTTGCACAACGGTCTTTACCTGAACGAATACGTGCATATATGGTACAGAGGCAATAATGGTAAAAGCATGGACAAGCTGCATAAATTCAGCAGCTGGGCTGCCAATGCCATGTATAACCGCTATCTCGTAAACCGCGATAGCAGTTATGTCATCGACATGTTGCCCGATCTCGAAACAGATTATACCCGCTGGGAAACCGAGAACCGGCTGCCGAATGGTCTTTTCTGGCAATCGGATGTTAAAGACGGTATGGAAGAAACCATCAGCGGCGGCAGACGTGAAAAGAATGCGCGTGTTACCATCAACAGTTATATGTATGGTAATTCGCTCGCGTTGGCCAACATCGAATCATTGGCAGGCAATAAAACCAAAGCCGATGCATATCGCCTGAAAGCCGATACCCTGAAAATTTTAACACAACAATTATTATGGAATGCAAAAGATACCTTCTTTGAAACTTTAAAGGAAACCGGTTTGCCGGCGAATGTGCGCGAAGAGATTGGATTTTTACCCTGGTATTTTAACCTTCCCGATACCGGTTACGAAGCAGCCTGGGAAAAAGTGGCTGATAAGAATGTATTTCTGGCGCCTTTCGGCATTACTACGGCCGATCAAAGGCATCCGCAATTTCGTACGCATGGTTCCGGCAAATGTGAGTGGGACGGCGCCATCTGGCCATTTGCTACCGCACAAACTATGACGGCGATGGCTAATCTGCTGAACAACTATCAGCAGAACGCAGTAAATGATTCGATCTATTTTAAACTGATGGAATTGTATGTGGAGTCGCAATACTATCGCGGACGCCCGTATATTGGCGAATACCTCGATGAAAAAACCGGCTATTGGTTAATGGGCGACAGAGAACGCAGCCGGTATTATAATCACTCCACCTTCAATGATCTCATCATTACCGGCCTGGCAGGCCTGCGCCCGCGTGCCGATAATACCATTGAAGTACATCCCCTGTTGCCCGGTAACAAATGGGATTGGTTTTGTGTAGACAACCTGTTATACCATGGAAAAATAATAACCATCATCTGGGATAAAGATGGAACAAAATATAAAAAAGGAAAAGGATTAAGTGTGTGGGCAAACGGAAAGAAAGTGGCGCAAAGTGCAACACTGCAAAAAATAACAGGTAAGATATGATACGTCCTGCAGGGACGAAATATAGGTAAGGAAAATTCCCGTCCCGTTAGGGACGAAATGTTGGTAAGGACGATATGTCGGTAGCAAAATCGTAACACAAGGGTTTTCGCCCCGTAGGGATGAAATGTTGGTAAAAAAAATGGCAATGTTTAAAAGAAAAAATTGTTTCAGGATTTTAGTGATCGGCTTGTTGTGCATGACTTACAGTGTAATATATGCGCAACAAACCGAAGTGCAGTACTTGTCGGGCACCGGCAGCGACAATACCGTTAACTGGCAGTTTTACTGCACGGCTGGCCGCAATTCGGGTAAATGGACAACCATACCTGTTCCTTCAAACTGGGAAGTACAGGGTTTTGGTACTTACAACTACGGGCTCGATAAAGATACTGTGCGTGGCAAAGAACAGGGATTGTATAAATATAATTTTAGTGTTCCGGCTGCATGGCTGGGAAAAACGATTGAAATAGTTTTTGAAGGTTCCATGACCGATACCGAAGTGAAGATAAATGGTAAGCTGGCAGGAGCTACTCACCAGGGTTCTTTCTATTGTTTTAAATACGATATCACGCAATTATTAAAATATGGTAAAAAGAATTTGCTCGAGGTAAAAGTATCCAAGCACTCAGCCAATGAATCGGTGAACGGGGCCGAGCGCCACGGCGATTTCTGGATCTTTGGCGGCATCTTTCGCCCTGTTTACCTGCAGGCTTTACCGGCTGAGCATATTGCTCATGTTGCTGTGAACGGCAATGCAAATGGTGAATTTTCGGCGAAAGTAAAGCTGTCGGAGGAGGTAACGCATGCCGATGTGGTAACTGCGCAGTTGTATTCCTTTGATGGAAAGAAAACAGGCGACGCTTTTTCTGCCAGAATACAGCCCAATGATACAGAAATAATGTTGCAAACAACGGTAACATCGCCTTTGTTATGGACACCTGAATTTCCCAACCGGTACCGGATTGAATTTACTTTGCTGTATAAAGGCAAAGCAATTCATACCGTACAGGAAAAATTTGGATTTCGTACCGTTGAATTGCGCGAAAAAGATGGCGTTTATCTGAATGGCGTAAAAGTAAAGTTCAAAGGGGTGAACCATCATTGCTTCTGGCCAACAACTGCCAGGGCGTTGAACGAAACAAGGAGCATCGAGGATGTGCTGATGATCAAAGATATGAACATGAATGCCGTTCGAATGTCGCATTATCCGCCCGATGCACATTTTTTAAATGCATGCGATTCGCTGGGTTTAATGGTGCTGGATGAACTGTGCGGATGGCACAAAGCCTACGATACAAAAGTGGGAACTGCTTTGGTAAACGAAATGATAGCGCACGATTGCAATCATCCTTCGATAGTTATTTGGGATAATGGCAATGAAGGCGGACATAATTTTGATCTGGATGCTGTATTTGATGAAGCCGATTTTCAGCATCGTCCGCTCATTCATCCCTGGCAGGTATTCCGCAATGCCGATACACAGCATTATATCAATTACGACTATGGCAACGATACCCATCTGCATGGTCATAACATAACTTTCCCTACCGAGTTTTTACATGGATTATATGATGGCGGCTTAGGGGCCGGTTTAGAAGATTATTGGGAACTGATGTGGCATCACCCGTTATCGGCCGGTGGTTTTTTATGGGTGTTTGCCGATGAAGGGGTAGTGCGTAAAGATAAAAACGACAGTATCGATACCGATGGCAATCATGCGCCCGATGGAATTGTTGGTCCGTTCCATGAAAAAGAAGGAAGTTATAATGCCATTAAAGAAATATGGTCGCCCGTTCATTTTGAGCATAAAGAAATTACACGGGCTTTTGATGGCAGCCTGCCTGTTGAAAACCGCTATCATTTTACCAATCTTAACCAATGTAAATTCAGCTGGAAGCTGAGCATGTTGCAGTGGGTAGATAATAATGGTGTTGTAGATGCGCTTACCGGAACATGCAATGCGGCAGATATAAAACCCGGTGAAAAGGGGGCGTTGTCATTTAATATACCAAATAACTGGCAGCAATACGATGTGTTGTATATAACAGCATACGACCCGCATGAAAAGGAAATATTTACCTGGAGCTGGCCGATTACCAAACCTGCTAACCTGGCCGCCCGCTTTATAAAGTCTGAAGGACACGCTGCGGTTTCGGTTAGTGAAAACGATAGCCTGTTGACTGTTGTTGCGGGTGATGTGACCATTTCGCTGAATACCAAAACCGGTCTGTTGCAAAAGGTGCAAAATGTAAAAGGCATGATCCCTTTAACAAATGGCCCTGTATTGTGTGAAGGCGAAACCGGCTTTATAAAATGGAACCATCGCAAAGAAGGCGACAATGTGGTGATTAGTGCGGAGTTGCAAAAGAAAAGCAACTGTCAGCAACTGGAGTGGACCGTTTATCCATCAGGCTGGGCTAAAATGCAGGTGAAGTATTTTCCAAAGGAATATGAGTCGTCGTTACTGGGTGTTAATTTTTCGTTTCCCGAAGATAAAGTAAAGAAAATAGAGTGGGTGGGTAATGGTCCGTATCGTGTATGGAAGAACCGTATGAAAGGAGGCAGATTGAATTTCTTTGAAAATGCTTACAATAACACGGCTACCGGTGAGGGTAAACCGGTATATCCTGAATTTAAGGGATATTATTCAAATCTGTACTGGATGAAGCTGATCACTACCGGTCAGCCGTTGACCGTGGTTTGTACGAATGAAGATGTTTTTCTAAGGTTGTTTACCCCTAAATTTTCATCAACGCCGTTCAACACGGCACCTGCATTTCCGGGTGGCGATATTTCCTTTATGCATGGCATATCGCCTATTGGCACAAAGGGACAAAAGCCCGAAAAGATGGGACCTATGGGGCAAAAACATATGTATTACGATTACAGCAAAGACCCGATGTATGCAAAGGAGATCACATTGTTTTTTGATTTTTCGGGTAAGGGCATCAAAGAGATAGCTCTTAAGAAATAGAATGGGTAACCCTTTCAGTGGTGGCTCATTCTGACTGGCAAATTATAAAATGAATTAACAGTAAATGGGTTTTATAACAAGATATAGTATTGTTGTTTTTATAACTGTTTTGTTTGCGGCAGCAACTGTCAATGCTCAAATCACCGTTCAGCAGCTTCGTTGCGAAATGCTGAATAATCCCGAAGGCATTGATGTAGTGCAGCCACGTTTAAGCTGGCAGGTGAGCGGCACTGCGCGTGGTATTCAACAAACAGCTTACCAGGTGCTGGTGGCTTCTTCACCCGAAAAACTGGCACGAAATGAAGGCGATTTCTGGAATTCGGGCAAAGTCGTTTCTGATCAGTCGATTCATATCTTATATAAAGGCAAGCCACTTGCCAGTCGCAAGGCCTGTTACTGGAAAGTAAAACTGTTTACGAACAAAGGCGAAAGCAAATGGAGCGAAACCGCACGCTGGAGCGTTGGCTTGCTGGCGCCAACAGACTGGCAGGCACAATGGATCGGTTTTGATAAAACCATGCCCTGGGATAGTCTTACCCAGTTTTCGCGTTTGTCTGCCCGTTATTTCAGAAAATCATTCACAACGGCTGCTGTAAAAAAAGCTACCGTATACATAGCTGGTTTGGGTTTATGTGAATTGTATGTAAATGGTGAACGTATTGGCGACCAGGTGCTGGCGCCGGCTGCCACCGATTATACAAAATCAGTTTTGTACAATACGTATGATGTAACTGCCAAACTGCAGAAGGGCGACAATGTGATTGCCACTGTGCTGGGCAACGGACGTTTTTTTACCATGCGGCAGAACTACAAGCCCAGGAAGATCAAAACCTTTGGCTTCCCAAAAATGTTGTTGCAGCTCGAAATAGAATACACGAATGGTACAAAGAAAACGATCGTATCAGACGCATCATGGAAGATGACAGCTGATGGCCCCATTCGTACCAATAACGAATACGATGGCGAAGAGTACGATGCCACCAAAGAAATGACCGGATGGAACAACAACGGTTTTAACGATAACAACTGGCAATTAGCGCAACCCGTAGATGCTCCCGGCGGAAAGCTAACCGCGCAAATGAATGAACCCGTTAAAATAATGCAAACGGTAAAACCGGTTGCTATTAATGAGGTAAAACCCGGCGTGTTCATTATGGATATGGGCCAGAATATGGTAGGCTGGTTACAAATGAAGCTGAGGGCGAACAAAGGTATGCGGGTGAAATTGCGCTTTGCCGAAAGCCTGCAACCCAATGGAGAACTATATACCGCCAATTTGCGCGATGCCAGAGTAACGGATATATATACTGCCAAAGGTGGTGGCGAAGAAACCTGGCATCCGGCTTTTGTATTTCATGGTTTCAGGTATGTTGAAATCAGCAATTATCCCGGTACACCTGCCATTAATGATTTTGAAGGACAGGTGATTTATGATGCCATTCAAACAACCGGCAGTTTCGAATCCGGTAATGAAGTAATCAATCATATTTATAAAAATGCGTGGTGGGGTATCAGCGGCAATTATAAAGGCATGCCGCTCGATTGTCCGCAACGCAATGAACGCATGCCCTGGCTGGGCGATCGCGCCATTGGGTCATTGGGTGAAAGTTTTTTGTTCGGCAATGGTAACCTGTATGCCAAATGGTTGCAGGATATTCAGGAATCGCAAACCGATGCGGGTGCTATACCCGATGTGGCGCCGGCCTTCTGGAATTATTACAGCGATAACGTTACCTGGCCTGCCACCTATATCACTGTAGCCGACATGCTGTATAATCAGTATGGCGATAAACGGGTCATTGAAAAGCATTATGCCTCTATGAAAAAATGGCTGGCATACATGCAAACGAAATACATGACCGGTTTTATTGTAACCAAAGATAAATATGGCGACTGGTGCGTGCCCCCCGAATCGCCTGAGCTGATCCATGCAAAAGACAGCGCCCGCATAACCGATGGCACGCTGATAGCTACGGCATATTTCTATCGCATGTTGTGGTACATGCAACGTTTTGCAGGGATATTGAACAAACCGGCCGATGCAAAAGAATTTGCCGGTCTGAATAAGAATATTCAACAGGCATTTAATAAAAAGTTTTTCAATAAGCAAAAGAAGTGTTACGGCAATAATACCGTTACCGCTAATTTGCTGCCCCTGTATTTCAACATGGCGCCTGATAGTGTAAGGGAAGCCATATTCGACAATATCGCCCATACTGTTTGGAACGAAAATCATGGACATGTTAGCACCGGTTTAATTGGAGTGCAATGGCTGATGCGCACCTTAAGTAATTACCAGCATCCCGATATAGCTTATACGCTGGCGGCCGATACTACTTATCCATCGTGGGGCTATATGGTAAAACATGGTGCTACTACCATTTGGGAATTATGGAACGGCAATACGGCCAATCCGCAAATGAACTCGCAAAACCATGTGATGCTGCTCGGCGATTTGCTCACCTGGCTATACGAAAATATGGCCGGTATTAAAACCGACAGCATACAAACCGGTTTCAAAAAGATCATTATGCAACCTACGCCGGTTGATGGACTCACTTGGGTTAATGCATCATACCAAAGTGTTCATGGTTTAATAAAGAGTGAATGGAAAGCCGAAACAGACCGCTTTATATGGAATGTTACCATCCCTGCCAATACAAAAGCTATTCTATATATACCTGCTGCATCTGTTAATGATATTCTGGAAAGCGGTAAGCCGTTAACGGCAACGGAAGGTGTTCGGTTTTTACGTGTTGAAGGAAAGAAAGTGGTATTGGAAGTTGGTTCAGGTAATTATGCTTTTGTTGCAACAAAAGCATGGAGGAACGGCATTGTAAAAGACGAATTTATCTTCAATAAAACGTCCTTTCCCGAAAGTCATGCGGCCACTATTGCCGAAACACCAAAAGGACTGGTGACTGCCTGGTTTGGCGGCACCAAAGAAAGAAATCCTGATGTTGGTATTTGGGTAAGCCGACTGGTAAACGACGGATGGACGGCCCCGGTAGAAGTGGCCAACGGCATCATCAATGATACGTTGCGTTATGCTTGCTGGAATCCTGTATTGTACCAGGTTCCCAACGGGCCGTTGTTGTTGTTTTATAAAGTGGGGCCCAAAGTATCGGGCTGGAAGGGTTGGTTAATTACATCGAAAGATAATGGCATAACCTGGAGCAAACCACAGGCGCTGCCCGATGGATTTTTAGGACCTGTGAAAAACAAACCGGTGCTGTTATCAAATGGAGAACTGATTTGTCCTTCAAGCACCGAGGAAGGCGGATGGAAGATACACTTTGAAGCAACACCCGATTTTGGAAAAACATGGAAGATGGTGGGGCCTGTGGCCGACGATAAAAAGATCAATGCTATTCAGCCTTCTGTATTGCAATACAATAACGGGAAGTTGCAGGTGCTTTGCCGCAGCAAAAGCGGTGATCTGGCAACATCATGGTCGGTAGATAGCGGTAAAACATGGTCGCTGATGGAGGCAACCAGTATGCCGAACAATAATTCGGGAACTGATGCTGTCACTTTGCAGGATGGTCGCCAGTTGCTGGTATATAATCATGTAAAAACGCCTCCCGGTCAAAGCAAAGGCGCCCGTACGCCGCTGAATGTAGCTGTGTCGCAGGATGGCAAACAATGGTATGCGGTACTGGTGCTCGAAGATTCGCCGGTAAGTCAGTATTCGTATCCTTCGGTGATACAATCATCCGATGGCATGGTGCATATTGTATATACCTGGCGAAGAGAGCGGATCAAGTATGTGAAAGTGGATCCTTCGAAGTTGAAGGAGGTGAAGATAGAGAACGGGGCGTGGCCGTCAATAAGTAGTAAGTAATAAGTTATAAGTAATAAGTATGCAGCCATTAAATCCTGAGCGCAGTCGAAGGATTTGCAATTAAGTCCTGAGCGTAGTCGAAGGACTACAAAATGAAATGATCAAAGATTAGCGTCCCAATATGTCAAAAAAAATATTAATTATATTCTGTTGTGTTTTGTGTTCGCTGCATGGCATTGCGCAAACGTATGATGATTTGTATCGCGAGCCGCTGAAGCAGGTGTTAACGGATATTCAGCAACAGTATGGCATTACCATCCGGTACAACGATACGCTGGTGCGTGACCATTGGGTTACCTATGCCCGCTGGCGGTTCAGGACCGATGTAGAGAAAACGCTGGAGAATGTGTTGGCCACGCAGGACCTGTCGTTCAGCAAAATCAGTGAAAAAAGGTATAAGATAAGTCCTTTTCAATACCATCTTAAAACAGTAGCAGAAGGAAAGGCGCAACTGGAATATTTATCGTCGTTATATTATGATGCCGCTTCGTGGGAAAAACGCAAAACCGAATTGCGTGCCTGTATGATGCAGGCGCTTAAATTATCGCCCATACCTTCAGCGCCTGCCTCAAAACCCATTGTTACTGCCATCAGAAAAATGGATGGTTATACGGTAGAAAATATAGCCTTTGAAGTATTGCCCGGAGTGTATATAGCAGGTTCTTTATACAAGCCTGCAAAGATAAAAGGAAAGATACCGGTGGTGTTATGTCCCGATGGACATTGGGATAAGCACCGGTACCGCGATGATTGTCAGTTTCGTTGCGCCACATTGGCCCGCCTCGGCTGCATGGCCATCAGCTACGATCTGTTTGCCTGGAATGAATCGATGTTACAGTTTAAATTCGAAGACCATCGCCGCAGTCTGGCCATGACGGTTCAAACACTCACCGCGTTTCGTATTCTTGATTATTTGTTATCGTTGAAAGAAACAGATACCAGTCGCGTGGCCATCAGCGGTGGATCAGGCGGCGGCAATCATACTATGCTGGTATCGGCGCTCGACGACCGTATCAAATTGACGGCGCCGGTGGTTTCCTTGTCGTGCTATCATAGTGGCGGTTGTCCCTGCGAAAGCGGTATGCCGGTGCATTTCTGCATGGGCGGCACCAATAATGCCGAAATAGCCGCTATGGCTGCTCCACGCCCGCAGCTTGTTATTTCGGATGGTAAAGACTGGACAGATAAAGTTCCTGAGATTGAATACCCGTATCTGCAAAAAATGTATGGCTTCTACGGCAATCAGTCATTGGTTGAAAATGTACACCTGCCACAGGAAGGACATGATTACGGGATTAACAAACGTAGTGCAGTATACGAGTTCGTTGCAAAGCATTTTCATCTGGATATAAATAAAATAAAAAACAAAGAAGGAAAGATCGACGAAAGCAAGGTCACCATTGAGCCCGAAACAGCTCTATATGTATTTGGAGAGCATGGAGAAAAATTGCCGGCCAATGCCATACATGGCTATGAGCAGTTGCAAAGGCTTTTTGAAGTTGTAAGTATTAAGTAATAATAAGTTGACATATTAATAAGTTGACAAGTTAACTGGTTGATCAGTTAACAGGATAACAAATTAACGGGTTGACCAGTATGCTGAGCGTATTGCCGTTTGCTGATTGACGTTTGACGATTCACCATTCACTATATGATAAATAAAAAAATAATTACGATTTGTTTGCTGGTTGCAATGTGCACCGGTTGCATAGCCACAGCACAGCAAACCAATTCTTCCGCACAACGCTATAAAATTGCCGTAGTGGATTTAATGATCCTTAAACGCCAAAAGCTCGGCGCATTCCAGTTAACGAAAGACATTGGCGCCGATGGGGTAGAAGTTGATATGGGTGGTTTGGGCGATCGCGAAACTTTCGATAACCAGCTGGCCAATGACTCCATACGCACGCAGTTTTTAAGTAAAGCAAAAGAACTGGATCTTGAAATTCCTTCTCTGGCTATGACCGGTTTTTATGCGCAGTCATTTCCCGAAAGACCTACCGCTGTGAAAGCAGTACAGGATTGCATCAATACCATGAAACAGATGAATGTAAAGATTGCTTTTCTGCCATTGGGAGTAAAGGGTGATCTGGTAAAGTATCCCGAACTGCGGCCCGCTGTGGTTTCACGATTAAAAGAAGTAGGTAAAATAGCTGAAGAAGCGGGCGTGATCATTGGTATTGAAACTGCTTTGAGCGCTACCGAAGAAGTAAAGCTGTTAAAGGATATCGGATCGCCGGCCATTCAGATCTATTTCAACTTTGCCAATCCGTTACAGGCCGGCAGAAATTTGTATAAAGAGCTGGCCATTTTAGGTAAGCATCGCATCTGCCAGATCCATTGCACCAATAAAGACAGTGTATGGCTGCAAAACGATCCGCAAATAAATATGAACCAGGTAAAACTAACCCTAAATAAAATGGGGTGGAGCGGCTGGCTGGTGATCGAACGGTCGAGAGATGCCACCGATCCGCGCAATGTGAAAAAGAATTTCGGTGCCAATACAGCTTATATGAAGTCGATATTTCAATAGATGCTGTACCATGGCTTCGCAATAGGGAAGTACTATGAAGGTACTACGGGAGTACTAGGTGGATACTATGTTGCGTGTATGGAGTTAATATGGAGTAACTATGGAGTTAGTATGGAGTAACATGCCGTTTTAAGAACATATGAAAAAGTTATTTAAACACATCATTACGATTGTACTATTTGCCACCGGTATTGTTTATACTGTGGAGGCTGCAAATATTTGGGTTGCACCGGATGGAAAGGATACCAATCCCGGTACTAAAGAACAACCGATGGCCACAGTAGCCATGGCATTGCGCAAAGCAAGGGAATTGCGCCGGTTAAACGATCCTGCTATAGCAACTGGCATTCACATCATTATTCAAAACGGCACATACACTTTTTGTGAACCATTGTTTGTGCGACCCGAAGATTCGGGTACACCTGCATCTCCTACCGTTATCGAAGCCGCGCCCGATGCCCAGCCAATATTCAGCGGTGGAGTGGCGGTAACCGGCTGGCGCAAAGCCACAGAGAAAATACCCGGATTACCGGCTACCGCTCAGGGAAATGTATGGATTGCCCCCGCGCCTACGATCGCCGGCCGTTTGCCCGAATTCAGACAACTATGGGTGAATGAGCTAAAAGCCATCAAGGCCCGCGACCGCAATGCCGATAGCATGAACCGCATTTTATCGTGGAATCATCAAACAGAACAATGCTGGATACCTAAACCGGCCGTATCGGGCTGGGATAAAAATACATTACCCGAAATGGTCATTCACCAGTGGTGGGCCATTGCTGTGTTGCGCATAAAATCGGTTATGGTACAGGGTGACAGCGCGCTGCTCAGCTTTCATCAGCCCGAAAGCCGTATTCAGTCAGAACATCCCTGGCCTGCACCCTGGATTTCACAAAAAACAGGTAATTCGGCTTTTTACTTAACCAATGCCATTCAGTTTCTCGATCAGCCCGGCGAATGGTATCTCGACAGGCAGCAACAGCGTATCATTTACTGGCCGCGTAATAACGAGCATATGCAAACGGCGAATGCGGTTGCTCCGGTAATGGAGCAAATAGTGCAGGTAGAGGGAACCATCGACAGACCGGTAAGCTATGTATATTTCAAAGGAATTAATTTTAGTTATACTTCCTGGTTGCGTCCGTCGCAGGCAGGCCATGTACCCTTGCAGGCGGGTATGTATTTGCTCGATGCCTATAAATTAAAGATACCGGGCACTCCCGATAAAAAAGGACTCGAAAACCAGGCATGGATCGGCCGCCAGCCCGCCGCCGTTACATTACAATTTATACACAACACCGGTTTTGAACGTTGCCGGTTTAGCCATATGGCGGCAACCGGTCTTGATTATATAAAAGGAAGCTACAACGATACCATTGTTGGATGCGCTTTTAATGATATTGGCGGAACGGCTATACAGGCCGGCAAATTTTCAGATCCCGGTTTTGAAACGCATTTGCCGTACAGTCCGGCCGATGAACGGGAACTGTGCCGCAACCTTGTCATCAGCAATAATTTTATTTCCAATTGCGCCAATGAAGACTGGGGCTGTGCAGGCATCAGCGCCGGCTATGTACAGGGCATTAACATCGATCATAATGAAGTGAGTGATGTTGCCTATTCGGGTATTTGCGTGGGCTGGGGCTGGACGAAAACCATCAATGCCATGCGCAATAACCGCATTCATGCCAACCTTGTGCATCATTATGCAAAGCATATGTATGATGTAGCAGGAATATATACTTTATCGGCACAGCCCGGTTCGGTGATCAGTGAAAATTGCGTGCATACAATAAACAAAGCGCCCTATGCACATGATCCTGAACATTGGTTTTATTTGTATCTCGATGAAGGCTCTTCTTATATAACGGTAAAAGATAATTGGTGCGAGGCTGAAAAGTTTTTAAAGAATGCGAACGGCCCCGGTAATACCTGGGAGAACAATGGCCCCATGGTAGCGGATAGTATTAAACAGGCTGCAGGTTTGGAAGCTCCATTCAGGGAAATTAGAAATGAAAAATGAGAAATAAGAAAATATCGAATAATGAATTTTAAATGTTGAATAAAGAAGGAAAGACAAACCTGCGGGTTCAACTTCAAACTATAAACGATAAACCATAAATTACTAATGAATTGCAGAAATGCCATATTGCAACGGATCTGTTTTTTTTCGCTGTTGTTTTTTGCCGCAGGTAGCAGTGTGATGGCGCAGGCCACCTGGATCTGGTATCCTGGCGACTTTGAGATCTGGCTGGCCAATAACATGCAGAACCGCCGTACCGAACGCGGAAGTTTTTTTCCTCCTTTCTGGAAGCTCGATAATCACTATGTGCTGATGGATTTTCATAAAGACGTTGAGCTGACCGAACCCGAACAGGTACAAATAGCCATAGAAGGCGATTATGCCGTAAAGATCGATGGCAAAGGCTTTGAAGGCACACCGCAGCAAATAATTGTTCCTGCAGGAAAGCATCGCATCAATATAAAAGTTTTCAATCGCGATAAAGTGCCGGCCATTTTTGTAAAAGGCAAAACCATTGTATCGGATGCCTCGTGGCTGGTAACTTATGAAGACAAAGAATGGATTGATGAAACCGGTAAGGCATCTGATCAGTCGGCTACCATATGGCTGCATGCCGCTGGTTGGAATTTCAACGATCCTGATCACCGCCCTTCTGCCTTTAAACTGGCAACGCAGGCACAGTCACCGGTTTCAGTTACTAAGAATGGTTCGCTGCTGGTTGATTTTGGTAAAGAAACATTCGGTTATATCCGTTTACATGGAGTGAAAGGAAAAGGCAAAGTATCGTTGTATTATGGCGAATCGAAGGAAGAAGCGCTGGCCACAACATCCTGCGAATTGCTCGACAGGATCGATGTAAACCAAACCCAAAAAGCAGATTCTGTTTTGCCGTTATCGAAAGCATTTCGATTTGTAAACATTCAATCCGATAATGAAGTTACGTATGATTCGGTTTCGATGTTGTATGAATATGCGCCGGTTGAAAAACGCGGTGCTTTCCGTTGTTCAGATGAATCTGTAAATAAAATATGGGAGGTAGCGGCGTATACCCTGCACTTAAATACCCGCGAGTTTTTTATCGACGGTATTAAACGCGACCGATGGATATGGAGCGGTGATGCCTATCAGAGTTACCTGATGAACTATTATTTGTTCTTTGATGCGCCCACTGTATCACGTACGTTGATTGCCCTTCGGGGTAAAGATCCTGTGACCAGCCATGTGAACACCATCATGGATTATACTTTTTACTGGTTCCTCGGTATTTACGATTATTATTTATACACGGGCGATAGAACCTTCATACAGCAGTTTTATCCGCGTATGAAAACCATGATGGATTTTTGTTTGCAGCGCCGTAATAAAGACGGCCTGTTGCAGGGATTAAGCGGCGACTGGATATTCATCGACTGGGCCAACGGCCTTAGCAAAAAAGGCGAAGTAAGTTTTGAACAATTGCTGTTTTGCCGCAGTCTTGAAACCATGGCGCTTTGCGCCAATATGTTGAACGATTCTAAAAATGCAGAGCAATACAAACAGCTGGCTGCCGACCTCAGAACAAAACTGTTCTCCATTTACTGGAGTGATGTCAAACACGCGTTGGTGCACAGTCGCGTAAACGGACTGCCCACCGATAACGTTACCCGCTATGCCAATATGTTTGCCATCTTTTTTAATTATTTCAACAATGACCAGAAGCAGGCTGTAAAGCAACATGTATTGCTGAACGATTCTATTCAAAAGATCACCACACCGTATATGCGTTTTTATGAACTGGAAGCATTGTGCGCTATGGGCGAGCAAAAATATGTGCTGAATGAAATGAAAAATTACTGGGGCGGCATGTTGCAGGCAGGTGCAACTTCTTTCTGGGAAGAATACAATCCCACGAAACAGGGCGCAGAACATTATGCCATGTATGGCCGTCCGTTTGGTAAAAGTTTATGTCATGCCTGGGGCGCCAGTCCGATTTACCTGCTGGGGAAATATTATCTCGGCATACAACCCACTTCACCGGCCTATGCCACCTGGGTAGCAGAACCCGTATTGGGCGGTTTGCAGTGGATGGAAGGAAAAGTGCCAACGCCTCATGGCGATATCAGTTTGTACTGCAGCACTACACAAATAAAAATAAAAGCAGGCGAAGGCACAGGAACGCTACGGATTAAAAGTCAGTCGAAACCCGTGTGCAAAGAAGCGGTAATAACCGATAAAGGAAATAACGTGTACGAAGTGACTGTTGAAGTGGGGAAGGAGTATGTAGTAAAATACAAGGCTAAAAACATATGAGTTACAGGTTGCAGGTTTCACGGATTCGAAACCTTGTAACCTGAAACTTGTAACCTGAAACCTGTGACCCGGATGAGTATTTTGAACTGAGCATAAATCATTATGGAACGAATAACTGCCACCTATTTTATCGAAACACCATTAGCGGTTGAAGCAGCTGCTGCGGTATTGGCGGGTGAACAATCGTCGGGAACATTTATTGCTGTGCCCGGCGAAACCTCAGCGCTGAAACAGCGCTTTGCCGCAAGGGTCGAGGAGGTAACACCGATTGAAACGGTAACTACCCCTGCATTACCGGGTGTAGCGAGCGCTTCCGGTAAATACAACAGGGCCCTGTTAAAAGTGTCGTGGAGCATTGAAAATTTCGGCTATAATTTACCGGTACTTGTTTCAACCCTGCAGGGTAATTTATACGAGCTGCGACAATTTACCGGTTTAAAACTCATAGATATTGAGCTGCCTGCATCGTTTGCGCAACACTATAAGGGGCCTGCCTTTGGCATAAGCGGATGCCGTGGGCTGACCAATGTGCAAAACAAGCCGTTGATCGGTACTATTATAAAACCAAGTATTGGTTTAACCCCGCAGCAAACGGCTGAAATGGTAACAACACTGGCAGGTGCAGGTATTGATTTTATAAAAGATGATGAGCTGTTGTCGTCATCGGCCAATTCATTGTTCAACGACCGGGTAGATGCCGTGATGCAGGTGATCAACAAACATGCCGATGCAACCGGCAAAAAAGTGATGTATGCATTTAACATCAGTGGCGACATTGACGACATGTTACAGCGGTACGAAAAAGTGGTTCGCAGCGGCGGTACCTGTGCCATGATCAGCGTAAACAGCGTTGGACTGAGTGCCGTGAAAAAAATATGCGATCAGCGGCGGCTGGCCATACATGCCCACCGCAATGGCTGGGGCATGTTAACACGGCATCCGTTGCTGGGCATCGATTTCAAAGCCTATCAAAAACTTTGGCGGCTGGCGGGTGTAGATCAGTTGCATGTAAACGGTATTCAAAATAAATTCTGGGAAAGCGATGATTCGGTAGTGGCTTCGATCAACGCCTGTTTGCAACCCATGTATGATCATAAAACAGTGTTGCCCGTAGTTTCATCAGGCCAATGGGGCGGACAGGCGCCTGAAACTTACCGCCGTACCCAAACCGTTGACCTGTTATATATGGCAGGTGGCGGTATTATGGCGCATCCTATGGGTGCAGCAGCCGGTGTAATAGCATTACAACAGGCATGGCAGGCCGCAGTTGACGGATTAAGTGTTGAGCAGGCAGCAGCCCTTTATCCCGAATTTGCTCAGTCGGTGAAGCAGTTCGGTGCAGGGAGTAGCAGGTAGTAAGTAGTAAGTTGACAAATTAACAGGAACAAGTTATCTGTTTCAGGTTACAGGTTACATGTTACAGGGAATAACTGCTTCTGAAGCCCTGAAACCTGCAACATGAAACCTGTAACATAAAATTGCCGTTTCACGTTTTCCGACTTTGTCTGCCGAAGCTTCAGCGTAGGCGGATTGACAATTGACCATTCACTATTCACCATTCACGATGAACAACACCAACATACTGCTCGCCTTTTACGGCGATGATTTCACCGGTTCAACCGATGCGCTGGAGTTTTTAACCAGGGCAGGGGCGAAAACTGCCTTGTTTATTGAGCCGCCATCGGCTGAACAATTAAAAAAATATCCGGGGTTGAATGCTTTTGGTGTGGCAGGCGCTACAAGGGCTATGGCGCCCGCACAAATGGATCTTACTTTAATACCTGCTTTTGAACAGTTAAAACAAACCGGCGCACGCCATGTGCATTATAAGGTTTGCTCAACCTTCGATTCGTCACCTGCTACCGGAAGCATCGGGAATGCGATTGATATCGGCACTGCTGTTTTTAAAAATAAATTTATTCCATTGCTCGTTGCCGCACCTGTTCTTGGCCGTTATTGTTTGTTCGGTAATTTGTTTGCACGCATGGGCATCGGCAGCAAAGGAACTATTTACCGGTTAGACAGGCATCCATCTATGAGCCGTCACCCGGTTACACCGGCCGATGAAAGTGATCTGCGTTTACATCTTGCAAAACAAACGGCAAAAAAAACAGGCCTGGTAGATATTTTACAAATAGCCGAACCGAAGCAAACGATCAAAAAAGAAATTGATCTGTTGGTGCAACAGGGCGTGGAAGTGATTTTATTTGATGCCCTTTACCAGGAACAACTATTGGCAATTGGTGAATTAATAGATGGCTATGCAAACGAAGGAACTCTGTTCTCGGTTGGGTCTTCGGGTATTGAAATGGCGCTCGGTCAATACTGGAATCATACAAACGCCTTACAGCCGGTTACCGAATGGCCGCATGCCGGCAAGGCAGAACCCATGCTGGTGATATGCGGAAGCTGCTCACCGGTAACAGCCGGACAAATTATTAACGCCAGGGCAAAAGGGTTTGAAGAATTGAACCTTGATGCAGTGGCCGTTTCAAATAATGATAATCACGTGGCGTCGGCAGCTTTGCTGAAAGCCATCGACTGGCTGCGGCTTGGAAAAAGTGTAATTGTTCACACCGGAGGAGCGGCAAACAGACAGCCGGCTTATTTACCGGCCGATAAATTAGGCAAGGCATTAGGGTTTATTGCCCGCCAGGCAGTTGCGCAAACAACTGTAAAGCGCATTGTAATTGCCGGTGGTGATACCAGCAGTTATGCAGCAAGAGCCATGGGTATTGAATCGGTGCAAATGATCGCGGCCCTGGTACCCGGCGCTCCGCTTTGCAGAGCAACCGCTCCCGGATCACCGTTAGATGGACTTGAAGTAAATTTTAAAGGCGGACAGGTTGGCGGCGAAGATTACTTTGAAATATTGTTAAACGGAAGATAAATAAAGCCGTGCCACGGTTCTAAACCGTGACACGGCTACAAATAACTCAGAACTCAGAACATAGAACTTATCATATGCAAAAAACATTAGGACTTATTCATACCTCAGCCACGCTGGTGCCCATGTTTCAGCAATTATGCAACGAATATTTACCGCAGGTAAAAGTGTTTAATATTGTTGACGACAGTTTGATCAAAAACGTGATCAGCTGCGGCGAATTAACACCGAAGACAGCAAGGCGCGTAGTAAACTATGTAGGCTCGGCCGAAGCAGCCGGCGCTGATTTTATCCTGGTAACCTGTTCTTCAATTGGTGCAGCCGTTGAAGCATCGGCACCTTTAACAAAAGTGCCCGTATTGCGTGTTGATCAGCCCATGGCCGATAGGGCGGTGCAAACAGGTAAACGAATCGGCGTAGTGGCTACGTTACCTACTACCCTGCAACCTACCAGCGACCTCGTAATACGCAGAGCTACCGCTGCAGGTAAAATCATTGAACTGGAAGCTGTTTTGTGCGAAGGCGCTTTTGACGCATTGATGAGCGGCGATGCAGCCACCCACGATGCCATGGTGGCAAAGGCATTAAAAGAATTATCGGCCAAATCAGATGTGATTGTATTGGCGCAGGCCTCTATGGCACGTGTAGCTGATAATCTGTTGGCCGAAGATAAAAAGGTGCCCATTCTGGCAAGTCCGGGTATTGCAATAAAGCACATTGCTTCTATATTATAAGTCAGGAAGAAAAAGACCGAAAGTCAGAAAAGACGGAAAGACCGAAAGTCCGGAATACTAATAATGAATTACGCAGTTTCTTTCGGACTTCCCGACTACTAAAAAAATCATATGAAAAAGATAGCTCAATTGTTCCTGTTGATAAGCATAGTATCGATGGGTGCTTTGTTTGCCGGCATCTTATTGCAGCAACCGTTATTTTACAAACCGGCTGCAGTAAGTGCTGCAGTGTGTCTGGCCATTGGCCTGGGTGCTGTAAAACGCCTGAAAGGATACCGGTATACTGCCTGGATCCTGGCTGCTGTGGTTGCGGGCATGATGTATCCCGAAGCATTTAAAAGCTGGGGACCGGTTGAGCTGAGGAACAAATGGCTAATGCTGGTGATTATTCAGATGGTGATGTTTGGAATGGGCATACAAATGAAGGTTGCCGATTTTTCGGGTTTGCGGCAAACAGGCAGGGGCGTGGTGATCGGCTTATTATGCCATTTTTCCATAATGCCACTGATGGGATGGTTGCTCACACGCTTCTTTCATTTTGAGCCTGAAATAGCGGCCGGTATTATACTCATTGGTTCTACCTCGAGCGGGCTGGCTTCTAACGTAATGGTATATCTGGCAAGGGCCAATCTTGTATTATCGGTAGTGGTTACTGCTATGGCCACCATGGCGGCGCCTTTTTTTACACCGCTGCTGATGAAATTGCTGGCAGGCACGCTCGTGAAGGTGGATGTGGTGAATATGATGATGGAAATAATTAAGATCGTAATAGTACCCATTGGCGCAGCCTTATTGCATGATTATTTAAAAAATGCTTCATCGAATGGCATACGGGTAATGACGCTGTTATTTATCATTGCCGTTTTTTGGCTGGCAGCATTGCCGTTGGGCTGGTGGAGCTTTTTATCGGAAAATGTTTCGTCGGCGCAGCTGTTGCAATCGATAGAAATATTCGGTTTTTTGCTTGGCGCCGTTATCGCAGGCATTTTATATCATCTGTTGGCTCAGCTATATCCCAGGCTCGATGCGGTGATGCCTTATTGCTCTATGTTCGGTATTATTTATTTTACAACCGTTACTACGGCGGCCGGATATGAGAATTTATTAAAAACCGGCTGGATATTGTTTCTTTGTTCGGTATTGCACAATGCAGCGGGTTATTTCTTTGGTTACTGGCTGGCCCGTTTGTTCAGGTTAGATAAAAATTCATCGCGTACCATTGCATTTGAAGTGGGATTGCAAAACGCTGGTATGGCATCGGGCCTGGCAGCCGGTATGGGAAAGTTGGGGACGCTTGGTTTGCCTGCTGCTGTGTTTAGTCCGTGGATGAATATTTCCGGTTCTATCTTAGCCAACTATTGGCGAAAGCACCCGGTGAAGGATGTCTTGGAGGAAACAGATGCCATTACGAATATGGAGTTGAAACTGAAGGAAAGTGTGTGATTTTGGGATTTTGAGATTTTGGGATTTTGTGATTTTCATAAAACATAGCATGAAGAAAGGACTGGTAACAGTTATTGTTTTTTTTGTTTCGTTTGTTTATCTGCAGGCGCAGAACCATGGAGGTTCTAATAGCAGCGTAAGCAATTCATCTGGTATTTCATTAGATGATCTGTTCCGTCATCCGCCGCAGCAGGCTAAACCATGGGTGTTCTGGTACTGGATGCAGGCGGCTGCTTCAAAAGAAGGCATTACAGCCGATCTGCAGGCGATGAAAGAAGCAGGCATCGGCGGCGCTTATATGATGTTCATAAAAGGAACAGCCAATCCGCCATTGATCAATCCGCCGGCCGAACAATTGTCGCCGGCCTGGTGGCAACTGGTAAAATTTGCCATGGAAGAGGCAAAGCGGCTGAACCTGCAACTGGCCATGCACGTAAGCGACGGCTTTGCGCTGGCAGGCGGCCCGTGGATCACACCTGAATTATCGATGCAAAAGGTAGTGTGGACGAAGACCTATACCACCGGAAAAAATACATTCAACGGACTGTTACCGCAACCTGAAACCAAAGAAAAATATTACAGGGATATAGCAGTATTCGCATTTCCGACCACCATCAAAAATGCCATTGCCGACACGGCCCTGGTGCCTGTTGTTACGACCAGCATGGCTGGTGAAGCACCGCAGTATCTGGCCATGATACAAAGTAAACAAAGTTTTAAAAGCGATACCGCCTGCTGGATACAATATGCTTATAACAAACCGTTCACCTGTCGCTCTATTCTGATTCGCGCCAATGGCAATAATTATCAGTCGAAACGATTGCAGCTGCAGGTAAGCAACGATGGAAAACAATTCAGGGTGGTAGAGCGTATGCAACCCCCGCGGCACGGCTGGGAAGATAATGATGAAGATGTAACCTATGCCATACCGGCCACCACTGCACGCTATTTCAGATTTATATACAATAAAGAGGGATCCGAACCCGGTGCCGAGGATCTCGACGCGGCCAAATGGAAACCAACTCTCAAAATTTCGGGTATTGAATTATCGGGCGAACCGGTGATACATCAGTACGAAGGAAAGAACGGATCGGTATGGCGCGTGAGCGAACGAACGCTGGCAACGCAGGCGCCCGAATCGTTGTGTGTGCCGCTGAACCGCATTATTGATATTACCGGTAAAATGACAGCCGATGGCCGTCTTACCTGGGAAGTGCCCGAAGGTAACTGGACCATCCTGCGTATTGGTCATACTTCAACCGGGCATACCAATGCTACCGGCGGTGGAGGCATGGGGCTTGAGTGTGATAAGTTTAATCCGGCAGCAGTGCGATTACAGTTTGATAAATGGTTTGGCGAAGCCATACGGCAGGCCGGGCCCGAGCTGGCGAAGGAAGTGTTGAAGATATTTCATGTTGACAGCTGGGAATGCGGCAGCCAGAACTGGTCGCCCGTATTCAGGGATGAATTTAAAAAACGCCGCGGATATGATTGCTTCCCTTACCTCATTGCTATGGCCGGTATACCGGTTCAAAGCGCCGATGTTTCAGAACGTTTTTTGTACGATGTACGGCAAACGATCATAGAGCTGGTAAAGGAAAATTTTTATGTTACGTTAAAAGATCTCGCGCATGAAAAAGGATGTGCATTCAGCGCCGAAAGTATTGCGCCTACCATGACGAGCGATGGCTTATTACATTATGGGCAAAGCGATATTTCGATGGGCGAGTTTTGGTTACGCAGTCCCACACACGATAAACCCAACGACATGCTCGATGCTATTTCGGGCGGTCATATTTATGGTAAACCCATTATTCAGGCCGAAGCATTTACCGAATTGCGCATGGTCTGGGACGAACACCCCGGTATGCTCAAAACGCTGGCGGATAGAAATTTTGCGTTGGGCATTAATCGCCTCGTGTACCATGTGTTCATGCACAATCCGTGGACCGATCGTGCTCCGGGCATGACATTGAATGGGGTAGGGTTATATTTTCAGCGCAATCAAACCTGGTGGAAGCCCGGCAAAGCCTGGGTTGAATATGCACAGCGATGCCAGGCATTGCTGCAACAGGGTAAACCGGTGGTAGATGTGGCTGTGTTTACAGGAGAAGAAATTCCGCGCCGCTCCATTCTACCCGACAGACTGGTAAGAACCCTTCCCGGTATTTTTGGCGATTCAATAGTACAACACGAAAAAAAGCGGTTGGCCAATGCAGGTAATCCATTAAGAGCGATACCCGAAGGTATTGTGCATTCGGCCAATATGGCCGATCCCGAAAACTGGATCGACCCGTTGCATGGATACGCCTACGATTCATTCAATCCCGATGTGTTATTGCAGGCCACCGTACGCAACGGCCGGGTTGAGTTTCCCGGAGGGGCTAGTTACAAGGTGCTGGTATTTCCGCAGGTGCATCCGATGTCGCCAAACAAAAAATTAATGACACCGGCTATAGCAAAGAAAATAAATGAACTGGTGAAGGCCGGGGCCACGATAATTGTAAATGATGCACCTGAAAAGTCATACAGTTTGCAACAATATTCCAATGCCGACAAGCAGGTAAAAGCATTTGCCGGTGAAATATGGAAAAAGGTCCCTGCGAAAAAATTAACTAAGTGGAATGTAGGAAAAGGTACTGTAGTACAGGGGCCTTACCGGGAAAGTTCTTTTGGGCCTATTGGTATAGAAAGAGATGTTGAAGTGCATGACAATGGCGAACCAGCTACCGGCATTACATGGACGCATCGTGCCGGCGACGGGTTTGATATTTATTTTATCAGTAACCAGCTTAATGAAGATAGGGATCTTTCGGTTTCCCTGCGTGTAAACGACCGCTGGCCCGAAATATGGAACCCTGTTTCAGGAATTCAACGAACCGAAAAAAAATATCGGCATATAAGTCGTTCGGTGTTTCCTTTAGAGCTTCCTGCCAATGGATCGGTATTTATAGTCTTTCGTGAAAAAAGAAAGAGAACATCTACTCCTATTAACGGAAGTGAAAATATGTTTGAGTCTTTTTATGGCGATACCATCCGGAATGCCTGGACCGTTGCATTTGACAGTACGGTTGGTGGCCCTTCGCAGCCGGTAGTGTTTGAACAATTGAAAGACTGGTCAACCAATACAAACAATGCCATCCGCTACTATTCAGGTACGGCCGTTTATAACACCACCTTTAACTGGAATAAGCACCCTGGTATAAATACACGGTTATGGTTAGATGTAGGAAAGGTATACAACATGGCCTCGGTGTATGTAAACGGAAAAGCGTGTGGTGTGGCCTGGACAGCCCCTTATCGCGTTGATATAACCAATGCCATCCGGCCCGGCAACAACGAATTGCGCATCGAGGTAACCAACACCTGGGCCAACCGCTTAATGGGCGATTTGCTGTTACCCGAAAAAGAAAGAATTACCTGGACCACCGCACCGCTGTGGTTAAAAGATAAACCCTTATTGCCGGCAGGGTTGTTGGGGCCGGTTACGTTGCGGGTCCTGAGCGTAGTCGAAGGAGCTCAATAAAATTTTCGGTGGCCGTCATCCTGAGCGTAGTCGAAGGAGCGGAGTCGAAGGGCCGGCAACGTTGAGGATTGGGGATTGATGAATATCCCGTTAGGGATAATATGCAGGTAGAGAAATTGCAATCGGAGAGCCGGTCCCGTAGAGACAGAACGTGGGGGTATTAATTCAAAATTCATTATTCAATATTTTATCATGTACAAACGTATTCATCTTTTTCTTTTCCTGTTGGCCGCCGCAGATACCGTGTATTGTCAAAACAACAGTCTGGTGAATACCAGTAACAGTGCGCATGTTAAACTGCAGCCGGTTGATATGAATGCTGTGGTTTGGACAGGCGGTTTCTGGGGCGAGCGTATGCAGGTGTGCAAAGATTCGATGCTGCCGCATTTGTGGAGAACCTATACCGATGCCAATATCAGTCATGCATACAAAAACTTTGAGATCGCTGCAGGTCACGATGTTGGTTCGCATAAAGGCCCTCCCTTTCACGACGGCGATTTTTACAAGCTGCTCGAAGGGGTTGCCAACATGTATGCCATTACAAAAGATAAGAACCTCGATGTAATGATGGATACGGTGATTGCTACCATTGCACAATGCCAGCGCCCCGATGGGTATATTCATACGCCGGTGATGATTGAAGAAAAGAAACAAACCAATAATGCAAAGCCGTTTGAAGACAGGCTGAATTTTGAAACCTACAATATGGGGCATTTGATGACGGCCGGCTGTGTGCATTACCGCGCAACCGGTAAAAGAACCTTGCTGGATGTAGCGATCAAAGCAGCCGATTACCTCGATAATTTTTACAAACGCGCTGAGCCCGAACTGGCACGGAATGCCATTTGTCCTTCGCATTACATGGGCGTGATTGAATTGTACCGTACCACCAAAGACCCGAAATATTTACAACTGGCTATTAACTTAATCAATATACGCGGACTGGTGAATGAAGGCACCGATGATAACCAGGACCGTGTTCCTTTTCGTCAACAAAAAACAGCGATGGGGCATGCGGTACGGGCTAATTATTTATATGCCGGTGTAGCCGATGTATATGCCGAAACAGGAGATGATTCGCTGATGGATTGTTTGAACCACATCTGGGACGATGTAGTATATAAAAAAATGTACATCACCGGCGCCTGTGGCGCTTTGTATGATGGCGTATCGCCTTATGGCACTTCGTACAAACCTGTGAATATTCAAAAAATACATCAGGCTTATGGAAGGGCGTACCAGTTGCCTAATATGACGGCGCATAACGAAACCTGCGCCAATATCGGCAACCTGTTATGGAACTGGCGCATGCTATTGCTGAGCGGCGACGCCAAATATGCCGATATCATGGAACTGGCTTTGTACAACAGCATATTGTCGGGCATCAGTTTGGATGGTAACAGATTTTTCTATGCCAATCCTTTAAGCGCTTCGGGCGATTTTCCTTATACGCTGCGCTGGGCCGGTGGCCGTGTGCCTTATATCAGTTTATCAAATTGTTGTCCGCCCAATACGGTGCGCACCATTGCCGAAGCGGGCGATTATGCCTATACGATATCCGGCAAAGGTGTGTGGGTGCATTTGTATGGAAGCAATATGTTATCATCTCAATTAAAAGATGGTGGGGCTGTACAACTGTCGCAACAAACCAACTACCCCTGGGACGGGCGTATTAAAATCACTGTTGCAAAGGCGGCCAGTACTCCTTTTTCAATGTTTATGCGCATCCCGGGTTGGTGCAAAAAAGCAGGGATTACGGTGAATGGTAAACCGGTTGCTGTTGCCATAGCGCCAGCACAGTATGCCGAAATAAACCGTACGTGGAAATCAGGCGATGTGATTGAGCTGAACCTCGATATGCCGGTAACATTGATTGAAAGCAATCCGCTGGTAGAAGAAACACGTAATCAGCTGGCGGTAAAACGCGGTCCGGTAGTGTATTGCGTTGAATCGACCGATGTGCCCACTGGCACCAATGTATTTGATATTGTATTGCCGCTTAAAAATGATCTGAAACCTGTTTATAAAACCATCGATAAAAGCAAAGTGATGAGTTTGCAGGGCACTGCCTTACTGCAGCCGAAGGCCGACTGGACAAACACTTTGTACAGGGAGGCGCGCGCCGCATCAACACCCATCAAAATAACTATGATTCCCTATTATGCCTGGGGCAACAGGGGCAAGTCGGATATGACGGTGTGGGTGAAGAAGTAGTAAGTAATAAGTTGTTGCCTTCGGCAACGTTTAAAAATGGTATTTGCATGCTGCAAGCCTGTGCCCAAAAAACTGTCAGGTTTAAGCTAGAAATTCGACGACCCTTTTAAAAATTCATTTCGTTCTATGATCTCTCCATCAAACACATTGATAACGGTTACGTGCTGGCTGTCGCCGGTGGTATTATCGGCTTCCATGATTTGCCATACAATGGTTTTGAACGTTTCGTTGTAGTATAAATAAATATCGCCGGGCCGGGTGATGGGGGCTTCTTTATCGGATGCGGCAATGGCTAATGCTTTGCTGCAGTTGATGATCTTTTTTTTCTGGTTGGCAATGCCTTCAAACTGGCCTTTCTTTAACAGTTCGCCGTTTAGCTTAACCACCAGTTTAAAAGCGAAAGGAATATTGTCTTTAAAAAAGAACTCGTAAAAAATAACATACACTCCATCAGCCGGGTTGTTATTGCCATCGTACACTGTAACCGGACTAAACAATTTTTCGTTCACGGTTGAGTCGAAGATTTTGGCACTTTTTACATGCAGCCCTTTAAAAAACGAAGCAGAAGTTTCTTTTATGATCTCCGTTTTGATGCGTTCTTTTACCGAGTCGGGGATCAGGTTATAGTCATATTTTTTGAAGTCCTGAATGGGTAATTCAGAAGGCGCCATGGCCAGCTGATCGATGTATTTTATACGGTTGCACGAGGTTTGGGCCTGTGAAAAGTAACAAGCCATGCAAAACAGTCCTAAAAACAATAATGATCTCATGTAAGTTATTTGGATTGGCCCCCATTGGTGGGGTATGGCTATAAAACGATCATATTCTTTATATGTTGTTTGCGAGTTCTACCAGTTTATTTACTGTTTTCCAGTTGCGGGTGGTGGCGCTTACCTTCAACTTGCTCTCGAAAAAATTGTTCGACAGTTTGGTGATGCCATAGCCACCCGGGCAATACAAATAAATTTCATGGCCCTTCATAATAAACCGGTCGGGGGCGTAATCGATGGTTTTAAGCCGGTTGAGGTTTTCTTCAGCAGGCTCGCCGGCCAAAAAGGTTACATGCAACTTTTCGGTATCGATATTCTTCTCTTTCAGAAATGGGTTCTTTGAAATTACCTGTTCCATTTCTTCTGCAGTTCTGATAATGACAGGAACGCTGAAGTTGTATTTTTTCTCAATGGCCCCTTCAATTTGTTTAACAAGCGACGCCGGGGAAAGCTTCTTTTCGGATATAAACAACACATTGCCGCTTTGTATGTAGGTGATTACCTGTTTCAGGTGCAGGCTTTCGTACAGCGCTTTTAAATCAGCCATCGCAATTTTCTTTGCTCCGCTCACATTAATTCCCCGCAATATCGAAATATAAACCGGCATACATCAGTTGTTACATTATTTCGTAGATTATTGTCAGCGGGGAACCGAGCTTAGCTTCAATTTTTTGAATAAGTTCAGTGTTCACTTCATCGTTCAGATCAACAAACTGAAAGTACTGGTTCGAGATAGCGGTGGGCTGCTTAAACTGTATATCTGTTATTTTTGAAACTTTTTTACATTTTTCGCAGGTGACGATAATTGATTTCATATCCTTTTCAACCATATGTTCCACTTCAAAATCGTAAAAATCATTCAGGGCGTCATAAAATTCATCGTCTATATCTTCAGAACAATGGGTACAGGTAGCGCCATATCCTTCAGAAGAGGCTTCAGGAATTAGCCGGTCGTTCTCTGTGTCGCGTATTGATGCATATTCAAACGACAGCAACTGTCCCGGGGCAAAACTTTCATCATCTTCATCATAATAGCCCTCAATAAGATTCAGTTCTTCAAGAACGTTTTCAACAGTGCTTTTGAATTGTCCGGTAGGAAATTTCGTCTTTGGAATAAAATAAATGGATGTTGTTGCCATAAATTACGATTCGTTTCTTCAATGAAAATAACTTATAAAACTAATCTAACCAACCATCGGGCCATCAAAACATGTTCACTACGTCTTTTTTTCTTTCTTCCGGAACAACGATAACTGATTCTACCTTGCCATTTTTAACACTTGCTTCCACCGTGGTATTCCCGGGGGCATGTAATTTAAAATGTACATCCTGGTCTTTTGGCCAGGCAGGGAAAAGGTAGATGGTTTTGCCGTCGGCCTGCAGCAGCATTTCCTGTAAGCCGATCATTCCGCTGCCGCCCCAGTTGTGATCGGGCGTCCAGTCGAAACCCGGTCCCCAGAAAGCAGGAAAACGGCGGCCGCTGTTCTTTAATTTTTGTACGGTAAGCCGGGTCGCTTCACTAGTTAAACCCAGGCGGGCCGCAAAAATATTATCCTGTTTCCAGCCAACAGCGCTTCTGAATTTAACTACATCGGTGTCGTATTTAAAAGTGTTGATGGCGGTATCCAAACCGGGTTTGCCAATGCCAAACAGGCCCCAGGGAAAAACAGGGTATAATTGAGGCGCTTCCGTGTTGTTCACCCTTTCCCAAACACGGGCCGGCGCAATGGTGGTATGGTTTTGAAACTGCCTGAAACTAATGGGCGGTATGCGCGATGCCAGCAGCTGTAAACCGGTACGCGATGAGTCGCTCAAATAGTTCGATGGCAATTCGAGCAATCTTGTTACAATGGTTTTCAATGCGGCAATGGTGCTGGTTGCATTGTAGGTCATTTTATAGGTTTCGGCGGCGGAACCCGGATAAAGGACCAGGTGTCCGTTGCCATCGAGTGTTTTTCTGCCTCTTTTACCGGCGAGGTATTGGTAGTGCTCATTAAAAAAGCGCACGCAACTTTCGATAAACGGAATGTATTCGCTGATGTTATTGCCGGCATACCGTTCTGTTTCGAGCATCATTAAACAAAATTCAAGCACGGTATCCCATTCATATTCCAGCCAGGCATTGTATTCAACGCCTTTATCGGCATCGGCAGGGCGTTTCCATCCGTACTCGGTGCAATTGGGCAGTCCGAAATTTTCGAGCTGTTCGGCAAAGCAGGCGCCATTATGGTTCCAGTACAACCGGCTGCGCAGTTCGGCTGCCTTCAAACAACGTACATAAAAATCAAACTGGGGTTTCATTATATCGCAGTCGCCGCTCTTCAGCATGGGAAAATACACCAGCCGCTGGTTTTGTGCAGTATGAATACCGCCGCCCCAGTTGCGAAAGTCGGGTGTAAATCGTAATGAAGTGTCGATAAGCGATGGGTCATACGTGAACAGTCCGCCATTGAATTTGGTAGGATAATTTCCAAAGGCATTGCATCCGAGCATATAGCGAAACAACTGATAATTGCGGCCGGTTTGCCAAAGTACTGAACCGGTATCGGGCCGGTTGGGCTGTATATTGATATAGCTGCGTTGCCAGTATTGTTTCCACCAGTTACGGGTTTGCAGCCAGGCTGTTTTATTATTTTTAGCAGCATCGCTGATCACACGTTGCAAACCTGTTTGCCATTCCTGTACTGATGCGGTTTGTTCGGTATGCAAAAAAACGGTTATATGATGTTCGCGGGCGGGTTTTTTGCTTTGCATTTTCCACCCGGTAAAATCGGTATCGATATAAGTGCCGGTATACGTTCCGGCCGGTTGCATATTGCTTCCCTGCATGATACCGCCAAAAGTTAATTGGCTGAGCGGATTAAATAATTGGTCTTTTACCGGTTCAAGCCCCTGCTGTTTTACTGTTATATCAAAAATATTGGGTACATCGCTCCGGTTGCGATGATAAAACAACAGGTCGTTGCCTGAAAAATTAATATCATCTTTATATGTAATAACTTCCCCCTGGGGTGCCCATTTATATGAATTGGCGTTATTGGCCTTGCCGGAATTGATGCGGTTTTTATAACGCCAGTTTTCATAACCGGCTTCTGCAATTACCGGTTCGCCGGCGGTAATATCGATGTGTATAACGGGCCGGTATACATCAACCCATATTTTTATATTCGATTGCAAACGGTTGTTCTGTGCATCAATAGTTATATAACCTTCCTGTAATTTTAATTCCTGTTTAATGTACAATTTATCGAACGGATTGGGTGTTAGTTTAACACGTATCCGGCCTTGTTTTAATAATGCATTATTTTCATCGAAACTGCCGCTTTTTGCCATATACAGGAATAGTTCACCTTTTTCAACCCATACATTTAATCCTATATCGCCACCGCCACAGGGCATGGAGCCTGCTGCATCATTGCTTTGCGAGTTCCATATAACATTATAGTTTTCAGGTAGTACAGCCTGTGACCGTAAAAGCCGGGGAGCTATGATAGAAATAAAAAAGGTAACAATACATAAAACTTTTCTGTTCATGGCTGCGTATATAAGTTACAGATTGCAAGTTACAGGGCAACGGTCAATATGCAATAAGCAATATGCAATTGGCAATTATCGCTGCTAAAACTTTTTGCGTACAATGTGTGCGAACTCCTGATAATAACTCAACACTTATACCTTAGAACTTATGACTTAGAACTGAAAATGTAAGTATCTTGCACCAAACAGAAAGGCACTTAATAACCTATGAATGCAAAAAACAAAGAAGGGTCCCATAAAAATATATGGTATGGGATTGGCCGGCAGCGTATTGAAATACCCAAAACTGTACTGAAATTAAAAGTTCAGACGAACAGCCTGCTTAACCAGCTTTATGTATGCAGCCTCGGTTATTATCCCAATGCAAAAGGACATTATACATACCGTAAGAAAGGATTGCCCGAAAATTTTTTATTTTATTGTGTAGATGGATATGGATGGTACCAGATAGGTGATAAAAAATCAGAGGTTGGTCCCAATCAGTTTTTTATTCTGCCGCAAAACGTTGAGCATGCTTATGGCAGCGCCGATGATAATCCCTGGAGCATTTACTGGATACATTTTGGCGGTGACAATCTTCCCCAAATGAATGCATTGCAGGCGGTGCAAAAACATTTTAAGCCTTTTTATATAAAAAGCAGCGGAGAGATACTCACGCTTTTTTCGAGAATGTACAAGGCGCTTGAATTAGGATACAGTACCGATAACCTGATCTTTGCGAATATGTGCCTGCCTCATTTTTTAAGCTTGTTCATTTATAATTCAAAACATACTACGGTTAGTCCTAACGAAAAAATGGATTGCGTTGACAGCGCCATCCTGTACATGCAGGAGCACATCAATGAAAATATTTCGTTGCAGGAATTAAGCAGTCATTATAATTACTCTGCCTCGCGGTTCTCGAGTTTGTTCAAACAAAAAACCGGTTATGCGCCTATTGACTATTTCATTCAGATGAAAATGCAAAAGGCCAGTCAGCAACTCGATTTCAGCAGTAGTTCAGTGAAAGATATCGCTCTCAGCATGGGATTCGATGATCCCTATTATTTTTCAAAGCGTTTTAGAAAGATCATTGGGTTATCGCCCAAGCAGTACCGGTCGCAGAAGAAGGACTGAGCAAGTCGTAAGTAATAAGTCGTAAGTAATAAGTTGTCAATAGGGCGTAAGAGGTAAGAAGTATGAAGTATGAAGTAGGGAGTTGTCGCGGGTTCATCTACCTTCGCTCATTCTGCATCTTCGTTTTCTCTACCTTCCTCCGGGGCGGGATTAAGAAATATCGAATACTGAATGTCCAATAACAAATGTTGAAGTTGTTTCTACTTCAACATTCAACTTTTAATATTCAATATTCGATATTTATAGTGCCTTCGCGTCTCCGCCAAACCTTATTTTGATCTCCATCACAATATCAATCCCACAGCAATCATCACCACCTGCATGCCGGCCCGGAACATCGTGCTTATGTCTCTTAGCGTTTTGCCGCCTCAGTCCATAAAATGGTGTTTGTGAAAGAATGCAAATGAATAGCCTTCGGGTAAAACATCATACTGCTTACTTCAATTTTCGTCTCTTACCTTAATTAAGCCTTTGTCCAAATTTAACTGCTACACCTATAGTTATCTCACGCGGGTCTCCGAGGTTATAACTGAGTGTGCTACCCGATTTGCTGGCATAGGTTGAGTAATATACATTGGTAGCATTGAGCGCATTTGCCCATATTTCAAACTGCCTGATGGTATAACCGACGCGCAGGTTCAACAGATCATATCCGTTATATTTTTTGGTATTGGCGTTATCCATATAATACGAGCCGATGTGTTGCCATTCGGCGCCAAGGCGCAATCCTTTTACAAAAACGGGTTTCCAGGTTGCTTCGGCATTGGCAAGAAAACGCGGACCGCCGGCCAGCTCGTTGTTGTTGTAGGCGATGCCTTTTTCAATATAGTCAACAAAAGTATGTTTGCTGTTGGCGGCGCTGAATCGTAGCGACAGGCTGTTCACGGGTCTGTAAGTAATGCCGTATTCAATACCGGTATGTTTTGTTTTGCCGGCGTTTTGATTTTCGGTTGAACCATCGGCATTTTTTACACTGATGATTTCATTGGTGCCTTTTAGCAGGTACAGGCTCCAGTCGGCATACAATTTATTTTTAAGTAAAGAAAACCATCCGCCCACTTCATAGTTGAAAAACGTTTGCGGACCGAGGTAAGGCACTTTTACACCGGTATACAATTCACTGATTTGCGGAGGTACAAAACCTTCACTGTAATTGGCATACAAACCAGCTCCTTTGTAATTATAGGTAAAGCCTATTTTGGGTGAAAAACGTTTGAAGTTGTTTATCGAAGAAGGCGCCCCGGTGTAGGCCGATGGCGCCAGATCGTTTTGAAAATTATAGTGGTAATAATCGTACCGGAGCGCAGCGGTTATTTTCAATCCCTTTACCGGAGTAGCTTCGTAATGTATATATGAAGCGAGGTTAATGATGCCGGTTTTATAATGACTGAGCACCGAATCGGTGGTGGTATAACTAACATAATAGCCACGGCTATCGCGGTCGATGGCGATATAATTGCTGTTATATAACGAAGGACTATTATCGTACGAAACACCGGCAATCAATTTGCTGTTCAGGAAATTAAACGATTGCTGGTGCTGTGCAATAAGCATATACGTATTGAATGCGCTTTCATTGATTTCACCGGATGCAAGCAATGGATTGGTAGCCGAATTTTTTACCCGGTACGATGGATTCTGCTGCACCGAATTATCGCGGTATACAAATGATAGCTGGGTTGAACTATTGTCGTTCCACTGATGAAATAACTGCGACTTATACCGTATGGCCGGCACTTTGCGATAAGTAAATGTTTGCGGCGTACTGTAATCTTTGTTGGCAAAATGAATGCTGTCGAGCGAACCCAGCATATCGCTGTAATAGTTCACATATGTAATGTCATTCACCCATTTTGTTTTATCGCTAAAATTATAATCGCCGCGCACGGTAATGCCTGTTTTATGAAAATCGCTGTGATCAACAGGGCCGTTGTGGCGATTGGCATAATAGCCGCTGATCAGCAAGCCAAATTTGCCAAATGTATTGCCCACCTGCCAGTCGGTTCTTTTATAACCGGTATTGGTTGCCTGTGCGCTTACCTGAGCCGTTAATAAAGCTGGTGGCGCCTGTGTTATTACGTTTACTGCTCCACCAATAGCTTCTGCACCGTACAACGATGAGGCAGGGCCCTTGATGATCTCGATTTGCCGGGCGGCCGGCATATTCATTTCGAGCAAAGCATTGTGATTGTACAATCCGGTGGTGCGAATGGGAATGCCGTCTTCGAGATATAAAAAAAGACTTTTTGTGGTCATCGGCTGGCGGATGCTCATCTGGTGTTGCTCATTGCCGAGGTTCACCATATTTACACCGCTTACTTTATTTACCAGCTGATCGATGCGCGTAGCCCTGGTGTCTTCGATAGTTTGTTTGCTGATGGTGGCAATGGCAACCGGCGCCTCACTGCGTTTTTGAACGGTTCGGCTGGCGCTGATCACTACTTCCTGCAAATGATTATTGCCCGATTGTAAGGCAATCACATTTCGCTTTTGTTGCAGGGCAGCTACAAGGGTAACCGGTTCATAGCCTAAGTAAGATATCAATAATTCGCGGTTCGTATCTGTGAGTGGTAATGCAAATTCTCCGCCGGCATTGGTAATGGTTCCGTGATTGGTATTTTTAATTTGAACCGATGCATTGGCAATCGGTTCACGGGTAACGGCATCTATTACTTTTCCGATATAATTTATCTGTGAATAGGAAATGCAAGTTAATAATACAAAAACCGGTAGCAACACACATTTAATCGGGTTCATACAATAGAATTGGTACATGCATGATGTGTTATGTTGTGAATGATTGCATAACCTGGCGGGCTACTCATGCACAGCACATAACCATCATAGCATACGATGATTGAAGTTGGGAACTGAATAAAGATGAAATTAAGCGAAGGCGGAAGTCTGTGGCGGATGAAAAACCGAAGCAATTAATTTTTGTGTAACCGGTTCGGTATAGCGGGAAACATGTACCGGTTTTTCGTTCAATACTATAAAGCGGGTTTCTGTTTTCTTTTCGCTGTACAACAGCACTTCGAATTTAAAACCGCTGCCGCTGTTTAATGGCGTGTCCTGCGATTTTTCGTCTTTGTTAAGCTGTTTATTTAAATAGCAGGTACCGTGACAGCACGATTTGGGTTTGAATCTGTTCTCGCATTTGGTGGCGGCGATGGTTTTTTGGTTCATCCTGAAATTCAGGACGATCAGGCTTTTACTGAAGGTTTGCCCCAGTAAGCCTATCAAAAACACTATCGTCCACCATTTTTGCAATTCAACTGATTTCTCGCAAAGATAGTAGCTTAAACGATAAAAAAACAGGTAATTATCAGGGGGGCGCTTGACAATAGTCATGTGTGCAACTGCTGATTATCATAAGCATCACTACCAGCTGTAGGTACTTTTGTATTGCAAGAATAGTGTTTTACATTTAGCAAATGGTTTTAGTTTTAAACAGAAAGCCCGGAAGATAAACCAACAGGTTTTTTCTTTCGGACTTTCAGTTTTTGAGACTTCCTTACTATTAGAAAGCTCTCGTTCTTCCAACGTATAAATTCTTTACTGCCATGTAAGTGTCGGAAGTGGGTCCGGGCGAACCGCTCGATCCTTCCATTTGCATATTGATAATAATATACATGGGTTTGCCCACAAAGTTGGCGGTATGAACGGCTTTCCATACACCATCGACATAATAATGTATCTGTACATCGGTGGCCGATGTTTTAGTCATCCAGATGCGGTAATTATGCCAGCTTCCGGGCGATGATACATTGGTGATGGTTGAGGTAACATCGCTCGATGTGCGGAAGGTGTTCTGCCAGACATTACTATTGCCTTTGAACTCCATAATATCACTTTCGGGCGGCCAGCTGTTTACACCGGTAAGCCAGAATGCAGGCCAGGAGCCTGTTACGGAAGGCACCTGAAAATCGCCTTTGATCTCATAATTGGGGAACTGATCATTTACAAGCACCTGAAATTTGGCATTGATGGCGCCTGAATGATAGTGAATGGGCAGATGCGGTGTTGAACTGCTCGTGCCTTCGTCCCACGTAATGCGGGCGGCTTTAATGTGCAACACGCCCGATGCATCGAGATAAATGTGGTTGTGATCGGTTGAACTGCCATACATACGGGCGGTTCCGTTGTGGTCTGACCCCCAGGGGTACAGGTAATTCCAGTAGCTTTCGAAAGTGGCGTAGCTGCTGAAAGAATTGCTGATCACGGTTTCAAATGCTTCTTCACTGGCCGTTCTGCTGGTTGCAGAAACAGCGGAAGCATCAGTGACAGATTTTTTACATTGGGTAAACAGTAATACCAGTGTACATAACACCAGGCAAGGTTTGATTTTCTTCATATGGTTTATTTTGGTGAATCGTTTGGGCAATGGTGAATGGTCAATCGGTAATCGTGAAACGTAAAACGGCAAACGTGAAACGGCAAACGGCAAGGCGCTCTGCTCTTATTAACTTGTAAACCTTGTTAACTGGTTAACTTGTCAACTTGTAAACCAGTTAACTGATCAACCAGCAACCGAAAACTGATAGCCGGTAACAGGCACAAATAACCCATTCGATCATCCTAAGATAATAGAAAATACAAAGCCACAACTTTCCAGCAGCAAGAAAAGTGTCATTTGTACACCTGATAAGTAGTACATATGTTATCGTTTTTCGTTTCAGTGTTTTACAAATTAAAAACAATGGCTTGTTGAAAGAAGATATGACAGGTTTGAATGCCACCAGCAAAGAAAATCAACCAGCCCCCCGCTGTAGCAGAACCGGTTGGTAATTGATTTTAACTGGCGGCTATATATGGAAATAGCCGCCTGGCAGCATCTTATTAAGAAAATGCGGTCAATTCTATTCATACTTGCCAATCTGATTTTTGTAACAATGTCTGCACAAACGAATTCAAATAACAATTGTTACATTAATACCAACCCAAAAACAAAAGTTACCCGGCAAACTTATCCTTTTAATAAAGCTTATCGGATTCTGATAGTTAAATTCAAAGCTGTTGCAGTTCAGGGCAAACCAGATATTTTTAGTTGGGACTCGGTTTCATTAATTCCAAAAATTGGCAAAAACATTGATACATCCAGGTTTACAAAAAAATATGAGCTGACAAAAAATGATATAGATTCTTTGATTTCAATTGCAAATCAAAGGGGGAAAAGCAATCAGGTGAACGAAGGAAATATGACAGAGCCTTCAAATGCAATTCTGTTTATAAATAAAAACGCTCAAATTTTTGAATACAGTGTGATTTGTTTTACGCAATATGAAAATCTGATGGACTACACAGAGATTTCAGCTTCACCTTCAAAGGTTAATTTGGGCAGCAACTGGTGCTGTTATAAAGGACAAAAATTAGCTGACTTTTTTGTGAAACTGGGCGTTGATATTGTTATTACAAAGTGGTATTGAACTACGAACAATCTGTAAGGTCTTTCAGAAAAAATTTGATAATTCTATTTTTTCAATACCTTTACGATGCTTTAGGGGTGTCCATAAGCGGACTGAGATAATACCCTTTGAACCTGATGCAGTTCATACTGCCGAAGGGAAAAGTGAAAGGCTCTCTTTATTTCTTTCTCTTTATTCTCCTTTGTTTGCGTGTTCATTCCTGAAGTAAAAATTGTCAGCATGAACATCGTCATCAACCAGCAATCCAAAGACATACCAGATCAATGTTCGTTGCAGCAACTGCTCACAGAAGTACTTAACATTCCTGTGGCCGGGCTTGCTGTGGCGGTTGATCAAACGGTTATTCCGGGTAACGAGTGGCCTACATATATGTTACGCCCGGCCGATAAGGTAATGCTGATCAGGGCTACCCAGGGCGGATAGCTGCCTGTTGCCAGTTACCGGATACCGGTTGCCGGATACCTGTAACAGGTTACCGGTTGCAGGGTACAAGGCACAAGGAACAAGGTACATGGTGCAAGGTTCAAGGCACAGCTATTAAGTTCGGGTATTTCCTATTGCCTGCTGCCCATTCACTATTCACTTAAAAATATCATATACGATATGAAAAAAGAATCAATTCCTTCTCAAAACAAAATAACCTGCGATCCGTTCCCGGCTTCGCGGAAAATATATGTAAAAGGGCAATTGCATGATATTGCTGTTGCCATGCGTGAAATATCGCTGAACGATACCGCTCTGCATGGCAAGGGCGGCGCTACCGAAAAAAATACACCGGTTACGGTGTACGATACCAGTGGTGCGTATACCGATCCTAATATTGCCATCGATGTTAAAAGAGGATTGCCTGCCCTTCGTGAAAAATGGATAGCCGATCGTGGCGATACCGAACAACTGCAGCAGGTGTCGTCTTCGTATGGCCTTGAACGGTTGAAAGATGAAAAATTATCAGCCTTCAGGTTTGCGCATATTCGCAACCCGTTGCGTGCAAAAAGCGGCTACAATGTAAGCCAGATGCATTATGCCCGAAAAGGCATCATTACTCCTGAAATGGAATACATCGCCATTCGCGAAAACCAACGCTATGATTTGCTAAAAGAGCAATTGAACGGAAGTTATGCCACGCTTGCACAACAACATACCGGTCATAGTTTTGGCGCCAATACACCCAAAAATATCATTACGCCCGAATTTGTTCGACAAGAAGTTGCAGCAGGCCGCGCCATTATTCCCTGTAATATCAATCACCCCGAAAGTGAGCCCATGATCATCGGGCGCAATTTTCTGGTGAAGATAAACGCCAACATCGGCAACTCGGTAGTTACATCGAGCATTGAAGAAGAAGTGGAGAAAGCAGTATGGGCAACCCGCTGGGGCGCCGATACCATTATGGACCTGTCGACCGGTAAAAACATACATGAAACAAGAGAATGGATCCTGCGCAATTCGCCTGTGCCCATTGGTACGGTGCCTATTTACCAGGCATTGGAAAAAGTGAACGGTAAAGCTGAAGAACTGACCTGGGAATTATTCAGGGATACGCTGATAGAACAGGCTGAACAGGGTGTAGACTATTTCACCATACATGCAGGTGTGCTGTTACGTTATATTCCTTTAACAGCCCGCCGGGTTACCGGTATTGTAAGCCGCGGCGGCTCAATCATGGCCAAGTGGTGCCTCGCGCATCATAAAGAAAGCTTTTTATATACGCATTTTGAAGAAATATGCGAGATCATGAAAGCCTATGATGTGGCCTTTTCATTGGGCGATGGCTTACGCCCCGGAAGCATTGCCGATGCCAATGACGCCGCCCAGTTTGCCGAACTGGAAACATTGGGCGAGCTAACAAAAATAGCCTGGAAGCACGATGTGCAAACCATGATCGAAGGGCCCGGCCACGTGCCCATGCACATGATCAAAGAGAACATGGATAAACAATTACAACATTGCGGGGAAGCACCTTTTTATACACTCGGCCCACTCACTACCGACATTGCACCGGGCTATGATCATATTACATCGGCCATTGGCGCGGCCATGATCGGCTGGTTTGGTACTGCCATGTTATGCTACGTAACACCCAAAGAACATTTGGGTTTGCCCAATAAAAAAGATGTGAAAGACGGTGTGATCACCTATAAGATCGCTGCCCATGCGGCCGATCTGGCCAAAGGACACCCGGGTGCCCAGTACCGTGATAATGCCCTGAGCAAAGCGCGTTTCGAATTTCGCTGGGAAGATCAGTTTAACCTGTCGCTCGACCCAGATACAGCCAGAGAGTTTCATGATGAAACCCTGCCTGCCGATGGCGCCAAAGTTGCTCACTTCTGTTCTATGTGCGGACCCAACTTCTGTTCAATGAAAATAACACAGGATGTTCGACAGTATGCGGAAGAAAAAGGGTTGCAGGAAACAGATGCGTTGCAAAAAGGTATGGAGGAAAAGGCAAAGGAATTTGCTGCAAAGGGGAGCGAATTGTATCTGTAAGTTATGGAACCGTGCCACGGTTACCCAGTCAGCGCAACAGAACCGTGGCACGGCTATATTATAGGCACAGGAAGTATGAAGTAGAATGTTAATAGTTATATCATATCATGAGATGATTGCGGGGGAAGCACAGATCATAGAACAGCTTTTCAAAGAAGGGCTGGAGTGCTTTCACCTGCGTAAACCGGATGCATTGGAAAATGATATCCGGCAGTTGCTGCATGATATACCTTCCGAATACCATAACCGCATCGCCTTACACAGCTGCCATCAACTGGCCGGTGAGTTCGATATACAACGGTTGCATTTTACCGAACTGGCAAGGGAAAATGCTTTTGATGAAGGATGCACCACTTTGCACGCCTTCATCAAAAAAGGATACAGGCTAAGCACGTCGGTTCATAGTATTGATGCACTGCGCAGTTTGCCCTCAATTTTTTCCTATGCTTTCTTTGGACCTGTATTCAACAGCATTTCGAAAGAAAACTATAACGGTATAACGGATAAAGACTTTTTTGTGCATGATGGATATAAAACGGTACCCGTTATTGCATTGGGCGGAATCAATGCAGAGAATATCAGTAAAGTAATCGCTATGAATTTTGATGGGGCTGCAGTATTGGGTGCCTTGTGGACTAAACCAGAGAGAGCTGTGCAAACATTTAGATTATTAAAAATGAAGTGGCGCATTTTGTCATTAACTTAAACCGCCTAAAAAACGAAATAAACTTTTTAGCGCCTTTTGCGGGAGTGATTTATGCAAACACCACGACCATACGTATTATCCATTGCCGGCTTCGACCCAAGCGGCGGGGCAGGTGTGTTGGCCGATTGCAAAACATTTGAACAGCATGACGTGTACGGTTTTGGCGTTTGTGCTGCCTGGACGGTTCAAACCGATAATGAATTTTTTAATGTACACTGGTTAAGCGCCGAACAGATCATTGAACAACTTCGACCACTGGTGCGAAAATTTTCAATAGCTGCCTGTAAAGTAGGTATTGTTGAATCGCCCGACACCATGCTTGAAGTAATACGGTTTTTGAAACAACACCATCCCGCTATACGCATTGTGTGGGACCCGGTGTTAAAAGCAAGCGCCGGATACGAGTTTCATGCACCGGATGTTTTTCATAGCCTCGAAGCAATACTCGCATCGATCGATCTGGTAACACCCAATTACGATGAGCTGCAGCGATTGCAGACCATAACCAATTCGGCATTGATAAAAAAAGACAAACCGTTGTTTTGCGCCGTTTTATTAAAAGGCGGGCACCGGCCCGATGCACGCGGAACCGATACATTATTTGAACAGGCAGGCAGTACAGTTATTCCGGCCGGTGTTGAAAATGTGTATCCCAAGCATGGTTCCGGCTGTGTATTGTCGGCCGCTGTAACAGCCCGGCTGGCACAGGGAAATTCTTTGCAACAGGCCTGTACATTGGCCAAACAATATGTTGAATCGTTTTTAAACAGTAATACGTCGCTGTTGGGCTATCATGCAGTAGACAATAGGCACTTGGCTGTTGACGAAGCAAGCTCCTGACTGATTACTGCTAACCTGAAACAAGGGCTTTTTTTAAATAATTGAAAAATATGTTAGACAGACTTTATTATATTTCACAACAAACAAAAACAAAAACACACACTACGGCTGTTCGCGAAGTACTCGAGGCTGGTTGCCGGCTGGTACAGTTACGTATAAAGAACCAGTCAGAAGCAGAAGTGATTCAACAGGCAACCGCTGTTAAAGCATTGTGCGATCATTATGAAGCCAAACTGGTCATCAACGATTATCCGCATGTGGCTAAAGAGGTAGGCGCCTGGGGCATTCATGTGGGGCTCGACGATATGCCTGTTGCCGCAGTTCGTTCAATAACCGGTAAGCAAATGATTGTAGGCGGAACCGCCAATACATTTGAACATATTCAGCAAAGAGCCGATGAGGGAGTTGACTACATCGGACTGGGGCCGTATCGCTTTACCACCACCAAAGAAAAATTAAGTCCGGTTTTGGGGCTCGAAGGCTTTCAGCGAATAATGGATAAGGTTAGGGCTGCAAATATTCAATTGCCCATTGTGGCCATCGGCGGCATATTGCCCGAAGATGTGCCCGGCTTGTTCGCTACGGGCATACACAGCATAGCCATTTCCGGAGCTATTACCAATGCTGATAATAAAAAGGAAATCATTGAAAAGTTTAAAGGGTGTGGATTGGTTTAAGTACTGAAATCAGGTTGCCGGTTACCTGTTGTCAGTTACCGGGAACCGGAAACCGGTAACTGGTAACAATTCATTCACCATTCACGAAATTGATACATATGCTAACAATTGCCGATAAAACATTTACCTCGCGTTTATTCACCGGTACCGGAAAATTCAGTTCTGCACCGGTCATGGAGGATGCGCTGCTTGCTTCGGGTTCTGAGCTGATTACCGTTGCATTAAAGCGGGTTGATATGAACAATCCGAACGACGATATCTTACGTCATTTGCAACACCCGCATATTAATCTGCTGCCCAATACATCGGGCGTGCGTAATGCCAAAGAAGCGGTATTTGCAGCGCAGCTGGCGCGGGAAGCTTTACAAACAAACTGGCTGAAGCTTGAAATACATCCCGATCCCAAATACCTGATGCCCGACCCGGTAGAAACCTTACGGGCAACCGAAGAACTGGTAAAGCTGGGTTTTGTGGTGTTGCCTTATATACATGCCGATCCGGTGTTGTGCAAACGGCTCGAAGAAGCAGGCGCTGCTGCGGTTATGCCGCTCGGTTCGCCCATAGGAAGCAATAAAGGATTAAAAACGATCGACTTTCTTGAAATTATAATCGAGCAAAGTAAAGTGCCAGTGGTGGTTGATGCCGGTATCGGCGCGCCTTCCGATGCCGCCAAAGCCATGGAGATAGGCGCCGATGCTGTATTGGTAAATACTGCCATCGCCGTAGCCGGGCAACCTGTAGCCATGGCAAGGGCTTTTAAACAGGCGGTAGAAGCCGGCCGAACAGCTTACGAAGCCCGCCTGGCAAAACCATTCGGCGTTGCAATAGCCAGTAGTCCGTTAACCGCCTTTTTAGATGAATAACAGTATGAGTAGTTTTATAAACATATTCGACCAATATAGCTGGAACGATATTAAAGAACGCATATACAGCAAAACGGCCACCGATGTGGAGGCTGCATTAACAAAGCCGGGAAGAACGCTGGAAGATTTTATGGCGTTGATTTCACCTGCTGCGGCAGCGTATCTTGAACCCATGGCGCAACTAAGTCAGCAGCTTACCCTGCAGCGCTTTGGCAAAACGATACAGTTATATGTACCCATGTACCTGTCGAACGAGTGCAATAACATTTGTACCTACTGCGGTTTTAGTTTAGATAACAAAGTACGTCGCCGTACATTAACGGCAACCGAAATACTACAGGAAGCCGAAGCCATTAAATCGATGGGGTATGAGCATGTGCTGCTGGTAACCGGCGAAGCGAATCATACGGTGCATATTCCGTATTTTAAAAATGCGTTGCAGCTGTTGCGTAAGCATTTTGCGCATATCTCCATGGAAGTGCAGCCACTCGATGAAGAAGATTACCGCGAACTTATTAGCGATGGTTTGCATACGGTGCTTGTATACCAGGAAACCTATCACCGCGAAGATTATAAAAAACATCATCCCAAAGGAAAAAAATCTAATTTTCAATACCGCATCGAAACGCCCGACCGGCTGGGCAGGGCAGGGGTGCATAAAATCGGTTTGGGAATACTGATAGGTCTTGAAGACTGGCGTACCGATTCATTTTTCACCGCATTGCATTTGCAATATCTTGAACGCACTTACTGGAAAACAAAATATAGTATTTCCTTTCCGCGTTTGCGTCCGTTTTCGGGAGGACTGGAACCTAAGGTCGACATGAAAGACCGCGAACTGGTTCAGCTCATATGTGCCTGGAGAATATTTAACCAGGAAGTAGAGTTGTCGCTGTCGACCCGCGAATTGCCAAAATTCAGGGACCATGTTATTCAGTTAGGCATTACGTCGATCAGCGCCGGATCAAAGACCAACCCCGGCGGTTACGCCGTAGAACCCGAATCGCTGGAACAATTTGAAATTGCCGACGAGCGCTCTCCCGCCGAAATGGCTCAGGTGATTGCCTCAAAAGGATATGAGGCTGTGTGGAAGGATTGGGATATAGCTTTATAAATTCCGAAATCGGAAGTCAGAAGTCGGATGTCCGAAGATAGCCATTGAAGGGGTAAAGAAATAGTCATGGGCCAGGCAAATCGGGTTCTTCAGACTTCTGACCTCAGACTTCTTATTTTCTCTCGCCACTCGCTATTGCCCTCGCTTCTTTGATAATAATCATCTCCCCGCCTAATAAGCGTCATATGTAAAGCAGGTTATCCAAAATAGCTTTGGATTACAAAATCATTTTCACCATGAAAAAGATCCTGCTTGCTATTGATGTGGCACAAACAGATGTACAAACATTAAACTTTGCCTGTTATATAGCTGCCCTGGCGCAATCATCTATCACCGGTGTTTTTCTCGAAAACTACGAAGAAACAGTTCCGGTAATAAAAACGGCTTTTGGTATGCCTTATGTTGAAACCATTTTAGCCAGTGATATGCCTGATTATGAAGTGCGCCATAAAAAACATGAGGAAAATATCCGCCAGTTTGAAAAAGTATGCGTAAGCCATGGCGTACGCTGCCAGATACATGTGAATGGCACCAGAACACCTGCCAAAACGATCATAGAAGAAAGCCGCTTTGCCGACCTGGTGATCGTACATGCCGAAACATCTTTCGAAAAGAAATTTGAAGGGGCGCCTACCAACTTTGTAAAGGAAGTGCTTGCCGGAGCTGAATGCCCGGTACTGGTGGCACCGCTTTCATTTACCGGTATCGATCAGATCGTATTTGCCTACGACGGCAGCCGGTCGAGTGTTTTTGCTATTAAACAATTCGCGTATTTGTTTCCCGAATTAACCGACAAAAAAGCGATCGTATTGCAGGTGAATAAAGAAGTTACCATGCCGCTTAAAGAAAAAGAAAAGATCGGCGATTTGCTTAAAATGCATTATTCGGGCATCGGCTTTCAGGTATTACAGGGCAAGGCATCGGATGAACTGTTTGGGTTCTTACTTGAAAAGAAAAATACACTCGTGGTTATGGGCGCCTTTGGTCGCGGCTGGTTGTCGGGCCTTATTCGTCCAAGCTCTGCCGGACTACTATTAAAAACCATGAACCTTCCTTTTTTTATCACGCATCATTGATCAGTGATGGTGAAACAGGTTGTGGTTAACCGTTGCACGAGCAATTATATAAGAAATAATAAAGCCTCTATATGAAAGGAATTATCATTTACAAAGGAAAATACGGCGCCACGCGGCAATATGCTGAGTGGATAGGCGATGAATTGCAATTGCCGGTTTATGCTCCCGATAGTTTACCTGCCGGTGAAATTGAAGCAAGTGATTTTTTAGTGATAGGTGCTTCGGTATATACCGGCAGACTGATGCTGAAAGAATGGCTGAATAAAAACGTTGCCCGTATAAAAAATAAAAAGCTGTTTTTATTTGTTGTATGCGGCACGCCGGCCGATAAAACCGAAGTGCTTGATCAGATCATACGATTGAACGTTCCGGCTGAAATACGAAACCAGTTTTCGGTTTTCTTCCTTCGTGGAAGAGTTGTAATGAAACAGCTTTCATGGACGCATAAGCTGTTGCTTGCCATTGCATCGCGTATTACAAAAGATGCTGATGAAAAGAAAAGGATGCAGGAAGGTTTTGATTTCGTTAAAAAAGAAAATGCAACGTCATTGATAAATTCGGTAAAAGCAATTTTTCCGAAAACCGAAAGGACCTGTAAACTGAAGTCGGAAGTCAGAAGCCGGATGTCCGAAGATAGCCATTGAAGGAGTAAAGAAATAGTCATGGGCCAGGCAAATCGGGCTCTTCAGACTGCTGACCCCGGACTTCTTCTTTCCTACTGGCTGCTTTTCATAACGTTATACTTTTTACAGGTAACAGTTAAGCCGGAGCCTACAGGTATTTAACATCCGGCGTTGCACGTATTATTGCATTTATAATCGTAACTTACAAGATATATATTTTTTATGCCATTCCGATTTGAATCAATGATTATTGAGATTCATGCCCCGCATTCGGAAGTAAATGAATCCATATTGAATCCTGTGAAAGAGAAAGTGCTGTCATTTTCTCATCTCATTAAGGATGTAGTAAAGGCCGAAATTGTACTGCGAGATGATGTCGCGGCTGCCACTGAAAAAAAGATTTGCGAAATCAGGCTCACGCTGTATGGCGATTCGTTGTTTGTACACCGGCGATCGAATAGTTTTGAAGAAAGTGCCTGGCTGGCTGTAACCGAGCTTGAAAAAGCAGTGCAGGAGCAGGCGAAGCTGCAGCAGGGGCTACCTGATCAAATTACCAGCACGGTGAAAGTTTAGCCAATAAGCAATAGTCAATAGACAATAAGCAATAGACAATAGTCAATAGGCAATAGGCGATAGACAATTCAATAGGCAATAAGCAATAGACAAGAGACAATAGGCAAAATAAGAGTGAGCTATAGGGAATCGATCAATATATAAAATGCGGGTTCCTTTGCCAATTGCTAATTGCTTCAGGTTTCCTTGCAAATTGCCTATTGCAAATTGCCCATTGATTCAAGAATGTGCATCACTTCTTCATCGGTTACCTGCGTAAAGTTTTCATAAAATTCACCTACAGCACGAAAATGCGGCGGGGTTAGTACACTTATAAACTCATCAGCCGCTTCACTTAACATTTTTGCTGCCTGTCGCGATGCAACAGGCACCGCCACCACAACTTTTTCGGGCGATTCGTTTTGTATCATTTCTACCGTACTTAACATGGTATGCCCCGTAGCAATGCCATCATCGATAATAATTACTGTTTTATCTTTTACATACGCCGGTTGCCTGTTTCCCATAAATCTTTTGTACATCTGCTGTAGCTGCCAGCGAATGTGCTCGGTTTCTTTGTCGATATATTGTTGCGGCACGTGTGCATCAGGCGCTATAAAACGCCCTGTAAGACTTACAGCGCCAATGGCATATTCTTTATGCAAAGGGTGACCGATTTTTTTGGAAAGGATGATCTCTAATGGCAGGTATAAAATTTTTGCTACCGGAAAAGCAACCGGCACGCCGCCCCTTGGCACAGCCATTACTATTGCATTAGCGTTTTTATAATGAAGCAGGTGTTGGGCCAGCGCCAAACCTGCATCGATCCGATCCTGAAACATAATGAGGTTTTTAAATTGGTCAATGGTGAATGGTCAATGGTCAATCGTCAATCGGCAATCGTCAATCAGCAATTGGCAACGGGTTCTTCTGACTTCCGACATCAGACTTCCGATTTCAGCTCAGGCACAAATATTGGGTTGCTTTAAGTATTCACCTATAGAATCATGCCACATTATTTTACCAGCGAGCCTACCTTGAATGAGCAGGAGGCTATTCAAATCATTAGTAAACAAAGCCATCCGCTTACAAATGCTAATGACCTCGACCTGTTGCTCAGCCGCATTGGCGATGCCCGCATTGTAATGCTGGGCGAAGCATCGCACGGAAACCATGAATATTATACATGGCGCAGCGTAATAAGTCAACGTTTGATACAGAAAAAGGGTTTCAGCTTTGTGGCCGTTGAGGGCGACTGGCCCGATTGCTATCGCCTGAACCGGTATATAAAGGGATATGATGGGTCGCTACACAACGCACTGGCAGTAATAAAAGCCTTTAAACGGTGGCCAACATGGATGTGGGCCAATTGGGAAATGGTGGCCTTTGGCGAATGGCTGCGCAATTATAATAAAGGCCAGCAGCCCGGTGATCGTGTAGGTTTTTACGGACTGGATGTTTACAGCCTGTGGGAGTCGATGGAATCTGTTATGCAATACCTGCAGCGGGTTGATAAGGCAGCACTAAAAAAAGCGATGGAAGCCTTTATTTGCTTTGAGCCGTTCAGGCATGATGAGGGCAGGGGATATGCCCGTGCTGCTGCCTCGCAGTTTGTTCCTGAATTGTGTGAAAATGAAGTGGTTGACATGTTACAGGAAATACAGCGCAGAATGCCTCAATACGATTCGGATGAAGAAAATGTATTCAGTGCTGAACAGAATGCCCTGATAGCCGTTAATGCCGAAAAATATTATCGTGCCATGATCAAAGGCGGATCACATTCGTGGAATATTCGCGACCGTCATATGAACGATACGCTGGAACGGCTTTTGCATTTCCATGGGGCTGATGCTAAAGCTATTGTGTGGGCCCATAATACGCATGTGGGCGATGCAAGGGCTACCGATATGACCGACGAAGGCATGTACAATATTGGTGAACTGGCCCGTATTAAAAATCACGAAACAGGGGTTGTGCTGGTGGGTTTTGGGTCGTACGAAGGCAGCGTTATTGCCGGCAGCAGCTGGGGCGCACCTATGAAGCGTATAACGGTGCCGCCCGCTCAAAAAGGAAGCTGGGAACATTTACTGCACCAGGCCGGCGCCGGCAACAAACTGCTGATCATGGATGATTTTATGGATGATGTATTTATGGAGCACCACATCGGCCACCGGGCTATCGGTGTTGTATACCAGCCGAAGTTTGAACCTTATGGAAATTTTGTACCCAGTATTTTACCCATGCGCTACGATGCGTTCATTTATATAGATAAAACCACCGCTCTGCATCCGTTGCATATTCAGCCCGATGGGCATCTTGTTCCTGAAACCTATCCCTTTGGAGTTTAAAACAATCACATAAATGTAAATACCATGGCCAAAAAGAAAAATCCTGATAAACCGTCTGAAGTTCCTTCACCCGAAAATCCTGAAGTTACGCCTGAAACTGTTCCCGACAGGCCTACGCCTCCGTTCGAAGAGCCCGAAATCATTCCCGAAGAAGAACCCGGAGAAACATCGCCGGATGAAATTCCGGTGCCTGGTGACCCCGGGGAACCGAAGGAATAAGTAGTAAGTAGTAAGTAATAAGTTATAAGTAATAAGTAAAAAGCAAAAATTATTTGAAGAGTAATGTATAAAGCGAAGAATAACTTTCATCAAGTATACCGGTTAGGTATTTGGTTGTAGCCGGGTTTACTTTTTCGCCCTGTTCATTGAACAGGTATCTTAATGCAGAATAATAAGAGGTATTGTTATCAATGAATTTTATAAGAAGACTGTTGTTGTAATAAGCTGTTTTTACGCCAATGGAATCTTCGGTGAACGCATACCTGATTTTTACAATTTCTTTTTTGGATTTATTATAGAAGCATAAAGCTTTATAGTTCCCTGCTGAACACACGCCTGTAAAATTACGTTGTGCGATTCGCGGGTTTGCATCGATCTGCTGCGCTATGGAATCCAACCATTTTTTTTGCCAGTCCCAATCATCTTTCGAAATGTTCTGCGCCCTTGCAGCCGAAATGGCTGATAGCAGCATACATGGCAAGATAAGTATGCGAAACATAAAAAGGTTTGAGTATTCAATATACAAATTAAACAATGAAAGATTTGCTTATTTCCGGTAAGAGTTTGTTAGTAATGAGCAAATTATGACGCAATATTAAAAATGATAACGATAGCTGTAACCGTTAAAGAGCGCCGTTTGCCGTTTGCCGATTCACGGTTCACGTTTGTCGTTTCACGTTTCACGTTTTTATGAGCTGCATCAACTAAGCATGTGAGCAAAATCATAACGTATATGTGATGGGGGTCACAGGTATGGCCATTTTGGAAAGTTATTTTTGAAATACTAAAACAAAGCTAAATATGGTGCAAGTATTGAGTCATGAAGAGCAACAAATAGTAAATGTTATTAAATACCTGCCCGGTGTTTCGGTTATTATGCCGTTTGAGCCAAAGATGATGCTGAAAGGCGATCTTGAGCACAGGCTGAAGCTGGCTTATCAAAAGGTTGAAAAAGAATTAAGGGCCAATTACATCGAAGAAAAGGCCGAACCGGTTTTAGCAAAATTGCAGTCGCTGATATGGGGTCTCGATTATGGCACTTATAAAAAAAGCATAGGCATATTTGTTTCCCCGCTGGTTGAAAAAGTATATTATCTTGATATACCGGTACAAGAGAAGATCATTATTGATGAATCGTTCGAAATACGTGACCTGGTATACAGTAAAAAAGAGATACATAAGTACCTGGTGCTGGTATTAAGTGGTGAACGCAGCCGCATTTTCCTGGGTAATACCACGCAGTTTGTTCGCCTTGCCTCGAACATGCCGCATCATCTTGCTGCCTATAAAAATGATACACCTGAAAGAGTAGGAAATTTTTCAGACCCCGCACATCGCAAAGAAGTATTGCTCGATAAATTTCTGCGTCATGTCGATAGCGGGTTAGGAATTATTTTAAAAGCTTATTCATTGCCGTTATTTGTAATGGGCAACGACAGAACGCTGGGGCATTTTAAAAAAATTACCCATCACAAAAGATATGTAACAGATTATATACATGGCAATTATGAAGATGCCGGTGAAATGGCTGTTCGTCATGCTATAGCCCCGCATGTGGCCGACTGGAAAAAAGTAATACAAAACGACCTGTTGCTGAAACTGGATGCTGCTATGGGCGCCCATAAACTGGCTGTAGGTATACAGGATGTATGGAAAAATGCCTGTCGTGGAAAGGGCCGCTTACTGGTGGTAGAAAAAAATTATATGGTGGCGGCACGTCGTGGCACCGATGAAGAGCTGATTGAAGAAAACGAACTGGCCGTTACCGGTAACTCGTTATTTATAAAAGATGCGGTAGATGATGTAATAGAAAAAGTGCTGGCAAGCGGCGGTGATGTTGAATTTGTTGATGAAGGATTGCTGGATGATTATAACCGCATTGCTCTGATTGAGCATTATTAACTTTTTTTCATGTGATGTATGCGAATTGCTGATTAAATGTCGTTTATAGGGTGTGAACCTGGGTGCAGAGTGCTTGTTTTGTTCAGATAAAGGGTTCATACCCGATTAAACGGCATAATAATGACCAACATTAGCCGTTTAATTGATAATCAAGGCTTCACGCCTGCATATTGTTTCCCTTTCTTACTACCCATTACCCCTTGCTTACTGCCTGGTGGCTGGTGCCAATACCTCATTGCCGGCATCTTATTAAATAAAAACATTATGAATAAATAAATATCCTCAAAGCTTTTGATACAAAAACAATTATTTTAATTTTGTAGATAGTATCAAAAAGTATCCAATGAAGAGCCACATTAATCGGTACATCCTATGGGGATTGTCGCTGCTTATTATTCAACTATCTGCAAAGGCGCAAACCGCTCCGGCGCCACCACCTCCTCCAAAGGAAAAATTAGCTATTGATATCGATGCCGGTGTGGCATACCCTTTCGGTCAGGACTTAAATGCTGTATTTAAGGCTGGTGCTAATGCCACTATAGGTATTAAAAGAGCCTTTCTTAAAAAGAGAAGGTTATGGATACGACCCGAAGGAGGAATAAAGTACTACACTAAAAAAGCCGATCTGGGACAGGATATGCGCGAAACTTTTCGCAGCTGGAAGGCAGGGCTCGAGATCCAATACCGGGTTAAAGACTATAAGAAATTTTCATTCTTCCCCATACTTCGTGTTGACAATAACTGGTGTGCAAACCAGTTTTCAAACCATAGCAAGGATCAAACAACCGGAACCCGTCTCAATGAGGTTCCTGGCAATTATTTAGATGCAACCGGTATTTCATTCGATGCCGGCATTATGGTGGTGCGCTCAAAAAGTATATATGTAAAACTCGATTACGAATATTTTCAACCTACTTTAAAGGCAAGCCCCGATCTTATTAAAGCCCTTTATACCGAAGGTATTATTATGCCCGAAACCCGTAAACTGGATTGCAGCACAATAAACCTTAGTGTTGGCGTTAATCTGAATTTCAAACAATAACTATGAGAAAACCGTACTACCTGTTAATTTGCATAGCTATTGCCTTTGGTTGTGGCGATAAGGATAAATTTCTTTTTAGTCAGGCCGAAACCGATCTGGTGGTGAACCCTGAAACCAAAGTGCTGGTAAAAGGAGATACCTTAATGTATAGCCGTCTCGACAGCGGTAATATTATACATGGTTATACAAAAAATAAAGCCTTTACCACCTCTGATCAGTTTAAGACCTTTGATTATAAAAGCAGTACATTACCTACGAACATAACTCCCTTTGTTACTGATAAAAATATCATTATCACAGCATCTGGCGATGTATTGGCACCTGTGATACGACTTTCCACAGATTATGGTAACAGCTGGACTTCAACTACTCCAACACTTACGCCGGCTTTGTCTGGTACAGGATATTATTCAACCGAACTGGTTAGTGTAAATTATATCGCTGATACAGCGGTTATGATGATATTCAGCCAGAAATCGGTTTCAAGCGCCGATAAAAGAACCTTATACCGGGTGAATTTAAGTACCCAAACGGGAACCGTTGTAAGCAGTTTTTCAGATGCGTGGTTGCCGGCAGCTATGAAATTCGCCGATATTAAAACCGGCTGGATGTTGATGTACAACAGTGGTGCATATGGAACTACTTACATATCAAAAACGGTTGATAGCGGTAAAACATGGACCGCGCCGAAAATTATAGATTCAAAGCTCATGTCGAATATACAGGTTGCTGCCAATGGCGTTATATCTGCTTCTTATCCGTCGGGCAATGCAGCATTTTCATCTGATAGTGGCGTTACCTGGAAAAAACCAACGGGAGGCATACTCTTCACCTGTATACACCGGGTGAATGCCAACATCGTATATGGAATTTCAGACAGTGATTTAAAGAAGAGTACAGACGGTGGGTTAACCTGGGAAAATGTTCCCAACTCAGGGTATGAGTTCGTTAATATGAAAAACATTTATTTCCAGGACGAAGACAACGGATTGATGTATGCCGACCAAAAGCTGTTTATAACAGCCGATGGCGGTAAAAGCTGGAAAACACTGTTATACCCGTATTCCTATATCATCGAATAAAAAATAGTTCACAATAAGTAAAATGAGTCAAATAGGTCAACTACCTGTTTGACTCATTTTACTTTTTAACTTGTCAACTATTCAACTTGTCAACTTCTTTCTTCGTTTTTTAATATACTTCTCCAGCTCCACCGCATGAAAAGCAATGGCAGATACCAGCATACAAATGCCAAGTTCTTCAATGGTAAGCGGTGCCGTGTTAAATACCTTGTTCAAAAAAGGATGATAAATAATAGCAATCTGTAATAAAGTTGTAAGCAGTATGGCGCCAACCAGCGGACGATTGGTGAATACCCCCTGTTTATATACCATTATAAATTCATTACGCGACACCATGGCCTGCCCCAGTTGACTAAAACAAAGCACCGTAAATACCATTGTTTGCCAGTGTGCATCGCCGATATGAATGGCCCATGCCTGCATACACAGGGTAGCGGTGGCCATTAAAACACCCACCCATACGATAAAGTATCCTAAGCCCTGTGCAAAAATGCCTTCGCCCGGTTTGCGCGGCGGCCGCTGCATAATATCGGGGTCGGCCTGTTCATTGGCCAGCGCCAGTCCGGGTAAACTGTCGGTAACAAGATTGATCCACAAAATGTGAATAGGCAATAACGGAATGGGTAAACCGACGATAGGCGCCATAAAGATGGTTAGTATCTCTGCAAAGTTGCAGGCAAGCACATAACGAATAAAACGGCGTATGTTGTCGTAAATGCGGCGTCCTTCCTTTACTGCTTTTACAATGGTGGCAAAGTTGTCGTCGAGCAAAATCATATCGGCCGCTTCTTTCGAAACATCGGTGCCTGTAATACCCATGGCCACACCGATATTGGCGCGTTTCAGCGCCGGTGCATCATTTACACCATCGCCCGTCATGGCAACAAACTCATCTTTTTTTTGCAGGGCATTTACAATGCGCAATTTTTGTTCGGGCGATACACGGGCATATACTTTTATATGTGTCACCTGGAGCGCCAGCTCTTCATCCGATACATTGGCGAGTTCAGCACCGGTCATGAGTCTGTCGTTAGCTTGTTGCAGAATGCCCATGTCGCGGGCAATGGCTTTGGCGGTAACGGGATGATCGCCGGTAATAAGCACCGGAACAATACCGGCTGTTTTACATTCGGCAATTGCCTGCCGGGCCTCGGGTCGCGGCGGATCTATCATCCCGGCCATTCCGCAAAAATGCTGATCACTTTCAAGGCCGGCGTTTGCCTGTTTTGGAATTTCCTTTATCAGCTTGTAGGAGTAAGCAATTACACGCTGACCTTCTTCCGCCATTTTATTGGCTTCATCAGTATACAACTGCTGATTGGTGTCGGTACAAATCTTTAATACCGATTCAATGGCGCCTTTGGTGATCACCAGGTATTGATCGTTTACGGCATGTACGGTTGTCATCAGTTTGCGGTCTGAATCGAACGGCAATTCCTGTTTTCGCGGAAAGCTTTGTTCCCAGTTGTTATTATAATCGCTTTGTTCAACGGCATATTCTACCAGCGCTACTTCGGTGGGATCGCCTTTTCGTTTATTGCTTCCGTTATTTTCTTTATGCGCATCGTGGTTCAATGTCATGGCCAGCAGCAATAACTGTTCTTTGCTGATGTTGGGAACAGTAATGTCAATAGCTTCATGCTTCCAGATCCTTTGAACCGTCATTTGGTTTTGCGTAAGCGTACCTGTTTTGTCGGTACAGATATAAGTTACCGATCCCAGCGTTTCAACTGCCGGCAATTTGCGTATCAGGGCATTTTTGCGAGCCAGTTTTTTGCCGCCCATGGCCAATGCAATGGTGATCACTGCCGGTAATGCTTCGGGTATGGCCGCAACGGCCAGCGAAATAGCTGTGAGCAACATGGTTACAGGATCTTCGCCCCGCAACATGCCCACCACGTATAGAATAACGCAGATGGCAAGAACAACGAAAGATAATTTTTTACTGAAGTCGGTCAGTCTTTTTTGCAATGGGGTAACTGTTTCCTTTTCCTGCAGCATTTTTGCAATATGCCCTATTTCGGTATTCATGCCGGTAGCCACAACTATGCCGGTTCCGTTGCCTGCCGTTACCAGCGTACTTTTGTAAGCCATGTTGATGCGGTCGCCTAACGGTATATCGTCCTGTTCCTGTAAAATGTTGTTTGATTTATTTACAGCCTGCGATTCGCCGGTGAGCGAAGCTTCTTCAATTTTCAGCGCGTTGCTATGAATGATCCTGATATCGGCGGGCACCATGTCGCCGGCTTCGAGCAACACAATATCGCCCGGCACTATTTCTGCAGCCGGTATTTGATCAACCGAATTATTTCTTTTTATACGGGCAGCAGCAGCCGACATTTTCTTTAATGCATCAATTGCTTTTTCGGCCTTGTATTCCTGCACAAAACCAACAATGGCATTGATAATAATAATGATCAGTATTACGATAGTGTCTTTCAGATCGCCTGCAATACCTGAAACGATAGCAGCTGCTATCAGTATCAATATCATTATATCTTTAAACTGTAACAGAAAAAGCACCCAGGCAGGTTTTTTCTTTTTTTCCTGCAACTGGTTTGGTCCGTTCTGCTGAAGTCGTTTAGCAACTTCTTCGGCTGTTAAACCGGCTTCGCTGCTATTCAGTGCTTCAAAAACTTTTTCTATAGTTGATTTGTGCCAGATCATAAGAAAACCTTTGGTTTTAAAGGAGCATGGTTGAATCAATTAGCAATTGTCAATGGACAATTGGCAATTGAACCTGATCTTTGCAATTTGCTCATATATATATCAACCTGTTTTGCCAATTGCTAATTACCTTTTGCTAATTGTCTGTTGCTTGTTGCCAATTGGCTAAATGAAGTTCAGCAATTCAGGCTAAACCATTTTGCTTTTTTTACCGGTAGATTAATTTCTTTTTAATAAAGATTGTTTCTTTAAAGTCGAACATCTGTATTTATATTGCATGAACGAATGCAATTATTTGGCCTCAACCGACTTTAAACCATCTATCCGCATATGAAATATACTGTATTGCTGTCATGTTTATTGTTTTTTTCGTTTGTTGCCAAAACGCAACTGCAACAGTTGCCGGCCTATCCCTTAATAACACACGATCCATATTTCAGCATCTGGTCATTTACTGATGATATTACAGCCAGTTCAACCAAACACTGGACAGGCTTTGATCAGCCTTTGCTGGGCTGGCTGAAGGTAGATGGAAAAGTATATCGTTTTCTGGGAAAGGAAGATAAAGTTTATCAAACCATTGCGCCCACCACCGATGAAAGCAATTATTCAGTAAAGTATACCGAAACAGCACCCGAAACCGGCTGGAGTTCGGTTGCCTATAACGATAGTAAATGGGCCACGGGCGAAGCGCCCTTTGGGAATATGGATAATGCCAAAACAAAATGGGTTAGCAATAACCTGTGGGTTCGCAGAACGTTTACTGCACAACAAATACCGGCGGGGCCGCTTTTATTAAAGATCAATCACGATGATGATATAGAAGTGTATTTAAACGGCGAAAAAATATATTCGCTTACTGGTTGGGTTAATAAATTTATTTATGTGCCGGTTACAGAAGCCGTAAAGCAAAAAATGAAGAAAGGCAAAAACGTACTGGCCATTCATATTGCCAATACCAGGGGAGGGGCCTGGCTCGATGCAGGCCTGGTTGCAGAGCCGGTAAACAAACCCATGCAAAATGTAGCTGTTGCGCAGCAGCAGGATGTTACAGTTACTGCCACACAAACTGCTTATCGTTTCAGGTGCGGCCCGATGGATCTGAAGGTTACATTCACTTCACCGCTGCTGTTAAACGATCTGAAAGTGCTTACAAGGCCCATCTCATACATTTCGCTTCACCTGCAATCGAACGATAGCAAGGTGCATTCGGTGCAATCGTATGTAGGCGTATCGACCAATGTAGCCGTTGATAATACATCGCAGGTTGTTACGGCACGCAGGTATACGGCAGATGGTACAAACATTATAAAAGCGGGTACCCTTGAGCAACCGGTATTACAAAAAAAGGGCGATGACCGGCGTATCGACTGGGGCTATATGTATATGACCGCCCCGAACCAGCAATGGTTTGTTTCGCAACCGCATACTGCATTGGCCGATTTCATCAATAACAAAACCACTCCGCAGGATTCTTATACAGGCCGGCAACTGATATTGGGCGCGGTAATGCCGGCAGCAAAAATTGGCAATTCGCCTTTGGTAAATACTGTTCTGTTAGGGTATGATGATCAGTATTCAGTTCAGTATTTTCATCAAAACCTGCCGCCGTTATGGAAAGAACAGGGGCTTACTATAGAACAGCAACTGGCAAAAGCCGCTGCCGATTACAACAACATCATGCAACAATGCGATGCGTTTGATAAAAAAATGTACAATGATGCCAAAGCAGCCGGTGGCGAAACCTATGCAAAACTGTGTGTGGCCGCTTATCGCCAAAGCATTGCTGCTCATAAGGTATTGAAGAGTGCGCAGGGCGATATCCTGTTTTTATCGAAGGAAAATTTCAGCAATGGTTCTATCAATACGGTTGATGTTACCTATCCTTCGGCGCCGTTGTATTTGCTATACAATCCCGATTTGCTCAAAGGCATGCTGAATGGTATTTTTTATTATAGCGAAAGCGGTCAATGGACAAAACCTTTTGCCGCCCATGATTTAGGCACTTATCCCATTGCCAACGGACAAACCTATGGAGAAGATATGCCTGTTGAAGAATCGGGTAATATGATCATTCTTACGGCGGCCATTGCAAAGGCCGAAGGCAATGCGCTATATGCACAAAAACACTGGAAGTCGCTCAGCACCTGGGCGCAGTATTTAAGTAAAGAAGGGTTTGACCCCGCCAATCAGTTATGCACCGATGATTTTGCCGGTCATCTTGCGCGCAATGCCAATTTATCGGTAAAAGCAATTGTGGCGTTGGGTTGCTATGGTATGCTGGCGGGTATGCTGAACGAAAAAGATACTGCCGAAAAATACCGTGCCATGGCGCAGGCCATGGTACCTCGTTGGATGGAAATGGCCAATGATGGCGATCACTATGCGTTAACCTTCAGCAATAAAAATACCTGGAGCCAGAAGTATAACCTGGTGTGGGATAAAGTGCTGGGGCTGCATTTATTTCCCGGTGAAGTATATGAAAAAGAGATCAGTTATTACCTCACCAAACAAAACACGTTTGGTTTGCCTTTGGATAGTCGTAAAACCTATACCAAAAGCGATTGGATTTTATGGACGGCTGCCATGGCCGGAAAGCAAGCCGATTTTGAAGCATTGATCAGTCCGGTATATAAGTTTTTGACTCAAACGCCCGACCGTGTTCCTTTGAGCGACTGGCACGAAACTACCAATGGTAAGCAGGTAGGTTTTCAGGCGAGGAGTGTGGTTGGGGGGTATTTTATGAAGATGTTGTATGAGAAGCTGAAAGTAGTAAAGTAATAAGTAGTAAGTAATAAGATATAAGAATGAGCAGGTTTTACAGGAGCGCGGGATCGCCGATAAGGTCAGAATTCGGTTTGTAATGTTCAATGGCAGCGGATAACTTATAATTCGAAATGCTAAAATTGCTTAATTCGAATTCTTTTATTTCTCCGGTAGTCAGTAAGATAATAAAATAAGTTTTATTGTGTTTGGCGAGTTTCCGGGTCAATAAGTATGTTCCCATAATATCCGGCCAGGAGTATTTATAATTACTAATAAAAAGATGTTTGCTGTTTATGATTATATTGTAATTATATTTTTGAGACAAGAATGTATAATATATGTAGATAATAATAATTGTAAAAAATAGCGAAAGCCCCAGGCTTCCCGGCCCATGTAGTATTAAGTTAATTTCCCTCAGCCACATGTGTATTAAAAAGATCAGTACCGGCGTAACATAAATTTTATATAAGACAGAGGGGCGTATTACTTTTTCGTCTTTAAATTTATATTTCCAGGCTCCTGCTGCAATTATTTGTGTATCTGATATTACAGGATATTTATTAAAAATCTTATCTCCCCACGTCATTTGTTTTTCTTCATTTTTTATAAAATCCTGTATTAGCATCTCTTTGGTCATAACCCTTTAATTGCATCCTTAGGTCAATATTACATTGATTTACTTTTAATTGCAAGTAGTGGAAGAAATTCTACTGGTACAATTTTTTTAGCTTGTTAATTATAATATGTATAAAAACAATCGTTTATGCAAACCGAAGTAGAGCATATTGCTGGTTATGATTATGGCACGAAAGAGGTGGGTAAATCGCCGGTATCGATGGAAGAACTGGAGCTGATAAAACAAACGATTACGCTGGATTCGGAGGATATAAGGTATTTGCGCATGGCTGGTCAGGTGCTTGAACAACAAACTGAGTCGATAGTAAATACATGGCGCGGGGTAATTAGTTCTACACCTCATCTTGCCTTTTATTTTAAGGATGCTAACGGTAAACCCGATGAACAATATAAAACAAGGGTTAAAGAACGGTTTAAACAATGGATTGTGGATGTTTGCTGCAAGCCATATGATCAGAACTGGTTAAACTATCAGCATGAAATAGGGTTACGCCATACGCATGAAAAGAAAAATAAAACCGATGGCGCTGAAACAACTCCCCCGCATATACCTTTACGATACATTATTGCTTTTACAGCCGTGGTGAACGATACCATAAAATCATTTCTTACCAAAAATGGACATAGTTTGGGCGTAATAGAAAAAATGCATAAAGCATGGTGCAAGGCCGTGCTGTTACACGTTACTTTATGGACCCGCGCTTATTGTATTGAGAACCTGTGGTGAAATCTGAAATCTGAAGTCGGAAGTCTGAAGTCAGCAATCGGATTTCGTTGTTTTTTTAAATACACCAATTATATACTGCAGCAAAATAAAGGAAAACGCTGTGTATATTATCATGGGAAACAGCTGAAAGCGAAACACGATAGGTGCGGCATAAGCACTGAATAAAAAGTTGATTACCCAGAAAGCCCCAATGAGCAATACTGTGCGAAAAAGTGCAGGGGAAATGTTCGTTTTTTTGAACCGGGCCAATAATACAATAAACGACGCGCAAAAAACTATATTTATCAAAAAGAACAACCAGGGAATGGGTTGTAATAATTTGCCCTGCACATCTTTGTTAACACATGTTACGTTTTCGCTTTTATACTTGAACCATTTTACGGCAACTTCATCTACAGTGCTACGTCCTTCATTGTACGACAACAATGATTCAAGCGGTGGCGCAAAATATACTTTGGCATTGGGCCACATAAAATACTTTACAAATGCAAACGGATGTTGTTTTACCAGGGTTCTGCTGAACTTTGCATAAATGGGCGCTACGGCATGCCAAGCGCTGAAATATCCTTTGATCTTTTTTTGCGCCTGTAGTTGGTACATATATTTTTTTAACGGCGTTTCTTCCCCCCACAAAAAGGTAACGCCTGCAACCGGGTAAGGTCTTTTATCAGCCGGCAGGTTGTCGAAATATTGCTTAACAACCGTATTGAACTCAGCTACATCTGCCGATGCAAAATCAGCATTATGCACATCGATGTACGGATACATGTGTAATGCATTGTTGGCGGCCATCCAGCCGCTGAAAGCCGAAAATATGGCGGTGCCGGTTTCTTTTTTTGTAATGTGCTGTATGATCTTTATTTCAATTAACAGGGGCAAAATAGTCAGGGCAATGGCTGATAACCGGTATACCCATTGTTTGTTGCTGCTCAGAAAAAGCGCAAAGATCGAAATTACAGGAAGGTACAACGCTGCATACCGCAAATTGAAAATAAAGAACAATAAAAAGGTATGTTCAATGATGTGATGCCATTTGGGCCGATTAATGATCCATATTAATTCAGCGATCCATAATAAACTTAAGCCAACAAATAAGGCATCACTGCTGATGTAATTGCTGATGTATAATACCACCGGGTTAAATACCAGCGCCACCAGTAACAATATGCTGACTATTTTATTCAGATTGAAAAAATACCGTAACGTAAAGAAAAGAAATAAGGCGCCGGCCTGTATGGCGAGGAACTGAATATAAACAACAACGGTATCTGAAGTAGTGAGTGCATGAATTATTTCGAGGAAGCGGGAGTAACCAATAGGGCGAAAGCTAATTACTGCATGATCGGTAGCGGCATCTATGTAGGTATAGCTGTCGTTAAAATAATCGGCATACGGGTAACAGATCTTAAACAGAATGAATTGTATGGCAATACCTGCCAGCGCAATAGACAGGTAATTTTTATTGATCGCATTTTTAAATACGAAATGAAAAAAGGAATCGGTTCCCTGTTCCTGCAGCACAGATTGTTTTTTGGTACGTGATAACCAGTTGATCATAGCGGCTAAAATAGTAAGAAAGTCGGAAAAGTCCGAAAGTCAGTAAAGTCGGAAAGTCCGAAAGAAGCCTACCTAAGTATGTATTTCTTTCGGACTTTCGGTCTTCCGGACATCCGGACTTTTTTCGGACTTATTTAGAATTAAACGGCAGTTTTCGTATTCTTTTTCCGGTTGCCGCAAAAATCGCATTGCATACCGCCGCTGCGATAGGCGGTAAGCCAGGTTCGCCTAATCCGGTGGGCGCCTCGTTGGTTTCAATAAATTGCACCTGCACATCGGGCGGAGCATCCTGCATACGCATCAGGGTATAAGTATTAAAGTTCTTTTGTTGAACAGCTCCTTTATCGAAGGTTATTTCGGTAAACCATGCATGCCCCAGTCCGTCAACAATAGCGCCCTGTACCTGGTTTTCGGCGCCGCTCAGGTTTACTACCTGCCCGCAGTTAACGGCGCAATACACTTTATGAACTTTCGGTTTACCATTGACCATCGATATTTCTGCTACTTCAGCCACATAGGTGTTGAAAGAATAGTAAGCGGCAAATCCTTTAAATCGCCCCGGCGTTGTTTTGCCCCAGTTGCTCATTTTGGCAACGAGGTTAATGACGCTTTTGAATTTTTCAACATCATAACCCAGTTTGCCAACCGGATTGCTTTTGGCGCGGTCGAGCAGTTCGAGCCTGAATGCAAGAGGGTCTTTTTTCAGTTCATGCGCAATTTCATCGATAAAGCTTTGCTCGGCAAATGCCACGGCATTGTGCGTTGGGGCGCGCCATGGACCGGTTTGAATGTTGGAAGTAAGTCCGTGGCTATCGGTGCGATAATTGGCCAAAGCGCCAGCCGGAAAATTCTCTGCACTGGCAGCACGGTTCGAATTTAAAGCGGCGGCGATCAGGTACCAGCCATCCAGCTCATTGTTGTTGTTGATGGCAGCGCGATAGCGGTACATGCCACTGGGACGGTAAAAATCGCCCTGCATATCATCTTCGCGTGTCCATAACATTTGTATGGGCGCTTTGGCGGCTGCAGAAATTAATGCGGCTTCAACCGCATTATCGCTGCGCAACTTACGGCCAAAACCGCCACCCTGGCGGGGTATGCCCACCGTAATATTTTCTTCGGCAATATTCAAAGCTTTTGCAACATCGGTACGCACCTTGCCCGGCACCTGCGTGGGGCCGTACAAGTCGGCCTTGCCATCACGCACATCGGCAAAAAAGTTAATGGGTTCCATAGGCGCATGGCTCAGTATGGGCACCTCATAAATAGCTTCTATTACTTTTTTAGCATTGCTTAATGATTGTTCCACGTCACCATCGTTGCGGTCGGCCTTTTCGCTTTTTTGTTGTACCAGGTTTTTGTAGGCTTCAATGTGTTCATTGGTGCTTTCGAGTTTGCCGTCATCTTCCCATTCAACTTTCAAAGCATCGCGCCCTTTTTTGGCAGCCCACGTGTTGGTAGCCAGCACGGCAACCACATTGCCCGCCTGCACCACATTTTTAACACCAGGTATTTTGCGCGTTTCGGTATCGTCAAAAAATTTGAATTTTTTACCAAAGGCTGGCGGACGCGCTACCATGGTATAAAACATGCCATCGCGACGGGTATCGATACCAAACAAAGGCTTACCGGTGAGGATGTTTTTGTTGTCGATATTCCGGATGCGTTTTCCGATGATCTTAAAATCTTTCGGATCTTTTAATTTAATATTTTCAGGCACAGGCATGGTGGCCGATTTGGTGGCCAGATCGCCATAGCTCAGTTTTTTTCCGCTTGACTGATGAATCACCCAACCGTTTTCGGTGTAGCATTCCTGTTCAGGAACATTCCATGTTTGAGCGGCGGCTGCCACCAGCATATAACGGGCTGTAGCGCCTGCTTTGCGTATCGGTTCGTACCGGCTTCGGATAGCGCCGCTGCCACCCGCTACCTGGTTGCCATATTTGTCTTTATCGAGCATAGCCTGGTTAACCACAACTTTATTCCAGTCAACATCCAGCTCTTCGGCCAGTAGCATGGGCAGCGAAGTTTTTACACCCTGACCGATTTCAGGATTCGGTGCCATCAGGGTAACGATCCCTTTCGGGTCGATAGACAGATAAGCATTCGGCGAAAATACAGCTGCGGCTTCTACAGCTTCAGGGCCTGCATTCGCCAGCAACTCAAATCCGAAAAGCACGCCGCCACCGGCGAGCGTGCTTATTTTTAAAAAATGTCTGCGTGATATATGAGAAGGAACCTGTTTCATTTGAGATGGTTTTTGTGGTCAATGGTGAATAGTCAATGGTGAATAGTCAATGGTCAATGGTGAATAGTCAATAGTCAATAGGCAAAGCGCTCTGTTCCATTTAACTTTTCAACTTTGTCAACATGTTAACTTATCAACCTGTCAACTTACTACTTATTACTTACAACTTACTACTTGCTTTCTCTGCTGCCAAATGCACAGCTTTGCGTATACGCACATAAGTTCCGCAGCGACAGATATTGGTCATGGCAGCATTAATATCCTCATCGGTAGGGTGGGGCTTTCTTTTTAACAGCGCCACGGCGGCCATTACCTGACCGGCCTGGCAATAACCACATTGGGGAACATCCACTTCATCCCAGGCTTTTTGAACCGGGTGATCGCCGTTTTCGCTCAGTCCTTCGATGGTAGTGATTTTGTTGGTACCTACTGCCGATACGGGGTACGAACAGGAGCGAATGGCCGAATCGTTCATCAGCACTGTACAGGCGCCGCATTGAGCAATGCCGCAGCCGAACTTGGTGCCTACCAGGTTCAGCTCATCGCGCAATACCCAAAGAAGGGGCGTATCGGGTGATACATCAACCGTGTACTTTTTATTATTCACTATTAAATTAATAGAAGCCATGGTACTGGTTTTTGTTTTTAAACAGGAATCTCCCTGCGGAGACTGCATTAAAGTTAACAAAAATAGGGGTGTAGCGCTATTGTATTGTGAAGGATGGTTATATTAATGGAAAATCAGATAACAGAATTGAATTTTTGGGTAATTGGGTTGAATTTATTGAAAGGCTTTTTGTATTTTTCGCTGCTAAAAACCAATATTGAATATTAGCCGGAGTATGAATAAATGCCGGTTGTTAACCCTAAACCATATGCAAACGTTTAAAATTAGCCCCGAAAGTTTTGGTGGCATCAGAAAGAAAGCCCTGTTGAAAATGATCCCTGCTTTTTGTGGAATTATTGTATTTTCCATTGTTGTGAATTTCATAAATGGCAATGCGGATAAAGCAACAGATTTCAGCGACATCATTATTCCCATTCTTGTATCATTGACAATTTGTTCTTTTGGGTTATTACTCGGTTTTAGGCGGTATTTAAATCTGTTAAAGAGTTACACCATTGTTATCGATAACAGTACAATTACCCGCGAGCAAAAAAACACACCGGTTGTTTCGATCAGCTTCTTTGAGATTAAAGAAATAATAAAAAATGCCAATAATAGTTTCCTGATAAAAAGTAACAGACCAGGAAATATAATTGCGGTGCCGCCGCAAATTGAAAATTATAACGAGCTGGAACAATTACTTAATCAGATAATACCGGTTACCGAAAAAACAAAACAACCGCTGTATCAGAAATATTCAATTGTTTTTTCATTGGCAGGACTTGTCCTGATGCTGGTAATATATACTGTGCAAAATAAAATAATAATAGCTACAGGAGGCACCCTGTTAGTTGGATTTTTAGGATGGAGCCTCATACAGACGCAAAGAAGCAAGCAAATCGATAGTACAACAAAACGAAGTTCCTGGGTTGCGTTACTTGTTTTGGCGAGTGTTATTGGGGTGATGATTTTGAAGCTAACTGCATAGAGCAAAGCCGTGCCACGTTTCGAAACCGTGGCACGGCTTCACTAAAAGCATCGGGGATGTAAAAAAATACGCGGGGCTTGAGAATCGCTTAAAAGACTACCTGTCTCCATCAGGTACCCGAATAAAAAGAGGGTGTATCGGACTTTTGATACACCCTCGATGCTTTTATACTGATATAACAGTTTTAATTATGTTCTGCCAACTCCTTTATCTTTTGCAGTGCTATGGGGAAAGTGGCTGAAAAATAATCTTTAAACTCGTCGTTGATATCCATGTCAACAAGCAGTTCAGTTTTTCCATTCACGTTTTTCAACGTATAATTTTCGTGCGCACCAGCCCATTTTTTCACTTCATCACTTTCGGTATCTTCCATGCCATCTTTTACAACGCCGAGGTGTTCAAAGCTCATATATTCATTGGGAATGTTTTCGGCAATGGTAGATACCATACCCATGCCTCTGCCATCAAGAAATAAAACCTTACTGCCTTTTTTCCAATCGGTTTCGGCATGGGAACCGGATGAAAAGGGGGCAGTCCATTCGCGATAAGAAGCGTCTTCCCATAATACGTTCCATACTTTTTCGCGAGGCGCATCGATGGCGATTTTAAATTCCTGCTTTTCCATAACTTTTACATTTTACATTATTTAATTGGTTGATTTTTTAAATAGGAGGGTATGAACTCTGTATAAAGTTGGAGCTTTTTTGAGGTAACAAGCGGGTGCGGGTGTGACAATCTAAGGGGGTAAATGCGACAACAAATGGCTCTCGCCAAGCCCTTTAGAAGGGCAAAAAATAGCAGGTTCTTCCTTGCGGCTTAGGCCTTTGCGGAAAAGATTAACAGAAAATGCGACCCATTAGCAAATGAGTCGCATTGCATTATAAGTACGCGTTTTCCTTCTCAGAATGTTGAGTCGTAAATAATGGCTTTGGGCGCCAGCGATTTTACAAACACGATACCATTATTACGGCTGGCCTCGGTTTCATACATTTTGCTAACGGCGATTGTTTGGCCGTTGGCAGCTTCAAGAGTAAAGAAGTACTTTCCATTGGTAGCCGTTCTGCGGTCGTACTTGTCATCCTCGGTAGCATGTTGCATAACCGTTTCAATTACATGGCGGCAGTTTGATTTCGACGAAAAGCCATCGCCTGTTAAAAGGATTTCCTCATTTCCGGTTTTTAAATTGAACTGATATTCACCGGTAATCCGTTTGCTGATTACAAATTTTTCCATACGCAATTGTGGTTTTTGGTTACAAGCGTTATTTACGCAGACTAACTATAACGCATATATACTAATATACGTAAATTGTTTTGGATTTTTCAGGGATTTTGGCAGTCGGGGATAAGTTTTGATTATGGTCAAGAATGTTGTGGATAGGAGGCGGGATTCTAAAGGATCAGGCTGATTAAAAGCATTTGCATGGTGACTTTTTACTTTTGTAGGAGAGATGATATCGGCTGTAAGTGAATTGAGGTCGTGTGTAAGGGAACTTATCCCGGCTGCAGGTGAACTTTTTAATTTGTAAGGGAAATGGCACCCTTTGCAAGGGAAATGCTACCCTCTGCAGGCGGACTTATTAAGTCTGTAAGGGAGCTTGCCTCAGCTGTAATGGGACTAATGTCGTTTGTAAGGGAAATGAGGCTGGTTGTAAGGGAACTGTTGACGTCTGTAAGGAGACTTTCTCAGCTGCAGGTGAACTTTTTACGTTTGCAGGCAAATGATTCCGTCTGTAAGCGAACTTTTTATGTCCGCAAGCGAACTAATTGGCTTTGTAAGGGAACTTTTTTCGTTTGCAGGAAAATGATGAGTCTGCAAGGGAACTTTTTGGCTTTGCAAGCATGTTTTTATGGCTTGCAGGCCTGCAGACGGCATTTGTTACCTGTTGACCCAAAAAGTTCCATTGTTTTAGCTGTTAGTTCCCTTGCGGAAGCAACAACTTCCCATGATGGACCTGCTATTTCCCTTACAGGAGGTGTTAGTTCCCTTGCAGAAGCAAAAACTTCGGTTTCCCTGAGGTTTCATTTGTAAAGCGCAATCACCTCTTTCAATATTCCATTGATCATTTTCACCGGAATATCTTTCTCCGGATCGATCAGCAGAATTTTCATCCTGGCCCTTTTTTCAATAATTAAATCGGGATGGTTGATTTGTTTTCCTTCAACAATGCCTAAATAGGGCTGGTGGTGTTTTTTATGAACCCATAAATAGCAGGCCATTTTTCCCTGAATGCAATAAAATGGCATACCGTATTTCCAGGATTCGGTAATATCATTATCAAGTGTAAGTATATGCGCTCTTAAAAACTGCAGGCAGCTTTTATTAGGTTCCTCCTGCTGTAAAAACCAGTTGTCGATGGGGCGAAGCATGGTTGAAGATAAAAAAGAAAAGTTTCCATCCGTCAATATCATTCAGGCCATTTTTAATAATCACATCATTGTACAGCAATAATTGCAGCACGATAACTCATTGATATAAATAATTTTTGACTTAAGATTATAAAATCATACCTTAGTATATATTCCATCCCTCATTAATTAGTATATCTTTTAACTCCACAAGGTCTAATAAGTAGCGATAGAAATCATTTCGAACTGTAGTAAATATTTTGACTGCTTTTGAAGGTGTTATCTTTTACCCTATCATTCCTTTATTAATCTTCTTCCTGAAAATCTATTGATAATTTTAAAACTTAAAATTATGTCATTTAATCTCATTGAATCAGTAAAAGGTCTTTTGGGTAGTGATGTTGTCTCAAGAGCCAGTACCACATTAAATGAAGATGAATCCAGGGTGCAAAATGCAATGTCGGGCATTGTTCCTTCTGTATTGGCAGGTATATTAAATAAGGCAGGTTCGGGAGATGCAGGAGGAATTCTTAATATGGCAAAAGATACAGCTAATAGCGGTGTTTTAACGAATATTGGTAATTTTTTTGGTAACAGTAGTTTGCTCGACAGGGGCGCCGATTTGTTGAAAGGTATATTTGGTAATCGCATGAGCGATATTGCAAATATGGTTGCTAATTTTGCCGGCATCAGACCTACATCTGCCACTTCGCTTATGAGCGTTGCTGCGCCCGCAGCATTAGGTACATTAGGTAATCATGCAAAAGCAAATAATTTGAATGCGGATGGTTTGCTTTCTTTCCTGAACAGTCAAAAAGATAATATTCTGAATGCATTACCTGCCGGTCTTAACATTGCAGGTGTATTAGGGCTAAGCAGCCTTAGCAATATTGGAAGCAGGTTATCAGGCGCATCACGCAGCGCTACCGCACAGGTCAGAGATATGCCAGGTGACATAAGAAAAACAACCGGCACACGTTGGCTGGTGCCTGCGTTACTGGTTTTAGCTGCCATTGGGTTATTATGGTATATGGTGAATAGAAGAAGTAACAAGCCTGAAAACGCCCCGATGGCGACCAGAACTAATGAACCTGGTACAATCGCATCTCCTCCACCCGGTGCAAGTATGAGAATGAAATTACCGGATGGTGCTGAAATCAACGCTTATAGAGGTGGTATAGAAGATCAATTGGTTGGTTTTTTAAAAGATGCTTCAAGGCCGGTAGATAATAATACCTGGTTCGATTTTGATAACCTGAATTTTGAAACAGGCAGTGCGACTATTACTACCGAAAGCATGCCGCAGATCAGGAATATTGCGATGATACTGAAAGCATTCCCTAATGCCAATATTAAAATAGGCGGTTATACCGATAAAACAGGAAACGAAACGGCCAACATGAAATTATCAAAGGCAAGAGCTGAGGCTGTAGTAACCGAATTAAAAAATAACGGAATTTCTGATGCTCAATTATCCGGCGCCGAAGGATACGGATCACAATATGCAAAAGCACCTGCCAATGCCTCTGATCAGGAAAGAAAAAAAGATAGAAGAATTGCCGTAAGCGTAAGGAAAAAATAAGAATTATTTAAATGATTTGAGTTATGAAAAAGCATATTAACCCGTTGGCGATCCTTTTGATGTTTGCTATGCCATGGATGCTGGTTTTATCATGTAAAGAAAAAGATAGTAATATTCAATCGGCCGTTGAAGCAACATTAAAAGATAATAAAGATGTGAATGGCGCATCTGCATCTGTAAAGGATGGTGTTGTTACATTAACAGGCGAATGTAATGATGAAATGAGTAAGTCAGCAGTTGAGTCAAGCGTCAGAAAAATAAAAGGAGTAAAGGATGTAATCAATAATTGCACGATCGTTGCTCAGCAACCGGCGCCGGCTCCTGTTGTAATTACTGAAGATGATCCGCTGACCAAAAGTGTAAAAGATGCAACTAAAGATTATCCCTCGGTAAATGCTACTGTACAGGATGGAGTCATTACATTAACCGGAGATATTAAAAAGACAGATTTGCCAAAATTAATGAAGAGTCTGCATACGCTTAAACCCAAAAAAATTGAAAACAAGCTTACCATTAAATAAAAAAGGAGGAACCAGGCTATGGCACTTCAGGATAAATATAAAGAGCTGCTGGATACCGCCCAAACACTTGGCATTACTCACCTGCAGGCGAGGGAGCAGGATAATGTTCTTTACATCGACGGCGAAGCGCCCACTGGCGCTGCAAAAGATCAATTATGGAACATTTATGAAAAGCTTGATCCAAGTTTCAGGTCGGCAGATGTAGTGATGAATGTAAATGTTTCTACCATGTTGCCCGGCGTTAAAGTACTTGTAACAACTGAGAGTTCAAATTTAAATATCAGAAAGGGGCCCGGTACCGATCAACCTGTCATTGGTAAAGCAGCGCATCATGAATTGGTTACGCTGGTTAGTAAAACCAATGATCAATGGTGGCTGATACGAACAGATGCCGGAGAAGAAGGATACGCCTTTGCACAATATTTGTCGCCACAGAATTGATTGCAAATTGCCAACTGCTCTCCTGACCAAATATTGAATATCGAATATCAAATTGCGAATGTCGAAGTGCCTTTACTTCGACATTCGTCATTGGAAATTCATTATTCGTTATTAACTAAACAGGTATTTAATATCATCCTCGGTCAGTGACTTCACAAACCCTTCGTCTTCTGAAATCAGTTCTTCGGCCAGTTGTTTTTTGCGTTGCTGCAGCTGAATGATCTTTTCTTCAATAGTGTCTTTGCAGATCATCTTATACGCAAATACATTTTTTGTTTGACCGATGCGGTGCGTACGGTCAATCGCCTGTTGCTGTACAGCTGTATTCCACCAGGGGTCGACCAGAAATACGTAACCGGCTGCTGTGAGGTTCAAACCGGCATTACCGGCCTTCAGGCTTATCAAAAATACATTGGTGGTATTATCGGGCTGTTGAAATTTGGTCACCATGTCGATGCGTTTTTCAGGCGCCGTTCCTCCGTCGAAATGATAGTACGCAATGCCCTGCTCGCGGCATTTTTCGGCCAGCAAATCCAACATGCTGGTAAACTGCGAAAACACCAGTACTTTATGATCTTTCAGGTTGTTCTGCAATTCATTCATCAGCAGATCGGTCTTAACCGAATCGGTGCAGGTTTGTTCTTCTTCGGGCAGCAGCAGGGGCGAGTTACAGATCTGTCGAAGTTTCAACATACCCTGCAATACGGCCAGCTTGCTTTTATTTAAACCGTCTTTTTCAATATTCAGAAATACGCTCTGGCGTATGCTGTCTTTTATCTCGTCGTACAACTGCTTTTGTGCGGCGCTCATGTTACACCACATCACCATCTCGGTTTTTTCAGGTAGATCAGTAGCTACCTGTTCCTTTGTTCGTCGTAACACAAAGGGCGCGGTGATCCTTTGAAGGGTTTTTATTTTTTCTGCATCGCGGTTATGGTCAATGGCATCGGCATACTCGCGACGGAAAAATTCGCGGGTGCCAAATATTCCCGGCAACAAAAAATTCATTTGCGCATACAGGTCGAATGTATTGTTCATGACCGGCGTACCGCTTAATGCAATGCGAAACGCAGCCTGTAACCGTTCCACCGCTTTGGTGATTTGTGCAGCAGGGTTCTTTATATTATGACTTTCATCGAGCACAACGGTGCCGAATGCCATGGTGCACAGTTCTTCAATATCCTGCCGTATGGTGCCATAGCTGCTGATGATCACCTGAAATTGCCCGCCTGCTACATCCTCAAGGACACGTGATGCGCCGTGAAAGATCAGTACATTGATATGCGGCGCAAATTTTTGCAGTTCCTGGTGCCAGTTGTAAATGAGCGACGAAGGACAAATGATCAGATGGCGCTGTTTGGGTTGTTGCTGCAACTGATGCGTAAGCACGCTGATCGTTTGCAGCGTTTTTCCCAATCCCATGTCGTCGGCCAGGCATGCGCCTGCATTGGCTTCGGCCAGCAACAGCATCCATTCAAAGCCTTTTTGCTGATAAGGGCGAAGGGTGGCCTTCACTTCACCGGGAATGCTGTAAATCGCTTCGCCGTTTTTTTGCCAGTGCTGCCATTTTTCCCACCAGTTGTTGTGCAGTACCGGTTTTAATATCTGGGTACCTTCATCCGTTTCTTCTTCACTGAATGCCAGCCAGCGGGGCACCTGTATTTCATTTTTTGAAATTTTTCCATGCCTGATGATCGTTCCATATTGCTGAAGCCATTCTTCATTCAATATGCCAAGCGATCCGTCCTGCAACAAAATAGCGCGTTGACCGGCCTGAATAATTTTCTGCACTTCGGTCAGTGCTACTTCTTCTTCCCCAAAATAAATGAACATGTCGAGGGTCAAAAAATCGGATATATCTTTTTTAACTGTTACTTCGGCCCTTACTTTATGTTGCGAGTACCTGAAATGCTGCAGCATATCCATGCCAATAACCTGTATGTTCAGATCGAGCAGGCGGTGATATACTTTCAGGAACCATTGCTTTTTTTGCGCTTCTTCAAAAGAAACATAATAATAGCCGTTCAACTGCTTTTGAAAATTCGGATGCAGCGATTCAAGTAATTGCCATAAGGCTTTTTCATCTTCTTTATGGCGATAAATAACATACGATTGTCCGTTGCGGGTAATATCGTATGTCTCCTTCCACGGACCTTCTACAAAAAAGCCATCGTATTCCCACTGGGGCGTAAGCACCAGGAACGACTGGCTTATTTCGCTTAGCATTACCCGGTTTACCGGTGATACCCGGATCTCATTTTTTTCGAACAGGTTGTTGCGATTTACCGCATAGTCCAACGATTCCAGTTTTGCCAGTATGTTGTCAGAAAATTCGTGCGGCTGGTGGCTGTATTGCTGCGGATCATTTTCGCGTAGCCACTCCAGTGTTTGAAAATCTTTCCAGGATAATACAAAATATTCGCTGCCGCTCAGTAGTAAAAAAAGCTGGCGGTTGAATTGATCGGTACTATAGGGAGCGCCATTGATAGTAATAATGGTATTTAGCTGCAGTGCGTTACCGTTTTTGGTTACTTCGAACTGTAACTGCGGTTTAAAGGTGCTGAAGTTGCAGGGAGCGGTTTTAAAATGACCCTTTTCGCCCGGTATTTTATGATACCATTTTACAAGGGCGGCAAATGGTTTCAGCCGTTCCATGCATTCGTGCAAACGGCGTGTGATGGCTGTTTTAAAATATACTTCGTACGAAACGCCGGCGCGTTGTAAAGTGAATTTTTTTTGAATATCATCCTTCATCACACCGATCTTTTCCTTGCTGAAACCCAGCAGGGAATCCTTTACTTCTTTGGGCAGTTTGGCAAAATTTTTATTGAGTTCCGAACTGGTCAGTTCGCTGTTCTCATATTTGGGAATACCGCCGGCTTTGGTAATTGTTAAACATTCAAGCAGGCAATGATCAGACAATAAACGATGGGGCTGTAACAATAACACATTTTTCTGCTCGTTTTTTGTGGATATCATTGATTTTTTATATGGGTAATGGACAAAAATAAGGGGGTAAGGGGTATTTGCCCGCAACAGGTTTTGCACAGGTGTGAATGACTTTTTTTGGGGCGCCTTTATTTATTGTATGGCAGTTAAAGAGGTGTTATTTTTAAAATCGTACAAAGTTATTCTTCTAAGCATGTAATAGCCATCCCAGTAAGCCCGAAGGGCGTCGATATAAGATCGGCGGGCATTGTCTTTTTCGGTTTGCGCCAGATTCAGATCGGTAACGCTCAGTTTTCCCACCTGGTACAAACTATTGGCAATAGTGAACCGTCTTTGAGCAACGGAATCGGTTTTTTGGGCAAGTGTGATATTCGATTGCAGCAATTCAATATTTTTCACGAGGGTAGTTATTTCCTGATATATGGTGGCTTCATCAAACTCATTGGTGGTTTGTGTAAGCTTTTCAATGGCTTTGGCGGTGTTGTACCTTGCTTTTCTTCTTCCCCAGTCAACTATCGGAACATTAAACCCGATACTGAATTGTTGCTGGTCGTTGGGGTGTTGATAAACGGCTCCTACATTGCTGCCAACATTATTTAAGCCGTAGCTTGCCACAAGGGTTACCTGTTGCTGGGCTGCTTTTGCCTGCGCTACATCTCTTTCGGCTTCCTGTTTTTTTCTTTCAAATGCAATAAATTCGGCCCGGTTATTTCGTGCCTGCTGAAGCGCATTGTCGAGGCTTATACTCATTACGGGAATTGATTCAGGAACAGAAAGTGAAATATCGCCATCGCCTTTAAGGCCGGTAAATGTTTTTAAAGCAAGTTGCGCTATCTGCAGATCGTATTTGGCTTTTTCGAGGTCCTGCCTGCTGCGCAGCGTTTGTAATTCGAGCTGTAATAATTTATCTTCTGTTGTGGTGCCAAGGTTTACTCTCTTTTGTTCTATTTGAAAATTGGCTTCGGTATTTTGCAAATTGCCCATTGCTATGTTCATATTACTCTGGGCCACCAGTACATCGAAATAATAACCTACGGTTTGCTGGGCAATCTGCTCCCTGTCGTGTACATATTGTTTCCGTGATTCTTCCAGTTTCAGCGGTTCAATTTTTTTCTGCCATTTTAATTCATTATAAGCAAAAAGGGGCTGGTTGAGATTTAAATACACCGGCGTTCCGCTGTACTGATGTGTTTTTTGTTTGAAGTCATCGAACCGGGTAAGTCCGGTATTGAGTGATAATTCGCCCCCGGTAAAAGGCAATTGCTGACTAAGGCTGATCCCGATATTACTGTTATGCTGACTGATGGCCTGGTATTTAATACTGCCATCGGGCTGGCGCACACTGTAATATTGCTTATTAAAAACAGGCGCACTGCCGTTTAGCGATATCTGCGGACGAAAGCCGCTTTTATAAGTAAGGTACTGGTAATAACTGATTTCTTTTTGTGTTTGCACCAGCTTTGATTTGGGCGACAGTGATTGCGCCAGCTCAATAATATCTTTCAGTGTATATGACTTTTTTTGTTGTGCTTTTACAATCAGGCAACTAACCATCAGGCAACAGATAGCAAAAGTTCTCATGTTATTTCTTTTTATTTCTCCATTTAGCCATGTACCAGTATGCTAATGGAATGAACCATGTAGTGAAAAAAGTTCCTATAGTTAAACCGCCTATGATTACAAGGGCCATGGGTTTTTGCAGGTCGTTACCTATTCCGCCCACAAAAAGCACCGGCACCAGGGCAATGCTTGTGGTTAATGAAACCATCAGCAGCGGTTTTAAACAAATATCTCCGGCTTCATGTATCATTTGTTCAAGTAGTTTTTCGTCGTGGGGTAAACCTTTTTTCCGATATTGTTTTTCGAGTCGGTTCAGTGTTTCTATTTTCAATATGGGGTCGTCGACGATCAAACCGAGAATGACAATAAAGCCAATGGCTGCCATTACGTCGAGCGTGCTTCCGGTTGCCCATAGTAAAAACATGCCACCGGTTATGCCCAGGGGAATGGTAAGCATTACAATGAACGGCTGAACAAGGCTTTCATATTGAATGGCCAGTATGAAATACAGTAAAAACAGCACGATCAGAAAAATAAAAGCCAGTTGTGTTAGTTGTTGCCTGTTTTCAAAATACTGGCCGGTAAAATCTACGCTGAAACCATAGGCTAAAGCCAGCGAAGCAATTTTGTGCTGCAGCTCATTTTCATTTTTAAAAGGTTTATCAAATGCAATTGATTTGTATTCGCCTGTTTTATCGGCCGTAATGAATTTCGGTTGTTGGCTGTTTTGAAAGGTAATAAAGTGTTTTAACGGGTAAGCAATACCCTCTCCCGTCATTATTGTGCTTTCAAGTTTTGATTCCAGTGTATTTTTATCGGTTTTTAACCTTATCACATTTAACTCTCCGAATCGCTTTATTTCAGATACGGTATATACGCCAAATTGCTGTTGCAACATATCTTCTATAGCCGATTGTTTGATGCCATACAAAGCCATTTTTTGATTATTTAATACAACTGCAATACCTGGTTCATTGATCAGGCCTGCTCCTAATGAGTAATCCTGGTATGGAATTCTTTTTAATATTTCATCTAATTTCTTCCAGCTGTTAACGGATTCAGCATCGTTAACAGGTTTGAAACGTGCTTCGAGATATGGCGTGGAAGTAGTGAATAATTGGGTAAACGCATTCGGGGCGTCTATTATCTGTAAACCAGCCTGCGGATATTGTTGTTTTATCCATTCTTTAACCCGTTGGTCTGTTGTATGTTTGGTTGCTTCGTTTTTACAGGCGAAATAAATTTCTGATTTCTGAATGGCGTTGTTATCCTGTTGTAATAAAAATTGTTTAATACCAATTTCAGCTTCTGTTACAATACAATTGCTCTGAATTGTTTTTTGAAGCGATTTCATTCGTCGCAGGTTTTCCTGCGCATCTATGGGATCATTCCAGTCAATGATCACCATGCTTTCTTTTTTTTCAATTTTGGGCAATGCACTTACCGGGATCATAGTGGCAAGCCATAAACCAGCTGGCATTAGAACAATGGTTGCCAGTAAATAAAACAATTTGTGCTTCAGAATGTGGTGGATCATCCTATGGTACCGGATGGAAAGCCACTTATAAAAAATGGTATCTTCCTTTAGTTTTTCAGGCGAAGTTTTCAGGAATAGTTTATAAAGCAAAGGGGATAATATAAATGCCACCAGCAGTGATACAGCAAGCGAAATGGTTAGTCCAATGCTTTGATCAAATACAAGCGCGCCTGCCATGCCACTTAATAAAACAAGCGGTGCATAAACAGCCACCGTAGTAAGTACCTGGCTGATCACGGGGGCTATCACTTCATTGGTGCCTTCAACGCTGCTGTCGTGCATATTCATTCCGCTTCGTCGCTTTCGCGTAATATTGTCTATTACCACAATGGAATTGTCGATCAGCATACCTATACCTAATGCCAGACCCGATAAGGAAATGATGTTAAACGAAATGCCAAACAGGTAAAAAAAAATGAAGGTAATAATAAGCGACAGCGGAATGCTGATGCTCATAAGGGTGGGGGAAGCCCAGTTACCCAGGAACATAAACAACAATATAATTGTGAGTATGCCGCCGTATATTAAATCCTGTTGCAGGTTGCCAATGCCCGCATCCAGTAAAAAAGTTTGATCCTGTGTAAGGGCAAACTGCAGTTTGGGATAATCTTTTTTAAAGAATGCAACTGCTTCTTTTACGCGTGGTACCAGCTCATTCATGCGACTTGAAGGCTGTTTTTGAATGGTAATTACCAGGCCCTCGCTACCATTATACAAATGATAACCGGTTGGTTTTTCCGGTTCCTGTTCCACTTTTGCGATGCTGCTGAGTGTGATTACTGATCCGTTTTTCAACCTTACTGGTAATTCTGCAATGGCTGATTCGTTTTCGAGAGTATTTAACAGTTTTACGAAGTAGCGGTATTGCCCGTCTTTTATGCTTAATCCTCCTAAGTCGCGATTGGCGCTTTGTATAGTTTGTATTATGATGCCGGCATCTAAACCCAGCGCCTGCAAAGCTGTGATATTTGGCGTAACTGTAATTATTCCCTGCTGTTTTCCATTGATATCAACAAGAGAAACACCTTCCAGCTGTTCAATTCTTTTTTTTAATACTTTTTCTGCAAGGGCACTCATCTGCAGATAACCTGTTCCATCTTTTGGTAAAACCTGTAATCTGATAACAGGAATGTCTGCTGTATTGATGCGCATTACCTGCGGGCGCTGCAGGTCGCGGGGTAAGGTATTGGTAAGACGATCGAGTTTTTCATTTACCTCAATATAAGCGAGATCCATTTTGGTTCCGTACTCAAATGTGAGGTAAAGCAGTCCTGTATGATTGGCCGAGCGGCTTTCAATATTTTTAAGGTTATTAATATTAACCAGGTTTTCCCGTATAGGCTTTATTACATTCTGCTCTAAAACAGTAGCAGGGGTATTAGGGTAATTAATGCGAACAACTATCTGTGGAACATCTACATTGGGTAATAATGAAACCGGTATTTTATCAATGAGAATAAACCCTGCAATGATAAGGGCTATAAAAGTCATTAAAACCGCAACCGGCCTTTGAATAAGATATTTCACCATATTTCTAAATGCCCCTTTTAAAGAGACGAACGCTACTGTTGTTTACTGATTGTTTTCTTTGTTCACTTCCTTTACCGGGGCATCATGCGCCAATTGCAGATTATTGGTTATAATAACTTTTTGCCCGGCTGTTATTCCTTCTCTGATCTCTACTTCTTTTCCGTTATCTTTTCCAACGGTAACGTAATTCCATTTTGCTTTGCCATCCTGAAGTGTAAACACTACGGCTTTACCGCTGCGCATTACTACTGCTTCTTTCGGAACAATCAACGTCAGGGATGCCGGTGCTTTGATCACTGACGTACAATTCATGCCGGGGAAAATAGCTGCGTTTTGTACGTGTGCTGTATGCGCTATTTTTAAATTTATTGTAACCATTCCGTTTTCATCTACGTAAGGATTTATATCAGCAACCAGTGCTTTATAAGTTGCATCATTCGAAACAGGCGAAACATCGGCCAATGTGCCGGGTTTTAACAGGGAAACATCAGCCTCCAGCACCTTTACTTCGAGTAATAAATTATTAGGATCATATATGCGGAATAATTGTTCAGCAGCCTTGACCTGTTGTCCCTGCTGTATTTTTACATCTGCCAATACTCCTGAAAAAGGAGCCTTAATAATCGTTTGTGTTAACTCGTAATTGGCTTCCTTAATATCCTGTTCGGCTCCGGCCAAACCGGTGCTGATTCTTAATTTTTGTTTTATATCTTCTGCTTCCTGTTGGTTTTTGCCTTTTAACAATGTTTCATATCCCAATAACTGGCTCTCGTATTCTTTTTCACTATTGAATCTGGTAAGACGGGCCCGCTCTAATTTATGCAGCACTGGTGTTGCATCCAGTTCGGCAATCAATGCTCCTTCTGAAAAAAAGGCGCTTGTGTGCGCTTTGCATACCAGCAACCTGCCTCCTGTTTCAGTAGTGATCAATTGTTCATGCAGCGATTTTATTTTTCCATTGCATTGAATGAGGTAATCAAAGGTTTTGTTCTTTGCCACTGCAGTAACTACCGGGGTAATGCTTTCAGGTGCAGGTTGAGTTGGTGTTTCAGATGCATTCTCCTTTGCTCCTGTGGCAGTGTTGCAGGACGCTATGATGCCTGCTATTAGCAGCAGACCGGTATAGTGATTTAATTTATAAGTAAGCTGTTGAATCATTTCTATTGTTCCTGTACGTTTAGCGCTTTTAAAACCAGCCGGGTGTTTTCTTTAATTTCAGAAACTTCATAAGATGGTATTTTAACCGGCATTGTTAAAATGATATTGGCAATTTGCCTGGTTTTTGCAAGGTTTCGGGATTGTTTATAAAGGTTAAGCAATTCATATTTTGCTCCAAAGCGGTTAGGCAAATAATAGCTTAGCCATTCAAAATTTTCTATTGCTTTAGGATAGTTATTGGTTCTTAAATAAGCATTTCCTGTTGCCTCTATGGTTTTTTTTGAAATAAAATAATTTTTAGCCATTTCCAATATTTCAATGGCTTTTACTGCATCGGTGCTGTCCTGTAAAAGATATTCCCCGTAGTCAGTTAAAAATTTTCCGTCGTATTGTAGTGTTGGATACAAATTGTTGTACCTGTCTTTTGTTTGTTCCGGGGTTAAAGAATATTTTTCCCGCAAATCATTCCATTCCTGTGCCGCACGCGCCTGCTTTAAACCCTTGTATGAGGTATAGCAGGAAAGAATAAATAAAAGAAAGATCAGTGGTTTAATTACAGGTATCCGATTAAAGGAAAAATGTTTAGTAGCCGGGGGTGTGTTTTCCCGAACAGTAACAGCAATGGCAAAACAAAATGCAAACAATAGCAAAAAAGGAGTTACATGCAATGGGTACGACGTAAATCCGCAGGCCAGAATTGTAACGACTGTTGCTTTTGCTGCGTTTAATAACTGTTTATGCGATGTTGATTTTGAATTGAAAAAATAAAAGAGTGCAATTGCAAACACAAAAAAACCAACAAAGCCGATTTCTTTAAATAACTGCAGGTATTCATTAAAAATTATGTAGGTTTCACCGGCACTAAGAAAAAAATCAGGGGGTGGGTTGGAATGTGTTTGAAAATACTGCGCCTGCCATTGGGGGTAGTACCATGTAAATCGCCCCAGGCCGGTGCCCAGCCAGAAATTATCTGAAATATGCTCCCATGCAACCTGCCACTTCATAACCCTGCCAATGGCTGAAAGTTTTTTCAGGTAAAACAGGTAATACGCTCCAACGACAGCCAGTGTTAAAACAATAAGCGCTATGACTGATAAAAAAGGTTTAGAAAGCGTTACTGCTTTTTTTCGTATAACATGGCCCCACTGATAAACGCAAAAAGTTAATAAAAAAGCCATCAGTGCTATAATGGCCGAACGGCTTTGAGTTTGATAAACCAGAAATAAAACCATCACTAACAACAATACAAAAAAGCCGGCTTTGCAATAAAATAATGCCCCCCGTTTAACCGGCGTTTGCATGGTTTGTTTAAATGATAAATAAAAAAAGGCATAGAGTACAAAAGGTAATTGTATTACCAGCCAGCATGCATAAATGCCGGAGTTTTGTAAATCGCCTTTAATCAGTAATGATGCGTTTTCTAAACCGGCAGCCTCAAAGTATTGTAATAATCCTGTTATTAATTGGTACAAAAACAACAGCAGGAATGATAAAATAATCGTTTTGAAAGGGAGCTGTTGGGAAAATAACACAGCTGTAGCTGACAATATAATAACTGTAGCAATGATGAAAAAGTGCTCATTGGAAAAAGAGTACCGCGACGAAAAACAGATCAATAAGAAAAAGAATAATAAAACCACATAAGCGAACAATGAACGCCAGGTAACAACTGGTGACTTTTGCAGAATGCCTGCCAGGATCATTAAAGAAAATAAAGGAAGTAACCAGGCTAAGGTGTATTGTCCGTTAAGCTCGGTTTCGAAATTGAATGAGAAAGGATATGTAAAAGTAAAATAGTATAGTAAGTAAAATGTAAGGCCAAAATAAAGGATACCGTTTGCAATCGACCCATTATTTGTAGCAATCTGTTCTTTCAGTCGAAGCCAAAGCATTCAATTCTTCTTAAATAAGTAAAAAAATATGGATTGGGAATTATGAGAAGCTTAGTGTTTCTCTGTCTTTTTTGACCACTGTAGCTTCGTTAAATTTTAAATACCGGTTATATTCATTGTTTTGTTCAATGACAATACACGATTTTATAGCAGCGCTTTTTATGTTATAGCGGAAATCGCCCGGATTATCAGTTTTGGCTATAAAAATTGCTTTCAGGTTCTTTCGTGCTTTCAGCTTCTTCTCTATTTCAATCAACTTCATAATGCAAAACGAACAATTGCCGTCGAAATAATAAACAACCAGATCGTTGTTTCTCAATTCGGGGCATTGTGCTGTAATATTATTATAAATCGATTCGTTGAGGAATGTTTTTGGTTTGTTTTTGCAACTAAAGAAAATAAGATTTATTGCTAAAAGTAAAAATGCTATTTTGATAGTTTTCATAATGCTACAGTTTGAATGTAACTATACTTCCTTCAATTTTATGTGTCAATCCATATAAAGTGCGCGTATTCCAGTCAATATCAAAAGCGAATATGGGGCTGTCTAATTTAAATATTGTTGCAGGTTTCAGATCTTTGTCAAAATGCAGCAGGCGGTCTACATGATAATCTTTTCGCTTAGCCGGGTTTCCATCGTATAATACCAACAATTCATCTTTCATTTTAGCCTGTCCGGTATATCCTAATTTAGCATTTTTCCCAAATCTCATTGCAGTTCCTCCGCTAACAGATTGTCTGAAAAGATCGGGGTCGAAATTATCAGGTCCCTGAATCCTTGTTAGCAAGTTGCCGGCAGTATCATATAAGTCTAACACATCGCATGTGTAGTAGTTAAGGATAATTTTCGATCCATCTGCTGATTGGCTCAGGCAACCCATAAAAACTTCATGTATTTCATAGGGCGCATATCTTTCTGAATGAGCGATTGTGGGATATTTTCCTTTGTAATACAAAAACTCCCCTTTCTGATTATAAAAGTTTAGTACTCCAATTGAGTCAATATTAAAGCTGGTGCGTATTTCAACAATTCGGTCGTTGTCGAGTATCAATGGTCTTCTTAAATAATTACTATATATTCCGATAGAACTAACAGGCAATGCTAAGGCAGATGTGTCTTTTAATGATTCTACAGAATAAGCAAATATCCTTTTTTTTCGAAGGTCTGAAATATATACGAGTTTTTCTTTGGCTTTGTATTGTAACGTGAGTGCAGTAAGTTGTTCTTTGGGTCCTTCCCCCTTTTTTACAAAATATTTCAGGAACCTAAGTGAATCCAACGTATAAGCTTTGGCAAGATAGTCACCTTTCATTTCTGTTATAATAAGAAGATTGTGTTCAGGGATAACCAATATGTTTGCAGGCATAATACTTTTTTCCAATGCTTTTGCATTTCCTGCAAGGGGTTTGTTTACCGGAAAGTCTTTTGCTGCAAATACTGTATGTGTTTTTGTCAGCTTGTCCTGTTCTTTACAGGAGGCTGTTAATATAATTATAAAAGTGATGGCTGTATATGAAAACGCAATATACTTTTTCATGTTAAGTTAAAATGAGAATAAAATAAGACATCTTCGAAATTACAGGCGTACGATGCACTATTTGTGCAGGGAAAAATTAAGGTGTGTTATTTCGGCTAATCAAAAACAAATGAATGCCAGGATGTATCTGGCCGCATGTATAACGTGTTGTGTATTGACCTTTACATTTTATTACCTGTTCACTTCAATTGCACAACACGTTATAATTTACAACTGTATGGGATTATTGCTTTCGCATTTGATGGCCCGTTTGTTAGCCCCTGTATCTGTAATAGCAAGTTATAGTTATGTGATTTCCATTATCATCATAACCTGAAAATTCGCAATTAAAGTTAGGGTTTTCGGAACAGGAAAAGCAGTCATAAGCACTAACATGTTCCTCGGAACCATCGGCAAAAGAAGAAAAACCTGCAAATGATAAAATTGCAATAACCGGCACAATGGCCCATTTTAATTTTCTTTTGATCATCTTTTAAAAATTATTTTTTAACAAGCTTAATTACCAGAGCCCCTTCTGTTAAGACAAATTATGACTGTGTGATTACCATTTTCGTCAACACCCGAAAATTCGCAAGTGTAATTAGGCCACATTGTACAGGTAATGCACATAGAAGAATCAACGGGCGTTTCGGAACCATCAGCAAATGAAGAGAACCCTGCAAATGCAACGGTTGCAAGCACGGGCACAATGGCCCATTTTAATTTTCTTTTGATCATTTTGTTAAGGTTAAAATTTAATAAAATAGGTATTTATTTCCCTTAAGCGCTATCGGGAAAATAGTACAACCGAAGATATCTTTGTTCGATGTACTATACATGCGGTGAACTGCTAACTGTTGATGTAGTGTTTATCGGAAATGAAAAAGGATGTGCTAAAAGCGACATCCTTTCGTAAGATAATAGTAAGCACAAAGAGGGGAGGTGTGTTCTTGTTCAACAGGCTTAAAAAAACTGCTGTGAGTCCGGCACGCCTCAATTTTTTATCTATTTAAGTGCCGTGATTTTATCAAATTTTCCTTTATCCAGTTCAAGCAAATAAGGCCCATATTTTGAACCTGTTTGGTTCGCTGCCCAGATATAAATAGTATTATTTTTTGTTAGTTTCCATACAAGATCTTTTGGTGCGATTTTTTTTAATGTTTCAAAGTTTTGAGAATTCGGATCCCCGAAAAATAAACCCAAAGCGGCATATCCTTTTTGGCTATTAATATTTCTAGCTATTTTGCTGATCAGGTAACCAGTACAACTTGAGCAATCGGTTTCACTTACAAGAAAAACCTTTGTTTTATTATTTTCAGAAGATGAAATATGGTTATCTGTAAGAAGATTGTCAACGTTATTGTTCCCTGACCTGCATGCAATAAAAGCTAACAGCACAATGCTCCAAAAAAATAGCTTCATATTTTTTTAAGTTTATAAACATAAAATACTTCACAGTCGGGGCGTTCAATATATAAGTTGTTCGTTACCCCAATGATATAATCAAGTGACTTAAAAACAGCAATTGAGTAAATGTCCTGAGGCAGTTCGATGTCGCCACCAATTTTTTTATACCCCTTAAAAATTTGTATAAAGTTCTTATTATATTTTTTAAAGTAGTTGGTATATTCTGTAGCTGATCTCATCTCATCATATTTAGCCGGTGGAATGCCTGTGCTATAACAGGTCATTATATAGTCGTCGAAAGCATTAACAGAATAATACTGGCTATTCACTCCTAATATTCGGTGTATATCTCCTGACTTCGAACTTTTAAAGGGCAATTTTTCACTTAAATTGAAATAATCTGGTTGAGTAGGTACAATAGTGTCTAAATGTACCCCTTGGTTTAGTGAATATACATACACATTATGATCAGGATTATAAAGCAGGTAAACAAGTTTTTTAGCAGAATCAACATCAAAATAATATAGGCGATTCGTATAATAATAATCAAACTTTTTGAGTACGCTACTATTTTCAAACCCAAATTCCCGGTGAGATTGTCCTTTATTCAAATTGAAAAGGGTCAACGCCTTAAATGTATTATAATATTCACGGCTGTTTCGTTGATTAAAGTCTGGGTCCTGAAAAGATGGTCTTACTGAAATCAAAAGATTTTCCGTTCCTTGTTTTAAAGGTTTAATTTTTAAAAACAATCCCGCGTTAAACGGCGCCGTTTGCTCAATCTTATTAATCAACGCGCCTTTCATTGTATAAAAGAAATAACCTTTGGGTGTAACTATTACAATCGAAGAATCTGAATAGTAACCAATATGATCAATTAGTTTTCCCATTTCTAACTCAAAATGGTCTTTCAATGAAAACTTATTTAACTTCTCTCCCTTCATCGTTACTTCAAGAACAGACAGGCTTTGTGGCATATAAACCAACAATGTGTTTTTTGTTTTATTACAATCTAAAATTGTTAGCCGTTCTGTTTCCTTTACTATTATTGAGTCAACTTTTTCTAAAGTAAATTCGGGTTTCGGATGAGCGATGTCCTGATTGGTTCTATCGCAGGAAATCAGGTAGATAGCTGTCCAAATGAGGATGTATATCAAATAATTGGAATGGTGAAACTTTAGCTTCTTGTACATCTGATTACTATCATTAAATGGCTTTCAATCAATGTTAATTTAATTAATATTAAAAGGGGGATGGATTTAAAGCTCCATTTATCCCCCCTTTATTATTTATATGCAATTGTACAGCTTCGTTTAAGGATTTGTACAACACTTTATATTCTTAAGATCATTTGGTGACGGGCAATATGTATTCTCTTGTCCATTATAAATAATCGAAAGGCCATCTTTACAAACATATCCCCAATAACACGTAGGACATTTACCTGACAGGTCTTCATCATCAGTTACATACGATGAGAGACTCACTAAAAAAATTGCAGCAACCAGGGGAACTGTATACCACCGAAGTTTTTTAAGCATAAATGTTTAATTTTTTATTAAAGTATTTGTTTCCATTTCTTAACCGGTATTAGAAATGTTATCGCAAGATTAAAACTTCATACTGCCATATTATGGCAGTATGAAAATATTTTAGTTATCTGTCGCTGAAATTGCTTTTTGAAAGCAAAAGTTAATTGAACCTTCTTCTTCATAATAATAACACTCCCTGTTTTTACAGTAAACAACAGGGGCGCCTAAGGAACGCATACAGTCGATCAGGCGAAACAAAGTTCTTTCTGAAATTTCCATTTTTTTTGCCAGCTGCCTCGGAGAGCCGGTGGCTTTAGTGCGGATCAGCCGGTCAAGGGTTTTCAGTCGGTCAAGGTGATATTTTGCCATGAGCAATGGTTAGGATTTGATTATTGATCTGACTACTTTCGTAACTCTTTATCTATATTGGAGGCATCAATAGAAACATTGTTAGTTATCATTTCATTTTTGACTTCGTATAAACGCGGCATGATGTCTGATAAACCAGAAAAAAAACACAGGTTGTTGGAGTCAATCAGAATATATTTATTACCGGTTGCAGGCAATTGGTTGTTAAAATACCAGGACAATTTCTGTAAAAATACTTTTGATGTTGAGGATGTGATTATTGATAAATAAGCCGGATCGTTTTTTTGCATGGCGAAATCGAGCGATTTTTTTATACAGCTCTCACATCCTGCATCGATAGGAATAATCAATATGTTATTCAGGCCTGCCAGCTGAATATGCTTATTGTTGGAATGGTTTAAAATTGTGAGTAAACTATCTGTTTTTTTTGTAAGCACTACATCACCCGGTGAGCTTTTGCCATTGATGCAACCTGTAAACATGACAGCGGCAACAATAAATGTGTAAATTGAGATATTTCTTTTGTGGAAAAAGTTGTTCTTCATAAAACAGGCATTATTAAAGGTTTTTCAGGGTAAATTTTTCAAATGTAAGCTGGTCTTCTTTTCCCGCTTTTCCAATAAACAAACCTTCGGCAGTAACAAAATATGAGAGGAATGAATTGGAATCAGAAATATCGGTTTCGCCTATTTTATTAAAAGATGAATCCAATATGATTAACGACTTGTTTTTCCACCATTTTCTGGCAGCATAATCAGCTTCTGAAAGAGGGGTTAAAGCAAACCTGTAATAAACATTTCTGTATTGATCAAATACGACTGGCCCGTATGAAGGATTGCGGATGTAAAATTTGGTGTATCCTTCAAAGTCCTCAGTAACTTTTGTCATAGGAGCAACTTTATCGAAATGTTTACTTCCTGCATAAAAAGTATCTACATCGTCTGTTACAGTATTATACTTATATATTAATGGATCGTTCTGAAAACTAAATACAAGGTTTGTTTTTTGATCAAAACAATTGTATGGCGTGGAATAATTCGGACCATAAATACCTTCGCGGTATAAATCAGATGGTTGTAGTTTGTATGTGTAGCTTCCTGTTCCCTTATCTAATTTCAATATGCATTGTTCATGTTTAAAATCTTTTGTTTTAAAAGCAGATAAATCCGGCGCGCAAGCTAAAAAAAAGTACTTGCCTTGTTGAAGAACGGGTTCGTTGTATTGTGAAAAATAAGGAAGTGCTGTAAACCGGTTAGATTGCTTTTTCGACATATCATACCTTCTTTTAACTATTCCTGAACTATCTACAACTGATATTCTATACCGGCAGGTTATAAAAATTGAGTCCATTGTATGTACATAGAAGTTTTCTATGTTTGGCCCTATGCCGTTTGGCCCTTCTTTTTGCAGCCTTATTTTGAAAAAAAATTTCGGGTTGTTGTAATTATAAAAATAAATGGAATTATCGTTTTGATTCAACAGGCATAAAAACCTGTTTCCGGTTTTCGTATCAATATAGTATTGTAAATGAGTTATATTGTTTGATGTTAAAGTGTCGAGCGGAATAAATAGGGAATCGTCTTTCTGCAAACCGACTTTGTTTTTATAATCCGTACTATACTTCAATCTGTTATTATCATTATTTGATGACGATCCGTTGCACGCTATGAAAAAGTACACTAAATAGAAAATAAGGGAATACTTTATCGTAAATCTAAACATGTGAATAGTTTGACATCATTAAAACATACTATAACGAGAGCGCATTCTTCATGACAGGATTTTAAAAAACCAATCATTGTGCTTATGTTATTTGGCGATCAATGATTGGTTGTATGATTGAATTTCTGTTAATAGATAAGGGATCTGTTTTTTATTTTACACATTCCGACGCTTTTGAACACATTGTGCCGTTATTTTTACAGTCCACAATTGCAGCATCGGGAGTTATAACTACCCAAACACAAGCATGATCTGGTACTGCATATGATTCGTCGTCTGATGTGTGGGCATTAGCTTTTTTTGATATTAAAGTGCTTCCAAGCGCCAAAATAAAAGCGAAGGATATGGCTGTTTTTTTTACGATGTTTTTATTCATTTTTAATGATTTTAAAATTTAAAATATTCTTTTGAATGCGGCTCGTTATTTTAATTTGCAATCAGACGCTGATGTGCACACTGTTCCAAGGCCACTACAGTCATAACTAACTTCACCCGGAGCAGGTATTACATAAACGCAACCATGTTTTCCGCCACTTCCTTCATCATCTGTTACATTTGCAGCTGCATTTTTTGACATTAAAGTACAGATAAGAGCAAGTGCTGAAAGTGTAGGGATAGCAATTTTTTTTACGATGTTTTTTTTCATTTGTCTGTAATGTTTAAGTAATTAATGTTTTTTTTACCTTAAAATGCAATCAGTTATTCCACTGCATTTTGTTCCGTTATCCCTGCATTGAACTCCGATTTGTTGGCCATTATCATTGGTAATTACACAATCGTGGTTTTTGCTTCCGCTTTCATCGTCGGTTACAAAAGATGACAAGCCGGAAACTGTTGTTGCAGCAAAAAGTGTAAGGAAAAGACCGATTTTGAACTTTTTTACATTCATAATTCTGATTTTGGGTTAACAAATAAAAAATAATTATGGTGTTTTAGTTTTGTTTCAGAAGTTCATCAATAGCATTGCTAAACTTATCATAGACTGTCGTAGTCCATGAGTTGGTGGTTTGGGATTTCTTTGTTGATGCGCCCTGGCTCACGATTTTTACAATACCGGCTTTGTCTGCAAGAAAATGTGTTGGCCAGGCGGTTATATGCCATTTATCAAATATTTCTTTTGCGTTTGGAATTACTGTTAAACTAAATTTGTTTTTTCTTACGTAGTTTCTTATCGTGATAGCATCCTCAGGAGCCATAGATATTAATACCACTTCTTTCTTTTTGTATTTTTCTTTCAACTTATTTAAGTCAGGAATTTCTGCCCTGCAGGGGCCACAGGTGGTTGTCCAGAAATTGATATATATCACTTTGCCTGCAAAGTTTCTGGAGTCAATAATATTTCCCTGTAAGTCTTTCAATTGAAAGTACTGCAATGGCTGGTTTTCTAATTTTCTGTTTTCCTCTTCGTTCTTTCTACTCTCCTTCCCGGAATAGAATGCATAAAATATAGTGTCTTTGGTAGTTTTTAACTTTACCGATATTATATCCTGCGGATCTTTTATTTTCAAACTATCAAATTCTTTTTGCGTAAAATATTTACTGGTTATTGCATTTACGTAAATTATTTCCTGAGGAGTTTGACAAAATGAAATATAACAGAGCATCAATGCCGAATAAGTAAAAAGCACTTTTTTCATCGTTCGATTGCTTTTCCAGATGTGATAAACAAATATAAATATCCTCACTGCATTATTTGTGCGCTGGAAAATTAAACCCTCGTTTGAAATACACCTCATGTGAAAAACTGAGATTTACAAAAAAGGATTCAGGAAAGCATCCTGAATCCTTAGGTAAAAAACTGCAGCCGGGTTTTAGTCAGATCCAACCCCATAACAGTTCTTATTAGCCACGTTCGTGTTTTCACACGTAAAAGTTCCGTCTGACCACTTTCCGCAAACACCGGTATTTCGGTTCGGGTCGTTTTTGCAATAAGAACTGCCACCTTCTGCATCATCTACAAAAGAAGAAAAAGTTATTATGGTAATTGCAGTCATGGCTGATATAATGAGCCTTTTTATTAATTTTTTGTTAGCCATTTTTTTAACGTTTTTAAATTATGAGTGAAGTTTTATTTCTATAAGCGCTATCAGGAAATACTGTATCAAATATAAATTCCTTCACTGCACTAATGATGCATTCGTGCTCTCTTTTACCATTTAAAATTATTTTTGTTAAAACTTCCATATTTGTAAATATGGCCTTTTTCCATATAGGCAAGTTGTGGATATATTGATGCCAGATTAGTTTCATTAACAAGGTTAATTGTGTCGATTTTTACATTTGAATAACTAAAAACATCGTTTCCTATTTTTAGCCGTAGCGTTTTGTGATCTTTGACATTGGTAAATATTACAAGTGTATTTTTGAGTTTGGTGATATTGGTTTTTACAAAGTTAGCGGCATCGCTTATACACCCCCCGCAGCCTTCCCCTGGTATTATTATAGCGCTCTTGTATTGTGCTGCTGAATTTTTTGAGATCTGGTTTATTATCTTATCTGTTTTGTTAAGATACCTGCAACCAGATAAGGCGAATAGTAAAAACAGGCAAAACAAACTGAATTTTGAATAATTATTTTTGGGTGGTTTCATTTTTTGTAAGTTTAAATACGGCAAACGGCAAATGATCTTCATTCTTTTTGTAATCAGATAATTTACTTATTAAAAGGCCGTCTTTCGTTACCAGCATCATGCCGGTAAAATATCCTTTACGCGGCAATAAATATTCGCCGATTTTTTTTAACTCATTATCCAGTATAATGATTGAAAACTCCATTGGATATTTTTCGAACATCTGCGGATCCTTGTATTCGTTTTTTGTTAAGGGATGGTTTACAAACCGGTAATAAACATTGTTGTAATGGTCATAAAAAAACGGGCCATAGCTCGGTGTGATAAAATCGTGCATCTGAGCTTTTTCTTTGTGATTGTTCAGAAAGTTGAGGCCTTCTTTTGTACTGACGCCTGCAATAGGTTTTATATCGGAATTCGAAAAATAGTCGGATTCAACTTCAATTGTTTTTATTTCAGTATGGTTGGCGTCGTATACATGCAACTTTGGATCGGCGCAAAAACTAAATACATAATTTGACATTTTATTATTAAAGGCATAATAAACCCTGTAAGGATTGAACATGCCCCAATAGCCAGTGTTGTAAAATGGCGGTCTTTTTACAGATCGAACAACTTCCGAAGTTTCGAGGTTCACGGTTATAAGTGTATTTAGTTTAGTATTATCTTCTCTTGGGTCAATCGACTGGGTCAGGATATCGAGCTTATTATCTCTTTTTTGCAAGGGATATAGGGTAGGTGCTTCGGCAAAGCCTTCCGATTCAAAAATCTTTGGATACAGATCGAATTTTTTTACCAGTTTACCCTTCTTTAAAATACATAACTGGCCTGTGTGATAATTCAGGAAGTAAGTAGTGTCGTTATTTATTAAAAAGCCTCCTCTGTTACAGGGGCCTACACCATCAGGCCCTTCTTTTTGAAGTGTATCTTTTGAAACAAGTGTTGTTTTATCATAATCATAGGCATAAATAGTGCGATTGATTTCATTTAACAGCTGGAATGTATTGGTGGCATTATCATATCTTACACAATTATAATAGAAACCCTGGGTTGTATCTAAGGGAAATGATTTAACACTGGTTTCAGTTAATGTATACGGATATTTTTTTTGCTGCAATTTCGGTTCCTCTTTGCAGGCCGTGATTGTCGCCAATGGTATTACGAATAAATGTTTTATTTTCATTATTCTATCTTCTATGATTTGATCAATCAAAAAAAATGGGCTGGCAAAATTTATTTGAGGCTAAATCGCCAACCCATTTTTTTACAACTTAAATTTTACTAGTCCTGGCCGACGCCGTAACAATCCTTATTGGCTGTTGTGGTTTTATCACAAGTTGCGCCGGTAGCCCAAACATAACATCTGCCTGTATTTTGCGATGGGTCGTTTTTGCAGAAATAACCACCGCCGCCTTCATCTGAACTTACAAAAGAACTTAATCCAAGAAATAAAGCTGTCATTGCCGACAATCCTATAAATGGTTTAATTAATTTTTTCATTTTGCCTGCATTTAATTTTTGAACAAAATCATTATAAAGTAAGTGAGGTTAATTTCCGGTTCCGTAGCAGTCTTTAACTGTATTCGCTTGCATTATCCAGCATTCAGCTACACCTGATGTGTTTTTTATACAAAGAGCGTCGTTTCTATTTGGATCATTTTTACAATAAGTCGATCCGCCTTCACTGTCAGTTACAAATGAACAAAGGCCTGTAAAAGCAATGGCGGCTATTGCTGACACAATAGTCAGTTTTAACTTTTTACTAATCATTTTTTTTAAGTTTAATTAATCAATAATGGTTTCTATTTTCCCTTAAGCGCATCGGGAAATATTGAAACGAATATATTTCTACCCGATGCACGGATAATGCAGCGACGATGTTTGTCAAAAAGAATATTTCAATTATTTATTGAAATTTCGTGCGCGCTGCCTGATTTAAAACCAATTATTATCAAAATATCCACTGGCTAATACCCGAGTGCCATTCCATACTTCATAATCAAACCACCCTTTCAAAGATAAATTTTCAAATTCGCTGAAAGGGAGTTGCCGGGACCTTGACCCAATAACCAGGATATATTTTTTAGGGTTAAGCGGATTTGGATAAACAATCATATAGCTGATATCATTACCATTGTATTTCCTTGCATGAATTTTAATCCATTGCCTTCCTGTTTTAAAAGGCAGTTTTTCCGATATTCTTTTTAAAATAAAATTGGTGTTGTTTGTTCCAAAAAGTATAAGATTATTGTTCAGAATATCTTTGTCGCAAACCTCGATATCCTTTTTTACCATAGGGTCATTTAAGTAAAAAGCCTTCCAGTTCAGGCAAAATGTATCTTCAGCATGGGAAAAAACATACCTGTCTTCGGCAGTTCCCTGCGTTCCTTTAACGACTAAAAAACTGTTCGCAAAAACGTCGCTAATTGGCCCTTCGGTTGAAGGGCATTTGAAACCTTTGGCAGGTTGATGATTATGAGTATTGAAAATCATACTATCTCTTTTCAAATAATCATCAAACTGTATTTTATTATTAACAACTACTTTCACCTTCTTTGTTTGGCTTAAACCTGGTACAGTTTTAAAATCAATTGAAAAACTGCAAATGTTATTTGAACTAACCTCTATTATATTATCTGGTTTTATTATACCGGTTATTGAAGCTACGTCTGTTGAACAACGCTGATTGATCGTTAACCAATAAGCTTTGTTGTATTTTAATTGGGCTGTAAAAAAATTAATTGTATCAGGTTGTTTCAAAACTTTATCCTTGAAAAAATCAAAAAACTTTGGCATCATAATGTCATCATGCTGAAGATTTATTTTTTGACTTTTATGGGGATTGTCAAGCGTGTCGATTATTACGTTCCCGCCATGCTGGTTTACCAGGTTAGCGAAGTTCTGTGTCAGATTAAATTCAGCTTTCCTGTCGTTTTTTGAATGTATTATAAGAATCGGTACACCGGAATAATTTTCTGTAAATTTCATAATATTATTATTCGCCAGCCACTTTTCGGGATACTTTTCAGAATCTGTATAACTAAATTCAGGGCCTTCGAGTCCTATTGCCGCAAATGTTCCCGGAAATCTGTTAGCCAACACGGCTGCAAATACCCCACCTGAGCAGGCACCATATAAGTATAGCCGCTTATCATCGATATTGTAGTCATTCTTCACTTCGTTTAATGCGGCAAACGTTTCAGTTGCCACAATTGAATTAAAGTTGTATTGTTCATAGATCCGCGTTGATGGAATTAACAGAATGATATTATATATGTCTGCCAGCCGGGCAAGTAATTCATTTCGCTCCAGGTTTGCCACATGTACACTACCATAAAAAGGATGTTTTGCACTTCCTATATAAGGCATGCTAAGCATAAGAGAAGCGGGCTTTTGGGGATTGTACTGCTGTGGAATGTAAACCATGTAATACTGCAGCGAATTGTCAATTGTTGACCGGTATCCCCGCAGGTGCCAGCCCTTCTCATTGAAACCTTTTTGTGCCGGATTTTTCGATGAGTTAAACAAGGTCCTCTGCAGTTCAAATATTACAAAGGGAACTTTCTTTGAATAAGCTATCGTGTCTTTATCTTTAGTGAATACCGAATCGATAAGTTGATATCTGTTTATCAGCGGCTGAATCTTTAAGGCTGTTTTTTCACCAGCCGTTGCCGGCTGGTAAGTGTTAACAATCCTGTTCCAAAGGTTTTTGGGGGCGCCAACAATAAAATTTTCTTCCAGTTGTATTTCATCTACCATTAAACGGCACACGTAACTACCTTCCTGAAGTTGATCTACAGGCATCGTCCATGTATAGCCTTTACCAAGGATAGTATCAATTATTTTTGAATTTTGACTATCAAAGATCTGCAGACGACAGGCTTTCTCTGCCTGCAAAAAGTCCTTGTCGAAGTTTATATTCATGTGCCCATCGCTGATTACAGGGGAAGCCAGAAAATTGGAATAAATTTTATTTACATAGAACTGATTTGCATAGTACTTTTTTGAGAACATATTTAAATGAAAATACCAATCGCCCCATATATCAGACACCTTTACTTTAATAAAGTTGTTTCCCTTTTTGAGATGTGCTTTAAAAAAATGTTTAGAACCAACCCGTTCATTAAAGAGCAATTCATTGTTTAGCCAAATCTTTCTGCCATTGGCTGTTTTTTCATAAAAAACAACATCCTGCTCTTCTTTACTGCTTATTACTGCAGCCATATAACAATCTCCCGGTAAATCATCCTGCAAAGCCTCTTTAAGGTTCGCATAATCCTCTTTTATTTCTAAAGAGGTGTTCTTTACATCTCTTATGTTATTGTTTTTATTAACTGCATTGTCGATACTGAACGAACAAAAGTTGTGTTCGTTCAGATCATTTTCCGAAACTTTCCAATAGTCATTTAATGAATTATCATCAAGCTTTATGAGTTGCCTTCCTCTGTTATTAGATGTGTCGCGGTAAATAGGACCTAAGATCTGCCATTTTTTTATGATGAAATTATTTGTTCCATTTTCAAGTAATGGTACTTCTGTAATCGGAATATTTGAACTGTTGGTGCATGTTACAAGAAAAAACAAAAGTGCAATTGTGCCAAATACTTTAAAGCATTGGTTTGTCAGCGTACATGCAAAAAGGGCTGCATCCTTTTTTTTAATCACAGTAAAATTCATGCAATCAGGTTAAAGGGAGAATTTTGTAACGAATTTATTTGCAACCGATGCACGGATAGTGCACCGAAGTTTTTTAAAAAAATAATTTAATTATATATAGTGTTTTACGTTAGATCGATAAAAAAATGTTTTCTTTACAATTAAACAGGCTGATTCTTTTATTTTTAATTTATTTCGATTGAAGCCATTATTTTCTCCGTTCCGTATTGTTTTCATTTTTGTGGCACTGGCCATAATCGGAGGGCTTATCATTCCTGCATTGAAAGTAGATCTGGTGCCTCAGGAGAAATCGTCTTCATTAACGGTATCTTACTCGCTTCCCAATAGTAGCCCCGATATTGTAGAACAACAGTTGACTTCACTGATCGAGGGAGCCTGCTCGCAGTTAAGTCAGCTTAAAAAAATAAAATCGGTTTCGGGATACAACAGCGGATCGGTACAATTGCAATTCGATAAAAGCGCCGATATGCAGCTGAAAAGGTTTGAATTGGCGGCTGTTATCAGGCAGCTACATTCTCAATTACCTGCTGGCGCTTCGTATCCTGTTATTATTGATGGAAAAAATAATAGCAGCAAAATACAAAGCCCGTTGCTTGTATATTCAATCAATGCACCGTTGCAACCATTTCGCATTAAACAGGAAGCTGAGATGGTTTTTACCAAAGCGCTAGCCAATGTAAAAGGCATTAAAGAGGCAAGTGTTTCGGGCGTAGAAAATCTGCAGCTAACCATACGGTTCAACAAAAATAAATGCGACGCCTGGAATATAGCTCCTGAAAAGATAACCAACAGCATTCAATCTTATTTTGCTACAGCTTACCCGGGGAATGTAGTGATGGCTAACGGTGAACAATATTTTTTGCAATTGATGGCGCCCGCTGCTTCTGTTGAGGTAATTGAAAATATTTTGTTGCCGGTTAGTAACGGAGAACCTCTTAAATTGAAAGATGTGGCTACCGTTTTTATTGAAGAGCAGGAACCGGGAAATTATTTTCGTATCAATGGAAAAAATTCTGTTAACCTGAAGGTTTTTGCACGCGAAGGCGAAAACCGGATTGTACTGGGCCAAAAAGTAAAAGAGATAATAAAACAGGCACAGGCTCTATTGCCTAAAGGATTTGAGCTAAGGATAAATTACGATGATACCGAATTTCTGCAAAAGGAGATTTCAAAAAATTACCGGCGGTCCTTTTTAGCCGTATCGATTCTGGCGTTGTTTATCATGCTTGCATACCGTAGCTGGCGATATCTTGTTAACCTGTTTTTAGGGTTGAGTGTAAGTCTTTGTATCACCATTATTTTTGCCTGGCTATTCCGGATCAATATTCATTTATACACAATTGCGGGGCTGGCTATTTCTTTTGGCATTATAACCGATAATGCTATTGTAATGCTTGACTATTATCACCACTGGGGCAATCGCCGCGTTTTTTCGGCTATTTTAGGCGCTTCACTTACTACCATTGCCGCATTGTGTTTGATTTTCTTTTTGTCGGAAGAAGAAAGACAAAACCTTTCTGATTTTGCGCTTATCATTGTATTGGGGCTTGTTTCGTCATTAATAACAGCCTTATGGTTTATACCCGGCCTGTATCTCGTTTTGAATAATAAAAAGCCGGCTGGTATTCACCAGTCAGTAACCAACTTAAAAATATCCGGGCTCATTCATTTAAAATTTAAAAAAAAATGGCAAAGCTGGTCGTTGATTGCATATATCAATACCATCAAACTACTGGCCCGATACCGGAAAATATTTATTCTGTTCATTATTCTTTTATTTGGATTACCGGTGTTTATGTTGCCTGAGAAATGGGACGGTAACAAATGGTATCATTCATGTTACAATGCAACAATCGGTACCAAAAACTACCAGGAAAATATCAGGCCGCATATTGATAAATGGCTGGGTGGCATGCTTCGATTATTTATATATAATTTATATGAAAAGAGCGGTTACCGTAATCCAGAAAAAACAGCATTATATGTAGATGCTGAACTGCCTTACGGTAATACGCCTGATCAGATGAATTATATCTTATCTGACTTTGAAAGGTATTTATCGGCGGTTAATGGAATTGATAAGTACGTATCCAATGTGTACAACGGGCAACATGGTAGTATAGCAATCACGTTTAAAGATGAATATGAGAATGCTGCTTTGCCATATCAGTTAAAGTCGGATTTAATTTCCCGGTCGCTCGATTGGGGCGGTGTGTCCTGGGATGTATATGGGGTAGGGCAGGGATTCAGTAATGCAGGTAATGATGAAATTCCGGGATTTCAGGTAATTATGAAAGGATATAACTATGATGAGCTTGAAAAGCAAGCAAACCGGCTGGCAACAAAATTGTTAAAGCATCCACGTATTCAAAAAGTTAATACCAATGAACGGCTAAATTATAATGAGAAACAAAGCAGTGAATATGTGTTGAATCTCGACCCTGCTAAAATGGCTTTATTTAATACCAGCAGATTTGAAATTGTTAACAAGCTGCAGAATCTTGCCAAACCTGGCAACCCATCTGCTCAGATAGTTATCAACGATCAATATTATCCTTTGATGTTAAAAGAAGAACATGCAAATGCTTACTCAAATCATGACTTAATTAATAATAGCATCCGGTTAGATTCGTCAAAAAGTATAAAAATTGATGGCATAGGCAAACTTGAACTTCAAAATACTGCCAATAGTATTCACAGAGAAGACCGGCAATATATTCGTGTTGTAGGGTTTGAATATATGGGATCGGTCGAGTTCGGTAATAAATATCTTAGAAAAGTGCTGGAAGATCTGAAAACTGAACTGCCGCCGGGTTATTCGGCAGAACAGCAAAGCTGGAATATGAATTGGGATAAGGAGAACCGGAAGTATGTACTAATTGCTGTATTGATATTGTGTATTTTTTTTATATGCAGTGTTTTGTTTGAAAGTTTGAAAACGCCATTTTATATTATTTGTGTCATCCCTGTTGCATTTGTTGGATTGTTTCTGACCTTTGGTTTGGGCGATTTTTTCTTTGATCAGGGTGGTTATGCTGCTTTTGTAATGTTGGGTGGCCTGGTATCTAATGCGGCCATTTTTATTGTGAACGATTTCAATAGCCTGCGAACCAATAAGCCGTTCATATTGTACAACCGGCTTTTAATAAAAGCTACTATCAAAAGAGCGCGAACTATATTGCTGACTACCATATCGACCTGCTGTGGCCTCATTCCTTTTTTGATGGAAGGGCAACACGAAGTGTTTTGGTTTTCATTGGCTGCCGGCACAATTGGCGGACTGCTGTTTTCTTTATTTTCTGTTTTCTTTGTATTACCCGTTTTAATGTGGAAATCCCTTTAATGGCACATTTCAGTGAACGTTAGTCTGCTTAATTTTTTGCTTAACAATAAGCCTGGTTACAGTATTGTGCAACAATGAATTGGGTTAGCATGTGACCATATATGAAAGCATACCTGCTAAAACTTTTTTTTGATATGGCTATGCATATTTCCATATTCTGCTACGGTGGAAACTAATGGGAAGTAACCCTAACACTCACCTGCCTCATCGGGGATTATGTCCAGCAAAATGTCGTTTATCCCATATGATAGTTACTTTTTCAGAGAGGGGGGCATAGAAATGACTGATTTGCCCCCTTTATTTGGTTTGGCAGCCCCCTTTTTTTCATTTTTGTATTGGCGAAATTACAAATGATTTACAGCGCATTTGTACTGATATTATGCGCAACTCTCCTGCACAAAAACCAGAATGGATGATTAATTATTGCCCGCCACGGCTTCATCCCTGATAAACCGGGAAGCAAATTTTTTACTTTAGTAGGGATGGAGGAAAATCAGACTGTAAGCGTAATTGTTAATTCAATTTAAAAATTCGTTGCTGCAATCATTGCCATATGAACTGCGGCAGTATAAATCTTAACCTTCAATTTCCTGGTTATGTCTGAAGTTTTTATCCGCCGTATTAAAAAATTTGACAGTTTTATTAGCCGGCTCGCAACCGGTACTCCCGAAGAACTTGCGCAAAAAATGCACATTTCGAAGCGATGTGTTCATAAATACATCAGTATAATGAAGAAAAGCGGGGCTCCCATAAAGTATTGTCGCAAAAACAAGACATATATGTATTACCAAACCGGCAGGTTTCAGGTTGGTTTTTATGGTGCTGAAGACGAAAAATAAAAATTGGCTTTTATTTTTTATTGCCCGTAGAATCGCGAATGATTAATTCTGTTGGTAATACTTTTCTTTCAAACGTTGTAACAGGCCGTTTGCTTTCTATTAATTGTATCAGTAAGTCGGTGGCTATTTTGCCCATTTCAAAGGCCGACTGGCGAATGGTGGTCAATGGTGGGTCGAACAACTCGGTCGCATTGAAATTGCTAAAGCCGGCCACGGCAATATCGCCGGGTATCTGCAATCCTTTTTTGCGAATGAGCGAATAAGTACCGATGGTAATACGGTCGCTGGCAGTAAGTAAGGCATCGGGTGGCTCGGGGCATTGCAACAGTTCATCAAGCGCCGATTCAATTTCTTCTATCATCATGCCGCCATGCGGGCAATATTTTATATACCGGTCGTTCACGGCTATATTATGTTCAGTCAATGCTTTTTTATAACCATCCAGTCTTTCCCTGGTAATAGAAATATGTGGCGAACTGGTAATAGTGGCTATACGTTTATATCCCCGCTTAATTAAATGGCTGGTGGCATTGTAAGCGCCGCCTACATTGTCGGTAATTACTGTGTGTGTTGGTATGGCATCGGTAACCCTATCGAAAAAAACGATCGGCAGACCCTGATCGTGCAATTGTTTAAAATGACTGAGGTCGGTTGTTTCGGTAGAAAGAGAAACCAGCAGTCCGTCGACCGAGCGCCAGGTAAGATTATCAAGATTTCTTACTTCGCGCTCATACGACTCCAGATTTTGCGTAATGATCAGCAGGTAATCTTTGTTATAAGCAATCGACTCGATGCCGCTGAGCACTTCGGCAAAGAAATTATTCGGAATACTGCACAGCACCACGCCAATGCAATGGCTTTTTTTATTCTTAAGGCTTTGCGCCATCAGGTTGGGCCGGTAATGATGCTCATCGGCATACTTCTTTACCATTTCGCGGGTTGCCTCACTTATTTTATAGCTGCCCTTCAACGCCCTCGAAACGGTTGAGTAGGAGAGATTCAGTGCTTTGGCAATGTCTTTAATCGTTATGTTTTCGGTTTTCATTCAGTTATTCTAAAAGGGAAAATAAATTACAAGGTGTAAGGTTTATGCTATAGGGCATAAGGTTCAGGTTTCAGGTTACAAGGTTCAGGGCACGAAAAGGCATTAGTGATCAACGTGCCTGCAAATAATTAGTATAATGGAAACTGAGGGCCTTGTAACCTGTACCTTGAAACTTGTAACCTGATGCTATGCCAACGTTTGCCCAAATAAAAAATGCGGTGATTGATGCAGGCAATCATTATAAACAGTTAATTTGACACTAATTTACAGTTTTTGCCTAATCGATTAACTAATCTGCCGGTTTTGCATCATAAAAAATAAAATATCTGCGCTTGCAGGCCTTTTATTGCCGGCTAAAACGACTTGTTATGCCATACATAACTGCTTTATATTGTTTTTTTTCAGCCACGCTTTTTAGTGACTATCAGAGCCTTAACCTCCATCCCGATTCACAGGGATGGTTTAAGTGGCTTTCTTTAGCTCACGCAAACACTGATTACAACCCAATCTGCAAAACTGTTGTAACCCATGAGATCCCTTCGTTTTTTAATAAGAATGCTTAATCGATTAAATTGGTCTGATCTTGAAAAAGAAAATCTCCATACATGACATAGCGAAACAGCTGAATGTATCTGCAGCAACTATTTCATTTGTACTGAATGGAAAAGCTGCGCAAAAGCGCATCAGTGAAGAACTGGAAAAAAAGATATTAAAGCATGTAAAACAATTGGGGTACCGGCCTAACAGTGTAGCCAAAAGTTTGCGCACCGGCAAAAGCATGATCATTGGTATGCTGGTAGAAGGCATTGCTGACCCGTTTTTTTCGGGCATTGCGCGCATTGTTGAAGAGCGTGCGTATAAACTTGACTATAAAATTTTTTACGCCAGTACCGAAAACGATGTGAAAATAACCAAAGATCTCATCGGCGCTTTTCGCGATACGCAGGTCGACGGATATATTATAGTACCCCCGCCTGGTGTGGAAGATGAAATAAAGGCGCTGATGGATGATAATTTGCCGGTGGTTTTGTTCGACAGATATTTTCCTGGCTTATCTACCTATAATGTAGTGGTCGATAATTTCGACGGTGTGTACAAGGCCATGCAGCATTTTTTTCTGAACGGATACAATAATATTGGTTTTGTAACCATTTCATCGTCGCAAACGCAAATGCGCGACCGGTTGAACGGTTATCTGCATACGATCAATGAAAAAAAACTGAATCCTTTTGTTAAAATGATCGGTTTTGAAGGGAGTACCGACCAGGAAAAGATTACCGATGAAATAAAACAGTTTATTGAATCGAATCCCGGCCTCGACGCCATATTATTTGCCACCAACTATCTCGCTATAAGCGGACTGGAGGCCATAAAGCAGTTACAGCTTTCTATACCCGACGACATCGCGGTAATTGGTTTCGATGATAACACTCATTTTTCCTTATTCTCTCCCTCGATAACAGCTGTTGCACAACCTGTGAAGGAAATTTCGGAACAAATCATGCAACAATTGCTGGCCTGTTTAAGCAGCAGCGAAAAGAAATCCGAGAAAAAGACCATCGTATTATCAACGCAGCTCGTTATCAGGGAAAGTTCGCAGCCTGCTACTGTAAAAGTGATAAAATCGGGATAGAACATTTTTAACATTATAGTCATGTAAATAAATTAATATCCCTGTGAAAACTTCAGGTGTGTCACGCATAGGGCGTGACATACCTTTAAAAAAAACGGGTAATGAAACGAATTGGTGTATTTATTTTTTTACTGTTTCTATTTGCATATGCCGGCGCACAGCAAATTAAAATTCCTGCTGTTGTTACGGCCGAACATCCGCGATTGCTGACCAGCAACAGTGAAAAGTCGCGGCTGCAAATGCTTATCGGTTCTGCCGGTTGGGCAAGTGCTTCTTTTGAGCAATCGAAAAAGAATATTGAGGAATATGTAAACCGGCATCAAACCGACAGCACCTGGATCGTTTCGCGTTTACAGATGTACTGGAAAACAAAATCTACCGACGTATTTATCAAAGGCGGTGTATACGACCATGCCGAAGGCGAAGCGCCTGCACCCACCATTCGCTTTACCGGCACCCGCGATGCCGTTACTTCGTTCGGCGCACCAAAGCTCGAAGACATATTGCCTTATATGGATGACCCGCGCGGATTATACTATGTAAACCGCGCTAAACCCGGTCAGCCGCTGGAGTGGGTGGAACAGGCCAAAACAGGACGAATTGTAGAAGGCATCAACCGTAATATCATGACCATGGCGCAGAATGCGGCCATCATTTATTGGTACAGCGGAGAAGAAAAATATGCAAAGTTTGCCTTTGATCTGTTCGATTCCTATATGACGGGTATTTATTACCGTAAAGAACCGTACGATCTGAACCACGGACATAATCAAACGCTGGCGGGTTTGTCGTCGTTTGAAGTTATTCATGAAGATATTCTGAATGAGTTAACGGTTTGTTACGATTTTCTGCACGATTACATACAAAAGCATGCATCCGGTAAGATGTTATTGTATGCAGATGCATTTAAAAAATGGGCCGACCTGATCATAAAAAACGGTGTACCCTTCAACAACTGGGACCTGATTGAAGCGCGTTTTGTAGCTAATATTGCATTGGTTCTTGAGAACAATAATAACTATGCCGATGGCAGAGGTTGCCAGTATTATCTTGATCAGATATTAAATCAAAATGCGGTTCGCCAGTGGTCGCTGACAGAGCTGATCAAAAAAGGCTACGATCCCAACACCTGCATCTGGTCCGAGTGCCCCGGTTATTCGGTGAATGTGATGAACGACTTCATGAACTTCGTTACCTTATTCGATCGTGTGTTGAATTTTGATTTGTTGGAACAGCTGCCCATTTTGAAAAAAGCAGTGTTGGCCACAGCACAATACCTGTTGCCCAATGGCTATGTAGTGTCGTTTGGTGATTCGCATTATTACCGGTTGTCGACCAGCCCCGCACAACAGGTGATCTTGAATGCGCAAAAGAATAATAAACCCGAACAGGAAGAGTTGTTTACGCGTTTTATTAAAATGATTAAAGCAGTCAGTGGCCCTTCAGGGGATGGGAGTGCCATAGAGAGGCGGGATTTGGTCTCTCTGGTTAGTTATGCAGATTTTTCATTAAAGGAATCAATACCTGCCGGCAGGTTGCAGGATTTTGTTAGTCCACTTTTTTACTCGCCTAATGTAAGCTGGCTGATACAACGCAATGGTTTCAATCCCGAAACTGCATTGGCGCTTTCGTTGAATGGCTCACTCGGCAATCATATGCATGCCAATGGAATTTCGCTTGAGTTGTATGGAAAAGGATTGCCGCTGGCGCCCGAAGCCGGTATCGGTACCACTTATTTTCAGCCCGATTATGCGGAGTATTATTCCAAATTCCCTGCACACAATACCGTAGTGGTAGATGGTATATCGTCGTACCCCGAAATGAGAAGCAATCATGGTTTTACGGTTCAACGTTGTTACCCAATGGCTGATATAAAAAAGAATATTTTTCCCAACATCAGTTTTGCCGATCTGTATTTTCGGGAACCTGAAACCAATGCCGATCAGCAACGCATGATGAGCATCATTCGTACCAGCGATTCAACCGGTTATTATGTTGATGTATTTCGCTCACGCAAAAAAGAAGGCGGCGATAAACTGCACGATTACTTTTATCACAATATGGGGCAGGGGATAAGTGTCAGCGATAATAGCGGCAATCCGTTAAACCTGCAGTCGGTTGACAAATTAGCTTTTGCCAACGGCGATTTATTTGCGTACGATTATTTATGGGATGAAAAATCTGTTACCACCGATAAAGATGTGAATGTCACCTTTCAGTTAAAGATGCCCGGCAGGGATTCGATCTTTATGAACATGTGGATGAAAGGTTCGTCAGGCCGCGAAATATTCTCGGTGAAATCACCCAAATCCACCGCCATCGACCGGGGCATTGTTCCAAAAGAAATTGCAGATTTGCCGTTGCCCACTATTGTGGCGCGTCAATATGGCGAAGCCTGGAAGCGTCCTTTTGTAGTGGTGTATGAACCATCATCGTCGTCGCAACCAAAATCAATTGCAGCTATTTCATCATTTTCACCCGATAAACCAGTTGAGGAGTTTTCGGGTATTGTAGTGGAAAATAAAACAGGGAGTAAGCAATATATTTTTTCATCCACCAATGCCCGGCAGGAAATTGTATATAAAGAAAAGAAGTTCAGAGGAACTTATGCGGTCATTAATGAACGTGATAATGAAGTGAGCTATTTATTTCTGGGCAATGGTCAAACCATTGCAAAAGCAGGTTATGGTATAGCCGCAAAGTCAGATAGTGTGTCGGCTGTTTTGTGCAAACAGAACAACGGGTGGTTCTTTGGTTGTTCAGCACAGGTTATACTAACCATACCGCAGGAATTAATACGTAACAGCACAAAACTTATTGCCGGTACAAAATCAATTGCAGGAAGAAAGACAACGGTGAATGGTAAAGCTGCAATAGCATTTGATTTGCCGGCAATGGAATATACACCTATAAGCTTTTAAACAAAGAAGCCCGGAATAAGCCTGTTCATATAAATCTTATTCCATAGCTCCGGCCTTCATGCCGGAGAATAGAAATGTATAAAGAATGAAAAAGGTTATTATAATTATTACACTTGGTTGGGCAATGTTTGTGGCGTGCAAATCCACATCGTTCGATGAAAAACAAAACCTCGATTATTGCCTTGCACAGACAGATAAAACATTGAAGATGGTGCCGGCTGATGCTGCACAGATACCACGCAGCATTGCGAATGGACAAACCCAATGGCGTTTGGTAAATTACCGCGACTGGACCTGTGGTTTCTGGCCCGGCATTTTATGGTATGCATACGAATACAGCAAAGATCCAACATTGAAAAAAGAAGCACAGCGTTATTCTGGTGCATTATATCCCCTGGTTGATTCTGCCGCTATTGATCACGATCTTGGCTTTCAGGTTTTTTGCAGCATTGGAAACGGGTACAGACTTACCCATGATTCAGCGTATAAAAGCATTCTGCTAAGAGCTGCCGATACCTTATCGAAATTATTCAATCCCAAAGTGGGTACTATTTTATCATGGCCCCGCGAAGTGCCCGGTGTTGACTGGCCGCTGCGCCATAACACCATTATGGACAATATGATCAATCTGGAGTTGTTGTTTTGGGCATCAAAAAACGGTGGCAGTAAAAATTTGTATGATATAGCAGTGAAGCATGCTCAAACAACCCTATTGAATCATTTCCGTTCAGATTATACATCATACCATGTGGTGGTATATGACACAGCAACCGGTAAAAAAATAAAAGGCATTACCCACCAGGGCTATAGCGACAGCAGCATGTGGGCGAGGGGACAAAGCTGGGCCATTTATGGCTATACCATGGTGTACAGGGAAACAAAGGATACACAGTTTTTGAATTTTGCGCAAAAAGTAACTGATGTATATCTTAAAAATCTGCCCGGTGACCTGATCCCGTATTGGGATTTCAATGTACCCGATATTCCAAATGCACCGAAGGATGCATCTGCCGCGGCAGTTACCGCATCGGCCTTGCTTGAGTTAAGTACCTTTGTTACAGATAGGTCAAAAGCTGATGAATACCGCCGGAAAGCAGAGCAAATGCTGATAAATCTTTCTACTGATAAATATCAAAGTCGTAATATTAACAGCGCTTTCTTATTACATTCAACTGGACATAAACCAAAAGGCGGTGAAGTAGATGCCTCGATCATTTATGCCGATTACTATTACATCGAAGCATTGTTACGGTTACAAAAATTAAAGGCAGGAAAAAGTATTTATGAAAATAGCTGACGATTGCATGAAGAATGTATTTATTATAATGATTGCCTGCATAACAGGCACGGCTATGTATGCACAGGATAGCGTGGTGCCTGGAAGCAGTGTGAACGTATCATCGCCCGATAAAAATATTACCGTTCAGTTTTACCAGAAAAAAGATGCAAACGATAAACGGACCATGTATTACCAGGTGGCTTATAAAAATCAGCCTGTGATACAGGAGTCGGTATTGGACATTCAGCTGGATAATCATCTTTCAGAAATGGCTATGGCATTAAAGGTCGACAGCCATGCCCGCTGGTGCGAAAATTTGTCTGCTAAAAATATCACGGCAACAGCCGTTGATACCAGCTGGAAACCGGTTTGTGGCGAAAACGCTATGATCAGGGATTATTACAACGCGGTTAGCATTTCATTTGTAAAGGATGATAATCCTATCTATAAAATGCAGGTGCAGATCAGGGCATATAACGAAGGGGTAGGCATCAGGTACTTCTTTCCTGAAAATCCCAAAGGCACTTATTACAGGGTGGTGGCAGAAAATACTGAATTCAGTTTGCCCGAAGGAACAAAAGCCTGGCATGCAGCCTGGGCGCAGGCGCCTTATAAATTACTTCCGTTAAACAACTGGCCAAACGAAAGTGAAAGGCCATTGACATTGCAGTTACCTAATGGATGGTATGCATGCCTTGCCGAAGCGCAGTTGGTTGATTATGCCCGTACAAAATTTAAACTGAGCAAAGAAAAACCAAATACCATTGTTACTTCAATGTACACGCCGGCTGATCTGATATCGCCCGTTGCTACACCGTGGCGTGTAATTATGGTGGCTGAAAAACCCGGTGATTTGATAGTAAACAATGGTATTCTTCTCAACCTGAATACACCTTCAAAAATTAAAGATGTTAGCTGGATAAAACCCGGTAAGATCATGCGGGTGATGACGCAAACTACAAAGGATGCTTTTGAGAATATTGACTTTGCAGCCAGGCATGGTCTGCAATACATTTTATTCGACTGGAAATGGTATGGACCTGCATTTACATTTACTTCAGATGCGACCAAGGTGGCTATTCCCGATTTTGATTTACCAGGAATTATTCAATATGGAAAAGAAAAAGGAATTGGTGTTTGGTTGTATTGTAACCTGCAGGGCTTGTATGCCCAGTCTGATTCGTTGTTCCGGGTTTACCACAATTGGGGCGTAAAAGGAGTGAAGTTTGGATTTGTTCAGGTTGGGTCACACCGCTGGACAACATGGATTGAAGAAATGATTAAAAAATGTGCAGAAAACCAGATGATGGTGAATATTCACGACGACTGGAGGCCCACCGGTGAACAACGCACCTGGCCTAACCTGATGACGGCAGAGGGCATAAGAGGCAATGAAGAAATGCCCGACGCTACCCATAACACCATTCTTCCGTTCACCCGCTTTATAGCCGGCGCGGCTGATTATACCATATGTTATTTCAACGAACGCATTAAAACAACCCATGCGCACCAGCTGGCGCTGGCAGCTGTTTATTACAGTCCTATACAAACGCTGTTCTGGTACGACAAACCTGCACAGTACGGAAATGAGCCCGAAATTGAGTTTTTTGAAAAGATACCTACCGTATGGGACGAAACCAAAGTACTGGAAGGAACACCCGGTGAATACATTACCACTGCCCGCCGCAGCGGAGATAGCTGGTTTGTGGGAACAATCACCAATAACAATGCACGTTCGTTGAAAATAAAACTCGACTTTTTACCAAAAGGGAAAAAGTATCTCGCTACCATATACAGCGATGACGATAAAGCGACAACTAAAACAAAGGTTAAATCAGAAACAAAAAAAGCCGACGCTTCAACGGTGATTAATGTAAATTTAGTGCCGTCGGGCGGCCAGGCCATATGGATCAGGCCCGCGCAACCCTGAGCGTAGTCGAAGGGCAAACCGCGACATAGCTCTGAGCGAAGTCGAAGAGCAATCGCGGCACGGTTAAATATTAAACAATTAAAACAACTGGTTATGAACATACCAATGGAAAAAAGTGCTGCTACCGGGGCTGCCATAGCGAATAATAAAGCATCCGGCTATCTTTTTAAGCTTGCTTTGATTGCTGCATTGGCCGGATTTATATTCGGCTTTGATACTGTTGTTATTTCAGGCGCCAATTTGCCTATTAAAGAATTATGGCATACATCGCCCTGGTTTCATGGATTCTTTATCATGTCGATGGCCTTGTGGGGAACCGTAGCAGGGGCAATGCTGGGTGGCTGGCCAACACAAAAATACGGCAGAAAAAAAGTGCTGATCTGGATCGGTATTTTATTTACGATTTCTGCTTTCGGTTCTGCATTGGCGCAAGACCCTTATACATTTTCTTTTTTCCGCTTCATTGGTGGTTTGGGAATAGGCGTGTCGTCGGTTGCGGCGCCAACTTATATTTCTGAAATTTCTACGCCCGCTACAAGAGGACGCCTGGTGGCCATGTACCAGTTTAATATTGTATTTGGCATATTGATCGCTTTTTTATCGAACTATTTTTTACAGGGATTTGGCGGCGTAAATGACTGGCGCTGGATGTTAGGCGTGCTGGCTATTCCATCGCTTATATATTCAATAATGGTAGTAAGCGTTCCCGAAAGTCCGCGTTGGTTGGTATCTAAAAAAAATGATATTGATGGAGCCAAAAAAGTATTGGTGAAATTAGGTGTTACCAATGTGGATGCCGAAGTATCGTCGATAACCACCAGTATACAGCACGAATCCGCTACCGGACATTCAACCGGTTTTTTCAGCCGGAAATATAACAGAATTCTGTGGCTGGCATTTTTGGTAGCCTTCTTCAACCAGTGGTCGGGCATAAATTTCATTTTGTATTATGCGCCTGAAATTCTGGAGCGCGCAGGTTTGGCGGCGAAGGAATCACTATTCAATTCAATTGCCATTGGCGGCACCAACCTCATTTTTACATTTGTTGGTTTATACCTGATTGATCGCATTGGAAGAAAAATATTGCTCATTATTGGATCTATCGGATATATTATCAGTCTGGCTATGGTGGCCTGGTCGTTTTATGCGCAGGCCGGTGCAGGTTTTCTGATGGTGTTTCTGTTGCTTTTTATTGCTGCCCACGCTATTGGTCAGGGCGCGGTGATATGGGTTTTTATTTCAGAGATATTCCCCAACAAAGTGCGTGCAATGGGGCAATCGTTCGGCGCCAGCGTGCACTGGGTATTTGCTGCCATAATAACATTAATTACACCCGTTTTCTTAGATAAAGAAAGCGGCATTTTTAAAGATAATCCCTGGCCCATCTTTGGCTTTTTTGCCTTTATGATGACCCTGCAATTGATATGGGTATTAACCAAAGTACCCGAAACAAAGGGTGTGTCGCTCGAGGAATTAGAGCGCAAGTTGGTAAAAGAATAAGGGAAGGAACAAGGCTCGGGGGTACATGAAACAGGAGGCAAGAAGTCAGAGGTCGGAAGTCGGAAGAACCCGTTGCCAATTGCCCGTTGCCTATTGTCAATTGCCCATTCCCGTTTGCCGTTTCACATTCGGCGGGCGAAGCATTGACTATTGACCCCGTCCGAACGGATCATCCGGGCGGGCATTGACCATTGACCATTCACCATTGACCATTCACCATTGACCATTCACCATCATGAATACCCGTACTGTTTTATTGGTTATTATTTTCTTTTGTACCCGTTCATACGCACAGCAACTCGTTACGTATCCTGCTCCCAAACAGGTGATTTATTCCATGCACAATGATGATTATACCGTGAAAGTACGCCGGCCCGGAGGCGAGTGGCATGATTTGTTTGAATACAAGGTAAAAGTTGATATGGATAATGTAGCGGATGCTTCGATGGTGTATTTTGATTTTTCAGGAACAGTAGAAGTGATGGTTCGGAAGAACAATGAAAATATCCGGTCTGTTAAGGTGCGGCCTGCTGCTTATGGCATAACACCTACGGTTAAAAGAAATACGATTCTGTTTACCCTGCATCAGCCACGAAAAATATCTGTTGAATTTAATGGCAATAAACTGCATAACCTGCATGTATTTGCCAATGCCATTGAAACTAATAAACCCGATAGCAACGATGCCAATGTAATGTATTTCGGTGCGGGTTTGCACACACCCGGTAACGGGCAGCCAAAAGAATATAAAATTCCCTCCGGCAAAACAGTGTATATCGCTGGTGGCGCTGTGGTGCGCGGTAAATTCGTTTGCGACAGCGTACAAAATGTTCGCATTTGCGGTCGTGGCATCGTTGATCAGCCGCAGGAGGGCGTACAGGTAACTTTTTCAAACAATGTGCATATAGAAGGCATCGTTTTCATCGACCCGCGACATTATACCATTCTTGGCGGTTCTTCAAAAAATATTACTATTCAAAATGTAAAATCGTTCAGCTATCAGGGATGGAGCGACGGCATCGATATGATGTGTTGCTCCGATGTAAAGATCGATGACGTGTTTATGCGCAATTCCGACGATTGCATTGCCCTGTACGCCCACCGGTGGAAGTTTTATGGCAATACCCGTAACTGTACAGTAACCAACTCGACCTTATGGGCCGACATTGCACATCCCATTAACATGGGTATTCACGGAAATACCAATACGGAGGGAGATACATTGGAAAATTGCCTGTTCAAAAATATCAATATCCTTGAGCAGGATGAAGACGATCCCGAATACCAGGGCTGCATGGCTATGAATGCCGGCGATGATAACCTGATCAGGAATATACGCTTTGAAAACATTCGTATAGATGATATTGAAGAAGGCCAGCTGTTTAATATCAGAGTGGTGTATAATAAACAATACAATACCGGGCCGGGGAGAGGCGTGCAAAATATTTATTTTAAGAATATCAGTTATACAGGTAATTCGGCGGGTAGCTCCATCATCAATGGGCTCGATAATACCCATATGGTGCAGGGAATAACATTCGACAATGTACTGATCAATGGTAAACGGGTTACAAATTCAGCTTCGGCCAATATCAAAACAGGAACATTTGTCAAACAGGTAGTTTTTAAAAAATGATTTGCAGAAATTTTTAATTACAATATTGTTAGTGCTCAGTAACCGAAACTAAAATCTGCCGAACCGGTTGAACAAAGTTTTTATATTTACCGCTAAAATCTGAATAACCATAAATAATGAAAGTGTTAAACACCAGAAGAGCCCTGTTGGTAGCATGTATGCTATTTATGATTAAAGTATCCAGCGGACAATCAAAACCAGCTAACTGGATAACGATTACCAATCCGTCGAAAACTGATCGTCCCAATGAACTGATCGTACTGAAAAGGGCCGACATTGAAAAAAAGACAGGCGCTGTTGCAGCCGGTAAATATGTTATACTGAAAAAAGCAACAGGGATGCCGCTTGTTGTTCAGTATGATGATCTAAACGGAGATAATAAATGGGATGAAGTTGCTTTTTTGTATTCTTTCAAACCCAATGAGCAATTACAATTGCAGCCTATAATTTCCGATGCGCCTGCTACTATAAAAGCTATGGTACGTGCTCACGTACGACATATGCGAAAAAACAGTGATAATACATTTGGCCCTGCACTCGATAAAGATACCATGCCTGTGAACGCGCAGCCTACTGATTTCTCAAAGCAGGCCCTGCCGCCTTATCTTACCGAAGGACCGGCCTGGGAAAATGATAAAGTAGGTTTTAGATTATATTTTGATGTGCGCAACGGAAATGATATCTGGGGAAAAACCACCGCCGCTATGGTGATGGATGAAGTAGGTGTTGATCCGGAAAAGAATTATCATAAGCAGGCCGATTGGGGCATGGATATTTTGAAAGTAGGCGCTTCGCTGGGCGCAGGTGCGCTGGCCATGCGTGTTCCCCTGCAAAACGGAAAAGATACGCTGGTTCGTTTAGGCGGTAAAAATATCAGCAGGGTAACTTATGAAAAAATAGCCGACGGACCAGTAAGGGCCATGTTCAAAATGACATACACCAACTGGAAAGTGGCGGATAATCTGCCTGCTGTAACGCTTACCGAAGTGATCAGCATTTGGGGCGGTGCTTATTTTTATGAAAACAAGGTAACGGTCACCAACGCGCCAGCCGGCTCAAAACTTGTAACCGGTATTGTTAATCTGCATAGCAAACAATCGCATGAAGCAACTACCGGCGGTTATAAGGCCTTATATACCTACGACGTACAATCTGAGAACAACGATAAATTAGGCATGGCCATAATAATGTCTGCCAAAGAAGTGGCTGCTATTGGTGCTACGCCCAATGCCAATACCGACGTTCAAAATACGTATACGGTTGCCGCAAATATTAAAAATAACCAGCCCATAGTTTACCGCTTTTATGCAGGATGGGAAAAAAGCGATAAGCAGTTTACTACGTCGGAAGGGTTCAAACTGTTTGTGGAAAATGAGATGATGAAATGGGCCAGGCCGATAAAGTAATAAGTAAATAAGTTGTAAGTTATAAGTAATACGCAATGCCAAATTAAGATTTGCTGGTCTTAAAACTTATTACTTAAAACTTACAACTTTATTTTCAGGGTTATCCTGTATATTCGGTTAGCTTTTTAGTGAGTAATGTTTGTAATTCATCAAAACTATATTGTAAGGCATGTGCGCTGATACAAACAGGTGTGCCGTAATTTTGATAATTCCATTCTACGCCTTTGCGTTTCAACCTGCTGGTGTGCCTGCTGATGTACATCGATGGATTTTTTACATCTATCAGTAAAAGTTTTTGTTTGGCCACTTCTATCTGGTAAATGTCTGTAATGTCGCTCCAGGGAATAAAGCCCGCAGGTACGGCACTCGAACGATCGGTAATGCCTGCTTCGCCCACGATGAGGCCTGGTTTTGATTCGAATAGTTTTTTCACCGAAACGATAAAACACAATCCAAAAAATAAAACACTTGCCACCCCAGTTGTTCTGATAATAATCAGGTTTATGGGCGTTGGTTTTTTAAATGCAGCGGGGGCAATGATAAACCAGCTGCCTAATGCAACAAAAACAAGAGAACCGGAAAGCAGCAGGAACAGTTTACGTTTACTCAGTTGGATTTCGATTTGTTGGTTGGTATTCATACAGGTTGGATTAGTAATTGGATGATAAGGCGCTACTAAATTATAAAATGCTTTGTTGAATTCACATAGCTGTATAGGCGGGGAAGATATATGTGAATTGCTTAAGTATAATATAACCGAAATCAATAATCCTTTTATGAGTATTTTTTGTAATTGATCCTGAGCGAAGTCGAAGGGCCTGATTAAAAGTCGAAGATCCCCCACCAATATTTTTATTGTATTTTCTTACTACAGTATTTGCAAAATACATTAGCACTGTTTGGCTTCATTACAAGTACAACCTGATTGGGGAAGTTTCAATCTAAATTTAACTTCTTTTATTTATTGTAATTATAGTATGTAGTTTTTCTTTGTCGTTTTTGTACGTTTCAATTTCGCCAATTCTTGAAAGAACAAAGCTTCTTAAAAAATCATTAGGCTTATCGTTATGATTGGTTTTTTTATTAGTAAGATTAGCTACAATTGCCTGTATGGTTCTGATAATGCCCCATGGAAATCCCCACCATCCCAATAAAACTGATTTTAGTAATGCATCCTTATTGGCCTTGTCTAAGGCCTCAGGACTCCCTATAACAATGTTTTTTGAATAATGGGTTATAAAAATATAGCTCTTAACTTCACAGGTAATTGTTGCATTAAGCGGCGAGTTGGTGCTGCCGGTGATAGGGCAGGGAAGTTGCTGAATGAGTTCGCAATATTTATCTATTTCTTCAACAGTATATGATTTTCGTTGAGCGGTGATCCCATTTAAAATATTGGGATCAAGATTACGTCTTTTAACTTCTTCTTTTACCACTTCTATAGCCTCCAGCGTTAATCCGGCTGCTTCCCGGGTTAGTACACGCACCACTTCATCGTCTGTCATTCTTTGATATGTTTCCCTGACAAATTCTAAATCTATTCCTGAACTCATAAGCAATAATGGTTTTGAAAAATTGGTAATGATCAAAAATACCCACGAAAATCCTGTTTTGCAATACCCGGGTGCTAAACTATGGATGATTTTTTAGCATTGTAATCATATAATAATTTCTTAATTGTTCTTTTGCTGCTAAACTGCTACTTAACTTTTTACTTTGCGCTACCATTACTCCTTAGATAATTGTGCTAAACATTTTGCAAATAGCTATCCTGGAGCTGTTTTCGAAATCGTATTCGTTTTTTTTATATTGATTATAATTCCTTTTACTAACTTAGGTATCGATAACCAATGCTGCAAGTGGGAAACGCTGATAAACAGTTATTGCAAAAAATCGCCTGTAACGACCAGCAATCATTTCAGGTATTATTTGATACCTGGTGGGAGCCATTGTTCCAGTATGCATTTAAAGTGCTGCAAAACCGGCAGGATGCAGAGGAAGTGGTACAGGATTTTTTCATTCATTTCTGGAATAAACGCAACGGATTGCCGGAAGTGCAATCCTTATCTGCATATTTATTTACTGCATTAAAGAATCGCATCCTCAATCATCTCGCAAAAAAGAAATACCCCGTAACAAGTATTGATGTGCTGCATAATGACGAAAGCGAATTTTCTGCCGCCAAAAAGCTTGAACAAAAAGAAACAGAATCCACGCTGAAATCGCTCGTTAATACACTTCCCACAAAAATGAAACAGGTATACGAAATGCACCAGTTTTCGGGCCTGTCTGTTACCGAAATCGCTTCTGCCACCGGTAATTCAGAACAAACGATTCGCAACCAGCTGAACAGCGCTGTAAAAAAACTAAGCGTTGCCTGGAAGGCAGAATTACTTACACTGATGATTGTTTATTTTTTTTAAAAAAATTTTAACCTCCGATAGTTAGGTTGTGTTTTTTTCCTGTCTTTATAAGCAAACACCTGCTTGAATCATCCGCCACATATAGAAGCATTATTAAAGAAGTTCAGAAGCAATACCTGTACTGCTGAAGAGCTGCAGGAATTGCATAGCTGGCTCGATAAAAAAGCGGCAACAGGCGAAGCGTATTCATTTAATGATGAAGAAAGAGCATTGCTGAAAGTTAAAATGCGCGAAGCCATTTTTGCAGCTGTTACAACAGGTGCATCTGTAACAGGCATAAACCGGTTACGCCCGGTAAAATATGCAGCGGCGGCGGCTGTATTATTGATTGGCGCTGCGGTTGCTTTTTATTTTATGAACCGGCCCCGTTTAATAGAAGTGGCAACTGCTCCCGGCAACATTCAAAAAACAGTTTTACCAGATGGCAGTACAGTATGGCTGAACGACAATTCGCAGATTGCTTATTACAGCAATTTTGCCGGCAAGCGCACCATTGTGCTGAAAAAAGGCGAAGCCTTTTTTGAGGTGAAAAAAGATGCAACGCATCCCTTTACCGTTCAATCAAATAACGTAAGCACCACTGTAAAAGGAACCTCTTTTTCGGTAAAAATGATCGATCGCACCAACGATATTAAAGTATCGGTAGTTACCGGAAAGGTGCTGGTACATAAACAACATGATACGCTTGGCTATTTATTACCCGGTCAGCGACTGCGTTACAAACAACACACAGCAAAAACAACCATCGATTCGGTACAGGCAGGAGAGGCGAATGCGTGGATACAGGGTGAGCAGTTTCTTCAAAACGCATCGTTACCTGAAGTGATGCAATGGTTGCACAACCACTTTAATGTTACCATCGACAACAGGCGTTCTGACTATATAGGCGAATATTATCTGCAGGTTAAAAGAGATATCACATTGCAGGAAGTTATAAAAATACTGAACCTGTTGGGAACCAAAGACCATATCCGTTTTTCGTTAAACAACCAGACAGTCATCATTCAATAATTAATCCTTAACGATTTATTTATGAGTCCTTCTGTACACAGATGGAAAGCAATCTGTTTGCTTTCACGGGCCGCTCTGTTGCTATGCCTGATAGCGCTTATAGCGCCATTAACTGCACAAACAGCTAATCCGCTTAAAAAAACAATTATTATCGATGTAGATCAGCAACCGCTTGAAAAAGTGCTGGCAGATATTTCGGCCAGTACACAGGTGAAATTTGCTTTTGATGTAAATGAAGTAAAAAAGTACACAATAACACTGCACGAAAAAAAGGAGATCACGGTAGAAGAGGCGTTAAGGAAAATATTAAAAAATACGAACCTCGATTTTGAAAGCCACGCCAACACCATTGTTATTTATAATAAAGAAAAAAGCAAAGTTGCTTCAGCAACTGGTGAAATGGCAGCGCAGGAAGGAACTGCCATCAGATCCTCTTCGGGCAACCAGGTTTTTACCGGAACGGTAGTAGATGATAACGGCCCTCTGCCGGGTGTAACGGTAACCATTAAAGGTACTGTTAGCGGCACGCAAACTGATGCTAAAGGAACGTTCAAGCTCGAAGCCGATGGTGAATCGATAACAGTAAGCATTTCGTATGTAGGATATGCTGAAAGAGAAGCTGTGCTGAAAGCCGGTGTTCCCAATATCATCCGCCTCGAACGGGAAGAAGCACAATTGAACACGGTGGTGGTAGTTGGTTATGGTACGCAAAAAAGAGCAACGGTAACCGGTGCGCAAACCGATGTAAAGCTCGATAAAGTATCGTCGCGTTCGGCGCACAACTTTACCGAAATGCTGCAGGGCAAAGCGGCAGGTGTGATTGTAACGAGCGAAGGAGGCGACCCCACTTCATTACCAAGCGTGAATATTCGTGGAATGGGTGGTCTTAATGGTGAGCGTGTTTTATATATTGTAGATGGTGTAATAGCAGGTGGAACGCCGGTGATCAATCCTTCAGAAATTGAGAATATTTCTGTTCTGAAAGATGCCTCGGCTGCTATTTACGGAGCGCGTGCGTCGGGCGGCGTTATTTTGATCACTACCAAAAAAGGCAAGGCAGGCGCTGCTTCCATTACGCTGGATGCCAAATACGGATCGCAAAAAGCCTGGCGCAAATTACAGCCGTTGAATGCAAAGGAATATGCCGATGCGATGAACCTCGCTGCAGATAATGCCGGCAAGCCCCGTTTACCCGCATTCAATGCAACCACCTATCCCGACGGACAAATTACCCGCACCAACTGGATGGATGATATTTTCAGAACCGGACAAATCAGCGACTACAATGTAAGTATCAATGGCGGTACCGAAAAGTCGAAGTATTTTATGGGTTTTGGTTATCGCAAGGCTGAAGGTACATTATTGAACACCTATACCGAAAGGTATAATTTCAGGCTCAACAGCGATCACCAGTTAAAACCCTGGCTGAAAGTAGGGGAGAACATGCAGTATACTTTTACCAATGGCAATGGCGCCAATACGCAAAGCGCTTATACCGGTGCTATCTTATCTGCCATTTTTTATCCGCCCGGTGTTGATACCTATAATCCGAATGGAACTTATGCTGGTTTGCCTGCCGCATATGCGGGTAACTATGGTGATGTAATTAATCCGGTTGCCTATTTGAACAGGCTCGATTATAAAAACCCGGTTAGCGGCATTTTGATCAATCCGTATGTTGAAATAAAATTGTTGCCGGAACTCACTTTCCGCAGCAATTTTGGATTGACCAAAAGCTTTTCTACTACCAAAGAATTCACTATGCGGGTGCTGGAAATAGGAAAGATATTTGATTATAACCAGCTCGCCATGGGTTCGTCTAATTACAGTAACCTGCTGGCTGAACAAACCCTCACCTATAGTAAAGGTTTTGGTGAACATCATGTTACTGCAGTGGCCGGTTACTCGTATCAGAATGAATTATCGGAAAGTTTTTACGCTAAAGCGCAGAACTTTACCGATGAACGGGTAGCCTATCGTTACTTTCAGAATGCCAATAGTATTTTCAAGCCGGAGAGTTATAAAACTGAGTTGGCAATGATTTCTTATTTCGGCCGTGTAAACTATGATTTTCAGGAAAAATACCTGCTTACTTTATTAGGCCGTCGCGATGGTACTTCTTTGGTTGCTTTTAAAAACAAATTCGAAAATTATTATTCTGCCTCTGCCGGTTGGGTGCTTAGCCGTGAAGAATTTATAAAGGACATCAACTGGTTAAGCAATTTAAAAATACGCGCCAGTTATGGTAAGTTGGGTAACCTGGGCAGTTTGCCGGTGAACTCGGTACTGGTACCACTTGCAGCCACTACGGCCTATCTGGGCCAGGACCCCGCGCAGGTATATGGCTATGCAGAAAATGCATTGTCGAACCCCGAACTGAAATGGGCTAATTCAACACAAAAGAATCTGGGTTTGGATGCCGCTTTCCTGAATAACCACCTGTCGGTATCAGCCGATTATTTTATTAAAACTACGGGAAGAATGATTTATAACCTGCCACCCGCCAGTACCAATGGCGTTAGCAATGGGAAGTGGGCTAACATTGGCGAAGCGCAGGATAAAGGAATTGAGCTGAGTATTAACTATAGCGGAAATTCAAAATCGGCATTTCAGTACAACGTAGGGGCAACGCTTACGAAAGTTTCGAATAAGTTACTTTCTTTAACTAATAATGTAACCACCATATCTACTTCAAATATAAATATTCGCAGTACATTAACTCCCTTATTGATGCGTGTCGGCGATCCGCTCAATTCATTTTTTGTAGTTCCTACAGCCGGCATATTTAAAACACAGGACGAAGTAAACAACTATAAAAATAAAAGCGGAACGCTTATTCAGCCAAATGCAAAACCCGGCGACCTGAAATTTGTAGATGTAAGCGGCAATGGTAAAATCGACGACAGCGACCGCGTGGTGCAAAAAGGCGCTTACCCCAATTTCACTTTTGGTTTCAGCTTTAATGCGAGCTACAAAAACTTCGACCTGAATATTTTTGTACAGGGTGTGCATGGTAACAAAATATTCAACGGGTTGAAATACCTCGCCATGCAGGCAGGTGTAAGCGGACAAAACTATAATATGCTGAGCGATGTAAAGGGCGCCTGGAGACCCGACAATCCGAATGCATCGATTCCCCGTTTATCATTAAGCGATGCGAACGGCAACTTCAGCACCACCAGCGACTGGTACCTCGAAAATGGCTCTTATACCCGTATCAAGAATATTACCCTCGGTTATACATTGCCCGGCACAATGACCAAACGGGTTGGTTTAAATACACTGCGCGTATATGTAACCGCCAATAACCTCGTAACATTTACGAACTACAGCGGTTTCGATCCTGAATTGGGAATAACAACTGGTGGCATTGATACCGGCCGCTATCCGCAGGCGCGTTCGGTATTTGTTGGTGTAAACGTTAATTTCTAAATGTATAAGTATCAAAATATGAAAAAAGTATTTAGTCGTATCATTCTTCTTTGTATAGCTGCCGGCAGCTTACACAGCTGTACAAAGAAATTAGATATTGAGCCGGAAGGATCTCCGGTAGCGCAAAACTTCTGGAAAACCTCGTCGGATGCCGTCAGCGGCGCCAATGGTATGTACGATCAGTTTGATGGTGAAGAATTTTATGGCCGTGGTTTTATGTGGTATATCAACGCCAGCGATGATATGGTTACCGGCCGTTCAAATGCCAAGGCCGAGAACGTAAAGAATTTTAACAGCGCCACCTCGGGTGTTTCCTATCTTACCGATCAGTGGAAAATGCGTTACATCGTTATTAAAAGGGCCAATGATATCATCATTCATGTGCCCGGTATTGAGATGGATGCAACGCTTAAAAGCAGAATTTTGGGCGAAGCTTATTTTTTACGCGCCCTGATGTATTTTCAGTTATCATATAGCTATGGTAATGATAAAGCAGGGGTTCCTATTGTTACCGAAGAAAACGCTTCCAGCACAGCGCCGGTTGCACGCGCTGCCAATGTAAGTGAAAATTATGCGCTCGTTGAATCTGATTTAAAGAAAGCGGCTTCGTTGTTGCCTTTCTTTGATACGTATGCAGCAACCGATTACGGCCGTCCGCATAAAACGGCTGCATGGGCTTACCTGTCGAAAATGTACCTGTATACAAAAGCCTGGGCCAATGCCGAAAAATATGCCGACTCGGTGATCAGCAGCGGAAAACATGCACTGCTGACCAATTTTGAAGATGTATTTAAGATTGCCAATAACTGGAGCAAGGAGTACATATGGAGTGCGCTCAGCACACCCAAAGGTACCGGTGGTTGGGGAAGCATTTTGCCGGGTGTAATGCTCGAGAATAAAGGCTGGGGCAAGTACAACGGCTGGGGATATTATACACCTACCAAAGAACTGTATAACGCTTTTGAAACAGGCGATCTTCGCAGAGAGGTAACCATCTTAAAGCCCGGAGATACTTTTAAATTTTTCGGTAAAGACACCATCTATGGTTCCAACAACAGCTTAAGTGGTTACCAGTTTAAAAAATATATGGAACCCTTCTCGTATGCCAGTCCCATTGGCACTTATATCAGTCCCAATGGCGATCATCCTACAACAGCCCTGAATCCGCCATTGCTGCGCTATGCCGAAGTGATACTGATCAAAGCAGAAGCCAAACTGATGCAGGGTAAAAATGCCGATGCAGAAATTAATCTGATTCGTAACCGTGCCGGTCTGGCATCTGTATCAGGCGCTGATATGACAGAACTGAAAAAACAACGCCGTTGTGAATTTGCCGGGGAATGGGCCGATCGCCATCGCGACCTCGTTCGCTGGGGAGATGCCCAGGCCACCTATGCACAACCGTTACATGGCTATGATGGTTCTGTTATATGGCCTGCCCGCACATTTAATCCTGCTGTGCATAATGTATGGCCCGTACCGTCGACCGAGATCAGCAGCAGCGGAGGTGTGATTGCGCAAAGTACAGGATGGTAAAATCAATGTGCTGATTGGGCAAATTAGCTAATTTGCTAATGAAATACACAGATCATTAATGATTTACAAATGAAAACCCTGACGGTGGTAGCTGCTTTGAAAAAGCAAGTGACCCTGTCGGGGTTTCGTATTAAGGCACAAGGTACAAGGCTCAAGGCACAACACGTTCAGTGCCGTTAAGGCACAAAATGAAGGTAAAAAAATCATGTATTAGGGAATCTGTCCCGCCTTGTTTTGCTGAAGCTTCGCGAAGGCGCAGTAGGGGACGGAACAATTACAAACTGTTATAAATTTGACGATGCATAAATTATTATTTTTCCTATCTGTTTTTTCTTTCACCGTTACATTTTCGCAACCTGCGATTTATTCTGCCGCCAATGCGCATTCGCATAACGATTACGAACAATCTGTTCCGCTGTATACCGCTTACTACGAAGGGTTCGGTTCAATAGAAGCCGATATTTTCTGGCACAACGGCGAACTGCTGGTGGCGCATACAACTGCTGAACTTTCGTTGCACCGAACGCTCGAAGAACTGTACCTGAAACCAATTCAAACATTTATCGAAAAAAATATTGGACATGTGTATGCCGACAGTTCGCTGAAGCTGCAGCTGATGATAGACATAAAAACTGAGGCTGTTACAACCCTGAATAAATTGATTGAACTGTTGCAGAAATATCCTGCACTGGTCAATTGCAACTCGCTGCAGATTGCCATCAGCGGCAACCGCCCCGATCCGGCAACGTATACATCTTATCCTTCCTTTATTGGTTTCGATGGAGAGTTGTTTAAAGAATACAATGAGGCCGCTCTGTCGCGCATTGTAATGATGAGTGATGACCTGAAAAAGTATACCAAATGGAATGGTAAAGGAAATATTCCCGCCCCTGAATTGAGTGTTCTGCAAAAATTAGTCAGCCATTCCCATGCCCTTAAAAAAACGGTTCGTTTTTGGGATGCGCCTGATTTTATTAATGCCTGGTACCAGCTGATTCACCTGCAGGTTGATTATATTAATACCGATAGCATAAAAGCATTGAGCGACTTCCTGAAAAAATTACCGGCTGATTCTTATAAAAACAATACAGGCTATAAAATCTACCAGCCCACCTATCAGAACGACGGCGTTGATAAACCGGTAAAGAATATTTTGTTATTTATCGGCGATGGCACAGGCCTTACCCAGTTTTATGCAGGCTATACTGCAAATAAAGGTGCATTGAACGTTTTTAATATCCGCAACATTGGCATTTCGAAAACCAGTTCGTATGATAATTATGTAACTGATTCTGCACCGGGTTCTACTTCTATTTCATCAGGACAAAAAACCAAGAACCGCTATGTTGGTGTTGATCACACAGGCGTTGCTTTACCCTTATTACCGGTATTTCTGAAAACAAAAAAAATAAAAACGGGTTTGGTTACATGCGGCGATATTACCGATGCAACACCCGCTGATTTTTATGCGCATCAGCCCGAAAGGGATAATGCCATTTCAATTTTACGTGAATTGAAAAATTCATCGGTCGACCTGCTGATGGGTTCGGGTAATGAAAGTTTATCGAACGTGGCATTGCTGATGGAGCCGGGCAAAGAAAAGGTTAGCAGTAGTGTAATAAAAGAATTATCGCCTGAATATTTTGTTGTACCACATATTGATAGTGTAAAGAATAATAAGCCTTCAAAATGGGTAGTGATCGAAAACAAGGCAGGATTGCCGGTGTTGAAAGGAAGGGGTGACTGGCTGGCGCATGCTTTTTCAAAAGCAGTGAAAATACTGTCGAAAAATAAGGAAGGATTTTTTTTAATGACAGAAGGCGCTCAGATCGATTACGGCGGTCATGCGAATAATATGTCGTACGTAGCCAGTGAAGTAATGGATTTCGATAAAGTGATTGGTAAAGCGCTTGAGTTTGCCGATGCCGATGGCCAAACGCTGGTGATCGTGACCGCCGATCATGAAACCGGCGGCTTGTCATTAATCGACGGAGATTATACAAAAGGATATGTTAGCGGACGCTTTGCAACCAACGATCATTCTGCCGTGCCTGTTCCCGTATTTGCCTACGGGCCTCAGTCGTACCGCTTCCGTGGCGTGTATGAGAATACGGAGTTGTTCTACAAGATTATGAAAGTGCTGAATGTTGAAGTCGGAAGTCTGAAGCCGGAAGTCGGCAATCAAAAACAGAAGTAGGATCTCAAATCAAAAACTATACTTATCTTCAATTCAACATTTAATATTCAACATTCAATATTCGATATTTAATATGAAACAATGGCTGGTTTTCTGTTTTGCGGTTTTTGTATTCATCAATACTTCCTTTTCCCAGATAGATAAATCAGCGCTTACAGCTTTTTTGCAACGTATTGTAAAAGACAAATCTTCTTCTTTTATTATTGAAGCAATACCGCAGCAAAACGGCAAAGATGTGTTTGAGTTGGAGAGTCGTAAGGGCAAAATAGTATTGCGGGGCAATAATGGTTTGTCGGTTGCTTCGGCATTGAATTATTATCTGCAGCAATATTGTAATTGCCACATCAGCTGGAACGGCGTCAACATGAACCTCCCTGCGCAGCTGCCTGTAGTTGCCAAAAAGGTATATAAAGCAACGCCGTATAAATACAGGTATTACCTGAACTACTGCACTTTTCAATATTCAATGGCCTGGTGGGATTGGGAACGCTGGCAACAGGAGATCGACTGGATGGCTTTGAATGGCATCAACATGCCGCTGGCCCTTACCGGTGAAGAAGCGGTATGGCAACAGGTGTATAAAAAAATGGGTTTTAGCGATAATGAACTGGCCGGCTTTTTTACCGGTCCTGCTTATTTTTCCTGGTTGTGGATGGGCAACATCGACGGATGGGATGGTCCTTTACCACAACACTGGATGGACCGCCAGAAAGAACTGCAAAAGAAAATATTGCAACGCGAGCGCAGTTTTGGAATGAAACCCGTGTTGCCGGCTTTTACAGGGCATGTGCCTCCTTCGTTCGGTCAAAAATTTCCCAATGCAAAAGTGAAGAAAACCAACTGGGGAGCAGGCTTTCCTGATGTATATATATTAGATCCTTCCGATGCAGCATTTGAAACACTCGGCAAACAATTCATCGAAGCGCAAACGGCCGAATTTGGCACAGATCATTTTTATAGTGCCGATACTTTTAATGAAAACGTACCGCCCACAAAAGATTCGACTTTTTTAGATGGTATGAGTAAAAAAGTATTTCAGTCAATGGCCGGCGCCGATGCTGCAGCAGTATGGGTTATGCAGGGCTGGATGTTTCATTATAATTCCGATTACTGGCAGCCCACACAGATCAAAGCGCTGTTAAATGCCGTGCCCGACGATCATATGATCATTCTTGATCTGTACAGCGAAAGCCATCCTGTCTGGAACCGTACAGAGGCCTATTATGGCAAACCCTGGATATGGAATATGCTGCACAATTTTGGCGGTAACATCAGTTTATGGGGCCGGATGGACAATGCAGCAAAGGATCCTGCCGAAGCATTGCACGATAAATCATCACGCAACATGCAGGGCATTGGTTTAACCATGGAAGGCATTGAACAAAATCCTGCGCTGTATCACCTTATGTTGGAAAATGTTTGGAGTGGGGAGGAGATAGACGTTACAAAATGGTTATCGCAATATACCCGGCAACGGTATGGTGTAAATAATGATACGATCAATAAAGCATGGGGCTTTTTACAACACTCTGTATACAATGGCGGGCTGGGTGAAGGCGGACCTGAATCGATCATTTCGGCCCGGCCTACAATCAATATGTTTTCTGACAGAGTACGAACAAAACTCGATTACGATCCTAAAGAGCTGGTGAAGGTATGGGAGTTGTTTCATGCTGCTATTCCTGCGCTGCAGCAAAGCGACGGTTTTCAATACGACCTGGTAGATGTGGTTCGGCAGGTATTGGCCAATTATGCTACGCCGCTGCAACAGAAATGGGTGCTGGCTTATCTGCAACACGATGCAGCTTCTTTCGACAAATACACCGGTGAATTTTTAGAACTGATGGATGATATGGACGAGTTACTGGCCACCCGCAAAGATTTTTTACTGGGTAAATGGATCGCCGATGCCCGCAGTTGCGGCAACGATGAAAATGAAAAAAAATTATATGAGCTGAATGCAAGAAATGTTATTACCTTATGGGGCGATAAGGAAAGTGAATTGCATGAATACTCGTGCAGGCAGTGGGCCGGATTGATAAAAGGTTTTTATAAACCACGCTGGCAACAGTTCTTTACCTACCTGCAACTGAAAATGGCAACCGGGGCCAGAATGGAAACCAACGATTTTGAAACGACAGTAAAAGCGCAGGAATGGAAATGGGTGAACAGTAATGATACTTATTCAGCTACACCCACCGGCAATCCCGTTGAAGTGGCGAAACGGTTGTATACAAAGTATATAAACAGGGTGAAGTAAAAAATATCTTTAAGCCAAATCATCCCGTTTGGGGTTTTGTGACTCTATAGAAGAAGTCGGAAAGACCGGAAGTCCGAAAGACCGAAAGAAAACTCAAATTTGAATATGATGCTTTCTGACTTTCCGACTTTTCTGACTTCCGGACTTAAAAAAACTAACACAGCACATGCAACAACAAAAACGATTTCTGGCATTGGACGTATTTCGTGGCATGACCATTTGCTTCATGATCATCGTAAATACGTCGCCCGATGAAGCCCATACCTTTGCGCCGCTACTGCATGCAAAATGGCATGGGTTTACCCCCACCGACCTGGTATTTCCGTCATTTTTATTTGCCGTAGGAAATGCCATGAGTTTTGTAATGGCTAAATGGGAAACAATCCCCACTTCAGCTGTGCTGGCAAAAATTTTCAAACGCACCCTCCTCATATTTATACTGGGGTACCTGATGTACTGGTTTCCTTTTGTGCGGTTAGATAAAGCAACAGGTCATTATGCCTTCAAAGCTTTTGAAACAACCCGTGTTTTCGGCGTGTTGCAACGTATTGCGCTGGCGTACTGCTTTGCTTCGTTAATGATATACTTTTTAAAAATTCGTACTACAGTAATCATTACTGCTTTAATACTATTATTATACTGGCCTGTATTATGGTTCTTTGGCGATGCGGCAGATCCTTTGTCATTGCTTGGCAATGCGGTTTTAAAGCTCGATCTGTGGCTGATAGGCCCCGATCATTTATACCATGGCGAAGGTGTGCCCTTTGATCCGGAAGGCTTGTTAAGCACTTTCCCTGCCATCGGTAACGTAGTGGCCGGTTATTGTGTTGGTTATTTTCTGCAAAAAAAAGGTGGTACGTACGAGGCGCTTACCAAATTAATGCTGGCTGGTTTTGCCCTCTTGGTGCTGGCGCATTTCTGGAATTATTCATTCCCCATCAATAAAAAATTGTGGACGAGTTCTTTTGTATTGCATACCGTAGGTATTGATTGTTTAATTATCGCTGCCATTGTGTATGTGGCCGATATACAACATAAAACTTCATGGACGCCCTTCTTCCAGGTGTTTGGAAAAAATCCATTGTTTATTTACCTGTTATCAGAAGTGCTGGTGATTTTGTGGAATGTGTTTCGTTTCAGCGACGGCAAAACGCTTTATAAGTGGCTGTATGAAAATATTTTTATTCATGCCAATCCCTATATCGGTTCATTTATACAGGCCGTGCTGTATATGTTGGTTTGCTGGGCTGTGGGGTATTGGATGGATAAGAAGAAAATTTATGTTAGAGTATAAATGCCGAACGCCGAACGCTCAATGCTGAACGCTAAACCTCGAATGCCGAATGCTCAACGCTAAACATAGTATTAAGTGTTGTGCTTGTATTAAGCGTTTTGCGTTTCGCGTTTCGCGTTATGCATTTAGCATTAAGCGTTTAGCGTTTGGCATTAAGCGTTTTACATTTAGCGTTAAGCATTATGCGTTTCGCGTTAAGCGTTTTGCGTTTTATTATGGGCTATGTATTACTTCTGCTGCATGGTCCCAAACGGATCCTTTACAATACGTAAATCCTTTTATTGGCACTACCCAATCGAATGTATTTACCAAATGGGGTAGTGAAGGGGGAACATATCCCGGTGCGGTAGCGCCATGGGGCGCTGTGCAGTTAACGCCCGAAACACGTGTAACGGACAGCAAAGGATACGATTACCACGACAGCAGCATTTGTTTTTTTAGCTGTGTACAGCATTTGAGCGGCTTTCCCAACGGTTCTGCAGGTAAAATATATGTGATGCCGGTAAAAGCTTCAGACCGGTTTCAATTGAACAGCTATCACAGAAATTTCAGTCACGATAACGAAAAAGCCACACCCGGTTATTACAGTGTTTTATTCAGCGATGACCATACGCTTGTGGAGGTTACGGCCGGTGAACGCACCGGGCGTTTTCGTTTTACTTTTCCGGCACAGGTAACACCCAAAATTTTTATCGGCGATGCGGGTGCATTAACCGTGAGGTCGAATAAGGAACTAAGCGGCGCTGCAATGAACACCTTATTCCGGTTCAATAAAAGCTTTACCCGTAAAGAAAATGTGCCCGGTGGCTGTATGCTTACGTTTGGCCGCTCGCTGTTGGGTAATACAGTAATTGAATTGCAGATCGGTGTATCTGCGGTAAGTGTTGATGGTGCTGTTAAAAATCTGGCTGCAGCAAACAGTGATTTCGACGAGCTGAAAAAATCAACCCAAAACAAATGGCGCAAAGCCTTGTCGGTAGTTGCTATTGATGACACCAGCGAGACCAATAAAACGGTTTTTTATTCTGCCCTGTATCATGCCTGCCTTGTTCCCTGGGTTGTTTCGGATGCTGATGGAAAATACCGGGGCGACGATAAACGCGTTTATCAAACTAAAGGCGTAAATCAATACAATGTGTTTTCGCCCTGGGATACTTTTCGCACCCTGCATCCCTTGCTTTGCCTTTTGTTTCCCGAAAGGCAGAAAGATATACTTGAGTCGATACTGGATATTTGCCGGCAAACAGGTTATCTGCCCACTGAATCCATGACAGGCAATCATGCTATACCTATTATTACCGATTCATGGCTGAAAGGAATTAAAGTGGCTGATAGTATGCTTGCCCTTATTGGTATGTTGAAATGGGCAGATGCCAGACCTTATATGCTACCCGATATGGGAATTTACCGAACGAACGGTTATATTCCTTTCTCATATCCCGAATCGGTTACACGTACTGTTGAATATGCCTACGACGATTGGGCGATTGCCCAATTTGCAGGCGTTTTGCATCGTAGCAAAGTCAGAAATAAGTTTTTGAAAGAGAGTTTTAATTACCGGAATCTTTTCAACGCCGCAGAATTGTTTCTATTGCCACGCAATGACAGCGAATTCAAATTACATCCCGGTACCTTCGGTTATAAGGAAGGCGATGCCTGGGTATATTCTTATTTTGTACCGCATAATGCCAAAGACCTGGTAAATATCATGGGCGGCGATACCTCTTTTGTATCGAAGCTCGATTCGGGATTAATCAGCAACCAACTGGTGTTTGATAATGAAACGATGTTTCATGTGCCATATCTGTTCAATTATACAAACACATCCTATAAAACACAGCAGTGGGTACAAAACATAATGCGAACGCGTTTCAGTGCTACACCCGGTGGTTTGCCGGGCAATGACGACCTGGGCTCAACCAGCAGCTGGTTTGTTTTTAGCGCCATGGGTATTTATCCGGTTTGTCCCGGCCGGCCTGTGTATGCCATCAGTGCGCCGCTTTTCAGGTCAGTCACTGTTCATATGGCGAACGGAAAACAATGGGTTATTAGGGCAAACAATACTTCACCTCAATACAAATACATTAAGTCGGTAACGGTAAATGGCACGCAGTATAACCGGCTCTGGTTATCGCATGCTTTGCTGGTACAGGGTGGCCAGATAGAATTTGATTTGGATACGGTACCGCATACCGAATGGATATTGGATAAAAGTCTGTCAGATGTTTCAGAAACAGCTGGTGATCCCTCATTTCAACTGATTGATTTTTCGGTAACAAAAAATAATGTATTACCGAATGAGCAGGTGGCCGCCCGTTTCGTTTTGCAGAACAAGGGAAGCGCCGGAACAAAGCGGGTAACCGTATATGTGAACGGTAAAGCTTACGCGGCAAAAAATTGCCTGGTGCCTGCTGATAGCACTATTACCGATTCCATATCATTTCGCCTGTATCCGTTTGGAAAAATCAGTGTACAAATTGATGGATCAACCTCTAAAGAAATTGAGGTGCTCCGTTCGCAAACCGCTACAGCTGTTCAGCCGGCTATCAGCAGGCTGGTGATAAAACCGGTTGTCCGTACAGGTGAAATGCAGCATATAGTTTATGATGTGCAGAATAACGACGGTGAATTTCATACATTTAATATTGCTATACGCCTCAACGATTCACTGTTGTGTACAGATACCATTAGTTTACAACCCGGCGCCATACAACGTATGGCGCATGCAATACCGGTTAAAAATGAAGGTTTGCAAACCTTACGTGTTAATACTTCCGCTGCTTTGTTTAAGGTGTATAGTAATAATTTGAAATCAGTATTGTTCAGCCTGTCGGCCGATGCTCTGAAGGATAGTGTGGTTACAGATGGTTCGGGGTTTGGCAATGAGGCGAAGATGATGTCCGGCCCTGAGCGTAGTCGAAGTACCAATAAAAACGATCCTTCGACTACGCTCAGGATCAATAAAGATCGTTATATAGAAGTGCCCGGCTCATTAAGCGTTGATAGCATGGGGCAAACAATGACCATGATGTTATGGGTGTTCCCTGTTGGTAAAAGCAAGGGACTGGTTGATCTGTTTACCAAAGGCGATAACCATGTATTACAGGTTGCAGGCAATAAACAACTTACATTTTTTGCCGGAGGCTGGGGCAGGGGAGAGTGTTCAGCTCCCTTACCGGCCAACTGGTTCAATAACTGGCATCATATTGCAGGAGTATGTGATGGTGCGAATTTGAAGTTATATATCGACGGACATTTAAAAGGTGAACTGCCTTTGCAGGACCGTGCTAATTTATCGGCGCCCAACAAATGGACGATCGGCCGCAATGAAGAATTTCCGGGGCAACGGATATTCGATGGATTCGTTGATAAAGTGAAGCTATATGCTGCTCCTTTGTCGGGTGATGAAGTTTTAAAGGTGGTAAATGAAGAGAAATCAGAAGTCAAAGGTCTGAAGTCAGAAGCCGGAAGTAAGAAGTAGGAAGTAGCCGTGTCACGGGTTACCCTTGCTAAGAAGCCGAACCGTGGCACGGCTTGCATGTAACCTGCAACCTGTAACTCAAACCAGCCCGCATCTTTCCATAAACTCATTGGTAAATACTTTTTGTGTGGGCTCATCGAGCAGCTTATGCCGCGCTGCCAGCCATTTATTTACAATAACATCGCCATACATTTGACGTATGCGTTGTTCTGTAAGGTTAAAATTGATCTTTCCCCAATGAAGTGTATATGGAATATTCAGTTCTTCGAACCGGTTCCAGGTGTTGTTGAAAAAGCGGCGGCTCGTAGCTGAATCAACGCCATCCATTTCAAGCACGCAGGTTTTTTCAAACCTGGTAAAGCCCAGCAGTGCCTGGGTTCCTTTAACAAAACGCAAGGCCAGTCCACCGGGGAAAGCTGTTTTTTTATTCAGTGCTACTATTTCTTCCACTGCCCGGCTGGCATTGGCCGTATCGATGGCGATGGCAGCACTGGCTGCTTTACCACGAAATTTGGTATTGGTAAATATTTCTCCAATAGTACCCGTTACCTCTTCGTTCGATGCAAAGGCCAGCGGGAATAATTTTGTTACCAGTGGAGGTACCAATTTTTGCGTTAGTTTATTTCCTAAGTTGTCGAGAACGGTTTGAATAAGGCCGAGCAGCTCATCGCCGTATTGATAATTGCCGGGTGTTGGCTGCGGTTTGGGATAATCAGCGCGGTAGGGTACTTTGTATAATACTTTCAGAAAAACGCCTTTATCGGGATCGTTTTCGGCAAACCGGTGCGGATTAACCACTACTTCAAAATGATATAAACTGCGGTTGTTGCTTTCCGGTGCAAATGGAAGAAATTCCTGAATGGCATCAAAGTTCCATTCGTTGATGGCGAGTTTCAGTTTGTCGTTATAGGGAATATTAGCTACGGTATATTTCTCCAGTAAATAAATGGGTTCTGTTTCCAGTAAAATACCATGAATAAAACCAAAACTGCCAAAGCTTACCACCGCTGCGTTGAACAGATCATCATCGCGAAAAACTTCGGCGCCCAGCCAGTCTAAATATTCCTGCGAGGCCACCGGGTTTGATGCCCTTTCGAGCCATACATGTCTGTTAGCGCCGGTAACAATATGCAACCCGATAATGGCATCATGCACGGCGCCCACTTTAAAACCGGCGCCATGTGTTCCTGTAGAAGTGGCGCCTGCAATGGTTTGTCCGTTGCTGGCGCCTGAAGCGCGCAATGCCCTGAGCCAGCCATTTTCCTGTTCAAGCTCTTTGTTCAATTGTAAAATACTCATGCCACATTGGGTAAATACTACATCCTGTGCGGTTTTTCCTTTGGCAAGGTATTGGGGTGATAGAAAACTATTCCCCAAACTAAAAAAGGTGCGCAGTTCGCGGGTATCTACCAGTCCGCCTTTGCATACGGCTACATCACTGAACGACCAGCCGTTGCCCAATGCCCTTAATGAAATATTATTATCTATTGCATGTTGAATGAGCCATTGAAAATTTTGTGTAGTGGCTTTATAATTTCTTTCCTGTTCGGTAAAAGAAAATGGCAGGCGCATATTAAAACTGGCGTCCTTCGTTAACTGAACTGTAAAATTCTGATGACCGTTTTGCCAGTCGGTAATGGGAATTAATGATATGCCATCTGGTAGTGCCATAAATTTTTTAAGTATTACATTTTTAACCTGTTTAATTTTGGTTGGGCAAATTGAATATTTGGGTTATTGCCCATTGCCTATTGTCTATTGCCTCCTAAATGTCCGGGTTGTGTATTCGGGGGTGAACAACACCACGAAATTTTTTGTGGAATCACAATGCCCAGTGTTATAACAGTTAGTAAAATATGTGCAGGGGTGTTTTTTACAACTACCTTATTTAAGTGGTTGTACCGCTGATCGCATTGCGGACGAATATCTTTCGATTGTTTTAATCCCCAGAAGTAATGCCAAACAGTAGTGTCTTTGTTAATATTTGCCGCATCGGCGCAGTCGTATTCTGTTATTATTTTAGTGGTGCTGCAGCTTTGTAATAAAACGGTTATGAACAAAAGTGCAGTTGTAAACAGTAGTAATGGTTTGAATGCTTTTGGCAATAGCATACGATTCGTTTAATGGTAGTAAGTGTTTGAGTAACAATATTCAAATGTAACATATTGCAATGGGTGTAACAATACCACAAAGGGGGTAGGATGGCTGTTAAGAAATGTGTGAAAATTATGACAATAACTTTTGTGCAGCTGTAATTGAAAATGCTTTTACTTTACAGGTTCATTTTTATAGGTACTCAACATGCAAACACTCTCCCCCAGAAAATATGTGCAAACGAAAATGCGAACGCTGCCGGTATTTAAATGTATGGTGAATAAAGACTGGGAGGATAGTCAGCTTGCCAATGTGTCGGTAATGCGAAAACACAGTAACGGCAATGTAACTATAGGAATGTATATGGTTGATTTACTTTGCATGGGCGTAGTTAATACCGTATTTTTTTTCAATACGCCCGAAGAGGAGTTCGTGTCGCAATACAGCTTTGAGCTTTCTGATTTTAAGGAAATAGATTATACACTTGCACATAATATCGTATATGCCGGTCATGATTTTGCCCTTGAATTTGATATTCATCCCCACCGCAATTTTGACATAACCCGGTTTATACTGGAAGAAGACAATAATTCAATTCCCCTTATTGAAGTAGCGGTGGGTGCCGATGGAATGCCGCATCTGATCGTGCAAAATCACGGCGATTTTGCCGAGGCCCTGGCGAAATTAAAACAGTATGCCGGGGAGGGTAATTATTTTTATTCAATTGAAGGAGATAGCAAACCGCGGTTGCACCATGATAACCAGCCGGATATTGATATGGACGAAATCCCGGCCGGCGAAGTTAGTCTGGCCAATGTGCAAAACATTCGTTCAGACGATATGCTGAACATTGAAAAAGTACGGCAGCGCTCGGTGCTTGAACAATTGACAATCCATTCAGAATTGCTTACCCGTTTATTGCCGCCCGAAATAAATACCAGTACACCCGAAGAAGAGGCGGTGTGGCACGAGATGTGGGATGAAATAGGGCATGGGGCCGAAGAACCCAATAATGTGCTGCCTGAGCATTTTGATGAGCACCGGCAGGTAACAAAGCAAATAGACAAATTTTCTCACCTGCTTGAGCGGGAAAATGAACAGCTGATGAAGGAGTTTGAAACGAAGATGATCGAGCTGGCCAACCGCAATGCTTTTAATCCGTTGTGCATTCAGGTAATTTACGAACAGGGCATATTGCTCGATTGTACAGCATTGTGCGAAGTGGCAAAGCAGCATGCCCTGAAAATGTATAAATATTATCCGGTGCTTCATTTTAGCCTGGCCCTTGGTGCATTGATACAACAGGAAACAGATCCCCGCTTTGATAATATTTACAGTTTAACCGATATCCGTGAAGCGGTGCCCGGTTATGAACAATATCACGCTGATGAAATCACCAACTTCTGGTTAATCAGGTTATGGCTTTCTCTTGATCAAAGAGATCTCAGAAGCGCCGTACAATATTATTTTATGCTGGTAGATGCCAAAGCCACCGCCTGGTTGTTATTGCCGGTGCTTGAGAAGTATGTTGAAGTGTTGTACAGGTATAATAAAGCGTTGAAAGATCTGAAGGAACAATAAAGGTTACCGGTTACCGGGTACCAGGTAACCGGTATCTGGTAACCGGCAACTCACCAGCCGGGCGTTTGCGTAAACCCAGTATTACCATAACTCTTTGCAATATCAATTTCCGATTGCGGTACGGGCCACAAGGTATCGCGTAAGGGGAAGGCGCGTAAGGCGCCGCTTGGGTCTTTTACTTTCGGCATAATATCTCTGTCGATCTTCCATCTTTTCAAATCAAAATAGCGTGTTCCTTCGAGCGCCAGTTCAATTCTGCGTTCATGACGAATGCGTTGCCGCATCTCGTCCTGCGATAAACCTGTGGGCAATGGCGGCATATTAATACCGGGTCGTGCCCTGATCGAATTAATAGCTGTGTATACCGAGGCATCGGGGCCTGCGGCTTCGTTTTGCGCTTCGGCATACATCAGTAAAATATCTGCATAGCGCAAAAGCACAAAATCCTGATCGCTTTGTGTGGCATAGGTAGTAGGGTAGCGGGTGCTGTCGATATATTTACGAACCAGAAAACCGCTGGCAACATTATCTCTTGTAGGGTCAAAAGCCGTGGCGGCAGTTGTGCCCCGCCAATCGCCGGGTACTATCACTGTTAACTTTAAACGCGGATCGCGGTTGTCGTATGGTTTGGCCGGATTGTAGAGCAGAGAGGAATCAGGGCCTTTAATGGGCCGGCCGTCGGTACATTCAAATTCATCGACGAGGTTTTTCAATACCTGAAATGCATTGGTATACGAATATACCCAATCGGTAGTGCCGGCATAGTTGGGAGGCAGGTACCGGGCGCTGAATATGATCTCGGGATTATTGTTTTGCCCGGGTTTTAAAAACAGGTTGCGAAACCCGCCGGTATACAAACTGAATTTATTTTCTGTTATCACCTGATTGGCGAGCGCAGCTGCTTCGGACCAGCGGCTGTTGGTAAGCATTACTTTGGCTTTATAGCCCAGCGCGGCGCCACGAATTACATGTCCGTTGTTGTAGGCGGTGTTTGGTAAATTATCGATGGCAAAATCAAGGTCGGCCAGTATGGCGTTGGTGACCGTGCTTTTGGCCGTGCGGGGCAGGGTAGCGCTGCTGATATTACTGTTCAGCGGTTCCAGAGTAAGCACTACATCGCCATATAGCTGAACCAGCAGAAAATAATAATGCGCCCTGATGAACCTCACTTCGGCTTTATATCTTCTTATGGTCGCTGTATCCATGGCTACCCTGTCGATGTTCGCCAGAAAGTTATTACAGGCTGCAATGGCTTTATACGGCAGATTATAGGCGTCTGACTGAATGCCTCCTGAAGTGGCTTCAATTACTCCGGTAGATACGTTATTGAAATTATTACCGGTCGACAAGGTATAGCCATTGTCGGCCAGTATATCCCAGTGCATGGTTAAACAGCCCCATCCGGGCGCAGTATTGCTTACACTGCTGGCATTGGTGCCCGGCGATAAATAACTGTACACGCCGGCGAGGGCCAGATCGGCGTCGTTTTGTGTTTTCCAGAAATTTTCTGCCGGTACCTGGTCGAGCGGATTTTTGTCGAGGTATTTATGGCATGCCGTAAAACCTGCTGCGGCTATTATGATATAAAGTAAGAAATATATTGTGCTGCGTTTCATGCTGTACATCGTTTAATAATTAAAAAACTGCTTTTAAGCCAAATGAAATGACCCGGTTTTGCGGATGGTTTACATACCGCAGGTTGGTGGCAACCCGTTCGGGGTCAAGACCGGGGAATTTGCTGAAGGTGACCAGGTTGTCACCGGCAAAGTATATACGCAGGCTGCTCATGGCTGCATATTTGGCGTATTTCGCAGGTAAATTATATCCAAACTGAATATTTTTTATGCGCAGAAAAGAAGCATCTTTTAAATACCAGGTTGAAGAGGTACCTGCATTATTGCTGATGTTCCCTGTGCCGGATAGATAGATCATGGGCATGGTTGTGCTGGGATGATCGGGCGTCCAGGCATTCAGCCAGTCGGTAGTTGGTACCGAACTCTGATCGAAGGGTTGCATGCCCCACCGGTTTACAAATATCTTCTGGCCCTGCGAACCATACAGAAAAACGGTAATGTCGAAGTTCTTCCATTCGGCAAAAGCATTGAACGAATAATTGTATTTGGGATAAATGCCGGGTACAATTACACGGTCATTGGCATCGATAGTGCCATTAGGGTCCACATCTTTGAATTTCATATAACCGGGTTGCGGGCTATAAGGTTGTTTGGGGCTTTTGCTGACTTCATCGGCCGTTTGAAAAATGCCGTCGAATTGGTACAGGTAAAAACTGCCGTAGGGCTGCCCTTCGATGTTAATAGTGTTGCTGCCTGTATTGATTTGTGTGGCGCCATATTTTACCAGTTTGTTTTTGTTGGTTTGTATGTTGCCACTTACTGTGTATTTTACCTCGCCAATATGGTCGCTATACTGGGCGCTTATCTCAATACCTGTGTTGCGCATTTTTCCATTGTTGATGGTGGGAGCGGTGTACCCGATATAGGCAGGCAGCGACTGCTGCGCAAGAATATCATAGGTTTCTTTGTTGTACCAGTCGAATGTAAGCGACAGCCTGTTATTCAGCAATGTTACATCTGCGCCCACATCAAACACCCGGGTCGATTCCCATTTGATCGAAGTGTCGACCAGGCTGGTTTGTATTACTCCCGAACTGAGCGCTGTATTGTTATATGGATAGGCAAATCCTACGTTATAAACATTCTGATAAGGATAATTGGTGATATTCTGGTTGCCCAGCACACCAAATGAGCCGCGTAACTTTAAATCGTTGAGCCAGCCAACATGTTCCATGAATTTTTCCCTGTTGATGCGCCAGCCTGTAGATACCGAAGGGAAAAAGCCCCATTTATTACTGGGCGGAAAGCGCGAAGAGGCATCGTACCGGTAATTTAATTCAAGCAGGTACTTTTCTTTGAAATCATAATTGACCCTTCCATACAAAGAATACAGCGACCATTCGGCTGCCGTACCCGTGGCTGATTGAGCGCCCGATGAACCGGCATTTACCTCACGTAAATCGTTGTTGGGGTATACCAGCCGGCCACCGCTGAGCGACTGGCCTTTGAAATACTCGGCCTGCGTTCCGCCCAGTATTTTAAAACTGTGGTCTTTTATTTGTTTGCTCCAGGTGAGCTGCGAATAAAATATCGGGTATACATAGTTGGTATCTGTTACTGTAAGGCCTTGTCCGCCTACATCCAGCACTCTTTGGGGAGCTTCGTTTGGACCCGCAAACCAAAAGTATTGATTCACCTGGGGTTTGAAGTCAAATGTTTTACGGAAATCGAAATTGAACCCGCCGCTTGTTTTCCATTCAAGTCCTTCGAGCACTTTTACATTTACAAATACATTGCCCTGCATGTAATAATCATTGGTATTGGCTGTAGCATTTTCTGCAATTGCTACCGGGTTCTTATTCACCGATTCAAACGGATAGGCTACACTGGTATACCGCCCGCTGCCGTCGGGCAATTTGGGACCGTACAACGGAGCCTGTGAAAGGGTGCTCAGGAACTGGTCCTGACTTCCCTGGCGTGCGTAATACCGTTTGCTGTAATTAATGGTAAGACTTGATCCGAAATTTACCCGCTCATTTACTTTTGAATTTATATTGAGCTGCAGGTTGTATTTTTTGAATGAAAAACCCAGCATAATATCCGGTTGATCAACATAGCCTAATCCAACATTGTACGAAGTGCCGTTTCGTCCGCCCGATAAACCGAGGTGGTGGTTTTGAACGGCTACGGTGCGAATCATCAGATCGAGCCAGTTTACATCGGGATATAGATTTTTGTCGGTTGCGTTGGCATAAGCGTCAATGGTTGCCTGGCTGAACCGGTTAGATGCAGCAGCGCCTGAGTTGTTGGCGGCCGTGTTATACATCTGCATAAACTGCACTGAATTATAAACGAGCTTTGGCAATGCCGTAGGTGAAGTGATGCCGATATTATAATCGTACGATACATGAAAACCACCGCTTCCTGTTTTTGTAGTTACCAATATAACGCCGTTGGCAGCGCGGGTTCCGTAAATAGCGGCAGAAGCGGCATCTTTAAGAAGTGTAACAGAAGCTATATTGGCAGGGTCCAAAGCGGTCATGCTTCCGGGAATACCATCAACAATCACCAAAGGATTGGTGCCGGCGCCGCTGTAAGTACCCAATCCGCGTACGCGCAATACCGAATTTTCATTGCCTGCTTCTCCAGAGCCCTGTGTAAGGCTAAGGCCCGGTAATTTACCCTGCAGTAATTGGGTAGGGTCGGTTGCTACACGTTTGTTGAGGTCGGTGCCCGTTACAGTGGCAACGGCGCCGGTAAGATCAAGTTTCTTTTGCGTACCATACCCCACTACCACCACTTCGTTCATGGCAGTGGATTGTTCTTTTAAAATAATGTTGAGACTGGTTTGGCCCGATAGTTTTTCTTCATGCGTGGTATACCCAACATGGCTGAACACGAGCGTTGCCTGTGGTGTAGTGGCGCGCAGGGAAAATTTTCCATCTTCATCAGATAGTGCGTTGATCTTAGTGCCTTTAATGGTCACTGTTACACCCGATAGTGCATTTCCTTTGTCGTCTTTAATAGTGCCGGTGATTTGAGTGTCCTGGGCGAATAGCGAAGTGCCGGTAATAATTGCCAGTAAGCAGGTGGCCAGTAATACCGCGCATGCGCGGTAATGTTTTTGTAAAAGAGCGTGCATAGCAGTAGTGATTTGCTTTTTCATACAGAAGTCAATTTTGAGCCGGAAACCGGAAGTCAGAGGTCGGAAGTCAGAAATCGGATTTGCATAGCCATGGTGATGGTGGTCCGAAACTGAGGTTCGACCTGTTTCTAACTTCATACTTGTTATTCGAATGGATACGGGTCGTTATCCGTTGGGATTAAACGACAGAAACGACACAAATGGCAGAAGGTTAAGGGATACTCAGAAGCATCGCGATAAGCTTCTGTAATTGCAAGTAAGGCATATTTGTGTAACTGACTTTTAAATGGATATGCAAAGTGTTAAGTTAATTTGGCAAAGGCATATCAGGCCGCCTAACGTAACGGAGATACGAAATACAGGAAAGAAAAAAAGTATGTTGGCGTGTTATGTTGTTTTTAAATCGAACGTGCAGTGTGCGTTTGTACTTCTGAAGGCAACAAGATAAAAAATGTCTAACGCTCCAATAATAATAAATACAGCTTTCGTTTCTTTGCCACCCAGCATAATGCCAAATACACAAATCATCAATGCGAGTATAAGAAACGGAACGGCGATGGATTCGGGGTGATAACGAAAGCGGTGTTTGGTTTTGTAATTGCTTAATATATTTAATATGGCTGGTTGAATGTTTGATAATATAATCTGTTCCCTGTCGTCGTACACGCAAATTTGCAGGAATGAATCGTCTGCGTTTTTGTCGAATCGGATGCTTAGTACAACGCCCCTTGTTTCGTTATACAGGCTGCAATTGATGGCTATACCTGTTATGTCATTGCCGGCGATATCGTTTTTATATTCCCTGATAGAATGGTAAAACCTGGTTTTTTTTCGGGTATAAATGGAAACCGACATTTCATCGGCCTTCGGTTTTTGAACATCGATCAGTTTCGGAATTTGCCTGTTACAGTAGTCTTCAATATCATAAATCAGGTCTTTTGTTACCCGGTAAGAGTCGAGCTGCTTAAAATTTTCATATCGCGTAGGCATAATGTTGGGTTTTGATGTAAAAGCATCAAATTTTAACAACTAAACAAAGCACTGCAGGAACCCGGTCAGATCAACCCAATGAAGTTCAGATAGGGGAGGGAATATGTATAAATTTAAACAATTTAGTTCATATGTGGCTGTGTTGACTGGTTGGGCCAAAAGAATTTCTGAAAAAATTTATGGAAATTCTTCCCGTTTGCGTCCTTGCCTATTCACCATTCACGCGTATGCTTTACACGTACTTTAAATTCATGTTTCGCCGTCTTTGGAAAGACCGCCGCTTTACAATACTGAACCTCGTTGGCTTATCGACCGGTTTGGCGGCTGCTATATTAGTTTACCTGTGGGTTTACGATGAGTTGCAGGTTGACCATTTCTTTAAAACCGACAGCCGGCTGTACCAGGTAATGAATAACCGGCAGGATGGCGATAAGGTTGTTACCAATGGCGACGGCAGCGCTATTTTAGCTGAAACGCTTAAAAAAGAATTACCCGAAGTGGAATCCGGCGTGAGCACCACACCGGCCTTTTGGTTTAGAAAAATAAATATATCTAACGGCAATACCGCTGTTAAAGCCACGGGCAATTTTGCCGGGCCGCAGTATTTTACCGTGTTTCCTTATGAGCTGGTGGAGGGCAAACGGGAGCAATTACTGACCGATAAAAACGCCATTGTTATATCGGAACAGCTGGCCAAAAAGTTATTTAATACAACTCGCCATGTAACAGGTAAAGTAGTGGAATGGAAATGGTTCAGCTTCAGCGTGCAGTGTGTTATTACCGGTGTGTATAAAAACGCGCCTGCAAATGCAACCCTGCCGTTTGATTTTCTGCTCTCCCTCGAATCGTGGGGTAAAGATGTTATGCACCTCACCACCGGAACGCCCGATATAAGCGGCGGCCCTTTTAATAATTTTATCGTGTTAAAGAAGGGCACCAATGTGGCACAGTTTAATAAAAAGATTGCAGGGTTTATAAAAAAGAAGTTTCCCGATTCTCCAATCAGTTTGTTTGTACGACCATATGCCGATGGTTATTTATATGCCAATTACGAAAATGGGGTGCAAACCGGCGGTAGAATTGAATACGTAAAACTGTTTTCCATTATCGGCATCTTCATTTTACTGATTGCCTGTATTAATTTCATGAATTTGAGTACTGCAAAGGCAGCGCAACGAATGAAGGAAGTAGGTGTAAAGAAAACGCTGGGCGCAGGCCGGCGGTCGCTGGTGTACACTTTTATGGGCGAATCGTTACTAATGAGCGCTATGGCGCTGCTGATTGCTTTATTGCTTGTTTGGTTGCTGTTGCCGCAGTTCAATGCGTTCACGCAAAAGCACCTGAGCCTTCCTGTTAATGCCACGGCAATCGGATCTGTGATTGGCATTGCGTTATTAGCCGGCCTGGTGGCAGGCAGTTATCCTGCATTATACCTGTCGCGTTTCAGACCTGCCATTACCTTAAAGGGAAAATTTACCGGTTCTGTTAATGAATTATGGATACGCAAGGGGCTGGTGGTGTTTCAGTTTAGCCTGTCGGTATTTTTTATGATTGGTGTTATGGTTGTCAATAGCCAGATGCGATATGTACAATCAAAGAACCCCGGTTTTGATAAAGACAATATTCTTGTTTTTGAAATGGAAGGAAGAGCGGCCAAAGAAAAGAATGCCTTTTTTACTGCTGTAAAAACGGTACCCGGCGTGGTGCAGGCTTCCTGCATAATGAACACCATTCTTTTGCCGGCAGCGCCTGCGGGTGGTGGTCTTCGGTGGGATAATAAAAATGAGGATGATGCTGTTCGGTTTCACGGACTATCGGTTAATTACGACCTGATCGAAACGCTGGGTATTCAAATAGTGGCCGGTCGTTCTTTTTCGCGGAGTTTTGCTACCGACAGCACCGCCATAATTGTTAATGAAGAAGCAGTTAAACAAATGCATTTGACCGACCCAATTGGTAAGGTAATTACTGGCGTATCGGGAAACCAAAGCCATATTATAGGAGTGGTCCGCAACTTTCATTATAATTCATTGCATGAGCCTATACAACCTTTTATTTTCAGCCTGGCGCCTGATGAAACGCTGTTGGCCATGGTGAAAATAAACAGGGAACATCGCCAGGCTACCATTAATGCATTGGCTGCATTTTATAAAAAGTTCAACCCAGGTTACCCTTTTGAATACAAATTCCTCGATGAGGAATACCAGGAGCAGTATGCTTCAGAAAAGCTGGTGGCTAACTTATCAAAGTACTTCGCCGGCTTAACCATTATCATCACCTGCCTGGGCTTGTTCGGACTGGCTGCATTCAGGGCCGAAACACGTCGCAAAGAAATTGGTATTCGCAAAGTGTTAGGCGCCACGGTAAGTAATATTGTGGGTTTGTTATCTAAAGAGTTTTTATATCTCGTATTTATAGCGTTGCTGATTGCTTTTCCTTTGGCATGGTGGGGCATGAACCAATGGTTGCAAAGTTTTGCCTATCGTATTAATATGGGCGCCTCGGTTTTTGTTATAGCAACTACGCTGATCTTTGTTATTACAATTTGTACAATCAGTTTCCAGGCGCTTAAATCGGCGATGGAGAATCCGGTGGGGAGTTTGAAGGCTGAAGGTTGAATCAGGAAATGGAAAGTTGACAATGGGTGCCGGTTACAAGTTACAAGTTACAGGTTACAAGTTTCAGGTTGTTACATGTTACAGAGAATAACTGCTTCTGAAGCCCTGCAACCTGAAACCTGCAACCTGTAACATAAGACTGCCGTTTCACGTTTGTTGAAAATATTATCTGCGCAATATTATAATGAATAAAAGCTGTCGTTTTTGTCGTTAATTTCTTACATAACTCAGTGAACCCTTCTTGCTACTTACCATTTACTACTCGCTTCTTCTTCATTAATTCACACACAGTTAATAATTAAGTAGGTGTTTTTAAAATTGAATGTGTATATTTGCACCATAGTTCTTTATTCATACCAGTAAATGTTCAGCCGCTTAACAATATAATTAACAAAGCGGTCGTTCTTCGGTTGTAATTTTGCCACAAATGCGCTCTGCATAATCATTTTTTCCGCTTGTCATTCCTGCTTGTTCAGTATAAATTCTTGCCTGTGAGCACTTTATTTTGCTTGCCCTTTAATGCTTAAAACAGCTTGCCCTGTTGCCGGCCATCTGAAAGGATACATTTATTCAAAAAACAAAAAAGATATACCTATGGCACAAAAGGGCTTTCTTATCGACATGGATGGTGTTATTTACAAAGGCAGTGAACCGATACCCGGAGCAGTTGAGTTTATTAATTCATTACGCGAGCGTGGTTATCCTTTTCTGTTTTTAACCAATAACAGTCAGCGTACACCGCGCGACGTATGTTATAAATTACGCAAATTAGGTTTCAATGTAAACGACGATGATATTTTTACCTGTGCTATGGCAACAGCGCGTTACCTCGCTTCGCGTAAAACGCATGGCACAGCTTATGTAATTGGTGAAGGTGGTTTGCTTACCGAATTGCATAATGTAGGCTATTCAATTGTAGACGATCATCCTGATTATGTGATCATTGGTGAAGGACGTACCATTATGCTTGAATCGGTTGATAAGGCGATCAATATGATCATGAACGGTTCAAAGCTGATCGCTACCAACCTCGATCCCAATTGCCCGGTAGGCAATGGAAAAACCCGTGCCGGTTGTGGCGCATTTGTCGCCATGCTTGAATTTGCTACCGGTAAACAGGCGTTCAGTGTAGGTAAACCAAGCCCGGTGATGATGCGTATGGCGCGCAAGATACTGCAGCTGAGCACCGATGAAACCATTATGATCGGCGATACCATGACCACCGATATTCTCGGCGCCGGCTCTATGGGCTTTACAACAGTGCTGACCTTATCGGGCGTAACCAAAGAAGCTGACCTTGATCAGTTTGGTTATACACCTGATTTTATTATTAAATCGGTAAAAGATTTACTGGATGATAACCTGTTCGCACACGTGCTCGAAAAGGAACAGGAGCGTGTCTTAAATGTTGCGTAGTAAGTCCGAAAGTCAGTAAAGTCCGGAAGTCGGAAAGATGGTTGCCCTCAATGCAGCTTTCTTTCTGACTTTCGGTCTTCCGGTCTTTCCGACTTTTCTGACTTCAGGAGGCCCGCTTGTATTTTGTTGCACTTTATAACTTATTGCATTTTACGAACGTGATTTGCAATCGAATTGTTAACGGAGAACACTTTGTTTATTAACCGGCAGTACAAGCCACGTAAAAATAATACCTACTTGTTTGTGCACTAAGGACTGGTGTAAAAACAAAACTCAATTACGTAAAAAACAAAATCAAACAGATGAAAAAGTTGTTTTGTGCAGCTATTATTTTGGTAGTAGCCTTATCATTTGCCAAAGCACAAAGTCCCAAACCTTACAATTACAAACTGGATGGACCTTTTACTTCAATCCAAACGTTTAAAGTAAACGGTGTGTGCGATATGTGCAAGCATACCATCGAAAGCGCCTTGAAAAAATCGCCTGCGGTATACTCGGCCGATTGGGATGCTGAATCAAAATTGCTGCTGGTGAAATATAACCGGCTGAAAACAACGCCCGCAAAAATTGAACAGCTGGTTGCTTCAACCGGCCACGATACGCAGCATGTAAAAGCCGATGCCAGTGCTTACAATTCCCTGCCGGATTGTTGCAGGTATGAACGGAAGTCAAAATAGTAGAAGTCGGAAAGTCAGTAAAGTCCGAAAGTCCGAAAGAAGAATGCATTCGCAGCAACTATCTTTCCGACTTTCGGACTTTCCGTCTTCCGGACTTTCCGTCTTCCGGACTTAAATGGATTTGTTTGATTGTTATTTTGAGCCTAAATTGCTTCGATTTCCCGGAATATCCATTGAAAAGAACCCACCCCATACATACTACAGGCAAAAGCCGGCATGTAATTAGCCCAAAAACTGTACAGTAAACCTGATCATTTCAGGCTCATTCAATTTGCGTTGAAGGCAATTGTTCAACTGTACCGATCATGAAAAATGTTGTAGTAGCGTTGTTTCGCCAGTTCAGTAGTCGTTTGATGCCAATGGTTTTTGGCATTTTGTGTACATTGAAAATTTTTGCCCAGGAAAACCAATGGATCATAGGCGAATGGAACGGCGTTTATTTCGGCGAAAAAAGCAAGATTACCAAAACCTTTGATACGCGTTTACAAATTACCAAAGTGAACGGTTCGCAGTTTGAAGGTATCGTGCAATGCATTCTTCCCTCAGATACCACTGTGCGATTACATACCCGCCTTACCGGACGAATATATGCCGGTTATATAATGACCAAGCTGAAAGAAGTGGTTTATTTCAAAGATCCCCCTGGTCAATATACATGGGCCAAGCATTGCAACGCCTGCGATTCCATGAAATATTCCTGGTCGCAGAAAGGCGACAGCATTGTATTGCAGGGCGAAAGAAGATGCGATACGTTGTGTAATATCATAGCCCGTTACTCAAAAAATATCGGTTCGCTCACATACCGGGCTGCTTTTTTATACGACCCTGAAATTACTGCCCGCAGGCCGGTAAAAACAACCGGCACTACCAGCATTTCATTTATACGGCCGATTGCACGGGATTCGCTGGTGGGAAGAGATTTTCTCGCAGGCAGGGCCGTGAACAATGCCACCCGCTATATCATCAATGCCGATTCGGCTGAAATACGGCTTATGGATAACGGCATTGTTGATGGCGATACCATTAGTTTGTTTTACAATGGCCAGTTGATTGTACAAAAACTGGGATTAAAAGAAAAACCATTTGTTATCAGGCTACCCATCTTTAAAGGATTTCCCAACCGGCTTGTGATTTATGCTGAAAGTTTAGGTTCTTTTCCTCCCAATACCGCACTGGTGCAGGTAAGATATGGTAAAAAAGAAGAAAGTTTTTTGCTAAGCTCCAATATGTCGAGAAGCGGCAGTATCGAATTGGTGAATAACCAATAACGAAGACGCTTAATGCCTAACGCCTAACGCTTAACGCTTAACGCATAATGCCTAACGTTTAATGCATTCGTGGAGGGCTGTTTTGCATTTACTGTTCTGCGTTCAGCATTTAGCGTTCAGCGTTTCGCGTTTCACGTTCAGCGTTCAGTGTTTCACGTTATTGCCAAAATAGTTTATAATTCGGCTAATTGCAGGCAGGCAACCGGTTGATAAATATATTTACTTCACAGTACCTTCTTCGCTAACTTAAAACCTGCTGCTATATGAAAATGCCAAAACCGCTTGAGTATATCGTTCTGGTATGCTCATACTCGTGACACATCTGTAATCCGCATTATTGAACACATTCCTGTTTACAGCCGAACATAACACGTACAGTTTGTAACTGTAAGGCCATTGCTAACCAATTTATGGCTTGTACAACCTCGTTATGTTGCTGAACGATCCTCCCTAAATTAACCCGCACCGGAGAAACCGGCAGATCATAGGTTATGATGTGCCCCGGATACTTATTTTTTAAACGTAAAGCCTTATCAGATGAAACATCTACACACCATGCGGTATAACTCAACCGCGATTGCTTTGCTATTGTTATTCGCCAACGGAGCATTAACGGCGCAGGTTAAACTAAGCGCCACCGCCAGCTCAGGCAGTGCTTACAGCGTGATTTCGTCAAAAGGATTTGGTAATGAAAATCCTGATTGTAAACATCCTTCTTTTGGTGCGCATGTTACCCAGGCAAGTGATGGCACCCTGGGAAAAAATGTATTTGTATTTCACAGTCATATCGATGCCGATGATGACCGCTGTACCAATGAAGACCGTGTACGAATGGAAATAAAAGGCGGATCAGAATCCTCTGCCACCATGCAGCATACGAACGGACAAACCGCTTATTACCGCTGGAAATTTAAACTCGATGCCGGATTTATTCCCGGCAGCCGCTTCACGCATATTTTTCAAATCAAAGCCTATGGGGGAGATGACGGTGCGCCGTTAATTACCATTACACCCAGAGCCGGTACGCCGCAAAAAATGCAGATCATTCACAGCGCCGGTGAAGGCAGCGGCAGTTTGGGAACAGTTAAGGAGGTTGATCTGGCGCCCTTTAAAGGCGCCTGGGTTGAAGCCTATGTAAAATATAAAAGCAGCGAAGGCAGTGCCGGAACATTTGAAATAACGCTTAAGCGTATGAGTGATGGCGCAACGCTGCTTTCGTACAGTAAAACCGGTATTGATATGTGGCGCACTGATGCTGAATACAATCGTGGAAAATGGGGCGTATACCGCGGAAAAGATGATGTGCTGCGCGATGAGCAGGTTCGGTTTGCCGATTTCTGTATATCTGAAAGCAGCGCCAGTCAGTGCCCGGCAGAGGCAGGTACGTTAAGCGCCGCCGGCAATTCAACTGAACAGGACATGGCGGCATCCGTTGAAGAAGCGAATAGTGAAAAAATAATACGTAGTGTGCCCAATCCGCTGCAGCAGCAGAATACCATCAGCTTTTATCTCAACAAGCCGGCCCGCACCAATATTACAGTATACGATATCACCGGAAAACAGGTGGCTATAGTGGTAAATGCGCAACTGCAGGCCGGTATGCATAAAGCAACACTCGATGCAGGTCGTTGGCCGGCAGGTGTATATACTTTAACAATGATGTATGATAAAAAAGTGATCACCCGGAAATTGCTCAAAGAGTAATTAAAAGAAAATAATTACATACCCTGACCGGTCCATTAAATAAAAAAGAGGCTGTTCTTTATTCAGGAAGATAGCCTCTTTTTTTTGTATTGCATCTGACAGATTAACTGAAAACCGGCGCTAAAGTAATAGCGGCCCGCCCCATACCTCATGATCACTGTCATTCAACGCGCTGATGCCCGTTATTCCACTTATTGGTGTTGCTTACTAATATTGCCTGTAACGTGGAAACATATCATATCCATATCAGAGGTCTGGTGCAGGGCGTAGGTTTCAGGTCCTTTATCTGCCGGCTGGCAGAAAGCATGGATCTGAAGGGATGGGTAAGCAATACCGGTAACGGCGTTCATATTGAATGTAATGCTACCCGTAAAATTGCCATGGATCTTTGTAACCGGTTATTAAGCCAGCCCCCGCCCCATTCGATCATTACTCATTATGATATAGAAAAAACCAAACCTCAGCTTTACACTTCTTTTTTGATCAGGGAAAGCAGCGACGATACTATTCCCGATCTGTTGTTAACGCCCGACCGGGCGCTGTGCGATAATTGCCGTAAAGAATTGAATGATGAGCACAACAGCCGTTATCAATATGCATTTACAACCTGTCCTGAATGCGGGCCCCGGTATTCGATCAGCAAAGCCTTTCCATACAATCGCGCCAATACCACTATGTCGGAAATGCATTTGTGCAAACATTGTTTGCAGGAATACAATGATATAAATAACAGCCGGCATTATAGTCAAACCAATTCCTGCACCCATTGCAGCATTCCCATGCACCTGTATAAGGCCCCGCATGAATATATAAGCAGCGACAGCAGGTCGATATTGCTTACTATCAATAATGCGCTCGAAGCCGGTGATACAGTGGCTGTGAAAGACATTGGCGGTTACCTGCTTTTATGCGATGCCACCAATGGCGATGCCATTCAGATGTTGCGCCGGAGAAAGCGCCGTTCGTATAAGCCTTTTTCCCTGTTGTATGCAGATGTTGCGATGGCGCAAAAAGATGTATTCATAAGGTCTGTTGAAAGAACAGCGCTCACCAATACGGTTGCTCCGGTTGTTCTTTGCCGGTTGAAGGAAAAATCGGGCAATGGTATTTGTGCTGCAGCAATTGCCCCGGGTTTGAACAAAATTGGTGTGCTGTTGCCCTGTTCGCCATTGCTGACGCTTATTGTACAAAATTTCGGCCGCCCCCTGGTTACCACCGGTGGCAATATAAACGGATCGCCGGTTTTATACAAAGATGATGATGCACTGGATATATTACCCGGTATGGCAGATTACATACTCACTTATGACCGGGATATTGTAATTCCGCAGAACGACAGTATAATGCAATTTACCGATAAGGAGCAAACTGTTTGGTTACGCAGAAGCCGCGGACTGGCGCCTAATTATTTTCCGGCTCCTTTTGATATGCACGATAATGTGATGCTGGCAATGGGCGCCGATCCTAAAAATGCTTTTGCCCTTTTGGTTAATCATAAACTGTACATAAGCCAGTATCTCGGCAATCTTCATAATGATGCATCTCAAACAGCTTTTAAAGATACGCTGCAGCATTTGCAGCAGTTGCTGAAGGTAACACCCGGTTATATCATTACCGATAAACATCCTGGCTATTTTGTTACACAGGAAGCCGAAGCATTGGCCACAACCAGTGGTGCATTGTTAACATCGGTTCAGCACCACAAGGCGCATTTTGCAGCCGTGCTGGCCGAAAATAATTTATTGCGAAGTAAAGAATCGGTGCTTGGCGTTATCTGGGATGGCGCAGGATACGGTGATGATAAACAGATATGGGGTGGGGAAGTATTTGTTTTTGAAGACCGGCATCTTAACCGTGTAGCGCACCTTGATTACTTTTCACAATTCGCGGGTGATAAAATGCTCAGGGAACCCCGGCTATCGGCCTTTGCCTTATTGAAATATTTTCCTGCACAGCAACATCTGCTGAAAAAGTTTTTTACCGAAAAAGAGTGGTCGATGAACCAGCAGCTCATTAATCAGCCGCATCCGTTGCTTACCAGCAGCATGGGCCGGTTGCTCGATGGTATTGCGGTCATTCTGGGACTTGTGCAGTATAATACCTGGGATGCTGAAGCTGCTATGCAACTGGAGGCACTGGCTACCCGGTGCACTGTTAAAACAACCGATTATTATCATATACCGCTTATAAACGGGCGCATGCAATGGGAAGAGCTGATGGCCGGATTGCTGCAGGATGTTGAACAAAAAGTACAGTCACCGGTCATTGCCTGGAAGTTATTTTACTCGCTGGCCATGGCTGTTTTAAAGCTGAGCGATCATTTCGAAACCAACCGTATTGCTTTCAGCGGCGGCGTATTTCAGAATGCCCTTCTTACCGATATGATCATAGAGCTGGCATCGGGTAAAAAGCAATTGTATTTTCACCGGCAATTAAGTCCGAATGATGAATGCATTGCATTTGGCCAGCTGGCGTATTACAGTTTATACCGGCATAGTATGAATGAATCACATATTATTCAAATAGAAAAGGATATTATAAAATAATTATAAACCCAATATATCAATGTTATGTGTTTAGCAATTCCCGGAAAGATCATATCAATTTATATGCATGCAGATTCAACTTTCAGACTGGGGAAAGTTTCTTTTGGCGGTATTATAAAAGACGTAAATCTGCTCAGGGTACCCGAAACCATTCCCGGCGATTATGTGCTGGTGAGCGTAGGTGTTGCAATCAGTAAAATAAACGAAGAAGAGGCCCGGAAAACTTTTGAACGACTGAGAAAGTCGGGCGAGGTAGAAACCTTGGCCAATAATATTTAATACATATCAGTGTATGCGAAAGAGATCAGTTTTTTGAATGATAAAAATCATATGATGAAAAGAGGCGGACAAATAAATTTGTAATCATTAAAAGTTAATTATGGAAAAGGCATTTGGCGAACCCGTTAAACAACTACAGCCGGTGTGTTTCAGTACACAACTTAACTGGATAGGAAATAGGAAAGGCATTTTGCGTGCCGGTGAAGCTCAGAGTATCATTCATGTGGCTACACCGGCTCAGTTTGGTGGTGAAGGACATGAGTGGAGTCCCGAAGAAATGTTCCTCGGTTCAATAAGCAGTTGTTTCATGACCACCTTTCTGTTTCTGGCGCGTAAGCATGATCTGGCTGTTTCGCACTTTGAATGCGCCGCCCACGGAGAGGTTGAGTTGGTAAAGGGTAAGTATGAATTTACCGAGGTAGAGTTGTATCCTAAGGTGCATATCATGGATGAATCGCTGCGCTGTAAGGCCGAGCAGGTGCTGGTAAAAACCAATCAATACTGCCTCATAACCGCTTCAGTTAAATGCCACATTGTTTATCATACCGAAATACTGGTAGGCTATCAGCCTCGCCAAAAAAATAGTAAACAGGTGAATGGATACACCCCTTAGTGCAGAACACATATTATAACCGTTCGACTATGCAAAAAAGCCCCGGTGTGTCGGGGCTTTTTGCATAGTCGAATTATTTATATCTTTATCGCCGCCACCAAATTAATTGCTGGTACCCCTACAAAACCACACTATGACAAAATTGGTCCCTGCGCTTCTTTTTACCCTTGTTCTGTTTGTTTCCTGTTCCAACAAACAAGTTTTGGAAAATAAAGTATGGAAGCTGGTAAATGTAAGTTCCGGCTCTACGGCTGCCTTCCTGAACCATTTGGAGGGTGAATTGTCGAACCCCGGTGGTTATAGCCGGTTTTTACGCTTTTACAGCGACGGCACCTATACCGGAAAGCTGGCCACTACATTTGATTATGGCACCTGGACCGTATCGGGCGACGCGCTTACCCTTACCTCAAACGATAAGTCGGTGATGAAATTTAATATAACAAAGCTTACAGATGAAGCGCTTGTGATGAATATCGACAAGTTGAAGCTGTTGGGCGAAAAGCTGGACTTTCAGTTTGAAGCAAAGCCGGTGATTAAAGACAAAGACGATGATGCCTACAGTTTAAAAAACAATGGCTGGCAAATAAAAGCAAAGCAAAAAGAAACAGATGCCCAAATACTGGAAAGAATTAAAGGTCACATCCTTTGCCAGTTATTGTATATTGAAAAGGCCATTGAAAATAAAGAAGAAACCATTTCGATCGGCCAGTTTGCAAGTCCGGTTAAGTTTTATGGAAATGGCCTTGGGTTGAAACCATTGGCAGATGTGCCCGACGAATGGAAGGAAACCTTTTTCGACAATGCCGATATGGAAAAAGGTTATGATTATCTGTCAAAAGGATTTGAAACAAGGATATCGGTACCCGATACCAAAAACAGGTTCCTCATGTACAAAGGTATTTTTGAGCAGCTGTTTCTGAACCTTAAAAAATTGCATTAACTCTCAGTTCCGGAGCCTGCTCCCGATATCGGAGCAGGCTCTCACGGAGATTTGGCGTAACCTATGCCTTCGCCATTTTTGAAGCTGCTCTGAAATAATAAATTCCCAGTGGTAAGCAGATCAAAATAGCCGATAAATGCGGATATAATCTGGCGGTTTCATAATCAGGATGAGATAGCACCGTCAAAAAATCTACTGTTGGAATGATACAACCAAGTATCAGTGCAACGCCCAGCGCGCGCCTTTCTTTCAACAACAACAGCGCCAGAACAATGGCTCCTGTAAAAATATCACGTATGCCTTTTATATGCTGAAACGAATAATCATTGTTGGTTGAAACATGAATGCCAAATGCGGTAGTAGCGGCTTCGGGAATAATGAAAAAACGGATCCCGATAAATAACATTAATATGCCGGTTAAAACTGACATCCAGAGTGCGATTGTTTTTACTGAATTTTTCATTTTTATATTTTTTAGTGATTTAATCTGAGGCAAAGATCACTTCAGTAAAAAACAATTTCATGCACCTGAGTTAATAAATACATGTTTCCGGTTGCCAGTTGCCTGTTTCCAGGAACTGGTATCCGGTATCCGGTATCCGGTAACAAGTTTAGCCAGCGGCCAGTCTTTTCCGTATCCTGCTTAACGACTGCGGCTTAACCCCTACATAAGAAGAAATATGGTATTGTGGAATGCGTTGCTGCAGATCGGGGTAGGTTTGTAAAAAAATACGATAACGTTGCTCGGGGGCGTCGGAATATAAAGACGTGATCTGTTTTACCGACTCTACAAATATCTGCTCGGCTATCAGCCGGCCGAACTTTTCACCCCCTTTTATATCGCTGTAAAAGATCTGCAGGTCGTTGTACGATATGGTGAGCATAGTGGTATCTTCAATGGTTTGAATGTTTTTGGCAGAAGGCGAATGGTCGAGAAAGCTCTCATAACTGCACACGAAATTGCCTTCCTTGCCAAAACCATAAATCAGTTCTTCCCCATCATTGTTGATGAAATAACGCACGAGCCCCTGTTGAATGAAGCCTGCATGCTGACAAACCTGTCCTTCTTTCAAAAAATATTCTCCTTTGACATAGCTCTTTTCTTTAAATAATTTTTGAATCAGTTCTTTTTCGCTGTCGCTTAGCGAAATAAAAAATTGCAGGGTTTTGATGAGCTGATCGTGCATAATTTTACATTGAATGTCCAAAAATAGCGGATTTCAATTTCCCCGGCAGCGTTACCTATTAACGTTATATACTATTTGTGTTAAAATAGTTTAGTTCCCGGTTAATTACAGGTATTCATGCAGTGCAATAAAGTTGTTACTTCATGTTCACTAACGATTAACCAAATAAACTGTCATATGAAAAAAGAAAATCCGCCGGTGTATATCGGCAACGTGTACTCCTATTACTAAAGCTTAATATTTCCATTGACTCTGCTATTCCTTTTTATTTTTCCCCATTTGTAATTGCGGTGCGATTTGTGTGTTTAAAAAATTCCCCTGGCATTTTCTTGGTAATCCGTTCCCAGGGATTGGCAGTAAAGTATAGCTACCGTTTTTTAGATTAATGCATACCTTCTTAACATACCGTTTTGCATACGGTGTGCTATGTATTGATCTGTACATCATTTATTCCCCCCTCTTTAATTCGCATCAGGAAAAACGCCTGATGACAATGATCTTTTTGCCTAGTCTGGTCCTTCCGCCCAGATTTTTCATCATTAACAATAACGCAAAAAACAATGAACAACAAAATCTACCTTTTGCTTTTAATGCTTTTTGTAGCTCCCGCCACGATGCTCGGAGCAACCATTACTGTTTCATCTTTGTCGGCCCTGCAAACGGCCATCAATAATGCATCGCCCGGCGATGTGATCATTCTCACCAACGGCGTGTATACCGCCAGCGCCGATATCACGATTAACAAACAGGGTACCGCAACACAACCCATCACCATTCAGGCGCAAACCATTGCCGGCGCCGAGATCACGGGATCGAACGGTTTTAGTATTGTTAGTCCGGCTAAGTACATTATCATCAAAGGATTCAAGTTCACACACAGCGCTTCACAGGCTACCATGGCAAGCGGCACCAGTTTTTGCCGGTGGACCCGCAATATTTTTCAAACTCCCGGCGAAGGCGAGAACCTGCTGCTGAATGGTAATGACCACGAAGTGGATTACAATACGTTTCAGCATAAGAATGCGCTCGGCCGGTTTATTGCCGTACGCGGATCGGGCAGCCAGATTGCGCAACGCCTGCATATTCATCACAATTATTTTTTAGATCAGCAGCCGCAAACCGGTAACGGCGCCGAAACAGTGCAGTTCGGTTTAAGCGGGTACAGCCTTTCTTCGAGCAACAGCATTGTTGAGTACAATCTGTTCGAAGAATGCGAAGGCGAAAATGAATTGATATCTGTAAAATCCTCTGCAGTAACAATACGATATAATACCATTCGCAATTGCCCCGCGCAATTCACGTTGCGGCATGGCAACCATAATGTGGTATATGGAAACTATTTCATCAATACACCCGGCATCCGCATATTTGGCGATGACCACGTGATATTCAGTAATCACTTCGAAAATTGTGATCCTGCCATCAATATCGGTAATGGCGATGGCGAAGTGGCCGATGGCGATGCTCTAACGGTACACGATCGTCCCGACAGAGTGCTTGTTGCATTTAATACATTGGTGAATAATACATCGAACATTACCCAGGCCAGCCGCACCGACGGATTGGGCGCCACCGATATTACAGTGGCCAACAACATTGTACAGGGCGGGGGAGCGGCCGCTTCTATTGCCGGGCCATATACCGGTGGCGTATGGTCGGGAAACATCATTTATAATACCAGTGGCGCCGGTTCTATGCCGTCATCGGGCTATCGCAATGTAAATCCTTTGCTGGCACGCGATGCCACCGGCACTTTTCATTTGCAATCGGGCAGTCCGGCAATCAATACCGCTACCGGCACTTATTCGGCTGTTACCACCGATATGGACGGACAATCACGCACATCGCCCCTTGATGTGGGCGCCGATGAAGTTTCTACCGCGCCTGTGATTGCGCAAATATTGTCAGTTTCAATGGTAGGATATAATGGAAGCGATCCATCAGCCTGTCAGCCTGTAATCGCCAGCGGCGATGACGGCAATGTGCCTGCCAATGTACTGGATAATGATCTCAATACACGCTGGTCGGCCAGCGGCGACGGGCAATGGATACAGTTCTGTTTGAGCAGCGCTTCAACGGTTACCGGTGTGCAGATCGCTTTTTACAATGGCAATACACGCACTTCAACTTTCGATGTACTGACCAGCACCGACGGTGTAAACTTTACCACAGCCGCCAGTGGTTTGGTAAGCAGCGGCACTTCGCTTAACCTTGAAACGTTTACGTTTACGGGCCGCACGGCAAAATATGTGCGCATTACAGGCCATGGCAACAGCGTAAATGCCTGGAATAGTTATACCGAAGTTAAAATACAAACCAGTGCAAGTATCGCAGCCCGTATGATGGAAGAAAGCCTGGCTCCCAAAGAAGCGCTGACCGGTTTTCCCAATCCGTTTCATACAACCAGTACCATCACCTTCTTTATCGAAAAACAGGGGCATGCGTACCTGAGCGTATACGATATGACCGGCAAACAGGTAGCTGTGCTGGTAAATAAAAATTTACCCGCAGGCTATCATCGAACAGATTTTGATTCGCAACGATTGCCGGCCGGTGCTTATTTGTTGAAGCTTGTTCAAAATGGAAAGAATATAATGAAAACTTTATTGAAAGAATAAAGGCGAGAACAGTTTATAGTTTGAGGTTTGTAGTTTGTGGTTCTTTCGGTGAATCATACTCAGTAGTAGTGGATCTGTAAAACTGTTTAGGTGCTTGATTTACTGAGAATGTCTAAATCGCGGCAGCAACCACAAACCCGAAACATTTGTTGGCAGCAACTACAAACTACGAACCTCAAACTACAAACAAACATAACGCTAACCTTAAAAACACTTTTATGAAATCCAAATTTACCAGCCAATGGCACAGGGAATTTTCTGTGCTATTCACACTTATTGTATTATCAGCTTTCAGCTCCATTACCCACGCACAGCTTGGCAGCGGCTGGGTACAATATTCTCCCACAAAAAAGATCCATCTCGATAATGAAGATGGTTTGCAAATATTCAGCTGGACCTCCTATAAATCGGTTTGCGATCCCATTTGCGCCGATTACAGCTACAACGGCAGCAATGAATCGGAAACCTTTCGCCTGCTCGATAACCGCACCAACCGTTCTGAGATCAGGTTGCAGAACGAATATTCAACAGGCAGCCGCCAGTTTGAAGGCTATGTTACTTTTTATGCGCCGCTGAACGACGAAAGCCTGATGCAGATTTTCGGCAGCACCTCAGGCGCCACACAACTGATGATACGTGGTTATGCAGCCAGCGGCGGATCGATACGCGGAGGAGGTCAAACCCTGGCTACCAATGTATACGGAAAAGAAGTGCGCGTAAACGTTATTCATTTGCAGGAAAATGTAGGCAACAAGATCATTATTTACATCAATGGTGTTAAAAAAGCCGAGATAGCCGACAATGAATCGGTAACCAATTATCACAAATACGGTAATTACGGCACCCTCACTACCGGTGAAGCCGTTGTTAAATGGCGCAACGTGCGTTCGTTCAGAGATGGCACTGCGCCTTCGTCTACTGCCGCTACAGAGGCACGTGAAGCTGTTGCTGAAACTACAGAAGCTTCCGGCAATTACAACATCAGGATATTTCCCAATCCCGTAGCCGGCAAACAGGCCACTATCAGGTATTCATTATCAAAACCTGAACTGGTACGCATTGTACTGTACAACATCAACGGACAGGCAGAGGAGATCATCAATGCCCATCAACAAACCGGCGAACAAAGGGCGTACTGGAACACTTCGAATAAACCGGCCGGAGTGTATGTGGCAAGAATTACCATTGGTAGTGAAACGAAAAGTATAAAAGTAACGGTACAGGAATAACATCTTAATTCGAACGATCTGCCATCAGGTTATCATCGTCGCGATTTTGATGCGCATCAGCTGTCTTCGGGTACCTACCTCGTAAAGCTGGCGTATAATGGAAAGAGTACAATGAAAACGATATTGAAGAAATAAAAATTTGCCTTTCCTTTTTTCTGACGGGTTGAAGCCAAACGGCTTTGGCCTGTCAGTTTTTTTTGTACCACATTTTTGGGTGTAAGAAGCGAATCAGGTATAGGGAAAATGCGGCTGCAGGCCGCTTCAGCGCCGGGTACACGACCCGGTCACCGGCTGAAACCCGCATGAAAGAGGGATATTTCGTCAAAAATGCTGGTGTTTACCCGGATAATTGCTGCGAAAAATACGACAACAGCCGGGTTAACAATATTGACCACAATCATAAAGCTACATTTCATAGTTTACTCTTAACCCCTTATAATTCATACCTTGTGCCCTGAACCTTATACCTTGTGTTTTCACAATGCAACTTATCGCTGATACTTGTCATCTATACTTGACACCTGAAACTCTTTATAGTATATTTACGCCATGAGACGAATCTTATTTACGATTGCCATTTTTACATGCTTTTGTGCTAATGCCCAACGAGATACAGTGCGCTCGAAAGTGTTTGAATGGAACAATCTGATGGTGGATAAAGACTCCAGCAGCTACCGCGTACAGTTTGTGCTTGGGCCAACCACCAATCTCGATGAACTGGAAATTCATGCTACCGAACTTGATCCCGGCAAATCGCCATACCCGCCCTTTTCATGGGTCGATGCTGAAGAACTGATCATTGTAAAAGAAGGAAATTTAAAAGTTACAATTAAAGGCAATACTAAAATAATTGGCCCCGGGGGCGTAGCCCTGGTACTTCCGGGCGAACAACGCTATTTCGAAAATACCGGTAAAGTGCTTACTACTTATTATGCGTTGCGATTTAAAACAAGGTCGTCGGCTAATGCCGATCGTGGCAATCAGTCAGGCGGCTCTTTTATAGGCGACTGGGATATGTGGCCGCTTGAAGAAAATGAAAAAGGCGAAAGAAGAGAAGTGTTCGACCGGTTCACCGCCCTGTTTCAGAAAATGGAATTGCATGTTACAACACTTAACGAAGAACAGATAAGTCATAACCCGCACAAACATCCGCAGGAAGAAATATTATTAATCAGAAAAGGCAATGCCCAGGTGCAGATCGGCGAAGCCTTGTACAAAGCAACCGCCGGTGATCTCATATTCTTCGCATCCGGCATCCGGCATAATATCAGAAACGCAGGTAAAGGACAACTGGAATATTTTGCCTTGCAATGGCAGTAGTGGCCAATGGTGAATGGTCAATGGTCAATATTGCCGTGCTTCGGAAATGCCGATTATATACAACCTGTTGCGGATGAGGCAGCGGTTGTGCCTGCAACGTCTGGCTCAGCAGCGTTTTGAACGCTAAAGAGTGCGACGCAACGGATGCCAAATTGTAATTCAATAGCCTGGTACCAAAAACTATTACTTCAAAATTCGGTTACTGCCCCTATTGACCATTCACCATTGACCATTCACTAATTCTACCCAAAAATTAATTAATATATGCCACCTTTATTTTAATGTTGAAATTGATTATGTTCTCCTTAATTTTAAGGCCTTTCAAACAATCAACCTTAATATTGCCGTTATGAAAAATTCTCGACGCCGGTTTATTCAGCAAACAACAATGGCCGGAGCTGGTATTTTAGCTGCAAAAGCGGGATTCTCTTTCACTGCACAAAGTTACAGAAGAATAATAGGGGCTAACGACAGGGTACGGGTTGGGGTAGTTGGTTTTTCGGACCGCCACCGCAGCTCGCACATGCCTTGTTTTATGAATCATTACAAAGAATTGAATTTCGATGTGGTGGCCGTATCGGATATCTGGAAAAAAAGAAGGGAAGAAGGCGCTGCCCAATGGAAAGAAAAAATGGGCCACGATATTGTTGCCTGTCGTAATAACGAGGAGCTGTATAGCCAGAAACTGGTAGATGCAGTATTCATCAGCACGGCCGATTTTCAACATGCACTGCATGCCATCGAAGCCGTAAAGGCCGGTTGCGATGCTTATGTTGAAAAACCATTTGCCGAAACCATGGAAGATAACCGCGCTGCCTTAAAAGCCATAAAGGCTACCGACCGCATAGTACAGATCGGTTCGCAGCGCAGAAGCGGTTCAAACTATCATGCCGCCAATGATTTTATAAAATCAGGTAAGTTCGGTCCCATTACAATGGTTGAATTAACCTGGAACGTAAACCAGCCCGGTCGTTGGCGCCGGCCTGCTTTACTGCAGCAGATAAAAGAAGAAGATACCGACTGGAAGCGCTATATCATGAACCGCCCGTACGAACCATTCGATCCGCGTAAATACCTCGAGTATCGCCTGTTCTGGCCTTATTCATCGGGTTTGCCGGGCCAATGGATGAGCCATCAGATCGATACGGTGCATTGGTTCAGCGGTATTCAACATCCGCGCAGCGTGGTAGCCAATGGTGGTATTTACATGTGGAAGGATGGAAGAAAGAACTGGGATACCATTACCGCCGTTTTTGATTACGGTCCGGTTGATGACCTTTCAACAGGTTTTCAGGTTGTGTTTGCTTCGCGCATGCACAATGGCGATGAACGCCCGTCGGAAGTTTATTTCTCCAATGGCGGTGAATTAAATCTTATTACCAATACGGTATCGCCTAAAGGCGGATTGACCAAACATTTTGCCGATGAAATGGGCATGAAGGAAAACCTGTTGCCCGAGCAAAGCTTATCACAGGCTGAGCCGGTAATAGCTTCTGCCAATACAGGCGGCGATAAACTAACCAGCAACCATGTACGCAACTGGATGGAATGTATCCGCAGCCGCAAACAACCCAATGCGCCGGTTGAAGCAGGCTACAGTCACTCCATTGCCACCATCATGACCAATGCTGCCGTTCGCACCGGTATGAAAGCCACCTTTGATGAAAAAACGCAGGAAGTGATGGCAGGAGGAAAGGCATTTAAATATTAGTTACCAGGTACCGGTTACCGGTTCCCGGGTCCCGGAAACAGGTAACCGGTAACTTTTAATAAGCATCTATGAAACTTCATCACAAATTCTTCAGTATTTGCACCATCGGTCTGGCTTGTTCAACAGCATCGGTGGCGCAGCAAAAAGAAATGGTAAAGTTTGAAAAACAAAAAGATCAAACCACCATCGATGTAACAATCGGTTCAAAACTGTTTACGCGTTTTATATTTCCCGATACACTGGCAAAACCGGTGTTGTATCCTATTTATGCAGCCAATGGTACCATGGTTACCAGAGGTTACCCCATCAATCCCTTGCCCGGTGAACCAACCGATCACCCGCACCACCTTGGGTTATGGTTCAATTTTGAAAATGTAAACGGGTTAGATTTCTGGAATAATTCCTTTGCCATCCCTGCCGCAAAAAAGAGCCAGTACGGATGGATCAAAACCGATCGCATTCTGAAAACAAAAGATGGCGAAAAAGGCATATTGTCGTATCATGCCAACTGGACGAATCAGCAAAACGATGTATTGCTTGAAGAAACCACCACCTTTGAATTCAGCGGTACCGAAAATCAACGCATCATCGACCGGGTAACGCTGCTGAAAGCCAAAACCGATGTAACGTTTACCGATGCCAAAGACGGATTGCTGGGCATTCGTGTAGCGCGCGAGCTGCAAATACCCAACAAAAAAGATCAGCTGTTTACCGACGACAAAGGCATTGTAACAGTTGTAAAGGCCAATCCCAATATTGTTGAAAACGGCAATTACATCACCAGTGCAGGCAAGGAAGGCGACAGCGCCTGGAGCACCCGGGCGGTATGGTGCAAAATGTTTGGTAAGATCAAAAACGATTCTATCAGCATCAGCATCATCGATCATCCTGAGAATATCAATTATCCCACTTTCTGGCATGCGCGGGGATACGGATTATTTGCAGCCAACCCGCTGGGTGAAAAAATATTCACCAATGGTAAATCGGCAAAAAATCTGCAATTGAAAAAAGGCGAAACGGTACGTTTTGCTTACAGAGTGGTGATTGATCAGGGGCGAAGGACCATTTCAACACAACAGTTAAACCAGCTGGCCGATGATTTCGGAAAAATAAAAGCGGCTGAAATTGGTAAATAAATAGATTCATAAGTTTAACTCCATATGGGTTTAAACAAAAGCGGACAGGTCATTACAGGTGGCTTGTCCGTTTTGTTTTAATAATCTTTTCTGCCGTGAAAGTCAACCTTTTGTGTTTTACAGAGCGCCAGCCTGCAGGGAGCGGGAGCCCTTCCGGATAGCAGAAAAACTTATTCTTTCCGGCTTTCCGGGTATTAAAAAAAATCGTAACTTGATTGTCGGCCCTATTCACTAATCAATACTTCACCTGTTACAGGAAAAGGCAATTCATGCCCAATGAGCATATACCTTCCGTGTACCTCGTCCTTTCCGATATTCCCATGCCGTTTTCCCGGTTATTATTACTGAATGCTATGAATTTAATTGACCCAATACCCTGCTAAGCCTGTGAATAAGCATTAGTAAAAATTTAGTAATGAGCACACACCCCGTAACAGACCTTTTAATATACGATACAACAGAACCGTTGTTGTCTTCGGTTTTTCATGCGGTAAATTTTAGTCTGGCTGTTATTGACGAAAATGCGCGTTATTCCGAAGTAAATGAAGCCTATTGCCAGATGATGGGATATACCCGGGAAGAATTGATCGGGCATCATTTTTTAACCATTGTGCCGCATGAACAAAAAAAATCTTTTCTGCAGATATTTTATCAAATCATCCACAGCGTTGACCAGTTTCAATTTGCCGGCGAATATGTGGCGCAGCGAAAAGACGGTCATGTATTCCCGGTATATGCTTACACATATGTTGTAAACCGCTCCAATGGCACCCGCTGCCTGCTTATATCAGTAATAGATATATCGGAAACCAAAAAGTATAAGAACCTGCTCGAAGAAACCGAGCTGGCAACCGGCATCGGCGGCTGGCAGCTTGATATGCAAACCAACCAGCTTTCGTGTACGGAAGGATTGTATAAGTTATTCGATATTCCGAACGATAAAGTGATCACATGGAATGATATGCTTTCGTTTTTTGGCAATGATTCCTTTAAACAGTTCAGGCTGGCAATGCAGCAGTCGATCGAAGATGGCCAGCCATTCAATCTGGAATTTAAATGCTTTACAACGGCCAATAACAGAACCAAATGGATAAGAGCAATTGGCAGAACCGAACGAAAATTAAATAAAACCATTAAACTGTTTGGAACCTTCCAGGATATTACGTTGCATAAGGAATCGGAAGAACAGATTTACCTGGGACAGGCCAAGTACAGGGCCATTGCCAACAGCAGTTTATACGCCTTTTTTTTAGGCAAGCCCGATGGGGCCATACTGGAAGTCAATACAAAAGCCTGCGAACTGTTTGGCTATACCGAAGAGGAGTTTATAAAGCTGGGCCGGCAGGGAGTTTTATATCAGACCGAAGAATTAATGGCATTGTTGAATGAACGCAAAACAAAAGGATTTACACAGGGCGAGCTTATTGGTATCAAAAAAGATGGTACGCATTTTCCCTGCGAATTTTCATCGGTTTATTTCAAAGATCTGAACGGTGAAGACAGAATGAGCACCATTCTGTTTGATATTTCAGAAAAAAAGAAGGCTGAAGAAGAAGTGAGAAAGCTATCGCATATAGCACGTGAAACGCTTAGCCCTATTGTAATAACCGATCTTGACAGAAGAATACAATGGGTAAATGCAGCATTTACCCGTATTACGGAATATAGCTTTAAAGAAGCGGTGGGCAAAAGGCCCGAAGATTTTTTGTATGGCAAGGAAACTGATCCTTCCGCCATACAACGTTTACTGGAAAGTAAAAGAGTAGGACGCACCTTCGAAAGCGAATTTTTTCTGTACAGTAAATCAGGTAAAAAAATCTGGGTTACCATGCAGGCACAACCGCAGTTTGATAAAAACGGAAAGCTCACCGGCTATTTTGCCATTGGCATCGACAGTACCGAACGTAAGAAAAATGAAGAAACTATCATTCGCAATCAGCGGTTGTTGCAACAGGCCGAGCGGCTGGCCATGCTCGGGAGCTGGGAAACCGATTTGAAAACTGGTAAAAGTATATGGTCTGATGAATTATACCGTATTTACGGCTGGCAACCGGGTGAGGTAGAGCCTACGCTAGAACGGCAATTATCCATCACGCATCCCGATGATCACGAACACGTGGCAGTGGCCCTGAAGCGCAGCTTTGATGGAAAAGGCGATTTTGAATTTGAACGAAGGATCATTCAGCCGGGTGGCGCCATGCGTATTATTCGTTCGCAGGGACAACTGATCAGGGACCGCTTCGGTGAGCCTGAAAAATACATCGGGGTGGCGCATGATATTACCAGTCAAAAGCTGGCTGAAGATCAGTTGCGGCAACAGGAAGCCGATATGATCGCCGCTATTGAAAATATACCCGACATTCTGTTCTCGACCGATATGCATGGCAACCTGCTCACCTTTAATTCGGCTGCAAAAAAAATGGCCGCCCGGGTGGGGCTGAAAATCGACCGGGGTTTGAACATTATGAATATATGGATGCAGTATAATGAAAAACGGTTGCCCTGGTATAACCGGGCCTTACAGGGCCAAAGAGTGACCTTTGAAGACCATTTTACCATTAATAACGGGGAATATAATGAGGCCATATATTTTGATATTTCAATGAACCCGGTATTTGATAAGAAAAAAAATCAGTTTGGCGTGAGTGTTTTTTGCAGAAATATTACAGAAAGAATAAGGCTCGAAAGACAGTTGATGGAAGAAAAAGTGAATCGCCAGCGCCAGATTGCACGGGCTACCATCAATACCCAGGAAAAAGAAAGATCTGAAATAGGCAAGGAGCTGCACGACAATGTAAACCAGATACTCGCATCTGCTAAACTTTTTCTGTCGTCGCCGTTTATTGAAGGCAGCGAAAAGGAAGTATTTGTAAATAAGGCAGTGGACCATATTCACATGGCCATAGAAGAGATCAGAAAGTTATCTAAATCGCTGGTATCGCCCAGTGCGGCCGACCTGGGCATTATTGAAACCATCGATGATCTTATGTACGATATAAAGATGATGCAAAAAATTGATGCACGCTTCAATCATGGTGGTATCGACGAATCGACGCTGGATAATGGTTTACGGCTTACCATATACCGTATTGTACAGGAGCAGGTTAATAATATATTGAAGTATGCCAATGCATCGATTGTTGATATCACTTTAGAAGAAGAAAGCAGAAAGCTGGTGCTTACCATCACCGATAACGGCAAAGGTTTTGATCCTGCTGTAAAAAGAAGAGGCATCGGCTTAAGCAATATTATCAATCGTGCCGATGTGTTCAACGGCAAGGTTGACATTCAAACCGCTCCCGGTAAGGGCTGTTGCGTAAAAGTGATTTTTGATAAGTAATATAGCACAAGGCACAAGTCTTGAAATTCGATCTGTATAATCAGATACAGCCTGTTCAATGTTGAACGACTTGTACCTTGAGCCTTGAGCCTTGTTTCTTAACTTCTCAACCGCGCCTCTTCCAGATCCAGCTCCCATTCACGGTCGCGGATCAGTTCTTCGCTAAAGGCTTTGGTGCGACGCAGGTGGTTGAGCTCGCGACGGCGCACTTCTATTATTTCAAGCAACATTTTGCGGTAATGCGGTAAAAATGAATTTTCGTCGTCGATGGCTTCTTCGGCCTCCAGCTTTTTTTGCGTAATGGCAATCATTCTTTTGTAGCGGTCTCTTACCCGTTTGTAGGTTTCATTGTTTTCCAGTTCCTGCTGGTAATTGTTGTCGATATGCGCCAATACCTTTTCGGCCAGCTTCAAACGCAAAGCGAGCGCCTGTTGTTCTTCTGAATCTTTTTCATTGGTACTGATCTTCAGCAACCGTATAAAACTCTTCAAACTCAGGCCCTGCAACACCAGCGTTACCAGTATCACTACAAACGTGATAAATAAAATAATATTCCGGTGCGGAAATGCTGATCCGTTCAATAAGGTAAGCGGTACGGCCAGCGCCGAAGCCAGCGATACCACACCGCGCATGCCGCTCCAGCCGATCAGCAGTACATTCCTCCATCCCGGGTTGGGTTCGGTGGTGCGTATGCTTTTAAACAATTTTCTGGGAATATAGGCGCCCGGAAAAACCCAAATGATGCGGATCACTATGGTCACTATACTGATGATAACGCCGTATAAAATGCCTTCGCTTACCGAAAAGTTTTCCATGCCGTTTATAATAGCCGGCAATTGCAGGCCTATCAGAATAAATACAAATCCGTTTAGTAAAAAGATCAGGGTATCCCATACTGCTACTACCTGTAAACGGGTTTCGTAGCTGAAAATATCAGGTGAGCGGAACGTGAGGAACAAACCACCGCTTACTACTGCCAGCACTCCCGATACATGAAAATGCTCGGCGGTGATGTACATAACATAAGGCGATATTAATGTAAACGCGGCGTCGATAGAAGGGGTGGTGGGAAAAAAACGGTGTATGGCATATACCACATGGGCAATGGCCAAACCAATTAAAATACCCATGCCGGCCACCACAAAAAAACTTTTTGCAGCCGACATAAAACTGAACTCACCCGTAAGTACAGCTGCCAGTGCAAACCTGAAAACGATAAGGCTCGCTGCATCGTTCACCAAACTTTCTCCTTCGAGAATGGTAACCACCCGTTTCGGAACTTTTAAGCCTTGTAACACGGTGGTTGCTGCCACTGCATCGGGCGGCGAAATAATGCCTCCCAGCAGAAAACCTGCAGCAAGCGGAAAACCGGGTATCAGCCAGGTTGCGGTAAAGGCCACTGCTGCGGAAGTGAAAATAACCAAACCGAATCCCAGCAGGCTGATAGGCCTTTTAAACTTCCAGAAATCGTTCCATGAAGTATTCCAGGCAGCAGCATATAACAGCGGGGGTAGAAATATGAGAAATACCAGATCGGGTTGCAATGAAATTTGGGGAATGCCGGGGATAAGGCTGATGAGCAGTCCGCCGATTACCAGAAAAATAGGATAGGCTATTTTCAGTTTACTGCTTATCATCGTTAATATACTGATAACAAACAGCAGCGATAAAATCAGTAAAAGTTTATCCTGTATCATTCGTGCAAATCTACGCTGAAAACGCTGAACGCTGAACGCTTAAGGCTTAACGCTAAATGCAAAATCTCCCTGTTTAGGCGTTTTGCGTTTTGCGTTTCGCGTTTATCACACTTTTGCGCTAAACGCTGAACGCTTAATGCTTAACGCTAAATTTCCCCTGTTTAGGCGTATCGCGTTTCGCGTTTTGCGTTCTGCGTTTTGCATTTTGCGTTCCGCGTTTCGCGTTGTGCGTTCAGCGTTTTGACTATAAAAATCATACCTGTACAGTGGTTTACAGGTACAGATCGGATACCGTGGCTTATTAATTGTATTAAACAGGGAGGGTATAGTCGCCCTTTCATATGAACACCAACAATAAAACACCTTTTGTAATTGTAGCAGCGCAGAGCATACTGGGCTTATTTATATTGTTCTATATTCTCTATATCGGAAGCTCCATTATTTTGCCTGTTATTTATGCAGCCATTCTCGCTATTTTGTTAAATCCGCTGGTGAACTGGTTGTGTAAGCATAATATTAACCGGGTGCTTTCCATATTCATAGCTGTATTATTGATGTTAGTGGTGGCGGGGGGACTCATTTATTTCGTCATTAACCAATCACTGCAGTTTGGCGATACCCTGCCGGTTTTACAACATAAACTGAACATGTTTTTAGAGCATATAAGCCGCTGGATCGCCAAAACGTTTAACATTAACAAGGCTAAGGTAGATGCCTGGGTCGTAAGCACCGAAACCGGACAGTTGAATGCTTCTGCAGCCATATTAGGTGAAACCCTTATTACCATGACTAACATACTAAAGCTGGTGTTTTTGATTCCGGTGTATGTTTTTATGTTCCTGTTTTATAAATCGCTGTTGCTTGAGTTTTTTGCGCGGCTATTCAAAAAAGAAAGCCATGAAGCAGTGGGTGAAGTGTTATATGAAACCAAAACGCTTATTCAAAGTTATCTGGTAGGATTGTTGCTCGAAGCGGCTATTGTGGCAACTTTAAATGGCGCCGGTTTACTGCTGCTGGGTATTGATTATGCCATTTTATTGGGAATAATAGGCGCCATATTAAATATTATTCCCTATATAGGTGGAATAGTAGCCATTGTTTTACCGTTAATAATAACGCTTACTACCAAACCGCCTGTTTATATTTTATGGGTGTTGATTTTGTATATGACCGTTCAGTTTATCGACAACCATTACATCGTGCCTAAAATAGTTGCGTCGAAAGTGCGCATCAATGCGCTTATTTCAATAATCGTTGTTTTTATCGGCGGCGCAATATGGGGTATAGCGGGAATGTTTTTATCGATACCGCTTACTGCAATTCTAAAAGTGATATTCGACAGGGTTACGCCACTAAAACCATGGGGGCTTTTACTGGGCGATACCATGCCGCCCATTGGAAAAATAATATTCAAATCGCCCCGCAACACCAAAGCCGAAGAAAAAAAGAGCCGGGAGCAGGAAGAGAAAAGAAGTAACAATAAGCAATAGGCAATAAGCAATAGACAATAGACAATAGACAATACGCAATAAGCAACACGCCTGTCATTTAAGTTTGCCAATTGTTAATTGCCAATTGCCTATTGCCAATTGCCCATTGCTTGTTGGCCAGCTGGCACATCAATTGTATCGTTGTTATAAAAAACTTGTTATGCCGGAAAAGAAAACCATCAGGCGGGCCCAACGCGATGCGCGTCAGGGAAAATCGCCTTCTACACAGGCTGGTGAGTTTGTGCATGATGAAATAGAAAAGATCCGTAAGGGTGAACATGGCGCACGGTCGGCCAAACAGGCCATTGCCATTGGGTTAAATGAGGCCAGACGAGCAGGTGTAAACCTGAAACCACCCAAAAAAGGTACTGTATCTGAAAAATCGCGTAAAAGCGCCGAAAGCGCTTTGGAAAGAGGCCATGAACATAAACCGGTTTCACGCAAAAGGTCACGGGCAAGAGTACGTGCGTTAAAGCAGGAACCGACAAACACTGTTTCGCATAGCGCCCTTTCAAAACAGGCCCGCACAGCCGCCCGAAAAAGAGGCGCATCTGTTCGTTCTGCGGCCGCACGTAAAGCTGCTGCTACAAAGGGGCCGCGTAAACGTTCACAGGCTGCGAAGAAAGCCGCACGAACGCGTAACCCATAATGCTGAACGCAGAACGCCTGAGCGTTCAGCGTTCTGCATTTAGCGTTAATCGTCTAATATCGACAACGTAATTTTAACAATTTCACGAAGCGCATCGGCGTCGGGGCGATTTCTGCCGGTCATGCGCAGCCCCGTCATAGTATTGAACAGATGCCTGGCCAGTGCTTTTGGTGTAAACTTTTTGGTAATTTCGCCTTTTGCCTGCCCTTCCTTTACCCATGAATAGAACAATTGTTCCATTTCTTCCATATTTTCACAGGCAATATCAGCCACCTCTTTATCAACCGTGTTAAGCTCCATGCTTACATTTATGAGCAAACACCCTCTTCTTTCTTTATCGGCCAGAATAGTCTTTACCGTATAATCAAAAATGATCCGGATCTTCTTTTTAGGGTCATCGGTTTTTGAAAGCAACTGATTCAATTCGCCCTGCTCGTTACAGCGGTATTGATTAAGCGTTTTAAGGAACAAACCATGTTTATCGCCGAACGTATCATAAATGCTCGAACGGCTTAAACCGGTTGCCTGTACCAGGTCGTCCATAGAAGTACCGTTATATCCTTTTTCACAAAAAACTTCTTTTGCTTTTTTCAGTACTTCTGCTTCGTCGAATTGTTTTGTCTTTGGCATTGTGGATTTTTGGAATCTTTGTTCCAAAATTACCTTAAATTTTACAATGTAACCATGCCGCCGCCGGCTATCAGATCTGAGCCCAAAACAAAAGTTGAGTCATCCGATGCGAAGAAGGTGGCAATCTTTGCAATTTCTTCGGGTTCACCAAAGCGGCCCAGCGGAACTTTGCTTTGGATGGCGGCCGCCATTACATCTACTTGTTCAGCTGGTATACCCATTTTTCCGAGTATGGGGGTTTTAACTGGGCCGGGGCTTATGGCATTCACCCGAATTTTGCGGGGCAATAATTCTGCCGATAATGTACGGGCTAAACTGCTCAGTGCTGCTTTGGTGGCAGAATAAACAGAAGTATGAGCCATACCCATATGCGCGGCGGTAGACGTATTGAGAATGATAGATCCGCCATCATTAACAACAGGTAGCAACTCCTTAATAGTGAAGTAGGCGCCCTTTATATTAATATTAAATTGATCATCAAAATGATCTTCGGTAACTGCTTCAATAGGAGCAAATTTGCCAATGCCGGCGTTGATGAATACAATATCAAGGCGGGGCGTGATCAATTGCACCTGTTGTGCCAGGTTACGAACATCGCTCATGCTGGATGTGTTGGAAAGAATCGCATGAACGTTGCCTCCGAGATTCTTTTTCGCCTGATCAAGCGCGGCCTGGTTGCGGCCGGTAATGATCACCGTTGCACCCTGTTCAAGAAATTCTTTTGCTGTAGCAAAGCCAATACCACTGTTGCCGCCCGTAATAAGGGCAGTCTTATTTTGTAAACGATTCATGATTGTGTTAGTTTAAGTAAAATTTATATCGGAACGATCATTCCGGTATAAAGGTAGGGTGTTTGGAATGAATGTTCCAAATAAAATTTGTTAAAGCGCTTTTTCTATAATAGCTCTTATGGTTGGCCTGTTCAGGTGGTTGGCCCAGTCTAACGCGGTACCTTTATATATGGCGTCTTTTATGGTGAGGTCGGGATTGGCCTGCATGGCTAACCTGGCAAGGGCTGCATCGTTCCTTTCTGCAGCCTTATGCAACAGCGTTAGCTGATGGCTGCCATACCGGTGGTTCACTTCGTTCGGTTGTTCTGATAGTATTGCAGCAGCCTTATCTTTCCAACCCAGGTCCCAGGCATCCAGCACCGTGCAGGTGGCGCCCTTTTCAATCAGCCATTTTGCCGAAACCGGTTGGTTGCAATGAACAGCCAGCTGTATCAGCGTCATACCGTTGTTGAGGGGTGTGTTTACATCGTGCGGCGTGAATAATTTATTAAGATCATTCAGTATATGAATATGGCCTGATCCTGTTGCTTCTGCCAGCTGAATCAGTTCGGCCGAAGGCGGATGGGTGATATAACGGTCATTCATAAGCCAACATGTAAGTCCATACCCGATAAACTGAAATCCGATTTGCTCATACATGTTTTTACCGGTTGCATTTAAAACTGCATACCGGTAGCCCTGTTCTTTGGCGTACTGACAGGCAGCTGTAACTACCGCTTTGCCGATGCCCTGTTCACGAACCTGTGGAATAACGCCTACATTATAAATACCCGCAGCGCCATAGGCGCCGGTGGTAAAATGCACGGCACTTTGTGCTACTATGTTGCCATCGAGTACTGCAATAAAACGTTGCACTTTTTCGGGATGTTGCTGCATGAAGGCAGTTGATATAGCGCCATTGTCGCCGGCATAGGGAAGGTCATTTATTTGATGTGTAGAGGTGTTATTATCAGCATATACCTGCAGGTTTGCCGGTACCGCATAACCTGTTTGTATTGTTTCAAGATCGAGGGCCATCCAGCAGGGCTGCCAGCCTGGCTGAAAGCCCCGCGCCAGTAATCGTACCTCTAAACCGGCCGGTTGCGGCGGCTGAAGCGACCAGCAGCCAATATTTTTGGCAGCATGCAGGCGATACCAGTTCATCATTTCATCTAACAGCGCACCGGCCTGTTCTTCAGTCATGCAGGGAAAACCGATCATTGCTTCACCGGTTGAAGGTGCAAAAGTCCATTGTAAACCATCCTTCGTTTGAATGTTTCCGCCCTGGGCCATTGCATTCGAACAAAATAATTCACGATGATTGTGTGCCGCTGCCTGTTCAAGCTGTTGCGGGTTGGCATTTTGTAATATCGATGAATGTGTTAATGGCATGAATGACAAATTTGCTTTTTGAAGTTAAAGCATTCTGCAACAAGCCCACCGTGATTTAATCGTGTCGTGCTGAATTATTAGGTAATTTTAGTTGGGGAAAATACAAAGCATGAAAAATTACAGGAATATGTTTACCATTGCCGTCAAATCAATTGCATTTGCCTGGCAAACCAATCGCCGGTTGTTATTGCTGCTGATAGTATTTAATGTTTTTCAGGGATCGGTAGTGTATCTTCAGTTCACCAGCTTTGCTTCTATTGTTGATGAAATTATAAAGATCAAACAGGGTACAAGCAATACCAATAGCCTCATATGGTCTTCAGTTATATTAGGATTAGCATTTCTGATACCGCTTTTTGTTGGCAATATCGTATCGCATTACCGCATGATATTCCGAATGCAACAGGCCGTTCAGCTGGATCTGTATAAAATCGAACGGCAGGGCCGGCTTGATATAGGCACCATTGAAAGCAGCTCGTACCAGAATTTGTTGCGCAGTGCGCAGGAGTGGGGTAGTGGAAGTGTACTGAATTTGCAGGATTTTATTTTCAACTCTGCTACCAATTTTGCCGGTATTATAACATCCATTGGTATTCTGTGGTCGCTCAACAAATGGCTGGTAGGGTTTGCCGTGCTGGCGGCCGCTCCCGTATACTTTTTTTATAAGAAGTATAGCATGGAAGTTTTTCGCATCCGGTATTTGTCTATCAATGATCATCGCGTTATCAACAACCGCATGTCGCATTTTGAAGATCTGCAAAAAGCAGTAGACGTTATTTTATTAAAACTGCAAAGCTGGTTAAAAGATCAGATCAAAGACAAAAAGCTGACCTTCAATAAAAAGATCATTCAGGCTGAAAGAAAAAAAGCTATTTCATACAGTGTTATGAGCCTGTGGTATTTGCTGTTTTTGTTTGCTGCCATTGCGCTCATGACTAAGGAAGCTATTGCCGGTCATATTGCGGTAGGCGGATTGCTGCTGGCCTTCACCACATACACCCGGTTCTATCAAACCATAAACGGTTATATTGAATCTGTTTCAGTTGCCGAAGAAGCTTCGCGTTATGCCGCACGCTGGTTCGAATTATTCGAAATGCAACCGAAAATCACTTCAAATGAAAATGCTGCGCGCATTGATTTTGCCGAGCCGCCGTTCATTGAATTTCAAAACGTTTCATTTCGCTATCCCGGTGAGGAAACAGAAAATCCCTTTGTACTGAAGGACCTTTCATTTAGTATTAAACCGGGCGAAAAAGTGGCAATCGTTGGCGTAAATGGTTCAGGCAAAACAACACTCATCAAACTGCTTTGCCGCATTTATGATCCTACCGAAGGAAATATTTTAATTAACGGAGTGAATTTAAAAGATATTCATCTCGAAGACTGGCAAAGTGCGCTGGGCATCCTGTTTCAGGATTTTCCTGTTTATAATTTAACCATCCGCGAATCGATAGGTGTGGGAAGATTATCAGATGCCGGTCAAAATGGAATGAGTAAAGAAGAAAGATTACAGCAGGCAGCCCGGTTTTCGGGAGCTGATGAATTTATCAAAGACTACGATCAGTTGATATGGAAGGAGTTTGCAGGAGGTGTTGATTTATCAAAAGGACAGCACCAGCGGCTTGCAGTGGCACGCATGTTTTACCGCAATGCCGCAGTAACTATTTTAGATGAACCAACGGCTTCTATCGATGCTGTAACAGAGGAAAAAATATTCAGTACCCTCGAAAAAAATATGCAGGGTAAAACGGTTATTTTGATCACCCATAGGTTCAGCACCGTTAAAAATGCCGATAAAATAATCCTGCTCGAAAAGGGCCGCATCATTGAATACGGATCGCATAAAGAGCTGATGCACCTTGAAAAGCAATACGCTTACCTGTACAATATGCAGGCCAAACGATATCTTGAAAGTTTGTAGTTAAGCAAATTCCCATGCGCTCACATACGCATTTCTGTCCTGCGCCCAGGTGATAAAGTTTTCGTAAAAGGGCAACTGCGACAGGGTGGCGCTGTCACCAATAACTACCAGCTTTTTGCGGGCACGCGTCATGGCCACATTCATACGTCGTATGTCTGACAAAAAGCCAATCTTGTTTTCAGCGTTGCTTCTTGTCATGCTGATGTAAACAATATCGCGTTCCTGCCCCTGAAAACTGTCGATGGTATTGATGGCAATTTTATGTTCATAGGGCTGCAGGGCAGGAGCGCTGAGGAATTGTTCTTTCAGCACATCTATCTGCTGTTTGTAGGGCGATATGATTGCAATGCTTGGAAAATTATTCGGCTGATAATGATCGTCGAGCGCCGACACCAGCTGCGTTAAATGTTTGAACAAAAAGGCGGCTTCTTCGGGATTATAGGTGCTGGTGCGTTCGGTTTTTTCATCAAACCCACAACCGGCGGTATCTACAAATACAAGCGGATTATCTTCTGAAAATAACACATGCGAGGCAACAGAGGCATGCGCTTTTAATTTGTCGCCATAAAAAGTGCTCGACGAATAGCCCATGATCATTTCGTTCATGCGGTACTGTTCTTCAAGCAAAACAACTGATTCAGGATGCAGCGCTACGCATTTCTCAAGCAGGGTAGTGGCCAGCCCGTTTTTGGCGGCTTCAGCACTTTTAACTGTTGGCGGCAACTGGCAATGGTCGCCGGCCAGAATTACTTTTTGTGCTTTCAGAATAGGTATCCAGCAGGCAGGTTCCAGTGCCTGCGCCGCTTCATCTATTACAACGGTATTGAATTTCAGGTTGCGGATGGTGTAATGGTTGGCGCCAACCAGCGTAGCGGTAATCACCTGCGCTTTACTGATCAGGTCGCCTGAGATATATTGTTCTGAATTATCAACCTCTTTCATGATGTTGCGCGCTTCGGCAAACAGGGCCTTGCGCTGGTCGCGTTCGGCTTTGCCGAAATGGCGTTTATACTTATGCGCCATATCCATAAAAGCCGACGCCTGTTTCTTCAGCCGCCTGATCTCTTTCATATGGCTGTGCTCCGTCATTTTAAAATCGAGCGTAAGCGATAATAATCTTTCCGAAACACGGGCGGGATTTCCTATGCGCAATACATTCAATCCTTCATCGGACAATTTTTCGCTCAGCAGGTCAACCGCCGTGTTGCTGGGCGCTACCACCAGAATTTGTTGCCGGTCGCGATTGATTATGGCTTTTATCGCCTGAACGAGGGTTGTGGTTTTGCCGGTACCCGGCGGGCCATGCACAATGGCCAGGTCATTGGCGCTTAATATTTTATTTACGGCTGCCTGTTGCGATGCATTGAGCCGCGCTGTCCTGAGCGAAGTCGAAGGATCGGGCGGGGTCAGGGTACTGAGCGTAGTCGAAGTATCAAACCGTGGTACGGCTTCTGGTACGCCGGTTAAAATTCTTATCAATTTTCCTTCTTCTTTTTTTTCAGCCCATGAAGAAGCCAGTTTCAGGGCCTGTTGCATTTCGTCGTAGCTGTTTTCATCAAACAGTAAATCGATACCCAGTTTGCCATCGCGCGCCCAGTCGGGCAGCTCATCGGTTCGCAGGGTGATTTTCAATTTGTTACCGCTCACATGCGAAATGGTGCCTTCAATTTTATTGGTTTCGGCATCATGGTTTGAGAACAAAACGGCAGGCATGCCGAAGCGAAACTGGTGTATGATATCGTTGTGGGTGGTGCGTTCAACTTCAACGGTCAGGTAATCGCCGCGGCCCAGCTCGGTATCGCGGATGGCGATGGGGTACCAGGTGAGTCCGTTGGCCCTACGCTCTGATACAGAAGTGGTTTGGGTCAGCTTCTGGTACAATTGCCGGTCTTCTTCACGTTCGGTCCTGAGCAGATCCTGCAGGCTTTTGAAATAATCCATGGCGCAAATATACTGAAGTCTGAAGTCAGAAGTCGGAAGCCGGAAGAGGTCGATTATTCAATATATCCATGTATTGCTGCACCCTTGGAAGATACAAGGAAGAAGGCACAGGTTACAAGGTCAGGGGCACAGGTTGCAGGGTTCCGGGGCAGGGGAAGGGAAGTAGGAACGCAAAACGCAGAACGCAAAACGCAGAACGCAGAATGCAAAACGCAAAACTCAGAACTCAAAACTCAGAACGCAGGAGTATTTAGCGTTAAGCTTTAAGCGTTCAGCGTTCAGCATTCAGCGTTCAGCATTTACGTAGAAAGCAAAATGCAAAACTCAGAACTCAGAACGCAGGAGTATTTAGCGTTAAGCATTAAGCGTTCAGCGTTCAGCATTCAGCGTTCAGCATTTACGTCATTCCCAAAATCTTTGCGCCGCCAACATATTTCACAGGTTCAATGTTTTCGCCGCGCATTACGCCAAAAGAAATACCTATTGCCAGCATCAGGCTGTAGGATAGAATCGGGGGCTTTTCTTCAAGTTGTAATTCGAATTTAATGGTGGGAGAGCCGTTCGTTACCGGATACCAGTCTGAGTATGCATCAGTGCAGGATAAAGTATCCCCATATGCCTCTACAACATCGTTAAGGTTGTATGGAAGGTACTCCGGGTCGCCACAATGAAAGTCGGGAATACTGCACAGTATTACAATAAACCGGTATTGCGAAAAATTGCCTGGCACACTAAAATTAAGGCCCGGTATTATAGCCGGGATATCAATGGATGCATTTACTTCATCTTTCAACAGTGTATAGCGAACCGGGTTTTGAATGATCGTATCAAATGGAGTTTTTCGGTTAAAGTTAAACCCTTCCAGCAGCCGCGGGTTGCGCGACAACAAAATGCTTCGCCGGCCCCATTCATTGCCGGTATCCAGTTGCAGGATATGTTTCATCAGGGCGTTTAACGGACCTGAAATATTATAATCAGTTACCACCTTTAGTGCCTGGAGCTTCTTCCGTATCCATTTTCCGGCTTTTGAACAGCCACCGAACTCCGCATTGTTCTTTCGGGTTAACTCAAATTTGGGAGAATTTTTTATTTGCTTTTTGTCCGCACCACCCTTTGTCCGCATAACCAGCCCATCGTGCCCCCGCATTTTATATACAGAAACAGGGCCCACGGGACCAACAAATCCATTGAAGTCATGTTGCTTAGCCATGATCAATTGTTTTACGGGTTTGAAAATTAAATGCATTTACAATGCATTCATGCGTGCTGACTAATGGGAGCTATAACCTTGAAGTATTCACCTGTAGGGGGTATAACGGGTAGGAATAATGGCAACGATAGGGAACTGACGTAGTAAATATAGGAATAATTTACATATAAAAAACATAAAAGCAAGATATAAGTTACACCTTTAAAGATGTGGCTTATATGTGGCTTATCTCTGGGTTATCTGTGGGTTATCCTTAACGTTAGCCTTAAGTTGCTATACCTTAGCCATTATTGTATTGTACCGAAAAAGCTTTATACAGGTGACATTAATATTGGAGCAAGGCTATTGAAATGCGTAATAATGACGTTATTGTGATTTCCTTCTTTCCGCCCCTTTTTTGTATCTTTTCCTGCTTAATATATTGCCATGAGAACATGCATTCTATTAATTTCGCCGCTGATGATAATTGCCGGTTGCAAACCTTCAAAGCAGGATGATACTGCAGCAAAATTTTTTGCATCAGGCAAATGGATCGATCTCACCTATAGTTTCAGCGATAGTACATTATACTGGCCCAATAACCCCACAGGGTTTAAACTCGACACACAGGCGAACGGCGTTACGCCGGGCGGTTTTTATTATGCATCCAATGCATTTTCGGCTCCCGAACATGGCGGTACTCACCTCGATGCGCCGGTGCATTTTGCGCAGGGCCATCAAACTACCGATCAGGTGCCGCTTGAACATTTAACCGGTGAGGCCGTGGTGATCGATGTATCGGAACAGGCTTTAAAGAATGCCGATTACCTGATATCGGTTCAGGATATTGAAAACTGGGAAAAGGATCATGGCAAAATTCCCGACCATGCCATTGTATTATTTCGAACCGGATATGGAGCGTATTATCCGGATGCAAAAAAATATTTCGGTACCGATGAAAAAGGAGCAGGTGCTATTCCTCATTTGCATTTTCCGGGAATCGATCCGGCTGCTGCGGAGTGGTTAACCACACAACGAAAAGTAAAAGCGGTTGGGTTAGATACGCCAAGCATTGATTATGGCCAATCGAAAGATTTCAAAACGCATCAGACACTGCTGGCAAAAGATATTCCGGCGTTTGAAAATGTAGCCAATCTTAGCCAGTTGCCTGTTACAGGGGCGTATATAGTGGCGCTGCCTATGAAAATAAAGAACGGCAGCGGCGGCCCGTTGCGAATAGTTGCCTGGGTGCATAATTAAGGCACAAGGCACAAAACTCAAGGCACAGTCGTTTAACGTTGAACAGGTTGCCTGTAATCAAACAGACCGAATCTCAGGACTTGTGCCTTGTACCCTGGGACTTGTGCCTTCTTCATATTATCATTTTGCACAATTGTCGCTTTTTCGGCAATAAGATATTATTTTAGTGATACCAAATCAGCAACTATGAAAATGAATCCCGGCCAAAAGTTCCTGCAATACATGTACAGCAATTTTACCGGCAATTTTGTGGGCTTTGCCATCGGCATGGCCTCTACCCGCCTTGTTTCGCATTTTTTCACCACGCGCAGTATTAAAAACCTGTGGGGACTTACCGCCAAAAAAACGGTGGTAGACAAACAAACCTTCAGCGGTTTGGAGTGGATGATTTCCATTATCATAGGCTTTCTGGTTTTTGAGATCATTTCAAAATGGGTGAAGAAAAAACTGGATCCCGTATTGCAAAAATATAAGGGCTATTTACCTGAAGATTGGGTTGAGGATCAGGAAGCTCCTCCTACGGCAGTACCGGTGGTTGTACAATCAGCACCCGCTGCTGAAACGCAAAAACCGGCAGATTCGGCAAGTGGCAGTGTTGCGTAAAGTTGATTTTTTAACCGGCTTTTATTCTGCTTTTGATCTTTTGTTGCGTCGTATGCCGATTTATTTTTTATCGGCATCCCGACAAAGGCGGGACTTCGGCGTTCGATTCGCTGTGCAGCTTATTTCAAATAGACTTTGTTAGTCCATGTGAATAATTTCCCATCAAACAATTGTGCCATCGTACAATACATCCTGTAACTTTTTTACTCATTTCACGACCAATACCTCAAACCTGTTTTTCCATTAATCAAAACGTACATAAATGATCAGATGCACATTTATTACCCTCATTTCTTTACTCACCTTTTTATTTGTTTCGGCCCAACCAAAAAACACTACCAATCCGGTTGCTGAAAAGCCGCTGCCGGTTTCATATGCCGACTTAGGCACATTTCCTTACTTTAAGACCTGGCCGGGATTCAGGCCGCTTAATGAAAGTGATTCTTTAATTATAGAACAAACCGGCGTGTTCTTTTTCGATGGTAAAAAGGTATTTGCTGTAGATGGAAAGGTTTGCAGTGAGAAGCTTACATTAATAAATGATGATGCGAAACGGCCTTCGGATATACAGATCATACAGGACTTTGATAAAATTGTGGCTGCAGCAGGAGGGAAGAAAGTTTTTACCGGCGAGCTACCTGAAAATTTGTTGAAGTCGGCCAGCGGAAAAGATGTTGTTACGTTAGGCAGTAATCACCAGGTAGTGAATTCTGCTTACTATGGCGTTGTGGAGTATGTGATCAAAACACCTGAAAAAGAAGTGTGGATACAACTTCAGCCATATTCAATCAAATCGAAGTTTTTTGCGGTGCTGGTGGTTGAAAAACAAACACAGCTGATAAGCACCAATATCAATAAGCAAAACCTCATTTTGCAGGACCTTGAAAAAAACAAACAGTCGGTGGTATACCTGCAATTCGCACCCGACAGCGCCACCCTGAAAACGCAATCGGCCGGTGAGTTGCTAAATATTGCAGGTGTGTTTCAGGCGCATCCCGACTGGAAAATAAAAATTGAAGTACATAATGCGCCGGTTGGCAAACCCGATTATACGCTTTCTCTTACACAACAAAGAGCTGCTGCCATCAAACAGCAATTAACTGAGCTGGGTGTAAAGTCATCTGCTGTAGAAGCGTTAGGCCTGGGCGATCAAAAACCGCTTGTATCAAACGATACTGAAAAGGGAAGAATAACAAATTCGAGAGTGGTGATAACCCGATTGAATTAAAAGAGGCCGCAGGCCTCAGAATAGTATTGCTGAACCATAAGTGCTACATGTGCCGGAGTTTTGTGTAACGTACGCTTATGAACGGTGAAATATTCGTATATGAAATAGGGGATATTTCAGAAGACGTTATTGAATTGCGGCCGAAAAACTCCTCTGAAAAATTTCGAAAATACAGAAGAAAGGAATAACCATTGCCAAAAAAAATGCGGAACCGCATGCCTGAATAGGCTGGTTCCGCATTTGTATATCAGGGTATAAACTTTACTTAGTTATAGTCGCGAATTTTTACGAAGTGATTATTCGGGTCAACATAGTAGTAACCCAGCTTGCCTAATGAATTTGCGGTATAAGGTCTTTCGTCGGGCATCGATAACTCATTTTTCTTAATGGTTAAAAACACCCACTCATCAATGACCCTGCTCAAAAAGTGATGTGTTTGTTGATCGGATCCGCGATAAAGAATACAGTTGCTGGAAGAGGAATTTTTATTATACCAGTTCTGCACTTCACTAACCGTCCAGTTTTTGGGACCGACATTGGAAACGGCGCATCCGGTAAAAATAAAAATACAAATGATGACTACACAGGTAAGGATATTTCTTTTCATTGGTTTGGATTAGCGTGATTATAAACGAAAATAATTCTCCATTTCTTACAAAACAAATGCCATTTGTTGAAAATTTTGCTTTTGTTTTAATTAAATTTTATATACATAGTAAGTGCACTGCGTATAATCACACTGTTACAGAGGAATGCGTTCGTTGTTATACGTTTTTAATCATGCATCGAAGCATCTTCGTTATATTATCATTTGATGAATACGAGATATTGCCAGGCTGCAATACTTAAAAGGCGCGAGCGCCTGAATGCAGTGGCGCTAAGAGTATAAAAGAGAAAAAGGAGAAAAAAGAGATGTTGATTATTAAAGATGCCGGCAAATTGTATGGATGCTGAAATAGAAAACTCTCTTTTTTCTCTTTTGACTCCTATACCCTCTTAGCTAAAAAAATGTCCCGCAAAGCGGGACTAAAAAGATAAAAGAGAAATTAAAACTTTTTAGACCTAATCAGCAATAATCGTTTTCACCCCTTTTTCTTCCAGTTGTCTGATGCTTTCGGCCGGAGCGCCGGAGTCGGTAATAATGTAATCAACCTGGTCTAAACCGCAGATACGGCCAATGCCGCGGCGACCGAATTTGGTGCTGTCGGCCAGCACCACAACCTGCTGCGCTACCTGTATCATTTTTTTATCAAGACTTGCTTCTGCCAGGTTGGTGATGGTGAGTCCGAATTCGGGTTCAATGCCATCGACACCCATGAACAACAATCCGCATGAAATTTCTTCGAGCAGTCTTTCACCAAAGGCGCCGGCAGCCGAAGCCGAGCTGTGATGAATGAGTCCGCCTATTTGCAGAATATCAACATTGGGCCGGTTGCATAATTCCAGCGCCACACGAAGGGCAGGAGTGATTACAGTAATGTGTTTCGACGGATGCAGTGCATGAGCCAGTTCAAATACAGTAGTGCCTGAGCCTATTATAATGGAATCGTTTTGTCCGAGCAATGTAAGAGCCGCTTTGGCGATCTTTTTCTTTTGATCGGCATTGATAAATTCCTTTTCATTGATGGTGCGTTCAATCGCATACGGATTATTAATAGAACCGCCGCCTTTTGTTCTGAACAACAGGTTCTTTTCTTCAAGCAGTTTAAGGTCTTTACGAATGGTAACACCCGAAACCTGCAATTCTTCACTCAGCTCCTGAATATCAACACGCCCTTTGTCCTGTAGTTTCTGAATAATGATCTGATGCCGATCTGTAATGGTCATAAAAAAAATTTCTTGATTTTGGGATTTCTGGATTTTGAGATTTCTTTTTCTGCAACATTCCCTTAAATCTCTAAATCTCAAAATCTCTAAATCGCTAAATTATGTAATTGGGTTACAAACTGTTTAATTTTTTAAAGAATATGGCCAATAAGCTACAGTCTTTGGCTTTAAAATAATATGAAATGTGAATTAAAATAACTTAAAAAGTATTTAATTTGATTAAATTATTAAAGATATTTACCTACTTTGCCTTTGTTATTATGGTTGTTAACGAACGATGGCAATGACAATTGGTCCGGCTTAGCGGACGGGCCAAAGGCAATTGACACCTGTACCACACACGCGCAGTATCAAACTTTTTCAATGCTCAGTTTGATACAATCTTGGTTGTATAAGCCCCCGCAAAGCCGGGGGCCAATTGCCCCAAAATGCTTCATCCTGCTATCGGTCGTTAATGATCGCGTTTCAATTTCATAGCAATTCCTTAATACGAAAGTTAAATTATGTTTCGCTTTGTTTAATTGCTTTGCGAACAATTAAAAAACCTTCAATTATGGAATTCCTACTTAACCAAAATGTAAGGCATTGCTATGCAGGCAATTGCTTTACAATAGTACATGGTTCAAATGCATCCTTTGTTACAGCAGCCTTTCTTGCCATAGGCTCCCGATGCACCATCAGTTCACTATCTAACATTGCTTAACGTATGAAAAAGACTGCATTATTCAATTCAACGCTGCCATATGCCCGCAGCCGCCGCATTCACCGGCAATTTGCACCCTTACTGTTGGTATTTGGTATTGGAATTTTTTTACTGCTTTGTTTTCAGCCATTGGCTGCAATGCCCTTTCAGACCGAACATGTCATCAAAGGAAAAGTAACAGATGAAAAAGGAACGCCCATGGCAGGAGTAAGTGTGAACCTTAAAGGAACTACTGCCGGCGCCACCACCGGCGCCGATGGCCTGTTTTCTTTAACCGCAAACAAACCCGAAGCGGTGTTGATCATCTCGTACATTGGCTTTACAACGGCTGAAGTAAAAGTAAACAGCTCAACAACTATCTCAATTGCACTTAAACGTGAGGATGCTTCCCTCGCCAATGTGGTGGTGGTAGGCTATGGCACGCAAAAAAAGGTTAACCTAACCGGCGCTGTTGACCAGGTAAGCGGTGATGTGCTCGAAAACCGGCCTGTAACGAATGTTACGCGCGGTTTGCAGGGCGTGCTGCCCAATTTAAACATCCGCATGACCGATGGTAAACCCATCAGGAGTGCTGATTATAATGTGCGTGGCGCTACTTCTATTGGCGCCGGCGGCAGCGCCCTGGTGCTTATTGATGGTGTGCCCGGCGATCCCAACCTGCTGAATCCCGATGATGTGGAAAGCGTTTCGCTGTTAAAAGATGCCGCTTCGGCCGCTATTTATGGCGCCCGTGGCGCTTTTGGCGTTGTACTCATTACCACCAAAAAAGCGTCGCGCAACAAAACGCGTATCAATTATTCAGGAAATTTTTCGCTGAACGACAGAACGGTTAAACCCAACCTCGTTACCGACGGATACGAATGGGCGAAAATATTCGATTCTGCCTTTTATGCTTTTAACGATTATAAATCGCACCCGCAAAAAGCAAACAGTGTTTTTCCTTTTTCGCTCAGTTACCTTGATGAGTTGAAAAAAAGGCACGACGATCCCTCACTGTCGCAGGTTGATATTGACCCTGCCACAGGCGAATATGTTTATTATGGCAGTACCGACTGGTTACAGGAATTGTATGCACCTTCCAATCCGTCGACCGAGCATACACTCAGTGTTTCGGGCGGTTCTGAAAAAGTAACTTATTATATGTCGGGCCGGTATATGTCGCAGCATGGTATTTTCAGGTATAACCCCGATAAATATAAAACATACAATGTAAGGGCGAACGGATCGGTACAGGCTTTTAAATGGCTGAAACTTGAAAACGACCTTACCTTTTCGCAAACGAATTATTTCTTTCCCATTCTTAACCATCCTACCAACACACCCGTTTGGCGAAGGATCTCTGATGAAGCTTTTCCCATTGCGATGATGAAGAACCCCGATGGGTCGCTCACGCAGAATGCTTCCATTGTATTTGGCAGTTTTATTTCGGGCAATAATTATTCTGATTTAAACCGCCAGCAAATTCGCAACACCTCGCGTTTTACAGCCAGCTTTTTACAGAACCGTTTACGGTTATACGGCGATATCACATTTCGCAGGCAGAATGATACCGAGAACCGGTTGTATACACCGGTGCCTTACAGCAAAAAGCCAAATGAAATGCTCGAAAGGGGAGAGAGCAAAATGAGTCAGCAGGAAGATAAGACCACCTATCTCGGATTCAATATTTACTCCGAATACGAACAGCATTTTGGCGATCATTATTTTAAAGGGCTGGTGGGTTACAACTACGAAAACTCGCTGTTGAAAAGCCTGTATATTCAGCGCGACGGTCTCATCAATAATTCCCTGCCTGATTTTTCGCTATTGAACGGTCTTAATTATCTGTTAACGGGCGGCGGCAATGAATGGACAACATTGGGCAGCTTTTTCAGACTGAACTATAATTATAAAGAAAAATACCTGTTCGAAATGAACGGGCGGTATGATGGTACTTCCAAATTTCCCGAGAGCCAGCAATTCGGTTTCTTTCCATCTGCCTCAGTGGGCTGGCGTGTTTCGAAAGAATCTTTCTGGGACAACCTTTCGCATATAGTGAATGATCTTAAACTGCGTGCATCATACGGAAGTTTAGGCAATGGTAATATTTCGCCATACCAGTTCCTTGAAGTGATGGAAGTAAAAAAACTCAACCGGGTGATCAATGGCGTGAATGCCGACTATACGCAAAAACCCAATGTAATACCGGCCGGTTTAACCTGGGAAAAAGCTACTTCTACCAACTTCGGTATTGATATCAGCATGCTGCGTAACCGGCTTACCACCACGTTCGACTGGTATACACGCAATACCACCGATATGTTCACCGTGGGGCTTCCTTTGCCGGCTGTATTTGGTTCTTCGGTTCCGAAAGGCAATTATGCCGATCTGAAAACAAAAGGCTGGGAATTGTCTATTGCCTGGAACGATGCAATACCGCTCGGGAGCGGTAGCCCCAAACCATTGCGGTATAATTTCAGGTTTACACTGGCCGATAATGAATCGCATGTTACCAAATTCAATAACCCGCTTGGGTTGATCGATACTTATTATGAAGGCATGAGTATCGGCGATATCTGGGGATTTGAAACCGAAGGGTTTTTTAAAGATGATAATGATATAAAAGCACATGCTGATCAAAGTTATATTCCCGTATCAGCTGCCAATAAACTGTTGCCCGGTGATGTAAAGTTTCGCGATCTGAATAAAGACAACGCCATTAACCTTGGTAAAAGCACTCTTGCCGATCCCGGTGACCGCAAAATTATCGGTAACAGCCAACCCCGCATGCTGTTCAGCTTTACGGCCGGTGGTGAATGGAACGGCTTTTTTCTCAATGCATTTTTTCAGGGTGTAGGTAAAAGAGATTTCTGGCCCGGTACCGATAATTCATTGTTCTGGGGACCTTACAACAGACCTTACAGCTGGCAACCGAAATCGGTTATCAATAATATGTGGACGCCCGAAAATCCCGATGCATACTTCCCGCGTTTGCGGGGATACACGGCCCTGAATTCAAAGGCCGAGTTAACCATGGTGCAGTCGCGCTATTTACAAAATGTAGCGTATGTACGCCTCAAAAGCATTACCTGTGGTTATAGTTTGCCCAAAGCCCTCATAGCCAAAGCCGGTATGAGCGATGCGCGGATATTTTTTACAGGGCAGAACCTGTTTACCTGGTCGCCCATGTACCGGGTAACCAAAGACCTCGATCCCGAAGTGATCGAAGGGGCCGATCCTGAAATGAACGTTAATTCAGGAAACGGCATGGCCTATCCGATGTTAAAAACCTATACGGTGGGTGTTAACATCACCTTTTAATAAGTGATGAATGAAAGTGCAAAAGATCTTATTAAAAACGGAAAAACACAAAAAATGAAAAAACTAATTTATATCATCATAACAGGTTTGGCCGCCGGTACAGTGGGTTGCAAAAAGGGCCTTGACCTGAAGCCATTTGATAAATTATCGCCCGAAACAGCATTTAAAACCGAAAAAGACCTGCAGTTATATGCCAATTCATTTTACCTGATATTGCCAACCGGTAATGATATTGTTCGGGGCGATGCCATGAGCGATTACCTCGTAGGCCGTTCATTGTCGTCGTACATATATGGTGCTTTCAATTCAACTATGGCAACGGGATGGAGCTGGGACAATTTGCGTAACGTGAATTATTTTCTGGAGCATTATCAGCAGGCAACCATACCGCAGGAAGGGCTTGATCATTATGCAGGCGTGGCCCGTTTTTTCAGAGCATGGTTTTACTTCGAAATGGTAAAAAAGTTTGGCGATGTACCCTGGTATAACAAAACACTGACGGTAAACGATCCTGATTTGTACAAACCACGCGACGCTCGTACACTCATTATGGACAGCGTGCTGGCCGATCTTGATTTTGCCTGCGCTAAAATACGTTCCACCAAAGACAATACCGCTTCGCAGATAACCAAATGGGTGGCGCTGGCGTTGAAATCGAGGGTTTGTTTGTTTGAAGGTACCTACCGTAAATATCATACTGAGCTTGGTCTTGCTGCCACTGCCGGCAAATGGTTCACCGAATCAGTTAACGCAGCGCAGGAACTGATCAGCAGCAGTAAATATAAAATACATATCAGCTCACCGGTTGAGGCCAGCTATCGCGATTTGTTCAGAAATGAAACACCCGAAGCCGAAGAAGTGCTGCTGAGTGCCGTGAACAGTAAAACCCTGCGCATATTCAACGATGCCAACTGGTACTGGACAAGCGCCACCTATGGCGGACGTTTTAGTTTGATCAAAACATTTGTAAATACTTACCTCAACCAGGATGGCACCCGGTTTACCGATCAGGCTGCCTATAATGAAATTCCGTTTGTGAATGAAGTCAGGAACCGCGATTACCGGTTGCAGCAAACCATACGCATGGGCAATTATACAAGAGACGGAGCGGTAGCGCCACCCGATTTTACGTATACTTACACTGGTTATATGCCGCTGAAATTAACGCTCGATTCAAAAGCTACCGATGGCGTGGCGGAGAATTACAATTCACTGCCCCTGATACGGTATGCCGAAGTGTTGTTGAACTATGCCGAAGCAAAGGCCGAGTTGAATGCGTTTACGGCGGCCGACTGGGATAAAACGATCAAAGTATTAAGAGCAAGGGCCGGTATCACCGGTTTAACTATGCCCGTTACGGCTGATACATACCTGCAGCAAAAATATTTTCCCGATATAACCGATGCGGTTTTGCTTGAAATAAGACGCGAACGCGGTATTGAGCTGGTGCTCGAAGGCTTCCGGTACGATGATCTGAAACGCTGGAAGGCAGGCAAACTACTCGAAATGCAATACGATGGCATGTATGTACCGGCGATGGATACACCGTACGACCTGAATGAAGATACAAAACCCGATGTGGCTTTTGTGACCAAAGTACCGGCCACCAAAATACCGGGTGTGTACTATTTTATTATCGACGGACAGCAATTCAAATTATCAGAAGGTACCAAGGGCAGGCTAATACTGATGGATAACCTCACAAGAAGTTATGAAGATTATAAATACCTGTACCCGATCCCTTATGATGAAATTGTATTGAACCCGGCATTGCAGCAGAATTCACAATGGAAATAATATGATGCATACAATGAAAAATAAACTGTTTCTGGTTACTGTTCTGTTGATTTTTGCAACAGCTGCATCAACGCATGCGCAGCGGGCAAAATATGTGATCATGATCTCTATCGATGGTTTGCGCCCAGATTTTTACCTCGATCGTTCGTGGGGCACCGTTAATTTAAATCAGATGATGAAGCAGGGGGTATATGCCCGGGCTGTTACCAGTGTGTTCCCGAGTTTTACCTATCCTTCGCATACCACTATGGTCACCGGCGCTTTGCCCATTCACCATGGAATATATTATAACAGTCCGTTTATACCGGTCGATACACCTGGCCGTTGGTATTGGAACGAAAGCGATATAAAAACACCAACGCTATGGGATGCAGTACATAAAGCAGGTATGAAATCGGCTGCCATTACCTGGCCGGTTAGTGTAGGCGCGCCTATCGATTATAATATTCCCGAAACATGGACGTGGCCCAATGGCACGGCCGATGACCGCCTCGCTGCCAGCAGCAAACAGGCAACACCTGCCGGTTTGTTCGAAGAGTTGCAGGAAAATGCTACCGGCAAACTGCAGCCGAATGATTATAATCTCAATTCGCTGGTAATGGATGAAAATGTAGCGCGCATGGGCGCCTATCTTTTCCGAACCTACAAACCCAATCTGCTGGCATTGCACCTGGCCTGTGTTGATCATGCCGAGCATGAAGAAGGGCGCGATGGTGATGGCGTACGAAGAGCCGTGGCCGGGGCCGACCGCGCTGTTAAAACATTGCTCGAAGCTGTTGAAAAAGCCGGTTTAAAAGACAGTACTGCGGTGATCGTATTGGGCGATCACGGACATTTTGATATTCATACGAGTCTGCAACCTAATATCTGGCTAAAAGAAAACAGTTTTCCGATGCCAACGGAAAAAGATAAAAAATGGAAAGCGCTGTTTCACACAGCAGGTGGTTCCGCTTTTTTGCATCTTGAAAATCCGAAAGACAGCGCTACGCTGCAAAAAGTACGAACCATCATAAACAGTTTGCCGCCTGCGCAAAAAAGACTGTTCCGTGTAATTGATCGGGGCGAACTGCAGCAACTCGGTGGCGATCCGCATGCGGCATTGGCATTGGCCGGTATCAACGGAGTGGTGTTTGGTGCATCTGACAAAGGACCGGCTGTGAAAGCAGCGCATGGCGGTACGCATGGTTTTGTGCCCGATATGCCCGGTATTGAAACCGGTTTTATAGGTTATGGCGCCGGGTTTAAAAAAGGAACCGTAATTCCGGTAATGAGTCTCGCAGATATTGCACCGGTAGTAAGCGAATTGCTGGGTCTTGATTTTACAGCACCCGATGGCATTTTGTATCCCGGGTTGTTAAAGTAAAACACTGGTGGTGCAGATCATTTAATACGTATCAGTTTGAGGTTGACAAAAGTTGATAAGTTAACAAGTTGACAGAAGTTGATCAGTTAACAGGTTAACATAGTTGATATGTTAAAGACTGGTTACAAGTTACAGGTTTCAGGTTACAAGGAGTTCCCTGTAACCTGCAACCTGAAACCTGAAACCTGAAACCTGTGACATTACATGGAAGTACCATTGACGATTCAATTTAAAAACGAAACAACATACTAACTAATGAACACGATTGCTGCTAACAATTCAATGGCCGACAGGGCCGGTATTCCCCGCCAGCTGATCTGGGGATATGTAGGTATATTAATTTTTATGATGGGTGATGGCATGGAAACCGGTTGGTTGAGTCCGTACCTCATTGGCAAAGGTATGTCGATTGAACAATCGGCTACGTTGTTTACTGCTTACGGAGTAACCATTGCTGTGTCGGCCTGGTTCTCGGGTGTGCTGGCTGAGGGATATGGGCCCAAAAGAACGATGCTGGCAGGATTGCTGTTATACCTCGCAGGTACCCTTGGTTTTGTTGGGTATGGCCTGCAACAGCTGAATTATCCTATTATGATTGTTACCTATGCGGTTCGCGGCTTTGGTTATCCGCTGTTCGCCTATTCCTTTATGGTTTGGATCGCTTATCAAAGTCCGAAACAAAAACTGGGCAGGGCAGTGGGCTGGTTCTGGTTTGTGTTTACCGGCGGACTGAATGTGCTGGGCGCTTTTTATTCAAGCTGGGCCATTGAAAAACTCGGTTACATCAATACGTTGTGGAGCTCGGTGTTTTGGGTGCTCATCGGAGCATTCTTTGCATTGGTGCTGAATAAAGCATCATTTAAGCCCGGTGGTACCACCCCCTCCATCCCGATCCCGATGCATCGGGAGGATGGCAGGGTGGAGGCCGCAAAGGAATTGCTGAAGGGACTGACCATCGTAAAATCAGCACCCAAAGTGCTCATCGGTGGCATTGTTCGTATCATCAATACCACAGCGCAGTTTGCTTTTCCGGTGTTTTTACCGATGTATATGGCTCAGCATGGGTTCGATACTACTACCTGGTTAAAAATATGGGGCACTATATTCACCAGCAACATCATCTTTAATTTGATTTTTGGTTTTGTGGGCGATCGTTTGGGGTGGCGCAATACCATTATGTGGTTTGGCGGTATTGGCTGTGCTGTTACTACCCTCGGTTTGTATTATATACCACAGGTAGCGCCCGGCAATTTTGCCGTGGTATTAACCGCCGGCATATTATGGGGCGCCTGTTTGGCCGGATATGTTCCTTTATCGGCCCTTGTTCCATCACTGGTGAAAAAAGATAAAGGCGCTGCGATTGCCATCTTAAATCTGGGTGCCGGATTACCCGTTTTTGTGGGCCCTGCGATAGTAGGTTTGTTCATTGGTGTGGCAGGCAATGAAGGCATCATCTGGATTTTAGCGGTGCTGTATTTTATCAGCGCCCTGCTTACAAAATTTATTACGCTGCCCGATAATGCAAAAACATTGCATCATGTGCAGGAAGAAAATGTGACAATTAGCCAATTCGCAAATTAGCAAATTGGTGAAGCAATCTCGTTTAGATAGGCTTTGTCCCGTTAGGGACATGGATGTTGGTAGATGTTTATAACCAGGTAAAACCGTCCTGTAGGGACGGAATATCAGGTGTATAAAATTGATAATTCATTTGGCTGATCCGGATCTCGTCCCTACGGGACTTTTTAAAAATTATGTCGTTTTCTATTTACCGACATTTTGATGCCTAACGGCATCTTACGAAGCAGGAGAAAAATCAACATTAGGAAAAACAAAAATAGCAACTATGAGAATTTTAGTAACGGCGCCTTACAACGAAAACGGGTTGAAGGAACTGCAGGAACAGGTTGGTGAGGTGATTTATAAGCCATGGAAACCAAACGGACGCGCTTATTATGCCGATGAGTTAAAAAGTCTGTTAACCGAAACAGCGGCCGATGCATTGATAACCGAGCATGATCATGTAACGGAAGAAGTAATACAGGCGCATACACAATTACAGTTTATCGGCGTTTGCCGCGGAACGCCTTCGAATGTAGCCATTGCAGCCGCCACACAGCATGGCATTCCCGTTTTTTATACGCCCGCCCGTAACGCACAGGCGGTGGCTGAAATGTTCATAGCAAATGTGATCACTTTAATGCGCAATACGATTGCCGGCATCGACTGGTTAAAGGGCCGTAACTGGGCCGAGGGTGCTCATACATCGTACCTGCAGTTCAAAGGAAATGAACTGGCCGGTAAAACCATTGGTATGGTTGGGTTTGGCGCTATTGGTCAGCTTATTGCCGGTATGCTGAAATGCTATCCCTGCCCCGTGCAGTTTTATGATCCCTATGTAGGCGATCATGATAAAACGTATCGTGCGGTATCGCTGAACGAATTGTTCGAAACCAGTGATATTGTATCGGTACACCTGCCGGTTACAGAACAAACAAAAGGCATGATTAATTATTCGTTGTTGTCGAAAATGAAACCAGGGGCCATATTTGTAAATACTGCCCGGGCTGTGGTGGTAAAGCGCGATGATCTGTTACGGGTGCTGGAAGAAGGGAAAATCAGAGGCGCGATACTGGATGTATTTGATCACGAACCGCCCGATGAAACAGATTATAAAATAATCGATCATCCGAACGTGCTTGCCACACCCCATATTGCAGGCGCAACCTTTGAAGTAGAAGATCACCATGTATCTATTTTAAATAAAACACTGATCGACTGGTTCGTGCAAAACAAAAAAACAGCAGCAAGGCTGGCCAATAAAGAATTGTTAACCGCTATACATCCGTTGAGTTAGTACGGATGCATAAAAACAAATGAAAATGACAGCAAAAGGCGCCTATTTAATTATCGACATCGGTACAGGCAATGTTCGGGTTGCTGCAGCAGGTATCAATGGCGATGTGCTGGGTGTTGCCCGTGAAGATATTCATTATAACAGGGATGATAAATATCCCGATGCCCTGTACTTTGATCCCGGATTATTGTGGAAGCAGGTAACTGACCTGGCCCGTACCGTACTGCAGGCATTGCCCGGTATTACCATTAAAGCAGTAACGGCTACAAGTCAGCGCGAAGGCATTGTGTTGCTGGGCAAAAACGGCGAGTCGCTGATAGGACTTCCCAATATCGATCACCGCGGCAGGGAATGGGAAGATGTATTACCCGATAAAACCATTGTTTATAAAATTACAGGCCGTTACCCCACCTCATTGTTTTCGGCTTTTAAACTGCTGGGCATAAAAAAACGCTGGAAAGAAATATGGCAATCGTGCAGCAATTTTGTAAGCATCAGCGACTGGGTCGAATACCGGTTAAGCGGTGTAATAAAATATGAACATTCACAGGCATCGGAAACGCTGTTGTACGATGTTGCAGCTAAACAGTGGTCGCAGGACCTGTGCGATCTGTTCGATCTGGATAGTTCGCTGCTCCCTTCGCTGGTAAATTCAGGCAGCATTCTGGGGCCTGTATTACCTGCTATAGCCGATGCGTTAAGCATTTCAAAAGATGCTGCCGTTATTGTGGGCGGCGGCGATACGCAGCTGGCCATTAAAAGCACACAGCCTGCTGTTGAAGATATTGTAATTGTTTCAGGCACCACTACGCCCATCGTTAAACTGGTTGATACCTATATGCTCGATGCGCAGCAACGCACCTGGACGAGCCGCGATATTGAACCCGGCCGTCTGGTGTTTGAAGCCAATGCCGGCGTAACCGGATTGAATTTTCAACGGTTGAAAGAAATTTTTTATCCCAATGAAAATTATGCGGTGATAGAACAGGAACTGGCTGCCACCAAAGACGCCTTTTGCATGGCTTCGCTCGGTTCGCTGGTGGCCGATGAAAAAACGCCGTTGATCAAAGGCGGATTTATATTTCCCACGCCTGTGTCGCACCAGCTAACACGCGCGCATTTTGTGTGGGCCACTATGCTCGATATTGCCTGTTCCATTGCTGAAAATTATAAAATATTATGTGAGGTGGCCGGTCACCAGCCCGATTATATATGGGCCTGCGGTGGTGGTTTGCAAAGCATTGCCCTGCGTAGTTTGCTGGCAGGGTTGCTGAATAAGAAAGTGCAGGTACGATATGGATTTGAACAGTCATCGGTAATAGGCGGTGCATTGATTTGTAATGAAGCGCTACAGGTTAGTGCCGATTTCAAAAGCACCATCGAAGTAGTGCATCCACAGCAGCAGAATTATTATGCGGCGTTGTATAAAGAATGGAAGAAAACGCGCTCGCTTTTTAGAAATGTTACAGGATAGAAGTTACAAGTTTCAAGTTACAGGAGAGGAATGCGTTACCGGTTACCAGTTTCCGGTTTCCCGGATACCGCAACTGGATACCTGCAACCAGTAACCGGTAACAGGTAACAGGTAACTGGTAACCGGCAACTGTTTTCAGGCGCAGCATATTGCAAAATAGTAACAACCAATAATAGTATGGATAAACCTTATTTCATTGGCATAGATGTGGGCACACAGGGCGCCAGAGCCGTATTGATCGATGTAACCGGTAATGTGCTGGCCAGTGGTGAACAGACTTTCCCCTTGAGTAATCAGTCGCGCGAAGAGCAATCGCCCGGACAATGGTGGAGTGATTGTATGTTATGTTTACAACAGGTGCTTGGCGAAGTAAGGGCGCATATCGATGTATCGCAGATAAAAGCCATTTCGGTCACCTCTACTTCAGGAACTATTATTCCCCTGGGAAAAGATCTTCAGCCATTATACAATGCCATCATGTACAGCGATCCGCGTTCGGCCGAGGAAGCAGATTTTTGCAAAAAAGTAGCGCTGGGGGCTAACAGCGTAGGATATACGGCTTTTAATGCCAGCAGCGGATTGCCAAAAATGCTTTGGTTCATTAACCGGTATCCCTCTGCAATATCACGGTTAGAAGGATTCATACATGCAACCGATTTTATTATCGGAAAATTATGCGGCCGTTATACCATAACCGATTATACCAATGCATTGAAATCGGGGTACGATGTTCGCAACAAACAATGGCCTTCGTATATATGGGAAAAACTGCCTTTGCAAAAACAATGGTTGCCTCAGGTGCAACCATCAGGCAAAGTAATAGCAACTATTTCACCCGCTTTGGCCAATATGCTTGAGTTACCCGCCACCATACAAATCGTAGCCGGCATGACGGATGGTTGCGCCGCACAAATTGCTTCGGGTGCAGTGAAAGTGGGCGACTGGAATACCACCATCGGCACCACGCTCGTGGTAAAAGGCGTAACCACGCAGGAAATCGATGATCCGCATGGCCGCTTATATTGCCATCGACACCCCGAAGGATACTGGATGCCCGGCGGCGCCAGTAATACAGGGGCCGATTGGGTTACCCGCGACTTTGGCGCCGATTTGAAAGAACTGACTGCGCAGGCCCAAAAAATTATTCCAACCCGTTACATGGCCTGGCCGTTAAAACAACAGGGCGAACGTTTTCCGTTCATCGCCCCGCAGGCCACCGGTTTTGAACCCGATGGATTATCGCGTGCAGCCTTATTTGCCGCCAATATGGAAGGCGTTGCCTATATTGAGCGTTATGCGTATGAGGTGATTGAACAACTGAGTGGTGAAAAAGTAGCTGCCGTTTATACCGCCGGCGGAGGCAGTAACAGCGACGTATGGTTGCAGATAAGAAGTAGTGTATTACAACTGCCGGTATATAAAATGAAGCATGTAACGGGCGCTGTAGGAGCTGCTATTATAGCTGGTTCGCAAACCCATTTTAATTCTTTATCAAACGCAGCCAAAGCGCTTACGCAAAGCGAAAAGGAAGTGCATCCGAAAAAAGAATGGATGGCTGTTTATGATGACAATTACCGTCAATTCATAAACATGCTGGTTGAAAAAGGTTATATCAGAAAAACACAATATGCTTAATATCTATTTGATCAGGCACGGACAAACAGCCTGGAATGCCGATAACAACAGGTATTGCGGAAGAACGGATATTCCACTCACCGAAAAAGGGGTGCAGCAGGCAGAAGCATTGCGGCAGCAATTACAAAAAATAAAATGGGATGGTGTTTTTTCTTCGCCTCTGCAAAGAGCGTTCATAACTGCACAGATTGCTACGGGGGCAACGGTGGTAAAAGACGACCGGCTGATAGAAGCCGATTTCGGTTTGTGGGAACAAAAAACAAAAGAGGAGTTTATTGCAGAGAATGCAACCTTATGGAATAACTGGATGAAAGATCCTTCAATCAATAGGGCAGGGGGCACCGGTGAAACAGCTGCTGAAATAGTGCAGCGGGTGAACGATTTCTTCAATTCATTGCAACAACAATATACCAGCGGCAACTTTTTAGTGGCCGCCCATAACGGCGTAAACCGTTTTTATCTGGCGCATAAACTGGGTATGCCCCTGCGCAATTACCGCATGTTGCTGCAGGAAAATTCTGCCGCTACTATGTTTACACTTGATAATGAAGAAGGGTTTATTTTACGATATCTTAATTCAAAATTTTAAGCTAAGAGATAAAAAGAGAAGAAAGAGTTTAAAAGAGAAGTTCAGTTACTTAACACGTTTTTTGAATGGATACCTGATAAAATTCTAACAGGGAGATATTAAATAAAATCTCCTTTTTCTCTTTCTACTCTTATACCCTCTTAGCCCAAAAATAATTTTATGAATATCAACCGGCGAAAATTCCTGGCATTGGGTTCTATGACGGCGGCGCAGGTGGCGGCTGTTCGTTTGGTAAGCGGACAAAGTAATTTCAATAATTGGTTACAGGAGAATGAACAATTCTTTACGATATCGCCATCATTTACTGATCTGAAACAAAAATTTATAGCGCCGGGACAGGCTTTTCAACCCGGATGTTACTGGTGGTGGTTCAATGGTCTGGTTGATAAGGAAGGGATCACCAGAGACCTGGAGGAATATAAAGCAAAAGGTATGGGCGAAGTGCTGCTGATCAATTCGGCAGGTGGTTTGGGCGGCGCCCAGGTGCCGCAGGGCGCTAAGTTCCTGTCTGCCGAATGGCGCGAACTATTTCGGTATGCTTTACAGGAAGCCCACAGGCTGGGCATTAAAATGGGCGTGAACATGAGCTCGGGCTGGTGTATGGGCGGCCCGTGGATTAAACCACAACATGCCTGCCGCTGGTTCCTGCAATCAAAATTGTCTGTGACCGGTCCGCAAAAATTCTCGGGTAAATTACCGTTGCCGGGTAACCGCGATGGATACGATCACTTAGTAAATGCGCCGGGATGGAAAGATTATATCGACCTGCCGCTTGAACAACTCGATTATCGTGATACGGCCGTAGTGGCTATTCCGGCATCGAATAACAATTCACTCCTCAACGATAATAGAAAAGAATTGTTTGCAGCAAAAACCAATCGCAAAGATGCCAGTAATTTCATCAAAGCGAAGGATGCCATGGAGCCGGTGATAACACCCTGGACTGTATCGCCCGATGATCAGCCTGTTGCTATTGATAAAGTAATTGATTTGACCAACCTGGTAAAAGCCGGTGGACAACTCGACTGGGATGTGCCACCCGGTGAATGGATCATCATTCGTACCGGGCACAGAATGACAGGTTCAAAAGTGATGATCGCCCAGCCCGAAGCCAGCGGGTTATCGGTCGACTGGCTGAGCCATGAAGGAGTAGATCAGCAATTTGAAAATCTGGGTAAAGTGTTGTTACAGGAAGCCGGCGACCTCGCCGGCAAAACTATGATGTATTTTTGTGATGACAGCTTTGAAGATGGCTTTCCCAACTGGACAGAAAATATCATACAACAATTCAAAAAATACCGGGGATACGATCCCACGCCATATTTGCCCGTATTGAACGGTTTTATTATCGGCAGCGCCGCTATATCAGATCGCTTTTTGCACGACTACCGTAAAACTGTAGCCGACTGCATGGCCGATGAACATTATAAGCGTTTTGCTGAGCTATGTCATCAGAACGGACTGCAGGTGCAAAACGAAGCAGCCGGGCCAAGCCGTTCAGGTACCATGTGTATGGATTCCTTAAAAAATCTCGGCCGTAGCGATATGCCGCAGGGAGAGTTCTGGCTGGGCGGGCGCCACGATGAAGAAGGAGGTCTTGATGAATCACTCGGGTATGGCATGGTTCGTTTGGAACAGGGACAAAATAAAGTAACCAAAATAGTTTCTTCGGCCGCGCATATTTATGGTAAAAGAACCGCTTCGGCCGAATCATTTACTTCTTTCCGTCACTGGAGCGATTACCCCGGCAATATGAAACAGGGGGCAGACCGGGCTTTTTGCGAAGGCATCAACCGGTTTTTGATGCATACATCAACGGCTACACGTCCACGCGATGGTAAACCCGGTTATGAATATGGAGCAGGCACGCACTTCAATCCCAATGTAACGTGGTGGAACCTGAGTGGCGCGTTTTTAGATTATATCAGTCGTTGCCAGTATTTGCTGCAGCAGGGATTGTTTGTGGCCGATATTTTATATTATAATGGCGACTGGGCGCCGAATATTGTAGCTCCCAAACATACGGATGCATCGGCCGGCAAAGGATACGATTACGATGTTTGTAATGAAGAAGTGCTGCTTACGAGGCTATCGGTAAAAAATGGCCGGCTGGTGTTGCCCGATGGCATGAGCTATCGCCTGCTGGTATTGCCCGAAAACAAAAGGATGCCGGTGCCGGTTTTGCAAAAGATAAAAGAACTGGTAAATGCCGGCGCTATTGTAGTGGGGCCAAAACCGGAACAGGACCCCGGGTTACAAAACTTTCCAAAAAGCGATGAACAGGTAAAACAACTGGCGGGTGAAGTGTGGGGTAACTGCGATGGTGTTTCGATAAAAGAACATGTATACGGAAAAGGAAAAATATACTGGAATGTTCCGGTGCAACAGATACTGAAAGATAAAGGCATTGGACCTGATTTTGTATATACCGATAGCAATGCCTGGATCGACTTCATTCATCGCAGTGTGGGCGATACCGATATATACTTTATTGCCAATCGAAACAATCGTGAAGCAACAACTGATTGCCGTTTTCGCATTACAGATAAACAACCTGAAATATGGGATGCGGTAACAGGTGAAATGAAGGCAGTGGATTTGTACAATGTTGCGGGGGGGTATGTAACTATTCCTCTGCAATTTGCTCCATTTCAGTCGTGGTTTATTGTTTTCAAAAAAGCAGCCGGTAAAAAAACTGTTGCATTGAAAAACACCGCTAAGAACTTTCTTTCGTTCACTTCTGTATTGTCATTAACCGGTTCGTGGATGGTGCATTTTGATGAAAAGTGGGGCGGGCCTGCTGCCATTGAATTCCCTTCACTCGAAGACTGGACCAAACGACCTGAAGAAGGCATTAAATATTATTCAGGGAGCGCTAATTACGTTAAGCGGTTCGATATGCCCGGTATAGTGCCTGGTAAAAGATATTTTATAGATGCTGGAGTTGTAAAAAACATTGCGCAAATAACACTCAACGGAAAAAAGCTGGGTGTTTTATGGACGGCTCCATGGCGTATTGAAATTACCGGCATCGTAAAAGCAACGGGCAATACACTTGAAATAGAAGTTGTAAACCTTTGGCCGAACCGTTTGATCGGCGATGCTGCGCTGCCTGCTGAAAAAAGATTAACTCATACCAATATTGAATTTAAAAAAGATGCACCCCTGCTGCCATCAGGATTGCTTGGGCCCGTTGTAATAAGCGAAGGAAGGTAGATAGCTCTTCGAAGTTTGCAGCACTGCAAGTCTCGAAGATCCTTCAAAATTCTATGCAGGTTTCGCATATCATATTGCAAATTCTGCAGATTGATATATGCTCAACATATCGTGATTTTGCATTTCTTCATAAAAGTACACGGCAAGTGAAATTATTTCACGATATTCATTACTGCTGATGTCAAAAAATATTTAACGCGTGGCCATTACGTACAGGTAACAAGTTACACTATGAAACGTGTGGATCACCGGCAGCATGAAAGTTCTGTTACATAAAAGCCACATTATCAGTGTACGGATATGGGCAAAAACCAACTTGTAGAAACTCTGCAAAAGCAGGGAATTAATGATTTACAGTCAACCTGCCTTACACCTGCGTTTGAAGCATTGGTGCATGGCAGTGTATTCTCCACTGTTCATGACCCCGCAGTTTCCGTTGAGTATCTTGAAAGCGCTCGCGGACTTATCTGTAATTCCCATTGCTGCCTTGTCGATGAAAGCGGCTATACACTTCCCGATTCTCCAAACTGTGAAATCCGTTATAGTATTGTGGGCAATGAATTTGTTATTCAGGCAAAATATGTGTCATTGCAACATTTGCAATCTGTAAAGTTTGTTTTGCCAATAATTTGCAATTACAATGAAAAAGCCTGGCCCGTTTCGCCAACAAGGCTCGATGTGATCAAGTCGGGCACCGTAGTGAATATTGAAGCCAATAAGCCTTTTCAAACCACCAGCCTTCAATCCGATAATGAATTCACGAATACGCCCGGCAACAATACGATCAGGCTCGAGTTTGCTTATAATGAAATAGAAATAAAAATCCGGGTCGCGTAACCCGGAATGTGTTTTGTTGTTTTAACTGTTGGCGCGTTGTTCGTGTAGTGAAAGATTGCAATAGGAAAAAAGCTGCTGAATGGTTTGGTTAAGGTATTTATAACTCATGGGTTTGGTAATACAATCGGTGCGGAAATTTTTACAAAATTCAATATCCGATACGTTTGCCGAAGTGGTGAATATTACAACAGGGATGTCTTCCCATTTCGAGCTGCTTCTGATGCGTTCCAGTGTTTGTTTCCCGTTCATTTTAGGCATGTTCATATCGAGCATGATCAGGGATGGATACGGTTTGTTCTCCTGCTCAAGCCGGTTCAATATTTCAATGCCTTCTTCGCCGCTTTGCGCTTTTAGTATGGTAATGCCCGGATAAAGATTGGCAATCGATTCACCGAATATCAGTAAATCATCCGGGTCATCGTCAATATACAATATGGTAGTTGGTTCGTTTATCATATTTCAGGTAAACATTTACATAATTGGTGTATAAGGAATATAGGTGAACAGGTAATCGTGAAGGTAACGGAAGATAAAGTAGTTGACGGCCTGGTGCGGTGAAACTCTTTAAATGTGTATATAGCAATTGTTCTGCCAAATTTTGATGGCATGGTATAACTGCATGGAATATAATTAGATGCAGGCATTACTTTATAATTAATTCGTCCTTTAATGGGCTTCCCTCTGCAATGATGCGCTCAGGTTGTTTTTCGGGTAATAGAATAACAAATTCAGCTCCTTCATTTTCACGGCCGGTGGCGTTAATAATTCCGTGATGCCGCTCCACGATCTTTGATGCTATGGCAAGTCCTATTCCTGTGCCTTCATATTGTTCCTTACTGTTCAGCCGCTGGAACAGCGAGAATATTTTGCGCGAATACTGTTCGTCGAACCCTATTCCTTCATCTTTAATACGAATTTCAAATATCCGGCTCTTTATATCCTTTAATTCAGGGTATATATTCCCGGGAAAGCTTTTGGCTGTAATAGATATAACCGGCGGCTGGTTGAGCTTATGAAACTTCAGTGAATTGGCAATGACGTTTTGAAATAGTTGCCGCATTTGTCCGCCTACAGCCTGCAGCACCGGAAGCCGGGAAGTTTGTATGCTTGCTTTTTTTTCAGTGATCACGAGGTCAAGGTCCTGTAAAATTTCATCAACGATCTGGTTCAGGTCAACATCCTCGAGCAGGTTTTCGCTCGATAACCGGGAATATGATAACACATCGTTGATGAGGTTGGTGGCCCGCGAAGAGGCGTGCATAATGCGGTCGATATAAATCAACAAATTGCCGTTGATTTCGCGGGGGAACTCGTCTTTAATCAGGCCGGTAAAGAAATGGATCTTGCGCAGCGGCTCTTTCAGATCGTGTGAAGCTACGGATGCGAATTGCATCAGGTCGGCATTGCTGGCTTCGAGCTTTTCGTTCAGCAGGCGCTGTTCTTTTACTTTTTGTTCCAACTGGCCATTCAGTTCCCTCATGCCTTCTTTGGCAATCAGCAGTTCATCGTAATTTTTGCGCAGCTTTTCTTCGGCATCTTTGCGCAGCGTTATATCTGATAACACCAGTACAAAACCCTGCTGCATTTTGTTAATTCGCGCCTGGTACCAGTATTTGCGGCTGTTTTTACTAAACGTTAATTCCATCGATGCCGGCTGACCCGACTGAATAACGCCAATATATTTTTGAAAAATTTCCGGGGTAGCCAGTTCGGGAAAGTCGTTTTTCAGGGAAAGCCCATCTTCTTTCAGGTGACGGCCGAAGCTGTGCCAGGCGGTGTGGTTGGCTATAGTGCAAATAAAATCGGTTATTTCTTTTGCATCATTTTGTGCTGCTTCAAAAACAAAGATCGGGTTGGCGCTGGCATCGAACACGCTTTTAATAAGCGTGTTCAGGTTTTTGGTGGCCGAAATATCAACCATTGTAATTACCAGTCCGTCGCGTACTTTATCCTGGCGCATATAGGGCAGCACCCGCAGCAGATGCACCGAACCATTGCTTAATTCAATTTCACGCTCAATAACAGCGCCGGTTTTGTTTGCTCTTTTTACATCTTCAAAAAAAGTGCTGGCTGTGATCTGGTGGGTAATATGCTCAATCGGCCGGCCGATATCGCCCTCGATGATATTGAAAACAGCGGCTGCTGCATTATTAAAACGCCTGATACGCAATTTCTGATCAAGAAAAATTTGTCCTATTTGTGATGTTTGCAAATAATTGCTGATGTCATCGTTCAGCTCAACCAGTTCTTTGATCCTGATCTGATGTTCGGTGTTCAGGGTATGCAGTTCTTCATTGAGCGACTGTAATTCTTCATTTGAGCTTTGCAGTTCTTCATTGGCCGATTGCAGTTCTTCGTTTGAGCTTTGCAGTTCCTCATTGGCCGTTTCAAGGCTTTCGATGGCCATTTGCAGGTTGGTACGTGTTTCGCGTAGCTCTTCTTCGAGCTGCACTACATATTGATCTTTTTGCAACAGGCTCATATCATGAACAGGCGTTTGTATTTTTTCGCCTTCTGCTGTGCAATCGCCGAATACAACCAGCGAATACATGCCGTTACTGGTTTCGCGGGGCGGATAAATAAAAATGTCTATCAGCCGTCGCTGATCGCCCAGGTTCACCCTGATATTGCGGATCGCCTGACTTTTATTTTCTTTCAATGATTTTCGTATGGTAGCGCTTAAAATGCCGGCCAGTTCGGGAGGCGCCATTTTAAGTATGTTCAATGAGCTTAGTTTGTCGGGCAGCGACAAAAACTTTTTAAAATTACCGATACCGTCTTTTATCTCGTAGTTTTCATTGATATATATGCCTGCGTAGCCCAGTTTGTCGGCCAGCACCTTTATAACATCTTCTACCAGTTGAACATCTGTTCTGATTTTGGCCGCAGGTAAACTGGTAAACGAGGCCAGCCGGCTACGGGTTGCAGTCAGCACGTTGCGCGTGAACGAATTATGATCCGTGGTGCGCTGGTATAATTTCCATTTATTATTTATTTCGGCAAAACCTTTTCGTAACAGCGACGGATTTTCACTGGTTCCCAGAAACAGGTAACCGCCGGGGTTTAACGCAAAGTGTAAGGTAGATAATACATTTTCCTGCACAGCCGGATTGAGATATATAAGCAGGTTGCGGCAGGTAACGAGATCATTTTTTATAAAGGGCGGATCTTTGGTAATATCATGAGTGGCAAATACAACCTGTTTGCGAATACGGGGTATGATCATCATACCATCGTCGGTTTCGGTAAAATACTGTTGTAAGATCTTTTTTTCGAGTCCCAGCAACTGGTTATGCATATACCGGCCGCGTGATGCAGCTTCAATGGCTGTTTTATCGATGTCGCTGGCAAATATTTTTACATCGAGGGTTTTGTTCAGCTGCTGTAGTGCTTTATCAATTAAAATGGCCAATGAATACGCTTCCTGGCCGGTGCTGCAGGCTGTAACCCATACTTTCAGCGAGTCGCGTTCTTCCTTGTTTTCGATGATCATTGCAATGGCCTGCTGGTACAAACAATTCCAGGCATCTTTATCGCGAAAGAAATTGGTAACGCCAATAAAAAATTCCTTTGTAAGTAATGCCGGTTCTTCATCGTGTTTAAGCAGGTATTGCTCATATTTTTCAATATCATCGATCTTCAGCATTTGAATGCGACGCGTAATGCGGCGAAAAATGGTTGGCTTTTTATATTGGGTAAAGTCAAATCCGGTTTTGCGATGAACGATGGTAAGGATCTGCTGAACGAATTCATTGAATTTTTCAGATGGCGGATTTTTTTGCGGTAATATTCCGTCGATATAATTTTCAACCTGGTTAAAAACATCACCCGGCGAAACTATGAGGTCAACATATCCCGATGCAATGGCGCTTTTGGGCATTCCGTCGAACCGCGCTGTTTCGGGCGACTGCACCATTACAAAGCCGTTGTTATTTTTGACGGCTTCGATGCCGCGGGTGCCATCGGTACCGGTTCCGCTTAGCAAAACGGCAATGGCATAACTACGTTGATCTTCGGCCAGTGATTGAAAAAAGGTGTCGATAGCTGTATTGGGTCCTTTGTCGTATTCTTTTTCGGCCAGCATGAGCATGCCTTTGTGAATACTGAGCTCTTTATTGTTGGGGATCACATACACTTTTCCCGCCTCAACCCGCTGGCGATGCCCTGCTTCTTCAACGGGCATGTGCGTATGCTTTGCCAGCAATTCAACCAGCAAACTTTTGTAATCGCTCGAAAGATGTTGTACTACAATATAAGCTATATTAGTACTGTCTGAAATATGATCAAACAGTTCGTTGATCGCTTCAAGTCCGCCTGCCGAAGCGCCGATACCAACTACATACGTATCATCCTGCTTAATGGAATTATTCTTTGATAAAAATAGCATAGGTATTAAAAAAAATATCTTTCAATGATGGCGGTTCTCAGGGGATACTGTTCTTCAAATTTTGGGTGATGCTAATTTTATACCAGCATGGCCGGTGATTTTCGGTAGGTAGTTTGAATGGTAACAAATGGTCACGAGCGGCGGGCTACATATGCCTGGCCGGTGGAGGTGGGTTAACTTTAGGGCATAGTTGTAAAAAGGGGGGTACCCTGATTTACAGTTTTCAAATTTATATAAGAGGATAGCAGAAAAAATATAGCCACTCATTCAGGTTGTTTTTTTTTAAGCATATTTTAATGCTCATTGTAGCTATATAAAATTTGTGCCACGGGGTTATGATGCTCAAAGTGTGGAATTGTGGAAGTATGCGATTCAGTTATACTGCAGGGTATTGGGATGGAAGGTGCGCCATGAGTGCCAGAACTCCTGGTACGATTGCACAGGCTGTAATTGCTGCCCTTTTAAAATTCCTTCGATACATTCGCCGTTCATATTCCAGGTCGATTGGGTGTTGCGATCTTTCACCAGGTGCCGCTGACCGGTGCTTTCAAACTGCAAGGTTTGATTGTTGATCGTTCTGTTCCAAACATGAAAAGTGGTTGAGTCGTTTTCAAGCACCAATACAAGGGGCAACCCTGCTATTGAATCCTGTATCAGGGATTGTTTTACCAGTGCATTCCAGTCGTAGGCCTTGCTTATGTTATTATGCGAAATACCTATTACCCACGATTTATACTGCCATGATCCGGAATCTCTTTTTTCGAGACTGCTTTTGATAGTGCCCCGATCGAAGTCTTTCAGTTCGTTATATTGTTTTGTAAACAGGGTATCGGGTTGCATGATCAGTGAGGCCGGATAAGCTTTTAACCAGGCGCCGAGCGTAAGCTGACGGGATGGAATTTCAGGTAATGCGGCGCCCTGAAGCGGCCCTGCAACGGCCGTTCCGGTAGCCTGCTGCCACCAGCTTTTGGTACCTGCATCTTCAAACATGGCATTGAAGTGGTCCATGCCCACCAGTCGAAATGTTTCGGGCCGGCGGTTTACTGCCGGACTATACACCCTTCCTGTACGGCACACGGTGCAGTAGGTTACCATTACCGGTATATTGCCAATGGTATCCCGAACCTGGTGATGATAGCCTATTAATTGAATGGGGTAGGCCTTTGCCTGTCCGTTTAGCGATACGCCGATGACCAGCTTACCGGCAGGTATCGTATTCGTTGCGGCAGCAGCGAAATTTTTATGTTTGGGTTGATAAAACATTTTATCGGCCTGGAACCTGAAGTTGAAAAAATAAAACACAACAACATAAAATAGCAGACCTGCAACGAGCACTCCCTTTTTCCAAAACCGGGCATGCTGCATAGTATACAAAACCGGCCATATAATTAGTATCAAACCGGCTATTCTCAACCAGAGTGAATACTTGTTCAATCCGTATGCAAACTGTATCGTGTTATTATGCTGACTGCCCGGGAATGGCATAATAAAATAAATGCGCAGTATTTCAACGGCGAACAAAAGCAGCAGGCCTGCTATTAACAAACCATATTTCATGAGGTTGTGTTGGGTTTACCTGTAATTTATCGAATTCTTTTTCTGCCGGCAATTTCTCTTTTTACTCCTATACACTCTTAGCTAAAAAGAAAAGCGTCCCGCAGGGCGGGACTGAAAAAGAAAAAAGAGAATTTAAACAGTTGCTCAGGGCCTTCCGGTTATACCTGTTTTCCCGGGCGGAGCACAGTCGATGATTCCCGGAAGCGGATTACTGAAATTGAATTTTTTTAATTGAAAGGTGGAGAAATTTTGATCACCTTCTTTAATTTTTATATTGGTATTGATGGGCAAATGGCTGAAATGTTGCTTTACATTAATGCCGGGCCATGTTATTTCAATTTGTTCAACGGAAGTAGCTTCTCCGATACCAATATGTTGCGCAAGCGGGTTGGAGCCAAAACTGCCACCTGAATTCAGATCGCGATAAATGCTGCGGATAACTCCTTTGTCGTTGATAGTTACTTTTATTCTTGCTCCTATAGCAGCTTTGTTGCAATGTACCCCTTCGAGCGAAAGATTGATAAAATGGTTTTGATTTTGCCCGGGGTTAAGGTATAATGAATTTTCATACGCATCACCTACATACGCGCCACCCATATCCAGGTAAATATCGTGGTCGCCATCGTTATCGATATCAACAAACGAAACACCGTGACCTTTTTGCAGGTTACCTACCCGGGCCGATGTGGTTACATCAACAAAGCGGTTACCCTGAATATTCCGGAACAGCTTGTTGGGAACAAGCGATGTGTATTGCGGGTTTCCGGTGCCGAGGTAAAAATCGGGATATCCGTCATTATCGATGTCGCCAAAATTTCCGCCCATGGCAAAGGCAATGGTGTTCAGTCCTGCTTTTTCCGACACCTCTTCGAAGGTGCCGTTGTGATTGTTGCGAAACAAAAATATTTTACCCGAATTACCTGTAGGAATGTTCAATGCTTCTGCGGCTGCATACCAGGCCAGCGATTTTTGAAATTCATATCCGCAAACAAGAATATCGAGCCAGCCATCGTTGTCGTAATCCCAGAACCAGGTAGTAAAAGTGCGGGCGGTGTTATTACTGAGGCCCGCCTGTTGCGATACATCCGTAAAGCGGGGGATGCCTTGTACAGGGCCATCGTTTTTCAACAGAATTTTTTTGCCATCCAAAGTAGAAATAAACAGATCGGTATACCCGTCGTTGTTGTAATCGCCCGATGTTACGCCTTTTACAAAAGCGATCACATTGCAATTGGCTTTTGTGCTTGATAAAGTAAAGGTGCCGTTTTTGTTGTTCATGTATAATTCGCATGGATTGATCTCCATATCGGGCCCTGTTTCATTGCCAATGAAAACATCCAGCCATCCATCGTTGTTGAAATCGGCCCAGGTGGCTGTTTGGGTAGGATAAAATGAGAGTAATCCTGCTTCACGGGTTACGTCGGTAAAAGTACCGTCGCCATTGTTTTTCAATAAAGAATTAGGTTCTTTGCCATACTTTCCCTTCCAGGCACCGCGCAAAACAAAGATGTCTTTTAATCCATCGTTGTTATAATCAGTTTGCATCATGTTTAAGCCGCCGGTAAAATTGTTCAAACCCGAAGCGGCAGATACATCACTGAAGGTGCCATTTTTATTATTGGTGAAATAGTGCATGCCTTCCTGCAATCCCCAACTGCTGGTAATGATATCAGGATAGCCATCGTTGTTGAAATCCTCGACAATACTGCCACCGGCCATGTTTTTTACATTGATGCCTAAGCCGGCGGCAACATCGGTAAAAGGTTTTACCTGGTAAGCGCTGTCTGCAGTGGGTAGTTTTATCAAATACGCAGCAGGCACTTTGGCAGGATATTCACCGGTAGCCATATACGCAATATTGAGCAGCCATCTTGATTCAAGGTCGGTGGGGTCGTATTTCAACAGCATTTCATACAGTTCGATCGCTTTTTCGGCCCCCTGTTTATTAACATGTATGCCTTTGTTGGCAATGGGAAAAATGCACGATTCGCCGGTATGATTGTAGATGCAGTTGGTTCTTTCGCCCAGCCGTAAACACGAAATGGCAAGGGTTTTCATGATCATATTCCGGTGCCCGGTATATTCGGGCGGCATGCTTTGCAACAGGTTGTCAAAAACTTCAATCGCTTTTTCTTCACGACCCAGCTCAAGCAACGTATTGCCTATAGCATAGCTGGCGGTTGCTGATTCCCGGAGTTGTTCTGCCTTTTTGAGTAACGAATCGTAAAATTTTAAGCGGGTTTCAGAGGCATACGGATTGTGGGGAGTTGATTCGCTTTCATTGATGGCCGCTATAAGCCGAATCATTTCTTTGTTTTGTGACGTTTTGGATTTGCAGGACAGTATCGATAGTACTGTTGCAAACAATACAATGCGGGATAAGGAACAAGTCATTGCTTATTTTTTAGCTTACGGGTGATAAGCGGTAAATGAATTTTTCAGCTAACGGGTAAGCGAAAAGTTTTCGCGCAAAGGCGCAAAGGCGCCAAGCCTTTTCTTTGCGTTCTTAAAGATCGCGAAGCGATCAACTTTGCGTCTTTGCGCCTCTGCGAGAACCTGAATGCTTAACTTAATAGTAGAGCCTTTAAATACAGGAAACTGGCTGCCGTTGCTGACAGTTGATGCCGGTGGATTGCTGAATGATAATATGGTTGGCTTTACGCCTGTGGCGGGTGCAGTTTATCGTCGATGTAAGGATAGTTGATATGTGAAGCGGGGCGATTATTTTGCGGCGTATTTACCATGAGCAGAGCTGCAATGCTGAACTGCATGACCGGTTGTCGGTATTCACTGGCAACAGAATATTTTTTAAGCGCGGAGCCGGGATTTTTTTGATTGGCCGGTGCATCCTGTGCTTTTGCTGCATATTCATTACGGGCCGAAGATAGCCGGGTTTTGTTTTTATTGGGAAGACACATCAGGTACAGCGTATCGTTATACACTTTACGCTTTACATAATTATAGTAAATGCCGTTAACTTCCATTTCACCGTCAACCCGTTCATAGCTGCTCCAGTTGGTTATATACGGCATGTTTAACGGCACTTTTACTTCAAAGAGTTCGGCGTCGGAGTACTGGTTGTTATCGAGATGTTGTAGTAATTGTTTATCAGATTGATGAATGAAGTAGTCAAACAGCAACGAATACCCCGCCAGGTTAAACAGGTGTACAGCAAGCAGTGTTATGGCGACCCACTTTTTCAGGACGAAAATTTCCTGAAATTAAAAAATATCGGGCATATACCAACGAATTTTTTTAAAAACTATACCATCACTGTATTATACATTTTGCCTTATTCATGTATGAATGGCGGTAAAAATTCCACACAAAGGAGGGATCGTAAGCTGCGTTCCCGGTTCAGTCATTTGAGTTCCTGCTTTAACAATAAGCGTTAAAGCTACTGCAGGGTGGGTGATAGTTATTGCATTTAAAATTTACCTCATTGCAATGCGGGATTGGTGTTCAACCAATTGAGTTTATGTGATCACCTGCCGGATTGATGGCGCCGCCAGCCCGGTGATAGCTTATGCATGACGATTTGTAACAACAAACCGACACGGCAGCACCTAACAACCGGCACGCGGAATGAAACAACCTGCAGGTTGAATGGTACACCGTGCAGGTTGAATAATGCAACCGGTATGCAGAATGAAAGATCCGGGCAGGTTGCAGGTGCAACCTTGCCGGCGGAGTGAAAGAATCAGTTGGTTATGTGAACCACCCGGCCGGCGGTATGGAATGCCATTTGGGTTATAGGTACAACTCCGCCGGTGGTATGGAATACCCGGCGGGATAAGGGTACTGCCTCACTTGCTGAATGAAAGAATCGATTGGCTGTTTGAACCACCCGGCCGGCGGTGTGGAAAGCCCGTTGGGTTATAGGTACAACTTCGCCGGTGGCATGAAATACCCGGCGGGATAAGGGTGCTGCCTCAATTGCGGAGTGAAAGAATCAGTTGGTTGTGTGAACGACCAGGCTGGCGGTATGGAACAAACGGCAGGTTAGGCGTACAATTCAGCATGCGGTACTAAAAAATGAGCAGGTTAACGGTCAAACACAAGCTGTTGTAGTGAAAAAACAAGCTGACAACCTCAATTCCGGTTGCAGGGAATGAAAAGCAGGTTAAACCAGATTGTCCCCGCAAAAAGCTGCAAACGGGTACAATCAAAACCAGATTGATTTAACTTGCGGGCATGACTTCGACCGGGGAAAAACAAATACAGGAAGCCATAGCAAGTCAGTTTCCTGCTGAAAGATTAAAAACAAGGCCCATTGACCTGCATGCCTATTCTTCCGACGCCAGCTTTTATTCACTGGTACCGAAAGCAATCGTTTTTCCTGAAAATATCTCTGAAATACAGACCCTTTTTACCATTGCAAAAACCCACAATACCTCGCTCACTTTTCGCACGGCCGGCACCAGTTTGTCGGGCCAGTCGGTTACCGAAGGTATTTTGGTTGATCTGTCGCGCAACTGGCCATTGATAAAGGCCGAAGCCAATGGGAATGCTGTTCGTGTACAACCCGGCGTTACCGGCGCCCGGGTAAATCATTTTTTAAAAGCTTTTAAAAAGAAGATAGGGCCCGATCCTGCCTCCATTAATTCGGCTATGATGGGCGGCATATTGTCGAACAACTCAAGCGGCATGTGTTGCGGAGTGATCAACAATTCTTACCACACCCTGAAACATTTGAAGTTTGTTTTGCCCAATGGCGAGCTATTCAATACCGAAAATGCTGCCGATTACCAACGATTCGAAACAGAACAGGCGCTTTTATTTGCCGGCATAAAACAACTGAAGCAACGGATAACAAACGATGCGGCATTAACAGCAAAGATCCGGGAAAAGTATACCATAAAAAATACCGTTGGCTACAGTTTAAATGCCTTTATCGATTTTGATCATCCGCTCGATATACTGGCACACCTGATCATCGGTGCCGAAGGCACCCTGGCATTTATAGCAGAAGCCGTATTGCATACCATACCCGATAATCCGTATAAAAGCACCGGCTTATTATTTTTTGATTCGCCGGCTGCAGCGTGTAATGCCATTCCGGCTCTGAAAGAAAGCGGAGCCGAGGCGCTGGAGTTTATGGACAGGCCCGCTATTCATTCAATAGAACATTTAACGGGCGCTCCTGCATTTTTACAAACACTGCCCGAAAACAGTGCGGGTATTTTGTGCGAATACCAGGCACAAACATTTGATGACCTGCAACAGAAGCTAACCAATGCTACGAAGTATATTGATGCACTGCCGCTTATTTATAAAACCGAATTTACCACCGATGAAACCATACAGGCCGGTTACTGGAAGCTGCGGAAAGGGATGTACCCATCGGTGGCGGCTGTACGAAAGAAGGGTACATCGGTAATGCTCGAAGATATTGCCGTGCCTGTTCACCGGCTGGGCGAAGCTATTGAAGACCTGCAGCAATTGTTTAAAAAGTATAATTACAACGATGCTATTGTATTCGGACATGCAAAGGAAGGCAACCTGCATTTTCTGGTAACGCAATCGATCGATACGCCAGCCGAAATTCAGTCGTTCGGTGTATTTAATGATGAGCTGGCCGAACTGGTGATCAACCGGTATAACGGCGCGCTGAAAGCTGAGCACGGCACGGGTCGGCAAATAGCCCCGTATGTTGAAACAGAATGGGGGAGCGATGCGTATGCCATTATGAAAGAGCTGAAAACGTTGATTGACCCCTCTACAATTCTGAACCCCGGCGTAATTATTAATGATGATCGCAACTGTCATTTAAAGAATCTGAAGGCAATGCCGGTGGTAGAAGAAGAGGTAGATAAATGCGTGGAATGCGGATATTGCGAAAACCGGTGTCCGAGCCGGCATTTTACATTAACGCCCCGGCAACGCATTGTGTTACGAAGATCATTATCGCGCCTCAAAAAAGCAGGCGATACCAAAACCTATAAAAGTATTTTACACGATTATACCTACGATGCTATGGATACCTGTGCGGTAGACGGTATGTGCGCTACTGATTGTCCGGTTGCCATTAACACCGGTGAACTGGTAAAAAGGTTGCGAAAAGAAAATCACAGCTCCCGGCAAAATACAACCGCATTATGGGTGGCGAAAAACTTCAGCCTGGTAGAATCGCTAATTAAAATTGGTCTGCGTTCAGGCAGGTTGATGAACCGGGTGTTCGGAAAACAATTCATGTATAAGTTTACCACGGCTGTGCGAAAAATAGTTCCTGCATTTCCGTTATGGTCGCAACAATTAACGGGCCCCATACCTATACGGCCGCAACAACCCGAACAGGCCGAAGTGGTGTATTTTGTTTCGTGTATCAGCAGAACGATGGGCGCCGATGCGACCCAAAAAGAATCGATTGTTGATGTATGTCAACGCCTCGCTAAAAAAGCAGGTATCAGGTTATTGATCCCGCCTGATTTGCATGGCGCCTGTTGCGCGCAACCTTTTTCTTCAAAAGGATTTACCGGTGCCTACCGGTTTATGGTAAACAAAACCATCAGCACCTTATGGCAGTGGAGCAGGCAGGGCAGCATTCCCGTGGTACTTGATATTAGTTCCTGTACACATTCCCTGCAAACCAGCCGGCTGTACCTGACGCCCGAAAATCAGCAGCGGTTCGATCAGCTGCGTGTTATTGATAGTCTGCAGTTTGCTACCGATATATTGTTACCCCGCCTTACCATTACAGCAAAGAAAAGCAAAGCCGTTTTTCATCCGGTGTGTTCGTTATATAAAATGGATCTCAATAAAAAGATGCTGCAGCTGGCGGCGGCCACTGTTGAGCAACCGGTTCTTCCGGCCACGGCAGGCTGTTGTGGCATGGCGGGCGACCGGGGTTTTTACTATCCCGGTTTAACGGCGTCGGCCACCCATGCCGAAGCGACCGAGGTGAAGGATGCCGGATGCAGTGATTGTTATTCTACCGCCAAAACCTGCGAAATGGCGCTTTCTGATGCAACGGGTAAAAACTACCGGTCGGTGTTGTATTTGCTGGATGAGGTGAGTCATAGTCAATAGGCAATACGTAATCCCTGGCCGCGTACAGCCGGTTGGTATCAGCCTTATCCTGGTAATCGTTAAAAATGCCGGCATCATCAAAAACCCGTGTAATTACCAGGCCCTTGTTGTTGAGGTTCGACAGCTCATGCAGCAATTCAACATAAAAGGTGTTTACCACATACAGATACAATCTGTTTCCTGAATCTACTTTGTCGGCCAGAAATACGCCATACTTACTGATCACCTTTATCTGTTCCGGCTTACTCAGTTGTTCGAATGCAATACGTGTCATATTCTTTGGTTCTTCTACAAACTTAACGATTTTTATTAGTCCACTAAAATAATAGGAAATATTTTGCGAATAATTTGCACACCTGTATCTTTGTTCTGTTCTACGATTACATTTTGCACTGAAAGCATAATTGAAAACTAAATGCTTATACAATGAAACAACCTGCTATCCTTTGCGCCGGTCAACTGTATTCCCCTTATATGCTGCATGCTTACAGCATGATCTCCGATAACGGCTCCTGGCGCTGTTGTTGCTAACTGAATGTTCCACTGTTTTATTGCTTGTTATTAGGCTTTCGGAATTCGGAGGTCTGAAGTCAGAGGTCGGATTGAACCCGGAAAGTCATCCTCATATGCTTATTCGCACCACATCCGATTTAACTCGTCGGACTTCCGTCTTCCGACATCGGACTTCTGTATCAGCTACTGTTTATTAACAAATTATTCAAGATGAAAAGAATTGTTGCACTGATTTCTTTTGGTGTTATTATGTTATTGTCATTACACGCCGTTGCGCAAACGAAAACGATAAAGGGCCGGGTGTTTGCAAAAGATAACGGCCAGCCGTTGCCGGGTGTTACCATACTGGTTAACAAACTGCAGGGCGGGGGCGTGGCTTCTGATAACGAAGGTTGGTTTTCGGTTACTGTGGCAGAAGGTGATGTGCTTTCTGTTTCTGCTCTTGGTTATGTTACACAACAAATACCGGTGAAGGCCACAGGCAATGACCTGCAAATTTGGCTGGTGCCTGCCGATAAATCGCTCGATGCCGTAGTGGTAACTGCGTTGGGCATTTCAAAACAACGGAAATCGCTGGGCTATGCCACGCAGGAATTGAAATCGGGCGATATAGCTGAAGCTAAAGAAGCTAATGTGGTGAATGCACTTGCAGGTAAAGTGGCCGGTGTGCGCATCACCAATTCGCAGGGCGATATGGGGTCGAGCCGTATTGTGATTCGTGGTGAAACGTCTATCGACGGCAATAACCAGCCCTTATTTATAGTGGATGGTATACCGGTAGATAACACCCAATTGGGCGCCGGTGGCTCGAGGGATTATCGCAATGCTATTGCCGACCTGAATTCGGAAGATATTGAAACCATCAGCGTATTAAAAGGGCCTAATGCTGCTGCTCTGTATGGCTCACGCGGTGCGCATGGCGTTATTCTTATAAAAACAAAAAGCGGAAAAAGTAAAAAAGGTGTTGGTGTTACGGTTAATTCAAACACTACATTTTCAAGCTTATTGATTTTGCCGGATTATCAAAATGTATTCGGACAAGGCGCTGAAGGAAAATTCAACTATGTTGATGGAAAAGGGGGAGGCATAAACGACGGCGTTGATGAAAGCTGGGGGCCTAAACTGAATGGTCAGTTAATTCCGCAGTTTTATTCAAACGGACAGGCGGTGCCTTTTGTTGCGCATCCCGATAATGTTCGCGATTACTTTAAAACGGGTGTAACGCTAAGCAACAGCGTTGCGCTCGACGGTGCGGGCGACAATTATAACTATCGCATTTCTTATAACAACGAAAAACAATGGGGCATAGTGCCTAACAGCGAAGCTGGTAAAAACAATGTGTTGTTTAATGCGCGTTTTACAGTAACCCCTAAATTAAAAGTGGGTGTTAATGCTGATTATATTGTAAATAGTGCGCCTAATTTGCCCGGTGCAGGCGGTAAAAGAGCTACCAGCACCATGCTGCAGTTTACCTGGTTCGGACGTCAGGTTGATATCAATCAGTTGAAAAATTATAAAGACGCTAATGGCAATTCATTTAACTGGAACAACAGTTACTACAGCAACCCGTATTGGATCGCGTATGAAAATACCGTTAGCCAGCGTCGTAACCGGTTTATCGGTGGACTGGACCTTAGCTATACAATCACCAATGGTCTTGAACTGAATGTGCGCACGGGTAATGATTACTATAACGACCGCCGTAAGCTGCGCATCGCTTATGGTACCAACGGAACGCCGTATGGTTCGTATGAAGAAGATGCGTTTACCGTAAATGAAAATAATACCGAAGCAACGCTACGCTATAATAAGAATATCAACAGCGATTTCAGTATCGATGTGCTGGCTGGTGGTAATATTCGCACAAAATATTTTGAAGAGAATGATCAGCAGGCGCCGCGACTGGCTGTTGCCAATGTATATACCCTGGCCAATTCAAGAGATCCGTTGGTATCGACGAGCTTCTATTCAAAATTTAAAATATACAGTGCATTTGCATCGGCTCAATTGGGTTATAAAAATTATGCGTTTATCAATATTACAGCCCGTAATGACAGGTCGTCGACATTGCCTGTGCAAAACCTGTCTTATTTTTATCCTTCCTTCAACGGCAGCTTGGTGCTTACCGAAGCATTTAAAATAAAAAGCGCTGTGCTCAGCTATGCACGCGTTCGTGGCGGCTGGTCGCAGGTGGGTGCCGATACCGATCCATACCAGCTGTTAAATTATTACAACTTCAACGCACCTTTCAATGGCAATCCGCAATTAACTACTTCGGGTGTAGACCTGAATCCTGACCTGCGACCTGAAAAAAACAACTCAACAGAATTAGGTTTTGAAGCGGGGTTCTTAAACAACCGGGTTCGTCTTGATGCAAGCTTATACAATACAAACAGTGTTGATCAGATATTAAAAGTAGATGTAAGTCAGTCTACCGGCTATACCAAAAAATTATTGAATGCAGGTAAGATCAACAACAAAGGCATTGAAGTACAGTTAGGCATCACACCCGTTAAAACCAAATTATTTCAGTGGGATGTGGATGTAAATTATGCAGCCAACAGAAGCCGGGTGCTGAAACTGGATGATGAAGGCCGTTTACAAAACTATGTGATAGGTTCGTACAGGAATATTCAGGTTATTGCATCGGTGGGTAAACCCTATGGCACTTTGTATGGCAATGCTTATTTGCGTGACGCATCAGGAAATATTGTGGTGAACAACAGCGGCATTCCGCTGGCCGACCCCAATAAGAAAGTATTGGGTAAATATACGCCCGACTGGATCGGCGGTATTACCAATAGCTTTTCCTATAAAGAATTTCATTTGTCGTTTTTGGTTGATGCCAGTGTGGGCGGTTCGCTTTTTGCCGGCACCAACTCAACCGGCAGTTATACCGGTGTGCTGGCAATGACGCTGACCGGTCGTGATGCCGACCACGGCGGTTTGTATTATTATTACCCCGGTAATAACAAAGCGAATGGCACGGTTGCTTTGCCCAAAGGTAGCAATGTGCCTAATGGAGAAACTATTTACGATGATGGTATGATATTTAAAGGCGTTACTGCGAATGGCAATGCCAATACTACGGTCATTCCCGCATCGCAATATTATAAAGCTCCCCGCAATATCGAAGAGCAATTTGTATACAGTGCTTCCTATGTAAAGCTGCGCGAAGTAAAATTCGGCTACGCCTTGCCCGGCGCCTGGATCAAAAAGATCGGTGTTGCCGCCGCTACCATTTCGATCGTAGGCCGCAACCTTTGGATCATTCATAAAGATGTGCCCAATATCGATCCCGAAACGGCATTTACCAATGGCAATGCACAGGGGCTTGAAGATTTAACATTGCCCACCGTAAGAAGCTATGGCTTTAATATCAACTTCAAATTTTAAATGGCCACACAATGACTAAGAATATAATGTTGTTTTTTGCTTTGGGTTTGATGGCAGGAGCGGTATCGTGCAAAAAAGACCTGGCTGAGATGAACAAAAATCCCAATGCAACGGAAAACCCGCAACCCGATTATCTGTTAACGGCATCTGAGAAAATAACGGCTGATTTATACTGGGGGGCCGATAATAATTTCAACGCAACATTGCTGATCATTCAGCATTGGGCAAAGATTCAATACACTGAACCAGACCGATATATTTTTTCAAACAGCAGTTTTACATCGTTGTGGAGCACCGGCTATGCACAAAGCATCACCAACCTGAATACCATTTTACAACTGCCCGATGAAAAGGCCAACGCAAATTATAAAGGCGTGGCGCTCATTTTAAGATCGTGGGTATTTAGTTTACTCACCGATGCCTATGGTAACATTCCCTATAAACAGGCCGGTAATATCAAAACCTATCTTACGCCTGCTTACGATAGTCAGAAAGATGTGTACTATGGTTTGCTCAACGATCTGAAAACGGCGGGCGCTGCCTTGACTACGAGTGGCAATGCCATTGCGGGCGATGTTATTTACAGCGGTAAAATCGATCGCTGGAAGAAATTCGCGAATGCGCTTCGTTTTCGTATTGCACTGCGTTTGGCCGATCAGGACCCCGACAAGGCAAAACAGGTTATAACAGAAGTATTGAATGATGCCGGCGGGCTTATAAGCAGCAATGCCGAAACAGCACAATTTGTTTACAGCACATCGCCCATGCAAAACCCGGTAAGCGCCTGGTTCGATACACGCGATGATTATCGTATTGCAAAAACAATGGTCGATAAACTATATGCATTAAATGATCCGCGGTTGCCTGTTTATGCCAATAAGCCAACGGATGCTTCGGTAACCAATTATGTAGGCGTACCCAGCGGTTTAACTACCAGCGACGCCAATAACCTTGGTTTTGCCAAAACATCAAAACCCGGTTCTTATTTTTATGCACCACTGGCCCCGGCAGTAATTATTAGTTATGCAGAAGTTTTGTTTGACCGCGCCGAAGCCGCTGCACGGGGATTTACAACCGAAAATGCCAATACATTGTATAATGCAGCCATTACCGCCTCATTGAATCAGTATGGCATTACAGATAATACAACGGTCACTAATTATTTAGGCCAGACTGCCGTGCAATTTGATGCCGCCAATTACAAAAAATCGATAGGCGAGCAAAAGTGGATCGCCCTGTTTGGTCAGGGGCTCGAAGCATTTGCTGAATGGAGGCGCCTGGATTATCCGCAATTGACCGCCGGCGTAGCCGGTGTGCTGGATGGAAAAATTCCTGTACGCTTTATTTATCCGGGTACCGAACAATCACTGAACGGAGATAATTACAAACAGGCCGTGGCCAGTCAGGGTACCGATAACCTGCTCACAAGGTTATGGTTTGATGTTAAATAAACAATTATAAATCAGAAAGGCGATCGTTACAATTCACATGAGAGAATACATAAGCAACACGATGGTATAAAACTTCATATATACCGTTTGTGCACACAGAGCCCCGATGTCGATCGGGGCTTTTTTTGTGTTGAGTGAAGCCCTACGAAAACGTTAGCATAAATATTAACACAGTTTACAGACAGTTCAGGACGCATTTTTAAAAAAATAGTATCACTTTTGCATCTCCCTTCCGAATTCTATCTGAAAATAAGTCACCATTTAATTAACGCGGTTTTTCGTATCAATAGCCGGCTTATAAAAGCCTGGGCTGGATAACTTTTAATCCTATTGAGTAGTAGCTTTTTGGTAGTATGATGAAGTATTCCTGTGTAAAAATTTTTTAACGTGTGTGTAATGAATAATGTACAAAATATTTTATCTTTAATTTAACACAATTGTCATCCAGTATTCCCGGCTCAAAAAGAAAACCGAATCCTTAGCAGGTGTATTACATGTGAAACCACCATATTGATAACCAATAAGGTGCATAAATTGAGAGAACATCTCCCGCTATATATCACAAGACTTCTTTCCGGTATTAAACCCTTGAACGTGCCCTATTTGTAACGCGCGACCGGTTCCAAAAAATCAAAGTGTTCCTTCGAAAGCTATGTTTTGTTATGATGCCTTTGGCAGCATAAAAAACGACATTTTTCATTTTTAAAACTCAACCAAACATGAAAAAGATTCTCGTTATTGAAGACAACGCGGAGATAAGAGAGAATACGGCGGAGATTCTGGAATTAGCTAATTACAAGGTATTTACGGCAGAAGATGGCAAAGCAGGGATAGAAATAGCTTTGCACGAAAAACCTGATCTTATTTTATGTGATGTGGTAATGCCGGAATTAGATGGATATGGCGTACTGCATCTGGTTCATAAAAATGCTGCGATTCGAAATACCCCCTTTATTTTTATGTCGGCCAGGGCCGAGAGAGCTGAAATGAGAAAGGGTATGGAACTGGGAGCCGATGATTATATTACCAAACCTTTTGAAAAAACAGAACTGCTGCAGGCCGTTGAATGCCGGTTAAAGAGGGCCGAATGGCTAAAGCAGGATTTTGTACACGAAACTCCCATCAATGGCGGCACGTTAAGTGATTTTCCCCGGATTGGAAATGAAAGAGATATTTTAAACCTGCTGTCAGAAAACCGGGATATCAATAAATATAAACGAAAACAAATCATTTATGTTGAAGGCAACCGTCCTGCACGGCTGTATTATATTAAGAAAGGAAAAGTAAAAACCTACAAAACCAATGAAGAAGGTAAGGAGTTGATCGTAGGTATTTATGGCGAAGGCGATTTTCTGGGATACGTAGCGTTGCTCGAAGGCACCGTGTATAAAGAAAGAGCCGAAGCTATGGAAAACACCGAACTGGCGATAATTCCCAAAGACGAGTTCGATGCATTGATGAATACCCGGCGCGAAGTGGTAACAAAATTCATGACCATGATGGCCAGGAATATTACCGAAAAAGAACAGTTGTTACTGGGACTGGCCTATAACTCGCTTCGCAAAAAAGTGGCCGATGCACTGATAGCCGTTAACAAAAAATATAAAACTTCCATTAATTTAAGCCGTGAAAACCTGGCAGCCATTGCAGGTACAGCTACCGCTTCGATGATACGAACCCTCAGCGAATTTAAAAGCGAAAAGCTGATCGATATTAATGAAGGCGCGATTACCATTCTCAACGAAAAAGAACTGGAGAACCTGTTGAACTGATTTGGCAAACGGTGAACGGTGAATCTTTCCTCCGACGTAGTCGGAGGTTTTTGTGTTATAATAAATCGTATTCAATACAATTAATGAGGAAGCCGGATGGAAATCCGGCTTCGGTTCTGATCCAATATCCTATGAAAAACCAGTTCGAAAATAGCCCATCTATGCATTTCACTCAATGATGCAGGTCATAAGCATTTATGATTGTTATATTAATAATCGTCATTATGCCATTTATTTTTTAGGGTGTCGTTAATGATCATTTATTGGGTTAAATCAGGTAAATAACTGGTTGTAAAACAGTTTAAGAAAAAATAACGCAAACGTTTGTATAATGCATTCAATCGTTTGCATTACCCCGCCCGGCAATTTTAATCATCTGCACTCAATTATTTTTAGTACAATCGTGATGCTAAACAACAATTAGCCTTACCGGCCGGTAAATATCTTTTAACTTAGTTTGTTTGGTAACCTTTCCTGGGAAAAATAAATAGCCTGCTTTTCAAATTTATTTATTGTTTTAAAATTTATAACCGAAGCACAGGGTGCCATTGGACAACTTATATACCGACAGAGCATTATTAAAACAAGTGGCAGAGGGGGATAAGTTAGCCTTCAGGCAATTATTCGATCTGTACAAGCTTCGATTGTTTGCATTTGTATTGCAGCTGACCAATTCGAAAGCCGATGCAGAAGAAATTGTGCAGGATGTGTTTGCGAAGTTGTGGGAAAGCCGCGGTATGCTGACGAAAGTTGAATTTCCCGATAAATACATTTATACCATTGCCCGTAATAAAACATTGAACCATTTAACAAAACTGGCCCGCGACCGTCAGTTGTTGAATCAGTTATGGGTGAATTTGTCGCAGGCCGATAATGCTACCGAAGAAATATTGCAGGCGCAGGATAGCCGCAGGCTGATTGATGATGCGGTAAGCCGGTTGAATGATCAACGGCAAACAATTTTCCGGCTCAGCCGTGAACAGGGACTTAGTCATGACGAAATTGCTGCGCAGCTTGGCTTATCAAAAAGCCGGGTAAAAAATATACTGGTCGAAATATTAAAGTACATCAGGGATCACCTGGCCCGGCATGCTACATTGATTTCCGCTTTGTTCTGCATGAGCTATAGTTTTCAAATATTATAACTGCTCTTTTTTGCTACACAATCGTTTGCGGAATTTTTTTTATTAAAATCTCACACATTTTCCGGTCCTTCTTTTTTTCTCAACTGTCTGTACTTGTATATTACCCATTTGCGAAGAAATCATTAATTAATCATTAAATGTCTGGCATCACCCCTCGTATACAATATCTGTTTAACCGGTATATGCAAAAAACATGTACCCGCGAAGAGTTACAGGAATTGTTTGGCTGTATTGCTCAACCCGAAAACCGGCAATTGCTCGAACAGTTGATGGATGAGCAATATGCGATTCTGCAACCGCTGGCATCGGCGCAGGATATCGACTGGGAACATATTTATCAGCAGGTAACACAAACAACAAATGATACTATAATTATTCCTTTGAATAAACCGGGCCGGTTACGGTGGTTGCAGGTAGCAGCCGCTGCTGTTATAGTACTGGGCCTGGGGTTGGGCGGTTACTGGTTCATGAACCTGGTATCGAAAAATAAAATGGCTGAAAACGATAAACCCAAAAATTCAGTAAAGGATATATTGCCCGGTGGCGACAAAGCTGTATTAACGCTGGCCGATGGCCGGGTTATCGTACTCGACAGCGCGCAGAACGGCGTATTGACACAACAGGGAAATACAAATGTAATAAAGCATAAGAATGGACAATTAGAATATGAAAAAGCTGGCAGCGGACAGATTTCAGTTGCCTGGAACACATTGGCAACACCACGTGGCGGACAGTATCAGCTGGTATTGCCCGATGGCAGTAAGGTGTGGTTGAATGCGGCTTCATCGATCAGGTACCCGGTTGCATTTACCGGAAATGAAAGAAGGATAGAGCTAACAGGCGAAGCTTATTTCGAAGTGAATAAGGTGTTCGACGAGAGCGGGCATAAAAAAACTTTTGCTGTCGACATACTCCCCTCCACCGGAGGGGCGGGGGGAGGCCGTATTGAAGTGCTGGGAACCCATTTTAATGTAAACGCCTATAACGACGAACAGGTGATCAACACAACGTTGCTCGAAGGAAAAGTAAAAGTTACATCCGCTGGTAGCCAACCACAAACAAGAATCAACGAACCACAAACTTTATTGCCCGGGCAGCAGGCGCAACTATTTAGCAACGGAAACATAAAAAAGCTAGATGACGCCGATATAGAACTGGCTATGGCATGGAAGAATGGCGTTACAGCATTTAAAAGCGCCGATATTAAAAGCATCATGCGGCAGGTGGCGCGCTGGTATAATGTAGATGTTGTTTATGAAGGCGAAATCCCCCAACGCACTTTTACAGGCGGTATTCCCAGAAATGCGAATCTTTCTGAACTGCTGCATTTGCTCGAAGTAAGCAAGGTGCATTTTAAACTGGAAGGGAATAAGCTGATTGTTATGCCATGATGCCTGAATTAAGAACTGAGAACTAAGAACATAGAACTGAGTTAATAAAAACAAAACCGTTCCGGGTTGGAGCCGGAACGGCGAAAAGTTTGGATTAACCGAATAATGCTCCGGCAAAAGCCGGAACAGCAAACATTGACTGTTTTATTGCTTAACCCAAAACAAAACAAAGGTATGCATTTCGCCATTTATCCGGCTATGCAGGGGAGGCTGTGTTTGCAGCATCCCGGGTATAGTCGTACAACCAAAACTCTGCTCGTTATGAAGCTAACAGCTTTTCTTTTACTGGTAACCTGCTTGCAGGTAAGTGCAAAAGGATATGCACAAAAGATATCGCTGTCTGAAAAAAATGCTCCGCTCGAAAAAGTAATTCAGCAAATAAAAAAGCAAAGTGGTTACCAGTTCTGGTACGAAGACAAGCTGTTGCAAAAAGCCAAACCGGTAAGCATTCAGGTGCAAAACGTGTCGCTCGAAGAAGCCCTGAAGCGGGTGTTTGACAATCAACCGCTTACTTATGAAATAATCGGTAAAACAATCGCAGTTAAGGAAAAAGACAATCCTCCCGCAGTGGTTGCGGCTGTTTTGAAAAATACGCCACCGCCTGTTGATGTTACCGGCCGGGTGCTGAATGAACAGGGCGAACCGCTCATTGGCGCTACTGTAAGTGTTTCGCGCGGCCACACTACCCAAACCGATGTAAATGGTGTATTTCTTGTTAAAGAGGCTTTACCCGAAGATATAATTACCATTACCTATACCGGCTACGACGCTATAAACGTAAAAGTGGGCGATAAAACATTTTTTGCGCTGGTGATGAAACCGATAGATAAAGGCATGGAAGAAACCGTGGTGGTAGGCTATGGCAAACAAAAGAAGATCAGCGTTACCGGTTCTGTGACCACGGTGAACATGCAGGATATGCGCACGCCGGTACGTTCATTAACCAATGCGCTCGCCGGTAAAGTAGCCGGCATCATTTCTATGCAAACAGGCGGCGAGCCCGGATACGATAATCCCACTTTCACCATACGCGGTATTGGTACATTTACCGGAAGTACATCTCCTTTGATTATTATTGATGGCGTACAGCGCGATGATGTAAACAGCACTTATGGCGGCGCCTATAATAACATCGATCCCGAAGATATTTCCAGTATTTCCTTACTGAAAGACGCTTCCGCCACTGCGGTATATGGCGCCAAAGGCGCTAATGGCGTTTTAATCATCACAACCAAAAAAGGATCGGCCGGTAAGCCAAGGATCTCTGTAAAACTCGAATCAGGCGTATCGGGCTTAACCAAAAAGCCCGACATGCTCGATGGGGTTACCTACATGAAGTTGTTGAATGAAGCCAAAACCAATATGAATGAGGCGCCGGTTTATTCTGATGAAGTAATTCAAAAAACCGCCAGCGGCCTCGATCCTTATTTATATCCCAATGTAAACTGGATAAAAACAATTTATAAAGACCGGGCGCCTCTTTATAACGGCAATGTGAACGTAAGCGGAGGCGGCGAAGCCATGCGCTATTATATTTCTGCTTCTTTTTACGATCAGGACGGAAGTTACAAAGTGTCCAAAATGAATGGATACAATCCCAATTTGAATTTCAAACGGTACGATTTCAGAAGCAATATTGATGTAAATCTCAGTAAAACCACACTGCTGTCGCTGAATATCGATGCCATGCTGGTGAACAGCCGCTATCCCGGCACTTCGGCTGCCCGTATATGGTATGCAGCCTATGCAACCAATCCTATTGCATTTCCTGTTTCGTACCCAGATGGAAAATTTGCCGGTCCGGTTAATAACGGAGGAACCAACCCCTTTAACCTGGTACAAAATGCGGGCTATACAACAGAGTTTCGCCCCATCGTGCAATCTGTGATGACCGTTAATCAAAAACTCGATAAAATAACCAAAGGATTAGGCGCCATGGCGCGTTTTTCGTTCGACTCCTATTCGCAGTTTGATAATAACCGCTTTGGCACCAATACGCTTTGGTATGCTTCATCGCGCGACGACAATGGCAACCTCATTTTTGGAAATCCTGTAAGAACAGGTAATCAGTTTCTATCTTATAGCAGCAGTTCATCGGGCGAACGCATTATGTACCTCGAAGGAAATATAACCTATGACCGTTCTTTCGGACCGCATCGCGTAGGTGGTTTGTTATTGTACAACCTGCGCAACCGCGTAACAGGAACCGCTTCCGATGTAAAATATGCCATCCCTTACCGCAATCAAAGCATGGCCAATCGTATTACTTATTCATACAACGATAAATACCTGGCCGAGGTAAATGTGGGTTATACAGGATCAGAAAATTTCAAAAAAGGCGAACGGTTCGGATTGTTCCCTGCGGCATCGGCCGGATGGGTGATTTCGCGCGAAGGTTTTTTTGATGCATTGGCAGGCACCGTAAATCTGCTTAAGCTAAGAGGATCATATGGCGTTACCGGAAACGATCAGTTTGGGGCAAATGTTTTCGACCGCTTTGGTTATCTCACGTATATAACAGGTGGCAACAGCGCAGCTTTTGGACTTACACCCAATTTTTACAGCGGTATTACCGAAAGTGTATTTGGGGTAGATAACCTGAGATGGGAAAAATCAACAAAATACAATATAGGGCTCGAGATCGGATTGTTCAATAAACTGAATATTGTTGCCGAAGCCTATCGCGATAAACGAAAAGATATTTTAATACAGCGATCATCTATCTCCTCAGTCGGCGGATACAGCTTAAGCAAAATTTTCGCCAATATGGGTGAAATGAACAACCATGGCTACGACGGTAGCATTGAATACAATGAACGGTTTGGCCGAAATGTTCATTTGCGTTTATTCGCAAACGTAACCTATGCCAAAAATAAGATCGTTTTTGCCGATGAGCCTGTACGCACCAATGCCTACCAGCAGTGGCAGGGCCATCGCTACGGCGCCTTTTCGGGTTATATGGCACAGGGTTTATTTGTTGATCAGAATGATATTGATAAAAATGCTGAACAAAAACTGGGCAGCATGTTGATTCAGCCGGGGGATATCAAATACAGGGATTTGAACGGAGATGGAACGGTTGATGGAAACGACTGGGCCTGGCTTGAAAAATCGTCTTTCCCCACCTGGTTATACGGACTTGGTTTTACCGTATCGGTTAAAAAAATAGATCTGTCGCTTTTCTTTCAGGGGGTGGCCGATGTGGCTATTATGGCCAATGGCACAGGGGTATCAAGTCCTGATGGCTCTGCAGGCGGTGTTGGTATCGTGCCCTTTGCCGGTATCGGGCAATATCCGGGTAATGTATTGTCGAATGTAACCAGCAGATGGACAAAAGAAAATCCCAGTCAGAATGTAGACTATCCCCGTTTAAGCGTATCGAATCAAAGTAGCAATAATTATCAAAACAGCACATGGTGGATTAAAGATGGTAGTTTTTGCCGTTTGAAACAGGCTTCACTGGGATATGATTTTGCAGGCGCTCAGCTGAAAAAAGCCGGTTTTTCGGGATTGTATTTATATGCATCGGCGCAAAACCTGCTCACTTTTTCAAAGTTTAAATTATGGGATCCTGAGCTCGGCTCCGCCGCCGCTTCGTATCCTCCTGCACGTACCATTACTATTGGTATAAGAGCGCAATTTTAAACGTGATTAAAACAGACAATAATGACTAAAAATAAATATATCAAAAGCACAGAAAAAATTGATGCTGAGCGTAGCGAAGCATCTGTATTTCATCTGTGTTCATCCGTGCAATCCGTGGCAAAAAAACATGCTGAGCGAAGCGAAGCATCAATGCTCCGTGGCATCCTTGTTATGCTGTTGCCGGTTGTTATGTTATCCTGCAATTACCTCGATAAAAAGCCCGACAACCTGATAACAGAAGATATGATCTGGCAAACGAGGTCCAATGCCGAATCGTACCTGTATAACATTTACGGATATGTGCACAATACCGATGGGGGCGATTATGCTACCATGGGCGCCAGTGATGAATCGTCGGTATGCATCGGTGGTGTGAATGTGCGCCAGATGGTGGCCGGCAACTGGAGTGCTAACAGCGGGTACTTTTATAACTGGGGAACCTGGTATGTAGGCATACGGCAGTCGTATGTGTTTGAGAACAATATCGACAAAGTGCCATCTGTTGAATTGAGTGATAAACTGAAGGCCCAGTATAAGGCTGAAAGTATTTTTTTGCGCGGCTGGTTCTATTGGCAGTTATTAAAACAATATGGCCCCTTTGTAAAGGTTACCAGTGTAATGAGTAAAACGGAAGATTATAATCAATATCCCAGAGCGCCATTCGATACCTGCATTGCCTTCATCAATGAACTGATGGATAACGCAGCCCAAAATTTACCGGCCATATGGGCATCTTCGGCAAATAACGGACGACCTACAAAAGGCGCCTGCCTGGCAGTGAAAGCCCAGGTTGCTTTGCTGGCAGCAAGTGAGTTATGGAATGGCAACCCCCGTTTTGCTTCCTGGAAAAACCAAAATGGTACAGCGCTGGCCCCCGCTGCATACGATGCCGGTAAATGGAAGCAGGCTGCAGATGCTGCAAAGGCGGTTATTGATTTGAATGCCTATAAACTGTTTACAAATCTTGATAATGGCGGCGCTTCATTTGATGCCTACGCTTCGTTCAGGGATCTTTTTTTAACCACCTGGAACGCGGAAATTGTTTTTGCAAATAACAACTGGTCGTACTGGGGCTGGACGAAATGCGTTTCTCCCGGACCCGGCGGTTATAACCTGTATAATGCCACGCAAAATATTGTTGATGCATTTTATATGAATAATGGAAGAACCATCGATGACCCGGCTTCGGGCTATGTTGAAACCGGTTTTGCTGCCACCGACGGACCGAATGCGTTGGGACATAAAAAAGGCGACTGGAATATGTATGCCAACCGGGAACCCCGTTTTTATGCTTTTATCCAATATAATGGTCGCCCGGTAGTGCCGGCACCGAGTGTTGATGATAAGAATTATTATTCATCTGATGGAAATAAAAATGGCAATGGCCGGGTAGAGTATTATTACAATGGTAAATCGGGCCAGAAGTCTGCGGGGTCCAATAATATTACCGGATATGATATATTAAAAAGAGTAAGCCCTTCAGATAACATACGCAACGACGTTACCTCATACCGTCCGTATATTTTAATACGCTATGCCGAAATATTGCTCGATTATGTTGAGGCGCTGAATGAATACGATCCTGCCAATGCCGACATTGTAAAATACCTGAACATGGTTCGGGAGCGGGCCGATTTGCCGGGTATCGAAACGGTATATCCTGCTGCTGTTGGCAATAAAGACGAAATGCGTAAATATATTTTACGCGAAAGGCAGGTTGAATTATGCTTTGAAAGCGACAGGTATTTCACACTCATCAGAAGATTAATGCTTGGTAAATCCGAAAATCAAACCATTTATGGCATGAATGTAAATGGCAATGACGGCGGCCTCGGTTTTTCCTTTACCGGCTTTTACCAGAGAACTTTATTTCAGAAACGTTACTGGGACGATCGCATGTACCTGTTTCCTATTGCGCAAAGCGATATAGAAAGAGACAGGGCGCTGGTACAAAATCCCGGCTGGTAATCCCCCCTGAGCGGGCCCGTGCTGAGCGAAGTCGAAGCATCGAAGGGGGACATTGAGCGTAGTCGAAATGTCGCAGGGCATATCAGACATTGAGCGTAGTCGAAATGTCGCATAATCAGTTTCATTCACGCAATTACAAACACTATGTCAAATAATATAAAGTATTTAATCGGTTGTCTTTTTGTAATAGCAGTTACAACCGGTTGTAAAAAAGACAACGGTTCGGGGCACGATGCTTCCTCGCCTGTAGTTATAAATGAATTCACACCTGCACAGGGCGGGGGCGGTACCGAAGTGCTGATTTCCGGTAATAACTTTATTAACGATACCTCAAAAATTTCTGTTACGTTAAATGGCAGAGCTATGAAGGTGGTGGGCGTGAACGGCTCACAGATAATGGTGGTAGTTCCGAAGAAGATAGGTTCAGGTCATATTAAAGTGACTATAGGTGATGACAGCACGGTAAGCACCGGTATTTTTAATTACGTATATACAAGAACGGTGTCAACACTGGCCGGCAGTGGCAAACCCGGCTTTTCAGACGGAAAAGGCGAGGACGCGTACTTTAGTTTCAGTGGTCAGAACTGGTACCGCAGCATGGGTATTGCCGTTGATGCAGATCTGAACGTGTATGTAGCAGATCCCGGTAACCATTGTATCAGAAAAATAGACAGTACGGGAAATGTAACAACCTTCTGTGGCAATCCCAACAGTTCAGGTTATGCCGATGGAAAGGGAACAGTGGCAAAGTTCAGCCTGCCTTATGATGTAGCGCTTGATGCCGGTGGAAACCTTTGGTGTGTTGATCCCGGAAACTGGGATGTGCGAAAAATAGCGCCTGATGGCACAGCTACTACATGGGCATGGGCTAAACAGGACCCCTGGTCGGTTGCAGTAGATAAAGCTACCGGCTACGTATATTATTCAAATTGCAGCGCTTCGGGCAATATTTATCCGGTAACCGGGCAGTTTACCACCGGTGCTGCTGTTGTTACTGGTCTTAATTATGCTGCCGGCATCCGGCTCGATAACAGCGGCAACCTGTATGTGGTGATGAGCGGAGATCATACTGTTATGAAATATTCAACAACAACCTGGGCCGGCAGTGTTATTGCCGGGCAGCAGGGGCTGGCTGGTTATGTAAACGGTGCCGGAGCAGCTGCAAAGTTCGATCATCCCTGGGGATTAGCGCTTGATGCTTCGGGTAACCTATATGTGGCCGGAAATGGTACCTGGGATGGCGGCACCTATAACACCGATCAGTCAATTCGTTTTATAGAAGCAGGCACTTACAAAGTAAGCACATTCGCAGGAAGCGGTGTGGCCGGTTATGCAGATGCGGTAGGAGAGGCTGCGGCATTCAGTGCGCCCACCGGTGTAGCCGTAGATAAAAACGGAACCGTGTATGTGCTGGATAAAAATAACAACCTCATCAGAAAAATTATCACCGAATAGCCTTTACCTTATGATTGATTACTTGTTTGCAAAGCATAATCTTATCTTTTTTATTTTTTTTGCAATGGCCGTGCCCGCCTGCTCAAAAAATAGCAGTGATCCTGTGGCTGAAACGGCGGGCACTCATCTTTACTACGTGTCGGTCAATGGCAGCGACGGCAATACCGGAACCATCGACAAGCCTTTTCGAAGTATCAATTTTGCTTTAAGCAAAACGGTTCCCGGTGATACTGTATTTGTTCGCAATGGCACATACAACGAAAAAGTGCTTTTCCCAAAATCGGGCCGACTCGATAAGTGCATTGCACTAAAAGCTTTTGCCGGCGAAAAACCCATCATTGATGGTACCGGTCTTTCTATAAGCGGCAAAGAAGCCATGATAACTATTCGTAACGTAAGTTTTATCATTTTCGAGGGCTTTGATGTTTGTAACTATAAAAGCACCACGCCATGGGTTAATGTCAATGGCATATTGGTAGACCAGGGATCGAAAAATATTCAGATCAAAAAAAACAGGATCTATAATATTGAGCACAATGTAAAACCCGAAGATGGCCGAAGTGGTCATGGTATCGAGATCATTGGCAACACCGATGTAATGATGACGAATATACTGGTTGAAGAAAATGAAATTCACGACTGCAATACCGGGTACAGTGAAAACCTTACGATCAATGGGTACGTCGACGGCTTTATCATCAGAAAGAATAAAATATACAATGCCGAAAATATTGGCATAGATGCTGCCGGCGGTTATTCGGCTAACACAAATGCTGCGTACAATTATGCACGCAACGGTGTTATCAGCGAAAATGAATTGTATAATATCGATATGACCACCGGCCCCATTGGCGGTGCGCATGGGCATGGCGCTATTGGCATTTATGTTGATGGTGCAAGAAATATTGTTGTGGAACGGAACAAGCTGCATGAGTGCGACCGCGGCATTGGCATTGTAAGCGAGAACGATGCGTATCCTACCAGCAATTGCATGGTGCGCAACAATTTTGTATACAACTGCTGGCGTACCGGCATTTACCTCGGCGGCTATCTGAATTACACATCCGGCGGTACCAATGATTGTTATGTGGTGAACAATACTTTATACTTTAATAATATTGAAACGGGCGCCTTTGGCGAAATAGAAGGAGAGATACGCCTTACAGAAAGTTGCAATAACAACGTTATTAAAAACAACATTGTGTATGCACGGCCTACTGATGTGTTTGTGCATAAGTACACCACAACCGGCTCGAACAATATTGTTGATAACAATCTGTATTATACCACCGGCACTGCCAAATGGATCTGGAACGGTACAGAATATACCGATTTCACAGCGTGGAAAACAGCCTGTGGTGGAGATGCTGCATCAACCAATGGTACAGATCCTTTATTGATCAATACTTCACAGCCCGATCTGCACATTCAACCGGGCTCAACTGCAAAAAATTCAGGAGTAATTATTTCCGCAGATGTACATGGCAGTGTTGATATCGATGGCAACCCGCGCATTGTTGGTAATAAGATCAGCAAGGGAGCGGTTCAATAAGCAATAGGCAATTGGCAATGGACAATTGGCAATGGTAGGCATTTTGCGCCTTAGCGCCTTTGCGCGAGTCAATAATAAATCATTAGCGAATGAATGAATACTTATTTGTGAAACAAAAACTGTTCTTTTTTATTTTCTTTGGAATAGCTATTCCCGCCTGTTCAAAAAGCAACAGCGATCCGTTTACTGAAACCGTAGTCAGCAAAATATATTACGTATCACCAGATGGCAGCGATGGCAATGCAGGAACTATTAAAGCGCCTTTTAAAACCATAATTGCCGCCTTAAACAAAGCAGTGGCAGGTGATACGGTAATGGCAAGAGGCGGTGTTTACAATGAGAAAATCAGTTTTCCAAAATCCGGCACTTCTGATAAAAACATTACGTTAAAAGCATACGCAGGAGAAAAGCCGGTTATTGATGGCAGCACCATTACGGTTAGCGGGTGGACGGCCCTTCTAACATTCGCAGGTGTACGTTATATAACCATCGATGGTTTCGATATCTGCAACCTGTATTCATCTGCTTTCAATACCGATCCCGAAGGGATTGCCATCAATGGAAATTCAAAAGATATAACCATCAGGAACTGTAACATTTATAATATAAAGAACAGCGCCAGCTTAACCAACTGGCGAAGCGGTCATGCCATTTTTGTGATTGGCAACGGAACGGCTGCCATCAGCAACCTGGTTATTACCGGTTGCACGGTTCACGACACACAAACCGGTACCAGCGAAAACATTACCCTTGCCGGCAATATCGATGGTTTTACCATAAGCCGTAATACTATGTATAATACTGAGAACATCGGCATTATAATAGCCGGCGGCGATAATTTAAATCCAACCGGTAATGTGGCTACCAATTATGCGCGTAACGGCGTGGTAAGCGATAATGTTTTGTATAACATTTCCATGGCAAACAGTGTTGATGTTTGGGGCGCCAACAATTACGGCGCCATTGCTATATACGTTTGCGGCGGCGCCAATACCATTGTTGAAAGAAATAGAGTATACAACAGCGACCGGGGTATTGGCCTGGTGAGCGAAAGCAAAACCTATGCAACCAGAAGTACTATTGTGAGGAATAATTTCGTATACAACTGCTGGCGCACTGGTATTTATATGGGCGATTACTTAAACTATGTTGGCGCCGGTACTAAAAGTTGTTACGTTGTTAACAACACGTTGTTTCAGAATGATCGCGTAACCGGTGCTTTTGGTGAAATAGAGGGAGAGATACGCCTTACTGAAAATTGCGACAGCAACGTAATAAAAAATAATATTGTATATGCCCGCCCAACAGATGTGTTCGTGCACAAATACACTACTACCGGCAGTAATAATAGTATAGATAATAACCTGTATTATTCAACAGGCACGGCCAAATGGATCTGGAACGGCACAGAATACACCGACTTCTCAGCATGGCAAAGCGCCTGCGGTGGCGATGCCGGTTCAACCAATGGTACCGACCCGCTGTTCATCAGCACTACTTCGCCCGATTTACATATTCAGGCTGCTTCAACTGCAAAAAATACGGGTGTTGTTATATCTGCCAGTGTAAATGGTTCAACAGATATAGATGGCAATGCGCGGATTGTAAATAACAAAATCAGTAAGGGAGCGCAGCAATGACGCAATGAGCGTGACACGGTTAACCTCGCTTAGCAAAAGAACCGTGGCACGCCTGAAATGTTGGAGAGCCGAAAAATCGGGCCTCACCTGAGTTAGAATCATAATTCCAGTGTCTATAAAACAAAACAAATGAGTTTTAGTCGTAGAAGTTTTTTAAAGAACACAACAGCCGCAACAGGTGGCCTGCTGCTGCCCGGATTAAGCGGATACGCTTCGGCCGAGGCATTACATGATGCTGTTTTGGAATCGGCCGGTAAATCGAAAAACAGGAAGCAGGTATTTAATATGTGTGGTTATGCGGCCCCAAAAATTCCGGTGGTGCGCATAGGTTATGTGGGCATTGGCGGACGTGGAAGCTGGGCGGTAACCAGAATGACCAATATAAAAAATGTTCAGATAAACGCGCTGTGTGATGTGCGCGAAGCGGCCGTTAAAGCCAATCAGCAAACATTAAAAAATGTGGGTTGGCCTGCTGCAAAAGAGTATTATGGAAATGATTATGCCTGGAAAAAATTATGCGAGCAGGATGATATTGATCTCGTTTATATCGCAACGCCCTGGGAATGGCATGTGCCCATAGCGCTATATGCTATGGAGCATGGAAAACATGTGGCTGTTGAAGTGCCCGGTGCCCGCACGCTCGAAGATTGCTGGAAACTGGTTGAAACCTCTGAACGCACGCGCAAACATTGCATGCAGCTCGAAAACTGCTGCTACGATTTTTTTGAAACATTAACGATCAATATGGCGCAGCAGGGTGTGTTGGGCGAACTGGTGCATGCAGAAGGCGCTTATATACATCCGTTGCTGGAGTTGATGTTTACCAAACCTAAAAATGCAGATGATTATCCCGGTGAAGGCGCCTGGCGCTGGAAAGAAAACCAGAAAAGCGGTAACCTGTATCCAACCCACGGTTTAGGACCGGTAGCGCAGGCCATGAATATTAACCGCGGCGATAAAATGGAGTATCTGACGTCAATGTCGTCGAACGATTTTATGATGGAAGCAATGGCCGAAAAACTGGCGGCAGGGGATTCGTATTATAAACAATTTACAGGTAAACATTATCGCGGTAATATGAATACGTCGGTAATTAAAACCGGTAAAGGAAAAACCATTATGGTGCAGCACGATGTTTCATCACCACGTCCTTACAGCCGCATACATGCCATAAGCGGTACGAAAGGATTTGTACAAAAGTTTCCTGATCCGGCGCAAATTGCATTGGGGCATGAACCGGTGGATGCACAAAAACTAAAACAACTCGAAGAGCAATACACGCCCGAACTGATTCGCCATGTTGAGGCGGCGGCAAAAAAGATCGGTGGTCATGGTGGTATGGATTTTATCATGGACTGGCGCATGATAGATTGTTTGCGTAATGGCCTGCCGCTCGATATGGATGTGTATGATCTGGCTGCCTGGTGTGCGGTTACACCGTTAAGCACCTGGTCGGTGACCCACCGTTCCAATTCAGTGGATGCGCCTGATTTCACCGGTGGCTCCTGGAAAACCAACAAACCCGTTGATTTAACCCTGCGCGGCGGTGGTGATACGGAGATTGTGAAGCAATGATCAATGGGCAATCGATGTCGTTTAATTAAGCATTTCGAAATACGGGATTTGTCCCGTCAGGGACCTGATATTGGTAGAAGGATTATAAATCATGAGGATCGTCTCATCGGGACGGAACTGTTCAATTATCAATAATTCATGATAAAAGTAATGGGCAATAGACGGCACCCGGTGGTTCAATTCAACTAATAAAGACAATGAAGTATAAAGTATGCCTTGTATTTACGGCGCTGGCTTTTATCTGCATTAATTCCTTTTCGCAAAGCAATTATCAAAATTTGATCGCAGAAAAGGCTATTGATTACAGTGAGCTACCCGATCCGCGCCCGGTAAATAGGGCATTATGGAAAGATGTGACCGCTGATATAATGGTAAGTTTTGGCACTGTCGATGTTCGCTTTGCCAAAAGCAATCCCCCGGCTGTTGAGCATACTGCCACACAATGGTCGGCCATAGCATGGAGGGGAGAAAGCGTGCATACCCAGCTTTTGATAAGCACTAAAATGCCAATAAAGAATTTGCGCATCACTGCCGGGGCGCTGAAAGATAATAAAGGTCACAGTATACCCGCTTCTGCTGTTACAACGGGTTTTGTACGATATGTGTTAACCGACAGTTTGAATAAAGAAGGACATGGTTGTGGCATTCCTCCCGCCGCTGCTTTTGATTCATCGCTGGTTGCCGACGGCATCGACTTCATAGCGCAAAAGGATGTAGCGGCGTATACCACACAACCGGTTTGGGTAAGTATTTCTGTTCCGCAACAGGCGGTTGCCGGAAATTACACCGGCATGTTGACTGCTTATATCAATGGCAGCAAACATTCACTGAGTTATAGTATTCACGTAAAACCATATACGCTTCCTGCGCCTGCGCAATGGGCCTTTCATCTTGATCTGTGGCAAAATCCCTATGCGGTGGCAAGAATCTATGGAGTAAGGGATTGGTCAAAAGAACATTTCGACCGGCTGCGCCCGTATATGCAGCAATTGGCCAATGCCGGTCAGAAAACGATTACTGTAAGTATGATTTATGATCCCTGGCGCGGACAAACCTACGATATCTATAAATCAATGATCCGATGGATCAAAAAGAAAGATGGTTCCTGGCAATACGACTACAGTATATTCGACCGCTGGGTGGCTTTTATGCAATCGCTTGGAATTAATAAGCTGATCAATTGCTACACGATGGTGCCCTGGAATAATAAATTCTATTATTTCGACGAAACCTTTGGCAGAGACACGGTACTGATAGCAAAAACCGGTACCTCTGAATATGAAGCGCACTGGCGACCCATGCTGACTGATTTTATAAAACACCTTAAGCAAAAAGGATGGTATAACAAAACAGCCATTGCTATGGATGAGCGGCCATTGGAAGACATGAAAAAAGTAATAGCCCTGGTGCGAAGTGTAGATAAGGATATTAAGATTTCACTCGCCGGCAGCTATCATGGCGAAATTGCCGGTGACATATACGACTATTGTATTGCTTCAGAAGAAAAGTATGATTCAGTGGTATTGCAAAAAAGGATTGAAACCGGTTTGCCCACTACGTATTATACCTATTGCTGGGAGGGACATCCGAATACATTTACTTTTTCGCCACCGGCCGAAAGCGCCTGGCTGGGATGGTATGCAGCCAATAAACAATGCAATGGTTATTTGCGCTGGGCATACAATTGCTGGCCAAAGTATCCCATGCAGGATTCCCGCTATAGCACATGGTCGGCAGGCGATACCTACCTTGTTTATCCCGGTGGAAGCTCTATCCGTTTTGAAAGACTTATCGAAGGCATACAGGATTATGAAAAGATCCGCATTATAAAAACAATGTATAAAAGTGAACCGGTTAAGCTGCAACCATTGTTGGAAGCGATCAGGGAATTTGAACCTACAGCCATGAAAAATAGAACAGCAGCTGAACAATTGCAAAAGGCGAGAGCTGTGTTGAATGGATATTAGAGATGAAGTCGTGCCACGGTTCTGTGCGAAGTCGAAGAGCAAACCGTGGCACGGCTCTTTGCAGCGTATAAACAATAAAAACGTAAATGAAGTGAAAATAAAAAAGCCGGTAGTTTTATTATTCGGTTTATTGTTATCATTAGCATCGTTCGCACAACCACAAATTAAATGGTATGATCCTGCCCGTAGCGCCTTTCCGGTTATTGAAGGACAGGCGTGGCCGGCAGAAGTTGCCTCGCCCTATGACCGGTTTCCGGCGCGTGCCGAAAAAACACTAAATCCAAATGTCTGGAACATTTCACACAGCGGCGCCGGATTATATACAAAGTTCAAAACAAATGCAGCCAATATTGTTGTTCGATATGTGGTGAAAGGCGCTTTGGAAATGACGCATATGCCGGCTACCGGTGTAAGCGGCATTGACTTATATGCTATTGATCCCAACGGACAATGGAAATGGGCTCCCTCAACCCGGTCATTTGGCGATACCATTGAATACCGTTTTTCGAACCTTGTGGTAAGCAGCGAATTTCCCGGCAGGGATTATGAATACCGGTTGTATCTGCCATTATACAATAAGGTCAACTGGCTTGCGATTGGCGTACCGGATAATAGTTCGTTTGCCTTTATGCAATTGTCGCCAGAGAAACCTGTTGTTGTTTACGGAACTTCCATTGCGCAGGGTGCCTGTGCCTCAAGACCCGGAATGGCGTGGACGGCTTTATTGCAACAACGACTGGATCGTCCGTTGATCAACCTGGGCTTTTCAGGATCAGGACAGCTGGAGCAGTCTGTAATCGCACTCATGAATGAAGTTGATGCAAAGTTGTATGTGCTCGATTGCCTGCCGAACCTTACGGCGCGTGCAGGCTTTACAGAAGAGGAACTTGAAAAGCGGATAGTGAACGCCGTTAAAGCATTAAAAGAAAAACATCCCGATGTGCCAATATTGCTCGTTGATCACAGCGGCGGCACCAATAACGGTATTATGGATACTGCTGCGCAACATGATTTTGAAAATGCCAATAAGGTACTAACGCGCAGTTTTGAAAAAATGAAATTGGCCGGTATTGCAGGCATATTTCATTTAACAAATAAAGAGATTGGACTATCTGAATACAGTACGGTAGATGGATTGCACCCGAACGATGTGGGTATGATGGATTATGCAATGGCATATGAAAGAATGATACGAACTGTATTGAATGAGCCAAAGGGGCAGGGATCTACAACAATTCCTGTTGTACAAAGCAGGGATGGCTACTACAACTGGCGCAACCGGCATAGTGAGATCATTACAAATAATAAAACACAGGCCCCCCGGATCGTTTTCTTCGGCAATTCAATTATTCATTATTGGGGCGGCAGGCCGGTGGCGCCAATAACACGCGGTGCTGATTCCTGGAACGAATACCTTGAACCCGCGGGTGTAAAGAACTTTGCATTCGGGTGGGACCGTATAGAAAATATATTGTGGCGGGTATATCACGATGAGCTCGATGGTTTTAATGCAGCACAGATTTGGATAATGGCCGGCACCAATAATTTGCCAATCAATTCAGATGCAGAAATTATCGAGGGGTTGACCAGGTTGATTGAAGCAATAAAGTTCCGTCAGCCGAAAGCGGCCATTGTTTTGTCGGGGATTTTGCCGCGCAGCAACATGGAAGATCGAATTGTTATACTGAACAGAGCCATTGCTGCATTGGCAGCCCGCTTAAAAGTGCAATATGTAAATCCCGGAACTGTACTGCTGAACAATCAGAAGAAAATAAATGAATCATTATTTGAAGATGGATTGCATCCTAACGCTGCCGGTTATAAAAAGCTGGGGGTAGCCATTAAACCTTATTTGAAGTAGCCATAGCCGCGCCACGGTTTTGAGCAAAGGTCGAAGAGCAAACCGTGGCACGGCTGGATTTTATGCTGAAGAGACATTCAACAGCCGAAGTGTGCGACGCAACGGCAGTTTCATAGTAGCATTAAAGACCGGCTTATAAAAATTAATAACTCCTTCCTATTAAATATGAATAATCTGATGCGACAAAGTATTTGCATATTATTACTGATAATGCCTTATTGTGTTTGGGCCGGCGAATTTGACGGTGTAACTCAATTAGCTAAACGAAGGGTTCCGTGGCTGGTGAATAACCTCTCTTTTGCAAAAATGGAAGCCGCTGGTAGCAAAGAAGCTTTTGAACTCAAAACGCAAAATGGCAAAGTGGTAATTACAGCAACCGGTCCCAATGCGGCAGCGGTGGGCCTGAACTGGTACCTGAAATATTATTGCCATCGTTCTATGTCGCACATGGGTGATAATGTAGCGCCGGTAAGTCCTTTGCCACAAGTTACAAACTCCGTGACCATCGATGCAATGGCGCAATACCGTTATGCGCTCAATTACTGCACCTACAATTATACCATGAGCTTTTATTCCTGGAACGATTGGGAGCGCGAGCTCGACTGGATGGCATTGAATGGGGTAAACCTGATGCTGGTGGCCAATGGTGAAGAAGCCGTTTGGCAAAACGTGTTGCGAAAAACAGGATATAATGAAAAGGAGATTGCTGATTTCATTACCGGTCCGGCTTATAATGCCTGGTGGCTGATGGGCAATATTGAAGGGTGGGGTGGACCAATGCCGCAAAGCCAGATCGATAGCCGCAAAACAATGGTGCAGAAAATGATCGCCCGTATGCGTGCATTGGGCATTGAACCGGTGATGCCCGGCTTTTATGGCATGGTGCCGCATAACTTCAATACCAAAACAACCGCGCATATTATAACCCAGGGAAACTGGGGCGCTTTCATACGACCATCTATACTCGATCCTACTGATACCGCCTTTAGTCGTGTGGCCGGTGTGTTTTATGAAGAAACAAAAAAGCTATATGGAAAAGACCTGCGCTTTTTTTCGGGCGATCCGTTTCATGAAGGAGGGATCACAGAAGGCGTTGATCTGGGAAAAGCCGGCGCCAATATTCAGAAAGTAATGCAGCAACATTTTCCGGGAGCCATTTGGGTATTACAGGGGTGGCAGAATAATCCACGCAAAGAATTACTGGCCGAAACAGATAAATCGACCTTGTTGATACAGGAATTATTCGGTGAAAATACCAATAACTGGGAAACGCGTAATGGATATGAGGGTACACCGTTCATCTGGTGTTGTGTAAACAATTTTGGCGAGCGGCCCGGCTTAAACGGTAAGCTGCAACGATATGCCGGTGAAGTGTACCGGGCTTCAACCGGGCCTTTTAAACAATATATGAAAGGTGTAGGCATTATGCCGGAAGGTATTAATAACAACCCTGTTTCGTACGAGCTGGTGCTTGAACTGGGCTGGCATAGCCAACCCGTTGATGCAGATAAATGGATCAGTGATTATGTACAGGCACGCTATGGAAAATACAACGATAATATAGTCAGTGCCTGGAAAATGCTGCTGCAAACCATTTACAGCAATCCCGGTTATCAGGAAGGTCCGCCGGAAAATATTTTGTGCGCACGGCCTGCCCTGCAAATAAAATCGGTATCGAGCTGGGGAAATTTAAAGAAAGGATATGATACGGCATTGTTTGTAAAAGCGGTAAAGACATTTGCCGCAGCAGCGCCTGCATTTACCAATAGCGAAACTTATAAAATTGATCTTATAAATTTTGCGCGGCAGGTATTGTCGAACCGGGCCGATAAAGTTTTTGCCGATATGGTTGCTGCATACAATAACAAGAATGTAAGTATGTTTGATCAATCGGCAACTGCATTTCTGTCATTACATACGCTTACCAATGATTTGCTCAATACCCATTCGTATTACCGGTTAACCAGTTATCAGCAGCAGGCCCTGCAGGCTGGTAATACCCCTGTTGAAAAAAAGAATAATCTGCATAATGCCATGATGTTGATCACGTACTGGGGCGAAAACAATCCGAAAGAAGATTACCTGCATGAATATGCTTATAAGGAATGGGCCGGCCTGATGACCTCATTTTACCGCGAACGGTGGAAATTATATTTCGATCATTTGCGAAATACCTTGAATGGTAAAACAAGTGCGCAGCCCAATTTTTTTGTATGGGAGCGGGAATGGGTTCAACAAAATGAACAAATGAAAAATATACATCAATCGTATCCTTCGCTCGAAAAAACGGTACAAAAAATATTGAATTAAGCCCTGATTGTGATGAAAGAGTTTCTTTAGATTTTAAGTGTTAGTCATTGGTGTTCTCACCAATGACTTTTTTATGGCTGAATGTTATAAAATAGCACAACCGTTTGCGTTAAAAAATTATGAATTTTTAAATTATATTCGGTGCTGTGCACATACAATTAATAAACCTGTTTCTATGAATACATGTACACTACAGTGTTTAATTAATAATGCATGCAACAGAACCGCTACGATAATGTTTACACGGCTGAATGCTGGGCTGCTTTTAAAGAGGGCGATGAAAAGGCGTTTGTAGCATTGCACGATTTGTTTTTTCACTCGTTATATGAATATGCCTTTCGGATGTTGCAGGATACAGACCTGGCATATGACGCCATACAGGAACTGTTTTTGAAATTATGGGAAAAAAGAAATACGCTCCCCGAAGTGCAGTTTGTAAAGGCATACCTCATGCGGTGTTTGCGTTACGCTATATTAAATAAATTGCGTTCACTGAAGTTGTACGAACTGAAAATTGCTACCCGCTATCATTCACCCGATATTGAATTTTCTCCTGAAGAAATAAGGATAAAAAAGGAATCGGCTTCCTTTAATACCCATCAGCTTACAAAGATGATCAATACCCTTCCTGCCCGTCAGAAAGAAATCATTTACCTGCGATTTTATGAAGGATTATCATACAGGGAGATCAGCCGCATTCTCAATGTCAATTACCAGTCGCTCGTTAATAATATCAACCGCATCATGAGCCGGTTCAAGGCTGTGTTGAAAAATCATCCGGAGTTTTTGTGGATCGCTGTGTTATTCCGGTTCACCGTTTAAACGTGCATTAGACTTCCATACAATATGTGGCTGCTGAAAAGCAAAAAAATATTCACCTCGCTGAGTTGAAAATAAAATTGGCGTGTCTAAAAGAAAAGAGAGTAAAGTAACACCCATGGACAATGAGCACGACGATTTTCACGATGACCTGCCTTTTGACTTTAATAAACCACAAAGGGATGATGCGCTGAGGGAAAAAAGCAAAATAGAACTGCTGAAAAGTATTGCTGCCACCAAACCCCGGAATGTATTAAAGAGAAAGACAATATGGTTGTTTGCATTAACAGCCGGCGTATTGTTGTTGGGTTTGCTTTTGGTTTTCAACCGCAAAAGCGCTATTCCACTAACCATCATTCAAACGGGCGACTTTCAACGCACCATCATATTACCAGATAGCTCTGAAATACTGGTAAACCGTTTTTCTGAAATACAGGCCGACTTAACAAACTGGTCGAACAGCAAACGGGAAGTATGGCTGACCGGAGAAGCTTTTTTTGAGATCAGGAAGGTGAAAGCCGAAGGGGATCACTACAACAATTTTATTGTACATGCGCCAAAAGGGGATATTGAAGTGTTGGGTACCTCCTTTAATGTACAAACTGATTCATCGGGATTTTCGGCAACCTTGCATACCGGCCATATAAAAGCCCATATAGGCAAAGAGAAAGTAGTATCGCTTGTTCCCGGTGACATGATTGTTGTAAAGGACAACACCATTTCTAAAAAACAGGTGAATGTGCAGCTATACAGCGCCTGGAAAGACGGCGAGTTTCATTTTGATAAAACCAGTCTGGCAGATGTTATAACCCTGATAGAAAAGTATTACCGGTTAAAAGTGCAGGTAGCGAAGGACGTGCCGGTATCGACAAAAAAATTATCAGGCAATATCTCGGTAAAAGATTCAGGTCAGTTGTTTAATGTGCTGCATTTCAGTTTAGATCTGACCGTTCAGCAAAAAGGGGATTCGTTATTCATTTCAAAATAGACCAAAACCAAAAATTGCTTATGAACCAAAACCATTCCATTATACAATGGAGCAGGGTGTTTGTATTAGGAATGCTGCTAACAACAGCATACTGTCAGGTTGCGGCGCAGGCAGGAAACAATCAATCGAAGCGGATTGAACTGGCGAAATTTATCGATCGCTTATCGGGTGAAATGCAGTGGAAATTGTTATACAATCCTGATGACCTGGCGAATAAATTTACGGATACCTCTTCATTGGGCACAAAATCAAAATGGACGATTGACCGGTTGTCGGCTTTACTGAGAAAATACAATCTTGAATTACAGCCGGTAGGTCAAAACACCTATGCAATAAAGAAAAGCAGTTCACCGCCGCCCCAGGCTTCGAGCCGGGATACATCAGGCAGAGAACTAAGAAATGAAATTATAGTAAGGGGAACAATACGAACCGACTCTGCGGTGTTGCAGGGTGCAACCATTGCCCTGAAGAGTGATCCGGGCCATGCCACCACAACCGATGAAAACGGAAAGTACCTGATAAAAGCGCCCTCTAACGGAACGTTGATCATTACATCTGTTGGATATAAAGAAGAAGAGATTGACATTAAAGGGGAAAGTGTTATTAATGCTGTTCTTAAAAGCAACAACAATTCACTGGAAGAAGTAGCGGTGGTAGCTTATGGTACACAGAAAAAGACTACCATGGTAGGCGCTGTTACTACCATTAATCCTAAAGAGCTAAAAGGCCCTGCCAGTAATTTAACTACTATGCTCGCCGGAAGGCTTTCAGGTATCATTTCATATCAGCGAAGCGGTGAACCGGGAAAAGATAATGCCAGTTTTTTTATTCGTGGCATCACTACATTTGGTACCGGTAAAGTGGATCCTCTTATTCTTATCGATGGTATTGAATCAACCACTACCGGCCTTGCCCGTTTGCAACCCGATGATATTTCCGGTTTCTCCATTCTTAAAGATGCTACTGCTTCCTCATTATACGGCGCCCGGGGCGCAAATGGCGTAGTACTGGTAACTACCAAATCGGGCGTTGATGGCAAAACAAAGTTCAATATACGCGCCGAGAATTCTTTAAGCAGCAATACACGCAATTTTAAGTTTGCAGATAATATTACTTACATGAAGCTGGCCAATGAAGCGGTATTGACAAGAAATGCACTGGAGAAACTGACGTACTCACAAAGTAAAATAGACCATACTGCGGCCGGCGACGATCCATACCTGTATCCGAATAATAACTGGATTAAACAACTGATAAAAGATTATACCAATAACCAGCGCTTTGATATGAACGTAAGCGGTGGTGGTAAAATTGCACAATATTATATAGCAGGAACGTATAATATCGACAATGGGGTGCTGAACGTAGATAAGATCAATAATTTCAACAGCAATATTAAACTCAGAAGTTATTCCATCAGGTCGAATGTTAATATCAATTTTACACCCACTACTTTGGCAATAGTGCGCACCTACGGACAGTTTGATGATTATAATGGTCCGGTAGGGGGTGGTGCTTCTTTTTTTAGCCAGGCTGTGTGGGCCAACCCGGTTAAGTTTGCGGCTGTATATCCCGCAGGTTATGCACCCGGCCTTACACATCCTTTATTTGGTAATGCATACCGTCCTAATGTTACGAATCCTTTCCCTTCAGATGGCACCAATCTGTACAATAACCCTTATGCCAATATGGTATCGGGTTATCAGCAATACAATACATCTAACCTGCAGGCGCAGATCGAGCTGAAACAGGATCTTGCATTTATCACCCCCGGACTGGCTGCGCGTGTAATGGCTTATACACAACGGTATTCGTATTTCGATGTTACACGGCAATACACACCATTTTATTATGAGCTAACATATGACCTGCAAACGAAAGTGCCCAAACTTACTTCATTAAATACCAATGGTACCGAATACCTGAATTACAGCGAAGGCGCCAAAACGGTTAATACTACGGGTTACCTCGAAGCTGCCATTAATTATAACCGGCAAATAGGTAAAAAACACAATGTATCTGGCATGCTCATAACTTTATTCCGGAATTATCTGGCGGCTAATTCGGGCAGTTTGCAATTGTCGTTACCCCATCGTAATCATGGTGTTTCGGGCAGGTTTACCTATGCATATGATAACAGGTATATGGCAGAGTTTAATTTTGGTTACAATGGCTCTGAACGGTTTGCCGAAAATCACCGGTTTGGTTTTTTCCCTTCCGTTGGTGTTGCCTGGAATGTATCGAACGAAAAATTCATTGAGCCGCTTTCTTTTATCAGCAAACTGAAATTACGCGGCACTTATGGACTGGTAGGGAATGATCAGATTGGAACAGATGCAGAACGGTTCTTTTATTTGTCGGATGTAAATATGAATAATGCTGCCAGGGCCTATGCGTTTGGCGAAACGTACTCTGGTTACTCAAACGGGATTTCTGTAAACAGGTACGAGAACTATGATATAACATGGGAACGGTCGTATAAAACGAACCTGGGTCTTGAACTCGGCTTATGGAATGCATTAAATATACAGGTAGATTTTTACAAAGAATATCGTAACAATATATTGATGACGCGCAGCACGATTCCCAGTATGATGGGTTTAAGTGCCGGCATACAGGCGAATGTGGGCGAAGCGGAGGGCAAAGGGGTTGATCTTTCTGTTGATTACACATATACCATGGGCAAACAGGCCTGGTTGCAGGCACGCGGCACCTTCACGTATGCAACCAGCAAATTGCTGGTAAACGAAGAGCCTAATTATCCCGAGGCTTACCGCAGGCGGGTTGGTCAGCCCCTTTCGCAGGTATATGGTTATATAGCAGAACGTTTATTTATCGATGATTATGAAGTGTATTATTCACCTGTGCAGGATTTTAGTCAGGATAACACCGCTGAAAATGGCAAGTACCGGGTAAAAGGCGGCGACATAAAATACAGAGATGTAAATCGCGACGGGCAAATTACTGCTGCCGATATGGTTCCTATCGGGTTACCTACAACGCCTGAAATAACTTATGGTTTCGGTGTATCATTTGGATATAAAAAATGGGATATCAGTTGCTATTTTCAGGGATCGGCCCGCTCTACATTCTGGATTGATTCATACAGCATGTCGCCCTTTGTGCTCAACGGCGCCGGCCAGCATGGATTACTGGCGGCCATTGCCGGAGATTACTGGAGCGAAAGCAACCGCAATCCATATGCCTTCTGGCCACGGCTGAGCAATTATTTTGTGAACAACAATAATCAATCCTCAACATGGTGGATGCGCAGCGGAGATTTTTTACGCCTTAAAACCGCAGAAATAGGTTACAGTTTTCCCAAATCATTGCTCAGCCGCTTACACTTTTCCAATACACGCATTTATGCCAATGCCTTCAACTTATTTGTGATCAGTAAATTCAAAATGTGGGACCCTGAAATGGGTGGTAACGGTCTGGGCTATCCTGTTCAACGTGTTTATAATATAGGCGTAAATCTTGGATTTTAATAACACCTCAATGTAAAATAATGGATGCTGTTTCAATATATAATCGTTCGAATATACACCGCGCAGCCAATGGGGTTGTGCAACGCATAAAGAATTGGTTGCCGGTACTGTGCCTGTTATTTGCAGGTGGTTGTAAAAAGTATCTTGATGTGGTGCCCGATAATGTAGCCACCATCGACAATGCGTTTAAACTAAAACAGGAAGCTACAAAATACCTGGCCACCTGTTATTCGTACCTGCCCGCCAGTGGCGACATTGAAACGAACCCGGCTTTGTGTGCAGGTGATGAATTTTGGATGGTAGCTCCCTTTGCTGTTAGCGAATCGCCCTGGAAAATAGCTATGGGGTATCAGTCTGCCAATTCCATTTATTTATCGTCATGGAACAACCTGTTCAGCGCCTTTCGGGATTGTAATATTTTCTTGGACAATATTAATAAGGTGGTAGACATGACGGATGCTGAAAAAAGCAAGTGGAGCCACGAGGTGAAATTTTTGAAGGCCTATTATCACTGGCTGCTGTTCAGAATGTATGGCCCTGTACCGGTTACTGATGTAAACCTGCCCATTGCTGCTACCTCTGATGAAGCGCAGCGGCCCCGGCAATCAGTTGACTCAGTTGTAAATTATATTGCTAATCTGCTGGATGATGCCGCATCGGGTTTGCCACTTACCATTGCCGATCGCGCGCACGATCTGGGGCATATTACCAAACCCATTGCCCTTGCCATAAAAGCCCGTGTGTTGGTTACTGCCGCGAGCCCGTTGTTTAATGGCAACAGTGACTACAATGGATTTAAAAATTACGATGGATCATCATTTTTTAATGCTGCTTATGATGTTAAAAAATGGGAACGAGCTGCTGCAGCCTGTAAAGAGGCCATTGCAGCCTGTGATGCGGCCGGCATGCATTTGTACCGGTTTGATAAGCTGGGGCTTTCGCTTTCGGATAATATGCTTACTCAAATGAGCATACGCAACAGTGTTACAGAAGCATGGAATTCAGAAATTATATGGAACAATACCAAGGGTCGCAACGGTGCTTCTGATCGCACCTATACATTGCAGCGTTTTGCGATGCCGCGCCTTGACCCCAATAAAATTACCAATGAAATGAGCATTGGCAGCCTGGCGCCCACACTTAAAATAGCCGAGTTATTTTATACTGAGAACGGAGTGCCGATTAATGAAGATAAAAACTGGGATTATACCAACCGCTATAAGTTGCGCACCGGAAAGAACACAGAGAGTGAATATATTTCAGACGGCTATCAGACAGCATTACTAAATTTCAACCGCGAACCGCGCTTTTATGCCGACCTGGCTTTTGATGGCGCTGTATGGTACATGCAAAACGGAACTTTTCACGTTCAGGCAAAAAATGGCCAATGGCAATCACGCAAGGGAACGTACGACTATAACGCCACCGGTTATTTTGCCAAAAAATTAGTGAACTGGAAATATATAATTAAAGACGCGCAGGAGCTTTCCATTGAAGATTATGCCTGGCCCGAAATGCGTTTGGCCGACCTGTACCTGTTATACGCCGAAGCATTGAATGAGATCAACGGACCCACAACGGATGCATTTGAGTATATCAACAAAGTCAGGGCACGGGCAGGGTTAAAAACTGTACAGGAATCGTGGACAAATTATTCTCTGCAACCCGGCAAGTACCAAACGAAAGATGGTTTTCGTATGATCATTCAGCAGGAACGCTTAATAGAATTTGCTTTGGAAGGCAGCCGTTTCTGGGACCTGCGTCGCTGGAAGAAATCATATGAAGAATTAAATAAACCGGTAATGGGATGGGATGTTGACCAGGAAGACGCTGCTTATTACTACCGTCCACGCCTGCGTTTTCAGCAAACTTTTAAAACCCGCGAATACTTTTGGCCGCTTGATTACTGGGATTTGCTGGGCAATAAACGGCTGGTGCAAAATTATGGATGGTAGATCCTGAGCGTAGTCGAAGGGCGGACAATTTAACATCATAACAAATCATACAATACATGAAATCATATAAACGAATGCTGATCATTATAACCATGCTGATGTATGTGCTGCATGGTTGTAAACCTGAAATACATGAACCTCTTTCGGGTTCGGGAGATGGCTCAACGCCCGATCCGTTAAAGAGCGTAACGGTTACCAGTTTACCGGGAGCTGCACAACTCACTTATACGTTGCCTGCAAGTACCGGTTTACTGTATATAAAAGCGGTATATGAAAACCAGCCGGACGTTAAACGCGAAATACGGGCTTCGTATTACAACAATTCAATGGTGATAGATGGTTTTGCCGATACGCTTCCTCATCAGGTACAGCTATATGTGGTAACCCGTGATGAAAAACAATCTGAACCGGTAACAGTAACAGTATTCCCTCTTACACCTCCTTACATAGCAGTATATCGCAGTCTTGCAGTTCGTGCCGACTTCGGCGGCGTAAATGTTTCTTTTAGCAATAAAACCAGCGCAGAAATTTCTATTGTTGCGCTCACAACCGATTCATTAGGTGTGTTTGATCAAACGACGGATGCTTATTATACCAAAGCCGATAGCGGCGCTTATTCGCTTCGCGGATACAAGGCAGAGAAAAGAAAGTTCGGTTTTTTTGTAAAGGACAGGTGGGGAAATATATCCGACACCTTATTGGGCGAATACACGCCGCTGTATGAAGAACTGCTTGATAAAAGCAAATTTAAAGAAGTGGATTTGCCCGGTGATGTGGGATATGGATGGGGCCTTTCGATGCCCTATTTGTGGGATGGTGTATTCAGCGGATACGATATGTGGCATTCGGCCGATAAGCTGGATGGCATGCCGATGTGGATTACGTTTGATATGGGTACAACAGCCCAGTTAAGCCGGATCGGTTTATGGCAGCGAAACCAGGATGGTATGTGGATATATGCGCAAAACAATTTACGTGAATTTGAAGTATATGGATCAGTGAATCCCAATCCGGATGGCAGTTGGGATAATACCTGGAGTTTACTGGTGCGCCATACCGTTATCAAACCTTCCGGTTTACCGGTTGGTCAAACCAACTCAACCGACCTGGCTGCAGCTGAAGCAGGGGAGCTAATGGATATACCGCTTACAGCGCCCAAAGTGAGGTATATAAGGGTGAAAGTATTGCGTACCTGGACCGACGGAGGCTATGCAGCCAATATTGCAGAAATGTCGTTCTGGGGAGATAGCAGGTAGCAGTCCTGAGCGTAGTCGAAGGATGCTAAAAGCATCGAGCGTAGTCGAGATGCTTAGTCTGGTTTACTGAACTTAGAGGTCACTTCACAAATAAAGCTAAAGTATGAAACTATTTATAATAATAATCTGCATACTATTTACCACAGGGATGATGGTTTCCTGTAAAAAGGCCGACGACTTTAAGAAATATGTTGAAGGCGGCGAAATAATTTATACGGCTAAGGCCGATTCGGCCAGAGTATACGCAGGAAATAAAAGGGTACAGTTATCGTGGTTGCTGATAACGGATCCTACTATTACGAAATCGAAAGTGTTCTGGAAAAATCACACAGACTCTATTGAATTGGCTGTTACCCGTAGCGCTGCTATCGACACCATGCGGGTTATTATAAACAACCTGCAGGAAGGGAATTATGATTTTGAAATTTACAACTATGATAAAAATGGCAATTCTTCTGTTAAGGTTGAAGTGTCGGGATCTGTATATGGAGATCTGTATACCTCCTCTTTATTGGCAAGACCCGTTGTAAATGCTGAACTGATCAATAGTATTGCAGAAATAGGCTGGGGCGATACGGATTCAACAACCGGTGTTATTGGTATGCAGCTAAAATATACCGACATCAACAGTAATTCGCATGACACTATTATAAAGGCTATTTATAAAGATCAGGTTACCCAATTACCTGATCTGATGCCGGGGTCACCGGTACAATACCGTACAATGTACAAACCCGTTGCGCAGGCAATAGATACTTTTTACACCAGCTATGAAAACATTCCGGTTAAGGCTGATGTAACTTCAATATACATTAAGAATGCCGGAGCTCCTTTTTTGCTTGACGACACACAGTATTACGACTGGCGCTGGGGACAGTTGTTAAACTGGCAATACAATGATGAAGCACGCAATCGCTATACCTACGATGCCATCAATGGCGCCGGCAATGCCTGTATGACTATGTGGATATGGGATAATGGTCCACTTACCAATGGCAAGATCTATCAAACGGTAACATTGCCGGCTGGTGAGTATCAACTGGAAGCGACTGTATCTAATATTGATAATTCGCTTGAAGCTACTTATCTCGCAGTTGCCTCCGGCAGTGAATTGCCGAATGTGGAAGATATTTCAACGGCCATCGGTTATGGCCGGTTCACCGATAATTCCAATAAAACGGTATCAGCTTCATTTGCCTTATCGTCATCCGGGACCATTACACTCGGTGTGGTAGCCAGCATGTCGTCGCCTGCAGAGCAAACCATACGCATAAGCAAAGTAAGATTGGTGAAATATAAATAGATTCTGATAATAGTCCGGCGCTTCAGCACCGGTTGGAAATGATAAAGGAAAAAACAAATAATGAGAATTAGACGGATAGCAGTAATAATACTGATCACCTGTGCAATACAGGCACACGCACAAAATACAGCAGCACTCAACGCATTAATTCAACGGCGGGTACCTTTTTTAAATAACAAAGTTATTTTCACCGGCATACCCAATGTGCATAAGGATACAGCATCCTATTACACAAAAGCGCAGAAATTATACATACAATCATCCAATACAACAGCCGCAGCATTTGCATTGAATGATTACCTGCGCACGTATTGCGGAATTAGTTTTTCCCATACGGGCGACCAGGTAACAGCACCGGCTTCATTGCCCGAAGTACAAAAAGTGGTACCTGTTGCAACCGCATACCGTTACCGCTATGCCCTGAATTATTGCACTTATAATTACACTATGAGTTTCTGGGGGTGGAAGGAATGGGAGCATGAGTTGGACTGGATGGCATTGAACGGCGTGAACCTGATGCTGGCGCCGGTGGGCACTGAAGTGGTTTGGCAACAGGTTTTAAAAGAAATGGGATTTAGTGAAGAAGATATTCGGGATTATTTACCGGGTCCGGCTTTCAACGCCTGGTGGCTGATGGGAAATATTCAGGGGTGGGGTGGGCCGGTAACAAATGACATGATACAGCACTGGCGTAACCTGCAACAAAACCTGTTGCAACGAATGCATGAACTGGGCATACAACCGGTGTTGCAGGGCTTTTGCGGACTGGTACCATCAACCATAAAAAAATATTTTCCGGCAGCGCGTATAGTTGACCAGGGCTCGTGGGGCGTAGGCTTTGTGCGACCTGTTTTTTTATTGCCGCAGGATAGTTTATTTAAAACAATCGCCGATAAATATTATAATCATTTGCGAAGACTATATGGTAATGCGCTGTTTTTAGGCGGTGATCTGTTTCATGAAGGAGGTGCTACCGGTAATATCAATCTGTCTGAAACAGCTGCATTGATTCAGGCCAATATGCAACACTATTACCCGGGCTGCACCTGGGTATTGCAGGCCTGGCAGGATAATCCGAAAAAAGATTTTTTGAAAGGGCTCGATGTTAGCCATACTTTAATACTTGATTTGCGGGGCGATGCCGACAACAACTGGGAGCGCACCAATGGCTTTTCAGGGTATCCCTGGATATGGTGTTCTATGGTAAACGGGGGCGGCACATTGGGCATGGAAGGACGACTGCTTCGCATATTGAAAGAACCGGCACGCGCCAAAGCAACCACGGCCGGGCAAACTATGATGGGCACTGGTATTGTGCCCGAAGGCATCGCCAATAACGATATTATGTACACCTCTTTGCTGCTGGCGGCCTGGCAAAAAGAAACAAATGATGTGGATGTATTTTTGAAAAGATATATAGTTGCCCGTTATGGTAAATACGATGCCGATATTTACAATGCCTGGCAATTGTTGTTGCAATCGGCTTATATATCGCATACCAACGAATTGACCGGCGCCTTTGAGTCAATTTTTTGTGCACGCCCCGATACAAATTTTATTATCAGCGCCTCTACCTGGGGCAGTAAAAAATTGCCTTACGATACAACCGTCTTTTACAGTGCAGCCACCTGTTTTGCCAAAGCAGCAGCGCGATTTTCTTCGTCTGAAACATACCGATATGATCTTACTGATATATGGCGGCAGGTAATAGCATTAAAAGCAAGGCAACCCTATGCTGCTTTTATGAAAGCATTTTATGAACATAATACAGTTGCTTTCAAAACCAATAAAGAACAATTTATTGCCCTGCTGAAACTGCAAAACCGGTGGACGGCAACCAACAGCGGTTTTTGTTTACGTACCTGGCTGCAACAGGCTGAACATATGTTGCCCGGTGAAAAAGACAAAGCGCTTGCATTATGGAACGCCAAAGTACAGATAACCTATTGGGGACATTCAAGCAATCCTGCAACACTGGGACATGATTATGCCAATAAAGAATGGAGCGGACTGTTAAACGATTATTACCTGCCAAGGTGGCTGGCGTTTTTCGATTATGCCGAAAAGCGTTTGCAGGGTGAATCACCAGCCTGGCCCGATTTCTTTGGTATGGAAAAAGCCTGGACAGAAAAGAATGATAGCTATGCAGATAAAAAAGGGGAAGATGGGATAGCCATTTTACCGGAAGTGATGAAACAATTATTAAAATAAATCATTTATTCATGACTTTTAGAAACATCGCACAGCTTACCCTTGTGTTGTTGTCGAATAGTTATTTTGTTTGCGCACAAAGCGAGGCTGGCCTTGACTTCAATGCCCGTGAACCGGAAAATATCCGGGATGCCCGTATGGAATGGTTCAGGGATGCACATTTTGGTATGTTTGTGCACTGGGGATTGTACAGTGCAGCAGAAGGATTATGGAATGGGAAAGAATATCCCGGTTGCGCCGAATGGATTCAGAATGCCGCCAATGTACCGGCAGATGTATATGCGAAAACGTTGATCCCTTTATTTACACCCAAAAAAGATTTTGCCCGTGAATGGGCGAAAACAGCCAAAGCTGCCGGATGTCGCTATGTTATTTTCACCAGCCGGCATCATGAAGGATTTGCTTTGCACGACAGCAAAACAACCACTTTTGATGGAAAAGATGTAACCGGTCGCGACCTGTTTCGCGAAATTGTAAATGCCCTGCATGAACAGGGATTACGGGTGGGCGTATATTTTTCATTGCTCGACTGGCATTATCCCGATGCCTACGTACAGCATGGACTGCCCGCACCCGGTAATGTTACCAACGACAACAGGGATAATACAAAGTATGTTGATTACATGTATCGCCAGGCCGAAGAAATGTTCAGTAATTACGGTCCTATCGATATTGTATGGTGGGACTATAGCTCAGAAGAAATTCAGGGCGAAAAATGGGGTGCTTCAAAACTGGTAGCTATGGTGAAGAGTCATCATCCCAATATCATCATGAACAACCGCCTGTATGCTTTTAAAACCAATAACGAATATACCCGCGCCAATGGCGACCTGGTTACTCCTGAACAACATATTCCCGAAACCGGTTTTAAAGGAATGGATTGGGAATCGTGCATGACCATGAACGGCACCTGGGGCTACAGCCGCAATAATCACAACTGGAGCACAGCCAAACAACTCATCCGCAATATGGCTGATATCGTATCCAAAGGAGGCAATTACCTGCTGAATGTAGGGCCTATGGCCGATGGAACCATTCCCGCGCAAAGTGTAACGCTGATGCATACGGTAGGTGAGTGGATGAATATAAATGGAGAAGCTATTTATGGATCAAGGGCTAATAGTATAGGAAGGGTTTCATGGGGTCGCATCACTACAAAGGCTGGGGTGTATTACCTGCATGTTTTCAACTGGCCTGTTGCCAACCGGTTGTTGGTTCCTTTACAACCTGATGGTACTACGCCCAAAGCATATTTTTTAGCAGATAATAAAAAAACACCGTTACCGCTGGAAGTAAATGAAAGAGGCATTTATATAGATATCAGCAATAAAACATATAAAGACGATAACTCAACGGTGATCGTATTGGAAGCAGCAGGAAGATCCCTGGTGGATATGGGGATTTTTCCGGAAACAAATGGCTCCTATAATCTTATTGCAGGCGATGCTGCATTAAAAGGCGAACGCCTTACATTATCCTTAACAGAAGAACCTTATATTAATACCTGGATGGGACACAATTCGGCAGAGTGGGTAGTGAATGTTAAAAAGCCGGGAAAATATACCGTGACACTTAACTATGCGTGTACTGATCAATCGGCCGGTTCATTGGTAAAGCTGACTGTTGATAAAGCGGTTGTAACAGGTGCAGTTAAAACCACGGGCAGTTGGGATACCTTTAAAGGATGGAATATCGGCACCATTACCCTGTCTGCCGGCGTGCATAAGCTCATCATCGATGCCGAATCAAAACCTGATCTGGGCGTGATGAATCTGAAAAATATAATATTGATGCCGGTGAAGAAGTAAGGTTACATGGTTTGATTGCTGTCATAGGATTTTGAACAACCGTTTGCATGTGGTAATGTAATTTGTACTACATAAATTCGAATTTGAAGGCACTCTATAATATAAAACAACATCAATGAATAAAGCAAAGAAGATTTCCGTTTTTATTCTTTCTCTTGTAATGCTTCAATCTGTACAGGCACAAAAGAAAATAGGCAATGAAACGCGTGAACAAAAAGCAAAGCGCATGGCATGGTGGACGAACGACCGTTTCGGTATGTTTATTCACTGGGGATTATATGCCCAGCCTGCCCGCCATGAATGGGTGAAACGCTGGGAGCGTATGAGCAACGAGCAATATCAGCCGTATTTCGATATGTTTAATCCCGATATGTTCGATCCGAAAACATGGGCTAAACAGGCGAAGGCAGCCGGTATGAAATATGCCGTTTTAACTACCAAACACCACGAAGGCTTTTGTTTGTTCGATTCAAAATATACCGATTATAAAGCCACCAATACAAAAGCCAAACGCGACCTGGTAAAAGAGTATGTAGATGCTTTCAGGGCCGAAGGCATTAAGATCGGTTTTTATTATTCATTGATCGACTGGCACCATCCTGACTTTACGGTAGATGGCGTGCATCCCCTGCAGCCGAAGAGTGAAGCCGATTCAGACTATGCGAAAATCAATAAAGGCCGTGACTGGAATAAGTATAAAGCATACCTGCATAACCAGATCAGAGAGTTGCTTACCAATTACGGAAAGATAGATATCCTTTGGCTCGATTTTTCATATCCCAATCCCAACGGACATGGTAAAGGCAAAAACGACTGGGGATCTGTAGAGCTTTTGAAAATGATACGGCAGTTGCAGCCCGGTATTATCGTCGACAACCGGCTCGACCTCGAAGAATATGAAGATGGCGCTGATTTTGCAACGCCCGAACAGGTGAAGCCATCCGAACTGCAAAGTGAATATGGTGGTTTGCCATTTGAAACCTGTCAAACTTTTTCCGGATCGTGGGGATATTTCCGTGATGAAAACAGCTGGAAGTCGAACCATGAGCTGCTTACGCTGCTGATCACTGCCGTAAGCAAAAGCGGAAATCTCATCTTAAATGTTGGCCCCACGGCCAGAGGGTATTTCGATTATCGCGCCGTGCGTGCTTTGGATAGTATGGGCATGTGGATGAAGTATAACAACCAGTCGATCTATGGCTGCAAACAGGCCCCGGCAGAATTTAAAGCACCTGAAAATACATTGCTGACCTATAATGCCATTACAAAAAAATTGTATCTGCACATTATGCAATACAATCAGGCAGGTATTACATTACCTGGTTACAAAGGCAAAATAAAATACGCCCAGTTTTTGCACGACAATTCAGAAATTAAATATCAGCCGGCCGGTGATAATTCATCCGACCTGTTGATTAAATTGCCACAGAAACCGAATATCGAGATACCGGTTATTGAATTGACGTTATTGTAACTAATAAGCGTGCCACGGTTGTCCTGAGCGAAGTCGAAGGGGCCGTGGCAAGCTTTCAATCATAAAGCATGAAGCAATTATTAACTGCCTTTCTTTTTTTTACCTGTAGCATCCTTTGCGCGCAATACCAGCCACCCAAAGATTCGCTGGTAATTAAAAAACTGGCCGAATGGCAGGATCAGAAATTCGGACTATTTATGCATTGGGGACCTTACAGTCAGTGGGGAGTAGCCGAAAGCTGGACGATTTGTCCGGATGACTGGGTAGTGCGCACAGGTCCTTATTCAAATAATTATTTCGAATATAAAAAAGCATATGAAAATCTGCCTGCAACATTCAACCCGGTAGCTTTCAATCCTGAAAAATGGGTAAAAGCTGCAAAAGCGGCCGGCATGCGTTATGTGGTATTCACTACCAAACACCACGATGGCTTTTGCATGTTCGATACCAAAGAAACGGATTATAAAATCACCGGTAAACAAACTGCTTTTGCCGGCAACCCCAACAGCAACGTATCAAAAGTCATCTTTAATGCATTTCGCACGGCAGGATTTATGACCGGCGCGTATTTTTCAAAACCCGACTGGCATAGCGAATACTTCTGGTGGCCTTATTTTCCGCCAAAAGATCACAATGTAAACTACAGTACCACCAAATACTCCGAGCGCTGGAAAATGTTCCAGGACTTTACGTACAATCAGATCGAAGAACTGATGACCGGATATGGCGCCATAGATATTTTATGGCTCGATGGTGGATGGGTGCGTCCATCGCAAAAAGAAAATGATCCTTTTAACATGGATATAAATATGCCACGCATAGCTGCCATGGCAAGGAGTCATCAGCCGGGATTGATTGTGGTAGATCGCACCGTAACCGGAGAATTTGAAAACTATACCACGCCCGAACAGGAAGTACCTGAAAAGCCGTTGCCGTACCCCTGGGAAACCTGTATGACCATGGGCACCAGCTGGAGCTTTAGTAAAAATGATCAATACAAAAGCGCGCATCATTTACTTGAGTTGCTTGTAAAGATTGTATCACGCGGTGGTAACTTTTTGTTGAATGTGGGACCCGATGGAACTGGCGACTGGGACCCGGTAGTTTACCAGCGGTTACAGGAAATAGGAGCATGGATGACTTTCAACGGTGAAGGAATTTATGCATCGCGGCCCATAGCGCCTTATTCTTCTAACAATATATATTATACGCAGTCGAAAAACGGAAAGAAAATATATGCTTTTTGGCTATCTGAAAAAGATACGGTTGAATTACCGGCTGCTATTCAGATACCGTTGACAGTACCGGATAAATTAAAGAACGTTACATTGGCTGGCACACAAAAAGCAAAAATTAAATGGACATATGCTAATGGCGTAGTTACTATTCAGGTACCCGCTTCCTTGCAACATGCGTTCAGGCACAGCGTCCTGTTCCGGTTCGATTTGTAAAGCCGTGCCACGGTTTGAATTATAGCCGTGCCACGGTTTGTGATTTACAATTCTTCCAAACGCACCACAATACCTTCATCGCCGCCTAAACAGATGGTTCCATTTATTTTAGTTCCTTCAAGATCGGCATGCGTGGCTATTTCAATAGTTCCATTTACGGAAAGATTTTCGGGATCGAAATAACAGGTGCTGTGACTCAAATTCAACACCACCAGCAAATGCTGATCGTCGTATTCCCTGATAAATGAAAATAGTTTAACATCGGCAAAAACCGGTCTGTAATTCCCCATCGTAAGGGCCGGTTCTTTTTGCCGGTAATCGATCAGGTGTTTGTACAAATGCAGCATGGCATCTTCCTCATTTTTTTGTACCTGCACGTTTACCTTCTTATAATTCCTGGCTACACGCAGCCATGGTTTTGTATTGGTAAAACCGGCGTTTTTACTGCTATCCCATTGCATGGGTGTTCGGGCCGGATCGCGGCTGAGGTTTTTACCCGGCATATTCAATCCCTGCGGGTCCTGCACTTCATTTGGCGGAATGGGTACATCCTGCATGCCTGTTTCATCGCCGTAATAAATGGTGGGCGTGCCGCGCAGGGTTAACAGCATCATTGCGGCTACACGTGCCTGTTCAATTCCAACCCTGCTGGCGATGCGGGGATTGTCGTGGTTGCCCAGCACCCAGTTAGGCCATCCGCTGGCGGGCAGAGCGCCTTCGTATTCATCTACTGCTCTTGAAATTTGTGCGGCATCCCAGGGTAAAGTGATCAGTTGAAAATTAAACGGAAGATGGGCGCCGTCGTTATCGGTACCATAATATACAATCAGTCTTTCGATGGGTAAATATATTTCGCCTATGATCACCCGTTCATCATAGCCGTCGGTAAGTTTGCGCATTTTTTGAACAATATCATGTACTTCGGGCTGATCGGTTGAGAATACAGGCAACAATTTATTATAATCTGCCATGTGCTTTTCGTAATGTGGATTGAGCGGGTTATCGCGCAGTTGTTCATCTTTGATCATATGCCACATTACATCAACCCGAAAGCCATCAACCCCTTTATCTAACCAGAACCGCAATACATCGAGCATGGCCTTTTGTACTTCGGGATTTCGCCAGTTCAGATCGGGCTGCTCTTTCAAAAAAGCATGATAATAATATTGGCCTGTTCGTTCATCCCATTCCCAGGCCGAACCACCAAAAACAGATAACCAGTTATTGGGTGTGTTTCCATTTTCACCGGCATCCTGCCATAAATACCAGTTGCGTTTGGGATTATCTTTTGAGGAACGGGATTCTAAAAACCACGGATGCTGGTGCGAGCTGTGATTGGGCACAAAGTCAAGAATGAGTTTCATATCGCGATCATGTACCGCTTTCAGTAATTCATCAAAATCATCCATGTTGCCAAATAAAGAATGAATGCCGGTGTAGTCGGCCACATCATATCCAAAATCGGCCATGGGAGAGGGATAGATCGGTGATATCCATACTGCTTTAATGCCCAGCCATTGCAGGTAATCGAGCCGTTCTATAATTCCTTTCAGGTCGCCGATGCCATCGTCATTGCTATCCTGAAACGAACGCGGATAGATCTGGTAAAAAACACCGGTCTGCCACCAGTGATATTTAATTGTTTCCATGATAAAATATGTTTACAAGGAACAAGGTAAAAGGCGCAAGTAAGGCACAAGGTACAAGGCTCAGGGACTTCAACGTTGAACAGGCTGTGTTAATTATAGCGACCGAATTTTAAGACTTGTGCCTTGTATCCTGAGCCTTGTGCCCTTAAATTAAAAAAACCAATGCATCTTTTATGATCTTCACATGCACGGGCGCCTGTTCGGGCAGGGTAAGCACTTCATCGTCTACATGTACATGGGTGCCTTTCCATTTTATTTGCACGTCTTCTGCTTTAATTGTTATAAAAGAAAAAACCATTTCGGCATCATTGAGCTTGCTATTGATATAAGCGGCAAATTTTTCCTGGTCTTCACCGGGTATCAATACCACTTCAAAGGTGCCGTCGCCGGGATGGCCATTGGGCGATAAAAACAAATTAGGCCCGATGAACCGGGTATTCATGATCTCGGCCATCAGAAACACGCCGGAGTGATCTTCGCCGTCGATGATCAGTTCGCATGGATGAGGCTTATAGGTTTGCGAAATATCGTGCATGAGTTGTAAGGCTTCTTTCATCTTCTGATCTTTGTCGTCAATGTCGTTTTTGCCCTGTTTCTCCATTTGTTTCATCAGGTAAGGGAACAAACCGTATCCAAAACTTTCAATAAAGAAATCCGGTTCTTTGGTGCCCATTATTTCACCCACATCAATAAAGGTAGTTTGGCCCAAACTCCACGAGCGAATAATATCAACCGGTTCTCCCCGTATGTTTAACGATTCTGCAATATTGTTAGCTGTGCCAAGCGGTAATATCGCAACAGGACGGCGTTTGGTAGCATTCTCTTTTTTCAGCAGTTCCGAAACAACCTTTTTTACGGTGCCGTCTCCACCCGCAATAACAATAAAATCGGCCTGCGGGTTTATATTTTGCCATTCTTCTCCTTCTGTAGAACAATATCTACACACGTAGCCGGCGGCTTCCAGCAACTTTATCAAAGCCTGTTGGGAATGCCCTTCGTCGCCGGCACCGGGATTATGTATTAACTGAATTGTTTTCATGCTTTACCTGAATGCTACTTATAAAACTATACCATGCCCTTTGTTTGAAGTTTGTGGTTTGAAGTTTGTGGTTCTTTTGTAGCTGTCAACCCGCCTGGTGGCATGGCAGGCTGCCTGCTATACTTATGTTGGCATGAAAATATAAAGCATAACAGTATGAGAATTCTTATTACCAATGATGATGGCATTTATAGTCCGGGTATTGCCGCCCTGGCTAAAATTGCCAGCCGGTTTGGTCATGTTACCGTTATTGCGCCCGATGTTGAGCAAAGTTCCATGGGGCATGCGGTAACTCACTCACGACCTTTGTCGTTAAAAAAATCGCCCATTAATTTCGAGGGTATTGAAGCATTCAGGGTGAATGGCACACCGGCCGATTGTGTGGCCCTGGGCACGCACTTATATGCAACCACCGATATTGTTTTATCGGGCATAAATATGGGGCCGAACCTCGGAAATTCAATGTGGCATTCCGGCACACTGGCCGGCGCCAAGCAGGCTGTTTTATTAGGTATCAGAGGCATTGCTTTGAGCACACCGGTAGGTAAAACCGAACCTGATTTTGAATTGTTAGCTCCCTATGTTGAAAAAACGCTGAGCATATTATTTGAGAATAAAGAATTGGGTTTATACAACGTGAACTTTCCGCAACAACCTAAAGGCATTCAATGGACGCGACAATCGGTGCGTTTGTATGATGGTAAAATTGTTCCGGGCGTTGATCCTATGGGCCGAAAGCATTACTGGTTCACTGTTTCGCCGCTTGAACCGGCCGAGCAGGGAACTGATCGCTGGGCAGTGGAAAACGATTATGTTTCCATTACCCCGCTGCGTCTCGATTTAACTGATGAACAGCAATTGCGAAAGGTGCAACAGCGGCAGCCCGAGTTAAGCCCATAGAAGCAGGTTGCAGGTTGCAAGTTACAGGTTACAGGTTACAGGTTGCAGGGCTAAGGGGCAAAGTTTAATAAGCTTTGATCGAATTTCAAGGCCTTGTAACCTGTACCTTGAAACCTGTAACTTTTCAGGTTACAGGTTACAGGTTACAGGTTACAGGGCTAAGAGGGCAAATCGTAATAAACAATGATCGAATTTCAAGACCTTGTAACCTGTACCTTGAAACCTGTAACTTATACTTTGTGGTAGGTTGTAACTTTACATAGTACTTACTTCCATTAATAGATTCCCCGGGGCATGAAAATAAAATCCAAATACACCCCGCAAATTGCGTGGTTCCTGATCAAGGGTTATTCCATCGTTTTTTAAGTTATGCCATATGGTATGCACCTGCTCCTCGCTGTTTACCAGAAATCCCATATGAAATGCATCGGGATACTGGTCGTTGCCATTGCGGTTAAAGGAGGCCGACATAAGCGTTAACACAAAGCCGTTTTCGCCATGTAAAACCACCAGCATATCGTTGCCTTTTACATCAGTACAGGTGAAATTAAAATGTTTTTCAAAAAATGCACGGGCCTGCGCTACATTGTCAACAGGCAGGTTAAGATGATTGAGTTGCATAGTATCCGGTTTTATAAAAGAACAATTGTTCTTTATTTAAGTAAAAAAATTATGGTGTTAAAGAGAGCAGCACGCGGCTGAATACCTGGTTGATTTGCTTTTGGGTTAATACATATTTTTTCCCGGTTACGCTTTTTTGTTGCCGGTGAAATTTAAGCAGCTGAAAAAAGGGCGCATAGGCCAGCGACCAGTACACTTCGAGCGGAAATTTGATCAGCTGCTTATTTTTGATGGCCCTGTTATAAAACTTTTCCATCGTTTTGGTAAAATGCTTTCCCTGTTGTTGCATTACCTTTTCATAAACAGGTGAGCTCCGTATCTGTTCGGCAAAGTCAACATGTAGTGGATACTTCGTATAATATTTCAACCTGTTCTTCCACTGCAGTTTCAATCCTTCCGCAAAATCCATATCGGCACTGAACCCTTCGAGTAATACCTGCTCCATTTTCTTTACCACGTCGAGGTAAACCTGTATGATCAGGTCTTCGCGGTTTTTAAAGTTCAGATAAATGGTATTCACCGAAATGCCGGCAGCATCGGCCAGCTTGTGCATACTGAACCCATCGAGACCTTCCTTTACAACGATCTCCATTGTTTTTTGCCGTATCAGCAATTCTTTATTGGCATCTTTCGTGCGCATGATGCTGCAAATATAAAAGAATGAATGTTCTTTTATGGATTTATTTTTAAGGTGAGTTGCTGCTGCGCTGAATTGTGTTTCTTGTTTATAGGTTATTGTTTATGGTTGCCGCCGCGATTTGGAAATTCATTAGCAAAACCACACACCTTAAAAATGCGACAGGAACAAAATCGCAGAGTATGTTTCACCTAAAGAACCACAAACCTCAAACTTCAAACCTTTTTGCCGTTGACTGATGAAATTGTGCCGTTTGCTGAAACTACCTTAGCCCGATACATTAAAATATTGGTGATATATACAATTATTGCCTGTATAATACGTTTGGGTGTTTTGGCTTATTTATAAAGCAGAAACTTCATCTATGAAAAGGTCATGGTCTTTAGTATTGATAGTATATATTACGTTGACTGCCTGTCAGAAATCATCTGATCCGCAGAACGATACTACCCAAACAACCACCCAAACCCAGTCAGACAGTGCTACGGTAACTGTAGTAAACGGATATGGAAGCGGTAAGTACAAAATTGGCGATACGGTTCATATCTGGAGCAATGCAATACCCGATAACTATGTGTTTGATCAGTGGACGGGTTACAGCAACCTGTTACAGAACAGCGGCGAATGGCATAACCTGTTTATTATGCCGGCGCAAAATGTTACGGTAACCGCCACGCAAAAAGCGATCACCGCGTTTTCATTGAAATACGAAAAGATCAAAGGCGCCAATATATTGAAGAATGTATACTATTATTTTCCTGCCACGCAAAAAGGTGTAGTATATCTGTTACATGGCAGCGGCGGTAGTGCGCTTAACCTTGTAACCAATGCCGAGTGGATACAAATGATAAAAGACCTGGTTACTGCCAATTATGCAATTGTTGTAACTGAAGCCGAAGAAGTATCATTGAATACCGATATAAATGGTAATGGCAGTTTACAATGGAAGTATGCGCCGCTCGACAGCACCAGCAATGTTGATTATGCTAATATCAAAGCCATTCGCGATACCTTTTATACGCGCGGATACACCAATGCTTCGGTACCCTTGTTCTCAATCGGTATGAGCAACGGAGGCGCCTTCTCCTGTTCGTTATCGTGGTTATATAGATTCAAATCGGGCATTTCGTATTGTGCGCAGGGGCTTAAAACCATTTTCGATGTATCTACCGTTCCTTTTCAGTTTTGCATGGCCAAATACGACGACCGGGAAGAAGTAGGTCCAACGGGCAATGCAACGGCTTTAACCTATTCGCAGCAACTGATCAGCAGGGGGCTGTGCAGTAAATATTTTCTGCAGGATAAATCGCCGGCATATCCTGAACGATTTGCCCGAATATCAGGTATCAGTATTGCCACTTCAACGGCCTTGTATAATGAACTGAAGAACAATAACTGGCTGGATGCAAAAAAATATCTGAAATCGGCCTCTGACAGCATAGCAACCATTTATGCAGCCAGTCCGTCGTTGTATCCAACGTTCAATAGTTTGAACGCGCTGCAACAATATTATGTGAACTGCCAGATCGATAATATGTTTGCGGGGCATCAGTTCTATAGCGATCTTAATAAAACGACTATAAAGTTTTTTGAAACAGGATGTCAGTAGAAGTTGCAGGTTTCAAGGTACAGGTTACAAGGTCTTGAAATTTAATCTACGTTTATTATAACTTGCCCTCTTAGCCTTGTAACCTGTAACCTGTAACCTGCAACATGCAACCTGAATCTTGTGCTTTTACTTTAATTCCACAAGATATCTGCGCATATCCTCATTCACACCCGTGTGCAGCTGTTGTAACTTTTGCAGGTAATAATTCTTTACATCATCCCATTTATAATAAGGCCAGGTGGTGGTGGCAATGGGCAGCGATGTTTCTTTTTCATTGAGTAATACTTTCAGGAGATAGCTTGAACCATTTGAATAAACAACCCATTGAATATTGGCGCTTAAAGGTATAATGGCTCCGGCCGACCAGCTGCGGTTATATTGATAAACAGAAGCAGCAGGTGCGCTTGCCTGTGGTATACCCAGCAGAGTAGCGAATGGCGAAATGGCTTCGGCATGCGTAAAGCGCAATATGGCATCTGTTTGTTTGTGGTTGCCGATAACGTCGGTAGTGGTCTTTATAAAATCGGTTAACAGGGGAGTGGCTACCTGCACCTGAATGCCCAATGTGTCGGTGCCGGCTCCTTTTTGCAGAAAATCTTCCGCGCCGTTTATAAAACAAAACCATTGCAGTTGCGCAGGTGTAAATGCAATACCAAAGTCGATACTGTTTTTTGCATATCCCTTCCTTTTCATTTCAACAGGTATCGCCTGCTGACCGCCATACAAGTCGTATAAATTGATAACGAACGACGTTTCATCTGTTTTAAAATGGCCGGTAAAGATGTGGGAACATATATCGCGTACCGCTTTTTTTGTTTTGGGATCGTTATGCAATGAGTCGACCGGCAATTGTATCGCTGCGCTTTTTTTGTAAGCCTGGTAGGCGGGCGACAGATCGTAAAAACGCAAAGTTACATCGGCTGTATCGGGTACAATATGTACTTCTTTGGCGCCGGTGTAGGCTGTAAAAGCCTGCAGCAGGGCTTCGGCGCTTTGTTGTGTTCTTACTTTGTGTGTGGCAATTACTTCAAGTCCTTTGCCTTTAAAAGCCGTGGGGTAGTTATTGTATAATCTTTTGCCAATACCGGTTTGCTCTTCTTTGCCCAGCCCGGTAATATTTTCGTAATTGTTTTTTTGTATGCTGATGAACCGTTGGGTCATGGCCAGCAACTGCCTGCCCAATGCCGTTAATGCGTGATCTTTTTCGGCCTGCGTTAATACCTGCAGCACTTCTTCATCACTGCCGGCTTTGGTCAAAAAACGCGCCCCGTGCCGCCCCACGTAATTTACAAATACGGGCGCAAAGCCATCGGGTGCGGGCGTATATTGCTGCAGAGGAGTTTGATACGGTGTTTTGGTGCCTGCATACAACGGCTTCTGCTGGGCGGTTACATATATACCAACGTGTAAAATGATACCAATGAATGAAAATCGTAGCATGTTGTTCTTCTCAATTTATTAATCCCGTAGGGATAAGATGTTGGTAGAAAAATAGAAATGTTTTCATAATGTCCCGTCAGGGACGAGACCTCCTTCTCAGATTTCGTCCCTGACGGGACGGTTTCAAATGCCGTATTTTTTATCTACCTACATTTTGTCCCAGACGGGATGATTTTATATATGTTTTTTGCCTATCTGCGATTTGTCTTTAAGGGGATTGTCTTATTTATACGTCAAACTCGATGCATAATGCAAATTACCCGAACCGTCAGATTGATAAGCGCCCATGTCAACGCCGGGGCCTTGTATAGTTGCTCCGTATAACCCTCCCTGTGGCACTTTTTTTAATGGCTGAAACACATCGGCATTGGCTTTTTTAAGCGCGGGTGAACCGGGCAACAAACCAAAGTTATAGCTCATGGCTGTAACGATGGCAACCGGCATGGCCGAAATATCCATAGGGATGGGAGCGGTTGTATAATCGAACTGGTCAATATCATATAGTGCAAATTGCGGATTGTTCGATTTGGGTGTAGTGCTGCGTATATCGGCATCCTTTGTCTTTGCAACGCCATCCGATGCATTAAATTGGTTGATCAGGCGCTGATCGTTGGCATAATAAAACTGGTTGTTGTAGCTGATGTTGGGCGTATCGGCATCTGCGGTTATGCGTAATCCAAAGCGGCAGTTAATGATGATGTTATTGTATGCTTTTCCCCGTGCACCTTTTTCGAAGTTGATAGACCCGCCACGGCCCGATTTTACCTGACGTAAACCACAATTCAGCATGGTATTGTTATAAACATTTACATTGGTTTGCACCGGACCTGCCCCGCTGTTCGAAACTTTAAATGCGTTGGTGGCTGCGCCGATAGCAAGGTTGTAAGCGACATCGCCCACAGTTCCGTTTTTTAAATTCAGCGCCTCGCCGCCTGCTTTGCCGCACACTTCAAATGTATTGCGCATGATGCTGATTTTGCCATGTAGTATCCGAATGCCGTCATCGGTGCTGCCGTAAACCCATGAGTCTTCTACGATGCAATTGCCATTGGTATTGGTGTACACAACGCTGTAGCGCGGATCGCCGGTTGCATAAACAGCCGGATCAGCAGCTGTACCTGCCGGACCACCGGCAAACTCAATGTGTGTCCATTTAATGATCAGGTCGCCGCTGTTGGGGCCGCATTGAATGCCGCCCCAGAAACCTTTGCCGAAATTTGATGTGTTGCGCTGGTCGTTTGGCACTGTGATGAAGTTGTGATTGGTGGCGGTTCCCAAACTGATGAATGTGCCATTGCAGGTAATCTGCGGTGAAGTAGCTGTGCTTTTGCCATCGCCCAGTGCAATCAGCTTCGAGCCTTCCTGCATCAGCACGGTGTCGCCCTGGTTAATTACAATGTCGGTTTTAAAATAATAGGTTTTGCCGCTTTGCAACGTGCCTTTTATGGTGCCCGACAAGGTATCGGTGGTAATAGTTTGCCCGGCAAATATTTGCGCCTGCGATATATTTACCGATTCATCTTTATGACAGGCACATACAAGCAGCACCGGTATTGATAAAAATGATAGTTGTTTTATAGTGTTCATTGTATTATTATTATTATTATTATTAGATGATTACTATCTGTCTTTTACTTAAGACTTATTGCTTATAACTTACAACTTAAATTTCACGCCCAGCAGGTAGGTGGCTCCGTAAGTGTCTTTGCGCACAAAGACATTTTTGCTCATCTGCTGGTAAGGCTCATCGCCTGCTACGCCGGCGCCGGTATATAGGCGGTGTATCTCTAACTGATAAGGTGTATTGAGTATGTTGTTGATTTTGCTGTAAATAAACCAGCGACGGGCAACTCTTTTTTCAATAGAGAAATCCATTTGTGCAAAGCCTTTCTGCCAGATGTCGTTATCGAGGAACTGCGATACGGTGTTGATCCTTTTGCCGGTGTAGGTAAATGCAAGTTGGGCATTAATACCGGTTTTGTTATCGTCTTTCACCAGCAGCGACAGGTTTACAATATGCTTCGATTGTCCCTGCAATGGTCTTGTTTGATTTACGTGGTCGGTGGTCAGTGTGTTGCCATCGCGATAGCGTTTTACTTTGCTGGTGGTGATCTTTGAATCGGTGAAAGTATAATTCACTTTTATGCCAAACCAGCGCAGGTATTTGGTTACATCCAGCTCAAAGCCATAATTGGTGGCTGTACCAAAATTGTCGGGAACATAATAGGTAAAGGTACCCGTGTCGGCCAGCGAATATTCAATAGGGTTTTTTATCTTTTTATAAAATGCACCGGCAAATAACTGATCAAGCCCTTTGGGGAAATATTCGAAGCGCAGATCGAAGTTATCGGCAGTCGTTCTTTTTAAATTCGGATTTCCTTTTTCCTGGTAATCGGCATCTGCATCTCCGTTTGTATGCGGCACCACTTCGTAAAAGTTCGGACGGCTGATGGCTGAATAATACGAAGCACGGATTGCCTGCTTTTTGTTAAGGCTGTATTTGATGTGTGCCGAAGGCAATACATCATAATAGGATATTGTACCGGTTTTTCCTTTTACGGCATCCGATACAAAACTGCCCCAGCTCAGCGCTGTGTTCTCATAGCGGGCGCCACCGGTTACCTGCAGATCCCTGTAATCGATTTTTACCATGCCGTACGCTGCACCTATATTTTCCTTTGCGGTATAGTTCAGGGCATTGTCTGATGTGCCTTCGCCATTGAATACTGTAAAATTATTATGGTTGATATCGCCATCGTATACCTGTATACCGGGGTTGGGACGCAATGCATAATTATCATACTGGCTGTTGCGGGTTTTGTTGCGGTACATACCACCGGCCGACCAGGTGGCATGAATATGACCGATGGTTGTAGTGTATGATAAATTCAGGTATCCGTTTTTGTCTTCATCGGTGTTATGAATGAATTCGCGGTTCGATGTTCCATCGAGGTTAAGCGGCGCATGAACATAAGCGCCTGTTGCGGGATCTTTCGATACACCGGTCACGAGGTTCAGCGTAGCTTCATCGGGCTGGTTGTTGGTAGCCTTCGACCAGGCGGCCGTCCAGTTTACCATAAAGTTTTTGGTGATGGCATGTTCTCCGCTTATAGTCGTATTGGCAATTTGCTGCACGTTGTGCAATGTTCTGTAGCTGTTGCTGATGCGACCGGTGCCAACGCCTGTACGGCCCAACTGCAAATTGGTATCTGAAACAAACCTGAATTCGTTTTTCAGCAGGTTCATAAGCCCTGCATATACAATTATATGGTGGTTACTATTGAAGCGGTAATCGAGCCTTGTATGCAAACCGCTTCTTTGTTGCTGAATGGAATACCGGCGCGACTGAATTTCTGTAACGGCCGCATCACCGCTGTTCATATTGGTTTCGGTACCAAAGAAAACGCTGTTTACGTTGCGATAGTTATTTTGAAAACTGCCGGCAATCATAATACCTAATTTATCATGGAGAAGGCGGCCGCCAATTGAAAGCTGGGCCAGTGATGCCAGCGGACTGCTGAAGTTGCGGCTGCCAGCTGAGAATCTTTCCAGCGAATTGTATTTGGTATTGTATGTGAACGCACTGTTGGGAAAATCATTCATGGTAGCCTGATACGAGGAGCCGTTTTGATAACGGGGCGATCGGTCGGGCGATGAGGAAGATGAAAAGCCAATAAATGGCTGCCAGAAAAGTTTATCGGCATAACCCAGTGCGGCATTGGCTTTTACCGAAAACTGTTCGGGCGCATCTTTCATCACCATATTAATGGCGCCGCCAATGGCATCGCCTTCCATATTCGGCAGCAACGATTTGCTTATTTCGAGGCGATCGAGCAAATCGGCAGGAAATATATCAAGTGGTACATATCTGTTCTTATTATCGGGCGATGGAATTTTAATGCCGTTCACCAGTGTATAGATATAGCGTTTGTCCATACCACGAATGATGGCATATTGTCCTTCGCCATTGGTGCTTCTTTCGAGCGATACGCCGCTCACGCGTTGCGTTACATTGGCTACCGACAAGTCGGGCGATATTTCAATGGAGCGGGCCGATACGGCGTTCTGAATAAGATTGGTTTTGCGGCTGGCCAGTAATGTGGCGGCATCGCTGCCTTTGTCGGTTCTGCCCAACACATTTATTTCGGTGAGTTCACTGGTTTTTGGTTCGAGGGTAACAGCCAGGGCCTGCTTTTTTTCTTCCGTTACCGAAATGATTGTTTCATAAGGTTTATAGCCGATATAATATACACTGATGGTATAGGTTCCGGCAGCCAGTTTTTTTATAACAAAGCTTCCGTTTAAACCCGACATTACATGAATGCCTTTTTCGCCTTTTATGGTAATGGTAGCGCCCGGTAATGACTCGCCGGTTCGCAGATCGGTTACCAGTCCCTGCAGCAGAATTTGCTGCGCGCAGGCTGTTGAAACAAAGCCGGTCAATACAATAAGCAGAAAGAATAGTCGCTTCATAACAGCATTTTTTTAACTACATGCAGGTGTTTGCATGCGGATGCAAAAGTGGGGGAGCGCCTCATATAACAGAACCAGGCAGTGTATACAAAATGATAACAGCGTTACAAACACCGTTAACAACACAGCAACAACGTTAACAACACACTTATAAATTATTGGTTTTCAAATCTTCTGTAAGAACAAAAAACGTCATTATCAAATTATTACTGTAACATGAAGAAAATGTTAAGAACGCTGAATGCTCAACGCTCAAGGCTGAACGCTCAACGCTGAATGCTGAATGCTGAACGCTTAACGCTCAATGCTCAAAGCTCAACGCTCAACGCCGAATGCTTAACGCTGAACTCACAAGGCTTTTTAGGCTTAATAATTACTTAACATTAAACTGCGTTCTTCGCTGAAGGAATTTATTGGTTTTAGCTGGTAACAATTAATCAGAGACATTAAATGTCAAGACTTGTGCCTTGTGCCTTGAGGCTTGTGCCTTACTTTACTGCTTTCATGTTGCTGTGTGTTGCTACGCCGCATGCACAGGAAAATGATCATTCGGAACTGGTATACATGCAACGGCTGAGCAAACAATTCCCTGATTCGGCTTTTGTGTTATTAAAGGAAATGTATGGAAAATCAATCGCCCGCAAAGACCGATTAACTACTGGCGTGTGTTTGCAACAAATGGGACAGATCTGTTACTATCTTGGTAATTACCCACCGTCGCTCGATTATCACAATAAGGCAGATAAAATTTTCAGAGAGGAAAATAGTGCAGAGCACATAGCCCGCAACCTGAACGATATGGGCATTTTGTATTATTACAACCGGCAGTTGCCGCTGGCGCGTAAACAGTATGAAGAAGCGCTATCAATTTATTTCAAAATACATAACAGAGAAGGACTTGCCGCTACTTATGGAAAGTTGGGTCACCTGGCCGAAAAACAAAAACAATACGACAGCGCTTTTTATTTTCAGCGCCTGGCATTGCAGCATTGTAAAAACACCCCGAACCGGCAGGAACTGGCGAAGATTTACGAGAACATGGGCAGCATTTATGAAGACCTGGAGCGGTATGATTCGGCCTGGTATTACTTCAGCAATTCTTTACAACTGTACGATCAACTGAACGATCAGGTAGCAGGCATTGAAGTATTGAATAACCTGGGTGATATTTATCGTAAAACCGGGCGATATGCCGAAGCGATCGCCCAAACGCGCAAAGCATTATTGCGGGCAGAAGCCATCAACGACCTGTATGAAAAAGGAGCGGCGTATCGCGATTTAGGCAGGGCTTATCACCTGTTGCAGCAGAACGACAGTGCTTATTTTTATATGGAGCTTTCGCGTCGTGCCGCTATAGATATTTACTCGGCCGACAACAACCGGCAAACAGCTTTTTTAAGTGTGCTGTTCGATATTGATAAAAAGAATGATGAAATTGTACAGCTCGAAAATGCGCGCAGCATTACCATCATCATCACTATATCTGTAATTATAGTGGTGGTGTTGCTGATTATATTAGGATGGGTGATCATCAGCCGTCAACGATTAAAAATTAAGAACGAACAAATGCTGCATCAGCAAAACCGGCATATTTATGAAACCCAGAAAGAACTGATGGAGTCCGAGCTGGCCAACAAACAATTGCAGGAAGACAGGCTGATGCAGGAGCTGGAAGTGAAAAAGAAAGGGTTAACTACTTACACACTGCACGTAATACAAAAGAACCAATCGCTCGAAGACCTGCGCAATAAGCTGGAAATACTGATCAAAGACGATAAACGCGATCAGAAAAAACAATTGCAGCAGCTGATACATCAGATCAATCAAAACTTTAATCACGATCAGTACTGGAACGAATTCAGGGAAACCTTTGAACAGGTGCACCAGCCCTTTTTTGACAGTCTTAAAAAGCACAGCGATGAACTGACCGGCAACGACCTGCGCATGCTTTCGCTCATCAAACTGAACATGGCTTCGAAAGACATAGCTATTTTATTGGGCATCTCGCAGGACAGTTTGCGGGTATCGCGCTACCGGCTCAAAAAGAAGCTCAATCTGCAACAGGGGGAGAGTTTAACTGGCTTTGTTCAGTCACTATAAAAATAAATATCGAATATTGAATGTCCAATGATAAATTTTGAAGTTGCCTTTACTTCGAAATTCAACATTCATTATTCAATATTCGTTATTCGTTATGTCAGCTTTCTCCTTCCCATTCCTTAAAGAAATGACTAAGATAAGTTTCCATAAACCCGTGGCGTTCTGCTGCCAGCGCTTTGCCGGTGGTAGTATTCATTCTGTCTTTCAGCAATAACAGCTTTTCGTAAAAGTGATTGATGGTAGGGGCTTTGTTGCTCTTATATTCCTCCCTGCTCATAGAAAGGTTGGGAAGTATTGAAGGATCATACAGCGAGCGGTTTTTAAAACCTCCGTAATTAAATGCCCGCGCAATGCCAATGGCGCCGATAGCATCTAACCGGTCGGCATCCTGCACCACATCCAGCTCTTTTGATCTGAATGCCTGCTGATGATTGCCGCCCTTGAAAGAAATATGCGAAATGATATTTTGAACATGGATAATAACCGGTTCATCAACCTGAAGCAAATGCAGCCATTCCCCCGCTTTTTGCGGGCCAATGCTTTCATCGCCATTATGGAACTTTGAATCGGCAATATCGTGTAACAGGGCGCCCAGTTCAACTACAAAAACATCTACTTCTTCGCTGGTCGCAATGTGTTTGGCTGTTTTCCATACCCGGTAAATATGCCACCAGTCGTGCCCGCCTTCGGCATCGACCAGCATTGTTTTTATTTTTTCAACGGTTTGATTGATGATCAGTTCTTTGTTCATATATGATGTAAACCCCAAAAATATGGTGTTGGCGGGTAATATGTAAAAATATTCTATGCAGTGGTTAGTAGAGACGCTACCAGCAGAACAGCCATTGCGTCGTCCATACCGAAGCGGATCTCTTTAAGCGCATGGCTCATTTTCTTTTCAACTGTTTTTACAGATATATTCTTTTGTTCTGCTATCTGTTTATAGGTTAAACCGGCATCGCGGTGAAGGAGAAATATTTCCTGTTCATCGGCGGGCAATGATTGTATGAGTTGTTGGTACAATGCTTCCAGCTCTTTGAACAGCAGGGGATCTTCGGTGAGAATATCTTTTGTAATAAGCGCCAGGCGGTTAAAGAAATTATTATCTGTTTTTTCGGCCCTGATGGCTTTGAATACCTGAAAACGGGTTGCCTGGTGTAACCAGGATTGTAAACATTCTATTTTTACCAGAAGTCTCCTGTTCCATAACGAAATGAACACTTCCTGCACGGCATCCTGCGCCGCTTCTTTTACCTGCAGAATGTTGTGGGCTGAAATGTACAGCGGCTTCCAGTAACGGTTATATATCTCGGCAAAGGCCCATTCATCGTTTTCACGAAGCAATTGCAACAGTTGTTCGTCGGTATTTGAGGTAAGGTTCTGCACGTTGTTCACGGAAAGTTAAGACAAATTTAACCTACATGAAAATGCCACAGGCAGAAAAACGCAGATGGAATATATTAGTTATTTTACGAAAGCGTATGTGCGGTAACGATAAGCTATTGCAGGTTGCAGTTTACACGTTGATGTGGAAAAGAAGTACACTGCTTATTTTATATATGTTTTGTTTTTTTGCTAAACGTACTTTGCTAAAAATCTGCCTGATCTTTTTAGCTCTTAGATTAGCCCTTCGACTCCGCTCAGGGCGCTCAGGGCGCTCAGGGTTCCCGCGCTCCCTTCGACTACGTTCAGGCAAAAAAAGCAAAGGAGCACAAGAGAGAACTCTATGCTCCTTTAACTCTTCTTAACCCTAATTGAACCAAACCCTTAGTCGGAAATCAGCATGACTAAAGCTTATTAGAAAACCTTTTATCTCTTTCTTCTTATAGCTCTTATCTAAAACATAAAGGGTGTCACCAAATGCGCGAAAGACAAACAGTGAACCCTCTTTTTATCTCTTTCTTCTCTTTTAGCTCTTAGCTTAAAAAAGAGAAAAGGGAACAAAAGTGACCTTCTTCAAACACTTTCGCCCCCTTAACCCTTTGCTGCTGCAAAACCGGATTGAAGCCTTCAAATGAACAAAAGCGACCTTCTTCAAACACCTTTGCCATTTGTGCTTCCCGTTCCTGCAGCATTAATAGAAATCTGCAGATCAGCAAAAGAGACTTCCCCTTTAAAACCCTTTTGCCTTTTAACCCTTAGCCCTCTGCAATTGGCGACTTTCTTTACAATATTTTATAGTTGTGCCTTAATCTATTGCTTATCCCACCACAACCTCGTACCACCGTTATCGGGTCCACCGAGTGTAGCCACTGCTCTTTTCACACCCTGCGGATTGGTTAAATATTCATCAGGTGGAATATTGATGCGCCGGATAAATGTGGTGGTAGAGACTTTTCCGCCACTGGTATTTATCACAACAGGAAATAATTTCGGGTAACCTGTTCTGCGAAATTCGCTCCATGCTTCCTGTCCGTCAGGGAACATCGATATCCACTTTTGAGTTATTATTCTTTCCAGCTTTCTGTCAAATGCATCTCCATCATCCCATTTAATAGTAATGGTGCTGAGCCAGGGCGAACCGGTAGTAATATCATTTTCACCGGGGGTGATGGCATTGGGATCGATATAAGGTGCAGGTTGTTTAGTGGCATCATCCAGATAAGTAGCGGCGGCTGGTAAACCATACTGATCGAACGAGGTTTTAATACCGTTCTCATAGTTTTCTTTTAATGAGCCTGCTTTTGCCCATCCGCGTAAGGCTGCTTCTGCCTTCAGGAACCATGCTTCGGCAGCTGTCATCAGCTGAATTTTGCTTGGTAATGTAACAAGGGCCGAATGACCCTGGTAACGGCTTTTGGCATCTATGTTAATACCATTGCGTATGCCTTTGTATCTGCCAACCTGTAAAGAATCTTTAGCAGGCAAAAAGTATTTTGGTAACCGGGGATCATCGTATCCTTTTAACACAGATTCAATAGGAGCGCCCATACGAATATCGCCCCAGGCGTCGCTGATGGTATTCAGCGGGTGAACGGTGGCGCCAATGTTAACATCAAAATCATCGGCCGGGGCGCTTAACAAACCACCTGCATTGGCCAGCGCTGCTTCTCCTTCGGTTTGAGCTTTGGCTGCATCGGCTTTTACAATGCGCAGGGCTAATCTCAGTCGCAGGGTGTTGGCAAACTTCAGCCATTTGGCATAGCTGCCGCCGTAAGCCAGATCGGCTTTGGTAAATATGTCGTTCGATTTGCTATCCTTTAATGGGGTAAGAATAGTAATCGCTTCATTCAGGTCTTTAAAAAAATTATTGTATGCTTCCTGCTGGCTGTCGTAATCGTATCCGCCATCGGAGGCCCTTGCTTTATATTTCGAATACATGATAGGACCGAAAATATCGCTCACGCGGTGCATCGCTTCTACTTTAATGATCTTGGCCATGGCATACAGATCGGGCACTGCGGTTTTGGTTGTTGCTTCCACATTCGAAATGGGACTCATTACACTGCCCACTGTACTTGAGTAAGCCGGGTTCAATGCCCATACATTCCATCCATCTACCAGGTCGTATGTCATGTTATTGCTGTTGCCACGGAATGGGGTAGGTGACATCATGTAACCGCTGTACACATCGCCCATGAGGTTTTGCTGTAATTGCGTTACCCACGCCGGCTGGTATACGTAAATGCTTTTCTGCGCTTCCTGTAACTGGGCTACCACCAGGGCGTAATCGGGCGATAGCTGAGCATTGGTAGCGCCATACGGGTTGCTGTTGTAATCTTCAAAATTTTTGGTGCAGCTGCTGCATAGTACGGCCGCTACCGCTATTGAAGAAAATATTTTTGATATGTTGTTTGTCATTGTTTTTCTTTTTGAGGTCTAAAATGAACATCTGAAACTCAATCCCACGCTACGTGTTGCAGGCAATGAAAACACATCAATGCCCTGCAGCCCGTTTCCGGTGCTCATGCTCAGTTCAGGATCATATGGCGCTTCTTTTTTAATAAAGAAAAGATTGCGTGCTACCAGCGACAACCGGATATCTTTTATGATCTTACTGATTGATGGTACTTTATAGCCAACCGATAATTCACGCAGCCTGATGTTGGTGGCATCGTACATATAGTATTCTGTAATACCTGCACGGCCGCCTACTGTAGAATAGAAAACTTCTGCAGGGATAGCGCCGCTCCATTTGCCGCCGCTTACTTTGGTAGCATTCAACTGCACACCGCCCGCTTTACGGGCATCGGCAGTAACCTTCGATACACCGTATTCATCCAGCACAGCCTGTGTAATGCTCATTACCTTGCCGCCAAAACGGCCATCGATCAATGCAGTGATCACAAAGTTGTTTATATCAACGGTGTTGTACCATCCGGCCAGCAGATCGGGGTTGGGATTGCCGAGGAAACCAAATTCGCCGCCCTGTGGTTTGCCATTATCATCAACCAGAATAGAACCATCCTTTGCGCGTAAAAATGTTTTGCCGTATATATCACCGTAAGAACCTCCTTCACGAATGCGAAGTGAATAGTTGTTTACACCGGCGGTGGTAATTTCATATTGCCCGCCGAGTTCGGGTAACAACTCTACTACTTTGTTTTTATTTCTGGTAAGGTTCAGGTTGCTTGTCCATTTCAGGTTGGTTTTGCGCAATACGTCGTAACCCAGCGCTATTTCAAAGCCTTTGTTTTCTATTTCACCGGCATTAACAAAGAATCGTGATAAGCCGCTGCCCAAAGGAGCGCCGAATTCGAAATACTGGTCTTTGGTATTGGTTTTATACCAGGTAACATCAATTGATAACCGGTTGTGCAACAATTTCCATTCTGTACCTATTTCAATCGAACGGGCATCTTCGGGTTTCAGCCAGGCGCCGAGATAAGGGCCCACCTGAATGGAACCATAATTGCCTGAACTGATGGTATTGGTAGGCAGCGTTGAAAACGCTTCCACATCATTACCTACTTTGGCATAGGAAAACCGTACTTTACCGTAATCAATAAGCGCAGGCAGTTTAACCAGTTCGCTGATGATGGTGTTTAAACCGGCAGAGAAATAAGGATAACCGCTGTTCTTTTTCGGTGTAAAGGCAAGGGTTGATGACCAGTCGTTACGGGCTGTGAGATCGAGATATATCTTTTCATCGAAATCAAAAGTTCCGGTACCGAATATAGACTGCACCTGGCGGCGAAGACCGGTAGGTTGCACCGTTGCGGCAGGCGTAAGGTTCAGGTTACCGAGTGTAAAGATATTCGCAAAGCGAAGATCGCTACCTTTTGAATCGAAGAACTCGCGGTCCTGTTTCTGGTCGTTGATGCTGGTACCGGCGTTATAGCTGAACCCGATTTTATGGGTAATGTTTGTATTACCCGAAACAATTACATCGCCATACAACAGGGTGCGGGTTAAATGATCGTTTGTATATCTTCCGTTAAAGTCGGCCAGCGTTATCTGCGTGCCGGCATAGGCTTTAAACTCGTAGTTATCGTAATTGCGGTTCACGCTACCACGGGCCTGTATGTTTAACCATTTTGTAATGGGATATTTTAAAGTAAGCGAAGCAAACAGGTTGTCTTTTCTGCCTTCGTTTAAGTTGCGGTGAAGGATCCAGTAAGGGTTCTGCTGGTTATCGGCCCCGGTTTGATCTTTATCGTAGTTGATGTTCCACCAGTCCTGCAACATTACATTGCGCTTATTCGACCAGTATTCATATGTTTTATACTGATCAAAATTGAGCCCTCTCGGGAAAAGATATAATCCGGTCAGTGCATTGTAGTACAAACCGGTTGAAGGGCGGTTATTTGTTTTTTGGGTCGAGAACAGGATGTTTCCATCCACACTCAGTTTATCATTGAAGAACTTTGCTGTTTGTCTGAAGTTAAAGGTATGCTGACCCAGCTCGCTGGTTGGCATAATGCCTTTGTTGCTGGTATTGGAATAGGAAAAATACGTTTGTGCCTTATCGTTCCCTGCTGTGAATGCTACCGTATTGATCCAGGTGGTGCCTGTGTTGAAAAAAGATTTCACATGATCGGGGCTTGAACCTTCGGGCCCCCAGCTGTAAATATTATCTTTTTTGGTTTGCAGGTAATCGTACTGCAGTTTGGGATAGTACATGGGTTTCTCCATCGTGAAGCTCGATGAGAAATCAACTTTGGCGGTACCTGATCGGCCCTTTTTAGTAGTGATCATGATTACGCCGTTACCTGCCTGGCTTCCGTATAAAGCAGCTGCAGATGCACCTTTCAGCACGGTCATACTTTCAATGTCTTCGGGATTCAGCGAGCTCAGCACATCGCCACCGTCGCGTCCTACCGCATTGGCGGTACCACCGCTTTCGCCCCATACATTCATTGGCTGTGCCGATGAAAAGTTGGTTAACGGCACACCGTCTATTACATACAGCGGCTGATTTTCACGGGTTGATTTTTGTCCGCGTAATATTACTCTCACTGAACCGCCCAAACCTGATGCACTGGGGTTGATTTGTAAACCGGCAACCTTACCATTGAGGCTGTTGATGGGGTTCATGTTTTTCACAGTGGTGAGATCGGCATTGGTTACTTTTTGCGTACTATAGGTTAAACTTTTTTGACGGCGCTGTATACCCAGTGCGGTTACCACCAGCTCGCCCAGTTGCTGGCTGTTAAGGGCCAGCGAAACCTGAATGTTTTTATCGTCGCCAACCGTTACCTGGCGGGAAGCGTAGCCTACGTAAGAAATGATCAGCACATCGCCTTTATTGGCCTGAATGGTGAACTCTCCGTTGTAATTGGTAGTAACTCCTTTGCCGCTACCTTTTACCTGTACGTTGGCTCCCACAATGGGTTCGCCTTTTTCATCGGTAATTTTACCTTTTATGTCAGCCAATGGGGCCTCGGGCGCACTAACAGCAACCGGGGCTTCGACCATCGTTTTCTTTTTAATTACAATTGTATTTCCCTGCATGGCAAACTCAAATGGCTGGCCAGGCAGGCATTGTTGCAATACCTCTTTTACAGATAAATTTTTAACGTTAATAGTTACCCGCTTCATTCCCTCAAACATCGATTCACTGTACACGATCGATACGCCCGATTGCCGTGATACTTCTTTAATAACTTTTTGTACCGGCACATTTTTGAGCGATAATGTGACAGTTTGCCCGCTGGTACGGGCAGCTGCATGAAGGCAGGTGATAAATAACAGGATAGCAGTTAATTTCATGACCTTTAGCAGTTTGTGCTTGTCGCGGTAATTATGTTCACCGGTATTTTTAGTCCGGCAAACAATAGCCTCGCCTGAGCCGTGACTTAGGCGGACAAGAGCAGTTTTTTGCATACTTTTGCTTTGGTTTAGTGATTGAATAAATGATTCCTCAACAGTTTTGTTTATTATTACTGAACCCCGCCGTTTCGTCTGGACCACGAAGCGGCTTTTTCTTTGTCGTCAATCGTCAATTGTGGATCGTGAATTCGTCTGTTCGTTAATGGCCAATCGTTTATAATTAATATATTTCGTTAAGGTTCCCGCAAAGGCGCCAGGGCGCAAAGCTTTTTCTTAGCGTTCTTAAAGATCGCGAAGCGATCAACTTAGCACCTTTGCGAGAGGTTTTATACGGCGATCCGCCTTCGCTTCCCGATAGCTATCGGGACGGCGGATGAAACAGGAAATAGCAACAGGCGATGGGCATACATGCAGTGCTGCAAAAACCGACTGAAAAGATGAATTCCCGAAGTTGTGCTCCATTACTCAATTGTTATAACCTCGTAACTCCTGTTACTGGTAGCATTGCTGCATCGTGCTTTTCACCTGTTGTCTATTGATCCCGTTTAATACTGAAGTCTGAGGTCTGAAGTCGGAAGTCTGAAGAGTCCGGGGGTTCGATCCGACCTCTGACTTCTGACATCCGGCTTCGGTCTTCTCACATTACTATCAGGGTCTTTCCTTCGAGCCTGAAATGCACGCCATAGCTCTCCAACATTTTTAATATGTTCGAAAGGTTGATGTTACGGCTGATGCGTCCTCCGTATTTTTCATTACCTGTTTTTGTTTCGTATACAATATCCACATCGTACCAGCGGCTTACCTGCCGCATGATCATTTTCAGATCGGTGTCATCAAATTCAAACCAGCCATTCTTCCAGGCCATTACCTGGTCAATGTCTATATCGTCTTTTACGTGTATCGATGCACTGCTATTGGAAGCAATAGCCTGTTGACCAGGTATAAGTATTGCCGATTGCCGATTGTCGATTGCCGATTGCACCCGCACCTTACCCTCGATCAACGTTGTTTTAATAACTTCCTCATCTTTATACCCGTTCACGTTGAAATGGGTGCCCAGCACTTCTATATCCTGCGATCGTGTTTTTACATGAAATGGTTTTGCGGCGTTTTTAGCTACTTCAAAATATCCTTCTCCATCGAGTTCTACTTCACGCAGCCTGCCGGTAAATGATGTTGGAAAACGAAGCGAGCTGGCCGAGTTGAGCCATACTTTCGAACCATCGGCCAGCACCAGCTGATACTGGTTTCCCCTTGCTGTAGTAACAGTATTAAACACTACTTCACTATTGCCCTGTTCTTTGGCGGTGGCTGCATAGCTAAGCTGACCTTTAATATTCAATACGGTTACATTTCCCTGTTGGGTGATCGTTCCGCTGGCGCTGTCAAGCACGATCTTTTTGCCATCGGCCAGGGTTAAAATGGCTGCATCTTTTCCCGGCGGAAGGTCTTTGGGGTTTGTTTTAACGGCAACCGGCTGAGTGGTGCGGGTTTGGGATTTGTTCATCAGCCAGTAATAACCTGTTGCTCCTGTCATAACAAATACAGCAGCGGCCGCTGCAACCAGTTTGTAATTTTTTCGCTTCAGCGCAATTACTTTCGTTTCCTGCTCCTGCGGTTCCTGTACACCGATATGACTGGTGATCTTTCTATATAACAAATCTTTTAATGCTGCTTCTTCTTCGCCTGTCAGCTCTGTTGTGCCGGCTGCCTCAAGCCGCCGGTAATATTCTTCTATCAACGCTATTTCCGCATCGCTGGCAGTGCCATCGCGATACTTATCCAACAGGTTGAAAAATAAATTTTTGTCCATACTATCTTATATATGTACCGAAAGAGTAGGGGTACCCTACGGTAAAAGGGAAGAATTTTTAAAAAACAGGGCGTGTGAAAAAACAACAAGGTATAAAACCGTAAGGCACAAGGCACAAGGAACAAGGTACAAGGCTCAAGGGACAAGGAACAAGGCGCCCATCGTCTTTCTTCGACAGCCATTTTCCCGATCAGAATTTTTATTATCAGAGGAGCTGAAATCGCAATTAATTGAGCTGTTAGCGTTACCGGGTTGAGCAGGATGTTGGGAAATTTGCAAAAGAAATTCAGCATGAGAAATGAGAAATTGAATATTGTTAAGATTAATAATAAATAATATGAGTACACTACAGGAAACGAACAAAGCAGTAGTAGCGCGATTTAATAAGGAGTTTATTGAAAAAGGAAATGTGCAGGCTTTTGAAGAACTGGTGGCGAATGATTTTGTGAACCGCAGTGCAGCTACGCCTGGCATACCGGCCGGCCGGGAGGGGATCAAAGATTATATTATACAGGTGCTGCACAAGGCGCTCACTGATATTAAGGTAGATATTTTTGACCAGATTGCAGAAGGCGATACCGTGGTTACCCGAAAATCTATTTCAGGTATACAGGTGGCTGAGCTTTTGAACAGGCCTGCAAATGGCCAACGCATTACCATGCACCTGATCGATATCGTTAAGTTGAAAGATGGTAAGTATGTGGAGCATTGGCGTTATGGACAGGTGTTTGAGTAAAGTTTAAAGTATAAAGTATAAGGTTTAAGGTAGAACCCTAAGTTCGAACATAAAAACTGATTTCAAAGACGTTTAAATTCTGATAATCGGGTTCCCTACTTTAAACTTTATACCTTAAACCTTATATTTTAATCAACGAATTGCACTGAATGTATCATAGGCAAGTAGTTATTTACAACCTGCCAGTTTTCGCCGCGGTCGGGCGAGAAGAACAGGTTGCCTGTGGTGGTGCCAAAAGCAACTGCGTCGCCTGAGGTTACCAGTGCATGTCGATAAATAATGTCGTAACAATTTTCCTGTGGAAGCCCGTTGCGCAATTGTTTCCAGGTTTTGCCGCCATCGTCGGTACGACAAATACACAGCGCGCCTTTGATGGCAGTGCGTATCATGTCACTGTCGGCCGGCGCTACCCAGGCCTGATCGGGATTGTCATCGGCCACGGCAATGGCAAAACCAAAACGGGCAGGCCCCTCGGGCTCACTTATATCCTGCCAGTTCATACCGCCATCGGTTGACCGAAATATACCACAGTGATTTTGCTGCCATAATACATCGTGATTGCCCGGTGCCGCTACAACAATATGCGGGTCGTGGCCTACTTCAGCATTCGGGTCGGGCAAAAAATCGGCCCGTAAACCTTTATTGCGTATTGCCCAGTTTTTGCCGCCATCAGTTGTTTCAAAAACGCCGGCGCAGCTGATGCCAATATGAATATGATCTTCATTGCGTGGATCAACCAAAATTGAATGAATGCCTGGCAGATCGCGCCCGCCGCCGAACCAGCCTTCTTTGCGGGTGGGATGCTGCCACAGCGATTGCACCAGCTGAAAACTGTTGCCTTCATCTTCGCTCATAAACAAACCGCCGGGATCGGTGCCGATCCATAACCGTCGCATAAAATGACTACCGCCATGCGACATTGACCACAGGTACCGCGTAGCAGCGGGTTTGCCATCTTTTACTTCTTCTCCTTCGGGGTAGGCCGGCGCGGCCACTTCTTCCCAGGTTTTGCCACGGTCGTTCGATCGTTGCAGCTTAACGCCCCAATGACCGTGATCGAGGCAAGCCCACCAGGTGCCATTGCGCGGATCGGCATATGCAATTGAAACTGGTACGCCTTCAAAGGAGCAGTTTTCGGCCTGCCATTGATTATTCAAAAAGCGATAAGCAATAAAACCCTTACGGGTGCCTAACAAAAGCGTTGATTTCATCTGTACTATTTTTAATCAGTAAAGAAGATTGTATACAATTAGTACGTTACACCTGAAGCCTTGTGCCTTGCTTGCTCACCGAAGCTTTAGCGAAGGTGAGTGCCTTGTACCTTGAGTCTTGTACCTTGTGCCCTGTACCTTGTTCCTTGTGCATTCATCCGCCCGACAAAGCCTGCATAATATAAATTTCGCTGTTTTCGGTAAACGGATCGCTGAGTGAGGTTCGGTCATTTATAAGAATACCATCGATAAAGATATTTACATGCTGACGAAGGTGGCCCTGTTCATCGAGTACATATTTGCATACACCGGGGTTGCCGGCTTCTATTTCCTGCAAAACAGCCGTCAGTGTATTTCCCGTTATGGCAGTGTCTTTTAGCTTCGGGAAAAATCTTTTAAGCGCATAGGTAAATTTTACCGTTGGCATGATATAAAGTTACAAGTTCCAGGTTTCAAGGCACAAGGTTCCGGGTTTTAATTTTGCCGACAAAAATTATAACTCTCCGGGTCTTTGTCTTCCGGCTTTTAACCTGTCTTTGCAACTAATCTACATCATTATATATATTGATAATGACCTGCCTGATGCAAAAACCGATAAAGCAGGAAAACCAGGGGGTGAGCAGCGATTTTAGGGGAATGAGCTAATTGCTAATTGGAGGCAGCCAAAGTCCGAACGGGCCCGGTGCACCCAAAAGTGTTCGAAAACCCATTGTTCGATGTTCTTTCAGCTTTGCGGCGTGTGGGAATGGCTTTGTTGCGTGTTGCAACCTGCGAATCATGTGGCTAAACGGCTTCTCAACCTGGCTATATGCTTTAGCCAGACGTTAAACCAGTATTACAACTGCGAAGCAGGGAATAGCAATTGGCTAAACAGGTTAGCCACGTGGCTAAACAATCAAAACAAGTTGCATGACATCTTTGCACGGTTGCAGCGCATCTTTGTTGGAGTGCAGAACATCTTTGTTGAGTGGCACAACATCTCTGCAACTTGTTACAACCTCTCTTTTCGCTGTAAAAATGTTTAGCCACGTGTGAAAAGCATCGTTACAAATGTTTAAATCTCCGTTTCATTTGATATAACCAGCGTAACAACTGAAGAAGTAAGTAAAGCATTTGGCTAAACGCCAAAAACAGGTTGCAGAGCATCTCTGCAGGTCAGCATAGATGCTGCGCAGGTGAGCAAAAATGCTGAGCAGGTTGCGAAGATGTTGCACAAATTGCAAAAGGTGCGAAAACACGTGACAGCTCCTATTTGCTGATTGTTTTTTAGTTGTTGCACCTGAGTTAAGGGAAAAATCACATGTGGAACACCTTTCAGCAAGTTGTTTTTTCATTAAAACAGGTAACAGCCCATCTTTTCAGGTCAACATAGATACTCTGTGAGGGTTGCATAGATGCCGGCAGGTCTGAATAATGCCGGGCCGGTTGCATGAATGGGGAGCAGGTCGACAAAGGGGCGAAAACGGGTAACAGTACATGTTAGCTGATTGTTTTTTGTTCTATTGAAAGCAAAGTGTGCTACCGGCAGAACAGATAGTAAAGTTGTCCATTACTGTTATAACTCAGAAAACATTCCGGCGAAACATCAATCTTATATAGAAAAATTACCGTGTGCCTGCGCAGCGTATCCTCGCACCGTTCCTGAAATTCAGTGTTGCAACGCACGGTATACCCGTACGCTATTGACCGGCACTGCAAACGCAGTGCGTAATACGTGCAGCATCCCGTACTGTCCTGAAATAAATGCCATGTTGCAACGGTACGTCCATTACCTGCACTGCAAACGATTGTTACAGATAGTGTGCTGACACTGCTTATGTTGTAGGGAGCTGTTTATTGTCTGACATTTGTAAAAAGCAGGGATCTGATTATAAATGTGCAAAAGACATTAATTCTTTTTTTTTGTAATTGGTAAATATTTTTTATTATAGCGGTGAAACTCTTGACCCCCCACTATTACCTGATTGACTGTTTGATTTCTTGCCTTAGGTAAAAAATCGCGTTGCGCCATACGCTAAGTAACCAAAGCACTGAAAGCTAAACCTTGCAAAAACCACTGACTGATGAGAAAGAAACTGCCGCTCTTTTTTTTATTACTGCTTATTGTTTTACTAACCTATCCCTTGCCATCTGATTATTTTGGCATTCTGCAAAAAACGGCGCCCGGGGAAAGGGTTACCGTTGCCCGTAGAATTTATAACGATCAGGTACTGCATCTTGATTCGGCAAATGCCCTCGCCGCTTTGAACGGGCTGCTTCATTGGGCCGATGAAAAAAATGATGTGCCGCTGAAAGTGTTTTCGCTGATTGCCATGGGTGATTATCAGAAAGAAGGCCATGGCATGCATGCTACCGGCGGTTTACGGTATTTTACAAAAGCGCTTGAGCTGGCCAAATCGCAAAACCTGAAGGAACAGGAGGCGGAGATATATAATAATATGGGGTTGATCTTTTACAAGCTCAACAAATATCCGCAGGCTTTTGAATACATGATCAGGGCTAATAATATTATTCAGAATGAAATCGGTTATGAAAATTATCCGCATTCCGGCAGCTATCTGTTCGACCTGGGCCTGATGTATTACGATTTTGGCAACTTTGAAAAGGCCAGGCAATATCTCTCCAATGCTATAAAATACCCGTTCAGCAATTCGGTAGCAGCCATTCACACTTACAATACACTGGCGCTTTCCTACAGCGAGTTAAAAAATAACGACAGCGCCGTTGTGTTCTTTCAACGGGCGCTGGATATTGCCAAAACATCGCACGATGTGCCGTGGACAGGCATATTATCAGGCAATCTGGGAATGGTTTATTACGAATATAAAAAATACGATTCGGCGATACCGTTGCTGAAAACCGATTATACACTGAGCATGCAAACCGCGCAATGGGCAAGTGCTGAACATACATTGGTTTTGATGGCAGATATCGATATCGAAAGGAATGATCTGAAAGCCGCTGCTTCCAAACTGGATGAAATTGCCTCATTGTTTAAAAAAGAGAATGCTCCACGTACATATTTATACTATGCGCTGAAAAAAGCTAAACTGTTTAAACGGCTGAATAGATTTGATAGCGCTTTTGTATATCTCGACACCGCACGCCGGCTGCAAAATGAATTGAGAGAAAAGCAGAATGCGATGATAATTACCCAGGCCGAGCAGAAAGTGGCTGTTGAGAAGCATTTGGCTGAGATGAAGCTGCTGGCCAGCGAAAAAAGTAAAAGCCTGCTGGTGCGCAACTTCATAATAGTGGTAATATTATTATGTTTGATAATAGCCGCACAGTTTATTTACCGCCTGCAAATAAGGCAAAAAAAGAACAGGGAGCTGTTGAAGGATGCATCGGCCCGGTTGAATTATTACATCGAAAATGTTCGGGAAAAGAATAAACTGATAGAACAGTTTAAACGCGAAATAGAGGAACTGAATGCATTGCCCGATAATAATATTGTGCTTAAAGAAAAAGAAGAGATCGCCGAAAAGCTGAAGCGATATACGATCCTCACCGAAGACCACTGGAACGAATTCAGGCAACTGTTCGAAAAAGTGCAAAAAGGGTTCTTCGATAACCTGAAACAAAAATATCCCGACTTAACACCTGCCGAACAGCGGTTACTCGCATTGTTAAAATTAAAACTTTCCCGAAGAGAAATGGCCGCCATGCTGGGCATTGCTCCGGATTCCATCAAAAAAACGCGGCAGCGTATTCGCCGCAAGATCAATCTGCAGGACGATGATGAGCTGGAGGAACTGGTTGATAATATATAATATCAATTTCCTTTAGTTAAGGGTTTTTAATTCTCGCAAAGGCGCTCCCGCCATGGCGGGACAAAGATGATCGCTTCGCGATCTGTAAGAACGCTAAGAAAAAGCTTTGCGGCTTTGCGCCTTTGCGCGAGACTATTCGCATATCTCAAAAAGTAAAATATACATAATAGTTAGGAGGGGGGATACAAACCTGAAATTTTTCAACATAAACAAAGAAATGTTGATGTATGATATTGATATAACTATCAGTCGTTTACATTTTTGTCCAGATGTTTATATGGTATTGTACCCCCTGTTGTCCCGGCATTGTCCCGCGATTGCGACGGTTGCGACTCCCCCTTTTTAATTTATCTGAGCGTAATTTAAGTGTCCGCTACCCATTTAAGTCAACAACCAAACAAACAACTGCAAAGAATGAGATACCTTATACGTGGGGGCTTACTGTTATTTATTATATCACTGCTTACTTCTGTAAAATCAGTTGCCAATCCCGGCGACACTACCTGGGTTCAGGCACAAAACGACGTACACCTTGATTACTACAACGACTTTGACGCCAGTGTAACTTTTCCGAACGGTTCCGTATCATATCGTAAAATAATAATGGTATTTACGTTGGGCAAATATCAATGTCCTTCAGGTACCCAATATTGTGGCGACTGGGATTATACCGTTCAAAATTTTCTGATGACGCCCACCGACACCTTCGAATTGAGCCGGTTGATCACACCCTATGCCAACGCCTCTTATCCCAGAACGGGCTGGAACTGGAAGCAACGCTATTATTTTGATGTAACAGATTATTACCCGGTATTAAAGAACAACGCAACCATCCGGTTAGGCTATCATAATTATTCAGGCGGTTTTACCGGCAACATACAGTTTGCCTTTATCGAAGGCACGCCTCCGCGCAATGTTACCGGTATAAAAAGATTATGGCATGGAGCCTTCCCTTTTGGAAACGCATCCGACCCTATTGAAAATTATTTGCCGGCAACCGATGCGGCTGTTCCTTCCGGTACGCAGCAGGCCGATATGAAGTTTACGGTAACGGGGCATGGCAGCGACAATACCGGTTGCTCAGAATTTTGCAGTAAATATTATCAGGTATACGCCAACGGCAGTTTAACAGAACAAAAAACGATCTGGAAAGCCGATTGCGGCAGCAATAACCTGTATCCGCAATCAGGCACCTGGGTATATAACAGGGCAGGGTGGTGCCCCGGCGAACTGGTGAATCCTAATATCCACAAGCTGGGTAATGCAGCATCCGGCAGTAATATGAATGTGGATGTAAATTTTCAAACCTATAGCAATTCCGGTACTGCGTCGTACATCATTGAATCGGCTTTGTTCTTTTATGGCGCGTATAACAAGTCGTTAGACGCATCGGTAGAAAATATTATTGCACCCTCTGACTATGAAGGCAATTTCAGATCCAATCCCATTTGCGGAAACCCTGTGGTGGTTATCAGGAATACCGGCGCTACTACTATTAATACTGTGTCGTTTCAATATGGTGTGGCTGGTCAAACTTTGCAAACCTATACTGCAACCGGTTTATCACTGGCTGCATTGAAAGATACCGCTATCATGCTGCCCAACCTCACGGCGCTTAGCTCACTGGCCGCCGGCACGGTGAACAGATTTGAGGTAACCATTCAGCAAATCAATGGAAGCGCCGACGGATATGCGCTCAATAACAGCATGCAAACATATTTTGTTACTGCGGTTGACTGGGCGGCACAGTTTGCCGTTGTATTAAGAACCAATAGTAATGGTACGCAAACCAAATGGCGCATCGAAGACCTGAATGGTACCGTTCTGAAGCAACGCAATCCAACAGCATCCAATACTACCTATACCGACACGTTACAGTTGCCCGACGGCTGTTACAGAATGGTGGTTACCGATGATGGGTGCAATGGTTTATACTGGTGGGCCAATTCTTCGGCCGGTAAAGGTTATTTATATACTGTAAAAATGGATGGTACCTACCAGCCTTTAAGCAACGGGTTACCGGCTTACCCTGCTACGCTTGCCGGTGATTTCGGTTGCGGGTACACACAATATTTCAGAGTGATCAGTCCGATTCCTGCGGCAACGCTGGTGTTACACGGCGCTGTAAAAGAAAATGCCAATGTGCTTTCGTGGCAAATATCGCAGGAAGTGAACACCGATCATTTTGAACTTGAATTTTCAACCAATGATACGGTATATACGTCGGTGGCTACTGTTCCCGCTAAAGGCAACACCACCGATGCTGCTGATTACAGTGCCGAACATGTACCTGCTGTAAAAGCGCCTTTTTATTATTACCGGTTGAAATTGTTTTATAAAAACGGCGCTTCAAAGTACAGCAATGTTGTTATGCTGTCGCCCGCGCCCGGTGGCGATTTCGTGGCAGAAGTGCGCCCCAATCCGTTTTCAGATCAGTTGAAATTATATATCACGGCCCCCCGTTCGCAGCAGGCCGTGGTAACCCTGTTCGATATGCACGGCCGCCCATTGTATAATAAGAACATTGCCATACAGGCGGGCCCTAATGTTATTGCCGTAGATGGACATGCGCGATTAGCCGCAGGTATCTACACAATTGTAATACGCTCAGACGGACAAAAGATAGTTAAGGAATTAATGAAACAATAATGCATCACATTGCCGGCCCTATGAAGCTGTATACAATAAGTCCATAAACGGAAAGATCAACATTAAAAAACGTACATTTTATGAAGAGCCCCGATTCTAAATTAGTAGCAAGGTTACGAGCCGGAGATGTGTCGGCCTTTGACAGTTTGTATTGGCGGTATTACCAGGTAGTGTACCGCAATATTGTTAAACTAACCAAAGAGCCGGTAGTTGCACAGGATATTTTACAGGAAGTGTTTATACGATTATGGGAAAAACGGCATGAGATCAATTACGAACAACCGGTTGCCAACTGGATATTTGTTATCAGTTTTAATCTCTCAATCGACTATACCCGGAAAAAACTGAGAGAAGAAGTGCTTCACAGGAATTTGCTGGCTTCGGATGAGCATACTGCCCAATATGTATTCGAATATGAACAGTACTATCACCTGCTAAAACATGCCATAGAACAATTGTCACCGCAAAAACAAAAGGTTGTAAAGCTATGCAAGCTCGAAGGTAAAACCTACGAAGAAGCAGCCGCCGAATTGCAGATATCACGGCATACCGTAAAGGAATATTTATCTGCTGCTATGATCAACTTAAGCGATTATATTCGAACGCATGCGAATAATGCATCGGGAATGGGATTCATGGTGTAGTAAAAAGATAAAAAAAAGTTAACAAAGCATCCCCCCGGTTTTACAATAAAAACGTGTTTATAATATATAAAATCTAACTGGTGAAAGACAGACAGGAATATTTGAAATATTTATTAGCCCGTAAGACGCTTACCAGTGAAGAAAAAGAATGGTTGCTGAATTACCTCGAAGGAACGGATCTTACTGATATGGAAAAGGTAGCAGCAGCAGATTTTGAGGCAGACATAGCTTACATGAGAAAGTCGCTCGACGAATCTCAATCGGAAAGCCTGCTAAAGAACATCCATACCCGAATTGAAATACCACAAAGATCTTTGGCCCCTGTGATTCGCCTGCACAGTATGAAAATAGCCATTGCCGCCGCCATAATCATTCTCGCCGGTGTGGGTTATTGGTTAAATGAAAATATGCTGATGACTGTGCCGGTGCAAAAAGAGATCGCAACCGGCGGAAAAAGAAAAGTGTTAAAGCTGGCCGATGGTTCGGTAATAACAGTTGAACCAAACAGCCGGTTACGATATCCCGACCGGTTTACCGGCGATAACAGGGAAGTGACTTTAACCGGGGAAGCTTTTTTTGAAGTTACGCACGATACAAAACATCCGTTTATTATTCATTCGCCCTGTATAAAAACCACTGTGCTCGGTACTTCATTTAATGTAGAAGCCTATGCCAACGGGTTTTCAAGAGTGGTGGTAACCAGCGGACATGTTAAGGTTGAAACTACCGATAGCAATAAAGAGTTGCAGGCGGTTATTATAAACACCAATCAGAGTGTAGTATACAATAATACTACCAATGAAATACAGAAGATAGAAGCGCCGGAAGATGCAGTGTATTATAAGCAGCGGCATACAGGTAAATTCAGTTATGCGGGCGTTTCTGTGACGAAGGTGATTGAGGAAATGCAGCGATATTATCATACAAAAATAACGCTGGAGGGTAGTTCAATGGGATGTGCGTTTTACGGTTATTTTCACGTAGATGATAATATTGAAAAAGCCCTGAGCCTGGTTGCTCTTGCGCTGAACGCAACAGTAAAAAAAGATAGTAACGGTAAAGGATATATTATTTCCGGCGGAAACTGCCGGTGACTGAAACCAAATCTGAAGCAGTTTCGTGTTAATGGCAAACCCTAAGCCACAGCGGAACTCATTTCAAAGCATCTTGCCATTTAATGTTTTGGCCGCAATAGTTGCATGGCTGCAAAGCCGGCGACATGGCTGCCTATTACTTAAAACCAACTAAAAAAAGGTATGTACAAAACAATACCACAGGAATCTGTTTGCCCTGGCGGGAAAAAAATGAAGCATTTATTACTGATCGTGCTGCTGTTCGCTTTATCTGCAGCCAACGTTATGGCTGGCGGTAATAAAACGAAGAAACGGCAGAACGTATTGGATAAGGTCATTTCAATTGAGTTAAAGAATGTGGTATTGAAAGATGCCCTGGATAAAATCGGCGATGCTGCGAAAGTGTTTTTCATTCATACCAATAACGATGTATTGATAAAAAATAAAGTAAGTATATCAGTTCAGAAACAAAAAGTGGGCGATATACTTAAAAAGATACTTTCGCCCTATGCACTATCTTATATCGTAGTAGATGACCGTATTATTGTACGTCCCGAAAATAATGTGCCTGTTCGGCAAACATCCTCGGGCGAAGCGCCTGTAGTTGCTCCTGCACCTGCTATTGCTAATAATAATATCGATATAAAAGGAGTAGTTACCTCCGAAAAGGGGGCGCCCCTGGCAGGTGTTTCCATCGTAGTAAAAGGCACACCACGGGGTATTGCCACTAATGATAAGGGTGAGTTCGAACTTAAAAATATCAGCAGCGACGCCGTGCTGGTATTTAGCGTTACAGGCTATGCAACCGAAGAGGTTAAAGTAAGCAGTTTAAAATCCGGTAACATTCATATAAAGCTGAAGGAAGAAGCCACCAATATGGACCAGGTAGTGGTAACCGGTTACCAGAATATTGACAAAAAGAAGTTTGCAGGTTCATCGGTGCGTTTGAAAATGGATGATATTAAAATGGACGGAACCACCGATGTAAGCCGTATGCTCGAAGGCCGCGCTGCCGGTGTTTCGGTTCAAAACGTATCGGGCACATTTGGCGCCGCTCCCAAAATACGTATTCGCGGGGCTACCTCAATCAATGGTGATAACAAGCCTTTATGGGTGGTAGATGGCGTTGAGTTGCAGGATGTCGTAAATATTTCGAACGACCAGTTATCGAGCGGCGATCCTACAACGCTGTTGGGTTCGGCTGTTGCCGGCTTAAATGCCAACGATATCGAAAGCTTCGATATATTAAAAGATGCCGCTGCGACCGCTATGTATGGTGCACGCGCCATGAACGGGGTAGTGGTGATCACTACAAAGAAAGGCCGGGCCGGCCGCACTTCGGTGAACTACATCGGTAATTACAGCACCCAGTTAAAGCCAACATACAAGGATTATAACATTATGAACTCGGCCCAGCAGATGTCGGTTTTAGCCGAGCTGGAACGCAAAGGAATTCTGGGTCCTGATATTCTTGACAGATCAGACATTGGCGTGTATGGTAAAATGTACGATCAGCTCAATGCACGGAATGATGGCAGTTTCCCATTGCGCAATACATATGCCGATAAAAAAGCTTTTTTACTGCGCTATGCTAAGGCCAATACCGACTGGTTCGATCTGTTGTTCCGCAATAACTTTATGCAGGAACATTCTTTAAGCATATCATCCGGTACCGATAAAACACAAACGTATTTTTCAACCAGTTATTATGGCGATAACGGATGGACGGTTGCCGACAAAGTGAGTCGTTATACATTGAACTATCGCAATAACTACAAGTTTAACGAAAAGCTGAGCGGCGGTTTTGCTACTGTGGGTTCGGTTCGTCAGCAAAAAGCGCCGGGATCGCTTACCCGCAGTGGTAACCCTGTAGAAGGCAAGTACGATCGTGATTTCGATATCAATCCTTTCAGTTATGCGCTGAACACCAGCCGCACCCTCACTGCCTACGATGAAAATGGCAACCGGGAATATTTCAGAAGAAACTTCGCCCCTTTTAATATTCTCAGTGAGTTAGAAAACAATTACCTCAACCTGAACATTATCGACCTGCGGTTACAGGGCGACCTGTCTTATAAAATATCAAAGAACCTGCGGTACGAGTTTGTAGGCGCCATGCGGTATGTAAAATCAACCCGTGAGCACCAGATCACCGAAAACTCAAACATGGCCAATGCTTACCGCGCCAATCAAACTTCAACCATTCAGAACAACAATAAATTTTTGTATCGTAATCCCGATGATCCTGAAGCTTTACCCGTTGTGGTGTTGCCTTATGGCGGGTTTTACAATCGTGCAGAAGATGCGCTGATAAACTTCGATGTAAGGAACGGTATCACCTACAACAAAACCATCGGTAAACATTCGGTAAATGTAATGGCCGGTCAGCAGGTAAAATATGCCGACAGGCAACACTTTTCAAATACCGGTTACGGGTATCAGTATAATAATGGTGGTGTTCCTTTTGTTGATTACCGCATTCTGAAAGAAACGATCGAGAACAATTTTCCTTACTATGAAATGAGCAAGGAGTACGATCGCTTTGTGGCCATGTATGCATCGGGCACGTATACCTACAATTCAAAATATAACTTAACAGGCAATGTACGCTATGATGGCAGCAACCGCCTCGGTAAATCGCCCAAAGCGCGCTGGCTGCCTACCTGGAGCGTTGCAGGTTCATGGAATGTAGATCAGGAGCCTTTTATGTCGAATATTGGTTGGGTCAACCGCCTCACCGTAAGAGGTACTTATGGCTTAACAGCCAGTATGGGACCTGCCACCAACTCGAGCATTGTATTGAAAAATGCCAATACCAACCGCCCTTATTCAACTGAGGTAGAGTCGGTGATACAGCTCATCAATCTTGAGAACAGCGATCTTACCTGGGAAAAATTATATACTACCAACCTCGGTGTTGATGCAGGCTTATTAAATAACCGCATAAATCTTAGTGTGGATGCGTACCAGCGCAGAAGTTTCGACCTGATCAGCCTCATCAAAACATCAGGCATTGGCGGCGAACCTTATAAAGCAGGTAACTATGCCGATATGACTTCGCAGGGTGTTGAATTGCTGTTGGCCGGCGAAGTGATCCGTGCCAGAGACTGGAGCTGGAAAACCACTTTAACCTTTGGTTACAATACTACCAAAATCACCAATACCAAAAACAATCCCAATATTTTCAGTTTGGTGAGTGCCGAAGGAGGAAACAAAGAAGGATATCCTGTACGCAGTTTATTCTCGATCAAATACAAAGGGCTCGAAAATTTTACCGGTATACCTCAGTTCGTAAATGAAGAAGGTAAAACAAGTACGAACGTGTATATGCAATCTGAAGAAACAGGTAACCTCGTTTATGAAGGACCTGTTGATCCCAAATTCACCGGAGGTTTAAACAATACTTTCCGTTACAAGGCATTTTCACTGAACGTATTTGTTACGTACCAGGCAGGCAACAAAATAAGACTGTACCCTGCTTTCAGAACTTCCTACTCTGACCTCGATGCCATGCCAAAAGAATTTTACGACCGGTGGGTAAAGCCGCTCGATGAAAAATATACCAATGTTCCTTCAATACTCGATGCATATCAGCAATCGCAGTTAGGTGGAGCGTACCCTTACAACAACTACAATTATTCAACCGAGCGTGTGGCGAAAGGCGATCTGATAAGATTGAAAACCGTATCGCTCAGTTACCAGCTTACCAATGCTGCATTGAAAAAAATTGGACTGACCAGCGCTTCTGTAACGGCTGCCGCAACAAATCCATGGTTAATTTATTCTGACCAAAAACTTCGGGGACAAGACCCCGAGTTCTTTAACTCAGGCGGCGTGGCGCAGCCCGTTCAGAAGCAATATACGTTGTCGCTGAAGCTCGGACTGTAACGGGCAATAGGCAATAGACAATAGGCAATAGAAAACCGGGCAACCGGTAACCTGAAACTTGTAACCTGGAACTTGTAACTAATCGAGATCATGCAAAAAATATTATCATATACCTCTTCACTACTCCTGCTTATTTCACTGGGAGGTTGTAAAAAGTTTTTGGAAAAATCGCCCGACAACAGGGCTACACTGGATAGCCCTGAACAGGTAGCGCAATTATTGGGTACTGCCTATCCGCAGGGTAACTACATGCCTTTTTGTGAATCTATTTCAGATAACGTAGCAGATAAAAATAACGGCGGTGGGCTTGATCAGGAAGTGTTGAATCCTTTCTTCTTTAAAGATGTGACTAACAATCAGCAGGATTCGCCCGAAGGATACTGGAATAGTTGTTATGCCGCCATTGCGGCCGCCAACCAGGCGCTCGAAACCTGCTATGCTGCTACCGATTCAACCGCTTATGCATCGGAAAAAGGCGAAGCGCTGGTATGCCGTGCCTATGCACATTTTATGCTGGTAACCCTGTTCGCCAAAACATACGATCCGGCCACAGCCGATAAAGATCCCGGCATTCCCTATGTAACTACCCCCGAGAAAGTAATATTTAAGAACTACGATCGTAAAACAGTGGCCTATACCTATTCGATGATCGAAAAGGACCTGACCGCTGGTTTACCTTTGCTCGATGACAAACGCTATACAGTACCACGCTATCATTTTACCAGAGCAGCAGCTTATGCTTTTGCATCTCGTTTTTATTTGTTCAAACAGGATTATGATAAAGTGCTTGCCTATACGAACCTCGTATATCCGCAAATCAGTAATGTAGCGGCAAATCTGCGCCCGTGGAATACGACTTACCTTACACTTACTTACCGCGAACTGTATGCAAGGTATGCGGCCGCAACCGAGCCCGCCAATCTGTTACTCGTTGAAACTGCTTCATCGTGGGCCCGTAACTATTATACCGAGCGATATGGCATGAACGCAGCCAAAAGAACAGAAATACTGAACAGTAATGTTACAGGTGGTGACTACGCTTTCACGAGACAAACCTATACAGTAGGAACCGATAATTACCTGTTGCCAAAGATCAATGAATACTTTGTGCGCCTTTCGGTAAACGCCACCATTGGGTATCCCTATGTAATGATACCCCTGTTCACTGCCGAAGAAGTATTGTTCAACAGGATTGAGGCCAATATTTACCTGAATAATCTCACTGCGGCTATTGCCGACATGAATACGTATGCTTCTACCCGCATACGTAATTATGATGCAGCAGCCCATAACATTACTACCGCCAAAATGGAAACAAAGTATAAATCAGGCGACGACAGAATAAACGCGCTGCTGACCCTGCTCGATTTGAAACGGGCCGAATATGTACAGGAAGGTATGCGCTGGTTCGATCTGTTGCGCTATAAGATGCCGGTGACCCATACAACAGAGCCCGATAAAACATCTTTCACGCTGGAGCCTGAAGACAAACGCAGGGTATTTCAGATACCTGAATCGGCCCGGTTAAGCGGCCTTGCTTTAAATCCACGTTAAACCCTGAATAATGATCAACGACATACATAACAATATGCAACAATCGGCTAAAGTGATTCCTATATCCATTGCTCCCCGCTGGGAAACAATGATCGACAACCGCGTGCCGGGCTGGCTGTTACCTCTTATCGAAAAACTGAAGGGATTGAAGATTTTACAGGTAAGAGAATTACAACGACTGGTGTTTTTCTTATTGCTCACAACCCTCGTTGCCTGCAAAAAGGAAAGCCTCGATAATGTAGATGATATTCCCGGTTTGGGTGGCGATACATGGGCTACCACGCCAATTGATACATGGATATACGACAGCTTAACCGTGCCTTTAAATATTGCCGTTAAATACAAGTGGGACCAGTTTGAACTGAGTGTAAATAAAACACTGGTACCCCCTAAAGAAGAAAAGATAATCCCTGTATTAAGCGCTGTTAAGAAAGTATGGATCGATACTTATACAGCCGAGGCAGGCGATGTGTTCATGAAGAAATATTGTCCCAAATTTTTTGCATTGGCCGGCAGTGCCAGCTGGAATACCGATGGAACCATAACCTTAGGTACAGCCGAAGGCGGCCGTAAAGTAGTGTTGTATGTGCTGAATGATTTCAGAACAAAAGGCATGACCGGTTATCGGCCTTCTGATTCGTTCAACATCAAACAAATGTTCCACACTATTGAGCATGAGTTCGGGCATATTCTTCATCAAACCGTTTATTACCCGGTGACTTTTAAAACGATCACTGTTGGCTTATATACTTCTAACTGGAACAACGTATCCGACGCGGAAGCCCGCCAGGATGGTTTTGTAACAGCATATGCCGAATCGGCTCCCGATGAAGATTTTGTTGAAATGATCGCCATGATGCTTACCGAAGGAAAAGGCGGTTTTGATGCTATTGTAAACAGCATACCTGCCGGTACCAGTACCAATGGAATAACACAGGCAGAAGCAAAAAGCCGCTTGCGCAAAAAAGAAGCGATTGTAGTAAACTATTTTAAAGATACCTGGAGCATTGATTTTTACAGCCTGCAAACGCGCGTGCGTACAGCTGTTGAGCAGCTCATTAAGTAGTAAGTGGTAAGTTATAAGTGGTAAGTCGAGGTAAGAAGTAAGTGGTAGGAAGTAAGAAGAAGTTGACAAGTTAACAGGTTGACAAAGTTGATAAATTAAAAGGGAACAGAGTGCTTTGCCGTTTGCCGATTCACGTTTGCCGTTTTCCGTTTCACGTTTTACGAATAAACAATTATGAGAAAAATATTAACATACGCAATACTCTTAACTATAGTAGTAAGTGGTTGCAATAGAAAGGGAGATGATGCTTTTGATCAGTCGCCCGATGAGCGCATCAATGAAGCACTGGCCGAATATCAGAGCGCACTGGTAAAAGCGCCCTATGGATGGAAAGGTTTGATCTATCCCGCCGGCTTAAAAGGAGGCGTTGTTGGCTTTTATTTCAAATTCAACGATTCGAACCGCGTTGAAATGTTCTCCGACTTCGATTCTACATCGAACGTTACGCCTGCAACAAGCAGCTACCGGTTGAAAGCATTACAACAGCCCAGTTTGTTATTCGATACCTATTCATATGTACATGTACTGGCCGATCCCGATGGTTCGGTAAATGGCGGTACTTACGGATCGGGCCTTGGTTCTGATTTTGAATTTGCCATCACCAGTGTAGCCACAGATACCATAAAGCTCATCGGCCGGTTCAACGGTAGCAAGGCCTATCTGATTAAAGCAACACAGCAGGAAGCAGATGATTATTACAGCAAAAGATATAAAAGCCGGGTGTTTGCAAACATCAGCAAAATTTTAAACTATTTCAAAAGACTGGTTGTAGGCAGCAATCAATACGAAATAAAAGTTAATCAGAATACCCGTACCATCACCTTTACCTGGGTTGATGCAAACGGTAATGTACAAACTTACACAACGGGGTATTATTATACTACAGATGGCATTGTGCTTACACCGCCATTTACCGATGGCAATATTACTATATCGGGTTTCAGCAACATGACCTGGAATGCAACTGCCGGTAATTTATCGTTTACTGTAAATGGTAATGCCGCTTCTATTGTTGGTTCAGGTCAGCCGGTTAACCCCGACCTCGGAGCGCCCCAACGCTGGTGGCAGTATGCGGCCGACAGGGAATTATACTGGATATCGGAAAATGGGTTTCATGTGAATGGGGTGGATGATGCTTATGGTATTACAAAACTACCCAACTACTATTATTTCATTTACTGGCCTGCATATGGCACCTATTCAGGTGGCACTTACGACCTCGCTGCTCCTATTAAAGTGATTAACGATTCGTTGAAGCTGCAATATGGCGGCGGGTTCAGGAAACCTACATTCAACAACGATGGTCGTGCTGTATTCCCTTATCTGGGTTCGCTGGGATCGTATCCAACAGCTGCCGATTCGGTTGCTATGGCCAAAACACGTATACAAATGACTGAGACGAACGGGTATTATTTCGTTCAAACAGGAGATAAAACCTACGACATGGTAAATGCGAAAGATGGCAAAGCGTGGATCAGCTGGATATTTCCTCAGTAGAACAACATTGATAACAATGAAGAACCACCTATAATAAACGGTCCCTTGAAAATAGCTATTCGTCATGCACAATAAGATCCAAAAGTCTATGAAAACTGTTACCGGTAATGAGATTGGCCTTTAAGCAGCACATCGGGCGGGCAGTTTATTAAATAGTCAGTTTAAGGCGCCTGCCTGGTGATCAGGACCTTTAACGAATGCACGGAAATGCCACTGGTAACGAACGAACCCCAAAAGTATGTAACGAAGATGTAGTGACCCCGGTAAGCCCCGAACTGTAGTTCGGGGCGCTATCAGGGAGAAAGCGGTGAAGGCGAAAAAGTGAGACAACAAGGCAACCGATGGAACCCACCGGATGCCTACCTGAAACGATAAAAAAACAAAAAATTAAAGAAACTGCTATGAGACCTATTACCAGACTTTTGGCGCTGTTGGTGATATTAACAGGGACTACCCGCGAGCTGACCGCACAGGTTGATCCGCATTTTACGCAGTACTACGTATATCCTTCCTGGTTAAACCCGGCGCTCACCGGTACATTCGATGGCGATTACCGTATATCAGGCATCTACCGTACCCAATGGGGAAGTATAAGCAAGCCGTTTTCAACGCCAGGACTTTCGGCCGAGTTTGTAACCGGCAAAAATGTAAATGTTGGCCTAAGTGTATTAAATCAATCTGCCGGCGACGGAGGGTATAATTATACCACGGCCTACGGAAACTTTGCCTACACCGGTGTACGCTTTGGCGCTACCGAAAACCACCGCATTGTACTGGGTATGCAGCTTGGCATCATCCGCAGAGGGTTCAATGCTTCAAAATTCACTTTAGGCGACGAATGGAACCCGATAACCGGATATAATCCCGGAAGCACTACCGATGGTTTCAGTAAAACAAATGCTACCTCTATCGATGCAGGTGCCGGTATTCTTTACTTCGATGCAGCACCCGGCAAAAAAGCCAATGTATATGGCGGTTTTGCTGTATCGCATTTAACCAAACCCGATGATTACTTTGGCAACACCAGCGATGCCAAACTGCCCATGCGCTTTACCGCTCATGCCGGTGTTCGGTTAACCATTTCTGAAATATTTAGTGTTATTCCCAATGTATTATATGTAAAACAGGGATCGGCCGATGAAAAAATGGCCGGTGCCTATGTGCAGTTGAATGCTGCACCCGGTACCGATGTATTGCTGGGCGCCAATTACCGCGTCAAAGATGCTGTATCGCCTTTTGTTGGTTTCAGCCATAACAATATTGTGCTGGGTGTGAGCTACGATGTAAATACCTCAGACCTTGGTAAAATGGTGCATGGCACCAACAGCTTCGAAATATCCCTGTCTTTGATAGGTAAGAAAACCATTAAAACACCTGAAGCTCACTTTGTGTGCCCGAGGCTTTAAGGTTTGTGTTTTGAAGTTTTTGGTTTGTGGTTCTTTTAATACACTGACCATTGACCATTGACCATTCACGATTGACCATTGACCATTCACCATTCACAAAATTCTCTGCGATGAAAAAGATATTTCTTATACTGGCTGTAACCCCTGCATACATGATGGCAAGGGCTCAGTATGTGGCAGATTACCTGAAAGCCGCCGACAATTATTATAAAAAGGGGGATTACTATTCTGCCGCACAGTATTATGAAAAATGGCTCAATGCCAATAAACCAAAAGGTACACAGGCCGATTACAGTCCGTATGCGGTTAAATCGGCATCCGGTGTAACGGCTGCGGCTGCAGGCCCTCAGCAGGTTGTATATAACCTGGCAGAGAGCTATCGCAAGCTGAACTATCCTGTAAAAGCTGTGTCGTTTTATGAAAAAGCGCTCAGCTATAACAATGAACACCACCCGCTGGCTGCCTACTACTATGCGGTTACTTTACGGGCGTTGGGAAAAGATGAAGAAGCCGAAAAGGCTTTTCAGTTGTTTTTGGATAAATACAAAACCGATGATGTATACAGTCAGTCGGCCCGCAGTGAAGTATTGAACCTGCACTTTATCAGAGAGCAATTGCGCAGAAAAGACCTGCAGCTGTTCACCGTTCAAAAACAAAATGCTGCTATCAATCCGTCGGGCGCCAACTATTCGCCCGTATGGCTGAACAATAATACTTTATTATTCACCTCAACCCGCCCCGAAGGAGCTGATAAAAACCAGCCGTTCATCAATCGCATATACAGTGCTGTTGCTGCCGGCGACAGTTTCACTGCTGTTACAAAATTTGATCTGGCCCAACCCGCCAACGTGCACCAGGGAGTAATGAGCTGCACACCTGATGGCAATACCTTATTTTGTACCCGCTGGACGGTTACAGCAACCGGAAAGAAAACTTCAGCTATTTATGTAAGCCGGAAAGTAAATAATGCGTGGACAGAACCCGTGCCTGTAGATGCTTTGGTGAATACACCCGGCGCAAACACACAACAGCCCTTTGTAATGCCCGGTGGAAAATATTTGCTGTACGCCAGCGATAAAACCGGTGGTTATGGCGGCTTCGATTTGTGGTATGCCGAAATAGATGCACATGGCAAACCCGTAAAAACAGCCAACCTCGGCAACACTATAAATACAGCCACCGATGAGCAGGCGCCTTATTACCACGAAGCATCCGGTACACTGGTGTTTTCGTGCAATGGCAGAACGGGCATGGGCGGTTTTGATTTCTTTTTCAGCAAGGGAACCATCGATAAATTTACAGCTCCCGAAAACTTCGGTTACCCGGTAAATTCAGTAAAGGATGATATTTATTTTACCAGTAAAGGCGCGGCTAATAATATACTGGCCGATGTAATGCTGAGCTCAGACCGTTCGGCCGATTGTTGTCTTGAATTGTTTTCCCTGAAAAAGAAAAAGCCGTTGAAGCAGATCAGCGGACTGGTAGTAGTGTGCGGCGGGCAGACCATTCTTTCGGGTGTTAGCGTAAACATTATTGATACCATCAGCAATAAAACCATTTACAGCGCTGCTACAGCCGCCGATGGCAGTTATGCATTCGAAATTGAAGCATACCAGCCGCTGAAAGCCGTGGCTACTTTAAGCGGTTATAAAGAAGGTTCGCTGCAGTTCAATGCACCCGTTGATGGAACCGAAAAAGATAGTTTAAACAACCCCGCTATATGCCTGGTGAAGGAAGCTCCGAATGTAGAAGAAGTAGTGGTGATCGATAACATATACTACGATTTTGATTCATCAACTGTGCGTGCTGATTCTTACGCTTCGCTGGATAAAATAGTGAACATGTTGAATCAGAACCCCGCTATGGAAATAGAGATCAGGGCGCATACCGATAACAAGGGTGGCGAAACCTATAACAAAAAGCTGTCTGATGCCAGGGCAAAATCTGTAGTAACCTATCTGTTAAGCAAAGGAATTGCACAAAGCCGCTTACAGTTCAAAGGTTATGGAGCCACCATGCCGGTTGCACCCAACCAGCTCGAAGATGGCAGCGACAATCCCGATGGAAGACAGCAGAATAGAAGAACGGAGTTTAAAGTGTTGAAGAAGTAGGAAAACTGAAGTCTGAAGTCGGAAGTCAGAAGTCGGATGTAAGAAGTAAGAATGTTACAGAGAGGGGAGGAGTTTGAATAGTTAAAATTCTTTGCGCCTTAGCGCCTTTGCGAGAAACTTCTTATCGCCTTTGCGCGAACTATTAAAACCTAAGTGTATGACAAAAGTAATTTGCTGTTTGACGATCGTATTGATGGGTATGCAGGTTTCGGCACAACAGAGACCGCACTATACCCAGTACATCCTGAATCAGTACATTCTCAATCCTGCCCTTACCGGCATTGAGAACTATACCGATATCAAGGTAAGTCACCGGCATCAGTGGGCGGGGATCGATGGCGCTCCTGTAACTACTTACCTTACTGTACATACGCCGATAGGCAAAAGCGATTACCGCACCACCGCCACGTCGTTCGATATGCCGGGCGAAAATCCGCGTGGCCAGCGGTATTGGGAAGATTATACCGCCGCCGCGCCGCATCATGGCGTTGGTTTACAGGTGATCGATGATCGCATGGGACCCTTGAATCAGTTTTCGGCTTATGCAACCTATGCTTATCATTTAGGAATTAGTCCGCGTACAAGTATTGCCGCCGGCTTTGGCGCGGGGTTTACCAGTATGAGCCTGCGTGCCGATAAACTGCATTTCGCTACAGCGGTTGACCCGGCTGTTTACAGCACCGGTACGCTGAACAATTTCAGGCCCGATGTAATGGCCGGTTTGTATTTGTATTCGGCCGATTATTTCGTGGGCGTATCTGCCCAGCAGATCATACCGCAAAAAGTTGACTTTGTTGATAATACTGTGAAAGCAACCGGCGGCCGGCTTGTACCTCATGTGTTCGCAAGTACCGGCTACCGTTTTCTGCTGAACGAAGATTTCAATTTTATTCCCTCAGTACTGGTAAAATATGTGAACCCGGTACCTGTGCAGGTTGATGTAAATGCAAAACTGCAATACCTCGACAAAGCCTGGATAGGCGCCAGCTACCGTATTAAAGATGGATTTTCCGGTATGTTGGGTTTGTATATATCCAATGCTGTGAATGTGGGGTATTCATACGATTATACCACTTCGGCGCTGAACAGTTACAGCAAAGGAACGCATGAAATTATAGTGGGCTTTACAATCGGAAACAAATACGATGATGGTTGCCCGAGAAATGTATGGTAGCAGACCCTGAGCGTAGTCGAAGGGGCAAATAAAAGCGCTGAGCGAAGTCGAAGCGCCTTAAATGACTAAAAATGATGAAAATATTTATACCTATAGTTGGATTAATGACCCTTGGAATGGCTTTCACTGCAAAAGCGCAGGAAGTACCTGTTAACCGTTGTGGAACCATGACGGTGCTTAAGGCTGCGCTGACAAAGGATCCGGCGCTGATGGAAAATTTTGAAAAGGAAAAACTGCAGTTGTTGCAGGAAGTAAAAGTAAAACTTACCAGGCCCACTGCCCGTGAAAATGCAGCTTCTGTTTTTGTTCCGATTGTATTTCATATTGTGATGAACAATCCCACGCAGGTGACCGATGCACAGATCATGGCTCAGTTAACGGCGTTGAACAATGATTATGCAGGATTGAATGCCGACTCAACAGTTATTCCTGCTGCATTTAAACCGCTGTTTGGTCATTCGAAAATACAGTTCGTACTGGCAAAACGTACCCCTGGTAATTTACCCTCGAACGGTATTGAACGCATTACTACCACACAAACCGTTTTTTCGGTAAGTAATACCAGCATAAAATATACGGCTTCGGGTGGCGCCGATGCCTGGGACCCTACGCGTTTTTTTAATGTTTGGGTTTGCACGCTTACCGATGGATTGCTGGGATATGCAACCTTTCCAACTCAAACACCAACCCGTGAGCAGGGTGTGGTAATGTCGTATGGAACTTTGCCCGGAGGCTATATCACCGGGTATAATAAAGGAAGGACCTTAACACATGAAAGCGGCCATTTCTTTTTTCTGTATCATATATGGGGCGATGATGATGGGGCTTGCACGGGATCTGATGAAGTTGACGATACGCCCAATCAATCGAATGCTACTTCAGGCTGCCCTGGGGGTGGGGTAGTAACAGATGCCTGTTCGCCCGGCGCGCCCGGAATTATGTACCAGGATTATATGGATTACTCGAGCGACGGCTGTATGGCTATGTTTACCACCCAGCAGGTAGCCCGTATAGAAGCTGCCTTAAGCCGTTACCGCAGTTCGCTCACGACTTCCAATGGCGCAGTATCGCCCTTAAAATCGCTCGATGCGCAAATATTATCAATCGATAATCCGTATACCCGTGTATGTGATACAAAATTTTCTCCGGTAGTTACCTTACGCAACTGGGGAACAGATACCCTTAAATCGGCAGATATACTGGCAGATATTGATAACGGCACAACTGTACAAACACACTGGACGGGTTCACTGCCCAGCACGGCTACAGTACAGGTTGCACTAAATGGGGTAACTGTAGCTTCCAACGGCACTCATTCTATAAAAGTGCAGGTTACTGCGCCCAATGGCGGTACCGATCTGCTGAAATCGAATGATACATTAAGCAAATGGTTTGAATACCCGGTACCTGTTACACCGCCTTTGACCGAAGGTTTTGAAACAGATGCATTTCCTCCTGTAAACTGGGATATTATAAATGCCGATGGCTCTTATACCTGGGAAAGAGTCGATGGTGTAGGTAAAACAGGTAACGCGGCCATGATGGTTCGCAACTTCGAATACAAACAAAACGGACAAAGAGATTATATACGCCTGCCACAGGTAAATATTACCGAAGCCGATTCAGCCTTTCTCACATTTCAGGTAGCGGCTGCCATGCAAACAGCGGCCGGCACCCTGCTCAATTACTGGGATACATTGCAGGTGCTTGTGAGTACCGATTGCGGTAATACTTATACAAGCCTGTATAAAAAATGGGGCAGTACATTGGTTACCCGTACTGTATTGACCACTACGTCATTTGTACCTGCGGCCGGTGAATGGCGAAAAGACTCTGTGAACCTTACACCTTATATCAACGCCGGTCCCGTGATGCTTGCTTTTGTTAACTCAACCGGCAATGAGAATAATGTATACATCGATGATATTAATCTGTATAAAAAACGCGGCAGTAACAATCTCGAAAAACAGGGTTGGCTTATAACGCCCAATCCCACAACCGGTCCGGTTTCCGTGCAGTTCTATACAGCACCTGCTAATCTTAAAGGCATAAGCCTGTTCAGCAGCACCGGCCAGAAGCTTGCTGAGAAACTGGTATCAGGCACAGCTTCAACTTCGTACCGTTTCGATATGAGTAAATATGCCAGCGGCGTATATATGGTGAGGATAGTATTTAGTGACCATACGGTTACAAGTAAAGTGATCAAAAGGCAGTAGGCAGTAGGCAATAGACAATAGGCAATAGGCGAGTAGGAAGTAGAATTAGAGTGTGTAATAATAGGGTTCCGTTGCCGATTGCCGTTTCACGATTCACGATTCACGAAAACAATGACAAACAAACCAACATACAAGAGCTGTTTCCGTCCACTGCATAAAGCAGCAGTGGTGGTTGCCTTGTTATTGTGTTTGTCTATACAGGCCGGCGCTCAGATGCCCGGTGGTGTTTCGGCCAATCTTACGTCGTGGTTCAAAGCCAATTCACAAACCGGCGGCAACATATTGCCTAACACCAATCACAATACCCCGGTAAATGAATGGAAAAGCGAACTGGGCAACCTCAGCGTTACCCAAATTACAGCCAGTCGTCAACCTTTGTTCCTTGCCGATTATACGGCTGCGGCTAATTTTAATTTTAACCCATCGCTGCAGTTTGCTTCTTCGCAGGGCAGGGGCCTGTTAAACAATGCTACTTCGGCACCCGATGTGCTCGGCAATAATGGTACTTATTTTCTGGTGATCAATACAAACCGCGAAACCGGTGTTACATCCAGTACCTGCTTTTCATATATATCAGCCAATACAGGGGCACGATATCAGGCAAAGGCCGATTTCAGAATTCAAACCGGTGTTACATCGGGTTTCGGATACATTGCAGATCTCGATCCGGCATCTACCAGTCTGAACCCTGCAGGCATACCGGCTATCAACTATCCAAGGGCATCTGGTATTATACTTACATCACGTTCTGCAGGCCCCACATTCAGGGCCCGTCGCAATGCCGATACAACGATATTGGGTTCGGGCAGTATTTATTATCCTGCCATTGGTACCGGTATGGGCGTTGGCTTTAATTCGCCCGGTGGTGGTGAAGCTACTTCTTCGGCCATTGCAGAGCTGATCACTTATGATACTTATTTGCCGGATGCCGATGTAAATAAAGTAGAGTCTTATCTGGCTGTAAAGTATGGTATCACGCTTGGTCAGGGTACCTCGTTTACATCACCAGCAGGACCTACAAATTATTCTTCTTCCAATGGAACGATAATATGGAATGCGGCTGCCAATACAGGTTATGGTAATTGCATTACCGGCATTGGCCGCGACGATAATTCGTCATTGCTGCAAAAACAGTCAAAATCAATTCACGATAGTTCGCTCGTATATCTGTTCAATGGAAATACAGCAGGCTTGTTTCCTGCCATGAACGTCAACAACCTTTCTGCGATTACTGCCACCAACTCATTTTTATTGTGCGGTGATAATGGCCTTAGTACTAGCTTAACGGCTTGTGTATTCAACAACAGGTTCAGCAGTATGAAACGGGTGTGGAAGGTGCAAAAAACCGGAAACATTGGTATTGTTACCGTTGCTGTTGATGCGGCCGGTGTAAATGCACAGGTGAAGAACCTGCTGGTATCGGCCAATCCGTTGTTTCCCGCAACAGGTACTGCCATTTATCCGTTAACTGCAGCCAATGGAAAATTGTATGCTGCAGTAAACTTAAACAGCAACGAATATTTCACGTTTGCCACCGATTCGTTAAAGGTGCAAATGACGGTTACACAGCAGCCCACCTGTACCGTTTCAAACGGCGGAGTAGTTGCAGCTACAGTAACCGGAGGCACTACGCCTTATGCCTATAGCTGGAATACCACACCGGTGCAAACCAATGCTACGGCTACCGGTTTAACAGGTGGCAGTTATGTGTTGACTGTTACCGCCGAATCAGGTTGCGCCGTTGGTTATCCGGTAACATTAGTAACGCCTCCGTTCCCGGTTATATCGGCAGCAACTTCTCAGGCGGTAACCTGCCAGGGCGATAGTGTTGTGCTGACTGCTTCGGTAGTTTCGGGTTCAATATCTAACTATACATGGATGCCGGGCGGTGGTACAGGTAATAGCATTAAAGTAGCGCCTGCAGATACTACCGATTACAGGGTAATAGGCATCGACGCCACTACAGGCTGTGCCGATACGGCCTGGGTAACCATATTTGCAAAGGAAATTCCTTCATCAATATTTACGGTAGCACCGGGTAATGTATGTCTCGGTACGCCGCAAACAATAACTTATACCGGCAATGCACCCAGCACCGCCACTTATAACTGGTTTGGTTTTGCCGGCGCCACAGTACAAAGCGGCAGCGATAAGGGGCCTTACAGCATTGTATTGAACAGTGCCGGTACCTATACCATTCAATTGCAGGTTGAAAATAACGGTTGCCTGTCAGCGATAACCACACAAAAAGATACGATCTCCTCACCGGTAACGGCTTCGTTTACGGTGAGCGATGCTGAGGTATGCGCCGGAACCATTATTACCACCACGTTTACGGGAAGTGGTGCCTCTACAGCAACGGCTACCTGGGGCTGGGGTGGAGGCGCTATTCAAAGCGGCAGTGGCTTTGGCCCTTATACAGTGAAATATAATAAAAGCGGCATCATCAGTCTTACGGTAAAAGACGGCGCCTGTGTAGCTGTTGCTGCCAGCAAAGTAATTAAAGTTATAGCTGTTCCTGTTGCGGCATTTTCGGCCGATGTAACAAAAGGCTGTCCGCCTTTTGCAGTAACATTCACCAATGAAAGTCAAAACAGCAGCGACTGGAAATGGCATTTTGGTAACGGCGATTCTTCTGCAGCTATAAATCCGGTATATACGTATAATGATGCAGGTGTGTATACCATAACGTTAATAGCCTCGTCGAAAAATAAATGTTTCGATACGCTGGTGCAAAAGGATTATATACAGGTAAAACCGATGCCTGCTGCGACTTTTACGGCTGTTCCGGTTGAAAATGTTGATGTTGAGCTGCACCTGGCTACTTTCTCATTCAGCAATGCATCGGAGGATGCTGATTCTTACAAATGGCATTTCGGGGATGGTGATTCTTCAACCTTTATCAATCCGCAGCATCGCTATCTGTTTCCGGGAAATTATACGGTTATACTGGAAGCGATCAATGATATAGGCTGTCGCGATACAGCCGTACGACAATTCTTTAAAGTTATACCCGACAAGGTGCTTGATATACCAAATGCGTTTAGTCCGAATGGGGATGGTGTGAACGATACCTGGGAAATAGCGGGCCTGCGCGGTGCAGCAGATTGCCGGGTTGAAATATATAACCGCTGGGGCGAACAGCTTTACAGCAGCCGGGGATATACCAATCCATGGGATGGTTCCTGGAAGGGCAAGCCGGTGCCGGTAGCTGCCTATTACTATGTGATAAAAACGGCAACGAGGAGTTATAACGGATGGGTGGCGGTGATCAGGTAGGCAATGGGCAATGGGCAATAGGCAGTAGGCAATGGGCAATAGGCAATAGGCGAGTAGTAAGTGGTAAGTAGGAAGTAAGAAGTATGAAGAAGTTGATAAGTTAACAGGTTAACAAGTTGACGGGTTAACAAAAAACTGAGCGAATTCACCATTGACCATTCACGATTCACGAATTCAAAACAACAGCATACAAAACCATAACAAATGGCAAGGCTCAACAAAATATTATCCTTTAAGTATAGTGCGGAAAAAGCAGTACGTACCGGTCTGCTGATTGGTTTGTCGGTTATTGCAACCGGCCTGCATGCGCAAACTGTTTATACGCCTGTTGCCGTAACGGGCTTTACCCAGGATGTAGTGGCCGATACAGGAAAAAGTGTAGTGTCAGTAACCTCAACCATGATCGATGGTAATAAGAATATTGCCAACCACGTGATATACTCCGAAAACTTCGCTTCGGTGAACGGTTTAACCGGCGGCATTTATAACTCAGGCACTATTGTAAATGGCGCCAGCACTTATCAGCTGGCATCTTATGCCGATAAAAATGCATTGTATCTTTCAAATAATATAAATATCGATAGTACGCTGCCTGCGGGTACATTAACGTTAACCACACCCGCTGTTTATTCGCGGTTGAGCCTGTTATTGTTCTCGACCGAAGGAAACAGCCAGATAAATGTAAACCTGAATTTTGCAGACGGCACCACCGAACGGGCAGTAACCAATGCCACTGTGTTTGACTGGTACAACAACTCCGGTGCTGTGTATGCGGGGTTTGGCCGTATCGACAGACCTTCAGGAACCATCGATGGTGTGGGACTCAACCCCCGGTTTTATAAGCAGGATATATTGGTGAGCTGCAATAGTCAGAATAAATTACTGCAATCGATAACCATTGCCGATACAAGTAGTTCCACTTTTGCGCGTGTGGTTGTTATGGCAGTGTCGGGTGCTGCCATGCAACCCTTTTTGGTTACACCTACAGTTTTACCGGCCCGCTGCGGAAGTTCCGATAACGGTGTAATTACGCTCAATGTTACAGGCGGGGTAAAACCTTTTTCATATGTGTGGAATACAACACCTGCGCAAACTACACCCACCGCTTCGGGCCTGAGCACAGGAACCTATACCTGTACCATAACCGATTCGAATAATTGTGTAAGAACATTTACCAATACGGTACCACTGGTAACACCGGCCCCGGTTGTTGCCAATGCCCTTAAAAATATTATCTGCTCCAATGAAACAACCACCTTGTTTGCCGATACTTCTGCAGGCGTACCCGGAACCTATACCTGGAATCCCGGTGGCTTCACCGGTTCTTCAGTAGTAGTGTCGCCCGGTATTACCACCACTTACACCGTGAATGCAGAAGATATATACGGATGTACTTCCGCCGCTACTGTTCTTGTAACGGTGAAGGCGGCGCCTGCTGCTGCATTTACAGTAGCGCCTGATGTTGTGTGTTTAGGTACATCGCAAACCGTATCGTATACCGGATATGCAGGCAGTACGGCCACCTATAACTGGAACAGTTTTGCCGGCGCCGATGTTCAGTACGGCAGTGGCCAGGGCCCTTATACTATTTTGTTTAAATCGGGCGGCACCTATACGCTGCAGTTACAGGTTACCGAAAACGGATGTGCCTCTGCGATCGCAAAGCAAACAGTAACGGTGAATGCACCGCTGGCTTCGCCTGTTGTGTCGGTTACGGCTGTTACCAGTAGCAGCATCACTTTTGGCTGGGAACCGGTACCTGGCGCCACCGGATACATTGTATCGGTGAATGGCGGGGTTTATATCACACCAACATCGGGCAGTTTGGGCATAACGCATCACATTGTAAACCTGCAGCCCGTGGAAAAAATTACCATCAGTGTAATAGCGCTGGGTGTTGAAAGCTGCATGAACAGTGTGGACGGCAAGGCTACCGGTACTACGCTGGCCGATGAAATATTCATCCCAAATTCATTTACACCAAACGGTGATGGAAAGAACGATCTGTTTAAAGCATACGGCAATATCATAGCTGGTATAAATATGAAAATATTCAACCAGTGGGGGCAGCTCATTTATGAAACCAGCGACGTGCAAAGCGGCTGGGATGGTAAGCACAAAGGAAAGCTGCAACCCATGGGTGTGTATGTATATGCAATCAGAATAAAACTGAACAACGGAACTGAAGTAACAAGAAAGGGAACGGTGAATTTGTTGCATTGATAATGGAAGTCAGAAGTCTGAAGTCGGAAGTCAGAAGAAGTTGACAGGTTAACAGGTTGACAAAGTTGAGAAGGTAAAAGGAGCGGAGTGCTTTGCCGTTTCCCGTTTGTTGGTTCACGTAAAAAACGAATGATGAAACAACGTATATATATCGGTTTTTTGCTTGGCTTGCTGGTTGCTGTAACCGGCAGCCAGGCACAAACCTATACGCCTGTTGCCGTAACCGGTTTCAATGCGGATGGAATTGCCGAGTCGGGCACAGATGCAACGCTGGTAACCAGTACGGCACTTGATTTAAGTAATAATATCATGTACAGCGCTGCTTTTGGCGCCGCCAATTCATTGCCGGCCGGTGTGGTGAACAGCGGTACTATTGTGAGTGGTACACGCACGTACCAGTTACAGCCTTATAACGCGAATAATGTAATGTACTTGTCGTTGGGCGGGGCGCAGGCGAATACCCTGGCAACGGGTACGTTCAATCTTACTACACCTGCCCGTTTTTCGAATATCAGTTTGTTGTTGTTTTCAACTGAAGGAAATAGTGATATTGATGTGATACTTAATTTTACAGATGGTACCGCATTGGGTGCCGGCAGCTATTCAATTCTGGACTGGTTTGGCGGAACGGGCGCTGTATATTCAGGTTATGGAAGAACAAAACGTTTAACAACGGGCTATGTTCGGGATGGTGACAATACCGGTAATCCCATGTTTTATGCGGTTGATATTGCTTTCAGTTGTGCCTACAAATTAAAGTTTCTGAAATCAATTACCATTACCCATCTCGGAGGTTCCACTACTGCTTCACGGGTTTGCGCACTGGGGCTTTCGGGAAGTGTATATACGCCGGTTACCACCAGTGCAATCATTACGGCTGCTTCGTGCGGCAATGCCAATGGCAGTATTGCGCTCACTGCTACAGGAGGTACAAGTCCACTGAGATATTCATGGAACACAACGCCGGTGCAAACAACTGCTACGGCTGCCAATCTTGCTCCGGGAACGTATACATGTACCATTACCGGGGCAGATAATTGTTCAACTACTTATACAGGCGTGGTTCCTGCAAATCCGGCCGCAGTGCTTTCTGCTTCGGCCAGTGCGCCATCCATTTGTGAGGGCGATGTTACGAATTTGTCGGTAACAGCAACCGGCGGTACGATTTCAAACGTTATATGGATGCCCGGTAATTTAAGCGGTGCGAATGTTTCCGTATCACCGGCTGCCACTACTACTTATACGGTTACTGTTAAAGATAACAACGGCTGTACGCTGAATGCCAGCGTGGCGGTTACGGTAAAACCGGTTCCCACTTCAATGTTTACGGTTTCTCCTTCCGGTGTATGTTTGGGTACTCCTCAAACAATAACCTACACCGGTAATGCGCCTAATACCGCTACATATAACTGGTTTGGCTTTGCAGGCGCTACGGTGCAAAGCGGCAGCGGTCAGGGCCCTTACAGTATCCAGTTTAGTAATGCCGGTAATTATATCCTGCAGCTGCAGGTCGAAAATAACGGGTGTACATCAACGATAACCACGCAAAAAGATACTGTTTCTGAACCGGTAACGGCTTCGTTTACGGTAAGTGATGATAATGTATGCGCCGGAACCGTCATCACCACAACATTTACCGGCAGTGCAGCGAATACAGCCACAGCTACCTGGGGCTGGGGTGGAGGCACTGTTCAAAGTGGCAGTGGGTTTGGTCCTTATACGGTGCAATTTAACAGAACCGGTATTATCAGTCTTACGGTGAAAAACGGCGTCTGTGTATCTGTGGCCAATAGCAAAGTAATTAATGTTATACCTGTTCCGGTTGCGGCCTTTACAGCTGATGCGGTAAAAGGATGTCCGCCCTTTGCGGTTACGTTCACCAATCAATCGCAAAGTTATAGAGACTGGAAGTGGAGTTTTGGTAACGGCGATTCATCTGTTGAGGTAAGTCCAACATATACTTATAATGATGTAGGCGTGTATACAGTAACGTTGATAGCCTCATCGCAGAATAAATGTTTCGACACCCTGGTTAAAACGGATTATATACAGGTAAAACCGATGCCGCAAGCGGCTTTTACGGCTACTCCGGTTGAGAATGTACCTGTTGAATTGCACCTGGCCACTTTTTCATTCACCAATTTGTCGGACTATGGGAATTCCTACAAATGGCATTTTGGTGATAGAGATTCATCAACATTTATCAATCCGCAGCATCGCTATCTGTATCCGGGCGATTATACGGTTATACTGGAAGCGATCAATGATATAGGCTGCCGCGATACAGCTATGAGGCAATTCTTTAAAGTAATTCCCGACAAGGTATTGGACATACCAAATGTGTTTAGTCCGAATGGCGATGGGGTGAACGATACCTGGGAAATAGCGGGTCTGCGTGGGGCAACAGATTGCCAGGTTGAAATATTTAACCGCTGGGGCGAGCAGCTCTACAACAGCAAGGGATATTACAACCCATGGGATGGCACCTGGAAGGGCAAACCGGTACCGGTGGCTACTTATTACTATGTGATCAAAACGGCTACGAAAAGTTATAACGGATGGGTAGCTGTGATAAGGTGAGTAGATATTAGGTAATCAGTGCCGTTAGGCACCAAATGTTGGTAGAAAAAAATGTTCCGGTTTATATCGTCCTGTAGGGACGAAACCTGAGCATGGCTTCGATGTTTCGTCCCTACGGGACGGCGTTCCTTGTTCGAATTATTTCTACCAGCATAATGTCCCTACGGGGACAATAAGATACATGCACCAGGCAATGATTGAAAAAATGACCCCTCAAACTTGTAAACAATATTAAAATGCGAAAAGTTGTGAATGGTAATCGAGTCGCGCACCGGAAGGTGATGGTGCTGTTGGCAGCGGGCCTTGCCGCTCATACAACCATACATGCACAAACGCCGGGCGGTGTGTCGGGTGGTTTAAGCAGTTGGTTCAAGGCCAACACATTGGTGGCCGCCAACATCGATACGCCGGGTTCAGCTTCCGTGGCTGCATGGAAGAGTGAGCTGGGTAATTACCAGGTTGGTCAAACAACTGTTTCGCGTCAGCCGGTACTGCAAGCCACTACCACCCAAACAGGTAATTTTAATTTCAATCCATTCTTACAATTTTCAAAAGCGAACAATACCGTATTATTCAATACAACCACAACGCCCGATCTGCTGGGCGCCAATGGTAGTGTATTCATGGTAGTTAATACTCTGAATTCAGTAACAGATGGCAATCCATCAGGACTTACTTATCAGGCAACGAATTTTGCTTTTCAGATTAAGCCGGGTTTCCGTGTGCAAACAGGTAACGGAACTGCAGGCGGTACCGGTGATTATTACAACTGGACCCCCTGGCCATCGGGCACACCCGGTTATGCTGCTGAATCAGGCGTTATATTAATGGGCAAGGGGGTTGACCAGGCATCGACCGACCACAATTTCAGCGCACGACGCAATGGCGATTCCATTGCCGTTACTCACCGGTACAACCTGCCCAACGATGGCTATAATTACACGCCGATAATACCTACCGGTTTATTTTTTGGCAGCGACGGAAGTGGAACCGGCGGACAAAATATGAGCTGCGGAATGGCTGAAGTAATTACGTATAACTCGTATTTATCAGAAGCCGATCAGAATAAAGTAGAAACCTATCTGGCTATTAAATACGGCATTACGCTCACACAGGGCATGTCGGTTAATAACCGCGATTATACGGCTGCGGATGGCACCGTTATATGGAATGCTGCTACTAATGCGGGTTATTCATTCAATGTAACAGGAATCGGACGCGATGATTCGTCGGCCTTGTATCAAAAACAATCGCGGTCTGTACACAACGGCTCAATGTTATACCTGTATAACGGATCGGTGCAGAGCGGGTTTCCCGTTTCGAACAAAGCCAATACTACATCTATTGCCGATAAATCTTTTTTGATATTCGGCGATAACGGACTGAGTAAACAACTGGCTACCTGCACCGATAAAAGAACGCGTATGGCAAGAATATGGAAGGTGCAAAAAACAGGTGCAGGTATTTCGCTGGTTACTCTGGCCATTGACCAGGATTCATTAATTGCCGGTGTAAAAGGGATCATTGTTTCGCCCGATCCTTCTTTTCCCGAGAGCAGTACTACATTTTATCCGCTTTCGCCCGCATCCGGTAAAATGGTTACTGAGTGTACGCTGGGCAACAACGTGTATTTTTCTTTCAGCACCGATACATTAAAAGCATCATTGAGTACCGTACTGCCCGATTGTTTGAATGCAACAGGCGGCAGCATTGCTACTACCATAAGCGGCGGCCTTACACCTTATGATTATACATGGTCGAATGGCGCAGCAACACAAGAGCTTACCAATATAGGGGCCGGTACGTATACTGTAACCATTGCCGACAGCTTATGTCAGTCGGTTAATGCGACAGTAACCTTATTACCACCAATGCCGCCGGCTGCACCGCTTGCTAACGGAATAGCAGTATGCCCCGGAGATGTGGCCACGTTAACAGTTCAAAATCCCAATACGGCGTATGCTTATAACTGGTATACTGCTGCAGCAGGCGGAACGGCACAGGGAACCGGCGCTTCGTATGCTGTAACTACTACTACTACTACGCTGCCTGCTACCTGGTATGTTGGTTTGCAATATGGCAGTTGTATCAGTACCCGTACGCCTGTTCAGCTAACGCAGGCAATACAGTTGCCACCGGCTGTTATTACGGCAACCAATATTACGCCCAACAGCATAACCTTTACCTGGCAACCGGTACCCAATGCCACCGGATACCTTGTTTCGATAAATGGCGGCACCTATATAGTGCCCACTTCGGGCAGTACCGGCACGGTGCATGTTGTTGTGGCACTTGAGCCTGTGCAAACAATTACTATCAGTGTTATAGCGCTGGGCGTTAATAGTTGCCAGAACAGCGAAGCCAAAAAAACGGCTACTACGCTGGTTGATGAAATATTTATACCCAACACATTTACGCCGAACGGCGATGGTAAAAATGATGAGTTTAAGGTGTACGGCAATGTGATTGATCGTATGACCATGAAGATATTCAATCAATGGGGCCAGCTGATATACGAAAGCAATGATTTGCTGGCCGGCTGGAATGGAAGGCATAATGGCAAATTGCAGCCTATAGGCGTTTACTTCTATGCTGTTCGGTTACAGTTGAAGGATGGGAGTGAAGTAACGAGAAAGGGTTCAGTTAATTTATTGCATTAAAACCAAAAACCTTAAAAAAATAAATCAAAATCACAATTATGAAACACATGTTATTGAAGAGTACTTCGGCTTTGTTCTTATCTCTTGCAATTTTAGTTTCGGCCTGTAAAAAAGGTGATGCGGGTCCGGCGGGTGAAACAGGTGCTACAGGAGCTACCGGCGCTACCGGTGCTACGGGTTCAACCGGTAAACCCGGAACAGCCAATGTTATTTATTCTGCATGGCTGGATGTGACTTATCAGTTGGCAAATGATAGTATGGCCGTAGGTGTTATCGATGCTCCAAAATTGGTAGACAGCATCATACAAAGGGGCGATGTAAAGGTTTACTGGAATTTGGGTTCTACCGGTACTCCAACAATAGTTTCCTTACCATTTCATGATGGAAAAGCTGTGTTTGGTTTAGCTGATCTTGATATTACTCCCCTTTATGAACCAGGGAGCATATTTCTGCAAACCACCGCAAAATATAATCTCAGCAGCCGTACCAACACTGCGGGCGATAAAGTATTCCAATACCGTTATATTCTTATTCCCGGTGGCGTAAGCGCCCGTTCTGCTATTAACTGGAACGACTATGCGTCGGTTAAGCAGTACCTGGGACTTAAAGACTAAAAAACATGTTACAAGTTACAGGTTACAGGGCACATGGAATATCACAGTCAATCGCTACCTGGAACCTGCAACCTGGAACCTGCAACTATAGGGCGAAACATCCGGGGATTCTATCTCCGGTTGTTTCATAAAATGTAAACCGGGTTGCCTCTTTTGGGGCGGCCCCTTTTTAAGAAAAGTTGATTAGTTGACAAGTTGATAAGTTAATAAGCTAATAAGTTGACAAGTTAACAGGGTTAAAAAGTTAATGGGGTATTGCTTGTAAACATGTAAACTTTTTAACTGGTTAACTCCAAATACAAATCTGCATTATGAGAAATCCTGATTCAATGATCCTGAAAGGTCATTCTGGTATAAAAAAACTTATTTATACGCATGTATTGAGGCCATTTGCCCTGATAGGGGCGATGCTGCTGTTGACGGCTACCGCTTTTTCGCAAACAGCCTCACCGGTTGCTGTTACAGGCTATACCGATGATGTAATAGCCAACGGCACCTCGCTTACGGGTTCTGTTACGAACGATGTGGATGGGGCCAAGTATTATTTCCTGAACCAAAGCTTTACCGCTTTTGGTACACCAACGTATTACCTGCCCAATTCGGGTATCATCAACAGCGTTGCAACAAGCGGCGTAACCTTTCAACTGGCGGATGCTTCATCCAATAACTCGCTTCGCCTTGCCATTCAGAATGCTTCGGGAACATTGACCTTTACAACGCCTCAAAGTGCAGCCGCTATTTACCTGCTGGCTACTTCGGGCTCAGGTGCGTCAACCATTACTTTGACCATTAATTTTACCGACGGTGGCTTCCAGAATGTGGCCGCTCAAACTTTGTCAGACTGGTACGACGGAGCAGGCTTCGCCATACAAGGCATAGGCCGCACCAGTACTACCGCCCTTGAGGGCAGCGCCACCAATCCGCGCCTGTATCAATTGACCATTCCTGTTAGCGCAATTAATTATACAAGACAGGTGGCCAACATCGTCATCACCAAAACAAGTACAGCCGGTGTTGCCAATATCATGGGCGTTAGCGTGGCTATTCCATGTGCTACTCCAACTGCTCAGCCAACCGCCCTGGTGATGAATGCAACTACCAGCACCATCAACGGCTCATTTACTGCTGCTGCTCCTGCGGCTGATGGTTACCTCGTTGTACGTTATCCGGCAGGCGCTACACCTGTGGCTCCGGTAAATGCAACAACATATACAGCCGGTAGTGCGCTCGGCACTGGTACCGTAGTGCAGGCATCAACAGCCACAACATTCAGCGTAACCGGCCTGGCACCCGCTACCGGATACGACTTCTATATATATTCCTATAATAATTTGTGCACAGGCGGGCCTTTGTATTATACTGCCTCACCTCTTTTTGGGTCAAAAATTACCAATGCCTGTGGTACGTTCAGCGGCACGTTTACCATCGGTGCATCGGGAACCTATCCCAGTATCACCAAAGCCATTGAAGCCTTGGGTAACGGTGTAAGCGGACCAGTGCTGTTTGAACTGCAAAGCGATTATACCAGCAAGGCAGAAACATTTCCAATCGTTTTCAATTACAGCGGATGTTTTTCACCGGCTAATACGCTTACTATTCGTCCGGCTGCAGGCGCCAACGGATTGAAGATCGTGGATTCGCTTACAGGACCAGTGTTTGATTTCAGAGGCGCCAGGTATGTTACTATCGACGGACGCCCCGGCGGTACAGGATCTTCAATTGCAGTAACACCTGCCGGCAGCCTCAATAGCATTAACCTCAACATTGTTAGCGCATATGCATCGGGCATGGCCATTCGGTTAGACAGCGGAGCTTCTAACAACACTATAAAATATTGCGACCTGCAGGGTCAAAATACGACTACAGCCGACAGACCGGGTATTACGGCCGGCGTGGTGTATTTTGGAAAGAACGGTGCAACCGGTAATGACAATAATATCATCGATCATTGTAATATTCACTCAACCGGCACCAGCACATCAAAACCAACTATTGGCATTTATTCGCTGGGCTACGACAACCAAAGCACCACAGCTGCTTATGTGCCGCAGTTCAACGACAACAATACGATTTCAAATTGTAATATTTACGATTACTATTCTTCCAGTAACTCAGTGGGTCTGGAAGTAAACTATGGTAACACCGGGTGGACGATATCAGGTAACAGCTTTTTTGAAACAGAGTCAATAACTGTTTCGGGTTATAACCGTGCTATATGGCTGTCGCCTTACCGCAGTACGTATGCCGGTGAAGTGGGTAATGGGTTTATCATCACCAATAACTATATAGGAGGTAAAGCGCCTGCAGCAGGCAGTGCTGCCTATACGCTGGCCACTGGGTCATCGGGCTATTTTGAAGGCATGCGGCTCGAACTGAAAGATGCCGCTACTGCACAGGCCGCTACATCAATTCAGGGTAATACAATTGCTAATATTTTTGTTACAACAAGTATTACTTCTGATGCCTTTCATGGAATGTATTTAACAGGCGGTAGTGGTAATATAAATGTTGGTACGGTTACGGGCAATACGATCGGAACGGCTTCCGGCACAGGAGGCGCCACTACAGGAGGTATCACCATTACGAATACCGGCGCAGGGTCAACTCATATGATCCTTGCAGATGCAGCCTATACCACCGGTATAAGGAATAATACCATCGGTAATATACTGCTTACCGAAGCAGGCAATTATTTCTCGGGCATATTTGTAGCGTCAACAGGTACATCTGTTATCAGTAACAACATAATCAATAATATCAATACCTCCAATGCAGGCACCACTTCAGGGAGGTACGTACATGGCATAAGAATACCGTCTGGTTCACCGGTGGTTACCATTACAGGCAATACCGTACAGGGAATAAACTGTAACTACGCAACCACGGGTACGGGTACTTCCCAGGTGGCCGGTATTCATATCGGTACTACCACCGCTAATATAAGCGGAGGTATAACAGGAAATATCATACGTAATCTGAGCAACGCTTCCCAAACTACCGCTTCGGCCAACAACAGCTCCATCATAGGTATTGGTACCGTAAGTACCAATGCTGCAGGAATTACTATTTCGGGCAATGTCATCGATTCGCTGGTGTTAACCGGTGCGTCGGTTTCAGCTGCTGTGAATGTTGTGGGGATATACATCAGCGCAACTACTTCTGTTGCCAATACCATATCAAAGAACTTCATTCATACATTTGATGCCTCGGCTGCCAATACAGGCGCCATCTTTACAGGTATACAGGCCGATGCCGGTACTTCAACTTTCTCAAACAACATGGTTCGCCTGGGTATTAAACCCGATGGCACACCGGTTACCACAGCATTAACCATTAATGGTATACTGATGGGTACTACTTCGGCCAATAATCTGTACCATAACAGTATTTACATTGGCGGCAGCGGGGCAGGTACCAACGCTTCCAATACCTATGCTTTCAGAAGAAGCGCCACATCAGGCACTTACGATATTCGTAATAATATTTTTGCCAATAACCGTTCCAATACAACTACGGGTGGTAAGCATTACAGCATTTTCTTTGCAAGTGCTGTTACAGGTGCTACTGCCAATTACAATGCTTACCTGTATGCCGGAAAAGGCGGTGTATTTGGTTTTAACGGAGTAGCCGATGTGGCTGTTTATAATAATAGTGGTACTGCTACGCCCAACTGGTTGGCAGCTGATGTAAACAGTATCAGCGGTAATCCTAATTTCATCAATCCCGATGGAACGGTAACAACAGTAAATCTGCATATCAATACTGCGGGTACTACAGTAGTGGAAGGCAAAGGAACAGCCATTACTGCTATTACTGATGATATTGACGGAGATGTGCGCAGTGGCCTTACACCGGTTGATATCGGTGCCGATGCAGGTAATTTTGTATTGCAGCCGGCATGTACAGCGCCTGATGCTCCCACTGCATTGGTATTGACCACCGTTTCTGCTACATCTATTTCTGGCAGCTTTACGGCTTCTGCAAGCAGTGCATCCGGCTATATTGTAGTTAGATATTTTACCGGTGCTACGCCTGTTGCACCCGTGAATGGTGTAGCGTATACATCCGGTGGTTCACTGGGAACAGGAACTATTGTATCGGTTGGTACGGCTACCAGCTTCACCGATACCGGTCTGCTTGCAAGCACCAGGTATAGCTATTATGTATATGCGTATAATACCGGTTGCCTCGATGCGCCGAAATACAGTGCGCCCCTGACCGGTTCTCAAACTACGGGCGGTTGCAGCGGACCATCCGGTTTAATTACCGTTGGGCCTACAGGAACTTATCCTACCCTTACGGTAGCGCTCCGCACATTATCGGGTGGTATCAGCGGCCCCGTAATTGTTGAGCTGCAAAACGATTACACACCGGCTTATATAACCGCAAATGAAACGTTCCCCATAAAGATCGGATCCAGCTCATGTTATAGCCCTACCAATAGGGTTGTTATTCGCCCGGCTGCCAATGCACCAGGCCTTATCATCAGCGGTACCAATGCAGGGCCTACGATCGATTTCAGCGGCGGCAATTATGTAACTATTGATGGCCGTCCTGGTGGAACCGGCAGTGCCATGACTGTAACAGCAGCAGGCAGCACCAATGCGGTTAACCTGAATATTATCAATATCAGCTCCGGTGGTGCAACCATCCGGTTCGACACTGCGGCTTCCGGCAATACGGTTAAATACTGCGATCTGCAGGGACAAAATACCCTTGGCGCCAATGTACCCACTACGCTGGCAGGGGTGGTTTACTTTGGCAATGCCGGAACCAATGGCAATGATAATAACCTGATCGATCATTGTAATATTCACTCAACCGGTACCATATCGCCTTCGATAGGTGTGTATGCACAAGGCGCCAACAATACTGGACTTAACAATAATTTTAACGATAACGATACCGTCTCAAATTGTAATATCTATGATTACTTCCTCCCCGGCGGTAACTCGGCTGGTGTTGAACTGAACAACGGTGTAAATGGCTGGGTAATCAGTGGCAACAGTTTCTTCCAGACTGCCACCCGTACCTATACTGCCGCAGGTTATAACCGGGCAATCTGGGCTATTCCAAACCGTAATACCGGCAGCGCAGGCAACGGATTTGTGATTACCAATAACTATATAGGCGGATCGGCGCCTTTGTGCGCAGGAACACCCTATACGCTCACTGCGCTGGCCAATACCTTTAGCGGCATCCGGCTCGAAGTGGCAGATGGATTTCCGGTGAATGCCAGCTCGGTGCAGGGGAACACCATAACCAATATTTCGATCACCAGTACATCAACCGCACAGGTATTTCATGGTATTGCAGTAACCGGTTCAAACGGAAATGTAAATATTGGAACAGTTACCGGCAATATTATCGGATCAGCTACCGGCAATGGCGCCATTACTATTGCAGGCGGCAGTGCTTCGGTTACCATGCCGGTGTATATTTCAAACACCGCCGGAACGAACGCTGTTATCAATGTGAAAAAGAATACGATTGGTGGTTTTACACTGGCGAATGCCGGGAATAATTTTTCGGGCATATTTGATGATCAGCTGGGTACGGTGACTATTGATGGCAACCTCATTGGAAGTTTAACAACAGCCAATAGCATTTATACATCCAATGCCGGCACCACTACGCAGTATATAAGGGCCATTAGCATTCCTTCTACTACGATAGCCGGTACCTTTACCATTACCAATAATACCATTGCCAACTTAACCAATAACACAACATCGGCCAATTCAGGCAGCCAAACTGCCGGTATCAATATCGGCACTGCTGCTATTGTTACCGCTGTAACAGGCAATACTATTCGTAATCTGTATTGCGCTACCCAGTCAACAGCAGGTAGTGGTACTGCAGCCCTGTTGGGAATTTGTATGGCTTCTACTTCAACGGCAGTTGCCGTTACTATTTCGGGTAATACCATTCACTCGTTAACATCTGGCGCTACTACGGCAGGTGTGTATATGGAAGGTATCTTTTTCTCAGGTTCTTCGAATGTGAATACGCTTTCGGGCAACTTTGTACATAGCTTCGATGTTACCAATACAGGCAATACAGCAGCCAATTTGCGCGGGGTTGAGTGTGCGCAGGGTAAGGCTAATATTTTTAACAATATGGTACGCCTGGGTATTAAACCCGACGGCACCGATTTAACCAATGCCGTACGCATAGATGGTATTATGAAAGGAAGTCCGCTGGATAATAACATCTACTATAACAGTGTGTATATCGGTGGAGGCAATGTGGGTACCAATACCAATATTTCTTCTGCATTCAGAAAAGAAACAGCCAGTGGTAGCGATGATGTGCGCAACAACATATTCATCAACAACCGTTCGAACAGCAGCACCGGCGCTACCCATTACGCCATTTGTGTAAATGCGGTTACCGGATTTACATTCGACCATAATATTTATGGCTATGGCGGAACAGGCGGTGCATTTGCTTCGGTGGCTGGTTTAACCAATACGCCCTCTGCTGCTGCCTATACCGGCGGATGGATCAATGGCGGCGACATGACCAGTCTGGTGGTTGATCCTAAATTTATCGATCCAACCGGACCTGCCTCTTCAGTTGACCTGCATATTACCACATCGGCATTTTCGCCGGCCAATGGAGTGGCCATTCCGGTAGCTCTTGTAAACAATGATATCGACGGCGAAGCAAGGGATGCATCAACACCCGATATTGGCGCCGATGAATTTACACAATCGAATGGCATCGATATGCAGGCGGTTTCGCTGGTGGCGCCTACATCGGCCAAAGGATGCTACGGTAAAGAAACCGTGGTTATTAAAGTAAGAAACAACAGTGCCGCCACCATCGACTTTGCACTTCACCCGGTAACCCTTTCGGTAAATGTAAGCGGTGCACTAACAGCTGCCATCGGCACTGTACTGAATACCGATACACTGGCTGCCGGCGCTACAAAGGATGTGGCATTATCGGCCGATGTTATTGATATGAGCGCCGGAGGCACTTATATATTTGATGCCAGAACAGCAGTAGCAGGCGATATTAAAATCAGTAACGATGCCATGCAAACCACCACACGCACCAAAGTGGCGCTGGTGGCCGGCAATATAAGTGCGTCTGGGATCAGCTACTGCTTTAGCGGAACGCCCACCTTTACTGCAACCAATCAAAACGGATATGGTACTATTCAATGGCAGCAAAGTGCCACACCGGGCACAGGCTATAGCAATATCAGCAATGCCATTTCATCTGTATTAAAAGATACTACACCACAAACAAGGTATTACCGGTTAATGGCCACCTGCGCAACCGATACGTTGTATACTGCCGAAATTGAAGTGACTGTACGGGCGCCGCATGTTACAGGTACTGTTCCTGCTTCGCGATGCGATAAAGGTAAAATGACCCTGCAGGCAACCGGTACTGCAGGCGCTACACTTACCTGGTATACCGATTCAACCGGTGGAACTGCGCTGGCAACCGGTACTTCATTCATTACTCCTTCATTAACGGCTACTACAACGTATTATGTATCGGCCTCTGAAGGTGGTTGCGAATCGGGCCGTACTGCTGTCGCTGCTACTATTAACAACAGCATTGCTATCAAAGCACAACCCATAGGTCAGATTGTTTGTCCGGGTACTACGGTTGCCTTTAAAGTATCTGCAACAGGAACTGCCCTTGGCTTCCAGTGGAGAAAGAATGGCGTTAATATAACCGGCGCTACCGACAGTGTGTATACGATAAATACAGCAGTACCAGCCGATGCAGGTTCGTATGATGTGGTAATAACCAATTCATGCGGAGCAGTTCTTTCATCGGTTGCTGCGTTAAATGTGGCCGGTACCAATACCTGGATCGGTGCAGTAAGTTCCGACTGGCATACCGCCGCCAACTGGTGCGGTGGCATACCGGGCCCCACAACAGATATTATCATCATTGCCGGCACGCCGTTTAGTCCGGTGGTGTCTGCCAATGCTGAAGTGCATACGCTTACCATTGCGCGAAACGCAACTGTTACAGTAAATGCAGGCGGTACGCTGAATATATACGGCAATTTTGTAAACAATGGAACGCTCAGCGCCACCTCGGGTACCATTGCATTCCGTGGTACGGCCAGTCAGTTGGTCGACGCCCTGTCGGCAGCCAATGTGATCATGAATGGGGCAGGGGTAGTGTTGCATGGAAATATGACAGTGACCAATGCGCTCACACTTACCAGTGGTAATATTAGTTTGGGTATATATAATTTATACCTGAGCAAATCAGCTACCGGTACTGCGGGCAGCCATATTATAACAGGCAGCACCGGCTCGGTGATCGTCAATAACGTAACTACAGCGGTTACTGTACCAGTGGGGGCAACAGCCGGTGGTTATAACCCGGTTACAATTGCCAACGGACAAAACCTTACCTATACGGTTCGCGTGGCTGAAGGATTGATCGCTTCCGTGGTTGATAACAACAAAGCCATCAACCGTACCTGGACGGTAACGACCACCACCATACCTGCATCGCCGGTAGAAGTTACCTTACAGTATGCCGATGTCGAAGCCAACGCAGGCTGTAATCCGGCTGCTGCTATGGATGCAGGCGCCTACAACGGTATAACCTATGCAGTGGTATCGCCTTCTGGTGGCATACTGCCAACAGGCTCCGCTGCAGTACGACTGGTTACGGTAACCACTACTCAATTGGGATCACTGATATTAGTGAACCAGGGAAGTGCGGTTAAGCCAACTGTCGACGCTTTCAGTGTTAAACTGATGCCTACGGTGGTTACCGGCAATTCGACCCTGTTACGGGTGAGCACGCCGCGAACTATGAACATCGAGTGGACCGTAATAGATATGACCGGCAAGCTGATCCTGAAATTCAACAGGAAATTAACGCCGGGAGTAAACGATATTAATATCTCCCTGCCCGGTGTTGCCAACGGCGTATACCACCTGCGTGGTGTAAGCGACGATGGTAAAACACCGGTGATAAGATTCCTGGTACAGCATTAATGCCACCAGGCAATGGGCAATAGGCCCAATAGCATAAGAGTAAAAAGGGTGGGTCATCTTCTTAAAGGTGGCCCGCCTTTTTTTATGAGGTAACCCCGGAAGTTCACCGATACACGGGTTGCCAGTACCCATAGTTGAGCCGTAGTTAACCCCTGTTTGCTTCATATTTAACCCATAGCTGCCCCATAGTGAACCCATATTATCAGTAAAAAATAAGTAAGGCAATAGTAAGAGAATAGTAAGGGAATAGTAAGAGAAGGATCAATCTTTTATGCCTGAAGAAGTGATAAAAACCGAAAGCATACCTGTATACTCACAAAAGCTATACCAATTAATGATAATCCTTTCGAAGTAAAAGATCGGAAAATCGTATAAAATCCTGGTAACAGGTGCTACATATATACAATATCCAAATGTTGCCGGGCTGTAGTTTTTATTGTTAAATTACACGTCAGCTAAGTTTCAGCACTATATGTTTGGATACTTTTGAATAAGTGACACTACATGACCCGGATGCCCTTTGAGTCAAATACTGCACAGGAGGATATGTCCCTGATTTTACAAATAAAATCAGGCGACTATGACGCTTTTACACTGTTATATAATAAATACATCCGCCAGCTAACCCAATACGGCCTCAAATTCATGCAAGACAAGCCGGCCATCGAAGATTGTTTGCACGACGTGTTTGTATGGATATGGACCAACCGCCATAGGTTATCTATTGATTACTCAGTTAAAAGTTATCTGTTTAAGGCGGTTCGTACATCTGTTCTTCATCTGATTGAAAAACAAAACAAACTGAGCGCCCTGCATCCCGAACAGGAGCATGAATACCATTTTGCATTGCAACTCACGCCTGAGGCCGTTGTATTACAAAATGAAAACAGGCGGCTGATCAGGCAACAGATCGAATCGGTACTTGAGAAGCTTACCGCCAAACAAAAAGAAGTTATTTACCTGCGTTATTACGAAGGGCTTCACTTTGATGATATCGCCCAAAACATGAACCTTTCTGTAAAAGCCTGCTACAAACTCATGGGCCGCGCCATAGCCACCCTGCGCGAAAATATTCCCGATACGCCGCTGGTGTTGCTGCTGCTGCTATTGGGGTGGTGAATAAGGTTCTCGCAAAGTCGCCAAGGCGCTAAGATGCTCCATTAACTCTTTAAATTCCGGTTAAAATAGTTATCGTCTTATCCGAAATAATTCAGGAAGGCGAAGAATTGGGTTTGCGCTTCAGCGCCTTTGCGCGAAAAATTTCTTCCTTCCCTCTAAAAAAAACCTTCAAACCGTGGGGTAATTTTCGTCATCTCCTCCTCTTAACATCAAATCCGCGCGGATTACGATTGCCTGCTGTTTGCAAAGCGAGGCCTCTGACGATGCCTGCTAATTATTGTAAAACTACAATCAAATCAGTCACATGAGAAAATTTCAATACGCCATCTCTTTGATGGTGCTGCTACTGCTTTGTAACTTATATGCCTCCGCGCAGGGCGTAATTAAAGGTGTAATTAAAAGCGAAAGCGGTGAGCCGCTGGCAAACGCTTCGGTTATTGTGGGTGGTAATAAAGGCGGTACTTCTACCGATACTACCGGCAAATACCGCCTTTCCCTGGCCCCCGGTACTTATAAACTGTTTATTACCAGTGTGGGCTTCAATCCATTTACGATCAACGTTAAAGTCGAAAACGCAGAAGTAACCAAAGACATTGTTCTTAAATATGCCGTGTCCGATCTGAGCGAAGTGGTGGTATCGGTAGGTAGCCGTGCTGCACAGCGTACCTTCACGACCACGCCATTGCCGGTTGATAATATCAACGCAGCGGAATTGCAGTCATCCGGACAGCTGTCATTCGACAAGGCATTGCAGTTAAGAGTGCCTTCTTTCAACTCCGTAAATACACCGGTGAACGACGCTACTTCTTTACTCGATCCCTACGAGATCAGGAATATGGGACCCAGCCGAACACTTATATTAATTAATGGCAAGCGAAAGAACCCCAGTTCACTGGTATATGTTCAAACCTCGCCCGGCCGTGGTGAAACAGGCGCCGATCTGTCGGCCATTCCAACCGAAGCCATTAAAAGGGTTGAAATATTGCGCGATGGCGCTTCGGCCCAATACGGTTCCGATGCCATTGCCGGTGTAATGAACATCATTCTGAAAGACAGGTTCGATTATACCAATTTTAAAATTGCCAGCGGTATTACCCATAAGGGCGATGGGTTTTCTTTATTAACCAGTTTAAACGGCGGCGCCAATTTCGGCAGTAAAGGATTTATTAATTATACCATTAATTTCCAGCGCGAAAATAAAACCAATCGCCCCGGAACGGTAGATGCCGAAGGCGATAACAATGACCTGAGCGATGGAACATCGGCAAGTCTTGCCAATGTAAAGGCCTTTCTGGCCCGTTTTCCTGATGCCAAAAATATCAATGGTACGCCTGCCAATACATCGGCTAAGTTCCTGATAAATACAGGTATTCCTATCAGTGAGAATACAACCTTTTATGCCAATGCGGCTTATGTATATAAAAAAGTGCAGAGCTATGCCAACTACCGCACACCATACTGGAAACAGGATTATGGCTTGTTGCATGCAGCGGGAACTGAATACCTCGGTTACGGACCTACTTTTGAAGGTGATCTGAACGACTACAATGCTACAGTAGGATTTAAAACCGAAAAGAACGGCTGGACACACGATCTTAGTTTTACCACCGGTGGCAACAAACAACTGTATACGGTTGAAAATACAGTAAACCATTCCCTGGCCGCAAAAAGCCCCATTTCTTTTAAACCCGGTGGTTATGCCTTTAGTCATGTGGTAGGAAATATTGATATCACCAAAGAGGTAAATGATAAATTGTCGGTAGGTTTTGGCAGCGAATTTCGCAGTGAAAATTTTCAGATCATTGCCGGTGATACGGCCTCATACTCAGGACAAGGCGCCAACTCATTCCCGGGCATCAGCTCGATCAATGCCATTAAAGCCAACCGGTTTAACTTCGGCGGATACTTTGATTTGAGTTATGATATCACCAAAGCGTTGCTGGTCAATGGTACCGTGCGCGAAGAATATTACAGCGATTTCGGAAGCGCTTTTGTGTGGAAGGTAAGCGGCCGCGCTAAAATGCCCGGTGACAAGATCACGCTTCGTTCGTCGATCTCAACCGGATTCAGAGCGCCCAGTTTGCACCAGATCAACCTGCAGATCGCTCAGCAAAGTTTTGTACCGGGACAGGGCATTCAAACAAAAGGTATTGTAAGTAACAAAAGCCCGCAGGCGCACTTACTCGGCGTACCGGCATTGAAGCCCGAGAAATCGATAAACTTTACAGCTGGTTTGGGTTTCAATCCAACCAGGAACTTTAGTATTACTGTTGACTATTACAAAATTGATATTAAAGACAGGGTTATTCTTAGTTCCGAAATCAGCAATACAGCTGCCGGCAATACTGCACTCGATGATGTGTTAAACAGCAATGGTATTGTGTCGGTTAGCTTCTTTACAAACGGTATCAAAACAACAACGCAAGGTATTGATGTAGTAGCCAGTTACAAAAATATACCGGTGGCATCTGCCGGCAAATTGGCCATTAACCTTGCAGGTAACTATACCATCGACAATAAACTGGATGGTAGTATAAACAATCCCAAACTGATCGCCGATGCAGGGCAAAGCACCTTTGACTTTACGCAGGAAGCATTATTGCTCAGCAGCCGTCCGAAATATAAAGCCATATTGGGAGGCGACTTATCGTTGAGCAAATGGAACTTCTCATTAAATAATACATTATTTGGACCTACCACATTCCGCAACGCTGGTTTAGATCAGAACCTGAAAGTGGTATTTAAAACAAAAGTGTTGACCGATATAAACATCGGATACCAGATCACCAGCCGGATAAGTGCATCAGTGGCAGTGAATAATATATTGAACATAACACCCGAATGGCAGTTGAAATCATTGAACAGTGCAGGGGATGCCGTGTTAAGTGATGCGGCACAGGTAAAAAAGAACGTAAATGCCATTACCTTTAACGGCCGTTACAGCATGGTAACGTACGACGGTTCGCATTTCAGCCAGATGGGAACAACTTTCCTTGCATCGCTGAATTTTAAATTTTAGTTTTTTGTTTATGGTTTGAGGTTTATGGTTTTTGGTTGCTGCGCAGGAATTGTACCAGTAGAATAAAGTCAAAAAGTAATCGGGAAATTTCAAATCGCGGGTTCAACTATAAACAAAAAACCTCAAACCATAAACTATGATAACATATACAACATCGAAAACCGACAACGACCTGAAGCAAATACTGGAGCTTCAGAAAAGAAACCTGGCGATGAACTTAACCCGGGAGCAGATTTCATCGCAGGGATTTGTGACCGTATCGCACAGCTTTACCGATCTGAAAAAAATGAACGATATCGAAGAGCATGTTATTGCCAAATACAACGACCGGGTGATCGCTTATTTACTGGCTATGACACTTTGCTCAAAATCAGATATTCCCGTGCTGGTGCCGATGTTCGATATGTTTGAACAGATTGAGTTCCGAAATAAAAAAATATCGTCCTACCGGTACATCGTGGTAGGCCAGGTTTGTGTGGCGGAAGATTATCGCGGAAAGGGCATTCTGGATGCCTGTTACGCAACGTATAGAGATTTTTTTGAAACCAAATACGACTTTGCCATAACAGAAATTGCCACCAGGAACCAGCGTTCGCTCAATGCACATAAAAGAATTGGTTTTGAAACCATTCACGAATACGAGGCCCCCGATGGAGAAATGTGGAGCATTGTACTGTGGAACTGGAGATAAGTAAGTAATAAGTATTAAGTTATAAGTAATACATGAAGGCTAATTGCCTACGTATAGTTTTACCAACTTAAAACTTATAACTTAGAACTTATGAGAACTTATAACTTAGAACATATAACTTATAACTTGAATGGATAAGTATGCGTTGTATCAAACCGAAGATTTTCTTCGGGATGAATCGTTCATTAATTGGGTATTGGACCCGGAAGGTAAAGGCGCCAGGGAATGGAATGAATGGATGAATGCAAATCCGGTGAAAAAAGAGGCGGCACAAAAGGCGATAGACATCATCCGCTCTTTTGATTTTAAAAAGGAACCGGTAGGGGAAAATTTTTATATCGATCTGAAGAAAAGGATCGATCAAACAATTGCTACACAACAACCTGCAAAATTAAAAGCAGCTACCGCATTCCCTGTTTGGTTAAAGGCAGCGGCTGTAATTGCCGGATTGTTGCTCGGGGCAATAGCCCTGTTTTATTATGTAAAGCCTTCATGGAATACTATTTCTACACCGTATGCAGCTATTAAAACAGTATGGTTGCCTGATAGTTCAGAAGTAGTACTGAATGCCAATTCAACCATCCGCTATCACGGAAACTGGAATGCGGGTGAGCGGGAAGTTTGGATAACAGGAGAGGCTTTTTTCAAAGTACGTCACATCGATAAAGCCGGCGAAGCGCAGCATTTTACAGTTCATGCAGGTGATGCAGCCATAGAAGTGTTGGGTACCGAGTTCAATGTAAAAAGCATCAACAATATCACCGGCGTAATGCTGCGTCAGGGAAAAGTAAGGTTCAGTGTTCCTGCCGGTCATGCACAAGCCATCATGCAGCCTAACGATTATTGCCTTTACAATGCAACACCGGGAAAAATAATTACCAGTGTTGCCGATCCGGTTTTATATACTTCCTGGATGGAACACCGGTACCGTTTCGAAAAAACACCGGCCCGCGAAGTATGTGAAACCCTGAAAGAATATTTCGGATACGATTTCATCATTCGTAAATCCGACCTGGCCGAACAACCCATTTCGGGAACGCTTGAATTACAAAACGAACAGGTAATGTTTAAAGTGTTGAGCGAATTGCTGAATGCATCGGTTACAAAAAATGGAAATAATGTTGTTATAGAATAGATACCATCCCGCCTTCGGCGGGTAAGGGTTGCCACAGATGAACACAGATGAAATGCAAGGTTTATTTTTTGAAGTGTTGGTTGTTCTTTTCAATTCTATATACTCAGGCATAAATGAATGACTGCTATTAGTTTTGAAGTGAGAACCGAAACTTATCTGTGTTAATCTGTGGCAAATTGTATTCATTCCGCCGAAGGCGGAATATTAAAGAATCCGGGCCAACAAGGAAACTGCTATGAGCTTATGAGTCAAAACCTGTCTCGTAAATGGTTTATTGTATTGATTGTGTTGGCGTGCACAGTGGCCACTGTGCATGGGCAAATTGTTGCGCCATCTGATAAAAAGAATAAAACCACCGAACAGGACAGCAGTCTTCCCTTAAGGGATGTATTGGTTTCGCTTGAAAAAAAATACCGGTTGAGCATCCTTTACCGCGAAAACCTGGTCGAAAATAAAATGGCGCCGCCCAAAACAGTTGAGGGTAATAATGCCGACACCGCTTTGCACGCCTTGTTAACGCCGCTGGGGCTCACCTTCAAAAAAGTATCTTCAACACAAATCGTCATATCCGAAGCAACAGGCATGCCGGTAGAACCTTCAGATAAAAAAACAACCGGCATAGTTAAAAAGCTGAACCTGTTAAAAGGAACGGTGCGCAATGAACGAAATGAACCGGTGCAGGGGGTATCGGTAATCATATTAGGCGTATTTAAAGGAACGGTTACAGATGCCGGCGGTAATTACCGGTTGCTTCTCGATGAAGGAACACATAAAATTTATTTCAGCAGCGTAGGATATAACAGTTATATTACCAGCATCAATATGCAGCATGCCGATGCCATAAAAGATGTAACGCTTAATAATGCGGTTACTGATTTAAGTGGGGTGGTGGTAGCAGTGGGCAGTCGCGCTTCACAACGAACCTTTACCACTACTTCTTTACCTGTTGATAATATAAACGGGGCCGACCTGCAATCAACCGGACAGTTATCATTCGATAAGGCGCTTCAGTTTCGGGCACCTTCTTTTAATACAGTGAATATGCCTGTGCATGATGCTACTTCATTATCTGATCCCTACGAGATCAGGAATTTGGGGCCGAGTCGCACACTTATTTTAATAAATGGTAAACGCAAGAACCCCGGTTCGCTGGTATATATACAAACCTCACCGGGGCGCGGCGAAACCGAAACCGATTTGAGCGCCATACCGATGGATGCCATTAAACGGGTAGAGATTCTGCGCGACGGCGCTTCGGCCCAATATGGTTCAGATGCTATTGCCGGTGTGATGAACATTATTCTGAAAGACCGTTTTGAATATACCGGTTTCAAGCTCAGCAGCGGTATTACGCATAAGGGCGATGGATTTTCGCTAAGCACCAGCATCAACAGCGGTGTTAATCTCGGTACCAAAGGATATGTGAACTATACGGTAAACTTTCAGAAAGAAAACAGGACCAATCGCCCCGGCAAAGTAGATGCAGAGCAGGATTTTATCGATCTGGGAGATGGCACAGCCGCCGGTATGGAAAAAGCAAAGGCGTTCCTGGCGCGTTTTCCCGATGCAAGGAATATAAATGGAACACCCGCCATTACGGCCGCGAAATTTCTGGTAAATGCAGGCATTCCGTTAAACGACAACAGCCTGTTTTATGCGAATGCAGCTTATGTGTACAAGAACATTCAAAGCTATGCCAATTTTAGAACGGCCTACTGGAAGCAGGACCCCTATAACCTGTTGCACGATACTACTTCGGAATACCTTGGATACGGCCCCACCTTCGCAGGCGACTTAAACGACTATAATGCCACGATTGGTTTTAAATATGAAAAGAACAACTGGAATACCGATGTAAGCGCTACCGCAGGAGGCAATCAGCAATTGTATTCGGTAGATAATACCTGGAACCCTTCGATGGGAGCGCAAAGTCCTACTGCTTTTCGGCCCGGTGGTTATGGGTTTCATCACCTCGTAGGCAATATCGATATCACGCATACCGTGAATGATAAGTTATCGGTTGGTTTTGGTACAGAATTTCGAAACGAAACATTTACCATTATAGCAGGCGACAGGGCTTCTTACACAGGGGATGGTCCTGTTTCTTTTTCAGGCATATCGCAGGCCAATGCCATGAAGGCCACTCGTTTTAATATCGGTGGTTACTTCGATGTAAGCTATGATGTTTCAAAATCAGTATTGCTCAATGCAACTGCGCGTCAGGAGTATTACAATGATTTCGGAAGCGCTTTTGTTTGGAAGGTGAGCGGAAGAAAAAAACTGGCGGCAGATAAAATTACCCTGCGTTCCTCTTTATCGACCGGATTTCGCGCACCGGGTTTGCACCAGGTAAATCTGCAGATATCACAGCAGATATTTACCCCCGGCATGGGCGTTCAAACCAAAGGCGTGGTAAATAACAAAAGCATTCAGGCGCAATTGTTAGGCGTACCTGCACTGAAGCCCGAACGCTCGCTGAACTTCACCGCCGGTTTTGGATGGCGACCATCTGCCGGCTTTAGTTTGACCCTCGATTATTACAATATCGATATCCGCAACCGAATTATTCTCAGCTCTAATATTGCACATACAGCCGACGGAAATACACAGTTAGATAATGTACTTAGCGCCAATGGGATCATTGGCGTTAGTTTTTTTACCAATGGCATCTGCACCAATACGCAGGGGCTCGATTTGGTTGCCACCTGGAAGAATATACCACTGGCGCCGGCCGGCCGCCTCACGGTGAATGTTGCCGGTAATTACACCATCGATAATAAATTGAAAGGCGTTGTAAGCAACCCTAAACTAATTGCCGATGCGGGGCAGGCTATATTTGATTATATGCAGGAAGCTTTGTTGCTTACCAGCCGGCCAAAGTACAAAGCGATTGCAGGGGCCGACCTGTTGCTGTACAAATGGAATGTGAGTGTGAACAATACCTTGTTTGGTCCGGCTACTTTTCGCAGCGAAGGACTCGATAAAAATATCAAACTGGTTTTTAATCCGAAGGTTGTTACCGATGTTAATTTGGGTTACCAGTTTACGCAATGGTTAACCACTTCAATAACCGTGAACAACCTGTTCAACATATTGCCGCAATATTCATTAAAAGCGCTGAACAGCGAAGGACAGGCCGTGTTAAATGACCCGGTTAATGTTAAAAGAAATATCAATGCGGTAACCTTCAACGGCCGTTACGGCATTGTTACCTACGACGGTTCGCACTTCAGCCAATTAGGCTCTACGTTTTTACTTACGTTTAGCTGTAAGTTGTAGCGGGTTCTCCCCTCAAAACCGGTTTTACCCCCTGATATCTGATGTTGATCGTATTTATTTTACTACCTGTTCGTTCCGCTTTTATTTTACTCCTGCAATATTATTTACCTAAACTTTATTAAAATGAAAACGAGAACTATTTTTTTATTTACCTTAATTGCGGGTGTTCTTTTGCAGGGATGCGTTTATTCTCTGCATCCTTTGTATTCGAAGGATGACCTTGTGTTTGATAAAAGGCTGCTCGGTTCCTGGGGGGAAAGTGGTAAAGACCCTATATGGAAAATAGAAAACCTGATGGAGCATGAGATGGCGCCTTATACGAACAAGGCCGAAAGAGCAGAAAAGGAAAATTTTAAGAAACAATTCATTAATAAAAACACCTACCTGCTCACTTATACCGAGAAAGGGGAGACCAGGCAATTTGAAGCCAATTTGACAAAACTGGGAGACGATTTGTTTTTAGATCTGTTTCCTGATGACATGCATGCAAAGAATAGTTTTTATGAAGATCATTTCGTGCCTGTTCACACCTATGCAAAGGTTAAGATATATGATAATAAATTCGAGTTGTATTTCTTTGACTCAGAATTCCTTTACAAAATAATGGACCAAAATAACATCAGGCTAAAACACGAATCCTTCGAATATTATAAAGTAATTACAGCCTCCACAGAAGAACTGCAGCAATTTGTTAAGAAATATGCCAACAAAAAAGAGCTATATGCTGATCCGGTGGTAATGATCAAAACCAAATAATGAATGGGAGCAATAAAAAAAATATCAGGTAATATTATTCAAAACAGGATGTTGCAACATATCCTGTTTTGGGCTGTGTCGTACTATTACCTCATTCATTCGTTTTCTATTACCAATAATATTGAGAAAATAGATTACATATATACGGCCGTATTTCATTTCACCATTATTTTGGGTGTGTATACCAATTTGTATTTTCTGATTCCGCGTTTTCTTGGCAAAAAAAGATACTGGCAGTACGCATTATTGTTTGCTGTATTGCTGGCTATAACCGCCCGGGTGAACATATTTATATTTAACTATGCCATTGATTATTTGCTTCCCGATTATTTTTTCGTAGCCAACTTTAGTTTTTGGCAACTGGTACAATTTGGATTTGTTTATTTGGGCTTAACGTCATTGTTGAAATTGTCAAAGGCATGGTTCAGGTTACAGGAGTCGAAAAATGCCATGATTCGCCTTGAGAAAGAAAAAGCCGCTACCGAATTGTTATTTCTGAAGTCACAGATCAATCCCCACTTTTTGTTCAACAGCCTTAATAATATCTATTCTCTAACGCTAAAACAGGATCCCCTCGCACCACAAACAATACTCAAACTGAGTGAAGTAATGCGTTATATGATTTATGAGTCGGCCGGAGACCTGGTGCTATTAAAAAAAGAAATAAACTATATCGATAATTATATAGATTTACAAAGGCTGCGCATACGGGATAAAGCTTCCATTGTTTATGAAGTATCGGGTAACATCAACGATCAGCAGGTGGCCCCGCTTATATTCATTGTTTTTATTGAAAACAGTTTTAAGCATGGGATAAAGGCCGGACTGCACGATGCCTGGGTAAATATAAAATTGCATGTAAATAATACCAGCCTGCATTTGTTTATCGAAAACAGCAAAGGGGTTGTGGATGATGTAGAAAAAGAAGGTGGTAATGGCCTGGGGCTGGAGAATGTGAAAAGAAGGCTTGATCTGCTGTATCCTGAAAAACATAAGTTAAAGATACAGGAGAATGAAAAGAAATATGTGGTTGAGCTGCAGTTAAACCTGTTGTGAATACAATTACAAATAAAACTTTCTGTCATGAAAATAAAATCTTTAATAGTAGACGATGAGCCGCTGTCGCAGGAGGTGATTGAAACCTATATAAAAGATTACCCCGTAATTGAGCTGGTAAAAAGTTGTAACAATGCCATTGAAGCGATGGAGGCTTTGAAGCAATATGATATTCAGTTACTGTTTCTCGATATTAATATGCCGGTGCTATCGGGCATCAAAATGGTAAAGTCCCTACCTTCGCCGCCTGCAATCATTTTTACAACCGCTTATCCCGAATATGCTATTGATGGATTTGATCTGGATGCCATTGATTATCTGGTAAAACCATTTTCCTTTGAGCGATTTGTGAAGGCCGTTAATAAGGTGCGTGATAAAATGGAAACGGCAACAGCTGCCGCAGCTGCCAAACAAACGCCTCAGCAAGACTTCATTGTTATCAGGGCCGATAAAAAATTATACAAGTTAAACTTTGATGACATCAGTTATTTTAATTCAACCGGCGATTATGTTAAGGTGTTTAGCAAACAGGGCAAAGTGATCATTACCAATGAAACACTCAGGAATATAGAAGCCGGATTACCACCCCATCTTTTTATAAGAGTTCATAAATCATTTATCGTATCAGTTAAATCAATTCGCTATATCGAAGGCAACCAGGTAATGGTTGATGCCACCACTATCCCCATAGGGTTGACATATAAAGAAGAATTGATCAATAAATTTAATTCGCCCTTATAAGCTGCCAACGGCCTGTTCCATGCTGTTGGTCGGTTTGGGGTTAGCAGCATACTTGTTTTCCGGCATAGGCAGGAGGCGTATAATGGTTCTACGAATGTAGGAAAGAATTAGAAATAAGAAATAAAGAATGAGAAATGAAAAAGTTGTATTCACTTTGTTATTTCTGATTTTTCATTTAACATTTTTCATTTCTTAAAAGGTTACATTTATGAAGAATTTGTATTTACTTTTTTATTTCTGATTTTTAATTCAACATTTTTCATTTACATGAATGCAGAACAGGAACGTTTACAATATCCGGAATGGAAAAGATGGGGCTCCTATGTGAGTGACCGGCAATGGGGCACGGTACGCGAAGATTACAGCGCTAATGGCGATGCCTGGAATTATACCACCCACGATATGGCGCGCAGCAAAGCCTGGCGCTGGGGCGAAGAAGGGATTGCCGGTATCAGCGATGATAAACAACAGCTGTGCTTTGCGCTGGCTTTGTGGAATAAACGCGATGCCTGTGTAAAAGAGCGTTTCTTTGGCCTCAACAATCAGCAGGGCAACCATGGCGAAGATGTGAAGGAGTTGTATTATTATCTCGATGCAACGCCTACCCATTCGTATATGAAAATGCTGTACAAATACCCGCAGCAGGAATTTCCGTACGAATGGCTGATACAGGAAAATGCCCGCCGTAACAAACAGCAGCCTGAGTTTGAACTGATAGATACCGGCATTTTCAACGACGATAAATATTTTGATGTTTTTGTTGAATACGCAAAGGCCACGCCCGATGATGTTCTTATAAAAATTACCATTCATAACCGCGCAAATGAAGATGCCAGTTTGCATGTGCTGCCCACCGTATGGTTTCGAAATACCTGGAGCTGGGGCCGCCACGATTACAAACCCATCTTAAATAAGCTGGCAGATGATACCATCGGTATCACGTATGATAAGATGGCTGTAACCCATTTGTACTTTGAAGGAGAGGGTAATATGCTGTTTTGCGACAACGAAACCAATACCCGCCGGTTATTCAATTTCGATAACAACCAGCCTTACCCAAAAGACGGCATCGTTGATCATATCATTCATGGAAAAAAATCGGTTAATCCCGATATGAAGGGCACCAAAGCGGCCGTCAATTACCTCATTGATATTCCGGCTGGTGGTTCGCATACCATCCGTATGCGGTTATGTGATAAAAAAACAGGCAATGCGTTCGATGATTTTGATGCCATGTTTGCGCAACGGATCACTGAGGCCGATGTATTTTATGAAGATTTGCAACAGGTGATCAGCGATGAAGATGAAAAACGTATTCACCGCCAGGCCATATCGGGCATGTTGTGGAATAAACAATTCTATTCGTATAAAGTACAACAATGGCTCGATGGCGATCCTGCCATGCCGCCGCCACCCGATCAACGGCTAAAAGGCCGTAATGCCGACTGGAAACAACTGAACAATGAACACATAATTTCAGTGCCCGATAAATGGGAGTTTCCCTGGTATGCTGCCTGGGACCTCGGCTTTCATTGTGTTACCATCGGCATGGTAGATCCTGACTTTGCCAAACAGCAACTGCTACTATTAACCGAAGAATGGTATATGCATCCATCGGGTATGTTGCCGGCCTATGAGTGGTCGCTGGGTGATGCCAATCCTCCCATACATGCCGGTGCGGTGTTCAGAATATTCAGGCTCGATGCCAAAGTAAAGGGCGTAAAGGATTATGCGTTCCTTGAATCGTTGTTTCATAAGCTGCTCATCAATTTTACCTGGTGGGTGAACCGAAAAGACGAAGAAGGCAATAATATTTTCGAAGGTGGCTTTCTGGGGTTGGATAATATCGGTGTATTTGACCGCAGCGCGCCGCTGCCGCAGGGTGTAGTGGCCGAGCAGGCCGATGCCACCAGCTGGATGGCGATGTATGCGTTGAACATGCTGCACATTTCGTTGGAGCTGGCAACTTACAATAAGGCCTATACGGGAATGGCCATCAAGTTTTTTGAACACTTTTTGTATATAGCCGGCGCCATGGCCAGTATGGGTAAAAATAATACCGGCTTATGGGATGAGGAAGATGAGTTCTTTTACGACCAGATAAAAGTGAATGAAAACAAGATCGTGAAGCTGAAGGTAAAAAGTATGGTAGGACTGATACCGTTGTTTGCAGTAGAAGTTATCACCAGGGAAACACTCGATAACAATCCTGTTTTTGCCGAGCGTATGAGTTGGTTCCTTCGCCACCGGCCCGACCTGGCCATGCTCGTATCGCGCTGGTATGAAGAAGGAACAGGTGATACGCACCTGCTCGGCTTGCTGGGCGGCCATCGCATGAAGCGGCTGTTAGGCCATATGCTCGACGAAACTGAGTTTTTAAGTGATTATGGCATCCGGTCGTTATCAAAACGATATGAGAAGCAACCTTATACCGTTCATACAAACGGCACCACCTGGTCGGTGCCTTATGTGCCCGGCGACAGTGATAGTGGTATGTACGGCGGCAACAGCAACTGGCGTGGTCCTGTGTGGATGCCTATGAACTTCTTATTAATAGAAAGTCTGCGCAAATATCATTTTTATTACAGCGACGATTTTAAAGTAGAATATCCTACTGCTTCAGGTCATTACCTCACGCTCAGGCAGATTGGCAACGAAATTGCCTGCCGGTTGCTGCGCATCTTTAAAAGAGACGAACAGGGTAAACGGGCCGTATTTGGTGATAATGATAAACTACAACACGATCCTCATTTCAAAGATTACATATTGTTTCATGAATATTTTCATGGCGACAACGGCAAAGGTCTCGGCGCTTCGCACCAGACCGGCTGGACGGGGCTGATCGCTAATTTAATTATTATGAAGAATAGCGAGTAGGTATAATAATGTCTCGCAAAGGCGCCAAGGCGCAAAAATGATCGCTTCGCGATCTTTAAGAACGCTAAGAAAAGGCTTTGCGCCTTAGCGCCTTTGCGAGAAACATCGTCTATTGGCCCTGAGCGAAGCGAAGGGTTGCCTATTGCTTATTGAGCGGCCCATCACTCACCTTAATCCCGTTGCGCCACACGGCGCTGATGGTTCTTGTATTTAGAATATTGTCGGCCGGGTTTTTATCGAGCACAATAAAATCGGCTTTCTTTTCCGGTTCAAGGGTGCCGGTTTCACCGCTTATGCGCAAAAGTTTTGCTCCGTTTTGGGTGGCTATGGTGATGGCTTCAAGCGGCGTGAGCCCTGCTTTTACAAGCAATTCCATTTCCATATGTTCCGAAAAGCCCTGCACGCGAACAGGATTGGCGCCCGAATCGGTGCCCAGCGCAATCAATATACCTGCTTTATATAATTTATACAGGTTGGTTAAAGCGGTTTGCAAAGCAACCGCTTCCTGCCGGGCTACCGGGTTTTTGCTCAGTTTTTCTTTATAAGCCGGATTGGTGATCATATTCAATACACCCGGTTCCAGAGCAGCCTGAAAAAACGGATCGTTTATCCATGGCGCATCCTGCTGGTAAATGAAGGCAAATTCATCGAGCGAAAGCGTAGGAATATAAACGATGCGCTTTTTTTTGATAGTGGCTATCAGTGCATCATCCAGCATCGAGTCGCGGATGCTGTGCGCGAAAATATCAACCCCGGCGTTTACCAGCTTACGGGCATCGGCAATGTGATAAACATGCGATGCCACGCGAATACCCTGTTTATGCGCTTCACTGATAATGGCCGTGTATACTTCTTCTTTCATCGTGGGAAACTGCCCCCAGAAATCATCTACCCACATTTTGATAACGTCTGGTTTCATAGGTGCCAGCTCACGAACAAAATTCACTGCTTCTTCGGCTGTTTCAGGACGATATATCTTTGGCATGCCCGGCGGCAATCCGTTTTTCACACCAAACCCATAAAGGGCCGAATACATGGTAGCGCCGGGTATCAGCCCCTGGCGCGACGAATCACGCAGCTCAATGCCGATGGGTTGTTCAGTGCCCATTGATAAAATGGCTGCCACACCGTATTGCTCATAACGTAGCAACTGGTTCCGTACATTGGCTGCTGTATAATTGGCTGGCGATGAAATTGTGTCTTTCAGATTGCCCAGATGTCCGTGGGTATTGATGATGGTGGGCATGATGTATTTACCCGTCATGTCGATCCGGATCGCATCGGCGGCCTTGTAATTGTTGAGCTGGTAACCAATATAAGTGATTTTATCACCTGTAATCACCACATATTGATTGGCCTTTACCGGATGCCCGGTGCCATCAATAACGTTTACATGTTGCAGAATGGTCATTTGTGATACACCGCTTTGCGCGGCGAAGGCAAACAGCGAAAAAAAGAAAAAATATTTCATGGATGGTTTTTAATACCTTAAAGATAGGATACCATTTAGTAAATAGGCGGAAAGCTTAAATTTGCAACGCACGTATCAAAAACCATCCTGCGCCTGATCCTTCGAATGAATGTTGTTTCGGCTTAGCCGGAACCTGCTACTGATTAATTTTTTTTGTAAACCGAACTGCTGTATTGTCATGGATATAGAGTTGTGCCGGCGGATTGCAGACGGTGATGAAGCAGCATTTGCCAGCCTCTTCAACCGGTATTATCCGCTACTGCGCCCTTTTATTTATAAGCTCACCCGTTCTGCAGACAAAACTGAAGAGATGCTGCAGGAAACCTTCATGCGCATATGGCTCAGCAGGGACCAGCTTCCCGGAATAAGTAATGTGCATGGCTGGATATTCACCATCGCCTCGCGCCAGTGCCTGCAGGCAATCAGAAAAGACCTGAACGATCGCAGAAGAATAGCCGGGCTGCAACAACATGAAGCGGCACAGGTGGGCCATACTCCTCTCGATAGTACGCAACTGGCCGAAATGACCCGGCTGGTGGCCCAGGCAATCAGCAATATGCCGCCACAGCGACAGCGAATTTACCGTATGAGCCGCGAGCAGGGGTTAAAACCGGCGCAGATTGCCGACGAACTTTCGTTATCGGTGGCTACGGTAAAAAATGTACTGGTTACCGCATTGAAGGAAATACGCAGCCACCTCGCTGCTTCGGGCCATGTAATTAGCCTGCTATACCTCCTTTTACTGTTTTTTTGACATTTTTTAATATTTCAATAGTACGTTCTTCCCGCAGCTGCATCTATAGCCATGGGGAGCTGGTAAAAACACTTACATGCAAACAGAATCCATTAAATATTTAATTGAACAATATATAAAAGGTGAGCTTACATCGGCCCAGCAGGATCAGCTGTTGCAGCTTACCGGTGCACGGCACGAAAATGAATTAACGGAAGTGCTTACCGCCATGCTCGAAGCCGAATCGGCCCATGCAGTACCCGTTGACGCCGACAAATTGCGCACCTCCCTGCAGCAGGTGGTGGCGGTTGATAAAATAGCTCCGGTGGTTTCGCATCGGTTACATGGACCCATTTACCGTCGCCTGGCCTGGATAGCGGCAGCGGTATTTTTAACAGTTGCAGGATGCGTGGCTTTTTATCTGATCAGTAAAAATGATAAGAATACAAAAACAGTAACATCCGTACCCTATAAAAACGATGTGCAGCCGGGTGGTAACAAAGCCATTCTTACACTGGCCGGCGGACAGCAGATCGTACTCGACAGTGCCGCAAATGGCATGCTGGTGAATGAGGGCAGTGTCAGGATTTTGCAGGAGCAGGGGAGTGTGAGGTATGAACGTGATCAGAAGTCTGAAGTCGGAAGTAAGAGGTCAGAAGATATTGCTTATAATGTTTTATCAACTCCCAAAGGCGGGCAGTACAAACTAACGCTTCCTGATGGAAGTAAAGTGTGGTTAAATGCGGCTTCTTCTATTCGTTACCCAACTGCATTTACTGGTAATGAAAGAAAGGTTGAGATAACAGGCGAAGCTTATTTTGAAGTGAATAAGGTGTTTGATGAGAGAGGGCATAAAAAAACTTTTGTTGTTGACATCTCCTCACCCACCGGGGGAGGCCGTCGGGGCTCCGTTGAAGTATTAGGCACTCATTTTAATATCAACTCATACGATGATGAAAAAGCTATAAAAACAACCCTACTAGAAGGAAAGGTGAAAGTGATGAATAGTCAATCGTCAATGGGCAATGAGCAATCGGTAATATTAAAACCAGGTCAGCAGGTTGCCATCTCCCCCTCCACCGGAGGGGGCCGGGGGGAGGCCCCTATCGAAGTAAAAGATGTAGATACAGACGAAACAGTAGCGTGGACGAATGGTATGTTTATATTCCGCGATCAGGATATACAAACGATCATGCGCCAGGTCAGCCGCTGGTACGATGTGCAGATCAACTATGAAAAAAGTATGGTGAATGAAAAGTTCAACGCCACCATTCCCCGCAGTGTGCCGGTATCGAAAGTATTGCACCTGCTTGAATTGACCGAGCAGGTACATTTCAAAATAGAAGGTAAAAAGATTATTGTATTGCCATGAAACTATGAAGAATCAAGGCACAAGGTACAAGGCACAAGAACCAGCAAACAGGAAACGAAGTACAAGTTATAGGGACCTTGTAAATCACAGGAAGAAAAACTTAGTAATGAAAAACCGAATCTGAAGCCTTGTGCCTTGTACCCTGGAACTTGTGCCTTAATTCCTGTGCCTTGAATTAAAAAGCCAGAGATGGTGCGAACATCCCTGGCTTTGTTCCGGTGTTATCCGGAACCGTTTGAGTTTTTAATAATAAATAGTCAGCGACGACTACCATTTTCCCGATTGTGATCGGGAATGGTTATCTATTCACCCAAACTAACCAAAAGTATGCAAAAAACTGCTTTCACCCGCTGTACCTTCAGCGAAGGCGGGTTTGTTCGCCGGAACGTTGAATCAGACGGCGGACTGCTTTTCAACCGTTCGGCCTGTGTGAGGCAACGGTTCATGACCAGAACAATTTTTACGATGCGGTTGATTGGTACATCAGTAAGTCAATCTCATCGGCAAACGGGGAAAAAAATATTGCGCGTGATGAAACTGATGATGATATTCTTAACCATTGGCTGTTTACAGCTAAGTGCCCGGGGGCTTTCGCAAAGCATAACCCTGCGGGTAAAAAATGCGCCACTGGTGCAGATATTCAAAGCCATTGAAAAACAAACCGGCTTTGTTTTCATTTACGGAAAATCAATGCTCGATAAAACCAGTCCCGTTGATCTGCAGGTCAGCAACGCTCCACTCGCCGATGTGCTGGCTATGTGCTTTCGCAACCAGGCAATCACCTTTACCATTGAAGACAATAAGTACATTATTATAAAACCAAAGCCTTCGCCGCAGGTGCCTGTGATCAGTCGTGCGGCTATTGAAAACCGGCAGGGAACGCCTGTAAAGGGCGGTGTTTTTGATGAAGATGGAAGTCCGCTGGCCGGCGCCACGGTTATCAATAAAAATACCAGAGAAAGAACGGTAACCAATAACAAAGGTATTTTCTCATTGCCAATATCGGCAGGCGACGTATTGGTGGTTAGTTATGTAGGATACGAATCAAAGGAGCTGAACATAACACCCGATATTATTATCAGATACACAAATGACGCGCAGGGTTCATCAGCCGCTGTAAACATAATGTTGAATCGCAGCAAATCACAGCTCGATGAACTGGTTGTGATCGCTTACGGAACCACTACACTCAGAAAAAGCACCGGTTCGGTGAGTTCTATTACAGGCGAAGAAATACAAAAACAACCGGTGGCCAATCCGCTGGCTGCGCTTCCGGGGCGTATAGCCGGCGCCGTAGTTACCCAAAATAATGGTTTGCCCGGTAGTGGGGTTCAGGTGCAGATCAGGGGGCAGGGATCATTGGGGCAGGGAACCATTCCGTTATATATCATCGACGGTGTTCCGTTTACCAATTTTAACGGAGCGCAGCCACCTTCGGATAATATCAATGCATACGGCATATCCGGTGCCAGCGGCGGTATTAGTCCGTTTAGTATGATCAATCCGGCCGATATTGAACGCATCGATATCTTAAAAGATGCCGATGCTACATCCATTTATGGTTCGCGTGCCGCCAACGGCGTGGTGCTTATTACTACCAAAAAAGGTAAGGTTGGCAAAACCGAAGTACAGGCCGGTGTTTATCAGGGTATCGGCAAAGTACAACGCTTTATGCCCATGCTGAACCTGCAGCAATATCTTGCCATGCGCAAAGAAGCTTTTGCCAATAGTGGCGTTGCGCCCGATGCATCCAATGCACCCGATCTGAAAGTATGGGACACCACCAAAAGCACCGACTGGCAAAAATTATTAATGGGGGGTACCGCTCATACTACCGATGCACAGGTTACCGTATCGGGTGGGGCAGGGCAAACCCGCTTTTTATTCAATACAGGATATCATCGCGAAAGCACCGTTTTTCCGGGCGATAATGACGATAAAAGATTGTCGGCCCGCCTGAATGCCGATCACACTTCTTTCAATGGCAAATTTAATATCAGTGTAACGGCTGCTTATTCAAACGATAAATCGAACCTTATTACTACCGATCTGGCAGGCCTGTATAATCTGCCACCTAATTTACCAATATATAATCCGGATGGTACTTTATACTGGCACACGTCCTTTACCAATCCCATGGCATATTTGCTTAAAACCTATAAAAGCACCGGCAATAACCTCATAGGCGATCTGTCGCTTCGTTACACCATATTGCCAAACCTGAATTTGAAAGCCACGGTGGGATATACCAAAACCGACCTTGATCAGAAAACGGCGAATCCGTCATCATCACAATATCCAGGGCGAAGCAGCAGCGCCAGCTTTTCGGATAATAAAGCCAGCAATTATATTATTGAACCAACTATCGATTACACGATAAAGTTAGGACAAGGTAGGCTGATGGCCCTTGCAGGCGCCAGCTGGCAGCACAATACTTCAGAAAACTATTATATAAATGCCAGCAATTATTCGAACGAGGCCTTGCTGGGCACATTGATAGGCGCCGGCAATTACCAGATAGCCTATAACAACATTGTTGAGTACAAGTATGTGGCAGCCTTTGGCCGTTTGAATTATAACTGGAAGGGTAAATACATTCTCAATGCGAATTTCAGAAGGGATGGCTCTTCACGGTTCGGGCCGGGTAACCGCTTTGGTAATTTTGGTTCGGCCGGTGCAGCATGGGTTTTTACCGAAGAGCCGTTTGTCAGGAACAATCTTTCTTTTCTGAGCTTCGGAAAGCTGAGGGCAAGTGTAGGTGCTACCGGCAATGACCAGATACCTAACTATCTGCAGCTGGGGTTGTACAATGCTTCAACACCCATGCTTTCGCAGGCTACGTTGAATCCGCAGCTTGTTATAAAAAATACCAATATAAAATGGGAAACAAATACCAAATACGAAACAGGGCTCGATGTGGGCTTAATGCGCGACAGAATATTGTTTACCGCCAATTATTATTACAGCAGATCGGGTAACCAGATCGTTTATGTGGCCGTACCATCCCAGGCAGGCGTAAGCAGTAAGTATGATAATGTGCCGGCCACTATTGTAAATAAAGGAGTGGAGCTGGAATTAAAATCGACCAATATTAAAACAAAGCTCATTGAATGGAGCACATCTTTTAATATAACTTTTTATACCAATAAGGTTGCTAAATACCCCGGGTTGGAAAACTCATTTTATTCCAGCTCGTATGTGATCGGTTACCCGGCGAATGTAACGCAGCTGTATCATTATCTGGGGGTCGATCCTTCAACCGGTGCAGCGAAATATGAAGATAAAAGCGGCGACGGCTCTATTACATATACGGGTGACCGGTATGCTATGTACACCGGCAATCCCTATTACGGCGGTCTGGTAAATACCGTTACGATCGGCAATTTTCAGCTCGATGCAGCGCTGCAGTTTCATCATCGCAGGGGAAAAACCGATCTGTTCCCATCTACCAATCCTGTGGGTAATATGATCAATCAAACTACGGCCGTTTTGAATCACTGGCAAAAATCAGGCGACAACGCCCTGTTCCCTGCCTATAAAATAAATGGCCAGGATTATAATTTTACCAGCTCCGATGTAGTGTGGGGCAATACGTCGTTTGTGAAACTACGTTCGGCCGGCCTGTCGTATGTTTTGCCGCAAAGCATTCTTAAACGCATTAAAATGACCAGTTGTGTGCTGTCGTTCAGGGGGCAGAATTTATACACGTTTACCAAACCCAAATACCTGTACGATACAGAAACAAGCGTATCGGGCGGACCCGGTGGGCCTGGTACCGGCACCATTGCTCCTGCAATGCCGCCTTTACGGACACTTACATTAGGTATTAATTGTTCATTTTAAGAATTGAAAGTATGCGTAACCATAAATTTTTACAACCGTTTTTGAGCTCAATTTTTTTACCGGCTGTACTACTTTTGTCGTCGTGTAAAAAGTTTGTTGAATTGGGGGCGCCGCCCACCCAGGTAGAAGATGTGAAGGTGTTTAACAATGATATAACCGCAACCAGCGCGGTACTGGGTTTGTACAGCGGCAGCGCTATGTCGAACCTGTTGGTGCCCTATACTATGTTTCCGGGTATGTCGGCCGATGATATTCAGTACAATACCTCCGTGGCTGATTTTGACGGGTTTGAATCCAATACGGTTTCAATAAGCAATAACCTCAATCAAAATTATTTGTGGTATTACAGTTATCAATACCTGCGCAACATAAATTTTGCTATTGCAGGCATATACGCCTCCGAAACTCTTAGTCCGGCGGTTAAAAGCCAGTTGTTGGGCGAAGCAAAATTTTTGCGGGCATTTACCTTTTTTGAGCTGGTGAACTTTTATGGCGCTGTGCCTATGCCGTTAACTAATAATGATCTTGAAAATGCTTACCTATCGCGCACATCTGCACAGCAGGTATGGGCGCAGATCGTTACTGACCTGAAAGATGCGCAGTCGTTGTTGCCCGAAGCATATGCCGGCACCTTCCGCGCACGCATCAATAAATGGGCGGCTACCGCTTTACTGGCCAGGGTATATTTGTATAATAAGGATAATGCGAATGCCGAAGCCGAAGCTACCAAAGTGATTGGTTCCGGCGTATATGGTTTGGTGACCGATTTGAACGGCGTATTTGTAAATACCAGCAATGAAATCATCTGGCAAATACCCAATACTACCGGCGTAACCTCATACGGAACAGCTTATCTGGCGGTAAGCGGAGTTATACCTTCGTATTCGATGTATGATACTTTATACAAATCATTCGAAACCGGCGATCTTCGTAAAACCAACTGGACGGGCGTAACAACCATAAGCTCGGTTAATTATTACTTTGTAAATAAGTACAAGGTACGAACCGGCACCGGCAACGAATACAGTGTAGCTTTGCGTTTTGCCGAATTGTACCTTGTAAGGGCTGAAGCACGGGCGCTTCAGGATAAATTAACCGAAGCAAAAGCCGATATTGATGTAATAAGAACAAGGGCAGGCTTAACCGCTTTATCTTCTTCATTAACCAAAGACCAGCTGTTGCTGGCCATTGAGCAGGAAAGAAAAATAGAGTTGTTTGGCGAATGGGGCCATCGCTGGCTCGATTTAAAAAGAACCGGAAGGGCCGCTGCCGTTATCGGCGGACAAAAACCCGGTACCTGGAAAAATACGGCCGTATTATATCCGATACCCGATGCACAACGATTACTGAATACCAATTTGTCTCAAAACGACGGCTATTGAGTTCGTTGAGCATTATTTTGTTTCGCGCAAAGTCGCAAAGCCGCAAAGTGCGGTTACAAGTTACAGGCTACAAGGTTCAGGGTAATCAACACATTAAGGCTCTGTAACATGAAACCTGTAACTTGTAACAATTCTTTACCATAACCCATTTCAATCATATCAAATGAATTATCGATTAATTGCTGTTCTGGCAACAACCTTATTCAATACAGCAATCAACGCGCAATCGGCCAAAGACACCACCGATCAATACTATTACCGGTTAGCTACTTCAGGAAAGGCGGCCGACAAAGAGTTGGTCACAGGCAAATTATATGACCTGTTAAAAAGTCCCCGCGAAAAAGACTGGATGCTGGTGCAGAACCTTTTCGCTGTATTAAAAAAGAAAGCTGCCAGCGATTCGGTAGTAGCTGCCAGCAAACAACGTTTCCCCGGCGGCATGACCTTGCGTCTCGAAGATGTGCAAACCGTATACAACGCAGCCACTGCTGCTGAAAAAGAAGCTGCGTATAAAATATGGTTGAAGAAATATCCGGTTAAAAAATTTGAAGACAGTAAAATACTGTACGACTATGCCGCCCATTCAGTAGCCAAAGCCTTTGCCGAAGAAAAAAATGTGAAGAAGGCATTGTTGTATGCCAACAAAGGGTTAACGCCCGCCTGGAACGGTGAAGCCTGGGCCGGTGTTGGCATGGCACTTGAAAAGAACGGATATGTAAAAGAGGCAACCGGGTTGTATAAAAAAGCCATGGAAAATTCCTATGCTTTTAAAACCACACGTGCCAAAGAAGAAGGGGCCCAGTTTGCGGCTATAGGATACCGAACCTACTGTAATTTGTACGCATCGGGTTTGTTTAAACAAAAGCAATACGACAGCGCCCTCGTGTATGTGCAAAAAGCTTTCAACGATCGTAGCGACCGTGTTCCGTTTATCAGTCAAACTTATGCTGAAATTTTGGTGGCATTGGGCCGCGATAAAGAAGCCTTTGAAAAAGCCGATGAAATAGTAAGAACAGGCTATGCCGAAAAAAGACTGAAGGAAATACATAAATCGCTTTACGAAAAACTGAACCCCGGCGCCAAACCATATGAAGCCTTTATGAAAGACGTGGAAGATGATGTTACGCAAAAAGTAATAGCCAATTTAAAGAGCACGATGATCAGCAAGCCTTGTCCGGTGTTTGTGTTGAAAGATGTGGATGGCAATACCGTGAGTATGGAAAGCCTGAAAGGAAAAGTAGTAGTGCTTGATTTCTGGGCTACCTGGTGCGGACCCTGTAAAAAATCTTTTCCGGCCATGCAAATGGCGGTGAATAAGTACAAAGACAATCCCAATGTAAAATTCCTGTTCATTCATACCTGGGAAAGAGGGGAGGGCGATGCTACCACAGCCGCCAAAAAATATATTGCTGATAACGGCTATACGTTTCAGGTATTAATGGATCTGAAAGATGCCCAAACTGGCAATAACAATGTGGTGGAAAGTTTTGGCATAACCGGAATCCCCACTAAATTCATTGTAGATAAGAACGGCAATATCCGCTTTCGTGTTACCGGTTTCTCCGGCTCCGACGAATCTGCCGTAAAGGAGCTGAGTGCCATGATTGAGCTGGTGATGTAGGGGTGTGGTATGAAAACAAAATCATATGTATAACGACAAAGGGCAACGTTTTTTGGTATCGGCGGATAAATTGAAATATATTTTCTATATTGATGCGGTCAGGAAATTTACAAGGGTAAAGCAACTGATACATACAAGGTGCGTATTGTATCAATAAACCAACTAAACATGCATCCTAATGAAAGAATCTGGTATTTAGACTGGCTACGTGTTTCGGCTTTTGGCGTATTAATATTGTTTCATTCATGGCAACCCTTTACTAATTTTCATTGGCTTTTAAACAGTGATAACAAAACAATAGTAGCCGATATATTTACTGTTTTCTTTCATACCTGGCGATTGCATTTGATTTTTTTCGTTTCCGGAGTTGGCACCTGGCTCGCATTAAGATCAAGAGGTAAGCATTTTTTCTATGACCGCTTCCTGAGGCTGATTGTTCCTTTTGTATTTGGAGCAATTGTAATTGTGCCTTGTCAATACTACTACCAAACGCTTCAGTCAGGAACAAACATTTCGTTTGTTGATTTCATGATCAACTATCCAAAATCTATAATAGACAAGGATTTAAAATTCGACCTCTTTTTATGGATCATTGAAATTGGTATTCACCTTTGGTATTTGCCCTACTTATTTATTATGACCTTAATAATGTTTCCATTATTAAAACGTATTAATACCAAAGGGCTTTCAGAAGCATTTATACAAAAACTCACTAAACGGCCGAAATTGATTTTGCTTTTTGCCTTACCCATCATCATTACATTAATTCTGCTAAAACCCATTTTCCCGGAGTATACGAGTGTTGCAGATTTTTTCACGTATGCATTCTTTTTCGTGTATGGATTTATTTTGGTTAAAGAACATGCGCGACTACTTCCTGTAGTAAAGAAGAATAATAACATACTATTGATATTAGGGATTTTAAGTTCCCTGCTGCTAATTGGCTGCCTGTTGGTTACACCGCTTAGAAAAGCTGCCTTTGATCCAAAATACAATTGGTATCATATCATGGTATCTGTTCCTATTGGTTTGTCTGCTTTCAGCTGGACGCTTTATTTCGTGTCTCTTTTTTCACGTAAATTAAATTTTGGTAACAAAGTATTACCTGAATTGAACAGAAGCGTATTGCCGGTGTATATTATTCACCAAAGTATTATAGTGGTTGCCGGTTTTTATATAATAAAATATGTTGATAATGGCTTCTTTGAATTTATATTGATTGTTCTAACGACTATAATAGGTTCAGGGCTGGCGTACTATTTCATTAAAAAGTTCAAAGCAACCCGGTTCTTATTTGGGTTGAGGAATTAAATAGTTGCCCAAACTGCCGTAACTTTGGGGTCAGAAAAGATTGACCCATAAATACAGATGCTGATGTGGCGCAAAATATTGAATATTATCAAAAAGATTTTCCTGCCAAAAAAGAGTTGTTGCAAGTGACGGCAATGGTACTTTAATCAATATAAAGCATTCCAATATCATTGTAGCGGTTGCCTGTTTTTGTACCCAGCGGAATAATGTTTTCGAGTTGGTTCAAATCATCCTGAGACAATTCCACTTCTGTTGCGGCAATATTTTCTTCCAAATATTTTATTCTTTTGGTTCCGGGAATCGGTACCGCTCCTTTTGCAATAGTCCAGGCCAGTGCCAGCTGCGTACCTGTAATGCCTTTTTTGGATGCCATATTTTCAATATGCTGTAAAAGCTCAATATTTTTATAAAACTGTTCTCCCTGATATTTGGGCAAAGTACGTCTGAAATCATCTTTTGGAAAGTCATCAGGCGATTTAAACCGACCTGATAAAAATCCCCGGCCCAATGGCGAATAAGCAACTAATCCAATACCTGATTCAAGCAAAGTTTTGTTAATGCCCGCTTCTTCCAGACTTCTTTCAAATAATGAGAACTCGGTTTGCACTGCTGTAATGGGGTGCACTGCGTGCGCTTTCCGGATAGTTTCAGACGACACTTCCGATAAGCCAATGTACCTTACCTTTCCTTCTTTTACGAGCTCTGCCATTGCAGCAACCGTTTCCTCAATAGGAGTATTTGTGCCTGAAAATCAACGCATTACTATTAAAGCATGTCTTTTTCAATTAAACGGAAAGTCAATTTCGTTTAGCGCAAACGACTTTGCGTTAAACGAAAAGTCAAATCCGTTTAACGCAAACGACTTTGCGTTAAATGAAAAGTCAAATCCGTTTAACGCAAACGACTTTGCATTAAACGAAAAGTCAACTTTTGATGTATACCGTGAAGGAATTTTCCAGGGATTAGGAGTGGGTATGTAAAACTTCAGGAATTTCATTATAGCAAAGTTGAATGCGAAAATATCAATTACCGTGTTATTTTTATGCTCCAACGCATTACTATTGCAACGGGTTAATGAACTGGGTAACCTACGAAGAGCTGCAACTGTTGTGGCTGGATAAAAATAACCTGCTGGTACCTGACGGATCGGATGAACAATACCTTGCTGAATTTTTGCAGTTTGTTGAACTGGCATTGCAACATGACTCAGGACTGCTTTCGGTAACCAACGTAAACAGGCAGGTGTTTAATATGATCCCTGAGCCAGCCCTTCAAATTAATATTGACCCTAAGACAAAGGGATGGGAAAGCATTATAAGATATGAGTAGTTTTGATGTGCTATGGGCTGGATCCCCTGTATCAAAATTTCCGTTAAACAAGACAAGATTGTTATCATGTAGCCGGTGCGCCCGGCGAAAAAGGTGTCATCCGGAAAATAAAGATTTGCCCCGGATTCGTACAATAAACTGTTCGCTTCCGTACACTTTTAAGAAACGGATGTTTCTAAAACCCTTTCCCATAGCGGCTTTTAGTAATTGGCACAACCGTTGAGCTTACATTTGCCTGAGAAATAAGTGTGCCCCGTCTGGCCTAAATCAACATCATTTAATCATAAAAATTCCGGTTCTAAAATGATTAAAAATTATCTCAAGACCGCATGGCGTAATCTTAGTAAAAACAGAATGCATTCGCTCATCAATATTGCGGGCCTCTCTGTTGGTATGTCGGTTGCTTTGCTGATTGGCTTATGGATATGGGATGAACTTTCGTTCGATAAATATCATCAGAACTACGATCGCATTGCACAGGTAATGGAAAATGATGTGCATAATAATACAATACATACCGGCGCCGCTATCCCATTACCGCTTGATGCAGCATTACGAAAAAATTATGGAGAGCATTTTAAGCATATCGTAATGGCATCATGGACAGAGTCGCATGTGCTGAGTGCGGGAGATAAAAATATTTTATACACCGGAAATTTTATGGGTGATGAAGCTCCCGAAATGTTTACGCTCAACATGCGTAGCGGAACACGTAAAGGATTGGAAAATGCTTCTTCCATGATGATCTCTGCATCGGTTGCAAAAGCATTGTTTGGTGATGCCGATCCTATGAATAAGCTAATAAAGCTGGATAATAAGGCAATATTTAATGTATCAGGGGTATATGAAGATCTTCCTGCGAATACAACATTGCATGATGTTGCCTTTATTGCATCATGGAATTTTTTTGTAAATGCCAAAGACTGGATAGGAAGAGACCCGAGTGACTGGAATGATAATTCACTCTTCATGTATGTTCAGATATCAGATAATGCTAATATGGCGAGGGTTTCAGAAAGGATAAAAAATATAAAACGGGATAACTACCCTGCATCGTCAAAACTAAAACCTGAAATGTTTTTACAGCCCATGAGCCAATGGCATTTATATGCAGCATTTAAGAATGGTATTAATAACGGAGGTGCCATTGAATATGTGTGGCTGCTCGGAATTATTGGAATATTTGTGCTGCTGCTTGCATGCATCAATTTTATGAACCTGAGTACAGCACGTAGCGAAAAAAGAGCGAAAGAAGTAGGGATACGCAAGTCGATTGGTTCACGACGTTTACAATTGATAAGCCAGTTTTTTTGCGAGTCAATATTAATGGCGATAGGTGCTTTTGTACTTTCTCTTTTTATGGTGAGGCTTGCACTTCCATTCTTTAACAATCTTGCCGATAAAGATGTCATCATGCCGTGGAGCAATCCACTCTTCTGGGTGTTAAGTGTTGGTTTTACATTGCTTACAGGATTCATTGCCGGCAGTTATCCGGCACTATATTTATCGTCTTTTAAACCTGTAAAAGTTTTGAAGGGAACTTTCAAAGCGGGCAGGCTGGCAACAATTCCACGCAAGTCATTGGTGGTAGTACAATTTACCGTGTCGGTTGTCCTGATCATTTGTACTGTTGTTGTTTTTAAACAAATTCAATTTGCAAAAGATCGTCCTGTTGGTTACAGCCGTGATGGCCTGATTGATATAACAGTAACAACGAGTGATCTGCCGGATCATTTTGAAACATTAAAAACAGATCTTCTCCAAAGCGGTGCCGTCACTGCAATAGCAGGAGCATCAAGTCCAACTTACGACATCAATAACAATCGCAACGATCTTGAATGGAAAGAAAAAGATCCCTCTCAAAATTATGATTTTGGCAGCATAAGGGTTACGTCTGAATATGGTAAAACAATAGGATGGCAGTTTAAAGCAGGAAGAGATTTTGATGCCCGGTTATTTACAGATTCTTCAGCAGTAATTCTGAATGAAGCTGCTGTAAAATATATGGGCCTTAAAGAACCCCTTGGCGAAATAATACAATTCAGGCGCAAAGAAAACATCGTGATAGGAGTGGTGAAAGATATGGTGATGGGCTCGCCATACAAGGCCGTTAAGCCAACGGTCTTTTTTATTGGTCGCAAAGGTTTTGATGATTTAATTATCAGAACAAATCCGCAGATGAGCACACATGATGCGCTTAAAAAAATTGAAAAGATTTGTAAAGTATATTCACCGGCTGTTCCCTTTTCTTACAAATTTGTTGATGAAGCCTATGCGAAAAAATTCAGCAATGAAGAACGCATTGGCAACCTTGCTACTGTGTTTGCAGTGCTTGCCATTTTTATTTCATGTCTTGGACTGTTTGGCATGGCGTCTTTTGTGGCAGAGCAAAGGGTAAAAGAAATTGGTGTGCGAAAAGTGTTAGGTGCTACCGTTTTCAATTTATGGCAATTGTTATCCAAAGATTTTGTAATGCTCGTTTTTATTGCGTTTATAATTGCAACACCTGTCGCTTATTATGCTATGGATAATTGGTTGCGGAATTATAGTTATCATACAGGGTTATCATGGTGGATTTTTGCAACTACAGGCATCGGCGCCTTACTTATTACTTTAATTACGGTGAGTTTTCAGGCTATAAAAGCAGCGTTGGCCAACCCGGTAAGGAGTTTGAGAACGGATTAGGCTGGGCAAAATCCGGGTGCAGTCCGTTCCGAATAGGTAATATATTCGCCAACACTCCGGTGCTACAGTGAGTATACTGTAGGTCTATCGCACGCACTCCTGTCGAACTACCATCGCACTCCTGTTGGACTTTTCCCTTATTCCTGGCCTTCCGGCCGGCCAGTGAGCCCGCATGATCCCAATTCGTTTACGGCGTAATACTTATCCTGTTGAGTTGAGTAAAGTTATATTCATCTTCGTTCGCTTTCTCTGCTGCCGGCGAAGAAATTCCGCATGTGCCAATTCGAAAAACTAAATAAATTAATGATTATCAAATTTATATATCGTCTGTTATATAATTTTTCAGGCTGATTACCGGGTTAAACCTGAATTCTTCCATTGCGCGTAACTGTTAAAAAAGAAGTAAATGCCTTTTGTTATTCATCAAATTTTAGTAATCTCGGTGTCAGGAGGTGGTTATGGATTGGTTACCATCCACTACGCTTATCATATTCCAAAGGCTTTGATTAGTTGCGATGCTGTGACTGATGTGGCGAAGCCATACACTGAAAACGTAAGGGGAGGGCAAAAAAAACGGATTTTATTAGAGACTTATTGAAAATAATTAGCCCGTTGGATGATTTAAAACTGACCTGAGTTGTATTTGCGCTACCCGGTGACAACCGTGCTTTGTTCCCCGCTAAAAGTAGCGTGTGATAGCGGAAATATAATGTTGTGTGCAATTATATAATCACTAATGTATATTAATAGTAACCTTGCTGACACACCTTAATTGTCCATATCATGATATTGCCAAAAGCGAGGCTTGACAATATTTATTGAGCACACGGAAGTAATTGAACATTTGTAATTCTATTAAGCAATAGTGCTGAAATTCCCGCCTTCAGCAACTGCACAAGCCTTGAACGTTGTACGCCATAATATCATGATGCAAAACCTGTTTGACTTCGCAATGCCAACAACATTAATGAACATCCGAACTACATGGGTGATTTTTTTATTGACACTACTTGTTGGTATAAGTTGTGATATCCCTCATTTATCAAATCCGAAAGAGACTCAACTAAAAGACACAACAATGACATTTAAAGCATCACTGGATAAATTAAAGCAGGCTGGATTTTCCATAAACCCGCAAATTCAGGAAGACGACATTTTCAATCGCTGGAAAGACGTGCTGGCATATCATTCCAGGCCAATTGACGCATTATATATCTCTTTAGGAGACCAAACATCTGACAAGCCTTATCTAAACTTTTCAAACAATTGTTGGCATTTCGACCTGGAAGCAATCGAAGGAGAAGGGTCATATGTTAGAATTCTGGAAAATCTGAAACGCATTTCAAATGGCGACTTGAACTTTCAAAATATCAAAGACTATTGTAATGACAATGAGGACGGCATAGCATGGGTTGCCTTTGAATTTGAAGGCGACAAATACAAATGGGATTTGAAGGTTGACGATGATTGGGCAGACGGGTACTTATTTGACAAAATTCAAGACTTATGTAGAAAATATAATAAGAAAGGCAGACTAACTTTTTTCCCGGAAGGACAGGCTTTTGTAATAAGCTACCTGACAGACAGTGAATTCAATAAAATAAAACAGGAGACAGGATTAAAATTAGAATGGCTGAAAGTAGGCAATGGACAGATTTATTAAACACAACTATGTCGGGGACAGTTCTTTTTAAAATAGAAATTTGAAATAATGTTAAATCACTTATTGTATGAATTGTAAAATGAAAATTGTACTGACTCTTATTGTTTTTTTTGTTTCCCTTTCGCACACGTTTGCTCAAAAGCCTAACTATACGGGCACCTGGGTACTTAATTTAGAGAAAAGCAAATTGGAATCCCGACCAAAAGGTTTCACGGGCAGTGTATTTATAATAAAGCAGGAGGGAGATAAATTAAAGCTTACCAGATATCACATTTTTGGAGAAAAGAAAAAGAAAATAAGTTTTAAGATGACAGCAGATGGTAAAACAAGAAGAGTTAAATTGTTATTTAAGGGAAAGTTAGAATGGAAGGAAAATAACCTGCTGGCAACACTATGGAGAAAGAATTTCTTAAACATTGTTAACTACAAATTTGGAAATAACCAAAATGAATTTATTGCAGACGAAGTATTTACCGGCAACCCAAAGAATCATCATAATATTTGGGTGTTTGATAGAGACAATTCGAAGTAAAAAAATTTAAACGACAGACATCCATGTTCGGACTATTTAAAAAGGCAAGTTGGAAAATAGAGAGAAAGGCACTTGACTTTTTCGGACAAGTCTTTGCGCAGTAATATGCTGCCATCGCAAATACCGATTCGTTGGCTGCCATAATAAAAGTCCCTAAATGCTGAAAATTATTTTAACAATTTTGACCTCTTTGATTCTTGTTTCTTGTAAGGACAAAACCCAAAAGGTTCCAGCACTTATAACTACCTTGACTCCGATTAATAAAACCACAGACACAACCTTTGACGCCAATAAAGTAAAGGCTACCGACTATGTTTTTTTTAGCGACTCTGTTCTGCACGGACACCGAGCTGTACTCAAATATTATTTCAATAAGTATGGTTCAGACGCTACTTGTGGCTCGTATTGGCGCTTTTATGACAAGAAAGAAATAAAAGAAGGATTTGAAGGCTTGCATTATATCGGCAACGTTAAAAACAATCTGACAAAGGATTCCGTTTTTGTATTAGAGCCATTAAATTATTGTAAACAAGATGGAGAAATGGCTTTTGATGGGCAAGCATATTATTTTACTGACACAACGCTGCCACGTCTTCAGACGGATTCTTATTGTTGCCATCCTTCAAATATTTTTTTAGTTGGCGACATAGATGAAGACGGAGTTTCAGAAATTGGACAATACTATTCAAGTTGTGCAAGCCATTATAAATCTTTGTACGTTTATTCCTTGAAAAATAAAGCATGGCAAGAGATTGGATATTGTGTTTACGACTTGCACTATATGGACATAGGAAAGCCATATAGCTATTTCGTTAAAAAAGTAAGTAAAAATAAATTTGAAATGCTTGAGATAACTGATTTGACCGATGACAAAACAAAAATCGGTAAACGAAATTGGAAACAGTTTTCAATGTGACAAAGAACGCATACCCACAATGACGACAGACACATTTAAAATAATAATACACATGGTTTCAAGTCTTGACGGCATTATTGCCAAAATAGACAATAGCGTTTCCTGGTTTGAAACTTCTGACAACTACGAAAAAGGAGTTACTGAACAAGATGGGGAGGAATTTCTTAAAACAATAGACTGCTATGTAATGGGTTCACGAACGTATGAACACGCCCTGGAACTTTCAAAATCTTATGGGTGGGCTTACGGTGATGTGCCGACTATTGTATTAACTCACAGAAACCTGCCGGTTGATAGACAGAATATTGAAACTTATTCGGGCGACCTGAACAAACTTGTGAACGAACGACTAAAACCAAAATATAAGAATGTTTGGGTTGTAGGCGGAGCAATGCTTGCCAAAGACTTCATACGTTTAAATTTGGCGGACGAAATAAGACAGTCAATTATACCGATTATTTTGGGTGAAGGGACACCCCTCTTTGACAAAATAGGGCAAGAGCATGCATTGCACCTGAAAGATGTGACAGCCTACAAAAACGGAATAGTGGAACTTTGTTACGAAATAAAAAAATAATAGAACGATCTGCCTGACAGAGAAAACCACAGCCTGTAACAAAGGTCGTGGCAATTACAAATGAACACCCCCAAAACATTTAGAGTAGGTATTCGGAGAAAAGTTCCTTACCTGACAAACTTGTTCCTGCTTATAGCAGGACTTTGTTTCTTAGTAATCATTGTTTTTGATTTTTTATTTTCCCCTTTTAAAAGTGCAGGAGCAGAAATGCAGGCTACTGTTTTCTGTTGGCTGGTTCCCGAATTTTGGAAAAAAGTTTTAATTTTTTCTGTATTTGGTTTTTGCATGACAGCAGTTATTTATGGACTATTAAGGTATTATAAAGCCGCAATCTTAATGTTTTGTGACGATGAAATTATTATTAGAGGTAGAGCAATTAAATTGACAATTCCTGTCAGGACCATTTGCAAAATCTACTGCAATGATGCAAGAAAAATGAATGGAGATGTTAAAGAGAAGTTGAGCATAACAATTGAACAAAAAAGAAAACGTAAAGCCACTGCAATCAGACTTAAGGACTATAGCCAGGCTGATGAATTTATGGAACAACTAATTAAGTATGAAAACATAGATATAAAATTCTATGATTTCTCTTACAATCCTACGCACATGAAGGAGGAGTAACAATCGCTTGTCTATCCCACCAAAACAATTTACACTCTATTCGCCAAAGTCATTACATCCTGCAAGCTTTGAAAACCCTACTACTCATATCCTCCATTTTTATTTGGACAAGTTCTTTTGGGCAACTTAACAAGTTTAAAGGCATTTGGATTACACCTGCCCAGGAACTTATGCAGGTTGAGGACACAGGAGACTTGAAAAATAATAACTACCTCTCAAACTATAAGCTCAATGATGAGAATTTTGAATTATATATATATGGAGACACATTGAGTTTTCAGAAAAGATATTATTCATCGGCAACTAACTATAAAAAACTCTATATCGATAGGTATGACTTAAAAGTTATTAAGTCAAACGATACATCACTTGTAGTTAAGCCGGTATCGCCCTTTTCAAGAAAGTTCTTTCAGGAAAAAACGAAGCTAATATTTATCAGGCAAGCCTTTGCCATTGACTCTAAAATTAAATTCGAAAAAATTATATTTCATACAACTGAATGCTTTGGAAGATGTAATGTTTATCACCTGGAGGTGAAGAATTCAAGGTCATTCAGGCTACATCGGCAAATTGTATATAGCCAGATTATTGGCGCCCCGATTGACACGACCATAGAAGGATATTTTGAAGGACAACTTAGTGATACGCTTTACGACAAAATGGTAATAGCGCTTCTTACTTCTAATTTGCAAACACTCAGAATGAGAAACGATTTGTGCTGTGACGGGTCAATTAGTACAATTATCGTTTATTTTAATGGACAAAGAAGATACTTCAAAACAATGTTCCCACCATCAATAGTCAATAATCTAATTTCAACCCTTTATGACATTTGCGAACTCAGCAAAGGGACAAAGTCAAAAGAAAAATTTAAACTCGAGGAATAAGCCAGACATTTGCCTCATGAAGCCTGGCATGTAATTCATTATATGCAGGGAAGAGCAAAATCTATACAAATAAAAGGAAGAGTGAATGTGAATGATGATGTCGGATTGGAGAAAGAGTATGACCCGAAACCGTGGCATGCAATTAAAAATAACGGCCGCAAATGATAGACAAAATAAAAATCCTTGACACGCAAATCCTTTCTGACAATTGGTATGTGTTACGAAAGATAACTTACGAATATTTTAAGAAAGACGGAACAAAACAAGTTCAAAGCCGTGAAGTATACGACAGAGGTAACGGAGCCACAATTTTGTTGTACAACAAAGCACAAAAAACAGTCATCCTTACAAGACAATTTAGACTTCCCTCTTTTGTAAACGGGAATAAAAATGGAATGTTGATTGAAGCCTGTGCCGGTTTGTTAGACAAAGACAATGCGGAGGATTGTATAAGACGGGAAACAGAAGAGGAAACAGGGTATAAAATCACTGCTGTAAAGAAGATATTTGAAGCCTATATGTCGCCGGGTTCTGTAACTGAAATTTTATACTTTTTTATAGCAGAGTATTCCAGAGAAATGAAAGTTACAGATGGCGGTGGTGTTGAACACGAAGAAGAGAATATCGAAGTATTGGAGATCAATATTGAATCAGCAATGAAAATGATTGACAACGGAGAAATTAAAGATGGGAAAACAATAATGTTACTTCAATACATAAAACTTAACAACATACTTTAAAACAAATAGCCAAACCTCCTTATCGGCGATATTTGCTTAGCAGAATATGTTGACAATTTTCACAAATCAAAACAAAACTAATCTGCTGACATAGGACAGCAGGCAACAGGGGTTTTGTGTTATGGAGGGCTAACGAATAAACGCTTATCTGACACATCCGTGCCTCTGGCAAAATCAAAATGAGATACTATTTAACATCTTTCTTATTACTGATTACTTTTGGGGCGAACTCCCAGACACAGCATGTAACTAATTTGCCAGGCGACACAGCTTCGATAAATATCACGACCAAATTAGGCATCCCATTTGGAACAATCACTAAATTAGAAGTTCAGGTTTATGACGGCGACAGTTTACAAATGAAATCATATCAGGGAACCTATCTCTTAAAAATAAATTCAGTAAATGACAAAAAAATAAACGACACATTACTATTGATATTTACTGACGAAACTGAAAGTTTAGCAAGTGACAATTTTGAGCTATACAGGTTAACAACTGGTAAAACAGCTAAATCTCTTTCAGGTCAGCAAATTGACAAAATGAAGGGAAGCTATGTTGGTAAAAAACTGACTTTAATGGCTTATGAAACCGGACACTTTATTGGTATGCCCGGAGATTATTTTAAATACAGACCAATTAAAGCAGATACCGCTTTTCACTTTGAACATTATTTAATAATTGTTTCTAACATAACAAAGTAGACAGGCACCCCGTTGGCATTTTCACCTTTTCAATTGCCGACAGATTTGACAAAACAGGCAACTTTGTAAGGCATAAGGAAGAATTTCGAAGTGTGATCTCCCGGCTAAGGAAGGAACTAAAAGAACAACAGTGAAGATCGTAAAATTGTTCGCGATGCGGAAGGAAAAGCATTGAATAAGATGGCAGATTAGAAAAATCTCTATTGCAACCATTATACAAACTACATGGATAACGTACCTGCCTATAGTAAAGTTGTCTAAAAAAAATATAGCTATAAAAAAGATTTTGAGCCGCCACCGGTAGATACATTTGGTGTTTCACCGACTTAAAATCAATCATCATGACACCGGAAAATAAGATTGCCGCTGTGCTTGGTTTTCAGGACATTGACAAAACAAAACTCAAGGTTGTTGGGGGTAAAGGTGCGAACCTGGGGGAACTTACAAGGATTGAAGGAATCAACGTACCGGATGGCTTTTGTATTTCTACAGAAGCTTTTAAAAGGAGCATTGAGGAAACGCCGTCGATTAACGAATTATTGGAGAAGTTATCGCATTTAACGGTGAATGACCGGGATAAAATTGGTGAGCTTAGCGGTGAAATTCGCAGGGGCATTGAAGGGATAGCCATTCCTCAGGACATTATCGATGCCATCACCCGCCAGCTCTCCATGCTTGATGATAAAAATGCCTGGGCTGTACGTTCCAGCGCAACTGCAGAGGATTTACCAACGGCCTCTTTTGCAGGCCAGCACGATACGTATTTGAATGTTATCGGAAAGGAGGCAATCCTAAAGCATATCCGCAAGTGCTGGGCATCGCTATTTACTGAAAGGGCAGTAATTTACCGTCTTCAAAACGGCTTCGACCACCGTAAAGTTTACCTGGCTGTGGTTATTCAGAAGATGATCTTCCCGCAGGCGACAGGAATTTTGTTTACTGCCGATCCCGTCACCTCTAACAGGAAAGTGTTATCCATTGATGCCGGCTTCGGATTGGGTGAGGCCATGGTTGCCGGCCTTGTGAATGCTGATAACTATAAAGTTTGTAACGGCAGGGTTATCGATAAGAAGATATCCGCCAAGAAACTGGCTATTTATGCTTTAAAAGATGGCGGCACGAAAGAACAGGAGATTGAGACTGATAAGCAAACCAGGCAAGCGCTGACAGATGAGCAGATCTTACAGCTTGAGCGCATAGGCAGAAAGATCGAAGAACATTTCGGCCATCCCCAGGACATCGAATGGTGTTTGGCTGATGATACATTTTATATTGTCCAGAGCCGGCCAATCACTACTTTATACCCGATCCCCGTCCGGCCGATCCCGATAGCTATCGGGACGGGCGGGCCTGAGACGAATGATCCCGAAAATCACGTCTATGTATCTGTCGGTCATAACCAAATGATGACCGATGCCATGAAACCATTAGGGTTGTCTTTTTTCCTGTTAACGACCCGAGCGCCCATGCGAACAGCCGGTGGAAGGCTGTTTGTTGATGTTACACCTATGCTGGCTTCACCTGTCAGCAGAAAAACAATAATAGAAACCACCCTGGGAAAATCCGATCCGCTTATAAAAGACGCACTCATGAACATCGTAGAGCGGGACGGTTTTATAAAGTTGGCGCCAGTGGGTGCTGATAGCAGCAATAAAGGCGGATCGCTTCCGGATTATCAAACACAGATCGAATACGATCCGGCAATCGTACCTGATTTGATTAAAAATAGTGAAACATCGTTAAGCCAGCTAAAACATACCATTCAAACAAAATCAGGATCTGCGCTATTTGATTTCATTCTGGAAGATATTCAGCAATTAAAGAAGATTACCGGTGATCCAAAAAGTTTTAGCGTGTTCATGACTGCTATGAATGCGGCGTCATGGATCAATGAAAAAATGAACGAGTGGTTAGGTGAAAAAAACGTAGCAGACACGCTTTCTCAATCTGTGCCAAACAATATCACTTCTGAAATGGGGCTGGCGTTATTGGATGTAGCAGATGTGATCCGTCCATATCCGGAAGTAATTGATTATTTACAACATATAAAAAATGATAACTTTTTGGATGAGCTGGTTCAATTTGATGGCGGGCAAAAAATCCGGGACGCTATCTATGCTTATCTTAATAAATACGGAATGCGATGTGCCGGAGAGATCGATATCACCAAAACCCGTTGGAGTGAAAAACCAACTATACTCGTTCCCCTCATTCTCAGTAACATCAAAAACTTTGAACCTGGTGCCGGCAAGCGCAAATTCGAGCAGGGGCTACAGGATGCTTTGAAAAAAGAACAGGAGGTATTAGATCGATTGGCGGCCTTACCGGATGGCGAACAAAAGATCAGGGAAACAAAACGAATGATCGACCTGATCAGGCATTACGCTGGTTATCGTGAATATCCAAAATACTGCATTGTTAATCGCTACTTCGTTTATAAGCAGGCTTTACTGAAAGAAGCCGAACGACTTGTACAAGCAGGCGTTATTCATGAAAAAGAAGATATTTATTACCTCACTTTTGAAGAAATTCGCGAAGCCGTGCCGCGCGGGCGCGGCACAAATAAACTGGATTACCAGATCATCAACAAACGAAAAGACGAGTACAAATTATATGAAAAACTAACTCCGCCACGTGTTATCACGTCTGATGGTGAAATCGTCTCGGGTAAATACAAACGGGAAAATCTCCCGGCCGAAGCTATTGTTGGCCTGGCTGTTTCTTCCGGTGTTATCGAGGGACGGGCACGTGTTATCTTAAACATGGAAGAAGCTGATCTGGAAGATGGAGATATATTGGTCACCTCCTTTACTGATCCCAGCTGGACACCATTGTTTGTATCCATAAAAGGTCTGGTCACCGAAGTTGGTGGACTGATGACCCATGGAGCCGTTATCGCACGTGAATATGGCTTACCGGCAGTTGTAGGAGTAGAAAATGCTACCAAACTGATAAAAGATGGGCAACGAATTCGCGTGCATGGAACAGAAGGCTATGTAGAAATCCTATAACGTTAGCAAACGTTGCATTTCAAACAATAAAAATATTTGAGACAGCTTTTCCTCATCTTAACAATTATTATTCCGAGAGCCTTGTGGGGACAGGACAATAATACAAAAGACACGGTTAAACACTACACCCGTTCCTGGCATGCATTATCTTTACGAACAGGTGTAGGAATACAAAAATCTTTTTATGCTGAAATAGGTCCATCATTGGTTTTTAATGAAATGGATTCCCGGGAAGGTTTCGGAAATTGCGCTTTATACGCCACTTTTGAGTGGGTGCCTTCGACAAATATCTATGGTGCAAAAATTGGCGGTGAAATCGGTCAAAACCTTTTTATGGGAGGTCTTGAATTGAAAATTCAAACCGACAATAAAAATAATGATGTCGTCATTACTCCCAAAATAGGATTAGGTTTAGGATTTGTAAATCTATATTACGGCTACAATATTTCCACAAATAAATATCCATTTTCAGGTATAGGCAGAGATCAGTTTTCTATAGTGTTTAACATTACAAAGAAATATTTTAAATAAGAAAAAAGCCTTGCAAATCTTCCGACTTACAAGACTTTCCTTACGCTGAAATAAATTATTCGCTTTGCATAATACTGATGGCCGTACCCCCGCCGGGCGCCAGGGAAAGATTTAGCCGGGTGTTGCTGTCAACCGTCATCGATTTGATGGAATAGGCTTCGGGATTGGTTTTCCAGTCGGCGTTAGGCGCATCTTCATAAATGATTGCTTTGTATTTTTTTCCTTTTTGCAGGAAGTTAAGCAGGAGGGTTGTTGTACGGGCATTTTCATCGGTAATGGCGCCGATGAACCAATTGTTCGTTCCTTTTTCCTTACGGGCAATGGTGATAAAATCGCCGGGTTCGGCTTCCAGTATTTTGGTGTCATCCCAGTCAACCGGCACATCCCTGATAAACTGAAAAGCATCGGGTTTGGCTTCATAGTTTTCAGGCAGGTCTGCTACCATTTCAACCGGACTATACAAGGTAACATACAACGCCAGTTGTTTGGCCAAAGTTGAATGTACCGATCGATCCGGCGCTCCGGGCGCATAACCCTTCAGTTTAAAAATGCCCGGCGTGTAATCCATGGGTCCGCCCATGAGCCGGGTAAAGGGTAAAATCGTTTCATGATCGGGAGCATTGCCGTTGCTGAATGCATGGTACTCATTGCCCCTTGCCGCTTCGCAGGCCATAAAATTGGGATAGGTGCGTTGCAGTCCTGTAGGTCGCGCCGGTTCGTGTGCATCAACCATAATGTGATACCGCATGCCCTGTTGCAACACCCTTTCGTAATGGCATACCATCCACTGTCCATCGTGATGTTCACCACGGGGAATGATGCGCCCCACATAACCGGTTTTTACCGCCGGGTAACCGAATTTTTGCATGAACCGGAAAGCCGTGTCGAGCTGCCGTTCGTAACTGGTAGCCGAACCCGAAGTTTCATTGTGCATGATCAGGCTCACGCCTTTTGAACGGGCGTAACCGGTAATTTCGGTTACATCAAAATCAGGGTAGGGTGTAACAAAATCAAAAACATTTTCTTTCCAGTTGCCAAACCAGTCTTCCCAGCCTCTGTTCCATCCTTCCACCAGCACACCACCGATCTTGTTTTTTTTCGCAAAATCAATATAACGTTTCACATTAGCCGTATTGGCGCCGTGTTTGCCATTGGGAATCAATTGCCCGTTTGGGCCGGTGCTGTCGGGATGATCGGAGTAGTTCCAGGTGCTTTTCCCGGTTTGCATTTCCCACCACACCCCCACGAATTTCATCGGTTTGATCCACGATAGATTTTGATCGGCCGGAGGGTCATTGAGGTTCAGGATCGTTTTCGATGCCAGTATGTCGGCTGCCTTATCACTAATGAGCACTGTACGCCATGGCGTAAGCGCCGGGGCGTGCAGGTAGGCTTTATTATTGTATGCATCGGGCACCAGGTGAGCCGAGAGGAGGAAACCGTTCCTGTCAACATGCAATTGCATCGCCGGGTAATTCAACAGCGCTGCCTCGTGAATATTGATATACAGTCCATCGGCCGTTTTCATCATCAATGGGGTTTGTACAGCCAGCGTATCGGTTACCGTACGAACGGCAATATCAGTAGCGGCGCGAACAACGGGCGCATTATTCACCTCGCTGAGCAATGATGTGGTATAAGCGTATTCATTGCTATCAAAATCGCCGGGTATCCAGAATGTTTTGTGGTTACCGGTTAAATGAAATTGCGTGCATTCATCTTTTACAATAAAATACGCAACGCCGTTTTGGTGAGGAAATTCATAACGGAAACCTACACCATCGGCAAATACACGAAAAATAATATCCAGTAATTTTCCCGAACGATGCTTCAGATGAACAGTGAGTTGTTCATAGTTGTTGCGAATGGTACTGCACTCGCCCCAAACCGGTTTCCATGTTTCATCCACTGCCTTCCGGTCTTCCCCAATCAGGGTAAAGTTTTTATAGAAAAGAGAATCGATGTCGAGCGAAAAACCCAGTGAAGATGGTTTTACCACTTCTTTGCCATTGAACAAAATGGCATATACAGGCTTTCCTTCTTCATCAATAGAGAATTGCAGCTTCACTTTTTCCCTGCTTATTTCCAGGGGAGGCGCGCCACTGGCTGTAAGAGCAAGCAATAATAACAGGACAAATGTTTTAATAATTCTCATCGTGTGATTGGGATTTGGGGATTTCGGGATTTAGAGATTTTGAGATTTGTCGAACTGCGGAAATCAAAAGAAATCGCAAAATCTCTAAATCCAAAAATCAGCAATTAATATCCGGCATTCTGTTGCCCGGCCATCTTTGGGTTTGAATTGAATTCTGCCTGCGGAATGGGCCAGCTATAGGCTTTATCGTTCCATACAAGGTTTCCATTTACATTAAGGGCTGTTTGATAATAAGCTGCTTCAGAAGCCCCGATGCGCCAGCGGCAAACATCAAACCACCACCCGCCTTCATTGAACAATTCGGCAAAACGCTCATAATACAGCGGATTATTTCCCAGCACCGGGTCGCCGATGGCAACCGTAGTGGCTGTTAAACTGGTATAGTCAACCGGCGATGGTGCATTTGCCGGATAACCATAGGCCCGGCGTTTTGTTTTGTTCAGGTATTCAATGGCGGTAGTATTATCGTTCAAACCCTTTGCTGCCTCTGCATATAACAAATACACTTCTGCCAGCCTGATCAGGTAATAATTCCATGCATCGGCAGGGCCTGTGTTGTTGATATTATTGAAAAGGGGTGCATACTTTCTAAAGCTCCATCCATACCTGCCCGCCTGACCGGCCCAGAAATTAGGCATGGATACAGGGAACCAATGTTGGCCATCAAATTTTACCGAATCGATCCAGGGTTGCAATGCATTCACGAACAAACGTGGATCGCAGGTTTGATTGGTCCTTGCCTGCAATGACTGCTGTTTGTAAACCGGGTCCATTACTTTCTGCGGGTTGGTATAGGTGGGCGGTTTACTGCCATCGAATGCAGGATTGTTCACCAGCGTATAGGCGCCCAGGTTGAACCCGAAACGCAATACGTTTTTGTCGTGAAAGATCTCATTGCCATATCCCAACGGATTTGAACCGCCTTCTGTTCCATCCATACCCAGGGCCCAGGGGCACCAGATCAAACCATTGATGGTAGTGGCATTGGGCGTATTGCCATATACACCGTAGTTACCTTTTGAATCCTGGTCAATATTCAATTCAAAAATGGATTCTTCATTGAATTCATTGGCGCTGATACCGATAAATGCATCGCGGTATTTTGCATAGGGCATTAATGACTGACCGCCGTTATCGATCACGTCTTTCAATACGGTTTTGGCATCGTTCCAGTTCTGCATAAACACATAGGCTTTGCCCAGTAACGATTTGGCGGCCCACTCGCTGATCCTTCCTTTATCATTGCCCGACCATGATTTTCCTTTCAGTAACTGCGCTGCGTTTTTCAAATCATTGACGATCAGGTCCCACACTTCTTTTACCGTACTACGTGCTTTTTGTGTTCCTTCCAAACCGGTGGGCAGTTCACTGAAAACAGGTACTCCTTTTTTGTCGCCGCCACCCGATGTAGTGATATAGCTTTCACCAAACAAACATTCCAGATTAAAATAATAGTAAGCCCGTAAAAAATACGCCTGTCCTTTTACCAGGTCAACATATGATTGATCCTGGGGTTTACCAAAATGCGCGATATAAAAATCGGCTCCCTGCAATGCCACATTGCAATTTTTAACGCCGGTATAAAAACTGGTCCAGGCTTCCTGCACGTATTGATTGGTAATACTTAAATTGGTTGCCGCCATTTCGTTCCACGAAGGGTCGCCATTATAAACGCTGTTGGCAGTATGGGTTGCATTCGACAATGCCTTTGGCCACAAATGAAAGCCAAATAAATTCGCATCCCGCAAATTTGAATAACAGGGCGCCAGCACACTGTTCAAATCGTTTAAGGTAGCGGGATAGTTGGTAGTGGAATAGCTGTCGGTAGGACCAGTCAACCCGGGATCTTTTTTGCATCCTGCTCCTATAACAAGCCCCAGTATGATGATATATTTTTTTCTGAACATGGTAATACATTTTAAATGATGGCTAAAAATTGATATCGATCCCTGCTGAATATAGTTTTACCTGCGGGTATTGCGACACCGCATTCAAACCGCGGGTGGTAACGCCTATCGCATTGCCCACAAAACCTGATTGAGCGGCTGAAGAGTAAGCACTGCCCAGTTCAGGATCGAGTCCTGAATACCTCGTAATGGTAAAAAGGTTATTGGCCATTACAAATACACGGGCGGTTTTAATACCTGCTTTTTGCAGCAGCGCTACATTGAATGTATAACCCACCTGCAGGTTTTTCAGTTTCAGGTAACTGCCATTCTCAACAAAATAGCTGTTCACCGAGGTGTAGTTTTTATTGGGATCGAGCGTGAAAGAACCATCGGCATTCTTTACGCCCAGTCTGGGTTGTCCGGTAAGCTGGTTATCGCCGAGGAAGGAGGCGCCAAATACTTTGGTAGTAGTATTGCCATCAGCAAACGGATACATTTCATAGGCTTTCACTCCGTTGAAAATATCAACGCCGGCCACGCCGTTAAATAATAACGAAGCATCGAATCCTTTATAATTAAGTCGTATGGCGGCGCCATATACAAATTTAGGGTTGGGGTTACCAATCACCTGACGGTCGTCGGGCGATAGGGTAGTGCCATTTTTTACATCATGCGCAAAGATCAGGTCGCCTGCATGTGCATTGGGTTGTGCGCTGGCAGCCGCCTCGGCATCTGTTTTAAATATACCGGTGACCTTGTATCCATAAAAAGAACCGAAGGGCAAACCGGCTTTGGTAATGGTTATGTTCTGGTTCGACATCACACTGAAACCGGCATCGCCATTGGAATAATAATTATAGCCATCGAACAACTTATCATTGGCAATACCGCTCAGGTCGATCACTTTGTTTTTATTGAACCCGCCGTTTACACTAACGTCGAAGTGTAGGTCTGAAACCTTGCCCCGGTAGCCCAGCAACAGGTCAACCCCTTTGCTGTTCACTTTGCCGATATTGGTAAAATATGGAGCCGTGTAGCCCGAGCTCAATGCAACCGGCAGGGCATACAACATATCTTTCGTATCGCGATGATAGTATTCGGCCGTGAAATAGATTTTCCCGTTCAGGGCCTCTCCATCGAGCCCGAGGTTGGTTTCATAAATGGTTTCCCAATGCAGGTTGGGGTTGGGAATGGCATTGATGGTAACGCCGATATCAAGCGGACCGCCGGGCGTAAAATTCGCGCCACTCAGCGAACCTAATCCATTGGGGCCTGCAAAGGAACTATAAGACGATACATAGGTATAGGGAGGAATATTGCTGTTACCCAGCGTACCATAACTACCGCGGAGCTTTAACCGATTCAGGGTGTTTCTTAATGAACCAAAGAAATTCTCCTCACTGATATTCCATCCGGCCGAAAAAGCGCCAAACACACCCCGTTGTTTATTGGGACCGAATACCGTGAAATTGGCATCCTGCCGTACTGAACCCGTGAGGTAATAACGGCTTTTGTAATTATAATTGATCCTGCCAAAAAATGATTTGATCAAACCATTGTCATCATTTTTACCGCTCACCGTAGCGGTGGATTGAGAAGTTTGAACAAATGAAAAACCGGGCAGTCCTACATAACTCTGATAAGCGCCGATATTGCGGTATTTTGAAGTAATCTGTTCAAAACCGGCAATCGCATTGATGGAGTGGGGGCCGAAGGCCTGATCGTATGTAAGCACATAGTTCGTCAATACCTGACTGCTTTTGATGGAAGTGCGGGTAAGCGAATTGACGTTGTTTACCACCGGGCCAAAATCAAATGCCGACTGGTAATAGTCCTGTGACTCTTCATAATAAGAGTAGCTCACATTGGTTCTGAAAGTCAGGTGCAATGGCAGCTTAACTTCTGCATATACGTTGCCCTGCAAATTATTTTTGAAATTGATAGCATCGGCCGATTCGGCTGCACCTGCGGGGTTGGGGCCACCAAACTGTAAACCGCCGTAACCGGGCGGCACTACTCCCCAACTGCCGTTGGGGTTTTTAATGGGTATGATGGGCAATGTTCTGAAAGGGGCATTATGCAACTGGGCCTCACTACCCACCGGCGGCGCTGTTTTACGTTGTGAAAAAGACAGTTGCTCCCCGATCTTTAAAAAGGGCGCCAGTTTATAATCGGTATTGATCCTTGCCCCGCCGATATTGGAATAGTTCTTTATATAAATACCGGTTTGTTTATTGTAAAATGCTGATAAAAGATAATTCACCACAGGTGAAGAACCGGCAATGGAAAGATTATAGTTCGTTTCCGACGCATTCCGGTAAAGAACATCCGACCAGTCGGTATCCGCCAGCGTATCGGTATGTTGGGCGCCGGTGAAATATTGCGGGTGAAGGGTATTCTGCAGTTTGATATATTGATCTTTATTCAGCAGTGAAATGAGCTTCGGTTTGGTAATGCCATATCGTGCATTGAAATTAATAACAGGTTTTGCAGAAGCCCCTTTTTTGGTGGTGATCACGATTACCCCGCCGGCGGCAGCAGAACCATAAATGGCGGCGGCGCTGGCGTCTTTGAGAATATCGATCGTGGCAATATCCTGCACGTTGAGATTGTCGCCGGATGTGCGAACGCCGTCAACAATATACAGGGGCGTTGGCTGGTGTAAGGAGGAAAGTCCGCGGATGATGATCGTTGAACCGGCATCGGGGCTGCCTGATGATTTGATGACCTCTACTCCGGCAACTCTTCCCTGCAGGGCTTCGGTAACATTGGTAACCGGCATGTTCTTAATGGCGTCTCCTTTTACCGAACCCACTGCACCCGTTACATCCTGTCTTTTTTGGGTGCCATATCCCACCACTACAACCGATTCAAGATTGGCGTCGGCAGGTTTCAGTACAATGTTTACCTGGTCAAGTGCAGAAATGGATACTTCCTTTGTTTCGTATCCAACATAAGAAACCACAAGGGCGTTCACCCCGGCGGGAATCACCACTTCAAATTTTCCTGAAGCATTGGTGGTCGCGTTGTTCTTTGAACCCTTTGCCATAACTGTTGCGCCCGTTAAAGGAGCGCCTTTTTCATCTGTTACGGTACCGGTAACAGGCCTGGATTGGGCATAACTGATTTGAAAAACCAGTAGTAATACAAAGCTGCACAACAGGAGGGGAAGCAATCGCCTTCTTTGCATAAACTGTTAATTTTTGATTGGTCCAAAAAAAACGCATGTTAAGAGCGACAGCAAATTATATAGGTAAAGTATAGGAAATATTAGCCGAAACGCGTTTATGCAATATTGTAAGTGATTTACGGGCAACAGGTTGTGAACATATATTTTTTGCAGGAATATATTGACAAATAAGTAGAATATAAACAATATGAGACGGCGTTGAATGATGGTTCGGGTTGCAGGTTACAAGTTTCAGGTTACAGGGCTTGAACATAAAGAAAATTAGCAACTGTTTTTCCTTGCAACCTGGAACCTGAAACCTGTAACGGACTTCAATCAATGGTTTTTATTTGCATGATCCTTTTTTCAAACTCTTCATTAGGCACGATCGATTTGTTCCTGATCCGGGTCTTGTAGGTATTGATGGTGTTGACGGAATACTGCAGAATATGCGCGATCTTTTCATTTTCATGAATGCCCATCCGGGCAAGGGCAAAGATCCGCAGGTCGGTATTGAGCAACTCATTATCTTCCGGTTCAATCCGGTCTTCTTCTCTGAACAGTTCATTGAATTCGGCTACAAAATTGGGAAACAGTTTCAGGAAGGCACGATCGAAATGTTTCAGGAGGTCTTCCTTTTCTCTTTTCAGGTTAATGTTGTTTACGAGGAACCGGATCTCGTCGAACTTGCGGTCGGTTAATTTCTGGTCTATCGACTTTTTGAGCCGCTCGATCTTGTCGAAGAATTCTGAGTTAACATTAAAGAAATAACCTATATACTCTTCTTTGATCTTATTGGCATCATTTAATTTTTCGTTGGTTTCCGAAAGCCGCCTGTTCACCTCCTGCGTATTGCGATGCGCTTCAAGGATCACTTTCTGTGCACGTTTCCCTTCTTTCAATTGTTTTAATACAATGATCGTAAGGGCTATTACCAGCAGCAGCAAAAAGGTAACGAGCCCCGCATACCAAAGCAATTTTGTTTTTTGTTGTTCTACGATGGCATATTTCTGCGCTTCGATCAGGGGCAGCACATCGCCCACCTGCACTTTTCGTTGCCGGGCGCCAAAAAACACCGCGTCTGAAAATGCCTGGTTGATGCATACCGACGCATTTTTGATATCGGCTTTTTTATATAATAAGGTCGACAGAATAAAGGCTGCAGAAGTTTCCTTGGTGCTTGATTGCACATCGGCGATCATGGCTTTGATAAGCAAAAGAATAGCGGAGTCGTTATCGCCGTTTTGAATATAAAGGTCACTTAATGTAGAAGCTGTTATAGCCACCTGGTGCGGAGTGAGCCCGGTACGTGAAAGCAACTGATCAAAATTACGTTTGGCATCGACCCGGTTGCCCGATCTTAATTCTTTCAATCCTTCATAATAAAGATAGTCGTAAGAATTTTTATCATAAAGCGCCAGGGCAGAATCGATGTACTGTGCACCCTTTTCATTGTACCGGGGTGTATGGTACTGGTCATTATCATAATCGCCCAGGTCGTAATAATATCTTCCCATCAGGGCATAATATTCAGCCCTGCCGCTATCGGGCACGGCGCTGACCTGTATAGCCGACAGGGAATCGAGTGTTTCTTTATACATACCCGACGACAACAGTGAAAAACCCATTCTGATACGGGCATAATTGATCAGGGAAGGATCGTTGAGGCGAAGCGCAACCGCCAGCAACTTTTTGGCATAGTTGTACGAAGAGTCGTATTGAAATACCTTATAAGCACTATACAGGTTTTCGTATCCTTTGAACAAGGCAGGCAAATTGTTATTATTGGCAGCGGCCATCAATTGTTTTAATGAATCGATTCTGGCTTGTTTTTGCTGGTCGAAATCGTGCGCATGCTGTAAAACTTCGTTCAATTGCTTCAGGGAACGGGTCAGGGTATCCGTTTGGGCATACTGGTTACGGCATATGAACAGGCAAGCGAACAACAGCAAGAACTTTTTCATATTATCGTTTTGAAAATGGGACGGCAATATCACCTGTTAGTTAGTACTCTTTACTGTAAACGACTCCATCATTTTGACCTGTTACACTATTAAAAAAAATGTTATAAGGTATGGCAGCAGGGTAAATTTCATAATATCTGTATTCTATTATTACGTATCGATGGATACGACCGTTATATATAAAAAAACAAATTACAACATTAAATCGCTGATTTACAAAACGCTGCTTTAAAAAAAACATTGTTTTTTCCCCAATCGTATATATTTCTGTTATACTAATTGGTTGTGGACTGTAACCTGATTTACTTTACGAAATACGCTTAATGCATAACGTGCAACGCCTAATGCCTAACGCATAACGCTTAATACGTATTCAGCGTTCGGCGTTTAGCGTTTAGCATTTTGCGTTTGGCGTTTTATAAAACCACATCCCATCAATTATGAAAAAAAATGTATTTCAGTTTGCTTTATTGTTCGCCTGTTATGCGCCTTTGTACCTGCAGGCGCAAAGCGATGGTTTGCCAAGGGGCGCGAGCAATATGCCATACACTCGTTATGAATCGGAAAACGGCAGTTATGGCGGAGGCGCTTCATTACAATCCTCGGTGCAGTTTATTCAATCAGACATTGCCTCCGAAGCCTCCAATCAAAGATATGTAAGCCTGTCCTCCGCCGGATCATACGTACAATGGAAAACCACTTCAGCAGCCAGGGGGGTAAACCTGCGGTTTACCATGCCCGATAACAGCTCGGGCACAGGGCTTAGCGGATCATTAAACCTGTACGTAAATAATATATTGGCAAAAACCATTAACCTGAGCTCATATTGGGCCTACCAGTATTTTGATGTGGGCGGAGAAGGGGACCCTTATCAAACCCCCCGTGTAAAAACATTCATGCGTTTTGATGAAGTACATTTTACCGTTGACAATACAATCAATGCAGGCGATACCATTAAGATCCAGAAAGTAAACAACGATGGTATTACCTATGGGGTCGATTTTGTTGAGCTGGAGCCCGTGCCGGTTGCCATTGCCCAACCTGCAGGCTATCTTTCTGTAACAGATTATGGCGCGGTAGCCAATGATGCAACCGACGATTATGCCGCCTTTAATGCCTGTATTGCGGCAGCAGCTTCGCAGGGAAAAAATGTTTATATACCGGCAGGCCGTTTTTTAATAAGCGATAAAATGTTGCTGAACGTGACCAATATGAAAATAACCGGCGCCGGCATCTGGTACACGCAGGTTTATTTTTCAACAGATAAACAGTTTTACGGAGGGTTCATGGCCCGCAGCAGTGGGGTAGAGATATCCAACTTCACTTTGGGAACCGCCAATAACGACCGGTTGAAGTACGATGAAGTAAACCCGCGCGACGGACAGAAATACAAAATTTATAAAGGCTTCATGGGCACTTACGGTAATGGATCGTATATCCATGATGTTTGGGTAGAACATTTTGAATGCGGTTTCTGGATTGGCGGCTACGATGCGCCTTACCCCGTTGATGTAACCAGAAACCTGACCATTGCCAATTGCCGTATACGTAATAACTATGCCGATGGCGTTAATTTTTGCGTTGGCACCTCAGGTTCTGCAGTAACCCAATGCAGTTTGCGCAACAACGGCGATGATGCGCTGGCCATGTGGCCCGCCAGTGATGTACAGGGGTCGGTGCAGGAGCGCAACAACACCTTCAGTAATAATACCATCGAAAACAACTGGCGGGCCGGCAGTATTGCCATCTTTGGCGGTACCGGTCACCAGGTGCATCATAATTATATTAAAGATGGGGTAGCAGGGTCGGGTATACGATTTACCAACGACTTTGCCGGCTTCGGTTTTGAATATCCCGGCGATGTTATTCATTTTTATGAAAACACCATCGAAAACTGCGGAACAAGTTACGACCTGTGGAACGAGCGTAGGGGAGCCATTGAATTTTTTGCAGGCACCGGCATCTTTAATATGCAGTTCGATAATACCACCATCATCAATTCACAGCGCGATGCCATTCGTTTAAACGGCAACAACCTGCACCATATTGTATTTACCAATACGGCCATCAACGGCACGGGTAAAGATACGGTTACCCGCAATGTGCCCGCAGATATCTACGGGGGCTTTGGTATTTACTGTGAGGCCAATTCACAAACCACCACATTTAATAATCTCTCGGTTACCGATGCCGAATCGGGTACCTACATCAACCGCAACGCTGCTTTTCAGCTTATTTTTCAAAATGTGAACGTACCGGTTACAGGTGTAAGCATCAGTCCGGCGGGCGATACCACCCTGGCATTGAATCAATCTGTTCAGTTAACGCCGGTAATTATACCTGCCGACGCAACCAATAAAACAGTAAGCTACAGCAGCAGCAACACATCGGTAGTTACCGTTGATGCTTCGGGCAAAGTTACTGCCGTGGGCACAGGTACAGCCACCATTACGGTAACCACCGGCGACGGCGGTAAAACAGCCACCAAAAAAATTACAGTGAATGCCGCAGTAAATGTAAAGGCTACAGATGATGCCGCAGGGGAAGGTGGTAATACCGGAGCCTTTACCATCAGCACAGCAGGCATAACACAATCTGTTACCATACCCTACACTGTTAGTGGTACGGCAACAACGGCCGATTATACTGCCAGCCCTGCGCTGAGCGGTACTGTTACGCTTACCCCATCGCAGCTTTCGCAAACCATTACCATAACCCCGGTTGACGACAACCAGTTTGAAGGCGCCGAAACAATAAAGCTTACCCTGTTGCCCGGCACCGGCTATAACCTGGGGCCCGATACTGTGGCGGTAATCACTATTGCCGATAACGACAACCCGCCCTGTGCAGCGCCGGTAATTGCGCTGGTAAACGGTACGCCGCCTGTTATTGATGCCAACATAGAAGCCGCATGGGGCTCAGCGCCGGTTAAAACCATCGACCAGGTAGTTTTAGGCACCCGCCCTGCCGACTACAGTGGAAAATGGCGTGCCCTTTATGATAACAATTACCTGTATCTGCTGGTAGAAGTAGGCGATGCCACCCGCATCAACGACTCAGGGGCCAGTTGGTGGGAAGACGATGTAGTGGAAGTATTCATTGATGGTAATAACAGCAAGGGGACCAGCTACGACGGCGTGAATGATTTTCAGTTTGGCTTCCGCTGGAACGACAATACCGTTTACACCGGCAGCAATTCAGTTGCCAATACCACCGGCATAAATTTCAAAATGGTGGCAACTGCTTCGGGGTATAATGCAGAAATTGCCATACCCTGGACAACCATCGGCACCATACCGGCTATCGGGAAAGCCATTGGCATCGACGTACAGGTAGATGATGACGATAACGGCGGCACGCGCGATGCACAGCTAACCAGTTTTGCCACCAATACTACCGCTTTTCAAAACCCTTCGGTTTTTGGTACCGTGTATATGACCACCTGTAGCGGCAGTACCAACCAGCCACCTGTTGCCAATGCGGGCGCCGATACCACTTTGAATGCAGGTGCAACAGGTATTACGCTGCATGGAACGGGCACTGACCCCGAAGGCAATACCATAACCTATAGCTGGACGCAGGTGAGCGGTACTTCCGTTACCATTACCGGCGCCGCTACTGCTACACCGGTAATATCGGGTTTGGCAGATGGCAATACGTATGTATTCCGGTTAACTATAAGCGATGGAATGTTAACCGCAGCAGACGATGTAACTGTAACTGTGCTTTCGGCATCGGGTATAGTACATGGTTACCCGGCCGGCGGTACCATAACCATTGATGGGGTTGTAAACGAAGCTAACTGGAAACTGAATAATAATGTTAGCAAAAATGTTATCGGCACGTTGAATAATACCGTCACATTTGGTGCATTATGGGATAATAATAACCTGTACATAGCCGCCAAAGTGCTCGATAATACGCTCAACAACGACTCGCCCGATCCCTGGAATAACGATGGCGTTGAAGTGTTTATAGATGCCAATAACAACAAACTGGCTACTTATGATGGGTACGATAACCAGTTTATAAAAGGCTGGAACAACAGCACCCTCTTCAGTAAAGTGGCTGTTAACGGTGTACAGCACGCATGGGCAGCCATCAATGGCGGATATACGGTGGAAATAAGCATACCCTGGTCGCAGTTGGGCATTACGCCGGCAACGGGGGTGAAATTAGGGTTCGATATAGCGAATGATGATGACGATGATGGAGGTGATCGCGATGCCCAGGGGGTATGGCAGGGTACCATTAACAATTACCAGAGCACTACTGCTTTCGGTACCCTGATACTTGAAAATACGGCAACGGCCCTGGTGAATAACCTGGTTGAGCAGAATTTACGTTTGGCTACCACGGGCGAAACGGGCATACAGGTACTGCCTAACCCCGTTAGCAATGGAAGTGCAACCGTACTGGTATGGGGTGCTTCCGAAACAGGTACCATTAAAGTATTTGATATAGCTGGTCACATGGTATATACCACCAAAGGCGGGTTGCGGATACCATTGCACCTGCAGGGATTATCTAAAGGAATGTATATGGTACAGTATGAAAGCGGTACCAGGCTGATCAATAAAAAACTTTTGATCCAATAAGCAAAACAACGCATTGATCATTGTATGGGGGCTGACCTTTTTGGTCAGCCCCTTTTGCATTAAATTGCCCTGATTTTAACTACGCTCACTGCATGCAAACACCTTCTTCGAACATACCGTTTATCAATGCCACCCTCGAAGTGCATTGTCTTTCCTTTAAAAGAATGGGCCTGGAGCTGCTGATACCTGTGCCGGATGAATTAAAAGCAAATTACGAACAACTGTTGCAGCAGGGTTACCACGTTCCTTTTCCATACTGGGCACAGATTTGGCCGGCGGCCATCGCACTCAGTATCTTCCTCGACAACCACAACGATTATGTTTTTGATAAAGAAGTGCTGGAACTGGCGGCAGGCCTCGGTTTGCCTTCGCTGGTAGCAGCGGGATTGCAGGCAAAAAAAGTTTGTGTCAGCGACCAGTCTGAAGAAGCCGTACAGGTATTGCAGAAGACAATCGACCACAATCGCTTTAACAATATGGGAAGCCGTTGGCTCAACTGGCATCAACTGCCCCACAACCTGCACCCGGATGTATTATTGCTGAGCGATATCAATTATGATCCGGCTGAATTTGATACCCTCTTCGATGTGCTTGAAGACTTCATACGAAAAGGAACCCTCATTATCCTCAGCACGCCACAGCGATTGATGGCCAAACCTTTCATCAGCCGGCTCATGCCCTGGTGCCTACAGCAGGAAAACATGCAGGTAGAAGACATCGGCGTCAGTATTTATGTGCTGAAAAAATCCTAATTCGTTTTCGGCGTAATACTCATCCTGTTCTTTTCATCCTGACCTCCGAACTGTACATTGCTTTCGTTGAACTTCTTACCACTTCTGAAATTGTAAGTGAGTGTTATGCCTGCCCGTCGCGTATCACGCACAGTTCGAAACGCAATATCCTGGTTCAGTGTAGTGGTAGTGGCACGCACTTTATCGGTGAAAAAAAGATCGTTAACACGTAGCGCCACCGTGAGGCTTTTTTTAAAGAAAGACCGCTTCAAACCCAGCGAGAACCGTCCCCTGCCTTTAAATACACTTACGCCATACACATTCGGACCATAATAGATAATGGTGGCCTGAGCAGTATACAGCTTTGCGATAGAAAAAGTATGGTTATTGGTGACGGAGATTGCCGTGCGCTTATTAGAAAAGACGCCGTAGGCTGCATTGCCTGTGATCGAAGTGTAAGTTACATTCACGTCTGTGCCGGTGCTCCACCAGGGGGCGATCTTCCATGGCATATATACTTCCAGATACAGGTCCCTGCTACTGTTGATGTTTTCGTTTTTGTAAATCACTGTTTTTGTGGTATCGTTCTGTATAGTGATCTGGTTGAGGAGGTTGTTGGTGATGGAATAACCCAGGTTAAGGTTATACTCATTCTTATAGGTATAAGTGAGCTCGTTGTTGAACGTATATTGGGGTAGCAGGTAAGGGTTGCCTGTTGAATAAGAAAAAGGGTCATAGTAAAAAGCAAAAGGGTTCAGGGCTGCAAAATCCGGTCTCTTTATCCGCCGTCCGGAAGTATAGTTCAGTTTATGGTTGTCATTGATCCTGTATTCGAGGAATAAGTTGGGGAAAAGACCTTGTAAATGACGGCGGATGACGAGGGTGTCGGTGATAAGGTTAAGCTTCAAACGGGTTTCTTCATACCGGAGCCCCAGCTGAACATCCAGCTTTTTAAAGTTCTTCCGGGCCGAGATATACGCAGCCGCGATGTTCTCGGTATATATAAAATGGTTGGTGCGGCTGGTATCTGTCTTATACACTCCGTTTTGAAGGGTATAGAAAGCTATGTCGTTGTCGGTGACAGAGGAGGTGTACTTCAGGCCTGTCTCGAGCAGGATCTTCGCCGGCAAATTTCGTTTGTAATCCAACTTATAAGCGTCTACGTGGATAGACGCCTTGTTATAGGATCCATCCATTTGCGCGGGGCGCGGATTTGCGCCATTGCTGTCGAAGAAAAGCGAATGATAGCTGTTGGTGTCATTGGCATAGAATTGCAAATGGCTATAGTTGGCTGTCAGGGCCTGTCCTAAAGTGTCGATACGTAGTGTATAGTCGGCATTCAGGTTGGTGTTGGAATAATGCGACTTCGTGAAATTGTTGATGGTAAATGAGCTATCGATGGCATGCGGGTCATGATACACCTGCAGGGTGGCCCCGTAAGGCTTGCTCATTTCCGACACAGATCCATCGAAGGAAACAGCGATATGCTGATTATGTGCCATGCTCCAGTCAACACCTGCTTTATAATATTGGTTCGTGGAGGTAGTAGGACGGTGCGTTGTCTGGTGAAAGGTAATGACCGGAGAATAAGACAGAAACTTCCGGGTTTCGTCATCATTAAAGAAAAACGTGCCATGGGTAAGATCATAGGAGCCTGTGAGCAGCAGGCGCTTATTTTTGAAATTCACCAATCCCCCGGCTGTAGCCCTATTGTTTACACCCTGGGCATAGCTGGAATAAATATTGCCTGATACACCGGGCGTTTCTTTTGTTTTGGTAATTAGGTTGATAATACCTCCCGCTCCTTCAGCCGCATACCTGGCAGGCGGGTTGGAAATGATCTCTATCTTTTGGATATTATTGGCCGGCATGCCCGCCAGCAGGTTCTTCAACTGATCATCCTTCATGTAGGTTTCTCTGCCGTCGATCATTACCCGTATATCCGACTTTCCTTTTATATAAACATTGTTAGCGCCATCGACGACGATACCCGGTAAGGTCCTGAGCAACTCCATAACAGATTCTCCACTGGCGACGATATTATTGTCGACGCGAACGACTATCCTGTCGAGCTTTCGCTCGATCACCGGCAGCTGAGTTACTTCCACCGCTTTTAGCTGAGTTGCATTTTGGCGAAGGCTGATGGAAAAATGCAGCGTGCCTTCTTTCGCCGTATCCGGATTGAAAACGGGTGACCAGGCCGTTTGGAAACCCACATGGCTAACCGCCAGCAAACAGGCATCCCCGGTATTGACTTTCAGATAGAATTTGCCCGATGAATCGGTGACCGTACGGGTCACCTCGGATGAATCCCGGGCACGCAGCAATGCCACCGTTGAAAAGGATACCGGTGCATCGCAGGTAACAGTTCCCTGAATCACCACCGGCCGGCCCGATGGGTTTTGTTGCACCATCTGTCCGGAGCAAACAGCGAATATCATCACCAGGAGAAGGCCTAACGCGTATTTCATGCAGGGGGAATTATATACAATGATTGTTAATTCGTTTTCGGCGTAATACTCATTCTGCTCTTTTCCTCCTGTGCCCCGAACTGCACCTTCCGCTCGTTGAACTTCGCACCACTTTTGAAATTGTAAGTGAGCGTTATTCCTACCCGTCGCGTATCACGCACCTGGCGTAAATAGATGTCCTGGTTCAGCACATTGGTAGTGCCACGCCATTTATCGGTGAAAAAAATATCGTTAAGGCGCAGTGCCGCCGTCAGGCTTTTTTTAAAGAAAGATCTCCTTAGGCCCAGCGACAGCCGTCCCCTGCTTTTATATATGTTTACTCCATCTGCAAAGGGACCGAAATAGAGTGCGCTGAGCTGGGCGGTATAAAGCTTCGCGAAAGTAAAGGTATTGTTATAGCTGAGGGTGACACTTGTGCGCTTATTGGAGAAAATGCCGTAGGCAGCATTGCCTGTGATCGAAGTGTAGGTTACATTCACGTCTGTGCTGGTGCTCCACCAGGAGGTAAACTTCCATGGCACGTATGCTTCTACGTAAAGATTCCTGCTACTATTGATGTTTTCGTACTGGTAAGCCACCGTTTTGGAGGTATCGTTTTGTATAGTGATCTCGTTGAGCAGGTTGTTGGTGACCGAATAACCCACACTAAGACTATTCTCATCCTTATAAGTATAGGTGAGCTCGTTGTTGAACGTATATTGCGGCAGCAGGTAAGGGTTGCCTACTGAATAAGCAAAGGGATCAAAATAAAAAGCAAAAGGATTCAGGATAGCATAATCCGGTCTTTTTATTCGCCGTCCGGATGTATAGTTCAGTTTATGGTTGTCATTGATCCTGTATTCGAGGAATAAAGTGGGGAAAAGACCTTGTAAATGACGACGGATGACAAGGGAATTGGTGATCAGGTCGATCTTCGCACGGGTGTCTTCATAACGAAGCCCCATCTGAACATCCAGTTTTTTAAAGTTCTTCCGGGCTGAGATATACGCTGCCGCGATGTTCTCGGTGTAAATAAAATGGTTGGTGCGGCCGGTATCTGTCTTGAACGCTCCGTTTTGAAAAGTATAGAAAGCGATGTCGTTGTCGGTGACAGAGGAGGTGTACTTTCCGCCTGTCTCAAGCAGGATGTTCCCCGGTAAATTTCGTTTGTAATCTAACTTATAAGCATCTACGCGGATATCCGCCTTATTATAGGAACCATCCAATTGCGCAGGGCGGGGATTTTCGCCCAGGCTGTTGAAGAAAAGCGAATGATAGCTGTTGGTGTCATTATTATAGAATTGCAAATGGCTGTAGTTGACCGCCAGTGTTTGGCCCAACGTGTCGATGCGCAGCGTATAGTCGACATTCAGGTTGGCATTGGAATAATGGGTATTCGTGAAATTGTCAATTGAAAATGAGCTGTCAACAGCATGCGGGTCCTTGTAAGCATTTAACGTTGAGTTATAGTGCTTGCCCGTTTCTGACACAGATCCATCGAAGGAAACAGCAATATCCTGGTTATGCGCAATGCTCCAGTCAACGCCTGCTTTATAATAGTGGTTCGTTGCGGTAGCGGGTTGATGCGACTCCTGATGGAAGGTAATGACCGGAGAATAAGACAGGAACTTCCGGGTTTCGTATCCATCAGTAAAACTCGAGGTACGGGTGATATCATAGGAGCCTGTGAACAGCAGGCGCTTACTTTTGAAATTCACCAATGCTCCGGAAGCGGCCCTTGCGTATATACCCTGAGCATAGGTGGAATAAATATTGCCGGATATACCGGGCGTTTCTCTCGTTTTGGTAATAATGTTGATCATACCACCTGCCCCTTCAGCCGCATATCTGGCAGGCGGGTTGGAAATAATTTCTATCTTTTGCACATTACCGGCAGGCATACCCGCCAGTAAGCTCTTCAACTGATCGCCTTTCAAATAAGTTTCGCGGCCATCGATCATTACCCGTATATCTGATTTCCCTTTTATATACACATTGTTTGAGCCATCGATGACAATCCCCGGCAAAGTCCTGAGCAGCTCCATAACAGATTCTCCACTGGCAACGATATTATTGTCGACACGAACGACTATCCTGTCGAGCTTCCGCTCTATCACCGGCGTTTTCGTTACCTTCACTTCTTTTAACTCAGTTGCATTCCGGCTCAGGCTGATGGAAAAATGAAGCAAGCCGGCTGCCGCCGTATCGGGCCTGAAAACGGGTGAGGAGGCCTTTTGGAAACCCACATGGCTAACCGTCAGGAAGCAGGCATCTTCGGTATTCACTGTCAGATCGAACCGGCCCGATGAATCGGTGACTGTACGGGTCAATTCGGAAGAATCACGGGCACGCAGTAACGCTACCGTAGAAAAAGACACCGGTGCATCAGAAACAACTTTCCCTTGTATCACAACCGACTTTTGTTGCCCCATCAGCCGGGGACAAACAGCGAATATCATCACAAGGATAAGGCCTGAAAAGTATTTCATGCAGGGGGAATTATATACAATGATAAAGAAATTGTGTGTGAATATTATCCCCCTCCCTTGCGGGAAAGGGATAATATTGACTGCTTTTAATCAATGATGCTTGCGCAACATTTGCAGCTGCAATCCGAACCCTTGCTGCCTGTGTCGCTGGCGGATGTTCCATCGCCATCGCCAGTATCACCATCTGGAACGTTGCCACCTTTAATCTTTTTCATCGACTTTGGGTCGAGCTTTGCAATGGTTTGCTTGTTCAGTTCAAGCTTTACTTCGATTTTTTTCTTCATTTTCGTAAAAGTTTAATTGATTAACATTAAAAAAACCATCTTTATATTTTCTGTCGCCTAACGCAACAGCAATATTCTTTCCCATGGAAGCTGATCTTCGTTCAGCAGTGACAGATAAAACAGACCTACTCCTCCCGATCCTTCCAGCACATAGGGGTTCTTTTTCCATATATCCTTGTTGTCAGAAGAAGGAAATATATAACCACCGATGCCCTTGCCCACACTTGTTTTAATGGAAAGGGTAGTATCCGTCCAGTAATCCCTTGCGGTTCGCAAACTGTCTATCCCTGTCTTTTTATAAAAGCTATTGAAGAGTAACGCGATGCCTGCAGTGCCGTGGCATAGTCCCCTGTCGTACATGTTATACCGGGGATGTTTGAAAACCCGCGCAGAACCTAAATCACGGCCGGCTTCTTTATCAAGCAGCATGATCGCTTTTTCCCTGAGCGCCGGCAATGACAATACTTCGGCTGCTTCGAGCAACGCTGCCGCAACCCCCATGTCGCCATAGCACCAGGCCAGCCTGCCGGCAAACTCCCGGCCTACAATATGCGGGAAATATCCCACCCCGAGGCGCTGCTCTTTCGCCAATACCCAGCGCACGGCGCCATCGATCAGTTCAAGAACAAGATCGCGCTGAATATTGGCGCTGACGGCCCTGCATAAGAAAAGGATGATCCCCGGTATGCCATGCGGTATCCCAAGATCATAATAGAGCTCGTCGCCACTCCAGCTTTTTGTCGTCCAGGCGATACCGCCGTTTTCGGGTATCGCTCCGGATTGAAGGATGGTCAGGATCTGTTCTATTCCTTCCTGCCCTGCTGCCGTCATCGGCCCCTCCAGGAAATAAAGTCCCTTCCCGGCTATTCCCTTAAAAATTTCAAACCTTTTAGTTGCTCCATCCCTCGAAAGTGACTGCAGGATATACTTTTCAATGATCTCCAGCGAGTCGAGGGACGACTCTTCCAATATTCCAATGTGTACCAGGTGCCGTACCAGCCAGCCAATGCCGGTGATGCCCCCGACAAGGCTTGAACCCATCGTGGCATCTCCCATTTCTGCGAAACACTCATCAAGCAGTGCGGAGAACCGATCAAAATGATCCTGTTTTCCCGACCAGCGGTAGAGGTAGGCATAGAATAACGCCATTCCCGCCTTACCGCTAAAAAGCCCGACACTTTTCTTTTTAGGTTTGAATGCCGCACAATCCTCCGCAATCCTTTCTAAAGATGTTCTCAGCAATTCGGCTCTCGCGAAAGTTTCCATATTCATTCATTATTTTATAATTATCGTATGATCTTGTCGAAAAGTCTGCCAAGCAGGGTTCTGTCGTTGATGACCACCTGTGCATTACCATCCCCATGGGGTATGCGCGGAAGCGCTTTGTTCAGGCTTGTGCCGTTTACAACAATGTGCAGAAGGGCTCCGCTGTCTGCTGCGGATGGAATTATTCGCTGAATGCTTCCCGCGAAAGTCCCGAATGTTTCCTGAGGATACGCTGCCAGCGAAATGATTACTGTTTCGTTCCGGGATATCCGGCCGGCCAGCACGGCCGGCACCCTGCCCTCGGCCACAAAACCTTCCCTGCCAAACGGGTGGGGGCCCATTACACGAACAGGGACATTTATAATGTCAGGAAAATGGATAAAGCCTGCGATAACCCAAAAGGCTGCAAACAGCCCGCAAAGCATAACGGTGCCCCATCGTACAATCCAGTTAGGCATCGCGGTTATGCCAGGGTCGATCCCGCCGTTGTTCAGCTGGTACACCGGGTGATCGTCGGGGAGCGGTTGTTTTATTTCGTAGTCGTTCATGTGATCTATTCTATTCTCCCAGCTCAAGCTGGTTTTTGACCAGTTCAAAATATTTTCCTTTTCGTTTCAGCAGGGATAAATGATCGCCTTCTTCCACGATCTTTCCATGCTCCAGCACAATGATCTTATCCGCATTCTTTACAGTGCTGAGCCGGTGTGCAACAATGACGACGGTGCGACTCCTGAAATACTCGTTGAGATTGCCCATGATCGTTCGCTCGTTGTTGGCGTCGAGGGCGCTGGTGGCCTCGTCGAAATAAACGAAGCGCGGGTTCCTGTACACTGACCTGGCAATGAGGAACCGTTGCTTTTGTCCGGTGCTGATGCCATTGCCCGAGTTGCCTATTTTGGTGGTATAGCCTAACGGTTGCTCATCAATGAATTCGCCGATATTCGATATCCTCACGGCCTCGCGCATCTTTTTGTCTTCGATCACATCCTGCCCGAAAGCGATATTATGTGCGATGCTGTCTGAAAAGACGACGCCCTCCTGCATCACTACGCCGAACTGATCGCGCCATTGCCCCGGTGAAAGGGCTGAAAGGTCAACAGGGCCTATTGATATCCGGCCTTCGTGAGGCTCGTAAAATTTAAGCAACATTTTCATCAATGTTGTTTTGCCGCTGCCGCTGGTGCCCACGATGGCTGTTACCTTCCCTTCTTCGATAGTAAAACTTACGTGCTTCAACACATAGGGACTATCGCTGCCGCCATACCGGAAAGAAACATTATCCAGCACAATGTCGCCCCGTTCCGGCACAGGTACATACGATGTCGCATGCCCGTTAGTTGTTCCGGGCCTCATTTTTTGCTCTTCCGTTTCCCAGGTGCTGATCTCGGCCAGCCTTTCCAGACTTACCCTCGCATCCTGCGCCGACCTGATAAATTCGAGCAATTGCTCGATGGGGCTGTTCATCTGACCTATGATATAGCTAACGCTCAGCATCATGCCCAGTGTCATATTCCCATTGAGCACCTCCCGGGCAGAGAGATAAGAGATAAGGATATTCTTCAGCTGGTTGAAAAACAGGTTGCCTGTTTGCTGGTATTGTCCCAGCGCAAGGCTCCTCGTGGTGACGTGAAAGAGTCCGGCCTGTATCTTTTCCCATTGTGATCTTTTATACCGCTCAGCGCTATTCAGTTTCACTTCCTGCATTCCTGTGATCAGCTCGTAAAGATGATTTTGGTTTTCAGACAACTTCCGGAAACGTTCATAGTCCAGTTGGATCCTCTTTTTCATGAACAGCCATATCCAGACTACGGAAAGAAGGGTGCCTGCCAGGAAAACAAGCAACAGCTTTACATTATATATATACAGCACTACGCTGAAGGCCAACAGGCTTATAAAAGAGAAAAGGGTATTCAGGGTATTGGTTGCGAGGAAACGCTCGATCCTGTCGTGGTCAGCAATACGCTGCGAAATATCCCCGATCGATTTGGAGTCGAAGAATCGTATCGGCAGCTTCATCAGCCGCATGAGGAAATCTGAGATGATCGACACACTGATCCTCGTGTTCATATGCAGCAGGATCCAGCTTCTGATAAGATTAAGCGCCATGCTGCCGGTGAAAAGCGCCAATTGCGACAAAAGAACAACGGTTATAAAATTGACGTTATGGTGCCCGATGCCGTAATCTACGAGGCTTTGAGTAAGGAAAGGCAGTGTGAGTGAAATGAGGCTGCCGAGCAGCATTCCCAGTATGAGCTGGAAAATAAACTTTTTATAAGGGCGCAGGTATTGCACCAGAAAACGAAAGCCCGGGTTTTTACTTACCTGGCCATCGGCGGCAAAGAACGAGGGAGTAGCCTCCAGTACCAGCGCAACGCCTTTATTTTCAGAAGTGCTGATCCAGCTATCGAGGAAAGTCTTTTTGCCAAGCTTACGGGTGCCATAGGCCGGGTCGATGACCGTGATCTTCTCACCCTTTTTTCCCGAATAATTTTGGGGCGGCACCACCACAAAATGTTGCTGGTCCCAGTGAAGAATGCAGGGTAGGGGTATTTCGTCGTTTAACTGATCGAAGGATGCCTTGACCCCTGTGGCCCTGAAGCCAATCTTTTCTGCCGCCTCGCTTATGCCATGCAGTGATACGCCGTCCATCCGAACGGCGCACAGCTGCCGCAGGTATTCGAGGGTATAATGCCTGCCATAATGTTGAGCGATCATTCTCAAACAGGTAGGCCCGCAGTCCATTCTATCCAATTGCCTGTATACCGGGAATCTCTTCATTAATTAAATTTTATAAACCCCAGCCGGGATTCATAGTACCTCGTCAGTAAATAATAAAGCACCATCTCCTGCTTCCGGTGATCCGAAACGAGCATTCTGTTCAAGGCCATATGCACATGACTATCCGCCAGGAAGAACAGGTTGATGTTGCTCTGTTCCCCGTTGTGCCCCGACAGCTTTTCAATGATGCTTTTATTCCTTTGGGACCTTTCGTGGAAAACCGACACCAATGGTCCAATTCCATTTGCATCGTCATTCCCGTCGTCAAGAAATCGCAGTATCCTTTTCGATTCCGCTCTATACATTTGGTCTAACTGCAAAAGGCCAGGCTTGCCGACATTGAATTCCCTGATAAAAGCATTTTTTAACAACTGCAACAGCTCGTGTTTTCGTTCTAACGGGAACCCAAAGTCGGAAAGCAGCATATCGATATTGCGCAGGGCCATCAACCATCTCAGTGTTTCGCTCTCAGCCACCTCATCCAATAATCCAATGAAATGAACAACCGCTTCGCTGTCGTGGTAAAACAGGGATTCGCTCAACGCTATTTTATCACGTTCATACCTCGCCAGTTCACGTTCGTATGTATCGTACTGCACCTTTTCTATGACGCCCGGGCCACTATAGCCGGCAATGGCCGAATTGATGTTATCGATGGTTTCTTTCCAGAAATTTTTATTTGAAGAATGGAAGAACCTGACCCTTAGATGGGGTTTGGGGTCGGTATAGCGAATAAAAAACCATTTTTCAATAAGCCCCTTTTCCTTAAGGGCTACCGCCAATGGAGCAATGCATTGCTTCAGGATATGCTCCCTCGCGCCTGTCCCTGCATAAAGCTTGCAATACAGCCATTCACTACCCAATGTAAATTCGCGCCGGGTATCCTCCGCGCCCGGTCGCGGAAAGAGGTTGTTTGTTCGCTGCGGCTTTTTTTCAACCTGTTTTTTTGTAAGAGGGATAATCACCTCATTAGCATATTTTCCTCCTTCGCCTGTAACAAAGCAATTTTCAGGCGTGAAAAGGAATTCCTGCAGTCTGAGCCGCCGGTGCTTCCTGAAATAATTATGGAATAGCCGCAAATAGCCTTCGTCTTCCATATCAATGAACAATTTCTGGTCATTGTCCGTAATGATCACTTTGGAAGGGATGTTTAATTGCTCCCGCATCTGTCCGTACATCCTCAAAAGATCCTCCTTCGTCATCTCCGTGGCCGCTGTGCCGGCACCATCTGCAAGGGCCAGCTCATCATAGTCGATGTTCCAGGTAGCGGGATGTAAGAGAATATTTTTATAAATGACCCTCGGTAAATAACTGTCTTCCCTGAAGATGTCCCAATCCCACACGATAGCCGTATTGGCATACTGAAGCTGCAGATCGCAAAGGAATTTGTACACCGGCAGGCTGGTCTTGTTAAAGTTGTGCGACGTGCTTAGCCGGGGAACTATTTCCTTGTTCAGCTTTTTTGACCGCAATACCACCTTATCGCCCCTGCAGCTCACCATCAGGTCGGTAACGGGGATCTGGTTTTCGGGATTTACGGATGGCTTTGCCAGATAAGCGATCTCGTATTGCCTGAAGGGCGGTCGGCATAATAAATTACCAGCCCTTGATTCAGGAAGATGAATGATCTCAGCGTATATTTTTTCAGGATGTTGTGCTTCTTCGCGTTCAACGCATTCTTTTAATTTGCCGGTAAGGAAAGGGTCGCCATTGCTGAAGCGCGATATGAGGTTGATGCTGCCGGGAGTAGAAAAGGTGTCGAGCGAAAAAATGTAATTGCCGCTATCTACATCCGCATTGCTGCCGGCCAGTATGCTGCCCATAACATAACGGCTTTCTGGCGCTTTTAGCTTAATGTCGAAGAAGCCATTTTTCAAAATATCTTCGTCTGTTATGACAAAGTCTTTTTTATAAAAGAGTGCTTCTTTCAGTTTTTTGTTCTTCCATTTAAGCTGTCTTGACCAGTTGATCTGCTGCGCTGATTGCTTGCCGTTAAGCGTGAGGTTTGCCAGCAGGGGCAGGTCGGTAAGAGTGTCTTCTTCATAATCATCATAACCTAAGCCCAGTTCCGGGTCCAGCACTTCGATCAGCGGTATTTCCCTGTCTTCATATTTCTCATTAAAAGACTGCTGCCACTTTTTAAGTTGTTCGTTGCCCCTGAGCAGGAATAAAGGCTGCAAAGCAGAAAAATGGGCCTGTATATCGCGAACCACCGCTTCATTGAGCATAGCGTCACCGCCTCTAAGCTCCAGGTCGGTGTGAGCGAGGTTCTTTACCGGTGTTTCGGGGTAGATGGATTTTAGCAAGCGTGCTATTTTTTCATACAGTCCGGTACCCGGCTCCCCGCTTTTCAAAAGCACCGCAACTTTCCGAAGGATCATAAGTACTTCGTTATCTTCCGGCAGGGAAGACAGTGCGGCCAGCATATTTCCAAAAACATCTCCACCTGATATGGCGGGTTCAAGCTCACTGACCAACAAATTGTTGCTGATCAAAAGATCGAGGAAGCCGCTTGCCTGGTCAACATCAATGTCTTCGCTGGTTATCGTGTTTATAAGCTGTTTCAGGCAGGCTCCCTGCTCAGCTTTGGCCAGAATGGCGTTGATGTACTCCGAACTGTCGACAGCAGAAATCCGGTAGCTCATGGCTGCCCCGACGCCTGAAGATTCAACATATCTGAGCCTGTCGCCTACCTTGTACAAGCTATTGTTTGGATAAAACCTGATATGCTCTTTTATGCCAGGCAATTCCTGAAGATGGCGGGCAAGGCCGGTAAGATAGTGCACATCCAGGTGAATATGCCGCCTGTGATTGTCCCGCTGTCCCAGGGAGATGGATGTTGTTGAGCCCAGCCGTCCGGCCTTATAGCCTGCAAACATACCATAAGGCGTACACCGGGAACACATGCGAATAAAATACCGCTCAATGCCATGGAGCAGCTTGCTGTTGACCCTGTCGGCAGCCCGGCGGCCATCGAGGTATTTCAGATATTGCGTGTACAACTCGTGAGAACCCAGGAATAACGCTTCCAGGAACAGCGGGTCGGAGAAAAGGTTATTTTCTTCCTTTCCCACTGCGGCCAGATCGGTCAGGCGCTCGAGGTAGTTTATCGGAAAACAGGGAGTTCTGAGGAGATAAAAATTATGATGGTCATATTCCTGCTCATGTGTTATGGATATGGTATTTTTTATCACTGGATAATGCAATTGAAGATGAAGCTAATGAATCAGTTGAAACTTCATCCCACCATTTAATAAGCGTGCGTTTTTGGAAATAGATGTGTCATTTTAGCCGATAAGTGTGCATGAAACATTTTAAAATGAGTATAAACGTGAAAATTGTAGGAATGCGGAGCTGTTAGCAGAATATGTTTTACACGCAACTATTCGAAAAAAGGATATTACATTCGCTTATCAATACCTGACAGCAACTAATGAAATTAAAATTAAATAATTGGGTAAAGGCGGTTTTGGTTTTTATTTGCCTGATTGCGTCTATCGTGGGATTCATGGTAAAACTTCCCTCAGGTTTCAGGCATTATGACAAGGAATTACACGCCACATTTTATTTTCTCGCAGCAGGCTTTCTGAATGTGCTCTTCACAAACGGAAAATTTACCATACACATTCTTATTTTTGTTATACTGTACCTCTTCAGTATTTCAATAGAGTATGCACAGGAATATTCAAACAAATTCTATCATGTTCGAATACACGGACGCTATGATCCTGAAGACGTAAAATATAACCTCAAAGGATTGATTGCTTATTCTGTGTTATGGATTTTTTATAGACTTGTCCTGAATGTTTATAATAGAATAACATTTAAAGCAGCAACAAACAATCGGGATTAAATTAAAAGAAAACACGATTCGATACAGCGATCGCTAAAAAGTCACTCCACTCTTTTTGTAAAATTCTTTACTGTCCCTGAAATTAAGCATATCCCGGATCGCCGCTTTCTTGTCGGAGCTTTGATCATAATAGGCCTTGCAGATTTGATAACCTACCCAATAGCCCAGGTCGGCGGGCTTGTCGGCGGTTTCCTGCCTGGCGTTGGCGATCCAGTTGCCGGCCCTGTCCAGATACATTTCTTTTTCAAAGTCTTCCCATATCTTTTTTCCCCGGCCCTTTGCCCAGGTATGCAGCCGCTCATTAGCAGTATGACCCGATATCAATTCTCCGAGAAAGTCAGCCATGCCTTCTACCAGAGCCGCGCACAGCAGCGTTGTGTCTCTTTTTATCCCGTTCTGGTTGAAGTGGATCAGTTCATGGGCAACCATGTTCGGTAGTCTGTCTAACTCCTGAAAATTATTGCGTTCCCACAAAGTCAGCTCACCCAGAGGAATATCTGATGAGCGTACAGCCTGGTCGAGGCCTATCAGCAGACCATTATCGCTGGCTGTACCCCCGGAAGTGAACGCCCCGATGACGAAGTAGATATCCGGGAAATAAGCTTCCGGATAATTTTCCTTTAGCTTCACAAAGCTGCTGATCATCACTGGTTTCAGACTTTCCACCTTAATTGTATTCTTCCTGATGGCTGCATAGAATTCCCGCTTCCTGTCATGTGATTCAACAAAGTATTTGATGCTGCCTATCTTGAGAGCAAAATAGTCCTGCAGGCCATCTGTGCCCTTATTCAGGTAGTATTGACGATAAATGTCGGCCCGGTGAGCCGTGTCTGCCTGAGCGATGTCGTAAGTTTTCCAGAAGTTAGCGACATCTTTTGTAATGAGCCTGGCCTGGGTTGGATCATGGGTGCCCAGGGATATCTTTTCCAGGCCTGCGACGATTTGCGCCCATTCAGGTAAGGCATGTAGTGAGCTAAGGTCCGTGTCCCCCTTCAGTTGCGCGCTATTCTTAAAGCCGGAAGCAATGGCTAAGCGAAGCAGTACCATGGCGCTATCGGTTTTTCCGGCCAGGGCATAGCAGCAAGCTGCGTTGTAGTAGGACCCCGATCGGAGCGCTTTGAATTCTGCATGCCGGGCCGATTCTATGTAATAATAGCCCGCCACCGGGTAATTTTTCGCCTGGTAAAGGCTGTCGGCCGTACTTTGTGCCAGGGATACTATTCCCTGTATCATCGATAAGAGGATTAAAAAAAAATATCTTCTCATGGTCAGGATTATTTGATTCCGAATAATTTTTGAGCATTTTCAGTCGTCACCCGTAGGGCTATTTGATATACCGGTAACGATCAGTTGCTTTTGCAAATGTAACTAAAAAGCTATGAGACTGCTTAAGTCAGGTGCCGGTTGATTTTAAAAGTTGATGCCTGATATAGCTTCCTGGTAAGCCTCCCAATGTGAGCGATGCTTCATATTTAATATTTCAGCAAGTCAACAGGAGAAATGCTGCCATGGCTGCTTTTACCTGGGATGATATATTAAGACATATGTTAACGAAATTTATAAAAAAGGAACCTTATCTTTATGGAAATGATACGGACAATCCTTTTTGCCGCGATTTTAATATCCGCTCTAGCTGTAAAGGCACAGTCACCTTTATCTTTTGGATCTATGAATGGCATGCAACCTGCCTTCAGACACTTTAACCAGGTGGCCGACACCAATAACCTTCGAAAGAAGTGGTTTGTCACGAAATATGCCGGCATTTCATCAGGCTTTGTTGCTTTTAATGGAGGAAGTGGCACCTTTTTATCGGCACCGGTGGGGGTACAGGTTAACCGGCAATTAACAAATAATGTATACGCCTTTGCGGGCGTTTCTGTGGCACCATCTTTTTTCCATTACAACAGTGCTTTTTATCAACCGGCGATTAACAAGAGCAATAGTTTTATGAACGCCAACAACTTTGGCGCTTATACAACTGCCCAAATGGGCCTGATGTATATCAACGACGAAAGAACATTTTCCATTTCCGGTAGCATTGGCGTAAGCAGAGGCAGCTACAATGGTTATTCACCTTTTTATGCTCCGGCTAATTCTCCTGTGTTTAGAAATAATAAGCGATACTGATAGGGAAGATGTTAAAAGATATCCCTTTTGTATGATTCTGCACCTGCTGTCTTTTATTGTTGCCCGGCTCTTTTTCGCCCCGGGTATCTTCAAGCCCTTTTTATTAAAATTCTTCCGCTCCTGAGTTTTCGGATTTTACCAAAATGAACACACCGGCAGAGGAATGTTGACCTTTGCCACGTCCCGGCGTGCCCCGCATTGGAGAATTAATTGATATTTTCCTCACAGCATATATTGAAAATTGTACGATACGATTATCTGTTTTTCGAAGGGGGAAAAGTGTGCATTACGATAGGAACCTTTCATTTTGAAAATGCACCCTACCAAAATGGAAAGGTTTTTCTTTTATCAATTTTCCGGATTTCAAATGCTAAAACTCCTGCAACGCTCTCCCGGCCTGCATTCTGCTTCATATTTCCGCAGTTCATCTCTTCCAGGCACACATTTGGTGCTTTGGGGTGGGGAACTTATGTTCAGGAAAAACCATATGCAAAAATGGAAATATAATATTAAAGACATTATAGTAATAGTCCTGGCATGGGTTCTGGCGCTTTCCCTGGCGTATATGGTATGGGTGAAATTCAAACTACTTTTTAAGTAAAATTTTATACTTTCTGCTTTGAGTAAACAAATAGATAAATTATCCGTAGCCGGCCTCTTAGTTACTTTAGGAATAATTTACGGAGATATAGGAACATCACCTCTTTATGTAGTAAAGTCTATAATAGGAACCCGACAAATTACAGAAGAATTAGTATATGGTGGAATATCCTGTGTTTTATGGACCCTTACACTGCAAACAACCTTTAAATATATACTTCTCACGCTGCAGGCAGATAACAGAGGCGAAGGTGGCATTTTTTCATTATTTGCATTGGTACGACGGTATCGTCGTTGGTTATATTTACCAGCCATTATAGGCGCCGGTACGTTATTGGCCGATGGAATAATTACACCACCTATTTCTGTTTCCTCAGCCATCGAAGGACTTAATGGGGTAAGCGGGTTAGAAAAAATTATTGTACCCGGAAATACTTTAGTAGTCAGTATTATCATTGGAATTATATCGATCCTGTTTTTCTTTCAGCAGTTTGGAACCAAAGTAATCGGTAGTTCATTTGGACCAATCATGATGATTTGGTTTACAATGATAGGCGTTTTAGGTTTGAACCAGGTAATTCATTATCCGCAGATATTAAAGGCCATTAATCCCATGTATGGGTATAATTTGCTTGTACATTATCCCAATGGGTTTTGGTTATTGGGGGCCATTTTTCTTTGTACTACCGGTGCAGAAGCGTTATACTCAGATTTAGGTCATTGCGGAAAAAAAAATATTCAGGTCAGTTGGATTTTTGTAAAAACCACATTGCTTCTCAGCTACTTTGGACAGGGAGCATGGGTTTTGCTTCGTGGAAAATCTTCCCTGGATGATTTGAATCCCTTTTATGAAATAATGCCTCATTCATTCCTTGTCATTGGCATTATTATTTCAACCGCTGCAACCATTATTGCCAGTCAGGCATTAATTAGTGGCTCGTTTACTTTAATAAATGAAGCCATGCGGTTGGTTTTCTGGCCAAAAATAAAAGTAAAATTTCCCACCGACATACGTGGCCAGATTTATATTCCAAGTATAAACTGGATTTTATGGGTAGGATGTGTTGCTGTAATGCTTTATTTCAGAGAGTCGAGTCATATGGAAGCTGCCTATGGTTTTTCCATAACCATTGCCATGCTGATGACCACTTTATTGATGTTTTATTACATGAAGTTTATAAAGAAGTGGTATATAATTATAATAAGTATTGTACTATTGATTTTTTTAACAGTCGAACTATCTTTCTTTATTGCCAATGTTGCTAAAATCAAACAAAGATGGATGTTTTTAATTTTTGAGATTGGCATTATCGGTGTAATGTATACATGGTATAGGGCAAAGAAAATCAAAAATCGTTATGTTGAACTGGTTCGTTTAGAAGACTATATCCCGATGATTCAATCGTTAAGCCGCGACAGGTCAATTCCAAAATATACCAATCATCTTGTTTACCTTACAGGCTCCGAAAATCGGAAGGAGATTGAGCATAAAATTGTGTATTCCATATTTAGCAAAAATCCAAAACGGGCGGATGTTTATTGGCTTGTACATATTCATACCACAGATGATCCTTACAGAATGGACTATAAGGTAACACATATAATACCTAATGGGATGATACGGGTTGAGTTCAGTTTAGGATTTCGAATAGATCCCGAGATAAATTTAATGTTTCGCCAGGTCGTAGCAGAATTGATAAAAAATAAAGAAATAAACATTCAAAGCAGTTATGATGCTACTGATAGAAGAAATGCAATCGGAGATTTTCATTTCATTGTAATGGAAAAATATTTGAGCAGTGACAATGAATTGCAGATTATTGAACGCCTGATTATGAAATTCTATTTCCGGCTTAAAAAAATGAGTTTATCAGAAGAAAGAGGATTTGGATTAGACCCCTCCAGCTTAACAGTTGAGCAATTTCCATTGATGGTTTCACCTATTCCGGAACTGGGGTTAAAAAGAATTTAATTCCGTTGTATTTTTACTAAATAAACTAAACGTTTATCAAAGACCGGATAAGGCTTTTATAACATATAAATGGAAAAATTAAGACAACATATTGAGCAGATAACTCCTTTAAATGATGAGGAATTTGAATATGTCAAAACTTTTTTTTCATTAAGAAAAGTGAGAAAAAACCAATACCTTATTCATGACGGAGATGAAGTAAAATATGAATACCTGGTTTTATCAGGAATATATAAGGTTTTTTTTGTTAACGAGCAAGGTAAAGAATACATTGTGCAGTTTGCCAGGGAAAACTGGTGGATGTCTGATTACTACGCATTTTTTAAGCAAACGAATGCAAGTATGTTTATTGAATGTATAGAAGATGGAGAGGTGCTATATTCAACACTTTCCGCAAGGGAAAAATTATCTGCAGACCTTCATAAAATGGAGCACTTTTTCAGTGTAAAACTCACCAATGGTTATCTGGCCCTGCAGCAAAGAATAAAATTGTTACTTTCAAGCACACCACAGCAGCGTTACGAAGAGTTTTCAAAATTGTATCCTGATTTATTACAGCGAATACCCAAAAAGTTGATTGCAGAATTCCTGGGAGTTAGCCGGGAAACGCTGAGCAGATTATATTCCAATAACAAATAAGAAAAGTTTTCTAAGGTCAAAAAAATGTGATTCAAATCACACTTTAATAGTGATTTCGTTCCTTCTCCAATCGTATCTCAGCCTGGTAATTTTGACTTATGAAAAAGAAAATTTTAATCATTGTTTCGAATGCCAATACGATTGGTCCAAACAAAAGAAGAACAGGAACATTTCTGCCTGAAGTAGCTCATCCTTATACCGAATTCAACAAAGCGGGTTACCAGATTGACTTTGCCAGTTTATCAGGCGATACCCCTTATTTAGATGGACTTAACCTGGCAGATGATCCTGACAGTCTGAAGTTTTTAACAGGAAAAGGATGGGCTGATATGCAAATCGCGGCAAAACTTTCAAACGTAGACGTAAGCGCATACGATGCCGTTTTTGTACCCGGGGGTCTTGCCCCGATGGTAGATATGCCGGAAGCCCCGCTGCTTAAAAAAGTCATTGCAGAAATCTATGAACGCAATGCCGTTGTGGGAGCCGTTTGTCATGGTCCGGTTTCATTGTTGAATGTAAAATTGAGTGACGGTTCTTATCTGGTGAACGGCAAGAACATCGCTTCTTTTACTACTGTCGAGGAGGATAATTATGCGCGAGCCGATGTGCCTTTTGATTTGCAAACAGCACTTACCAGTCAGGGTGCAATATTCCACGCTGCAGATCCATGGTCTGCTAATAGCATTGCAGATGGCAACATTGTAACCGGTCAAAACCCTGCTTCAGCAAAAGGAGTAGGCCAAAAGATAGTATCTGTTTTAGAATCTAAAGCATAATTCGCCCATTATATTGCTCCTTTCATTTTAGGAGGGCCAACGTAATCATTAATACAGACAAACATTAAAAAATGAGTCAGAAACCTGTTTACACATTTGCCAAATGGCAGGTTAAAGAAGGACAATTGGGTGCCGTGTTGAGCCTGCTTGCAGAAGTTACAAAGAAAAGCATCGAAGAGAAAGGGAATTTATTTTATACATCTTACCAAAGCAATTCGGATCCAAATACGCTGATATTGTTTGAGGGTTATACAAATGAATCTGCGGTTGAAGAACACCGCAATTCGGTTTATTTTCAAAACCTGGTTATTGGTCAAATTGTTCCCATGCTGCAGAACCGGGAAGTTAATCTGGCTTCGCAACTTAATGTTGATTAGGCTTCGCTTGCCGGCACCAGCACATCCGCCCAGCTGGCGGATGTGCTGCATTCAGGAATTTTGTTGGAAATAAACACTTTGTCAGCCGTTGATTTTGCAAGTGCTTCAATACAATTGACTGTATAGGACAAAATAGAGGGTTGTTTGTGACATCTGACTTTACCGTTATTCCGTAACCCCAACCTGTCTGAATGTATTTATTACTTTTTCCGCAATGATCGCATTTCCTTTATCTGATGGATGTAATCCATCATAAGTAATATTTATTGCTGTGGGTGGATATGGATATTCGTCGTTTTGGGGATCAAATGGTATTTTGGTGAATTGGGGGTAACGATAATTTACATATTTACCAGTTCGGGGATTTTTTAAACGCTTGAAGTTAACCATGTGCTTCAGGTCAAGCCGCGGATCGTGGTAAAGGTCGATAACTGGTATATTTTCAACTTTTCCAATAGCGATCACTGCGTTGGCAAATACTTCCAGTGATTGCCCGTTTTTAGTTTTGTACGACCCATGCGCGTTATTAGTGGCATTCAACAAATAAACAAAATCATTACGCTGCATAGGAGTAATGAGCACTATTTTCGCCTCCGGGTTTAACTGGCGTATCTTATCGATGATGATCCTGAATGAGCCGAATACAGAATTAGCACCTGTATTATTTTTATAATCATCGATGCTCCCTACAGGCCGGCCTCCCCACCAGTCGTTGGTGCCTAAGAATACGGTGTATACATCTGCTTTCACCAGCCCCAAACGCCCGATGTTATTTGCTATATCACTCGACTTCCAGCCGTTATGTCCCTGATTGATATAACGTAGGTTGGGCAATTCAGCAACTACGCGGCTTAAATACCCTTTGGAAACACGATTCCCGGTTTCATCCGCGTGATCGTTCAGGTAGGTGATAGAATCACCAATAGCTACCCAAACTATTTCCTTTTCAGTAAAGGAAGAAAGCAACCATATTCCAATTATAAATAAAAGGGAAACACGGTGTATGGTCATGAATGTTTTTATATGCATAGGGCGACTAAGATAAAAAAGAAAGGCCGCAGTTTCTGCGGCCTTTATAATATACTTACCTTAAAAAAAATACTAATTTGGGGGAAATCAAAATTAAAAGCAATCAAATGAGAAATGTAATCTACGCCATCAACATTACCATAGATGGTTGCTGTGACCACACCAAATTAAAAGGTGATGAAGAAATATATGAATATTTTACGCACCTCATGCGGGATGTTGACCTGCTCGTGTATGGACGTAAAACCTATCAATTGATGGTTCCTTTTTGGCCCGATGTCGCAAAAAACCTTTCCGGACAAACAAAAGAAATGAACGAATTTGCCCAAGCATTTGACTCCATCAATAAAATTGTTTTCTCGCAATCGTTAGATAAGGCTGAAGGAAAAAATACAAAAATTGTTCGTACGAACCTTAAAGACGAAATACTTGCATTGAAGCATGAACAAGGCAAAAATATTTTAACCGGTGGTGTAAGCCTTCCTTCACAACTTATAGAGCTTGGTTTGGTTGATGAATATCGTATTGTTGTTCAACCAATAGTTGTAGGAGAAGGGAGACGGTTGTTAGAAGGTATTAGCCTTCAGGAGGGATTGCCATTAAGACTTGTTGAGTCAAAGATTTTTAAATCAGGATGCGTTGCGCTTCGTTACCTGAAACAATGACAGAAAAATTTGCGACAGGAGCGATATTCCGCCCTCGTGCCCCGGATTGGAGAATTATCGAACCGGGAAATGGTGGATCTAAAAAACATTTTCAGGCTTAAACCAATGACTATCAACTTTTAAAACATTTAGATAACATTGAAGAATATACTCTCGTTTATTTTACCAATTTTTTGTAATCTCAAAACCGATCGGTAATTTTAGAGTGATACTTTTAAATTAGATAAATGGGGCATAAAGAAAGAAATTTCTCAAACAGAAAAATAGAAATAGCGAATCAATTTTTGTTTGAGCTTGACAAACATTTAACCGAATTGAAAACGGGACAAGTAGAAAAATCGATTGAACTCAATGAAATTGCAGAACGATTGTTTATTGCCCCTAATCATATGAGCGACACAGTAAGCGAAGTGTTAGGCAAATCGCCTTGCGAAATCTATGAGAACAAATTAGTAGCAATTGCCAAAGAAATGCTTGAAAATTCAAACAAGCCAGTCAACGAAATCGCAAGAACTTTAGATTACGACCCATCTAATTTTACCAAATTCTTTAAGAATTATACAGGATTAACGCCCTCTCAATACAGAAAATCAAAAACAGAACACCTCACCATTTAACCAGAATACCTCACCATTCATTTCCCTCAGGGCTTTCTAGTTTTGTCATCAATTAAATGATAAAATTATGACAACAAAAAAGACAGTCCTGATTACAGGCGCAAACCAGGGACTTGGATTTGAAACAGCCAAACAATTAGCCGAACTTGGTTATTACGTTTACATTGGAAGTCGTGATAAAGCCAAAGGAATTGCGGCAAAACAAAAATTAAATGAATCAGGACTTAATAATGTGGAATTTATTGAAATAGACGTAACCGACATCAATTCAATAAAATCGGCAAAGCAGGGATTAGAAGTGAAAACACAACAATTAGATGTGTTAATCAATAATGCAGGCATCTCAGGGGGACTAATACCTCAAAATATGTCCACATACGATATTGAAAATTTGCGGAAAGTGTTTGAAACTAATTTTTTCGGAGCGGTGCAAACAACACAACAGTTTATTGATTTACTAAAAAAATCTGCCGAACCACGCATTGTAAATGTTTCAAGCGGATTAGGTTCTCTCAATTTTAGTAATTCTCATGATTTTGAATTTTATGCTTACAGTTCTTCCAAAACAGCATTAAATGCCTTTACCGTAAGTTTAGCGAAGGAATTTCGGAATACAAATTTCAAAATAAACAGTGTTGAGCCGGGCTACACAGCAACAAACCTCAATCAATATCAGGGCACGCAAACCGTAGAAGAAGCTGTTGGTATAATTGTAAAATGTGCAACTGTAGGCAATGATGCCCCAACAGGGAAGTTTTTCTGGAAAGAAGGCGAATTTGCCTGGTAAAAAACTATCGCCAACAAGGGCATTTGCAATAACATGGCTGGATGTTTTTTGCTGTTAGTGCAAAATAAAAAGGCTTTAAGTTCAACGACTTAAAGCCTTTTCTTATGTGTGCCGGGACTGCCGTTTTTCTATTGTTATGGATTTTTCTCGATTATGCGTCTAGGTCATATGATTGTACAAACCTTAAAAATTATGAAAAATCTCTTTACGATACTTGCATTTTTGGGATTAATGGCCAATTCAGGCAGATGCGAAACTATTGATACCTTAATAGATGTTGGTGGATACCGGCTCTATTTTCACATCATAAAAGGAAAGGGGATGCCGATCTTGTTTGAAGGCGGAGCCGGAGCCGATGTATCTGTTTGGGATATTATTTTGAAGCCAATCGCTGACATTACGCACGCAACGCTCATTACTTATGACCGCGCCGGTTTTGGGAAAAGCGAACTGGATACCAGTAACCACGACCTGGGCAAACATGGAATTCTACAAGGTATTCAGGGGCTGGAAACAGGCCTGAAAAAATTGGGCTATGACGGAAACGTCATGCTGGTAGCACATTCCTTCGGTGGCTTTTGCGCAACGCTCTATGCTGCCAGACACCCTGAAAGGGTAAAAGCAGCCGTGTTGATCGATGCCAATCATGTTTGCTGGTTTCAGGATGCCTATGTTGATAGTGTCACCCAGGTAAGAAAAAAGGTTTATTCAAACATGAAAAATATTAACCTGGCAGAATATTACATGGGTTTGAATCTCCCCAATACAGTGGCGATGATGAGAAAAACGCCTTTCCCGGCAACCATCCCGGTCATTGATTTGGTTGCGGAAAATGTACCGCCGTTTCCTGATTCGGCCGGTGCTACCAGATGGAGAGCCTGTCACAGACAATTTGTAACTGCCCAGTCTAACCGTCAGGGCATTACTGCTTATGGATGCGCGCATTTTATTTTTAGAGATAACCCGCCCCTTGCCATTAGTGCCATCGTAAAAGCATATACCGGCACGCTGGGTAGAGAGCAAGGCGATGCAATAATGAATCGCTTTCTTTCCTACAGTATTGAAGCAATCAATGAGGAACGGAAGAAGGGAGTCCATCTTTCAGAAAATGATCTCAACAGAAGAGGATATCTTTTATTGCAGGAAGGAAAAATAAAAGAAGCCATTGAAGTATTTAAACTGAATATTACTTTTTTCCCAACCAGTGATAATTGCTACGATAGTCTTGCCGAAGCCTATGAAGCTGCAGGAGATAAAGCTAACGCCATTGTAAATTACAAACGTTCTCTTGAGCTGAATCCGAAAAGTCAACACGCTGTCGAAAGACTGAAGGTGTTGCAGGGACAATAAAGATGCCATGCAACACCTGCGCGCCCTGGGCCTTGGTATAATAAGCGCCCTGACAAAGATCGGGATGGTTGGGGTGGGGTTGTGCGAAGCTTGGGGCGGAGGACAGCAGTAGCAGCGCAGCGAGAAGAAAAACGAGGAATGGCGGTTTATTTATCTAAATATAAACCTTATATGCGGTGGTAAGTGTGTGCTACGACTCCTCCCGGGAAAGCCTTTACATCTACCAACTTCAGGTAAAGCGGTATTGCAAGACCGGTGAAAATTGGCAACCCCGAACCCAATGCGACGGGATGGATAAACAGGTGGTATTCATCGATGAGACCCGTTGCCATAAGGCTCCGCATAAATCCCGCGCCGCCATGTGCTAAGATCGGTTTCCCCGGCCCGGCTTTGAGTTCGATGATCCCTTCGGCAAGATCGCCGTCGAAGACCCGCGCCTCGGTCCAGGAAGCCGCAGCGGGCGATTGCTCCGCAGTTGTCGTATGCCCCGGATCGTTGCCCTTAAATCCTTTTTTGGTAAAGAGGGCCTTGGGGATCTCATTCATCGGCGCGGCAAAAGGCCCGGTCGCAGTTGGCCAGTAAGGGGCCATAACCTCAAACGACTTTCTGCCCATGATATGCAGTCCTGCCGTCTGGAATAACCCTACAACCGAGGCCTTTGACTCCTCGTCTCCGGTCTTGAAGATCCAATCGTTCTCGCCATTGGCGGTGCTTACGAAACCGTCGACCGAGATCGACATCTTCATCATCAACTTTCGCATAATTAAAGATTTGTTTCCCAAATGTACCGCGCCCTTTCCGAACTCACGGGGGGGTAAAACGACAATCCAGGGGGGAGATCATGCCAATCCGGGAATAGACAATTATTTCGTCAACCATTTGTTTGAAATAATTGACACAATGTAGTTTCCAGGGCTTAATATTTCAACCGTTAAAACACTTATTTAATAAAGGCAATTAAAGTAAGAAAGGCTTTAAATAAAAGGCCATGCTTGTGCGAGATAATTGAGATAACTTTGATAAACAAAAGCTCTTTACATCATCCATTTCGTTCAGGAAAAAACGGTTATGGGATATTCGTCTCCGTTTTATGGATCAAGGCAAATTTTTGAGGGATGAATAAAATCGCTTAACATGGTATTGCCAAAAGCAGGACGGACGCAATACTATGGAGCTGAAGAACAATCTGTAAACTATAAATCCATATTCAACTTCGGGTATGCCAGGTCCTTGCCTTCGGCAATACCTGAAACGTTGTGTACAATTAAAAAACTCTGCTGAATGAAAAAGACCTTAAAATTTATTTTAATATTTATAGGGATTGTATTTGGACTTTGGACAATTGGTAGATTAGCAAATGTTTTTCAATACTACAAAGCCCCAACTATCGCAAATGAACCTTCAATAAAATTAAATAGCAGTATGCTGGGCTCAAGGTTTATCACTCCAAAAAGATTAGATTTTATTTGGTTTATGGGTGAAATGCCACCATACGGTAGACAGCTTAATATTTATAGATTGTGTGGCTTGCCAGGTGACATTGTTGAAATAAAAAAAGGTATATTATTCATTAATGATAAAAACATTGATAACGATTTAAAATTGAGTCACACTTACATTGTTACACAAAATGAGCTTGAAAATATAAAATCCTTACTTAACGTGGATGGTTTTGTACTAACATTGTCTGCAGACTCTTTTTCCGTTCCCTTGCCAGATGATTTTGCAAAAGAAAATAACTTACAGGCAAAACGACAAATTCTTTTGCAATCATATAAGGATTCAACTATAAGTAAAGTATTTCATAAAGATTGGAATTCCGATAATTTTGGACCAGTTAAAGTCCCGGATAATGCATATTTTGTTTTAGGAGATAACAGACACAATGCATGGGACTCAAGGTATAAAGGATTTATAGATAAAAGGGATTTTTCCTCAACAGTTTTTTGGAGGCAGTAACAAGGGTATTTGCAATAGCATGCATGCTTATGACTTAAAGCCTGATTCATAGAAGAGGTTGCTTTGCCTTTAATAAATGATTTATTTTCCTTTAATTCGGGTGCAATCTATTTCAGTGTTTTTTATATATATCCCGTTTTGTTCATCATAATATGCTAACCTGTAGTGATCCTTACCCAGGATAATGAAGCGCTCCTGCGTTTTTATCTTCATTCCGGGGACAAGTTCTTCTTCCGAGTTAAAAGTTATCGTTTTTGTCGTTGAATCGTAATTGCCTTCCGATAAAGATATGTCGCTGCCAATGTGATTATTAATAATGGTGAGCACGAATTTCTTCTTCACATTGTCGTAGCCTTCGGTGGCAATGCTTTTGTAATTATCTTCTATCATTTTGCCATCCTGTATGGGGCTTTGTAATTTCTGTGATTTCCCGCTGGTTTGTTCTACAATAAAGAAACGACCGTTTGCAAATGATTTCCTTGCCAAAGTACCGGAAAATTTCACTACTACTTTGTTTGAATCGGGATTGGGATTTTCTGAAAACCGACTGCCTTTCCAGGTCCATGTGCCTACCAGATTGGCAAGTAACTGATGATATTTGCCCGGTCTGGAATAGTCAATCATTTGATTAAAGGTATCATCTCCGTTTGATGATGAGTCTTTTGTGTTTTGTGCAAATGTCGGGATTGTAATAAGTGTTGATAAAACAATAAATGTGATTAATTTTTTCATTTTCATTTTTACTTTTAATGGTAATTTCCCGCTTCGGTTTTCATCTTCCCCGTTTTTATTGCCTACTGATACAGCAGCTAAAGAAACATTTAAAAATTAACACTCAACTATCCATCCATCCTCTGGAAATATGATCCCGTCTTTAATCCATTCAATAATTGTTTCCGGGGACGCCTACCATTAGGCTACCAAAGTTCAACCTTGTTGCCCAACTTGAAAATATACGAAATTTTTTGGCAAAACAATTTTCCTTTTTATTCCTAAACAGACACGTATCCGTAAACGCGAAAAAGCGCTTTTGCGATTTTTCAATTGTTTAGTGTTATTGGAAGTTGAAGCGTTAATAACAGAATTAAGATAGCCGCAACTGCGATGGTGGGCTGCATCCATACAAAAAGAATAAGACCGGGAATGAAATAGTCAGGAAAGTGGCTGCCTTTCAACCATTCCACAGGAACAGTCTTTGCCCCTGCCATTCCATAAAGCCCAGCCCTGCTATCGCAAATACTCATGTGTGCATAACCTAACAAATGCCAAAATCGCCCTGGCAAATTCGGCAGGCGCCTCTTGAGGCAGATTATGTCCTATTCCTTTAGTAACTCTTCTTTCATAACCGCCTTCAAAATAACCGGCATCTTTACCCGTTCCCGAAAACGGTTCAACACCGTCGGCTTCTGCATCTAATATTATAGCGGGCACTTTTATTGTTGGCTGTTTTTGCAGCGACTGTTCTATCGTTTCAAATTTAGGGTCGCCATTTGCTAATCCATATCGATGCCTGTATGAATGCACTACTACTTCCACAAAATCGGGATTGTTGAATGAAACTGCTGTTGCTTCAAAAGTGTCGTCATCAAATTTCCAGGTTGGAGACCAGTTGCGCCATAATAGCCTGCACAGTTCTTTCCGGTATTTTGTTAATCCCAGACGTCCGCGTTCGCTATGGAAGTAGAATTGATACCAATTTAGCATTTCAATTTCCGGTGCAACTGGTTCTGAATATTTTGCTATGTTTTGAATGTTATATCCCGCCATCGATACAAGTCCAATAATACGTTCGGGAAAAAGTGCAGAAACAATGCAACAAGCCCGTCCGCCCCAATCATACCCACCCACAATTGCTTTTTGTATAGATAACGCATCCATTAATGCAATTAAGTCATTGGCTAATGCAGCTTGCTGACCAGAACGGATAGTATCAGGAGATAGGAATTTTGTCGGTCCGAACCCACGTAAGTATGGAACGATAATCCGACAGTTTTCAATCAGCAGATGTTTTGTTACTTCATCGTAAGCTCTTACGTCGTATGGAAATCCGTGCAGAAGTATAATGGTCGTTCCATCAACATTTCCACTTTGTTCATAAGCAATGCAAAGGTCTCCCGCATTAATATGTTTTAATGTCCCCATATCAACTCATTTATTTCAGAATATCGGTCTAAGATTGCACACAACGTTCAATGTTTGGCGATGGGCTGGATTTCATTGCCCGGAACAAAAGCTGAAAATTGTTACTGAAGTTGAAGGTAACGACTATAAACTAAATTTATAATGTCATGCTGGAACCATTGCTGATAATCACGCAAGAAATTTTCGTGTGTCATATCATGTTTCATTTATGTGTCATAAAAGGCGGGAAAAAGGGATCAGGTCAAATTGTTGGGGAATAGTTAGTCCTCTTTTATTACATGGCAGATCCTTTGGGATATCCAGGTTAGTGATACTTCCAACCGGATTAATGATATCGCCAACCAGTTTAATGATATTTCTAGCCGGATTAATGACACCTCCAACCAGGTTAATGACACTTCCAACCGGATTAATGATATCGCCAACCAGTTCAATGATACTTCCAACCGGATTAATGAGATCGCCAACCAGTTTAATGACATTTCCAGTCGGATTAATGACACCTCCAACCAGGTTAATGACACTTCCAACCGGATTAATGATATCGCCAACCAGTTCAATGATACTTCCAACCGGATTAATGATATCGCCAACCAGTTTAATGACATTTCCAGCCGGATTAATGACACCTCCAACCAGGTTAATGACACTTCCAACCGGATTAATGATATCGCCAGCCAGTTCAATGATACTTCCAACCGGATTAATGAGATCGCCAACCAGTTTAATGACATTTCCAGCCGAATTAATGACACATCCAACCAGGTTAATAACACTTCCAACCGGATTAATGCTACTGCCAGCCAGGTAAAGGGTATTACCAATCGGGATGAGGGTACCGCCAACCGGGTCAATGGCGCCACCTGCCGGGTAATAGCCATTGTATGGCATGTTGAAGGGTACAATTCATGTGTGGAATGAAAAAAACGACAGGCTAAGGCTATCACTCCACTGGTGGAATAAAAGCCTGGCAGGTTATTGATACAAAGCTGCCGGCAGCATGAAAAAAAACAGCAGGTGATGGGTGTAACTCAACCTGCAATGTGAAAAAACAGGCAGGAGAAGCCCCCAACTTTTCAACCTGATCCGGAAAAAGCGTGAAAAACCGACACGAAATGACGAGGGTATAAACGAAAACAGCCTCGCAGTCAATGACTACGAGGCTGTATAAGTGCCCCACTTAAGAGAATTATCGAACCAGGAGATGGAGGATTTGACTCTTATTTTTAAGCTTAAAACCTTAATAGTCAAAACGGAATGAATGTAACATTTCAGCTAAGGACTGTTAACCTTACTTCGATCTTCAAGGTATGAGCGGGGGCAACTCCACCTTTATCCGCCTTCCCTACCAACTCGCGGAGTGGCGGGACAAGAAAAAAGGGAAAATTTGGGGTTACCAATTCAGAAATGTTAATAAATATTTGAATATCAATATTATAAACGCTCCGTTATATAATTTTTCAGGCTGTTTCCAGGGATACTCAAATTCTTCAATTTCAGGTAACAACTAAAAAGGAAGAAAACATCTTCGGTTATTTCATCAAATTTTAGTAATCTCGGTGCCAGGAGATCGTTAGGGAAACATCTCTACTCTTGTAGTATTCCATAGGTTTTGATTAGCTGCCATGCTGTGACTGACGTGGCGAAGCTGTGTGCAAAACACGCATCTTCATCTCAAAAGCCCAAAACGATATTTTTAGGTTAAGGCCGGTTAACGGCATATGTTTAAATGTTGGCTGCTATATTTTGACGGACCATGCAAAAGACTGACGAATCAATAAGACGGATATGTATCGCATCAATCAAGCGACACACAATTAAACCTATCAACTATCCATTGACAAAAATATTTGAGTCACAGTCATTTTCTGATATTGACGAAAAAATATCTTCTACTTTTACTCATCAGGAAAATGAACTTCCAATTGCATTGACCCAAGTCGACCATAATAATTGGACATTACTAACAACAAAGAAAATCATTTCAAATATTAACGGTGACATAAAACAAGCTCTTGCAAACAATGTAGCTAAGTGGACGTGGAATGACTTCAAAGGCTATAAAGGAAAACCTATTACATTAGGGCTCCTTACGTTGGACGACAATTCGACTTTTGATGTATTAATTGAGACGGGGAAAGCTTCTATGATTATTATTTATGGCATCATGACATTGACAGGACAGGAAACATCAACGGAAGAGCAAATAAATAAGACACTAAGCAGATATCAAAACCGTGGTTTCTTTGACCAACCCGACTAATACAAATGACAATGGACGAGGCTCTAAAAAACAAAATATTGCAAGACATCAACCAAAACGGATACTTAACTGAACTCCGAATAGGAGAAATTTGTAAAAAATGCAAGTGGGACGTCAAATATAATCAGGCTTATCTGGACACAAAAACAAAAAAATCAAGAGAAGTTGACATAGTAGCCTCCTATCATGGCAAGTGTGACAATAATGAATTCGTTTCTGTTACAATCAATATAGTAATCGAGTCTAAAAAATCTGAAAAACCGTGGGTGGTTTTCTGTACACCAAAAGAAAAGTACAGCTTTGAAGATGTAAGCTATCGTCTTGTAAGAAGGGATAATTTTACTTTTCAGCTTTTGGATGAAGAGTTTGACGGCTATCTCCGAAAAAGAATTCCTTTCAGAGGAAGAAATTATTATGAAGCTTTTAAAAAATACAGTGAGGAATCTAAGATTTACGAAGCGATAATCAGCTGCTCAAAGGCGACATACTATTTAAAAGACTTAAAAGAAAATGATTCATACTACAACAAAAACGGTCTTGACTTTAAATTCAATGACAAAATCACATTAGAGTTTTACTTGCCAGTGATAATACTCGATGGTATTTTAGTGAAGGTTACTCTGGATAAGAATGGGGCAGCCATCCTCGAAGGAGAAAATTACATTCCATTAGTTGCATCTTATCATGATGAAGACGGCTCAGAAATTAAATTTTTGCCAGACCTGATTAGAGTAGAATACATTGAACAATATTTAGCTGCAATAGAATCTTGGATTAATAATGTGACAAAAAAGATTAGCCAAGGACGTGAAAAACTATGGAACGAATTCGTTCAAAAAGGAGATAATAACAGCCGCTAACATGGGTTTGTTACTTTGCTGGCTGACGAATAAATAAATCCCTATCTTTTTGTTCGCTATCAGCAGCAGTTCGGTCAGACCTTATTCTATTAGGCTTTAGTTCCTATCTTCATCATAAGTAATGTCTATTGGGCTTCTGTTCTGGGCTGGACGTTATAAAATAGCGGTACAGCAGCAAGCCCTGTGCGTTGGACGAATGTTTTTGGCCGCAATCAATATCATAATGCATTTTTTCTATTGCTACCTTATGTATAATATCACTTTGGTTTGCACACATCACTCTGAGTTTGGGAAATGTAATTCTGATGAATTATATATAATCATTGAATCACTTAGACCTGATGTGATATTTGAGGAATTAACGCAAGACCTATTCGATAAGTTTTACAAGGAAAATAAAATCCCACACGAACCTCCCGAAATAAAATCAGTCAAGAGGTACATAAAAGATCACACCACAAGCCACATTCCAGTTGACATTAATGTAAGTGACACTTTATCTATGAACGAAATTAATTACATGTTTGATACAGTAAGAAAGTATACTGCTTATTCAAAATTAGAAGAAGATCAAAAGAAATTGGCTTTTCAAGAAGGTTATTGTTTCCTAAATAGCAATAAAAACGAGGAATTGATCGAAAAAAAGAAGTCCTTAGAGAAAAGCCTAATAGAATTTCAAACAAATAAACATCAACTATCTCGAATACACCAATTGTTTTATGAAGAACAACATAACCGGGAGGATGAAATAATCAAGAAAATATACAATTACAGCGAAAAAATAGCATACAATCAAGCAGTGTTATTACTTGGCTCAGGGCATAGGAAAACAATCTTCGAAAAAATAAAAAAATATCAATCTGAAAACCATGTAAAATTGAATTGGGTATTATATGGCAATTAAAATAAACCTTCACCCCAACACGGGATTTGCTGCTATGCTGGCAGACCAACATATCCACATCTTTTTGTTCGCTATCAGCAGTGGTCCGGGCTGACCGAATTCTATTGGGCTTTAGTTTCGGGCTGGACGTTATAAAATACCAGGAACAGCAGCAAGCCCTGAACGTTGGCATCAAGCAAACCCTAAACGTTTACCGACAGCTAAATAATTTATGAACAAAAAAGATTTTATCAAAAAAGTACATCGGAGACTTGCACAAACTACTATCGGTTCATCAGCTTTACGAAATCAAGGAATTGGAGGATTAGTTAAAATCTCCAGAGAATATTTGGAAGACCAGATTGATCTAAAAACTTTCTTCAACACCTTCACAAATGAGACAAAGTTTCGTCAGTTTTTGAATGACCACACAGACATACTTTTGGGACGTTATCCCGAGGAAGGGAAAAGTTGGGGAGCTGCTCGAAAATCTTTGAACTTATTCTTTCGTGAACTCATTTACAATAAGTTTTTAGCAGACTATTTCAATCTTCCAACTGAATTTAATGAGCTTAATAAAGCCATTGAGTATTTAGAGGTTCCACTTGATAAAGACGTAGCAGAAGGAATTATTGAAAATTTTAAAGCCCCGTTTCTTAAGTGGAAAAGCATTAAAAGCTTAACTTTAACAATAAGCGACAACTACCAGACAAAAGCAAAAGATATTGCTGACAGAAAGCGAATTGCACGAGTTCATCTTGACCTTCTATTTTGGAGATCTAATACTACTGCTTAATAATATTTTTGGATTATACTATAACACTACAAATTTGAAATTATGAACGATGATATGAAAAAGATTTTATATATCTTAAAAAATTACGACGAAGAAAATCAAAAGAAACTATTGTTAGAAACGGCAGCAACACTTGGTTCGACAGAGTGGCAACAAGCAGTAAAAGATTTAATAGATAGAATCGACAATCTAAAAAGATAGGCGGAACTCAATTTCAACTTACCTGCTGCCAACAAAAGTATTTGCAAAATACCAGCCCTGCGGCAAGTCTCGACCGTTGTGCATCACCTTATAGGCTTTAAAACCCCGACTCAAGAATCGAACCACCTAAATTATTCGGAGCCAATGATTTGAATTTTTGATTGTCTAAACAGGAATATTTTTCTAACTAAAAAAGCCTCAAGTTCAACAACTTGAGGCTTTTTCTTTTTTCGTGCCCGGAACAGGAATCCTTAAGTCCTGGATATCAATTATTTAAACCCTGGTGTGTCAAAGGTGTGTCACAAAAATTTAAAGAGCCTATTTACGTGCCCGTTAGTGTGCCTGTTTCGCACACTTTTTAACAGTTTCTGCCTGTCTTTACAAATATATAAGATAATTGAGGTTGATACAAAAATTATGGCGCTAAGAATTCCTGGTTATGGTTGTATTGAAGTGGATTTGAGCGCTTTCTTATATTCTAACTTTTCTAACCCTATTTCGAGTTCTTCTCAGTCCTTTATTATTAAGTTAGTTTTCGCTCAATAAGAGGCTCGCATCCCTCACTGCTTGTTTCAACTCAATAAATAACTACATAAAAGAAAATTTAATTGATCAATCCAAATATGTACCACTTATGGCACTTACTTTTCCGTAAAGCGGCTTTTAATTAGGTTGAGGAAGGCGGCATTTCTGTTCTCCGCATCGCCGATTACAGCGTCCAAATCCCAAATAAAGATGCCAATAGGAATAGTGTTCTTGGGATTTAAGGACAGGGCTACAGTCGTTTCCTTGTAATACATTTTGCCAGAAGAATAGAGGGCGGTGTATTCTCCTGAAAGCGCCAGTTCCACTTCCTCTGTAAATTCAATAATCCCGTAGTACCAGATACGCTGGATGTGATTGTCGAAATACTGCATGAGCTTTCGGGCGCGCTTTTTCAGCTGCGTTTCGATGACCATATTTTCCTCCAATGAGACGCCCTTTTTCTTCAGCTCGACGATGACCACATCGAAGGGTTTCTTATCCTTAGGGTTGCTGGAAAAGACTAGGGCAATATCGGTCCGGTCGTCATCCCGGGGCGTCTCCTCGCTTGTAATGAACTGGATTAGTTCCCCCATCTCCCGGTTGCTGAGGACGGTCTCGTAAGTCATATATTTATCATCCAGCAGCCATGAGTTATTGCGATACAGGTCTTTGGCCGCATTTTTTTTCTCGAACTTCCCGTCTTTACCCATGGCAGCAAAAAGCTTGTGCAGCTCCGCTTCACTGTTGGCATCGGTAATGTTCTTCAGGCTCCGGATGGTCAGTTGCCGGAACAAGATGTATTCTGTCAGCGCCCGAGCAGAAATATCCAAAGACTTTTTAAAATCCTCCTCGGTGAGGTCTTGAGCGTCCAGCAGTTCCCGCTGCGCTTTGAAGAACTCGTCTTGGGCCTTTTTCAGGATGTCCCCCCTGGCGATATATCCGACATTGTCTGAATCGAAATACCCCGTCAGATGGGGGTAAGTTGTGAGGAGTTCGTCCCTCGTTTCTTTGTTTCGCTTTTTAATTTGGGGGATGTTCTCCTCGATGATCCGGGCCACCTCCTTCCTGAATAAGACTTGGATGTCCTTTAACTCGGCTTTAGTTAGCGTCAGATTTTGTCGGGCGATGTCAACCTTGCCAGTAAAATAATCGGAAAAGAGGAGGAAGACCATTTTGTAGCCCAAGGGAATATTTTCTTCGGCGATAAGGTCTACCTGCATGGTTCGGTTGTCTACTGAGATAGCTGCAATTAGGGCAGTCTCATTGGGTGGCACTTCTTGAATGGAGTAACGCAGGAAGAATTTCTCAAAAAGAGCAATGGAGCTGTCCACCTCTACGGTAGTAAACGGTGGAATATCTTTTTTGGTAAGGGACGCAGTTAAGGTACGTCCTTCAATTTTGGAGTTAAGATTGATCGCGAAGGGCTGATTTTCGTTTTTCAGCTGCAACAATCTGGAGTAGAATTCCTCCAGAATTCGGTTTTTCAGCTTCAAGGGCTGTAGGTATTCACTTTTCGCTATCTTTTGAGGCAGATAACCCGACATCTGGAAGGTTGTCCCGGAAGACGTTTTTGGAACGGTTGATACAGTGAATTTCTGCTCGTCAAATTGTTCAGAGAAGGCGAATTCCCGCTTTTTGGTACCATTGAAATGGCTGGAGACCCGAATATCGTCGAAATAGCAAAGATAAACTAGCCGCCCAAGGCCCTTATGGGAGCTTTCCTCGACATCGAACAAGTTAGAGAATTTTTTATAGCGATCATCTGTAAAGCCGACGCCATTATCGACAATGGTCACCAGAAGACTTTCCGGCTTGTTGAGCGCAGAAATATAGATAGAAATATCGATCTGGGTGGCTTCCGCATCAAGGGAGTTGGCAATGGCCTCAAAGAAGATCATTTCCAGGGACGAATTCCCGAAAAACATCTTAACAGCTTGTCCCAGTTTGACTTTCATTTCAGCTAAGATAGCTTTTTTAAAAAAATTATCAGGTCTAAGAGATAGCCAATAATTTTACTGCAATGGGACCCCCTTTACGACCCAAATCCTGGAAATGAGTTACTCATAGTAACTTTTCCGTTTTCGCTGCTACGTCACATTGTGTTTCGCAGTTTATTTTAATTTAAGGTATTTTTTAAAAGGTTTTGTGAACCAATCGTCAATAATACCGTGCTTAGCTTGCTCAGAAATTCTATGGTCAAGAATATTAAGAATATGTTTTGACACATCATCACCAAATAAAAAATCTGCTTCTTCTGCTAAATCAAAAAGATCTGTTGCACCTGTTAGTCTGCTTTCCTTGGCCAAAGTAAGATAAATATTACGTGCCTTATGATAGAACGCATATCGGAGATCAAACAGTTCTTGTTTTCTCCTTATTTCGTTTGTACGAGCTTGAGTTCTTGTATAATAAACTGCTATTAATGCAATACAGGGTGTTGCTATTGAGGCACATAGCTGTATGACATCTTTAAGAGCACTGTTCATATTTTCTTATCTGTTGTGTAAATAAGTCACAATCCAACGTTTATAACTTCTCTGGTATCAAATTAATACAAAAACTTGTTTTATGGAGAAGAATTTACCTTATTTATAAGGTTGGGATGTAGGAGCTAACGAATATTGGTTTATAGCTGAAATGTACTCGTTCAAGCAATTTTTTTGATAACTGGCCATGGTCCCAGTTATCAGCTAAAATCTCAAACCAGGACTAAATGCAAAAATATACCAGATATTCACAATTATCTCGCAACTAAACATCACTAGGGGGATAAACACAGAAAGGTAGCCTCGCTACCCCTGTCAGATTCCTTTGGACAAGATAACTGCCTAAATAGTCAGTTATTATAAAATAGGTGAATATGTAAAATATATCACCCATTGTCATATTTTTGACAAATTAGTCCAAAGCGTTTTGTCTATGAGTAACGAATCATTTGGTGACTACATTAGGAAAAGTAGAGAAGAAAAGAAGCTTCCACTTCGCAAGGTGGCTGCACATCTTGACATTGACCAATCGACACTCAGTAAGGTAGAGAGAGGCGAAAGGCCGGCTTCACCAGAATATTTAAAGCCACTCGCAGATATTCTGCAGCTCGACTTAAAAGAAGTCCAATCAAGGTTTATAGCAGATAAAATAGCCAAGGATTTTGGAAGTTTGGAACACTTGGACGAAGGGTTGAAAGCAGCAGGAAAACAAATTAAAAAAGGAAAGAAGTAGATGCCGAAAATATTTGACAATATAGAAAACCATTTAGTCGAAGGTTTAAATTATACATTGGATGTTTCCCATCGGGCTGACTTCTGCGTTGGCTACTTTAACCTTCGTGGTTGGAAACAGGTTGCTCATCATATAGAGAACTGGGAAGGTGGAGAAAGTAATTGCTGTCGTTTGTTGGTTGGAATGCAAAAACCACCTTATGAAACCCTAAAGGGTTATTTTTCTAAAGCAGAACAAGGAGCTATTGACATACAATCTGCCGCCGTTTTTAAAAAGAAACTGGCACAAGAATTTCAAGACCAGCTTACAATTGGAATTCCAACAGAGGATGATGAGAGAGGTTTGCAGAGGCTTTCAGCCCAAATAAAAGCAAAAAAAGTTGTCGTTAAATTGTTTCTCCGTCATCCACTTCACGCTAAGCTTTATTTGTGTTTCCGTGATGACAAAATAAACCCCATTATAGGTTACTTAGGTAGCAGTAATCTGACCCTTTCCGGTTTATCAATGCAAGGTGAATTAAATATTGATGTACTGGAACATGACCCTAATCTTAAACTATCCAAGTGGTTTAATGACAGGTGGGATGATAAATTTTGCTTTGATATTTCAGAAGAACTTGCCGAAATAATTGACAATAGCTGGGCAGCCGATAAGTTGCTTCATCCTTATCACATCTATTTGAAAATAGCTTTTCATCTAGCACGTGAAGCAAGAGCAGGATTATCTGAATTTAAAGTCTCAAAGATTTTTGAAAAGCAATTATTAGACTTTCAGCAGAAAGCTGTATTGGTAGCAGCACATCACTTAAACAAGAGGGGTGGTGTAATTATTGGTGATGTTGTTGGTTTGGGAAAAACAATTACTGCAACAGCATTAGCTAAAATGTTCGAGGATGATTTCCTTTTAGAGACTTTAATCATTTGTCCGAAGAACCTTGTGAAAATGTGGGAAGACTACAAACATAAGTACCAATTAAGGGCAAAAATCATCTCAGTAACACAGGTTCAAACTATTTTGCCTAATGAACGTCGTTATAGGGTTGTTATTATTGATGAAAGCCATAATCTTCGAAACAGAGAGGGCAAAAGATTTAAAGCAATTCAGGAGTATATTCAGCTAAATGATAGTAAAGTCATTTTGCTTTCAGCAACTCCATATAACAAAACATTTCTTGACCTGTCTAACCAGTTACGCCTGTTTATTCCCGATGAAAAAGACTTGGGGATAAGCCCTGAACATTTTATTGAAAGTATTGGCGGCAAAGTGCAGTTTATGGCAAAGTATCAAACGCCAATACGCAGCTTACCAGCTTTTGAAAAAAGCGAATTCCCTGACGATTGGAGAGAACTAATGAGATTATATTTAGTTCGCCGTACAAGGAGTTTTATAAAAGCTTACTATACGCAAACAGACGAAAGTAGTGGAAGAAAGTTTCTTACTTTTTCTGATGGAACTAAATCTTATTTCCCGGAAAGAAAGGCCCAAAAAGTTGAATATCATTTTGATACTAACGACCCTAAAGACCAATATGCAAAATTATATGCAGATGATGTAGTTCAAATTATCAATCAATTGAATCTCCCTCGATATGGGCTGGGTCAAGATCAATATATTAATAAAAAGCCTTTACTAAAACCAACAAAAGAAGAATCGGTGATCATGCAAAACCTTGGCCGTGCCGGGGCAAGATTAAAGGGTTTTGCAAGAACGAACCTTTTCAAACGTCTAGAAAGTAGTGGCTACTCTTTTCTGCATTCCATCAGTCGACATATTCTTAGAAATTTCATTTTTATTTATGCTATTGAAAACAAACTTCCGTTCCCAATCGGCAAACAAGATTCATATATGCTCGATGATTTTCTTGAAGACCAAGACATCGAAAATACAATTGATGAAATACAGAAAATAAATTTGTTGCTTAGCGAAGAAGCTTATTATGAGCAAGCTCATAAAGTATATGCATTGTTTTCATCAACCTATAAAAAACGCTTTGATTGGATTAGTAGTCAGCTTTTCTCTGATAACCTTAAAAAAATTCTTATTTATGATAGCAGAGACTTGCTTAAAATCTTGGAATTAGGTAAAGATTGGAGTGCAGAAGAAGATCGACAGTTAAACGCATTACATAAGCTCATAACAAAAAAGCATAGTAATGAGAAGGTTTTAATCTTCACTCAGTTTGCCGATACTGCGAAATATTTGAATGCCGAGTTGAAGAAGAGAGGTGTTAGGGAAATAGAATGCGTTACTGGCGATAACGAAGATCCAACTTCTTTTGCGTATCGGTTTAGTCCTGTAAGCAATGACAAAAGAAAGGAAATAAAAGAAGTAGATGAAATAAGAGTGCTGATAACAACTGATGTGTTAAGCGAAGGGCAAAATTTGCAGGATGCACACATCATTTTAAACTATGATTTACCTTGGGCTATTATTCGTTTGATTCAAAGAGCAGGTCGTGTGGACAGGATTGGACAGAAAGCAGAAAAGATATACTGTTATTCTTTTCTACCTGAAGATGGTATTGAAAGAATTATCCGCTTACGCAGCCGATTAAAATCCAGGCTAGAGCAAAGTGATGAAGTGCTTGGCTCTCCAGATGAAGTGTTTTTTGACAATCAAAGAGTACGTTCTCAATTGGAAGGTTTATACAGTGAGCAATCAGGCATATTGGATGAGGAGGAAGATGGAGAAGTGGATTTGGCCTCCTATGCTTATCAGATTTGGAAAAACGCAACTGATGCCGATCCAAAACTGATTAACTTGATTCAGGAAATGCCCAATGTAGTATATGCCACCAAACAAAACAACGATGATAAAGAACATGAAGGTGTAATTGTATATAGTCGTACTGCTGATGATAATGATGTATTGGTATGGGCAAACAGAAAAGGAGAGGTAATTACTCAATCGCAATTAACCATTCTCAGGGTTGCACAATGCAATGCTTATACAACTCCGCAATTCAAAATACCGGAACATCACAAACTTGTTGAAAAAGGACTCGAACATATTAAGGATATTGAAATTAGCACGGGCGGACAGTTAGGCAAGCAAAGTAGTGTACGCTATCGCATATATATGCACCTGATTCGCTATTATGAAGAATTCAAAAACACTCTGTTTGTTACAGATGCTTTGAAAAGAGCTATTGATGATATTTATAAATATCCATTAAAAGAAACGGCCAAAGAAATTATAAGCCGACAGCTAAAAGCGGGAGTTCCGGACGAAATATTATCGAATCTTGTATCTACTTTAAGAGAAGAAGATAAACTCTGTATAATTAGCGAAGAAGACAAGGAAGCCAGGGAGCCGCAAATAATTTGCTCGATGGGATTAATTAATTTATAAGAACAATGGCAAATCTAAATATTGAACGGACAAGAAAAGCATTACAGGCATTTGACTTCAAAACCCTTTTCATCGAAGAATTAGGTTGGAGCAATCCTGCATCTGGCAAACCTGTGACTGAAATAATAAAAGATACAACAATCACACGCAAACCCATTGCAGAATTAAGTGGCGCTATTGTTTTTGAAATAACCACACCAGGAGGCGAAGTGCCTGAACCCAAAAAGCGATTGGCAGTTGCCAAAGAAATTCAAAAGCAACATTATGAACATGTATTAATTTTTATCGATAAAGACCGCAAACAGAGCATCTGGCACTGGCTAAAGAATCAGGATAAGAAAATGGTAAGTCGGGAGCATTTCTTTTTCCGTCATCAACCCGGCGACGGATTTATAGCCAAGATTGCTTCATTAGTTGTTGACATTAGTGAATTTGACAAGGAAGGAAATATCGCCATTGCAGAAGTGGCTAGTCGTATAAAATCTGCACTGGATATTGAAAGGGTTGTAAAAAAGTTCTTCCGGGATTACCAGCAGGAATATGTTATTTTCCTAGAACTTATTGAAGGTATTGATAATGAGGCCGACCGTCGCTGGTATGCTTCTGTTATCCTGAATAGGTTAATGTTTATTTATTTTCTGCAAAAGAAAATGTTTTTAGATAATGGGGATGCTAATTATCTGAACAACAAACTGGAGTACTCCAGAACAAAAATCGGGAAGGATAAGTTCTATAGCGAGTTTCTCACCAAACTATTCTTTGAGGGGTTTGCAAAACATGAAAATCAAAGAGACAAGGAAACCAATAAGCTGATTGGAAAAATAAGATACCTGAATGGAGGCTTATTCCTACATCATAAAATTGAGATCAAGTACGAAGGGAAAATAAAAATCTCTGATACTGCATTTGATAATTTGTTTGGCTTATTTAACCGCTATAGCTGGACGCTTGACGATACACCCGGTGGTGCCGACAATGAAATGAACCCCGATGTACTCGGATATATTTTTGAAAAGTATATTAACCAGAAAGCGTTTGGTGCATACTATACCCGAACAGAAATTACAGAGTATCTCTGCGAACAAACCGTATATAAACTAATACTAGATGAAGTAAACGGAACAGCATTGCCCGACAACCTTCCTATCCCCGACAAGCTTAAGCAAAAGCTTACAACAAAACAATATGACAGCATAGCTGAACTGTTGTTGAATCTTGATCCGGAAACTTGTCGTAAATTGGTAGTAGGTGATAATGCTGTTTTATCTAACCTGAGTTTGCTTGACCCTGCATGTGGTTCCGGAGCTTTTCTGGTGGCTGCTATGAAGACCTTGATAAATGTATATGCTGCCGTATTGGGTAAGATTGAATTTTTGGGCGATAAGAAACTGAAGGAGTGGAAAAGAAAAATTGAAGAAAACCACCCCAGTATTAACTACTTTATTAAAAAGCAGATCATTACCAATAATCTCTATGGTGTGGACTTGATGGAGGAAGCAACGGAAATTGCCAAACTCCGTTTGTTTCTTGCTCTTGTTGCGAGTGCTGAAACTACAGAACAGTTAGAGCCATTACCCAATATTGATTTTAATATCATGTGCGGCAACTCATTAATTGGCCTCATGAGAGTTGATGAAAATGCATTTAATGTGCACCAAAGTGGCGACCTTTTCAAGAAAAGCTACCGTGAATTGGTGAATGAAAAAGAAGCAGCCATACGAGCCTTTAAATCCATGGAAAGCTTAGAAGGGAATATGGAGATAAAGAAAGAAAGCATTGACCGAATGGAAGAAGAAGCCAATGCTACACTAAACTTGATACTTGGTCAAGAGTTTAGCAGCCTAGGAATAAAATATGAACAGGCAACTTGGGATGAAAAGAAAAACAAAGAGGGCAAACCTATAAAACGGAATATAACAGTTAAAGACATTCAAGCACTTGAACCTTTTCATTGGGGGTATGAATTTTCTGAAATATTTAGGAAGAAAGGTGGTTTCGATGCTATAATTACTAACCCTCCATGGGAAACATTTCAACCAAACGCTAGGGAGTACCTAATGAATTTCAGCTCCACTATCACATTAAAGAAAATGGACATAAAAGATTTTGGTACGGAACTAGAAAATTTAATGAAGGATAAAGTTATTAAAGAAGAATACCTAAAGTATAATAGCTATTACAACCACACGAGACAGTACTTTAGATTTGCAAATCAATATAAAAATCAGGTTCCCATCATAAATGGAAAAAGACATGGTAAGGATATCAACCTTTACAAACTTTTCTTAGAACAATCTTATAACCTACTTAAAGAAGGTGGGTATTGTGGCATTGTAATTCCGAGCGGAATATATTCTGACTTAGGTTCAAAAAAACTTAGAGAATTACTGTTTGGAGAAACAAAAATTACTGGCTTATTCTCCTTTGAAAACAGGAAAGAAATATTTGAAAATGTACATCGGAGTTTCAAATTTTCAATATTGACTTTTGAGAAAAGCGGCAAGACACAAAGCTTCCCAGCAGCATTCATGCGGCATGATGTTGAAGAGTTAGATAATTTCCCTACTTATGGAGCTACTAGTATTAGTATAGACTTTATCAAGAAACAAAGCCCAGAAAGTTTGTCTGTTAGTGAATTGAAAAATGAAATTGATTTTGTTATCGCTGACAAGATTATTGCTTTTCCTTTCTTAAGTGATAAAGTTGAAGGAAAATGGAATGTAGAATATCAAAGAGAATTCAACATGACTGATGATGCATATTTGTTTAACAAGCAAAAAATTAAAAACTCACTGCCGTTGTATGAAGGAAAAATGATTTGGCAATTCTCACATACATATTCTGAACCAAAGTTTTGGGTTGATGCAAAAGAAGGACGAAAAGCAATTCTCGGTAAAGATACTGACATAAAGCAAAAATTAGGGTATCAAAAATACCGTTTGGCCTACAGAGATATTAGCTCTCCAACAAATGAGAGAACCATGATTAATACAATATTGCCGCCAAATGTATTTACTGGCAATACCTTATATGTTTCGAAGAATGATATTGCTTATTCAGATTTACTTAATATAGTAGCTTTTCTAAATAGTTTTATTAATGATTATGTAATGAGGCAAAAAATAACCTCACATTGTAATATGTTTTATGTCTATCAACTTTCAGTCCCAAGATTGTGCGAAAAGGACAAGTGGTATAATTCGATAGCTGAAAGAGCAGCCCGGCTGATTTGTACAACAGATGAATTCGCTGAATTATGGGAAGATGTAATTGGCAGTAAATGGAATGAAAAGAAGGCAGCCACCCAGGAATATGAACGTGGTAAACTAAGGGCAGAGCTTGATGGTATCATAGCTCATGTTTATGGTTTGACAGAAGAAGAATTTGCATATATTCTTAGCACTTTCCCAATTGTACCTCAAGCACAAAAAGTAGCTGCACAAAATGCATACAGGGATGTGGAAAGAGGATTGATAAAATCGAATTAAACTGGCAGATAATGATAAAGACGATAGAAATAAGAAATTTTAAAGCTATAGAAAAGGGCAAGGTAAAACTTACCCCCATTACAGCTTTTATTGGGTATAATGGAACTGGAAAAAGTTCGATGTTAGAAGCGTTGGAAACATTTCAATTATTCGTTACCGAAGGATTAGGCAAATCCATGAGCCGCTGGAGAAAATTTGAACATATCCATTATAAGGGCAAAAAGAAAAAAAGAACTTTTGAGCAAGACGGCATTAAGTATAAATATGCTCCGATGGAATTTATTTTCAAAACAACTATTGAAAAAAGGAAATCGGATTTTTCTTCTGCCATTGGTGAAGACTTGGCAGGTCATATATATTTCTTAGAAGAAAAAGTAAGTTATCCACAGTTTAATAGATTGAGAACCCCAGATCATAAATATATCACTCAAGACAGGGAAGCCATGTGGCTGCAACCAGAATATTCTATGCTAATAGCAGAAAGAGAAATCCGGAAATATGTAGAAGGCTGGCAGTTTCTTTCTATGAATACTTTTTTAATGGGCAATCCTTATCCCCAGAAAAAAACAGGCGGCAGTATTAAACTGAATGATGATGGCAGCAATATAGCTGAATATGTATTAGAGATAAGAAATAAAAACCCTGAAGTATTTCATGGTATTATTGAAACGATGCAGTATGTCTTGCCTTACGCTACAGACATTCAGCCTGTAATAACTCAGGAACTTGAAAATATGGTTTACATGCAACTGTCGGAACAAGATTTTAAAGTTCCCGGTTGGTTGCTATCAACAGGAACATTGAAAGTGCTTGCGTTGCTTGCTGTTTTTCGTAATCCAAATCCATCGCCCTTGATAGCCATTGAAGAGATGGAGAATGGGTTAGACCCACGGTCAATTCATTTGGCAGTAAGCGAAATGCGCCGCTATATAGAAAATAAAAAAGGCCAGGTGATAATTACCTCTCACTCGCCTTATCTGCTCGACCTATTAAACCTGAATGAAATAGTTGTCGTTGAAAAGACAGAAGGGCAACCAAAATTTTCAAGACCAGCCGACAATAATGAACTATTGGTTTGGGCAGAAAAATTCAACCCAGGCAGGCTTTATACAATGAGCCGTTTAAAAAGTAATGATTAAGCTATGAAGTATGGATTTGTATTCGAATGTTGGATAGACGGCCCTGATTATAATGTTTTAAAACATTTGGTAAACTGGATATTGCCCAATTGTGAATTTGAACCAGTAACACTGGGAGATAAAGGCGTTTTACTTGAAGAATGTGCGAACAGTACTAAACTGCTTTTAGATACAGGATGCGATAAGGTTTTTATTGTATGGGATTTAATGCCCAAGTATTCAAACTGCGATTGTATTGTGCAGGAAAGAGATTTAATCAGGCAACAGCTTATTGCTAAGGAAATCCCTCTAGATAACGTTGAATTTATAGGTATTGTACACGAATTGGAAAGCTGGCTTATTGCGGATGTTTCAGCCATTGAAAAAGTTTTATCAAGGCCGGCTCATCCAGTTAAGATTGACAACATTAAGCATCCTGATAGAGACAAAAACCCTAAAAAGAAATTGCGGAGGCTATTTACTCAAAATCGTGGCATTGACTATAACGACCTTGATTCAGCAATAAGAATCATAAAAAATGTTGAACGACCACGTGACCTTAAACAAAGTGTTTCATTCTGCCGGTTTTACTTGAAGCTTACTGGAAATCCATTATAGATTGTACCCATTAGGCCAGTATCTGCAAAACCTATCGGTTTCAAAAATCCAGGTTTTAAAAGAGTCTTTATACTCATTTAGAGGTGCACAGTTCACGATTCTGGGATTAATAATAATATAAGATAAAAAGCCATCCGGCTTACAGATGGCTAGTTCAGTATATCAATATTTTTTTGACTATTTCTTTGCGCTCAACATCTTTTCCAACAACGCAATCTTTTCACGTTCAGATTTAAGTAATGCCTCGTAAAGCTTTTCATTTTTATCTAATGTTTCGAGCCATTTTTCTATTGGGTTAAAAATTGGATTATATTGAATGGTAGCCGAATTATCATTATTAGTAAAAGTGTTACCTATAAAACTAATAGGGGCATTTTCATCAAAGCTCTTAATGGCCTCAACAGGTACCTTCAGCGTCTTAGCAATCTGCTCCAAAGTCTCCGGATCAATAATCTCTTTCGTTTCCAGTAGGGAAACACTTTGCTGACTAATGCCAAGTTCACTAGCCAGTGTTTCCTGTTTTACCTGTAATATTTCCCGTATGCGTTTTACGGCTCGTCCTTGATGTACTTTTTCAGGCATATTAGTGGTTATCATGTTTCAAATATATGGAATTTATGGTATTGGTGTTATACCGTTATATCCCTCGTAAAATACGGCAAAATACTGGTAGTCCACAGGCATAATTGGTTCGGTACGGCACAAGCAACAGGTAATTTGCTATTCATTGTAGATTAAATGCCGTCCCCCAACCAAAAGACATATGTTTTATCTTAATACCAAACCTTAAGCCTCCATGCAAACAACATTTGACACTCTATCCCCCAACCTGCTTAACCAGCTAGCCCAGCTTATTCAGAAAATTGCTACAACTATCCACCCCGAAAAAATCCTTTGCTACGGCTACCGAACTTCGATTTACCAGGATTGGAGCTGTTTTAAGGAAGATACGGGTTACCAGGAAACAATCAAAGCCACCTTTGACCTGCTGGTCATCACTGGTAATGATAACAACCAGGCCGACCATGAGATCTTACAGAAAATTGATCTATTGGCAACCTCCCTGGATTGTGAAGTTACTGCCGTTGTTCAACCCCTGGATGCAGTAAACGAATTAATAGCTAAAAACAGCCGTTTCCTTACTACACTTTATCATAAAGCCGTTCTGGTGTTTAATGCAGGCAGTAACGCTTTAATCACCCCACCGTCAGCACCCACATTTGAAGAAACAAGGCGCAAACTAGAAACTACCTGGAATAAATGCTTCTCGGTAGCGGAACGCTTTTATAAAACCGCCTGTTTTTGCCTGGACAATGGCTGGAATGAAAAAGCCTTGTTTGATTTACACCAGGCTACTCAGCACACTTGCATGGCTCTGCTACGGGTATATATTGGCTATCGGTCTACTACACACAATCTTTCCCGGTTACTAGCCCTTATTGAGAACTTCTCCTTTGTTCCTTCCACTATATTCCCCTGTAGCACGGAAGAAGAAACCTCCCTTTTTAATCTACTTAATAAAGCCTATTCGGATGCTCGTTATAAAGAAGATTATTCAGTGCCCACAGAAATAGCCAACCTGTTAAAGAAAAGAGTGCATCAATTATTGCTTGTTGCAGAAAAGCTGTATAACAAGAAAATGATGTCGATACAAAATAACCAAACCACCACATTCCCATTAACTCCAGCCGACACCCCAGCCTAAAACCTTAACTTTTATGAAATCAGCCAACGGCTATTTGCGAACTTCTCTATGGTACAAAGAGAAAATAACCGACCCTTACCAGGTAATTGCAGAATTTTTCTGCTCGGCCAGTCTTACGGCCTACCGAAAATGTATTAAAGATTCATTGAAAGCCGCTGCTGGTAAATATATCTGGCGAAAATATAACCCTGGTGATTTGTTGTATGAATTTAAAATGATAGAATCCATTATCAATGCGGCCTACTTAATAAATAAGGAAAACAAAACATCGCCGCTGACCATTCAAAAGGAAAGCTCATTTAACCCCAATCTTTTTTGCGGATGGCATGTGGATTCTACCCAATGGGATTATTTCCCACGCGTTTTATCGTTTAAGGAATATGTTAACCCTTATTTAACCTTCAAGCGTTTTTTTAAATACCTGTCTTTGCCAAAATGGAAACAAGAGTTGCAGGATCTATTGGAATTTGCTCTTGTGAAAACCAGTTTGGCAGAAGCGGGTATAGAGAAGGATATGCTTTCTATTTATTTTCATCTTACCAAATTGGTAGAAGCTGCCCACCTTATTGATGTCAGAGAAACCACCCATATAGGAGGGCATTTAAAAAACAGGGCGAAGGTAATTTAGTAATGTCCAAGACACCATGCTTTCGCAACCTGTTCCACTGATTTTAATACCGTTCCCGTAAATCACGAATAATCCTCAATAATTACAAGATCAATCGGTGCACCGCTGTTCCCAACCAGACAGGTACAATTACAAAAAACTAAAAAATTTTGATAGGCATTATGAAGTGGATTTCTGTTATACTTTGGGTTTTATGTTGCGCATCCAAGCCCTGTTTTTGCCAACCACTTTCCTGGTTTGCAGGCGCGGGCGTAGGTATTACCCAATTGCGAACGCACGGTGCAATCGGGAAACCATCTACCAATACCGGACGGATGGGAATCATAATGGCAGGAGTAGACATTCCCTTGCATGAAAATTTGCGGCCAATGGTTAGGGCAACTCTTTCCGGTTATAGAGCACTTTTTTATACAACAATGGACGGAAGGGGTTTGTCTGAATCTTACTCTATCCATCTTAACAGCATTACTCCGGAGCTTACAGAACCATTCTGGTTGCAAAAATATCACTTTAGAGCTCAAACGTCGAATAAAGGTGTATTCACGGTGCATCGATTTGTTTGATAGGATTTATCTTCGTGACAAAAGATATAATTTCCTCTTCATGAAAAAACCGACTTTAATAAATATTTCAATAGATAGCAATATTCTTAGGATCGATCGTGGATTGAATAAAAAGGATATGGCATATCTTAAAGAATTGGCCAAATTAAAGCTCGTTAAAGTACATATTCCATGGTTTGTATTCAAGGAATGCACATCCACAAATGTTGATGAAATCAGCAAAGAGATTGACTCGGCAATTAAACATCTTAAAGACCTTTCAAAAAAAGGCCTATACCGTCGTGAAGAACGTCACCTAAATAAAATTGTTGAGGAAATTGAAAAACAAAAGGAGAAAGTTGCTAATTCTGTCGAAGAAGTTTGGAAGCAATATATAGAAGAAACCGAATCGATATTGCACCCTTTCAATGAAAAGCACAGCCCGGCTGTTTTCGACTCATACTTTAAAGGTCATATTCCGTTTAGCGAATTAAAAGCTAGAAAAGATATACCTGATGCATTCATCTTTGAAACTCTAAAAGAAATAGTTTCGTTACATGAGCTCCATTTCATATGCGGGGATAATAATTTTCGCAATAGCATTCAGGATATTAAAGGGCTCAGTACATATAAGACATTTGAAGACTTCTTTAAATCGCCAGCTTTTGCATCTATTGATGATTTCTATAAGACCCATGGTGAGAATGAGTTACATAAGCTGACATTTGTTCAATTTATCCCAACAATTTCTACTAATCTTTCTAATCTAATTGAAAGATGGCCTACGTTTCAATATTATACATATTACCCTTACTGCAACGATGAATTCATTACCATTAATTCAATTTATAATATTAAGATAGAAGTCCCAGAAGATGCGATAAAACTCATCGATAGCATGTTCTATGTAGATCTTATTATCTCTGCAGATGCCTCAATTGACTATTTCATTGACCGGTCGGACGCATTGACAATGAATGTCCCAAAAGGGTTATCTCTTGAAAATTGGAACGAATATGTATTCTTAGCTGAAGAAGAAGAGGCGCCTATAACAATTCGGCATACATTAACTGTCCCTATTGAATACTTGGAAAAGGAGCTAGAGATCAGTTTGGTGCCTGATGATATTGAAGACGAAATTGAGTTTAACAATTATACCAAAAGACCTAAACGTAGGAAGACGGACATATAAAATACAGCAACTTAGATTTTAAATTTCAACTCATTTGCTTTTGAATTTCAGTTGGCTGTTTTTGCTGTACGGTAAAATCATAGATAATCCGTGCAAATTGGGTTAAAGACCAAATAACCTCTTCCGCTTGTTCATCTGATAATTTCAGGCCAGAGAGCTCCCTTAGCTTTTTTGGCGTAAGTGGTTCTCGTTTGGGCTTGATTAATCCATTTTTGTTTTTGGTAGACATCGGTTTATTTTTAAAAACGTAATGGATCGACGAGGGGATTCGAACCTTATTGATTGGAAACTACCTTATTAGCGAAGGACAAAAAAATTGATTGGAAAAGTTCGAACACAAAAACGCCTTCAAATTCAACAACTTGAAGGCGTTTTAATTTTTCAGCGGGCTGTTGGTTACAGGTTTCGAACCAGTTTGCGGCGGATATTAATAAGATTGTGGATTTTTTAAATAGGTATTTGATGTATTCTCAAACGAGAAAGTGAAAAATATTTATAATCCGGTGATGGGGATTGTGTTCGAACTAAAATCATCATGAACCTGTGTCGACTCCCCCGAAATTCGCCCATGAACAGTTAGAGAAAAATCTTTACGACAATACTAGCTCGAACAAATAATGGTAGAGAGGAATACTCGACCTTTCCATACTGGCTGTTTTCTTTAACCAGTAGCCTACCAACCTCTACCATTATGATTCTATAACGTAAAGCAACTACTTTCCCGATAACTTCATTTGAAGCAGTTGAGGAAATGAAACAAAAAGCACGGGAAATATTTTTCCAGCATTTTGAAAGAGCGGAAAATTTCTATTCCTGTGCTGAATATTTACAGCAACATAACCCAGGTAAAACAATACCCTTCTTATTTCATCAAGCTACAGAATTTGCCTATAGGGGAATTTTAATGAGCCTGAATGGATATGATAAACGCACGCATGACATACATTCCCTTAAAAAACATACCAGGCGTTGCGCTCCACAACTAACCACTATCTTTTCAAGTGATGCGGTAGAAGAAAAACGGTTAACTGAACTCCTGGAAAAAGCATATTTAGAATCTCGGTACGAATCCAACTATGAAGTAAACGAAAAAGACTTAACCATTTTCTTTGAAAAAGTTAAGTCTTTGCAGGAAACTTATAAAGAATTTGTGGAAGCAAAAACCGACCTGGATATTTCTTGATTTGTATTATTTTAACCGTTCTCTATGCTTAAAGCTCTGTACGGCCCCCTGTTTTACGCAGGGGGCTTTTTGATATACAAGAAATAAGGAAAGTTACCATTTACCTATTGCTGGAACGCAATTACCTTCAGTTTTTCATTAATTTTAGCTAAACTAATTAAATGCCGATTACTCACAGATACATAGACGAACTTACAAACATGGAGCAAAATCAGATTTTTTGTAATCAAAGAATACCAGATCATAGTAACATTCTTATAATTGGTACTTTTAATCCCAATGACGAAAGTTGCGAAAAGACAAATAGCGCAACCTGGTTCTATGGAAGAAAGCAAAGTAAATTTTGGAAGTATTTTCCTACTTGCCTTACTAATCAATCACTTCATCCTTCAGATGGTCATTTGGGGCATCCGCAAAGTTGGAAAAGTTATTGTGCAAATAATGGCGTTATAATAATAGATTTAGTTAAGAGAATTAATGTTAATGACACACTACCTGATTTTGGCGATAGGGAAATAGAATCCAAAATAAATTTCGACCTTACAAACGTTGAAATATTTAATATAAATACCGCATTTAATGGCGTTCAATTTAATAAAGTAATTTATTCATTATTGTGGACAGATTCAAAATTACATAGGTTAAAAGCGATTCGAAATATTATAAATAACGATTTGATTCAAAATGGATGCATACAAAATATTAATCAAATAAAGTACTGTTTAACCCCTTCAAGAAATGACGCAATGGATAGCTGGAATGCAGCTATTAATTTTTAAGTTAACCGCAATAAACTGACTGATTTGTCGTAAGCAATGGAAACAATAAAACAAAAACTTGAAAAGATAACTGAAGTATGGAATTATTATTTTTTGGAATACAAGTATTGTCAAAAAAAAATCAGATTCGATCATGAAGTTAAGACCAATTATTATGGTGATATATTTCATTTTTTAGACGATACATTAACGTGTTTTGACAATATCCAATACAATGATGACTTTCAGTTAAGTATTTTCCAGGCAGTAGGTATATTGCAGATAGCATATGCACATCAAGATTTAATAGATGAATTACTGTATATCTTTCAATTGCCCAAAAGTAAAACCGAAGACAAAAACCCTAATAGAAAAATCCGTAATGAATTAATAGGGCATCCAATCAGAAGGAAGCCAAAAGGTAACGAACTCATATCTTCTGTATTTTTTGGTAATGAATTTTCAAAAGGCAACATCCATTACATCCTTTATTCTGCGGATAAAAACTTTTTAGGAGAATCTGTTTTTCATCACCTTGATGATATTGTTTCAAGACATAAATTGTTTTTGAATAAATACCTTGATACAATTTGGGTTAAAGTCGAAAAGTTATTGAGGGAATTTCAAAAGGAATTAACAAGCTTAAAAGCCCTGATTAATTCTAAAATTCCGTTTGACAAATTAGTCACATTGGCTGAACAACGCTTTGAGTCAATATTCAATAGTAACTATTTGTATAAAAAGGAATATTTGATAAAATGCTTTGAAAAAAGAAACGAGCATACAAGATACCAGAATGCTGTTGACTTATTTACTCAAACGCTTGACAAATATCTAACAGAGAAAATCGAAAATACTTCCAACCTATTAATACCCCAAAAGCATGAAGTTAATAAGGCGAACATTAATGTAAAAGTGGAAATTATATATTCATCAAAGCAGAAACCCGAAATAGTAGAACAAAAATACTACAACTACGAATTTTCAAAGCTTCATGAAAAGCATCCAATTTTTGGCTTAAAATATTTTAAGAAGCATTTTCATGAAGACCCTGATATCATTGAAGAGATAACCAATATGGAGAACAACCTAACAAATGAAATGGAATACTATAGTTCTTACGAATACCTGCGTATCATACTAATCAAAAAGGGATTATTAAAATCATAGTTATTAAGAAAGTCTATAAAAACATGCCGCGCCAAAAAGCCAACTGATGTTAATTGCTTCTTTATTCAATTGAATTACAGTGTCTCAGTTTGAAATTTATGCTTTTGTACTTAACGGTTAGCGTTTATGTCAATCCAGTCAATTACAGTCCCGTCACATTCAGGAGCGTTAGGACAGCAGATATATACAAAGTCATCTCCTTTCTCTTTGAAAACTTTGTAATCGCCAACCGTAATTACTTCGCCACAATGAAGGCAACGGAACTTTTCAGTCAGTTCAGGAGCAACATCAAAGGGGTAGTTTTCATTTAGAAACTTCTGCTTATCTGTTATTAAGATTTCTTCCATAAACCGCTTTTACACTAAAATTAAAAAAGTTGATTACTCAGTATCATTCTTTTTGAAACCATTAATTCTTGCTAAGTTCATTCAATCGAGAGACACCACCTTCTACAAAATTCAAAGCTAACATCGCAATAGAACTTGCCACCTGGAAATGAACCGTTTCCCAGTCGGGATAGCTATTACTTTTAACACAATCAATATCCCCTTCAAGTAACGAGATGGCCCTTACTTTACTTTCTTGTTTATAACGACCATTAGCGAGCCTTTCATCTACATACGGCTGTACAGGTGTTGAAATTTTAATCACTTCTTGAATATAGAGCGTAATCGATTCTTTGTCCTGCGACTTAACGATTTTATTTTTCAAATCGCTAATTTTCTTAACCAGGGTTATCTGTTCATTTGTTTCCATGTAACGAATTTAATTTAATTTGTACTACTTTAAACAAAAAACTTGGCTTTTAGCCAGGTCTGTTAAACTATATCGCTTTTCTATTCAACGGTAAGACAGGTGTAGTAAATGCCGGTGCCTTTTTTCGTATCTGTGTTGCGTTCACTTCTTTAATAATCTTCGCATAATTTTCAGTCATATACTTAGAAGTATGCCCGTACATTTCACATAATGCATCCAGATCAATACCGGCTAATATTTTATCATCGCCGCCTGTATGCTTTAAAGCGTACATTTTCTTATCAATACTAGCATCGTCAATTATTAATTCTTTCCAGAGTTTTGTTACACTATCCCTTTTAACCTGGTTAAGTGACGGCATTAAATAGTCCGGGCGTTTGGCACCGCTAATGCCAGTCTTTGTAAAGCACCCGCTCATGCCAAGGGACAAGTTATCTTATCGACTACTTGTCCCTTTCTGCGGAAAGAGAGGGATTGCCTACGGCTATCCCTGAAATGGGGGCTAAAACATGGAAGAGAACAAACAAATGAAAATTTCAATATGGCTGGCTAGCTAAGCCATTAAATTATCAGCCTTATGTTTAAAGCATCCTTTTATAATATTCCGGCTTAATGCCATTTTGTTCATCTAACCACTGCGGTAACAGATAATAATAACCTCTTACGCCTTTCATTTTTTGTTGTATAATTCTGCCATATTTAACCGCATTACTCAAAAAAGCAGAAAAGTACTGCACCTTATTATAATGTTCCGCAAGCGCCGGTTCCCGTTTTTCAAGTAGGCTGATTAGTTCAGGAGATCGTAATGGCCGGTTTTCCTGTTGCAGGGTGAAAACAATCTTACTAATCCAGCTGGAGGTGCTGCCGTATCCATCGCTGTTTCGCTTATCGTTTAATTGTTCTTCTAATTGCCTCACCTTCTGTTGAAGCAATTCATTCTCCGTAAGCGTTTTTTTCAATAAGTCGTATTGCATGGCAACCGTTTTTTCTAGTTCCGCAATAGCTTGCTGCATTTTTTCCGGTGAATCTGGTTTTCTTTTTACAGTTTCATGGCATTTCAGGGCTGTATTGCTATTCATTTGTAATGGTTTTAATAAATGATATATATGTTTTCAATTGAACTCTTAGTGAACTCTAATTTTTGTCTGACCGGCATCTAATAGAAGTCTGGTAAATTCTAATTGGCATCTAATTGTATTCTGATCAAATTGAATTATTGCACACGTCTGAAAAGCATAAAGGCCAACTCGTAAAAAGCTGGCCTTATGCATTGTATTATTATTGGAATTAGCTTCATCTACCTGCTGCTTTCTGTAAATGACGATTTTAAAAAGAAGGGCATTTCTTTTGGCGTCGGCAATTTGCTTATGGCTTCCGTTTGATCTTTTGGCCGGTGGCGTTTATAGGTTCTTTCTACCTGCTTTGTGGTGGTATGCCCCAGGAGATAGGCAACTGTCGCCGAATCAACATTTGTATCCTGAAGCAGTATAGAATAACTTAATCTTGCGCATGACCAGGTGATGCTTTTTTCAATTCCAGCACGTTTTATCCATTCGCCCAAAACTTTATTAGCCCCGTTTGCCGTTGGCAGATCAAATACCAACTTTTTCCCATTAAAATCCGCAGGCAATAGAGCTTGTCTTTTTTCCAATATACTTTTGGCAATGGGGTGAAGGGTTAGGGTAACCGGTCTGCCGGTTTTCTTTTGAATAATTCGTGTTACCAAAGTATTTCCTTTTATATCATTCCAGTTAAGCAATTTAACATCCACCCATCGCAACCCGGTATAACAGCTAAAAATAAACGCCTGTGATACTTCCTCATTTGTCCAGGGCGTATTTAATAATGCCAGATATTCATCAACCTCAAGATGCTCTTTCAAGGCTACACTCGGATTAGATACCGCCGGAATGTTTGCTGTAGGATTCTTGACAAAGTAGCCATCTGAAGTAGCCGCATCAATAACCCATTTAAACCTGGCAAAATAATTCGCAGGCGTTTCGCCTGTTAGCTTATCTAATAAATATCGCCTGAATCGCTTGCAAAAGTTTTCAGTAATCTCGATAGGTGCAATGAATGATTTTTCAACGAATTCTTCGAACTTGGAAAAACAACAGGTGAGATGCCGGTTTCCCTCGCGCTTATTAAGTTTAATGTATTCTTTAAAATAATCTAAAAAATTCTCTTTGAACTTATGCGATGGAATATAGGCCGATCCTATGGCCTGTTGCTCAATAATAACCTGGCTTTTTTTAGTTTCCAGTAACTTCAGCGCTTCTTTGTTATGGTTCTTTTGGATTTGGTTGTTGGGTTTGGCATAAATAAAAATACCAGTTGATGGTCGCTGACCTGGGGCGCGACCGTAATCATAATAAAAGGTAATCTTATCTCCATTTTTGTTGGGGCGTTGAATGAAATTCATAAGAAAGGGGTTTAATTAGTAGAAGAATTAAGGCTCAAGGAGTGTGCCATGCCAATTGGCTCTGCCGTCTTATAAGCTGTCATTTGCCCGGCTTTTATCATACTGGGAGAAAGTGGCAAAAAGCGGATAGAATAATTTTTGTTAAATAACCCAGCCGTGTTTGCTATCACTGCCATTTCGGCTAACAAGCTGACGGAGGAGGAGTTATGTCCTAAATGGTGTGTCAAACCGTGTGTCATTTGGTGTGTCAAATGAAGGGAAATGAAGCCTTTTTTTGAGAGTTTTTGATGCCTGACTGGGCTGTTTATGCTCCGAAAAAGGAACATTTTTTGGTGTGTCATGCGGTGTGTCAATTTTGTGTCAATAAAAGCGGCAGAAAGGGGTAAAAAGCGTGGAAAAATGACACACCAAAAATAAAAAAACCCTGTAAATCAATGACTTACAGGGTTAATAAGTGCCCGGAACAGGAATCGAACCTGCACTCCCTTGCGAGAACCAGATTTTGAGTCTGACGCGTCTACCAGTTCCGCCATCCGGGCTTAAAGATCTCATTCAGGCCTGTCAAATATGTCAAATTAGTCATATCAGCGTTATTGATTTATTTGACTCTCTTCGACTTATGTAACTTTCCTGTTTTAAAAATTGGGAGGCAATATTACGCATTTGATTATTCCCGGCCAAAATGTATTGTAATTATTTTTTACGATTATAACAGGCCGTCACTTGCAACAACTCTTTTGGGAAACTTTTGAAAATTGACATTTTACGACAACAGATTTGACAAATAGAGACACTTCAGTTAAAAAAGAAAAAAAAATTTACTGACTAAGTTTTCAAACGATTATGGGATTAACGTCACCGTGACCGTTAATCCGGAACCATTGGGTAGCAAATAATCGCGGAACCCAAAAGTTCCTTTTCCGGAGCGCTAAACCCTGATTTTCCTCATTTTTGGCGATTCTATTAAAACCCGGTACTTTCCAAACAGTAGCTATACGAATGACTAATTTATCTGATTCGTATGGCGTAAAAGGTTGGGCTGAACCAGCCCATGCTTCTAAGGCTCCGCTAATTACGATGATAATCTCATTTATTTTCAGTACCTTTACTGACTTATTTTCCTCCCTTCACCTGTTTGGATTTTCATAACATTTAGTAAGGTAAGGCCATAAGCTGACCCTGACTAATTCATTCATCTTTAAATCATTAGCATGACCGTTGAACAAATTGATACGTTTCTTCGCAAGCATAAGTTTGACCAGCATCAGGTTAAAGTAAGTTTCAGAACAAGAGCTGCTTTCACAGGCATTTTTCTTAAAACAGAAGATTATGACGATTTGAAAGGAAAAAACTTCTGGCGCGTTATCAATGAATCGAATGTAAAACAATACCTGACTTCAAAGGATACGAAATTAGCCCGTATTTTCAATGGATCAGAGTTTGTTAGATTGTCCGTGGTTGAAACGGTTGGTTAGTAGTGTATTAAACAATAACTCCTGCCTGGCAGGAATCATCAAAATTTTATTATGGCAAGATCTCAGGACACCTTCTCAAAAAGAGAGCGCGAAAAGCAACAGAAAAAAAAGCAACAGGAAAAGCTGGAGAAAATGAAGGAAAGAAAAAGCAATAAAGAAAAAGGCAAAAGTCTGGAAGACATGATGGTCTATCTCGACGAAAATGGTAATCTTTCCGATACTCCTCCTGATCCAAGAAAAAAGAAAACCTTCCGTCAGCAGGATATGCAGGTGAGCGTTCCAAAACTTGAAGACAGGAAACCTGAAGAACCAAGGACAGGAATAGTTGCATTTTTCAATACGCAAAAAGGCTTCGGCTTTATCAATGATGCTGAAACCCGGGAAAGGGTATTCGTACACGCTAATGAATTATCCGGACCTATTCAGGAAAATGATAAAGTAACATTTATAATAGGGAATGGCCCGAAAGGACTGGTAGCCACAAACGTTATGCTCGTTAAGTAATATTCCCTCACGTTGTAACAAGCGGCATGGAAATGTCCATGCCGGCCCTCTGTTGGGCGACTCCAAATCCGTACACTTTACTGTCCGATTTCGTACACTTTATTAGCCGCCCTTTTCCGGAACACACTCCGGTAAGGGGTTTCAGGATTGGCACGGCCGTTGAACCCGCTCCGGGACGAGCCGAACATGTGTACCGGAAGTTCTTCACTGAAAATTACCTTCTTTTATGTTCCGCAACTACTTCAAAATCGCATGGCGTAATATCATGCGCACCATCGGGTACAGCACATTAAATGTGTTGGGGCTTGCCATTGGAATGGCGGTTGCATTGTTAATCGGGCTTTGGGTGTACGATCAATATTCCTTTGATAAGTTTTTGCCTGAGCACAAATCGGTTTACCGGGTGCAACGCAATTTCGACAGCAATGGCGATACGCTTACATTTCAAACAACCTCTTTAAAGTTAGCTGAGGTACTACGTACTCAAATTCCTGAAATACAATATGTGGCAGAAAGCGATTGGATGGGAAGCCATGGATTAAATGTTGGTGATAAAAAATTATATATAAAAGGGGCAATCGCCGGCACTGATTTTTTCAACATATTTCAATTTCCTTTTATCGAAGGCAATGCTAAAACCGCATTTAAAGATGCCTATTCGATTGTATTAACCCAGTCAACAGCAAAGGCGTTTTTCGGTAAAGAAAACGCTATGAACAAAAGAGTTCGTTTCGATAATGCAGGCGATCTTAATGTAACAGGTATCATAAAGGATGTTCCGGATAATTCTTCCCTTTCCTTTAAATACGTGGTGCCATCAACATACATCTATCAAACCCATCCTGAAGTAAAAACAGATGGACTGAGTACTTTCGGCTCCAATAACCAACAGATATTCGTAAAGCTAAAACCGGGTGTCGCTTATGCACAGGTTGCATCAAAGATCAGGAACATCGAGCATACTGAAAAGGGCAGCGTAAATGCAATGAGCTCATACATTACATTGCAACCAATTGAGCGTTGGCATTTGTATTCCAATTATGTGAACGGGACGGATACTGCGGGGTTTTTGCAATATGTAAAAATGTTTACGATCATCGGCGTTTTCGTACTGCTGATTGCATGTATCAATTTCATTAATCTTACAACTGCACGTTCCGAAAAAAGAGCAAGAGAAGTAGGTGTAAGAAAAGCAATCGGTTCACAAAGAAAAGACCTGATCATACAATTTCTTTCAGAAGCATTTTTATTGACCGCAATTGCTTTTGTTTTTTCGTTATTGTTTGTGCAGCTTGCATTGCCGGCGTTCAATACGCTTACGAAAACACAGATAAGCATTCCTTATTCAAATGGTTACTTCATTTTACTGATGATTGGCTGCATCGTGTTTACTGCTTTGGTAGCCGGCAGCAGACCTGCTTTTTATCTTTCATCATTCAACCCTGTAAAAGTTTTAAAAGGAACGCTCCAATCGGGCAGGCAGGCTTCACTTTCCAGAAAAATATTGGTGGTGTTGCAGTTCACCTGCTCTGTTGCCCTGATCATAAGCACCGTAATCGTGTATCAGCAAATACAATATGCGAAAGACAGACCAACAGGTTATAACATTAACCGGCTGCTGATAACCAATATGAATGATGAGCTTTATAAAAATTTCACTCCGTTAAAAAATGAATTGTTTGGAAAAGGAATAGTATCATCTGTTACAACAGCTACAAGTCCGGCAACAGATATCTCGTGGCATACGAATGTTAATCAATGGCCGGGAAAAAATGCAAACGAAACAGTAGAGATGGGATGCATTTTTGTTTCTGACGATTATTTCAAAACAGTTGGTATGCACATGGCGGCCGGGCGAAATTTTGCCGGCAGTTATGACAGTACCAGTGTAGTATTCAACGAAGCTGCGATTAAAAGATTAAGGATCAAAGATCCCATTAACCAAAAGATTTTGTGGGGTGGCAAACAATATACAATTGCCGGAGTTGTTAAAGATGCATTGATGCTTTCACCCTTTAAAGCTGCCGACCCTACAATGTTTTACTGTTTTCCGGAGCCACAGGGTGTTTTGATGTATCGCTTATCATCCGGAATAAAAACGCAGGACGCCATAGACCAGCTTACTGCTGTTTTCAATAAATACAATCCTTCTTTTCCCTACAATTACACGTTTGCAGATACTGATTATGCAGCAAAGTTTTCGCTCGAAGTGTTAATCGGCAGGCTTGCAGGTTTATTTGCGGCGCTGGCCATATTAATTTCCTGTCTTGGACTGTTTGGTCTTGCGGCTTATATGGCTGAACAACGAAGAAAAGAGATCGGCATACGCAAAGTATTGGGGGCAACGGTTCAACAGGTTTGGTTATTATTGTCAAAAGATTTTGTAGTGCTTATTATAATAAGCTGTTTGATTGCAGCACCTGTTTCATATTATTTTTTACATGACTGGTTGATGAATTACGATTACCGCATCAGCATTGGCGCCGGTGTTTTTGTAATAAGTGCACTTGTGGCTTTGATAATTACAATTGTTACCATCAGCTTTCAATCAATCAGGGCTGCGCTTGCCAATCCGGTGAAGAGCTTGAGAACGGAATAAAAGCGGTGAATAATTTTAAACACATATACCTAAAATCCTGCAATGCTTAAAAGCTATTTTAAAATTGCATGGCGCAACATGATGCGTCATAAAGCGTATTCGGCGATCAATGTTCTTGGCCTGGCAATCGGCATCGCTTCGTGTTTGCTCATTTTACAATACGTGTTTTTTGAAATGAGCTATGAAGATTTTCAGCTAAATAAAGACCGCATTTATCGTGTGCAGCAGGACCGTTATGATAACGGAAAATTGAGCACACAATGGGCCGCGGGCGCCTATGCCGTGGGTAATTCTTTTAAAGATGCAATTCCTGAAATAGAAGACTACGTAAAAGTGGTATCAAGCCGAAGAGTTACGGCAGAGGTGAATAACCAACCGGTAAAAATTGAAAAAATATATTATGCGGGCAATTCTTTCTTCAACATATTCAGTTATTCTTTAATCGCGGGTGATAAAAATACTTCGTTGAAAGCACCTTTCACGGCAGCGATTTCTGAAACTACGGCAAAAAAGATTTTTGGTACCACAAATGTTATTGGTAAACCGCTGATACTAAACCGCAACAGTAATTATTCCATCACTGCTGTTTATAAAGATGCACCGGTAAATACGCAACTTAAACCAGATCTGTTGTTGTCTTATGCCACTTTCATAAAAAAGAACACTGATTCAAGCGGGAACGGTCCTGAAACCGCATGGCAATGGGATGGATGCTTAACCTATTTATTGTTGCATAAAGGTGCAGATCCTGCCGTAGTGGAAAAGAAGTTTTTGCCTGTTGTAGAAAAGTTTACTGCAGCCGACATGAAGAGATACAATGCCGGTGTTATATATCACCTGCAGCCTTTGAAAAATATTCATTTATATTCTCACTACATGATGGAGCCGGGTCAAAACGGTGATGGAAAAACCGTTTACCTGTTATTGGGCATTGCATTTTTTATTGTGGTGATCGCCTGGGTTAATTATATCAATCTCGCAACAGCACGGGCTATAACAAGAGCAAGAGAAGTGGGCGTGCGCAAAGCAATTGGTTCGCAGCGCAGGCAACTGATCATGCAGTTTCTTTCAGAATCGGCATTGCTCAACGGCTTTGCATTGATACTTGCGATATTGATCGTATTGGCTGCTATTCCCGGATTTAATGTATTGTCGGGTCAGCATTTATCTTTTTCATTGTTTTGTCAGTCCGATTTTTGGTTGGGTTTGATTGCCCTGTTTTTAGTTGGCGTATTCTTCTCAGGCTTATATCCTGCTTTTGTATTATCCGGTTTCAAACCAATCGAGGTATTAAAGGGAAAAATGGGCGGCACAAAACAAAGTGCATTGCTGAGAAAGTCACTGGTGGTATTTCAATTTGCGGCTTCCTTGTTTTTATTGATCGGCACAGTAACTGTTTACCAGCAGATCCAATTCATGCGCAAACAATCACTCGGTATTAACATTGAGCAAACACTTGTAGTACCGCCGCCAATCGTAGGAATTGATTCCACTTTTCTTCGAAAGATGACAGCCTTCAAACAGGAATTGCAGCGTCAATCCTCCATCAATGAGATAGCCGTATCAACAAGCATTCCTGGCGAAGCCGTTGGCTGGAATGCCGGGGGCATAAAGCTCGTTGGGCAAGACGAGTCAAAATCAAAACAATACCGTGTCATCGGTGTGGATTATGACTATATAAAAACCTACAAACTAAAATTAATCGCAGGTCATCCTTTCTCAAAAGAATTTGGTTCATCCAAAAACTCGGTAATATTTAATCAAAAAGGTATTGAACAGCTTGGTTTTTCCAGGCCTGAAGATGCGATTGGTAAGAAAATTGATTTCTGGGGTGATCAGTATACCATAGAAGGGATAACGGAAAATTTTCACCAGCAATCTTTGCGCGAAGCTTTTGAGCCGCTGATCCTTCGTTTGATTCCTGATGTGAGTGGGAGTATCTCAATAAAAACAACCACGGCACAGGCCGGTCAAACGATTAACAACGTAAAAGCAGCATGGAGTAAATTTTTCCCGGGTAATACATTCGAATATTTTTTTCTTGATGATCATTTTGATGAGCAATACAAAGCCGATCAGCGTTTCGGGCAAGTGTTCAGTTTGTTTACCTCTCTTGCGATTTTGGTAGCATGCCTTGGCTTATTTGGCCTTGCATCATTTACCACGTTGCAGCGCACAAAGGAAATTGGTATAAGAAAAGTGCTGGGCGCCTCAGTATTGAACATTTTAAAATTATTGTTCAGCGAATTTGCACTGTTACTTATTATTGCTTTTGTAACAGCAGTACCCATTGCCTGGTTTACTACATCAAACTGGTTGCAGGGGTATGCATTTCGCATCAATCTGCATTGGACATATTTTGTACTGCCATTCATGGCAATTATTGCAATTGCATTTATAACAGTAAGTTTTCAATCAATAAAGGCGGCAATAGCAAATCCTGTGAAAAGTTTGAGAACGGAATGATGTAGTGAGTAGTAAACATAAACAGAAATTTATATCTATGGGTTACGACATTCACCAAAGGTTACCATGGATTATTTGATGGGTGGTGGTTAAGCTCAAAAGGCAAGGGTGGCGCCCTGTGCTTCAGCATCCTTTTTTGTATAGGACACACCATGTATTTTCAATCCATCTTTATTCAGTAAAGTAATGATGCCGCCATCGTTTGAAAGCTGAGCTCCTGTACCTGTGAGAGCCACCTTCGATATGTCGCCCGCTTTCAGAACGCCGTTATGGATTACCTCTTTCTTTTTGAGCTTGTCGGCTATTGCCCAGCCATTGATATCTACATCTTTGTTAGAGGTGTTGAGTAAATAAACAAATTCTTTTCCCTCATCGGCTGCTGTAGGGTTCACCCTCGCGGCGATGATCATAACAGGTGTCGCTACTTCGGGTAACTGAGGCGTAACAATCGGACCACCGGGTACTTCATGGCCAGGATCGGTCGTATGCACCACCTGCGATTGAAATTTCATGAACATGGCGAGCCACCTGTTTTCGCCGGGAAAATGTATAAATAGTCCGCCATCCTGGTAAATGCCATTGTCGCCTGCATGGCTGTCAACGTTTCCCTGATTCATATGTATATCATGGATGCCGTTACCGGGCAGAAAATCAAAGTACTCATCGCGTTTATTATTTTCGGGCCCCCACTTACTGCCAAATGCGTACACCAGGGCGCCCGGTGTATTGATCGCATGTTCAACATGCACATTGAAAATGTCGTTCAGGTCATTGTTGGGGCCACCCAGCAGGGTAGGCATGATCTTCATTTTTGTAAAATCAAAAAGGTTGCCGCGGATATAGTCAAGGGCAGCGGTATTGGGCTGTTTTGGCAATGAAGATAAACCAACGTTCAACTGTTTGATATGATCAATAATGGGATGTTGGTAATCATCGTCAAGATAAAACTGCAGATCTGAAGGTTGCTGGTCCGATTTCACATTTACCGCTATGCGGTATTGCACATTGTTTGCTTCAACAAGAATTTGAAAATGCGGTTTGCCGCCAGGATTTTTTTGCACGGCTGCGGGACTGTCGAGTTTGTCTTTGATGGTTCCAACCAGAACACCGTAATTTGGTAAAGGCATAATATGTTGTGTTTAATGGTTTTCAGGCGTGGGTAAAGCCTTCGGTTACACCAGAGGAGGCTTATACGCGCTTACGTTTGTATACATTCATTTTTGTGGAGAGAAGCTAATGGTAATCTGATTTTTCCGGGATGTAGGAGACAGTAATATTAGTGCAAATTTTACTCAGAACCAATAGCCAAAGTTTATTTTATCATTTCGTAATTTTAGCGTTGTAGTTAAACGCCGCAATCTCAGCAACAAATGAATCAGATGTTCAAAAAAATACGTGAAAAACACCCTGTTTTAATGTATTCGTTTAGGGTATAAGATCAGTTAAAAGTGAAGTGCTGAATAAAAGCCTGCACAAACCGATGTATTTTTATGCAATCTTTGTATTCTTACTCAGTGGACTTTTCGCTTTCGTACATATGAGTTGACAAAAGGGCGGCAAAGCACCACCTCTGTCATCGCAGTATCTCCTCTAATTTTTCATTAAGCAATTGCAACAACTGCCTGTCAATTTTCTCCAGTTTCTTTTCATCCTGTCCCGGCATTGCCACCACCCTGAAATTTCGTTCTTCATCGGGTTCAAAGCAAACTTCCTGGTCATCGATCAACACAATTAGTTTGTAGGTATAGCCTTGTTGCACCACTGTAACAGGGAATTCTTTTTCCTGATTTTTGTAAACTACGGAGAGTGAAAAATTGTCTTGCATTGTTTTGGTTGTCTAAAGGCTTGCAAATAACTGATTGCGAATCATATAAAAAAATTGTTTTGCCCCATACTTTCATATACTTTTATTTACCCGATATATCAGACGTATATGAAAAATACCTTACCGCAAGCTTCCATTGAGCCATTGCTTTCATATTTCGATCGCCTGATACCATTAAATGCTGAAGAAAAAGAACTGGTTCGAACAAAATTTCAACCACGTCTTTTTCGTAAACGGCAATACGTGTTACAGGAAGGCGACGTATGTACGCAAATATATTTTGTTGTTCGGGGTTGTTTGAGGATGTATAAAATTGATGAAAAGGGCAGCACGCACATTCTTCAGTTTGCGGCTGAGGATTACTGGATCAATGATCTGGGCAGTTTTCACGGCGTAAAACCCTCTGCATTAAATATAGATGCGCTGGAAGATACGGTGGTGTTGCAAATTAATCGTGATGATCTTATTTCATTATATCTTCAGGCGCCGAAATTTGATCGTATTTTCAGGGTGCTCATAGAAAACAGTTATATTCGCCTGCAGGAACGATTGCTGCAAAATATCAGCTCAACTGCTGAGGACCGTTATCAATCCTTTCTCAATGTGTACCCTCACCTCGTTAACCGCCTTGCGCAAGTACAAATAGCCGCTTTCCTGGGCCTCACTCCTGAGTTTCTGAGCCGCCTGCGAAATCGCCTGAGCAAGACCTCAAAATCCTCAAAATCTTAATCTACATCAATACTATTTCTTAAACCAGATCATTGGATAACTATGCCCTATGGTCGGAGATTTGCATACAAATCAAATCACTCATTAAAAATAGAAATAGTTATGACACCCGTAAAATCGAACAAAACAAAGGTGGCTGTTATCGGGCTTGGCAATATAGGTACTGCAGTAGCTGCAAACCTGGTAAAAGGTAATCGCCCCGTTATTATTGCCGACAGAAAAATTGAAAAAGCAAAAGAGCTTTCGAATCAATTCGGCAGCCTGGCTCAGCCAATGGGAATACCCGCTGCCATTAAAGAAGCTGATATTATTGTATTTGCTGTATGGTTCAATGCCATTCAGGAATTGCTGAAAAAATATGCTACGGAATTACAGGGTAAAATCATTGTCGATCCATCTAACCCCATTGCACCGGATGATAAAGGCGGTTTCAAAAAAATTATCGGTGAAAAGGAATCGGCCGGTGAAATAATTGCTGAGCTCCTTCCCAAAAATGCAAAGCTGGCAAAAGCGTTAGGCACATTAGGTGTTGCCTCATTGGCCGGCGCTGCTTTTCAAAAACCGGTACAGGCTGTTCTGTTCTATGCTACAGATGATACCGGTATCAATGCAGCCATTGAAGAACTGATACGCGACAACGGTTTTGAGCCTGTACGTGTGGGCGGTATCGATCAATCCATTCGTATTGAAGTGTTCGGTGATTTGCATGAATTTGGCGCATTGGGAAAAACTGTTACTCCTGATGAAGTAACAGAAAAAGTATAAGCGAATTACGAAGCAATAATGCTATTATTGCTGTGGTGAATAAGAAATAAGGCATAAGGTACAAGGCACAAGACGTTCTGATTTAGGCAATCTGATTAAACCGCAAGATCTTTAATGTACAAAGCATATTACGTTCAATTTCAGTGAACCTGACTGATCCGCAAGACCTTGTGCCTTGAGCCTTGTACCTTGTGTCTTTATTTACTGCTGCAGCCTTTCCTTTTCTTCCTCGGTTCCCAGCGAACGATTTCTTTTGCTCTTTACTTTGTCGCTGCCAAAGTTGTGCGAATAGGTAAGCCTGATATTGGGGCGCGTAAATATAAGCCGGGCCGAAGTGACCAGGTTTTTTTCGGGCAGGTTAATGGCGGGTTTAAAAATCATGGTGTTTAAAATATTGCTGAAATTCAATCGTAAAGACGACTTTATGGTTGTTAGCTTTTTCTGTATCCCAACATCCAGCGAACCAATGGCGTTAAATTTATAAACGCCAAACAAACTGGCAGAGCGGTAAAAACCCGAAAGGGAAAAGGTGAAATCTTTGGGCAGCATAAAATTCTGCATGGCAGAAACAACCAGGTTTTTATTTTCGATATTAATAGGTTCTTCATTATAAGCGCCATTTAATTCCTGGTAATTGCCACTTATATTTGTCTGTATGTTCCACCACTTTGTTACAGTAACCGGTAGCGACATACTGATGGTAATTGTTTTTCTGTTATGCTGGTTTTCGGCTGCCAGCGTTTCTTTATTGGTTTCGGGATCAACCTTTGGTGAAAAATTGGTAATGGGTTCGGCCTCATAACTATAAGCTACAGAAATTATTTTCTTTTTATAAGTATAGCTTAAGTTGATATTATCGGTTATTGAAGGTTGTAAGCCGGGGTTGCCCGAAAAATAGGTATTAGGGTCCATAAATATCACAAATGGCGCAAGGTTCCAGAATGTAGGACGCGTTACTCTTCGGCTATACGAAAAGTTGGCTGCATTGTTTTCATTGATAGTATATGATAAAAAGAAGCTGGGAAACAATTTTCCATAATGCCTGTCCACAATGTTTTTTTCTTTCGCTGTTCCCAGGTTTGAATTGGTGTATTCATACCGGAGACCCATCCTCGTATTTATTTTTTTACTTACTACCCAGTTTAAAGATGAATAGGCCGCTGAAATATTTTCGTTCAGGTCGTAGGTGGCGCTCAAGGCCTCATCCGAGGTCCATCCGCCTCCCTGTAGCCGGTCGATTTGAACTGTATTGGTAAAATGCGAGATGGTTGTTTTAGCGCCGGCTTCAAGGTTCAGTTTTTTACTTAATGATTTACTATAGTCAACAGCTGCAACCCAAAGATTAATAGGTGTGGTTTTATTGCTCTTTAATTGTTCATTAAACAGAAAAGTATTTTTATCGTCGTAGTAATTATTATTATAGTTGACCGGGTTTACATCGTTATAGTACATATAATCAAGATTGACAGCCAGCTTTTCGCCTTCTTTATAGGTGTGCTGAAGATTTAAATTAATATCAATGCTTGTGGTAGGATGAAATTCATGTACAAATAAGTTTATGGTTGTATCGGGTTGGCGGTTAGTAGTTATCTGCGAATTATTTTCGGCATCCATGATCCACCGTTTGGCGTAAACAGTTACAAGGCCCCCGATGATCGTTTTTTTACTGATATCATAATCGAAACCTATTTTTCCATTGTGATAAGCTTCGAGCCCGAGCCGAACCGATTCAGAATAGTTTTCCATTAATATACCATGGTTGGTTACGGCATGATAAAAAGATAATAATTGATTGAAACGATTATGGTCATAGGAATAATCACCATACAGGCTCGACCTTCCTTTTCTGTGATTAAAATTGATGCTGCCAAGAGCGTTCAATCCTCTGCTATAGCCCACGGTTGCTGAATATGAACCATTGGTGCCGTACTGTGTGTTTCGTTTTACAACCACATTGATATATCCTGCATTTCCTTCGGCATCGAGCGATGCAGGTGGTGTGGTGATCAGTTCAATTTTTTCAATATTGTCGGCAGGCATGCCCGACAGCATTTGTACCAATGCCGATATGGGCATGCGATTGATTTTGCCATTCATCATCACAACAACTCCATCTTTACCATTAATGGAAAGCGAGTTGTTCTGTCGATCGACCAATACGCCGGGCGAACGTTCCAGAATGTCGAGCGCAGTAGATCCGGCAGCGGTTATATTGTTCGCTACATTAATGATCAGCCGGTCAATTGTTTGCTCAATAAGCGGCTTGCGGGTAGTAACGGTAACTTTCGACAATTGCATTTCCTTATGCGCCAACTGAAGCGGAGGCAAGTCGATATTGTTATTGCCGGCGTTAAAAACCGATGAGTATGCCTGTTTATAACCGATAAAGGTTGAAGCCACGAGGTAACTGCCGGGAGCAACTTTTTCAAAACTGTACTTTCCCTCTCCGGCTGTCATAATTCCTTTAATAAGCGAGGAGTCTTTTGAGTTAAGCAACAGTACGCTTGCGTTGACCAATGGCTCGCCATGTATATCTATAATAATACCGCGTACTTTCGTTTGAGCAACAACGGCATAACTGAGCAGGAAACAAAAAAATGTTGCAGCGGCGCACACAAACAACCTGTGTTTCAAAGCAGTTAGCTGGTTAGCCATATAAAGGCAGTTTAAGGTGTTAAATACCGGCTGTTAACAGAGAGTATAACTGAACTTGCTTTGATAGAGGTGAGGAATATAATAGCGTTTGGAAAAGCAACTAAATATAATGAAAAATCAAAATATAGTTTTGCAGAATATTAAGGCCGGTAAATTTTGGTTATACCGAATTTATCATGAATTGTTTCTTCGAAGTATAGCCGGGTGATTTTACCGCATATGAAGCAGTTGTTTGCTGTCTGACTGCTGCTGCCGTAGGTTCAGTTGTATTTTGTATCGGCTCCAGGATGCGAAGGGTGTTACATGAATGGAGTCGTTGTCGTTGTATGTGCTTATAAAAGGCCGGCCCAGGTTGTTGAAGGCCATCCACATACCCCAGAGCGGTTTGTAAGGGGCTGCCAGCATTAGTTCAATGGGGTATTCGGGTTCGTCGGGCAGTACAACAGAAAATCCTTCTTCAAAAGCGTTGAGAAAACCATTCCAGAAGGCGAGGGTCAGCAGCCAGTGGTTATAATCTTCCCAAACAGTTTTTGTTAAGCCTTTGCTGGTTTTAACTGATTTACCGGGGATCTGGCTGTTGTAGATGCGCCGGTACCGTCGAAGTATCAGCTGGTTTGAGCTGATGAGGTTCCAGATCATAATGCCATCGGCATATTGGTACTGGTCGAGCACACGGCATACATCGCGCAGAGCGAACTCTACCGCCGATTCAAGATAATCTTTTATAACAGGATGAACGTTCTCTTTATTGTCAATACGCAGGTCGCGCAAAAAGCAGCTCAGGAAATGGATGTATTCAAGCTCAACCAAAAACGCAGGATCTTCAAATGGCGGTTTTTTCCAGGTTTGTTGTAACTGGTCAAGAGTTTGTAGCGCTTCAGCTTTGGTTAAAAAAAGTTCCATAAATCACGGAATAAACGGGTTCATGAAAAAGCGTTTTTATCAAAGTTAGTGGTTGAGTTATATTAAAGTTACCCAATTTATGGCAAACGGGGAAGGGGATTTTAAGCAGGGTGGGTGACCTTTTTAATAGTGACTCATCGTGCTTAATGGCAGGAGGCTCTAACCTGATGAAGGTTCAGCGCACAAAGCGGAGGAGATGTTAGTTGATGATTATTTTTAAAGTGTTTGGGGATAAATATATAGTGCGTTCATTTTGATTTCGTTTAAAATAGAAGTGGCAAAAATTTTTTGTGAGATGGAAGCGTTTGCGGGTTATTCTTACGTATAGGTTCAGGTGTTTTTTACCTTTTTTTACCGTGTTGTTTAGTCTAAACTTGCTGTTATTGAAGAGAAACGAGTGCTTATAGCCTTTTATAAGCGTCAAAAAAATACTTTCAATAACAGCGCTCCCTGGTTCTATCTTGTTCAGTTCGATTTGCTGGGTGCGTATGGGAGGGGTACTTCTAACCCCTGGTGGAGATGTGCGCGGTTATTTTCCCAAAGAGGCCCCGATTTTTTCTGCTTACCCGGGATCTTCATTATCTATAGTAAACCGGTGGGTAATGAAGACATGATGGGAAGGGGTAATTGCCTCATAGGATAGGGCTGGCGCGGGAATAACGTTTGAAAGTTGTTGACGGCTGGCACCGCCATTGGTCAAAAAATAATTTCTGTTAGCGTTGGTCATTATAAATTGAAAAAAACTGATTCAGGACGGGACAGTTCAGCCTGTTTAATTGTTTCTATTAAATATAGGCGTCTACTCAATTACCATTTCATACACTAATCAACGAGCCGCCAAAGCGGATAACAGGTTTAGGCAAAAAAAAATACGTTTATCGTTGGTCATTATAATTTGAAAAAAAACTGATTCAAACCGGGCCAATTAACGGGCTTAATTGTTTCTATATATTATACATGGGCATGCCTTTTATGCCTGCACTACTCAAAAACCACTAATCAGCGTACCGCTACAAAACTTGTATTAGGTTAAGCGACTTATTATCCTTCTTATCCATTCCTTTTACTTTAAATAAGCCATCCTATGGCTCAGGGTGGTTTGATTATTAATTGAGTTTCAAGACTCTGAAAAAGTAGTTTATCATGAAGTGTAATTTCCATGCGATTGCTAAGCTAATCGATGTATTCAGACGAAAACAAAAACCAGATCTGAAAAAGCTGGTATCCGATCTCTATAAACCGCTCTGTATGATCGTTCGGGATGAGGTCGGGGACTTTAACAAGGCCGAGGAAATTGTAACTACTGCCTTTCGAAGCCTGGAGGAAAATCTCCATTGCTTTACATCCGATGAATCGGCGCTTGCATTTCTGAAGCGGGAAATTGAATTACTGTGCGGGGAAATAGGTGACCAGTTGCCTTTTGAGGAGAATGTTTTGGAAGATATGTCAAGGGTAGTGGAAGAGGTTGAATTCAGTTTGGTAGAAGACCAGATTGAAGCACAATTTCGGGCGAAAGTCATTGAAAATGTAATAAACAAGCTGCCTCCCAGACAGTATCAGGTTATAATGCTTTTTCTTTCCGACTACACTACCGACATGGTAGCAAGAGAATTGGACATGAAAAAGAGGACCGCGATTAATACTAAAAACCTGGCAATCAAAAAAATTCGTAAAGCGCTGAAAGACCAGGGACTTCTGACAATTGCTTTATTAGTTAACTCAGCGCTTCTGCACTCCAGTTAAGTTAATTACTAAACTTTATTTCTCTCATTTTAAAAATTTCATTTGGAACCTCATCGTAAAATAGCCCGATTGATTGTTAAATACAATAAACAAACCTTGAACGAAGAGGAGCACCAGGAGCTTAATGCGTGGTTACAACAGTCGGGGGCCAACCGCCTTTTGTTTGAGAACCTGACAAATGAAAAATATTTCGCTGAATTGCAGTCTATCAATATGGAGGAAGTTTGGAAAAATATAACCTGGAATTCGGGTAGGATGGCCGCGCAGAAAATAAAAAGGCGAAAAATTTTTGTTGTTGCTGCCGTTCTGGTAATATTTTGTGCTGGTATATGGTGGCTTTTTATCAGGGATCATAAAGAAAAACCTGCTATTGTTGGTTCAACAGTGAGTAACCGGCTCGGTACCGTAAGCTTTCCCGTTAAAGATTCCGATGAGATTGTACCTGGTGATTATAATGCAATAATAGTGCTGACCAATGGGGTTAAGCTCAATCTCGGCAAAATGCCTGTAGGTACTGATACTACTGTTGATAATAACAATTTATTAAAGGTTGATTCGGGCCTGGTGACGGTAAGAAGTAACTCAAAAATTAATCCTGCACTGGCAAATAGCTTTAATACCATTATTATACCACGGGGTGGTCAGTTTAATATTAAGCTTCCCGACGGTTCGGTAGTAGCCCTGAATGCCGCTTCTATTTTGACGTTTCCATCCAGCTTTGCTGCAACACAACGAAGGGTAAAATTAAATGGTGAAGCCTATTTTAATGTGAAGGCAATGTCATCGCCGGAAAACCAAAATGAAAAAGTTCCTTTTATGGTAGATGCCAGCAATACGCAGGTGCGTGTTGTTGGAACTCAGTTCAATATAAATGCCTACACTGATGAAAAGGACGTTAGAATAACTTTGGTAAAGGGATTGGTGGAGGTAAATAAAAAGATGCTGTGGCCCAACCAAACAGCGTTGGTGGATGAGAAAGGTGAAACTGCCATACTGAATGAGAAGGACCTAAGTGAAGCTATTTCCTGGAAAAGTAACCGGTTTATTTTCAGGAACACTCCATTGGAGCAGGTAATGCGGCAATTAAGTCGGTGGTATAATAAGGAGGTGATTTATAAAACAAAAATGGACAAGTATATAACGTTGAATGTATCCAGAAATACTACGATTACAAAAATTCTTGAAAATCTAAATGATATAGGGGACATAGCCCTTCGCATTGAAGGTAATAAAATTATAGTAACTAATTAATCCCGTTTTCGTGAAAATTAAAAACCCTGCCATTTTAATTGTAATGGTAATCGTTTTACAGGCCTGGAATAGTCCGCCCAAAGAAAGAAAAAGGGTGACGCTATCTGTTCACAACGAATCGTTGGAGAAGGTATTGGCCAAAATCGGACAACAAACCGGCTATACAATCGGTTATTCGGGGAATATCTTTCTAAACACAAAAAATGTAAATATAAAGGTTACTAATGCCAAAATGGAAGATGTACTCGATTTGTGTCTGAACGATGAGGGTATTAGTTACTACATTGATGACGAAGTAGGGGTCATAAGACTAAAAAGAACAAATAAAATAAATCTTAATCGCCCGCTGATCAACGTAACTGGTGTAGTGAGAGACAAAAAAGGAGAACCGGTGTCTGGCGTTACAATTATGGCAAACGGTAATTGGTTGATTACTTTTTCTAATACAGATGGCCAGTTTGTTCTTCCTAACATTTTTCAAAATTGCGAGCTTACTTTTATTGCAAACGGCTTTAAAGTGCAAACATATAAGGTAACCGGTTCTAAACCTGTAAATATACAATTATTACCGGCCGTGGAGACGCTTGGTGAATTGGTGGTAATCGGTTATGGTAAAACCAGTCATCGTTTAAATACAGGTAATGTAAATACCATTTTAGAAACTCAAATTGAAAATAAACCGGTTACGAGTATACAGGACATTATGACGGGCAGAATACCAGGTTTATTGAATTTGCAGGCGAATGGCTTGCCCGGAGCTTTTGTTCAAACGAAAATTCATGGACAAAGTTCTATTGGTCCTTCACCCGGCAGTTTTCCTCCTAATGATCCGCTGTACGTTATTGATGGAGTGCCTTTTGCACCCAATAACAATTCTTTGCAGGTGATACCTTCCGGAACTGCGTTGGGTGTTCAGGGCTTAAGTCCTTTTGCTGCCTTAAATATGTTAGAGGTTGAACGGATTGATGTGTTAAAAGATGCAGATGCAACTGCTATATTTGGAAGTCGGGGGGCCAATGGCGTTGTATTGATCACAACAAAACAGCCGAAAAAAAATAACAGGAAACCGTTGGTTCGATTAAGTGTACAAACCGGTATGAGTATCCCCGAAACAGGATTTTCGATGCTGAATGCCCGGCAGTATAAACAAATGCGCCTCGAAGCTATGAAAAATGATAGTATCGCGCTTACACCTTCCAATTCAGCTGATCTGAGCGACACTTTGTCTAATATGAATGTTAAAAAAATGCTGACAGGTAATATAGCAAAGATTACCACTGCGCAGGCGGCTGTTTCAGGAGCCATAAAACATGTAAAATATTATATAGGAGCAGGTTATAGGTATGAAACCACTGTATTTCCTGGTAAACTCGGCGATGAACAGGGTTTGATGCAACTTCGTGTAGTGGATACTTCACGAAACAAACGTTTCACCGCAGATGTGTCGGGAAGTTATTCTATAGATAAAAATAAATTGTTAACAACTGATCTTACCGGCGGCATTATATTACCACCGAATACACGGATATATGATTCAGTTGGCGGGTTGAACTGGCAATCGGGCGGAATTCCATTTAGCAATCCCATTGCTTATTTATCACAACCCTATGTTGCCAAAACTCAAAACGGGCTGTTCAGTGCGCTGTTTACTTATAAAATAACAGACCATTTTACACTTAAGTCCAATTGGGGTTATAACCGTGTTACAACTGATGAAACGAGTATAATACCTATCAGTTCACTAAGTCCATTACTGTCATCACGGTACGGAGCGGCTTTTTTTGCCGGAAATACTTTTATAAGTCGGATAGCAGAACCACAGGCAGAGTATTGGTGCAGGTTGTTTAATGGAAAATTTAAAGCATTAGTCGGCGGAACCTGGCAGCAATTAGATCATAACATAACCAGCATTTCAGCTATTGGTTATACAAACGATGATAGTTTGTACAATCTCAATGCTGCCGACAGAATAATAACCGTAGAACAAAAAATCCCATACAACTATCAGGGCGTTTTTGGCAGGCTAACCTATAACTACAAAGAAAAATATGTTTTAAACTTTACTGGCCGGTATGACGGATCAAGTCGTTTTGGCCCCAAAAAACAATTTGGCAAATTTGGCGCTGTTGGAACTACATGGATATTTTCAGATGAGCCGTTCGTGAAAAACGCGCTGCCTTTTATCTGTTTCGGTAAGCTGAGGGCCAGTTATGGAGTTACGGGTAATGACCAGATCGGCGATTTTAAGTTTGTAAGCAGTTGGATGAGGTTACCAGCCAATACGGGTGTTGTTCCTGCACAGGCTGCGGATCCATCATTCAACTGGGAAGTTAACCATAAGTTGAATGTCGGTATAGAGCTTGAGTTCTTAAAGAATAAAATATCGGTAATGGTTGATTATTACCGAAACCGCACCGGCAATCAGATCATTTCATATGAATTGCCTTATACTACCGGTTTCAACAGCATTGCTGCCAAAAATTCGGGTGCTGTTGTACAGAATACGGGCTTTGAAATAATAGCAGGCAGCACAAATATTGGACAAGGAAATCTCAAATGGTCAGGTAAACTAATAGCTACCATTCCACGTAACAAACTGTTGTCTTTTCCCGGCATCGAAGGTTCCCGGTATGGAAAGTTTTTGGCAGTAGGCAAATCGCTTACTTCTTTACGTGGTTACAAGTATACCGGTGTTGACCCGCTTACAGGGGTATTTACTTTCCAGGACACTGATCATAACGGAGTTCTCAATAAGAACGATTATGTTGATATAGGTGATCTGGATCCAAAGTATTATGGCGGGTTTGAAAACAATTTCATTTATAAAAACTGGTCGCTGAATATTTTATTCGATTACAAAAAGCAAATGGGGTATAGTTATTTGTATGCAATTTACAATTCGGCTCAGCCTGGTACGCCTATGTGGAACCAGCCGGTTCAAGTACTCGATCGCTGGCAGCAACCGGGAGATCATGCTTCTTTTCAACGGTTTTCTGTTGGCAATCCTGCAGCTACTATTGCTGCCGGTAATTTGTTGCAGTCCGACGCCAGGGTTAGTGATGCTGCTTATGTAAGGTTGAAAAACCTGTCGCTTGCCTATGCGATGTCTAAAAATCTGGTTGAAAAATTACACGTCAAAAGCGCGACTGTTTTCTTACTTGGTCAAAACCTGTTTACTATAACACCTTATAAACTGTTGAATATTCAAACACAAAGTTTATATACGCTTCCGCCTATGCGAACAATTACTATGGGTATTAAATGTAGTTTTTGAAAATAAAATAAATCAAATGAAGCATTTTGCCAAACATATTATTGTTGTTTTGACCCTAATTGCCGGTTGCTGTAGCGGTTGTAAGAAATTTGTACAGCTTGCTCCTCCCGAAGACCTGCTTACTGCTGGCGCTGTGTTTGCCAACGATTCAACTGCCCGGGAGGCACTGAAAGGTCTTTACAGCAAAATAGGAAACAACACGCCTTCTGTTTTAAACGGCCTTACGATGTGTACAGGTTTATCGGCCGATGAACTAAAGCGGAATATCTTTAAAACCGATGATGATCAGTTTTTTAAAAACGCGGTTTTGCCGAATAATGCTGTCGTAACCAATTTATGGAAGAATGGGTATGCGAATATTTATATTACGAATGTATGTCTCGAAAACCTTGGCCAGGCCACAGGGGTAAGCGATGCAGGTAAAAAGCAGTTTTCGGCAGAAGTTAAACTGATCAGAGCCGTTAATTACTGGTACCTCGTTAATTTGTTTGGTGATGTACCGCTTGTTACTTCAACAGATATAGACGTAAACAGAAAATTGCCGCGATCACCACAATCGCAGGTGTATGATCTTATTATGACCGACTTGCGTGATGCGTGGCTATCGCTTGCCAATGTAGGTGCTGTTGCTACCAGTCCCAATCAATTTGCTGCGGCGGCATTACTGGCAAGAATGTATTGCTATTTACACAACTTACAGCAGGCCGAAGTATTCTGCGATGCAGTTATTAATTCAGGAAAATACCGGCTCGAAACAAATATAAACAAAGTGTTCCTGGCGTCGAGCCCTGAAACCATTTTTCAACTTCCGCCGGCCACAACGAATAACAGCACCGCCGAAGGAAATGCGTTTGTACCGGCTTCATCATCCGTTATTCCGCAATTTTCGCTTACTGATTCTTTGCTCGCTTCATTTGAACCTGGAGATATGCGCAGAGCAATGTGGCTCAAAAATAATACAGTTAATGGACAGTCCTATTGGTATCCTTATAAGTATAAAGTTGGTAGTGCCATTGGGTCACCGTCGGAGTATAACATCGTGTTACGCCTGGCCGAACTATACCTCATCCGTGCCGAAGCCCGGTTACAGCAAAACAATATTTCCGGAGCTATAGATGATCTGAATATCATTCGCCAACGCGCCGGTCTGCCTGCTCTTGCAAAAAATGTTACCGATGCTCAGGTTATGGTTGCTATCGAAAAGGAAAGGAAGACTGAGCTTTTTGCCGAATGGGGGCATCGCTGGTTCGACCTGAAAAGAATGAACAGGCTTGATTTGATTATGAGTAATCTTACACAAAAAGACTGGCAGTATACTGATCGGTTATATCCAATACCCTTACCGGAAATTGAAAAAAATCCGGCACTTACGCAAAACGAAGGTTATTAAATGAATTAAGCAGAAGCATACCAGCCGTTAGTATTCTACAATTTTACGGATGAGAGTACAAGCGCTTCGCAGGGTTATAAGGCTGGTTAGGAACAGGTGGATTTGTGCCGGATACAGTAGCGGGGGTATATCCCCGTTCCTGAATAGTATAAGGTGGATAGGCAAATTCATCATAACCCGTTTCATAAATTTCATTGTCGATATAATTCTGGTGTAAATAATTACCATAAGAATCAAACCAATAGTAATAGGTATAATCTGTTCGTACATTATTTCTATTATGGTTAAACGAAAAAGCGGTTAACCCAATGAGTGCAATGGCAACCAAAGTAATGAACGCATGGGTGGTTTTGAATTTTTTCATAATAATAAACATGCTTTTAACTCAAAAGCAATGGAAAATTCTAAGGTTTTAGAAAATAAATGAATGTTCTGAATGCCTCTGCTTAATTCGTGTATGGGCATACGAATGCTGTTCGGTGTGTCGGGAGCAGATACGAATTAGGAACCAGGTGTATTAGAGCTTACCCTGAGAGATTGGTTTCGGAGGGAGTTGGAAAAAAAGATATCTGTTTAGCTTGGTTATGCGCTGTAACTATAGCTTAAGTAAAGATATTATAAAAACCAGGTACCCTGCAATAGGCAGCATAAAAAGTTATCTAACCAAATAAGCATCAGTGTTGTACATATTAAACTAACTAATTTTACCAACCTGTACCACGCCTCAAAGCCCTGGTGCGGTTGGCCGCAGTAACCCAAACACAGTCTGCAGGCTGTCTGCCTTACAAAACCCACGGCGATCTTCCTCAACGGCACGTTCTTTCATGTAACACATTACAGTTGCTGTTAAAGGAGGCGCCGTTTTTTTTATGCATTGTTTCAAAAAAAATGCTGCCCTGCGTAATGCAGGGCAGCATTGAGTAGTAGCTTACCAGCCATGTTGTTTAAAAATGGCTGGTTAAGCCTGCCTGGTGGCCGGTTAGGTAACGGTTACCTCACCGGTATACACACTGGTGGCAATCAGCTTGCCAGTGGCCGATATAAAGCCGAGCCATGTATGCACCAACTTACCACTGAATTCACTTGCGTCGAATACAGCCGTTTCGGTGTCACGTTTCGCCCCAATGATAAACTCGGGTTCGCCGAGCTCGGGGCAATATGCGACCAGTATCGATTGATCGGTACTGTTCGCATTTGGCTTATCGGAATTATTCGTCCAGGTGAACTTAATAGTGCCAGGTGTTTCGCCAGTGAGTGCTGCGCCATTTTTGGCTTTGCGCAATTTTCCCTGACTAACAACAACCTTGCTGTAGTTAACCTCGAAATCGGGGAAGGTGCCTGTAATCGCTTCGTTTAAGATTCGCGAAACGGCATAATTCGTGGCAGTCATTTTAACTGCCTGATCCCTTAATCCGAGTGTTAGCAATTCGCTCATGCTTTGAGCAAATTTTGAGGCCACAGCAAATCTGGCCCGTTGTTCAAGCTGGTCTTTGCTTTTGGCATTTGTGCGTTTATGCGATTTACTGCGCATATAAGCTACTCCGCGCCAATTGCTGCCAACTACTTTTCCGATGGTTCCTGAAAAATCATCCAGAATACCATTTTGAATACGTCCCATGAGAAATGGTTTTAAAGGTGAACAAAATTGTTTACTAACGAAATCGTACCCTGTGTGTAACCGGTATATCCACTGGCCCGATTCCGACACAAACATACCCCTCTAAAAAAAGGGGCCGTTCGCTTTTACTCGCTTTCGCTCACTTTTACTCGTTCTTACTCGTTTTCACTCACATTTGTCCGCTTTTGGCGCATTTGTCGCCATCGTGTGCATTATTTTTATCGGTTATAGGCATAATATGGGCAATCCGCTGCAGGTAAAGCAAGAAGAAGTACAAGAAACACCCGTATTAGTAGAGGTAAAGGAAAATATAGTATGCTTATCGATTAATCCGGCAACTATAAATTGAAACGGAGTTTTGTCCGGGATTTATTCGGGATTGCATTGGGGCAACTATGGGACTTGTTCGCAAATTTGCGAACAAATCCCGGCTTTGTCCCGGCTTAGGCCTTGCTCCGACCTAACGCTGGCCCAAACAAAAGCTATATTAAAATGTGTGTGGTATAAAGGGCGAAAAGAAGTGTCATGCAGCACTTTTAAACCTTCGCTTCTTCCGCAGCGTTTTATGCCTTTTATGAGGTGATACTGCAACATTTGATTTCTTCTTTTTTGACCAGCTGAAAACAAGGGTCCTTTTTTTATAACCTCTGGTAGTGGTTCTTTTATTTTTAAATCTGCGCATGGTAAAAATGGTTTGTAGTTGATATAATTATTGTTGATTGTTTGCTTTTCTTTCAGCATTTCGTTTCATGATGGCATCTACATATTCATATTGATCTTTTACTCTGAAATATTGTTGTATCTCTTCTTCGTTTATACCTGTGTAGCGGCAAAAGTCTTTTACTTTTATAAATGGCAGTTTAGGCCTGTTATATTTTTTGCGTACCATACGCATAAACCGTTGGGCGCCTGCAGCATTTTTACATAGGAGGTCCATCAAGTCCTGTACATGCAGCACCTTTCGTAACCTAAAAGGTTCCTGGGGATAGAAATATTTAAAGATTTTCGGTTTTGGGGGGGCAAATACTCTTGATGGAACAGCGTTAATAGCAGTGCTTTTTTGGGAACGACGTTTTGGAGTTCGTTTATTTATAACACAACCGGGCATGCAATCGATTTTAAGCAGTTAAGCCAATAACGGTATTTCGCCACTAATCTGAGCTGCTACATAATGATAGGATCAAATCCGAAGGTGATGTTTATTCAAAAGGGTAGGAGTATTACGGAAATAAATACGATCTGAATATACAAATTTTATCAGAAATCAGTCAATTACATTTTCCCGCCCAATCTGTTGACGGAACAATGTTACAGCATACCAGCGGCTTACAAATTAGTTTATTGGTATATGCTGAAGTGAAGGTGTTCCATAAATATTGTTTGAAAAAACTTGAATTTAGTTTGGTTGCACCGTTGTACCAATACAATTTAATAATTTTTTTTGTCAAATCTATTATTACGTTGTTTAATATAATAAGGGGATTTTATTTTGAGTGGGGGTGAAAATATACGCTACAGTTAGAGCGACCTGCGTTCATGTATCAATTATATTGTACCAACAGGTGTGTAGCCTTGTTATGCACTTCCTTCTCTCTTTTATTTTTCCATACAGTATTGTCTTTTTGTAATTCGAATTACGGCAATGTAATCCTTCTTTGTATTGCCCTATCGTATGCTGCGCTGAAGCATACCCGTGTTTATTTTTTGTTTTTGGCAATGGCATATAATAAAATGCTGTAACAGAAGCGGTGTGCACACTGCAGATTGTTGCGGCGCGGGGATTTCTGTGTCTTTTATTTTTTTAACTCCATAAAACCATAATCAATTATGAAAAGGAATTTATTGCTTCTTGTTTGTGCATGTATAGTGGCTGTGTCAGCCGCCAACGCCAATGGTTTTACACCCGGCAGCATGCAGTTTGTTAAAGCTAATAACGCATATGCAAATATGTTTATAAATCCTTTTGTCAATGCCAAAACACTGCTGTATAATTATCTGTGGTTTACAGATATCGATCTCACGAACCCGACGGGTTCCTATTGTGATATAAATACTGAGTGCACACGCCTGCGCAATACGTTTGGTGGTTATACATTTACAGCCACCTGGTTTCCGGGATTGCACGGGTTCGAATGGGGCGTTTGTCTGCCATTGATGACGGCCGTTATTTACAGCGATATGAGTTATACATAAACCCTGCAACCCTTCAATCATCAGTAAGTGAAATCGCCCCTGATTGGGTTTCAACAGGGGCGATTCTTTCTTCAGATACTATCATTGATCAATATCCCGGATTTTGTGTGAGAAAGGGGTTGTGAGTGAGCTCAACAACGGGAATCGGCCAAAGGGCTGCTGAAGATTTCCAGGTAGCTGGCCGCAATTCATTCATTACTTCATCGAGTCTCGTTTTGTTGGTTGTATTAATAATGCGTGCCGGCCACCTTTTTAAATCGAACCATCGATGCCCCCATTCGGCAAACAATTCTATGCGCCGTTCCTGTTCAATCGCTGCCAGTACCTGCGATTGAGTTGATAATGCAGGCAGGTCAGATAGCAAGGCTCTTTGGCGAATACTGTTCAGATCAACTATTGCTTCAGGCAGTTTATTTTGCATAGCGAGTGCTTCGGCCCGAATGCAAAATTGCTCAGCCAGCCGAAGCACCATATTGTATTCAGTACGAGGTGTTCCGGTATTTAGTTTGTATTTGTAAGGCGAACAATAGGTTATGCCATTGTTGGTTACTTTGCGTATCCAGCCCGTTCGTGCATCGCCAGGTTCCATACTTGTCAGAAAAGAATCGATTAATATCATCTGGGGCTTTCCCACGGGCGACAAAGGAACAAACATGCCGCCTTCTGCTGTATTATATGCTTCACTTACAGGCATGAACTGCAGAATGGCTTCTTTGCTGGTGTTCAAAAAAACCTGTTGCAGGTTGGGCTCCAGTTCGTATAATCCTGATTGTATTACTTCTGTGGAAGCTGCTTCGGCATTAGCCCATTGCTCCCGATACAGGTACACCCTTGCCAGCAGGGCTGTGGCCGATAATTTATTAGCCCGTACCCGTTCATTGGGAAACTCAGGCGTGGTGACATATGCGTTTGATAATAAATTCTGCGCCTGTTTAAGATCGGCAATAATCTGGTCGTAAACGAGGTTAACCGAAGTTCGGGAAATAACAGCATTTTGGGTATAATCGGTTGTTAATACCAGTGGTACATCGCCATATAAATTAACCAGGTAAAAATAACACATCGCTCGTAAAAAAAAAGCTTCGCCGGTGAGCTGGTTACGCTTTGAGAGCGTTACATCAGCTGACTTTGGCAATGCATCTATTATATCATTGGTTGCAAATATGTAATTATATGCATTGCTCCACGACTGCTTTATAATTGCATTATCGGTGCCGGGGGAATTAAATATAAATTCCATATCCTGGTTCAACACTGTAGTACGGTTCAGTTCGTCGGCCGACAAACCCGGGTACCGGCTCATATAGCCGTTGCAGACACCGAAATTCAGCATCATGTTGGCATAAACGCCTTTTACTGCCGCTTCGGCCAGCGAATCGCTGCTATATACCTGCGAGCTGACTACTTTTTCGGGTGGTGTACCGGGATCAAGTAGTTTGTTGCAATAGCTGAAGGATATCATTATGAAAAGCAAACTCAACACAGTACCTGATCTGAATGCAATTTTATACTGGTTCATATGCATGTTTTAAAGTGTTAACTGAAACCCGATGGTGTAGGTTCTCAGCAATGGCAGGCTGAAAGGGTCCTGCGTTTCGGGATCTGCTCCTTTGTACGAAGTGATGGTAAAAACATTTTCGGCGGTGGCAAATACATTAGCTCCCTGTAAATGCCATTTTGTGATCAGTGATTTGGGAAAATTATATACAAACCGGGCAGTTTTCATACGTATATAAGATGCATTCACCAGCCGGGCATCGGTATTGATAAAATTATTAACAGCATTGGCAACAGGGCCAAACGAAAGCGTACTCACCTGTTGCAGCGGCACCTGTTCGCCTGCTTTTTGCCAGCGGTTGTTGATAGCATCTGGCTGGTTGGTATAAAATTCGGTATTTCTGTTGCCTGGCTGAAGATATTTGTATATGTCGGTGAGGTAGTTGGCTGCATTTTGTTTCCTGAATTCTATAAACAGGGTCAGTTCAAACTGTTTTACAGTAAACGAATTGCGAATGCCGCCAAAGAAAGCCGGGTCGGTGCTTACAACACGTTTATTTAATGTGTCGGCAGTGAATTTGCCGGTGATTTCATCAACACCAGTGAAATGCGGAACAAAGAAGCTGTTCAAAGGCTCATTGATTTTCAACTTATTGGCATAGGATGAATTTTTGAGATTATCAAATTTTACCAGTTTGTTTTTGGGTATGGCAAGCGTTAGTTTGCCCGCCCACGTAAAAACGTGTCCCGTTTTTTTCCAATCGGCTTCGGTTTCTATACCGGTGTTTTGTACTATGGCGGGAATGTTACTGGTTACGCTCGGGAAGCCCGACTGGGATGGTAAAGAATAAACAACGAGCTGATTATTGCTGCGGTTCCGGTATGCCATAACCGAAATATTCAGTCTTTTATCAAAGAAGCTTAGGTCAAGACCTGCTTCCAGTTTGCGGGTCACTTCCCACCGATAATAGGGATTGGGAAGGCCGGTGGGTGCAATAACCGGTGTGCCCTGATAATTGGCAATGGTACTCCACGCATTCAGGTATGCATAATCTCCGATCTGATCATTTCCGGTACTGCCGTAGCTGCCCCTTATTTTGGCTGTGTTCGGCAATCCTTTATTGGTACTGTCTGTCCAGAATATCCAGGCTGCGCCTACTGCCGCAAAGTTGGCATAGTGGTATTGTGAACCAAAACGCGACGATCCGTCGCGACGTGCCGTAAAGTTTAAAAAATACCGGTTGAGATAATTGAATTTGATACGTCCAAAGCAACTGAGGAACCTGTAACGGGCCAGTGCAGGTGATGAATTCCTGGAAGACGCCGCTTCTGCAATACCAAGCAGATCATCGTTGGTGTAATTCAGGTACGAGTCGATAAGCCGTTTATTGATTTGTGCCGTGTACGATATCCCAAAAGAACTTTCACTCTGCACTTTTCCCAGCCAGGTGCTATAATGAAGCTCCGGCTCAAAGTTGAATGTATTATAGCGATTATATGCTTTGTAAAAGGAACCGGTGGGATTAGTGAATGGGTTCTGACTGCTGATGGGAATACGGTTATGTTCAGTTATGTCAATAAAATGGTAACCTATCGCCGTTTCAAAGCGCAGCTTCGCGGATATTGTATGTTGCAGCCAGGTATTGAACGAGTTGTTACGGGCATGCATAAAGTTTACATTCCTGAAAAAGCTCAGTGGGTTATTGAACGAATTACTTTCATCGCCCCATGCCAGATAACCATTGTTATCGGTTAAAGGTGGTGCATCGGGTGCCGTGAATATGCTATACATCGGGTTCTCGGCTATCCATTTATTTTCGGTGTAGGTATTGATCGCCGTAAAACCGGCTGTTGTTTTTTTATTATTCGAAGTGAACGATATATCAGTTAACAAGGACCATCTTTTTGCATACAGATCACCCGGTAAAACGGTTGTTTGGTAATGATAGCCGCCGCTTAACAGGGATCGCCAGTTGTCATTTACCTCGGAATAAGAAATCTGCTGATCGAAGAATCTCGCAGTTCCGCCCAGCAACAATTTGGGGAAATCAGTATATCGGGTAGTGTCCCATAGCATAAGGTCGGGCGCATTGATGGCATTGGGTATAATGCCATCGTTCTTAAAAGCCTCTCTGCGCATGGCCAGGTACTCAGGTGTATTCATCAATTGTATGGTGTTGAGCGAACGCCCGATGCCAAACGAAGTGGCTGCGGTGAGGCGATTTTGATCGGTTGCTTTTTTGGTGGTAATAACAATAACTCCGTTGGCGCCGCGTGCCCCGTAAATAGCGGTGGCTTCGGCATCTTTTAAAACAGTAACCGATTCAATATCGAATGGGTTAATCGTAAAAAACGGATCAAAACCCGAAGCCGATATGCCTGGCGCAGCTGGATTGCCGGCTATTGAAGGCAACTGGTTTAACGGTGTTTGCGATGGTCCCCACGGTATGCCGTTTACAATAAACAGAGGCGAATTATAGTAACGGTCGTAGGTGCCGGTTTGTGTTCCAATGGAAGTAGGGCCACGAAACTGGATCCTTTGTGAAACTGCTCCAAGTCCGCTTGAAGGCAGGGCCAGAAACCCTGCCACGTTTTGCCGTATACTGGTGATTAAATCGGTTGTTTTTGGCTCGGGTGGCTTAAATTTCGAAACGCTGCCTGCCTGGTTTTTTGAAACCCGCCCTACTACCGAGGCTACACGAAGATTTGTGTCAAGTGCTTTCAACTGAACAATTGCCGGTTTTTCGTTGGGTTCCCAGGCTATGCGCTCAGATTTATATTGAACGTATGAAACTGTAATGGAGTCGCCGGGGCTGCCATATACTTCGGCATAGCCTCTGGCATTGGTAGTATAGATCCCTTTTTTTGAATCCGGCAAAAGGGATGCGCCTTCCAGCGGAATACCGCTGTCGTTATACACTTTTATATAACAAATTGAAACGAACTGTTTCCAGCTTATTTCAGCTTCCTGTGGCAGCTTTGGCTCAAGCGTAAGTGTTTTTTGTGCAAGCGTGTTTTTGATTTTGGGCTGAGCATTGAGAACTTTAATGAGCAATTCCCTTGTTGGGTTTGCCAATGAAATAGTAACCGGTACGGCCAAAGGAAGAACCAAACCTTCTTCGTAAATAGGAGCGTCGATGATTTTGCTCTTTTCAAATATTTCCAATGCCCTTAATAGTTTATAAGGAGGCGGTTCAATTTTTCGTTGCTGAGCCTGTGCCATAGTAACGCAGGCTGCCATAATTAATGGGCCTAAAAAATATTTCATTTTGGGTAAATTCTAATCAATTCAACTTACAGGGTATCGGTATCAGAGCGGTATGAATAGTTGTAAATAAATGAAATGAACCGGGGAAAGCAAGAGGTGGGATGGTAACTGTGTAATACAGGCAATAGTCGTTTGTATCCATGCGCGATGGATGTATAGCCATGCAGGCTCTGAAACAAACAGGTTTGTTATTGCTGTTCATCTAATGTCGGCTGTGAAATATCAATTACAATGAAATTGTATTCATCCGGTATTGGAGCCGGCAAGGATGCAGGTTTACGTAATGGATGCGCGGGCAACCATTACTGGTGGGAATCTCGTGTTGTGTTGGAGAGTTGCGATGCCGTTGCAGCAACCGCAGACTACAAATCTACGGAAGCTGCAGCATCTTTGTGAAGGCTTAATGGAATTAATGGCTTGATTTATTAATAGGATGCAGCCCGGGATAAGGTGTGTAGTGGTCGCGGTAAGTGGATTCCTTTATGATTTCAGTAGTATTAAACGCTTATTATTTTTCTTTTGCTGTTAATGTGTTTTTTTCTAATGTGAATTGGGTTTCTGACCCAAGGTTCAGTATCCTGAGCATTTCCTTTGTGGGGGTTTCTTTGGGGAACCTGCCTTTAAGCGATATTTTAGGGTTACCAATAATGTTGGTTTGTACATTGTACCAATGGCTTATCTGGTTTAGAATAGAAGTAACCGTTTCTCCTTCGAGGTAAATGTAACCGTCTTTCCATGCTAAAACACTTGCAAGGTTAACTTCTTTATTAAGTTTGATGTTGTCACCGTAAACCACGGCCTGCTGGTTTTTTTCTACCGATACTTTTTTATCGCCGTGTTGTAATTGCACTTCACCTTCTATCAGTGTAGTTTTGATGATATCCTGCGCATAGGCGTTGATATTAAACTTTGTTCCTTTTACCGTAATAGAGGTTTTCTTTACCGATATTTTGAATGGTTTGGTAACATCTTTTTTTACTTCAAAATAAGCCTCTCCGGTTAGTATAACCCGTCGTTCGTTACCGGTAAAGGCAGTTGGGTAATACAGTGAGGAACCGGCATTTAACCACACACTACTGCCATCGGGCAATGTAATTTTAAATTCACTGCTTGCCGGCGTGGTTAATGTGTTATACGGGTGTTCTTTAAACCTCTGATTGGTGTTTGTTACCTGATAAACGATCTGGCTGTCTGATTCTTTTCTAACAGCTGTTTCGTTTTGCCAGGCAATCAGGCCTTTGGCCTGCTTTGCAAGATTTCTTTGTGTATGGTCGGCAAGCGTAAGCATAGCCCTTGTGCTGCCGGGTTGCCCGGGCACCGGTTGTATTATTTCATTCGAAACAGATGTAGCAGCAACGATGGCGGCTGGTTTTTCTTTTGGTAACCAATAATGCACAGTAAGAACAAGCGCAAGCAAAATGCTGGCTGCGATTGCTGTTATAATATACCATTTTCGGTTGCCGTGTTTTGATGAAAACAGCGGTTGCTGTACTTCATCATTTAACCAGGCACCTTCAAACGATTTCCAGCTTGCCTGTTTGTTGTTTTCCCATTTATTATATAACCTGATAAGTTCAAATAGTTCCGGATCGTTTAAACTGATTTTCAGACTTTCCATTGTTCTGCCCGAAATCCATTCTTCCCAAAGGGCCTGCTCTTCATCATTCAACGGTTCGTCTTCGCTTTTTTCGAAAGCCAATACTTTTATATTATTGGGTATTTCTTTCATTGTATTGGTTTTAATGGGTTAACTATAAGGTTTTTTGTGAATCACTGTTTGCCCCTGACGTTTTTGTACCCCTTATACTATTACATACAATGCCAGCGGGAAGAATATTAATTTTTTTTACAACTTTTTTTTGCAGGTCAGTGAAAATATAACATGGCTAAAATGGCAAGGAGAATAAAAATTGCCGGGATGTCGAAATCAGCAGACTCCGGCAGTACGGCTCTGAGATGTTTCTTTGCCCTGCTGAGCTGTGCATTAACATGGTTTATCTCGATGTTAAGCACTTTTGCTACTTCACCTGATTCCATATTTCTGAATAAGATAAGCTCTGCTACCAAACGGCATTGCCTTGGAAGTGGTTTTAGATTTTTTCTTACGAGATTGATAAGATCCCGGTGATCTAAGCTGTTGTTAGCTGTGGGCTCCTGGGCATCTGTCTGTGCAGGAAGGGAAGCAGTTGTAAGCAGATTTTCCCTTCTTTGCTTCTTTTTCCAATAATTTTTGCAATGGTTTTTAACGGCCAGGAACAAATATCCTTTCAGCTCATCCATTGAATTGAATATCCTTGAGGTAGTAGCAAGTTTATGGAAAACCATCATGATTATATCTTCTGCTTCAGCTTCGTCTTTGGTCGACCGGTATGCCAGGCCTTTTAATGATGCGTAATATTGTTTGTAAGTTTCCCCTATCGCACCGCGTTCTTTACTATTCAGGCGTTCAAGGAGGTCTTGTTTGTGCCTCATAAAATGTTTGTGTTTATGTAATGATGTTAAAGGGCAATAAAACAATAACCTGGGAATTGTCCCTCGGTGTCGCCATGCAGATGGCTAATAAAGAAGTATATCAAAAACGTGCAGGGGAGATAAGGTTGCGGGCTACGCAATATAGAAATTTATTTTCAACATACAAACACTTGTATGTTTTATTGTGGAATTTGTGAATATTTCTCTCCTGTTATGGTTTTCGGCGTAGGTTTGGGCTCCATGTAAGTATTATGTGGTTTCAAATTATAAAAAAATCTTATTAGGTTTGTAATTGTTATTTATACACGAGTTAAGGCCAACCAATTCTGATTGTTGTATGAAAATTTTGAAGGGAAAGCATGTACCGATTGTTGTGTTATTTCAATTGCTGTGTATCAATCACTCACACGCTTTTACATTTCCTCCCATTACATATTTAGGCATTGAACAGGGGTTATCTAATAATTCGGTGCGCTGCATTTACCAGGACCATAAAGGATTTATGTGGTTTGGAACGGTCGACGGGCTAAACCGCTACGACGGTTATGGTTTTAAAGTATTTCGCAATAGCATCAACGATTCCAATTCACTGGTTCATAACCTGGTTTATAAACTCGCTGAGGATCATCGCAATAATTTGTGGATCGGGACCCGCCAGGGCGCCAGCATTTTTGACCCTTTAACCGGCCGCTTTTCCACGGCAAACTACCGCCCGTTCAAGCAACAGGGCGTTGTTAAAATTCGCGATGTGATCAAAGACCTGAAAACCGATGCGCAGGATAATATACTCATCGCCGCCGAAACATTGGGATTGCTGTTTTGTGATCATGCAAATACCGTAGCACAACAAATTCCCTTATACAACGGCACTACCGAAATCATGGTTTACGGTGCGCAGGCAATTGAAGTGGGGGCCGACAAAAAAGTTTGGGTATTTGTACAAAACCAGGGATTATGTTTGCTTGATTATTCGGCAATGCAATTGAAGCTGGTGTCCAGAACAGTATTGCTGGCCTCAACGCTCGAATCGGATGGGAATACCGTTTACATCGGCACGGGTGAAGGAGTATATGCTTTTAATGCAGCAACCGGTTTAACCGAAAAACTGCTTGATCAAACACGGGGCGGCATGTCTTCTGAAAACATCGCAGCCCTTACTGTAGATAAAAGTCACCACCTGTGGATAGGCACCAATGGCGGTGGTGTTAATATCTGGGACCCCGTCACGAAAAAAATGGATTACCTGCCGGCCGGAGATAATAAATATTCATTGACCGGCCAGTCGGTATTTGCGATTTATGAAGACAAAGAATCCCGAAAATGGATCGGCACGTTGCGTGGGGGAATAAATATAATCGATCCCCAACAGGGCCGTTTTCAAACGGTGGCGCACGAAAAAGGCAATGCGAACAGTATCGCAGGCAATGCCATTTCATCGTTTTGTGAAGCAGCCGATGGCAACCTATGGATTGCTACCGATGATGCAGGATTGAATGTATGGAACCGCAAAAACAACAGCTTTATCAATTACAGGAATAATCCGCATGATGCCGGTTCGCTGTGGGACAATACCATTTCGGCAGTTACCGAAGATGCACAACATAATATATGGGCAGTGGCTTTTTCAAAAGGCATTAACCGCTATAACAAAGCCGCCAATAGCTTTAAACGCTACCAGTGCATCAACACCGCCACCGGTATCGAAAACAAACCCGTTTACTGGATATACGCCGATAAAGACAGGGATTTATGGGTAACTACCCTGCGACAGGGAAACCGGTATGGTGCCTTATATAAGTTTAATTATAAGGCCGACCGGTTTGAAGTGTTTGATACCGTTTTAACCGACCTGTTTACGCTGAATGAAGACAGAGGCGGTACACTGTGGGGCGGCAATTTAAATCAGCTGATAAAAATCGATAAAGTAAACAAACACCATGCATTTTTTGCGGTAGGCCATGCCGTTAGAGCCGTATATGAAGATAATACAGGCCATTTGTGGGTAGGCACCGAGGGTGGGGGGCTGCTGTTATTTGACCGCAAAACAAATTCCATTGCAGCGAGGTATACTACGCAGAACGGTCTTAGTAATAACTCCATTTTAAGTATGCTCGATGATGGCCATGGCAACCTGTGGCTGAGCACTTATAATGGCCTGTGCAAATTCAATATCGCGCATAGAACCTGTAAAAATTATTATCAGAACGATGGCCTGCAAAGCAATCAGTTCAACTACAATGCTGCATTGCTGCTGCGTTCGGGCGAAATGGTGTTTGGCGGTATAAAAGGCTTTAGTTTGTTTAAAGCCGCCGATATTCGCGAAGCGAATACGATGCCCGATGTGTTTTTAACCGATATACGCATCAATAATATACCCATTGAGCAGGATTATTCTTTTATATCGAAAAAAAGCAATGATGCCATTCTTGAATTGAAGATCCCCTATAACAAGGCAGTGGTTTCGTTCGACTTTACTGCATTAGAGTATTCAGCCTCCAATAAAATTAAATATGCCTGGTATCTCGATGGATGGGACCGCAACTGGAACTACACAGGCAATATCAGAACCGCCAATTACACCCACATCAGCGAGGGCAGTTATGTGCTTCGAATAAAATGTACCAATGCCGAAGGCGTATGGAACACCAAAGAAGCTACGGTACGTGTTATCATTCTGCCTCCCTGGTACCGAAGCTGGTGGGCCTGGATATTATACATATGTGCAACAGCTGCCGCTGTATATTTTTACTGGCAATATAAAAAACGGCAAACACGCCTTGAGTATGAAATAAAGCTGGCAAACCTGAATGCCGAAAAAGAACGGGAAATGAATGAAAAAAAGCTTTCGTTCTTCACCAATGTCTCGCACGAGTTCAGGGCGCCGCTTACGCTCATCATCAATCCCGTTAAAGATATCTTACAAAAAAACAAAGAACACAAAACGCACGACGATCATGAATTGAATATTGTATACCGCAATGCAAGGCGTCTGCTGAGCCTGGTTGACCAGTTGCTGCTATTCAGAAAAGCCGACAGCGGGGCAGACACATTAAAGCCCGCCAGGCTGAATTTTTATACTTTATGTAAAGAAGTGTTTCTATGCTTTACACAACAGGCCCGGTTAAAAAATATTACCTATGAATTTGAATGTGCCAACGAAGCTATGGAACTGTATGCCGACCGGGAAAAGATGGAGATCATTTTATTCAACCTTTTATCCAATGCACTAAAATATACGCCCGACCATGGCAGGGTGTCGCTGGTCATTCGTGAAACAACCGCAAATATTGAAGTGGTTGTGAAGGACAATGGCAGCGGTATTCCCGAAGCCACCGGACAAAAGCTGTTCGAGAAATTTTATCAGGCTAACACAAAAGGCATCAATTCCAAAACAGGATTCGGCATCGGTCTTTATCTCGTAAAACAATTTGCCGATTTGCATAAAGGCGCTATTCGCTATGAAAGTGAAACCGGTAAAGGCACTGTTTTTACAGTAACCCTTCAAAAAGGTAAAGCCCATTTGACAGAATATTCTATTGCAGAAGAAAGCAATGAAACGCCCGCCCTGCTGCAGGAACTGGCGCCCGAAGAAACTGAAATGCCGGAAACAGAAACCGTTGCTGCCGCTTCAAAAAACAACCAGGAAACCATCGATGCCATTGTTACCGGAAAGCATTCGGTTTTGGTAATTGATGATGATGAGCAGATACGCAAATATGTAAAACAGGTATTTAAAGATAAATACAACCTGTATGAAGCGCAAAACGGAACACAGGGATTAAAGCTGGCGCAAAAATACCTGCCCGATATTATCATCAGCGATATCAAAATGCCCGGTATGAACGGCATTGAATTATGCAGAGCCATTAAGGAAGACAATGCCCTGAACCACATTCCGGTGATCTTACTTACAGGCAGCTATGCCAGCGAAACCCGTTTGCAGGGTGTTGAAGGCGGGGCCGACGATTATATAACCAAACCTTTTGAAAAGGAAATATTGATCGCCCGCGTAACCAACCTGTTAAAAACGCGCGACAACCTGCAGAAATATTTTTATAACGAAATCACCCTCAATCCCAATAACCTGCGCATCTCGACGGACTATAAGGAATTTCTGGAAAGATGTATATCGATTGTGGAAGCACATATCGAAGATGATGATTTCAGTGTAAAGACCTTGCTGCACGAGATCGGCATGAGTCACTCAACCTTATTCAGAAAGGTAAAAATGATCTCGGGGCAGTCGATCAGTGTTTTTATCAGGTTTATCAGACTTCGCAAAGCCGCAGCGCTTTTCATCAATACCAACTACAATGTAAATGAAACCGCCTTTCAGGTGGGAATGAAAGACATCAAACACTTCCGCGAACAATTCAATAAACTGTTCGGCATGAATCCTTCCGACTACATCAAAAAATACCGCAAACCCTTTGCCGGTCAGTACACGGTGAATAAGGAGTCGTTTAGTACTGATAAAGAGCAAGAATAAGGCCCTGTTTCATAAAAGCGATTTGTTGCGGGTTTTCAGACTGTAGTTACAAGTTACAGGTTTCAGGTTACTGGTACTCCGGCAATTGCAACTGGCGACCCGGCATTGGTGCCTTGTAACCTGAAACCTGTGACCTGTAACCTGCAAAATGACCGATTTCCCCCTCTTTTTTGAAATTCACACCCCCTAAGTGGCAGTATCCCGTCATTTAAGTTTACAATAATTAAAAAAAGACAAATACAATATCCATATTGTTCAAGTGCACATGGGGGAGGTTTCTACCTCTTCCTTATTTCTTTTAAACGATCATTGAACAAAGGGCCGGTTTTATTCATGGAAAGGCAGAAAAAAGGGTCAGCATATTAAAATCTAACAAAAGAATAAGAGATTAATCAGGTGGTATGAAAAAAACGATTGTAGTAGGGTGCATACTTTGTTGCCTGTTGAAAACGGCTGTTGCCCAAACCGAAGCAAATACCGCATTTCATCCCGGCGCCATCTGGAACGATAACCACGGCATGCCCATTAACGCACATGGCGGCGGCATGTTGTACCACAAAGGGGTATATTATTGGTTTGGTGAGCATAAGGTAGAAGGCAAGGCTGGTAATGTAGCGAATGTAGGTGTGCGTTGTTATTCATCGAGCGATCTGTATAACTGGAAAAACGAAGGGATAGTGCTTTCCGTTGTGAACGATACAGCCAGCGATATACAAAAAGGTTGTATACTCGAACGACCCAAAGTGATTTACAATGCCCGCACCCGCAAATTTGTAATGTGGTTTCATATTGAGCAAAAAGGCAAAGGTTATAGCTATGCAAGAAGCGGCGTGGCGGTTGCCTCAACACCTGCGGGCCCCTATATATACTTACACAGCATCAGAAGCAACCCCGGTCATTGGCCTGTGAATGTATTGCCGGTGCATAAAATGCCGGTAGCCGATTCGGTCATGAAAACCTATTACCCCGGCGGTGGTTTTCCGGGCAATATCGATTCGCTGAACCTGCTTGGCAAGTTTTATAAAGAAGGACAGATGGAAAGGGATATGACCCTGTTTGTTGATGATAATGGCAAAGCCTATCATATTTATGCTTCGGAATACAATGCCACCCTGCATATAGCGCAGCTGAATGATGACTTCACAGGTCATAATGGAAAATATGTACGGGCCTTTACCGGCCGTTTTATGGAAGCGCCCGCCATTTTTAAACGCAAGGGTTTGTATTACCTGATCATGAGCGGCACAACAGGGTGGGACCCTAACCCGGCGCGTGCAGCCGTGTCGCGTTCGATATGGGGCCCCTGGAAAGAAACCGGTAACCCTTGTGTAGGCGTTGATTCGGCTACTACTTTTCATTCGCAGGGAACTTATATTCTGCCTGTTAGCGGCAAAAAAGATGCATTTATATTTATGGCCGATCGCTGGAATGCCGATAATGCCATCGATGGCAGATACGTGTGGCTGCCGCTAACGTTTAAAAAAGATATGCTTATTCTGCATTATTACGATGAGTGGTCGCTGCATGTATTTGATAAATGATAAATGCCGGCACTGTGGAACAATAATTGCGGCTAATGCAGTAAAGCAAACTGTATATGAAAAACATGTATTTGATTGCTGCTGCCCTTGGAAGTTCTTTATTTTTAACTGATTGCAATAAAAATAAGGAAGATGCAGCAGCTGCAGGCACTTCCAGTATTACTTACCAGCTTACTACCTCAAATCAAACCAGCGAAACCGGCCGGGTGGCGGTTAGCGGTGGCGATAATGATGCCAGTCGCGGGGACCGCTTCTCTATACACTGGACGGGTGGTCATATTTTCGTTTCAGAAATAAAATTCTCGGGCAAATGCAAAAAGCACCATAAAGACCATGACGATGGTGACAATGATGATGATGATAAAAAAGTTGAGTGCAAATCAAAAATTACCCACAGCTTCGACCTCTCAAATTTGATCGCCACGCTTGGAACAATCAGCATTCCCACTGATACCTACAATAATATTGAGTTTACTATATCATTGGTGCCAATGGGAACTACTGCAGCTTTTACGCTCACCGGATCTTTTGAAAGAAATGGTATAACAATTCCCGTTGAAATACGCTTCGACGTGCCGGTAGAATTTACTTTTCAAATACCGGATAGCATTAATTTCAATGCAGATTTTACAGCATTGGGCACATTGAGTTTTGATCAGTTGCTATCGGGCATTACCTCGCAAATGATAAGCAGTGCAGTTATATCAAACGGTAATATTATAATTTCTTCAAACTCAAATGTTACCATGTTCAAAATCATTTTTGATGAAATACATGCCATGCTGAAAGTGCATGTGAACAGGCATTGAGTGGTTAACCTGTGTTACATGGTTAACACAACCGCCACATAATGGCAAATAGCCGCTGCCAGTACAAACAAATGCCATACTGCATGTGTATAATGGTATTTGTCCCACAAGTAAAAAAATACGCCTATGGTATATAATCCCCCGCCAAGGCAAATGAAAATTACTACCTGAACAGGTAAGTGGTCAAAGAATTTACGGCCGCCGGCTAACATAATCCATCCCATGAGCAAATAAATGATCGTGGATAGAACTTCGAGTCGTCCGGTAAAGCGCATTTTAAAAAAAATGCCCAGAACAGTAAGGCCCCATAATACCGCCAGGAGCGTAATACCAAAATTGTTATTCATATACACCAGTAAAAAGGGCGTATAGGTTCCGGCTATAAAAAAATAAATGCTGATGTGATCAAGCATTTTAAAAATCTGCCTGATCGCAGGTTCCTGAGCAAAATGAAATATGGTTGAGCTGGTAAACAGCAATAAAAAACAAAAGCTATAAATGCCGGCTCCTACAAGTCCCGGCATGTTGTCGTGGGCAGTTGCCAGTCCGGCTAAAACAGGAAGGCCACTAAGGCCGAACAATATCCCAACGGCAGCAATAAGGCCATTGACTATTTCCTGTTTACGGGTATACGTGTCCATTGAAAAATGATTTTCACACAGTACTGTAATTTAATCTGAAAAGTTCATTGATGCCCTCTTTTTTTTACAAATATCCATCTGGGTTAGTTAACTGCCTGATTTTACCCGATAAAGCCCGGCCGTTTTACCAGGCCGCGCTAAATGGTTCATTGTATCGATCCATTCTTTTTTTTATAAACCGGTTCATAATTCTGTGTAACCAGGGCGCCATCACCAGCCTGCGCGAAACGATATTTTTAGGGTTATCTTTTTTTATCCATGCTGTATGCTATATATTTGTAACATGTGTTAGCAACACCTAAAGAACCTGTTCCTGCCTAAGTATCATCGATGAATGAGCCATGAGAATGAATTTTTGCCTGCCAAAGCCTTACCTGACCAAATAAACAACAGTAACCAAAACCACGGCTCATATTATACGTGCCAGCAGAACCATTATATCACGAAAAGGCGCTCCTTGATCAGATTGCGCAGGGAGATGAAAATGCATTCCGTACCATTTTTGATCATTACCGCGATACCATTTACGCATTTGCCCTGAAAGTGCTGCGCCATGAAGCCCTGGCTGAAGAAACTGTACAGGATGTATTTTTAAAAATATGGATCAACCGCACCGGTCTTTCTGCTATTCGCAATTTTGCCGACTTTTTATTCATCGTTGCCCGTAATCATACTTTTAATTCTTTGCGCCGGCTGGCCCGCGAAAGAAAAATCAGCAGCGTTGCGCCCGAGGATCTGCAAATCGAAGGGGTGTCGGCCGAGGCAACTGTTTTACAACGCGATTACGACAGGGTATTGCAACAGGCTGTAGCCCTGCTGCCTCCCCAACAAAAACTGGTATACACGCTCAGCCGCCAACACGGATTGTCACGTGAAGAAATTGCCGAACAAATGAACATATCGGCCGGTACGGTGAAAGCACATATGGCGCAGGCCCTGCGCTCGATCAGGGCATACTTCAAAACCCACGAAAACAGCATTCTTTCCCTTATAGCAGCTGTATTGTTGATGGCTTGATTGTATTATTGTTTGATTGTTGGGAACCCTTGTTAAACGGCATCTTACCTGATTGTTAAGCTTTGAAATGCTACGGTAACAATCAAACAATTTAACAGTATAACCATTGATTGAGATTTTTTTTAGATAAACTAACCCTTTCCCGTTTCAGCTGGTGTCTTTAATTATAGCAGAATGCATTAACCATGTCAAAAACCCGCCTGGAATATTTATTTCAACGTTATCTCAACAATGTATTGACCATTGAAGAGAGTGAAGAGCTGATGCAGCTATTGCAGCAGTCGGCCAATGATACAACTATTAAAGAAATGCTCGACCAGGTATGGAATGGCCTGGTTGTTGAAAACAAACTGAGTACGTCAAAGGCGAATGCCATATTCAGTGCTATTCTTGCATCAGATGCTCCTTTTCACCAGACGCCTCTTGTTACATATGCACCGGAACCAAAAGTTCGAAAGCTGTTTACTTTTATACCGCGCGCGCGCGTTGCTGTAGCCGCCTGTTTGCTGTTGTTTGCCGGGGCTACGTATTATTTTCTTTTCTATCATAAACCTGAACAAGCCATTGTAAAAAACAAGGGTGAACAGCCATTTAAAAATGATATTCCGCCAGGAAAGATTGGTGCAGTGCTTACGTTGGCAGATGGTTCAACAATCAATCTCGATAGTTCGGTAAACGGAAATATTGCCCGGCAGGGTAATACAACCATCATTAAGCTCGATTCGCAGTTAACTTATAATGCATCGTCGCTGGTAAATGGTCAGTATTTATATAATACTATTACCACTGCCCGCGGCAATCAATACCAGCTCATATTGCCCGACGGCAGTAAGGTGTGGCTCAATGCGGGATCGTCGATTCGTTTTCCGATCGCATTTGCCGGAAACGAACGTAGGGTACAGGTTACAGGCGAATTGTATTTTGAAGTAAAGCATAACAGCAATATGCCTTTTACAGTGGTAGCCAATGGGGTAGAAGTGCATGACCTCGGAACCCAATTTAATATCAATGCGTATGACAATGAGGAAGGTGTTGTCACTACTTTAATAGAAGGAAAGGTGTCAATAGACAATAAGCAATCCGCAACAGGCAAAAAGCAATTGACATTGCTTGCTCCCGGACAACAGGGACATGTAAGTGAAAGTGGTGAAATAAAAGTGGTAAAAGATGCCGATGTGGAAGCGGCCATAGCATGGAAGAACGGACAATTTATGTTTGATGGCAATACCATTCAATCGGTAATGCGTCAGCTGGAAAGGTGGTATGATGTGCAGGTTGAATATTCGGGCAATGTTTCAAAAGAAGAGTTTGTAGGTACTATATCGCGTTTTGGTAACATCTCCGAAGTGTTGAGCATGTTGCAAAAAACAGGTACTGTAAGTTTTGAAATTAAGGGACGGAAAGTGATTGTGAAGTAAAATACCTGCTAACAATGTCATATTATCAGTTTCCTGTTACCAGTTTCCGGTAACCGGTAACTGGCAACCGGTAACTTAAATGCAACCGGTAACTTAAAATAAGTATTTCAGGAAATCATCAACTAAAAAACCGTTCCGCGTACCAGGCGAAACGGTTGGTAGTCCCGGGTGGTGCCGGGACAGGCAATGGTTTTCCTAATCAATATAAAAGTCAGGCATATTAATCAGTTTTAAACCAAAACCAAACAAATCTATGCATTTAATTGAAAAGGTTGGTTCTATTTTCTTTCTCTTTCCCGGGAGAAGGAAAGTGCTAAAATTCTTCCTGCTTATGAAATTGAGTTTCGTTTTTGTTCTTGCAGGCACTTTGTGTGTTTCGGCTAAGGGATTCACCCAGCAAAATGTAACATTACATTTGAAAAACGCTACGTTACAGCAAACGTTTCGCGAAATTCAACGGCAAACAGGTTTCACCTTTCTGTATACAAAACAGATGGTTGAAACTGCACCGAAGGTTGATATTGAAGTAACCAATGTTTCGCTGCAGGATGCGCTGAATGAATGTCTTAAAAAACAACTCCTCGATTTCAGCATTGAAAATAAAACGGTGATCATAAGAAGAAGGAGATCGCCTGCTTCAAATGAAAAAGTGCCCGAACCTGCAGATACGTTAATTGATGTAAAAGGTACCGTGCTTAGCGAAACCAGTTCGCCGTTGCAGGGTGCTACAATCAGAATTACATCGTTGGGCAAAATGGTAAATTCCAATGCGAAGGGCGAGTTTGTATTAACTAAGATGCCTAAAGGAAAATACAAATTCGAAGTATCGTATGTGGGCTTCGATGATTATGTGGGCACTATTGAAGTAAACAACAACACCGGCAATATTATCGCTGCATTGAAACAGGTGCTGAGCAACCTCGATGAAGTACAGGTAATAGCCTATGGCACCAGCACCAAACGATTCAATACCGGCGATCAGGGTTCTGTAAAAAGCCAGGATATTGAAAAGCAACCGGTAACCAATCCATTGCAGGCATTGCAGGGCCGAATGGCAGGTGTGCTGGTTACCAGCGCCAGCGGTGTTCCGGGTGCGGGTATCAGTATGCAGATACGCGGCAACTATTCGCTTTCTTCTACAGCGTATCCTTTATATATAATAGATGGGGTGCCTGTGCAGGCGGCCTCATTAACAGTTCCTACATCAGGTTCTGTTACAAATGCCACTGCCAGCGGACAACTGAGCCCTTTTAACAGTGTTAACCCAATGGATATTGAAAGTATCACTGTTTTAAAAGATGCTGATGCCACGGCTATTTATGGTTCGCGCGGTTCAAATGGCGTTGTAATAATTACAACCAAAAAAGGAAAAGCAGGCAAAACAAAATTTGATGTGAATGCCTATTCAGGATCAAGCAAGGCAACGCGCATCCCTGAATTTTTAAATACACAGCAATACCTCGATATCAGGAAAAAGGCGTTTGCGGCTGATGGTATTACACCCACCACCAGCAATGCTCAGGACCTGTTGGTTTGGGACCAGAACGCCTACACCAATTTCCCTAAAATGATATTGGGTAATACAGCGCCTTTCAGCAACGTGCAGGCTGCTGCCTCGGGCGGTAACGAAACCACCCGTTTTCTGCTCAGCTTAGGTTATCATAACGAAGGATCGATCATATATGGCAATAACTACGATAAAAGAGTATCAGGCCACATTAATATCGATCATTATTCTGCCAATAAAAAATTCAACATCAATACATCGATAACCTATACCAACGATAATATCAAAACACTGGCAAACGATCCGTTTGTGGCCATTTATGCATCACCGAATTTCCCGCATTACGATAGCACCGGCGCCTTGTACTGGATTCCAAAAGATGGTCAGGCCAATACCGCCAATCCCTGGTCGTACCCATATAGGGTGGGGCGCAACCTCACCGATAATCTTATTACCAGCACTTCATTAAGGTATACCATTTTACCCGGCTTAAACGCCAAAGTGAATATCGGGTTTACGAAAATGTTCCTCACACAGCAAACTACACAACCGGCAATTTCCTATAACCCTACCTCTACCTCATCTACCAAAAGCCTGGCCAGCTTTGGTAACAATAATGTACAATCGTATATTGTTGAGCCGCAGGTTGATTATACCCGTCAGATGGGTGAATTAACCATTAGTGCTTTGGCTGGTGGTACTGCCCAGTCAAAAACATCAAGAAGCAATATGATAACAGGTACTAACTTTTCGAGTGACGACCTGATTGAAACTATTAGTGCTGCAACAAATATTACCTATAAGAACAATACCAGCTCACAGTACAAATATATTTCGGGTTTTGGCCGGTTGAATTTCCGCTTCATGGATAAATATATTCTGAACGGTACCTTCAGAAGAGATGGTTCATCCCGTTTCGGCCCCGGTAAGAAATTCGGAAACTTCTGGTCGGTTGGCGCCGGCTGGATATTCTCGCAGGAAGAGCTGATTAGAAATGCTTTGCCTGTTTTAAGCTTCGGAAAATTCAGGGCAAGCTATGGTACAACAGGTAACGATCAGATTTTGGATTACAACTATCTGCCGTTGTATACAAGCAATTACAGTACGGCTTACAATGGAAATATCGGCATTTTTGCCAACCAGATAGGTAACCCCAATTATAGCTGGGAAGAGAATAAAAAACTGGAAGTAGCGATGGAGCTGGGCTTTTTGAAAGACAGAATTTTGTTTACTTCTGCGTGGTACCGCAACCGCTCGGCCAATCAGCTGGTACAAACGCCTCTGCCTACCCAAACGGGATTTCCTTATTATCAGGCAAACCTGCCGGCGCTGGTGCAAATGACCAGCTGGGAGTTTGAGCTGAGCAGCATAAACATCAACCATAAAGATTTTCGCTGGCAAACTGTTTTCAATATCACTTTCCCCCAAAGCAAGTTGTTAGATTTTCCCAACCTCGCTTCATCGGCCTATTATAATACCTATGAAATAGGAAAACCCGTACAACTGGCCCGTGGCTATCATTATACCGGTTTATCGGCAACCGGCGTTCCGCAAATTGAAGACGTGAACAAAGACGGCTATTTATCGAGCCTCTACGATTATGTCACCATCGGCTCGTTGGTTCCGCAGTATTACGGAGGTATGGGAAATACCTTCTCGTATAAAGGGTTCAGCCTCGACTTCTTTATACAATTCACCAAACAAAACGGATATAGTGCGCAAAGGGCATTTTACTTCCCTGCCGGTTATAAAGTGAACGTGCCCACCTTTATGGTGAAAGATAACTGGAGTACATCCAACCCCAATGGTACACAACCCGGGTTAACAACTTCTGCCTCATCGGCTATTGGTTCTATCATGTTAAACCGGTTATACATCTCGAATTATGCATATACCGATGCATCGTTTGCACGGTTGAAGAACCTTTCATTCTCTTATTCATTGCCCCGGAAGCTTGCTGATAAAATAAGTGCGCAGAACGTACGCCTTTATGTGCAGGGACAAAACCTGATCACCATAACAAAATATGAAGGGCTTGATCCGGAAACGCAAAACGCTACACCTGTATTAAAAACGATTACAGGTGGTATTCAGTTAACTTTTTAAAGAAAAATGAATATGAAAATGATCAATCAATATAATCGCTTTCTGTTTTATATAGCTGCTCTGGGCGTCATAAGCTCATTCAGCGCCTGCAAAAAGTACCTCGAAATTGATTTGCCAAAGGATAAGATGACAACACAGAGTACTTTTTCCACTGCCACTAATACACTGGCGGCCGTAAATGGCATGTATACGTTTGCGTTAAAGAACCCTAACTTTTTAAACTATCAGGGCGATTTTTTACTGGGAGCGGCGGCTGATGAATTTGTGTATGGCGGATCAACCTACTACGATGATTTCACCAATAATACCCTTCCCGGTTCCAATCAGGATCTGCAAAACACATGGACGTTGTTTTATTCGGTGATCTATCAGGCCAATAACATTATTGAAAATGTACCGGCCAGTCCCATTTCAGATAGTTTGAAGGCAGTATATACGGGCGAAGCAAAGGTTTTCAGGGCATTTTGCCATTTATATTTAACCATGTATTGGGGCAATGTGCCGCTGATACAAACAACCGATGTTACAAAAACAGCTACCATTGGCCGTACACCAAAGGCCGATGTGCTGAATGCCGTTGCAGATGATTTAAAATATGCCGAAGCTAAATTGCCGGCAGGTACGGTGCGCAACGGCCGGTTTAATAAATATATGGCCACCGCATTGCTTGCAAGGGTATACCTGTATCAGAAAAACTGGGCCAATGCCGAAGCAAAAGCAACCGAACTGATCAGTAATACTGCTAATTTTACGCTGCTTACCGATTTAACGAAAGTATTTTTAAGAGGCAGCAAGGAAGCTATCTGGCAGGTGAATACAGGCTCCGATTATAACTACACGTACTGGGCCGGCAATTGTGTTCCTCCTGCCGGTACTACTTCTTCGAATTACTTTTACATCGTACGGCCCGAATTGTACAATGCATTCGATGCAACCGATTTGCGTTTAGCGAACTGGATTGGCAATTTACCTCTTTCTTCAGGCACGTTTTATTATGATTATAAATACAGGCAAACCAGCACACCTGCCAGTTCATCAGCATATGAAGATTATATGTTACTGCGCCTGGCCGAGCAGTACCTCATCAGGGCCGAAGCAAGAGCTCAGCAAAATAACCTGAATGGCGCCATCGATGATATAAATGCCATCCGTACCCGCGCAGGACTTACTGCATTAAGTTATGGTATGACGCAGGCAAATGTGTTGCTGGCAATTGAAAGAGAACGTAAGCTCGAATTGTTTGGCGAAGGATACGGCCACCGTTGGATCGACCTGGTTCGCACAGGACGTGCTGATGCTGTGCTGGGTGCTGAAAAGTCAGCAACCTGGAAGTCGACAGCTGTAACATTCCCGATTCCTGATAAAGAAGTATTGAACAACCCGGCCCTTGGCCAGTAATAACCAATAAGCAACAGGCAATAGGCAATTAACAATTTTGCAAATTGCCTGTTGTATTAAAAGCCTATAATATGAAAAGAACAGCACTAATCGCAATTACATGGTTACCGTTAATCGCACTTGCACAGAAAAACAATTTTAGTATCCGTGGTAAAGTCGGAAAGCTGAATGCGCCGGCAACAGCTTATTTGTATTTTGATCCGGGCGAAAAGTATGTACTTGATTCAGCCGTTTTGAAAAATGGTGCATTTGAATTTAAAGGAAGTATATCCGCTCCGGTAAAGGGTATGTTTGTGCTCGACGAAAAAGGTGCGGGTATGCGTAATGCCGATAACAGGTTTAATATATATATCGAACCGGGAGTAATAAAAATTGGCAGTCCCGATTCGGCTGCGCATATTAAATTCAGTGGCACAAAACTGAACAATGAGCTGGAGCAATTAAAAGTATTGCTGAAACCGGTAAGCGATCAGCTGATGAAAGTAAAGAAAGCTGATACAGGTGTTGATGCAGGCGTTCGTCAGTCGTTGCTGCAAAAACGGCAGGAGCTTATGACGCAGTTCATTAAAGATCACCCCGGCAGTCTCGTAAGTTTTGATGCATTGAAAGACATGGGCGGTATAACACCCGATCCCGAAAAGATAGAACCTATATATGATTTATTATCCGACTCACTAAAGAATAATAAAGTAGTAAAAGATTATTACACCCGGGTACAGGACCTTAAAAAAACGGCCATTGGCAAAATAGCTCCCGATTTTACCCAGGCCGATACTGCCGGGGTCAATGTATCGCTACATGATTTTAAAGGAAAGTACGTATTGCTCGATTTTTGGGCAAGCTGGTGCAAACCCTGCCGTCATGAAAATCCTGCGGTAGTAAGCGCTTTTAATAAATACAAAGGCAAAGGGTTTACCATTCTCAGTGTTTCGCTCGATGCACCCAACGCAAAAGAAAAATGGTTAAAAGCCATTCATGATGATGGCCTCACGGGTTGGACGCACGTATCGGACCTGAATTTTTGGAGCAATGCCGTAGCACAGCTATACAGCATACAAAGCATTCCTATGAATTTTCTGTTAGACAAAGATGGAAAGATCATCGCCAAAAATTTACGCGGTGATGACCTCGCAGCCAAACTGCACGAAGTATTGGATGCGAATTAATAGTTACCAGTTACACAGTTAGTAAGCCGTGCCACGGTCCTGAGCGAAGTCGAATAACAACCCGTGGCACGGCTATTACTTCATGTACCTATGTGGTGCATTTGTCTATTGTCTATTGCCCACTGCTCGTTACACAATACCCACTTACCATTAAATTTTTACGGGTCTTATTTACAATTAAATAAAATCCCTATTCGTAAATTATTAGTTTCTCATTTACGCAAACGATATCGTAAGAATGTCTTGCCTGATTTTACTTTTTCCCTCGTTGCCAGTCTTATATTACCTCTCTGATGTGCAGAATAAAAAAATTGTGCAAACCGTTTAAAAATTGACATTTATCAATTACATTGAACACGCGAAATTTGATTATGTGATTATAAACCACAGTTTTATATTTTTATGCCGAAACCCCGCCATAAAGGGGCAAGGCCTTCGGGGAAAATCTATTTCTTTCAAAAAAATGCAATTTCCGGTTACAAAAGCAAGGCCGGCGTTTACTATTTAATAACGGAGCATGATAAAGGGCAAAAAGTATGCTGATGCAGATCTGATAACTGCTATCAGATTGGGGAATCAACTGAATGACGCCATCTTTTTCATTTACCAGGAGTATTCCAATACGATCAGTTCTTTCATACTAGCCAATAGCGGAACGCCACAGGATGCCGAAGATATTTTTCAGGAAACTGTGGTGACTTTTATTGATCTTATTAAAAAAGAGAAATTCCGGGGAGAAGCATCTGTAAAAACGTTCCTCGTAGCTATTGCGCGAAATACCTGGTTAAATGAGTTAAAGAAAAGAGAGCGTTCAGGCATTCGTGAGCAACTGTTCGAAAACAGTCGTGAAACCAATGAAATGGATGTGAGCCAGTATATTGCCGATCGCGAAATCAAACAACAGTTTCGCGAAGTGCTGAATAAACTGGGCGAGCCGTGTAAAAAAATTCTCACGCTGTTTTATTATGAAAATTGTTCGATGAAAGATATGTTGAACCACCTTCCATATGAAAATGAACAGGTGGTGCGAAATAAAAAATACAAATGCCTGCAGCATTTAACGGGTTTATTTAAAGACAATCCGGTTATAGCGCGGCTCGTTGATCAAACTTTAAGATAACGTAATTATATGGATAGCAGGAATGAACGTTTACTGGTGAATTACCTCGACAGAACCCTCGAAGAAAGTGAAATGAGGGAAATAGAGCAGGTAATTAATGCTGATACGGAAGTACGTAAGCAATGGCAGTATTTGCAACTGGCTGTTCAGGCTGTGGAATATGCCGCTTTGTTCGACCAGGTAGCGGCTGTAAAAGAACAATTTAAAGCCGTTCATCCTTCGGAAGTGATACCCATGCAAAAAACAGTACCGCGCTTGCGCGGTATGGTAACCATGCGAAGCATTTACCGCGTGGCAGCCTGTGTGCTTTTCCTGATAGTAGCAGCAGGTAGTTTTAAATATGTTACTACCAGCCCGAAAAGTTTGTATAAGGATGCATTCGTGCCTTATACATTAAATACAAGCCGCGGCAACACAGGAAGCATTGCCATTGAAGATGCTTATCGAAACAAAAACTGGAATGTAGTAATATCCTCGTTCAATAAAACAATACAAAAAGATAATAAAGCGTTTTTCCTGTGCGGTATGGCTAACATGCAGCTGCAAAAATTTTCGGCAGCGGCTGAACAATTTAAACAGGTGTTGGCAAACAATGCGCAAACCGGTGATGATTATTTTCACGACGAAGCGCAATATTATCTGGCTATGAGTTTACTGGCAAATAACCAGGCCAAAGAAGCCATTATTATAATTAATCAGATTCGGGCCGATAAAAATCATTTATATTATCAGCAGGCCGCCCGTATTTCATCGGCCAATTTGCGGATTTTGGAATTTAAATCTGGCAAGTAGTTGATAATCATATTTTTCGGTTTTTTTCAAAAAAATCTCATTTTCCGGTTACGTTCAGTTCCCCAGCTTTTACTATTTAATGTAAGCAGTTCTTTTACATAGTTCAGCAAAAAATACTGAGTGGCTTTTTTGATAAAGCGCTCACTACATAATCTTAGTTGTTTTTCCCGCTCAGGCGGGATTACAATAACTGAGCATTCGTGAGGACTTGAACCATGGCATGGAAGCCTGAGTGGCGACCAACACGACCACGGCAGAGAAACCAGAATGATCTTTCTTTACGGACGTAGCTTGACGTTCGTGAGGATCGAGTCATGACATGGAAGCCTGAGTGGCGGTTAACAGACCACGGCAGAGAAACCTGAATGGTTCTTCCTTACGAATAGTATTCGCGTACTGAACCGGGTCATGACATGGAAACCTGAGTGGCGACATATTACCGACCACGGCAGAGAAACCAGAATGATACCCTTCTCCCCGCGTATACAATTATTGTTTGTGAAGAAACGGATCATGACATGGAAGCCTGAGTGGCGGTTAACCGGCCACGACAGAGAAACCAGAATGGTTCCTTTCTTCACCGGCAAACTGAGAACGTTCATGAAGACCGATTATGACATGGAAACCTGAGTGGCGATATATTACCGACCACGGCAGAGAAACCAGAATAATTCTCATCTGAATGAACGGCCCAGGAAATGTTCATAAACCTTCAAAACCATTACATGGAAACCTGGGTGGCGATTACGACCACAGCAGAGAAACCGGAATGGTTTTTATGAACACACTCTTTACCACTGTTCGTGAAGACTTGGATCATGACATGGAAGCCTGAGTGGCGATTACGTCCACGGCAGAGAAACCAGAATGGTTCTTCTTTACGAACTACGTTTTCAACTTATTTACATATTGTTTTTGATTTTATTGTTTCGTGCGTTACAAAGGTTCTTTGAAATGTAAGCATTGAAATGTAGCCATTAAAAAAAATCCTGAAAGGGTGGACTTTCTTTTGAGAGCGAGCCATCCCTTTTCAGGAATTATTTTTCACCATTATTCATTACCGTTTTTATAAAATCCGATCCCTGAACCTTAAATCCAAACACCCTTGAAAACCGTGGTTTGATATGTTCTGATTTGGCCTGATTAGCTAAACAAATTTTTTCGTATTGAACCTCTTATTTTTGTTCCTGTGAAAGAGACCATGATCTCCCAACAAAAGTTTTAACCGGGACAACCAGCAATGGTTTCCCGGTTACTATTTACAATAAACACAACGTATCTATAATACCCAAACGAATTCATCTCTAAACGGGGATGTAAACTTAAAAGTCGACGTCAATTTAACCTCTAATGGATAACGCAGTTTACCCTGCCGTAGTCCGGAGTACACACATCAGAGCAATTTTAAAATCCGTATTACTATGAGACTACGTCGACTTTTTTCTTTTTTTACTTCTTACTTTCCAGCCAATAAATAATGCCGTTAGCAGTATGCTGATTGCAGGTATCCAAATTACATACGGAGAAGATTTCTTTACTACCGGTTCTGTATTTCCGATTAAAATTAAATGCGCCCAGTAATCGGGTGTTTTATGCAGGGCATTGCTGTGCAGGTAATCTAATTTGGCCAGCCGCAATGCTTTTGATTTGGTATAACCTTTCTGCAGGTATACATGAAATTGTTGTAAAATGGCGCTGGTAGCTTCGTCATCGGCCTTCCATAAACTATTTACCACACTGGCGCAACCGGCATATGCAAAACCGCGTGTAAGGCTCAATACGCCCTCGCTGTTTACCAGCTGGCCATTGCCCGTTTCGCAGGCGCTGATGATAATAAGCTGTGTGGCATCCATATTCAGGCTATATAATTCCCCGAGGTACAATCCATCTTCGGCCGGTATTTGTGTTTGCGGATAAAAAGCAATAAAAGAAGCCGAAGGGTTAGCCGTATCTGCAATGGCATGCGTAGCTAAGTGCACAACAGGATAATGATTGATCTCCTTCAGAAATTGTTGTTTGGTAGCCTGTGTATTGATAAAATATTTTCCCGGTAATCCGGCAATTTCGCTGCCTGATGCACTCAGCTGGTTCATGAATTTGAACTCGTGATGCGGAAAGGGCATTCCTTTCTGAACAAAGGGTGCAAATGCCAGCACTGAATAGGAGGCGGAAGTATTTTTTTGCCCGGGCGTCGCTACTAAAAAACGCGATGCGAACTGATAACTGATCTCTGTTGTTTCGAGTAATGTTTTTGTGCCATCGCCGGCCGGTAACGATTCAAACGGCAGATAATACAAAATGCCATCCGGAATAAGGATCCATTCTTCTTTATCGCCAGCCAAAGCCTGAACCGGTTTTACCAGTTGCGGATATAATGCGGCAGCCCATAGATCGCCTTTGAACCTTCTGCCGCTTCCGGTGCTTTTTAAAGCAGTAAGCCAGTTAACGATCGTTTGCTGCAGGGCAGGGAAGGAGTCGATAGCCGTAAAACCGAAAGCCGACCGGGTAATAACAAATGCATACAATTTATCGGGCGTTGTATAAAAACTGATAACCGCCTGTTGCCTGTTTATATGCTCTCTTATTTCCTGAATACGAGGATACGATTCGCTGTATTTGAGTTTGTAATAAGAACTGTTCTGTTCAATTTTATTCTGTATCTGCGACAATTGTATTTCAAATATGGCTTTTTCTTTGGCAATAGCTTCGAGTGAGATACTATCCTGCGTTTGATCGCTTTTTATGCTCAGGCGGGCAAGGTTGTATTTAATGTTTCTTTCCTGTTGTATCAATGCAGGATCAATACCGGGTATTTTTTGAAAAGCTTTTTCCCGTACCCCTGCGTACATTACCGAAGCTTTGTTTCTTTCGCCTGTTATAAATGCCTGTTCAAGATAGCCCGCATTTGGGTGCATACTATGCAGTTGCATGCATACCGAAAAAGCATGCTGGAAGGCCTGCTGGCTGTTATTCTTTAAAAACAGTTTGGCGTCGTCTGTTTCATAGCTTTTTTCGATATAACGTAACAGGCTGATGGCGCTGTTATAGGTCGATAAAGCCGCCTGCAGGTAAGATTCTTTTTTTCGAAGCTGGTACAGCTGCTCAAATGTTTGCCCCTTCGTAAATAAAGCTCTGTATAAGTGGAAGGATGTAAAAGTTCCGATAAAATTGTCAGGGTTCGTATGTGCATCGATGCTGTTAAAGTGACTGCTGAATGCAATAATTGCCTTTTGCAGGGTATTTAATGCTGCGTCCTGTTGGTGTTGTTCGATCAACAGGAGCGACCAGTATAAATCATTAATGCCGTTGTATATTCTGTTTGCTGCGAACTTATTTTGTTGGGCCCATTCGGTAAACCGGTTGAGGTAATATTGGGCAGAATCAAAGTGCTTCAGTTGCAGATGCACATAAGCGAGTTGGTTAAATACAGAGGGGAATTCTTTTGCGTTCACCCTTCTGTAACAGGCAAGGGCCTGCTGATAATTTCCCCCTGCACTCCAGGCGGTGCCCATATTGTTAAATATAAAGCTGCTATACACGCCATGCGATTGTATTTTTTGATAAAGCGATAGCGACTGGTTATACAAACCCAGTTTGTGATAATCGGCAGCAATGTTTTGTTCGATACTAATGATGAATGAAGAATCAACCTGGCGCCGGCCTGAAATTATATGCAGGGCATGCGTTAAATAATTGATGCTTTGCAGGTAATTGCCATTTTCATGATACAACACGCCCAGGTCGTTAAATAATCTTTCTTTTTCAGATACACCCGGAAATCGTTGCGACAATGCTTCTGCCTGTAACAGATAATAGTTGGCCGAATCGAAATTGTTGATGCGGTAATACACCGAACCGGCGTGAAGCGATACCTCATACAATAATGAATCACTCCATTGGGGATTGATTGTTTTCAGATGATGCGCGTGCAAATAGGCTTCTTTCGATTCGGTATAACTGTTTTTTACTTCGAGCAGAATGCCTTTTTTGAGATATGAGAAAAATAATACCGTATCGGTAGTATTTGCCTGCTTTTCCAATTGATTGATTACCTGCTGAAAAATAATCAGGGCAATGCTGTCGGTAGCGTCGGTAGGATCGGAAAGATTGAATAACCGGTTGGCTTTTGCATACAAAGCCTGTATCTCTTTTGGCGTACCTGTGTTACGGGTATTGTACGACAGGCATACAAGCCAGCACACCGGCAAAAGCAATACATTCCATAATATAAAACGGGTTGTTGTCTTCACCATGAAGTACACATCAGGATTTGGCGAAGATACCTTGTTTATAACAGAATTGATTAGTTATGCAATACAATCAGCAACAATGGCGGACGGGGTTTGCCATTTACTATCCGGTAATTAAGAAAGTTTTGCCGTTTAATGGTTACTTCGTTTTGTAATGATGTCGGAACATCTGACAAATGCTCATAATATACCAGTTGTACCTGAATATGCTGTGGGGCCCTGGCGCTGGCATCATTCAGACGATACACAATGGTAACTAATTTACTGTCGCCGTTTTGTGGATTTGAACCAAAAGCGCCGTCAGCTATTGTTTTTTTCATGTTGATAATACCACTCACAGTTCGAACCTTTACGCCTTTGCCATTAGCTGCACCTCCATCGTCAAAATAACATTTGGTATTACCCTGGCCAAATGGGGGATAATCATCGTCATTACTGTTATCGCACACCGGCGGTGTTGCCGGATTGGCATTATAAATGGGGGTGGCCAGTGTATCGTTTTTGTCGAGCACATAAACACTGTCAATATATGTTACACCGGCAAGGATCAATGGACTAACGCAGGTATCCTGTGTGCCGGTTTTTATAAAGCCGATGTTATACCTTTCGCCGGTTTCACTTTGTGTAACATTAATTACACCGGTAGCCGAATCGATCACCAGTCCCTGGGGCCAGGCAATATATCTGCCGCCGACAGTATCATTTTTAGGCTTTATAGTATAATCGTTATTGGGGCCTTTATATTTTGTGTATATGATGCTGTCGCCGTAGTCGGGAGCAGCCGTACAACCCGGAGTAGTTTTTATGCGTACATTGCCGGTGTCGTTGTTTGGATCTGAAGGGTCTGTTTGTGGTGTATTTTTTGCTTTGCTGCACGCAAAAAATACGATCAGCAATCCTAACGACAGTGATAGAAGACTAATGCACAATTTGCTTTTCATGTAAGTTGCGGTTTTGGGGCAGGTAACCTGCCTGTTTTCCCTAATTTCAACGGATACTGATAAACAAATATTCGTTTTTTGATTAATAATCCACGAATATTTATATTGTTGCTATTTAGTCATTTGGAAGTCAGATATTTAAAATCCTGCTAAAATTAATGATAATTCTCGGATTATTAAAGGAGGGAAAAATACCTGTGGATAACCGGGTAGCCCTTACTCCCGACCAGTGTAAATGGATATTGGCCCATATACCCGGGGTGCAAATAGTGGCTCAAAGCTCGGCCGACCGCTGTTTTGCCGATAGCGAGTACGAAATGGCCGGGGTTGCGGTAAAAGAAGATATCAGTAACTGTGATATTTTATTGGGCATAAAAGAAGTGCCGGCTCAATGGCTGATACCCGGAAAAGTTTATCTTTTCTTTTCACATACCCGTAAAAAACAGCCTTATAACCAGGCATTATTCCACACTATTATACATAAAAACATCACTCTCATTGACTACGAATGCCTTGAACACGAGGATGGCCAGCGTATTCTTGGTTTTGGCTTTTTTGCAGGGGTGGTAGGCGCTCACAACGGCATGATGGCCTATGGCAACCGAACCGGTTTATACCAGCTCGAAAGGGTGTATAAACAGGCCAGTTTTACCAAACTGATTCATACCTATTTCGGACTTCGGCTTCCCAACGTAAAAATTGCGGTTACCGGCAGCGGCAGGGTGGCGCATGGCATTCTGGAGATCATGAATTTGCTGGGTGTGGTTGAAGTAGAGCCTGATGAATATCTGCAAAGAAAATTTACCTATCCCGTTTATACACAGCTGAAAGGTCCCGATTTGTATAAAAACAAAACCACCGGCCTGTACAATCGCGAAGAATTTCATGCTAACCCCGAGGCTTATGCTTGTACATTTTTACCCTATGCCCTGCAAACAGATGTACTTATGAACGGCATATTCTGGACCGATGCCGTTCCGCGCCTGTTCGAAAAAAGCGATATAACCGGCGACTTTGGCATTCGAACCATTGCCGATATAACCGATGATGCCAACGGATCGGTACCCATTAACCTGGGCGATCAAACCATTGAAAACCCTGTTTATGGGGTTGACAGAATTACCTTTCAAAAAACAGCGCCTTATTTACCGGGCAGCATCGATATAATAGCTGTTGGCAATCTGCCCAACGAATTGCCACGCGACGCCAGCCGGTATTTTGGCGAACAGCTTATAAAATATGTATTGGAAGACCTTGTAAAAAACACACCCTCTGCCGTTATAGAACGGGCCACCATGGTAAAGCAGGGGCGTTTAACCGAACGGTATAGTTATATGAAGGATTACGCCTTTCTTTGAGCTAATTTCATTTGCTTTATATGAAACAATGGGAATAAGACAATATACTGGATGGCGATCACCATACCTATAAGCCACACTATAATAATATCAGGATTGGAAAAGGCCGGTACTTTATTGTACATCAGCATCAGATAACTGAGATAGCCCGCTACCGAAAGTGCCAGCGTTACATAATAGCCCGAAACAGCATTGGCATACCAAAGGAAAAGTATTGAACCGCCCACCCAAAAATACCATGATTCAGTTGAAGGAGGCCGCATACCCGGTTTAATCACCTGCGCCAGAAACCCGAACAACAAAATGACCCCAATGATCTTTTTACGACTCTGGTACATACTGTTATGATATTTGAACCAGGTATAATTTTCATCAACTTTATTATTTTCATCGGCCGCCAGCGCGAAAATCAGAAACACGACCAAACCAACTATAGGAATATTTATAATCCAGTATAACCAGGAGATCTTTTGCCGCACCAGCACAAAGTACTCAACCAAAAATTTCCGGTATAACAATATAACAAACAGCAGGCTTATGAGTCCGCAGGTTATCGTAAGAAAAATAGTAACCGGCGATTGATTGATAAAGTGCGTGATGTTATTATCATTATTAAATACGCTATACGGATATATAAACAGGCCGATAACCAGCATACTGATGATAAGTCTGTAAATATAAAACAATGAAAGGGCGTTTAGTTTTGTATACCGGAAAGATAAATCGAGCCTTAGGGTTTTTTTAGCCAGGCCCTGAATAGCCATGTTGTAACATTCGCCCAATAAAATAAATGCAAGAACAGAAATTGCTAATTTGAAACCATATAAAAAAACATTGAATTGCTGCGGAGGTATATCGGAATGGCTCACTCCGGAAAACTTTTCTGTTTGGTAATTCGACTGATACTGATTATGCGGAATATCCCCAACGTTTCCTCCGGCTATAAATATGGTGATTACATATACAAATATGAAAAAGAATAAAAAATAACGGATTTCACTAAATTTTTTAAAGCATAACGCCCCAAAACCCAAAGCCGGTAGAAAATAATAGTTTCGAAATGGCCGCAATAACTCAGTCAGCCACAGGGCTTGTTGATGAAATGGGGGGATGGATGTAAAATAGTCAAGTACAATCAATACCATTGCAAATCCAAATGCAATGGCGGCTTCTTTTCTTTTATTCAGCGCCCATCCGATGGCGAACCACAAAGTCACACACTCAAGCGTTTCCACAAGCCCGTTAAGCAGCAATGTGTTTTTAACCTCGCTGTTGTGGTTAAAGCTGTTTTCGAAAATGGTAGCATATACAAAGCCCAATACAATATTTACAGCCAGTACAATGGGAACAAATTTTACATAACGGTTCCGGATATCACTCATAGTGCAGGGTTTTCAATACAAAATAAGCATAACTCCTTAAACTTGGAACTCAGAATTTAAAACTTCTAACTCAACGGGTCTTTCATGCGCCACTTTCATTTTATATAAATGGAATACAGGAAACGAGATGGTATATTGTACTACAATAGCCATCCATAAAACGAGGTAATGCAAAAAACACAAACAATAATTTGCCAGCTCTGATGTACCCGTAAATAGAAAAATACACATATTGATGCCTGTGATAATAATGGCAGCGCTTATGACCAGCGGAATAGCCTGCAGATAGCGAGTAATAGGGTTAAAATATATTGGGAACTTATTCACCATTGACCATTGACCATTCACCATTCACCTCACAAATACAGATAATACTCCTTCATCAACTCAACAAAGTCTTCGGTATAGGAACCATCTTCTTTCTGTATCACCAGATCGAAGGAGGGGGCAAAATCTTCATGGCTCCGGCTGTAATGCAATATGGCCCTGAAATACGAATGCCGCTGACTTTGTTTGATGAATAGTTTTTCGGTAAGATAAAAATTTTGCATCGAAGCCAGCTTGTCGAAATACTCCCACCGGTGATAAGGTAGTAAAATACCAAAAGCACCATGCGGCTGCAGGTTGTTGCTGATTACAGTGATCAGTTCGTCGAGCGTTAATGATTTACTGTGTTTGGCTACCTGTTGTCGATCGTCTTCCGACAGCAGGTCATCTTCAAAAAAAGGCGGATTGGTAATTATAAAATCATACTTCAGTGGAAATACAAAGGTGCGGGCATCGCCGGGAAAAATCTTTAGTCGCTCTTTCCATTTATTCTGACTGATATTTTCTTTCCCTTGTTTGTACGAAGCAAGGTCAATTTCAATACCATGTATCTCTGCCTGCGAGCGTTGGGCCAGCATCAACATCTGTAATCCCGTTCCGCTGCCGATATCGAGCACAGTGGTATAGTCAGGTATCTTGGCCGAAAACCAGGCGCCCAATATACAGGCATCGGTACATACCTTCATGGCACACTGGTCCTGGTGAATGGTGAATTGCTTGAACTTAAAGTAAGGGTTTGGCATGCAGGAATTGTGAGATTGCAATATAACTTAAATGGTTTGAAGTTTGTGGTTTGTAGTTGCTGCCGCGATGTGGATTCCCTGAGTATATGCAACAGCCTGATTAAGCCGCGGGATGCCAAAAGAAAAAAGGAATGCCCGATTTAAAGAACCACAAACCAGAAACTTAACTGCTACCATTCTGCACGGGCCGTAGGGCTCACACTCATATCAGCAAATTCGCCCTGCTGGTATTTGTAATAACCGGTAATAGCAATCATGGCGGCATTATCGGTACAATATTGAAATGCGGGAATAAAAGTTTGCCAGTTGTATTGCTGCCCCATTTCGGTAAGGCCATTGCGCAAACCACTGTTGGCCGATACACCACCGGCAATGCAAATGTTTTTGATGCCCGTTTGAATCGAAGCTGTTTTGACCTTGTTAAGCAAAATTGAAACAATGCGGTGTTGAATAGAAGCGCAGATATCGGCGAGGTTATCTTCAATAAACCGGCTGTTACCGGCTGTATTTTCCTGCAGAAAATAAAGAATAGCAGTTTTTAAGCCGCTGAAACTAAAGTTCAATCCAGGTATTTGCGGCTCAGGGAATTTAAAGCGTTTGGGGTTTCCCTGTTTGGCATATTTATCAATGAGCGGACCGCCGGGATAGGGCAGGCCAAGCAATTTGGCCGATTTATCAAAGGCTTCACCTGCCGCATCGTCCATCGTTTCGCCGATCACTTTCAGCGAGTGAGGCGATTCGCATAAAACGATCTGCGTATGGCCGCCGCTTACCGTTAAGCATAAGAACGGAAAAGCTGGTTTGGGATCTTCGATGAGATTGGCCAGCACATGCGCCTGCATATGGTGCACAGCTATTAAAGGAACATTCAGGGCGAGTGATAATGATTTGGCAAATTGTGCGCCTACCAGCAGCGAACCGATTAATCCGGGCGCCTGGGTGAATGCAATCGCATTTACTGTTTTCAACAGGTCCTGAGCGTCCCGATCGCTATCGGGAGAAGGATTGGCTTTTTGCAGCGCGGCATGTACAACGGGTACAATATTTTGCATATGTGCCCTTGATGCCAGTTCCGGCACTACGCCGCCATATTGTTCGTGTATGGTTTGATTGGCGATATAGTTCGAAAGAATGATGCCATCGCGACAAACGGCTGCTGCAGTTTCATCGCACGAAGATTCAATTGCTAATATGGTTATGCTCACGCCGCAAATGTAATACAGTTTCCTGTTTCTAGTTACCAGTTACCGGATACAGGAAACTGGTAACCGGTAACAATTTACTTGCTTCTTATCGCTACCACCGGATCCATTTTCGCGGCAATCGATGCCGGAATGATGCCCGCCAATACACCAACGATTACGCAAATGGAAATGGCCAGCACCAATATTTTGGGTGCAACAAAAACGGTAAAACCAAAAATGGCAGATGAGGCAAAAGTTAATATGAATACAATGATCAAACCCAGTAAACCGCCCATAATGCACAGGAAGGTCGATTCGAGCAAAAATTCAGTAAGAATTACAGACCGTTTGGCGCCGATGGCTTTTTTCAATCCTATTTGCGATGTGCGTTCACGAACGGTAACAAACATAATATTGGCCACTCCAAACATACCAACAACAAGCGACAAGGAAGCAATAAACCAACCCCCTTTATTAATACCACCAAAAATTTCGCTTGCAAAACTGCTGAAGGCATCGATGTCGTTCAGTGCAAAATCATCTTCCTGGGTAGGTTTTAATTTGCGAATAGAACGCATGGCGCCGGCAAGTTCATCGCGCAGCTGCGCCATGGGCACCGATTCTTTACCCTGCACCATAATAATAGGGCTGCTGTTTTTTTCGCGCACCATCTCTTTCATAAAACCCAGCGGCATCAGTATGCTGTTGTCGTATTCCCAGCCACCTACAAAGCTTTTGCCCTGTTTTTTTATCAACCCTACTATCAGCGCCCGTTTGCCCGATTTAAGCACCACGTTTTTACCTATCGCTTTTTCGGCTTTGCCAAATAAGGTTTCGGCAATGGTATAACCCATTACTATTACGTTCGATGCATAATCGTAATCGGCCGGCTGCAGGTAACGGCCAACCTCAATATCTACCGGTTGAATATTTACAAAATCTTCCGTAATACCGTAGTAGTTTACGCTGTTTACCACATCTTCTTCAAAACCTACATAGCTGTTGGTATTAATATTGAAAGCTACATTGGCTGCTGCGGGAACTTTTTGTTTCAGCAACAACATTTCTTCGTAAGCGGGAGAAGGGCGTTTTACATATCGCCACCAGGGATAATCAGGACCACCGGCATACACCCATTTATCGATGTATACGGTATTTGTTCCAAGGGCTTTAATATCTTTTTGAACCTGGAATTCAAGACTGTCTACCGTTGCCAGTACACTGATAATGCAAAAAATACCGAATGCTACGCCCGAAAGCGAAAGCAGGGTGCGTATTTTGTGCGATTTAAATTCCTGCCAGGTTAAGTTAAGGCTGCTTCCCAGTATTTCAAGAACACGGCGCATATTTCAAAAGTAATATTATAAACAACCTGTTGAACCATTTGATGGTTAAATGGCTGAATAATTAGTTTGATGGTTGTTCCGGTTAACTATCGGAATGTTAGTCTGAAAGGCAGGTAAAATGTTACATCTTTTAGTGGCCGGATTTATTATGACCTAACATTATTTAAAATTCAAATCTTTCCACTTCCTGATCATTCAATACATGATTAATAAATGCACTATGGTTCTTTTTTGAACCCTCAGCTTCCCACATGCTGCAGATTGTGTTCTGGTTGCGGTATTGAGTGCCTCTTCTGAAAGTAAGATGATATTGTTTCAGGAGTGTTTCATAGTCTTCGAGAATATGATCGTGGTAGGGACGAACAATTTTATAGGTATGCACGCGGTTGAATTTGCCTATCCAATCTTCAATAGCCGTAAAGGCATATAAAATCCCCACCAATATGATACACCCGGCCAGCGCTAAATACTGATGACCTGCGCCCACACCCATGCCCAGGGCTGCTGTTAGCCAAATGGTAGCGGCGGTGGTAACGCCGTTGATGCCAGTTCCGCCCATGAAAATCACGCCGGCGCCAACAAAACCGATACCGGTTACAATATTCGAGGCAATACGGTCGGGCGAGGTGTGTTCGCCGATTTCCATTGAGAATATGGTAAACAATGTAGAACCGAGGCAAATGAGCATTAGAGTACGTAAGCCGGCCGATTTGTTGTGGTATTCCCTTTCGGCTCCAATAATACCGCCGATCAAAACCGAGATACACAGTTTAATGGCAATGTCCCATACCGGTGTCATAGTTTATATTTATCGTTCTGAGTTAATGTGTTTTATGTTCTAAGTTAATTATAAAGTTGGATGATAATTGAATTCATAACTAAGAACTTAAAACTCAGAACTTCTGTATCTTGGGGCCATGTTTACTATCGAGAACCAACAGATCAAAGCCGTTATCAACGCCAAAGGAGCCGAGCTTACTCAGCTATTTCACAAAGAGCACAACCTCGATTATATGTGGAATGGTGATCCGGCTTTTTGGGCAAAGCATTCACCGGTACTGTTTCCTATTGTAGGCACGCTGAAGGCGAATACCTATTTTTATAAGGGGAGTTCGTACCAGTTGCCACGACATGGTTTTGCACGCGATAAACAATTTGCGGTAGAAGAACAAACAGCCGATACCATTACTTTTTTGCTGCGCGATGATGCCGAAACAAAGCAGGTATATCCTTTTACATTTGAGTTTCGCATACGGTATACATTGTATGAAAATTCGCTGGCTGTTACCTACAAAGTTACGAACAACGGTAAAGACAATATGTTTTTTTCGGTAGGTGCTCATCCGGCCTTTGCCATACCCCTGGTAAAAGACACGGCCTATACCGATTATTACCTGCAGTTCGATCAATCTGAAACAGCACCCCGCTGGCCTATTTCGAATGATGGTTTAATTGAAACAACACCGCTTCCTTTATTGCAGCAGTCGAACAGGCTGCCTTTGTCGAAAGAGTTGTTTCAGAAAGATGCGCTGGTAATGAAGGGGCTTAGTTCATCCATAATTACTTTGAAGTCTGATAAAACCAAACATGGCTTCCGGTTCGACTTCCCCGGATTTCCTTTTCTGGGTATATGGGCGGCAAAGAATGCCGATTTTGTTTGTATCGAGCCCTGGTGTGGCATTGCCGATGGGGTAGAAGCCAGTCAGCAACTGGAAGATAAGGAAGGGATCAATAAGCTAACCTCCTGCGAGGCATTTACAAGAACGTGGACGGTTACGTTGTTTTGAGGTGTATATAATATATCCTTCGCCAGGAACAAGCAAACCCTAAAAAGTACCTGTGTATGAGCTCCTAATGAAAAATTTATTGATTAAAACAAGCGTTTTGCCTGATTTTTCAGCTATGAAATACACTAAATGACTTTATGTTCGTAGCTCAAAACACTTCCCCAATCCCTTCCTAAACCGTACCTTTGCGCGGCTAAAAGTCATAAAGAGGAGCAGCCTCCCTTTACGGAGCAGTTTATCCTTTACGACAGGCACATTGAACAATGAAGTACAATAACGAAATCAGTAAACGCCGAACGTTCGCTATCATTTCGCACCCCGATGCCGGTAAAACAACGCTTACCGAAAAATTCCTGCTGTTCGGGGGCGCCATTCAAACGGCCGGAGCGGTAAAAAGCAATAAGATCAAAAAGCACGCTACCAGCGACTTTATGGAAATTGAGCGGCAGAGAGGTATCTCGGTAGCTACGTCGGTAATGAGCTTTGAGTATAAAAATATTTTGATCAACCTGCTCGATACACCCGGTCACAAAGACTTTGCCGAAGACACCTATCGTACCCTTACGGCGGTCGACAGTGTAATTCTGGTGATCGACAGCGTAAACGGGGTAGAGGAACAAACCCGTCGCCTGATGGAAGTTTGCCGCATGCGCGATACCCCGGTGATCGTTTTCATCAATAAAATGGACCGCGACGGTAAGAACCGTTTCGATCTGCTCGAAGAAATAGAAAAAGAACTGAGTATATCCCTGCATCCCATGACCTTGCCCATCAACAGCGGTAAGGATTTTAAAGGGGTGTACAATCTGCACGATAAAAACCTGTTGCTGTTCACGGCCAATACCAAGGCAACCGATGAAGATGCGGTGCAGATATCTGACCTCGACAGTGCGCTGCTCGATGAAAAGCTGGGCGAAAAAGATGCCGCCATTCTGCGGGAAGATGTGGAACTGGTTGCCGGCGTATATGGCGATTTGCCTGTGCAGGATTATCTGAACGGAAAAGTAGCGCCGGTGTTTTTCGGCAGCGCCATCAACAACTTTGGAGTAAAGGAAATGCTCGATACATTTATCCGCATTGCCCCCATTCCGCGTCCGCGCCCAACCACCATCCGCGATATTTCGCCGCAGGATGATAAATTCTCGGGTTTTATTTTTAAGATACATGCCAACCTCGACCCCAAACACCGTGACCGGATTGCGTTTTTACGGGTTTGCTCGGGCCGTTTTGAACGAAATAAATATTTTCACCATGTGCGGCTCGATAAGGATGTGCGTTTCAGCAATCCATATACCTTTATGGCCCGCGATAAAGATGTTATTGAAGAAGCCTTTCCCGGCGATGTGGTAGGTTTATTCGATACAGGCAATTTTAAAATTGGCGATACCCTAACCGAGGGCGATAACTTTTATTTTACCGGCATTCCTTCGTTTTCACCTGAAATATTTAAAGAGGTGATCAATAAAGACCCAATGAAAACCAAGCAGTTGGAAAAAGGATTGTTGCAGCTTACCGACGAAGGTGTAGCCCAGTTGTTTACTCAGTTTGGCGGTAATAAAAAGATCATCGGCTGTGTGGGCGACCTGCAGTTTGAAGTAATTCAGTACCGTTTGCTGCAGGAATATGGCGCCAGTTGCGAATTCAGGGCAATGCCGTATTACAAGGCCTGCTGGATAACCAGTAACGATCCCAGAAAACTGGATGATTTTACGCGCTTTAAATCGAATAACATCGCTACCGATAAAGACGGCCACCTGGTTTACCTGGCGCAAAGCGAATGGTTCCTGAATACCGAGCGAACCAATAATCCTGAAATTGAGTTCCACTTTACGAGTGAGATACATAAAGAGGCAGTGTGAGATGAAGTAATAAGTAGTAAGTTGTAAGTAATAAGTAAGATATTGATAATGAGCTTTTAGTGGCTTAAGTTGTTAATAAAAAGGAAGATAGCTGTAAGGCTATCTTTTCTTTTTATATAGAAACTAACCAAAAACTCAGAACTTAGAACTGAAGAACAAAGAACTTAAGTTATGATCGTTTTTGAAACAGACCGGTTATATATTCGTCGATATACAAAGCAGGATGAAGAAAACTTTTTTCTGCTGAATGGCGACCCTGAAATCATGCGCTATATACGAGCGCCTAAAAGCCGGGCAGAGTGTGCCGTGTTCCTTGCCCGAAACCTTACTTTTTATGAACAATACCCTTTAATGGGCCGCTGGGCCACGCTGGATAAGAAAACCAACGAATTTGTCGGCTCTTTTGCCGTTATTCCGGTTGAGCCCTACGAAAACCAGCCACATCCCGAAATTCAGATAGGTTATGCCCTGTTAAAACAATACTGGGGCAAAGGATATGCCACTGAGTCAACCCTCGGAGGCCTTCGGTATGCATTTGATGTAATGAAGCTGCCCCGCGTAGTTGCCATAACCGAAATGGCAAACATGGCTTCGCAAAAGGTATTGTTGCGATGCGGGTTTAATCAACAACCTAACATCAGGCAGGCTAATGTTGAGCTGTGTTTTTTTTCGACCCAAAATCCAAATGCCATCGAAACAGAACGGCTGCTCCTGTTTCCGCTTACACACCAGCAATTGAATTTATATCTTCAAACCAATAATAAACTCGAAGATGTTTTAGGGCTTGCCCATACCGGCCGCACCATTGCCCCGCAGGTACAGGAAAGGGTGAGTAAGTTTACGGTGCCAAAAATGAAAACAGCTAACGGCAATGATTACATTTTTTATACTTTCTGGCTGGTAGTTGATAAGCAAAGCAAAACTATAGTAGCCGAAATGGGGTTTAAAGGTCCGCCGGCAAATGGGGGCAGTGTTGAAATCGGTTATGGCACCATGCCTGCCATGCAGGGCAAAGGTTATATGACCGAAGCGGTGAAAGGCTTGTTGCAATGGACAGCCCGCCGGCCCGATATAAAATTCGTACTGGCCGAAACCCATCAGTCAAATGCCGCGTCTATTCGCGTTGTGCAAAAGAACGGCTTTGATCAGTTTGATAAAAGGGGAGAGATGCTGTGGTGGAAATACCAAAAACCAATGTGATAATATGCTAATGACATAATTAGCTAATGAAAAACCTTGTATTCATTAGCTAATTAGCAAATTATCAAATTAGCTAATTGCTTAAAACTCCGGATTCACCCCCGTATAATTCTGCGGCGTGATGTTTTTCAATTCTTTCTTTATGTCGGCTGAAACTTTTAAACCATCGATGAACTGATGAATGGTTTGCTGGTTGATGCCATTTTTTCCGCGTGTTAATTCTTTCAAAGCCTCGTAAGGTTGCGGGTAATTTTCGCGGCGTAAAATGGTTTGGATGCCTTCGGTTACAACAGCCCAGTTATCTTCGAGGTCGGTGTTAATGGCAGCGGTGTTAAGCACCAGTTTACTCAGTCCTTTTTCGATTGATTTTAAGGCGAGAATAATATGTGCAAACGGAACGCCGATATTGCGCAATACGGTTGAATCGGTGAGGTCGCGTTGCAAACGGCTTACCGGTAATTTGGCGGCCAGGTGCTCGAGCAGGGCGCTGGCGATACCCAGATTACCCTCGGCATTTTCAAAATCAATGGGATTTACCTTGTGCGGCATGGCGCTGGAGCCTACTTCGTTCTTCAACGTGCGCTGCTTGAAATAATCCATCGAAATGTAGGTCCATATATCGCGACAAAGATCTATTAAGATATTATTGATGCGTTTCATGGCATCAAAATGGGCCGCCAGGTTATCGTAGTGCTCAATTTGGGTGGTGAATTGCTGGCGCGTTAAACCCAGTACCCCTTCCACAAACTCATTACCCAGTTGAACCCAGTCTTTTCCCGGAAATGCTACGGCATGGGCATTAAAGTTACCGGTAGCGCCGCCAAATTTGGCGGTCACGGATACCTGAATAATCTGTTCAACCTGATTGCCTATCCGCTCAACAAACACCATAATCTCTTTGCCCAGGCGGGTAGGACTGGCCGGTTGACCGTGTGTATGGGCCAGCATGGGAACATCTTTCCAGTCGGTAGCCAGTATTTCGAGCTGGCGGTTAAAGTTCAGTACGGCGGGCAGGTATTCAAATTCAATAGCATGCTTCCACGACAGCGGAATGGCGGTATTGTTGATGTCCTGCGAAGTGAGGCCGAAATGCACCCACTCCTGTATTTCACCGGCATTGGCAGCCGTTAATTTTTCTTTCAGAAAATATTCAACCGCTTTTACATCGTGGTTGGTGATCTTTTCGGTGTCTTTGATTTTTTGGGCGTCTTCAACCGAAAAGTTTTCTACAATATTCTGCAGGGCCGTTTTAACGTCGGCCGACAGGGTAAAAAACTTTTTGTCTGCCAGAAACCGCACATATTCCACCTCTACCAGAACGCGGTATTTAATAAGCGCAAATTCTGAAAAATAATCATCTAAATGCTGAACCTGGTGGCGGTAGCGTCCGTCAACAGGCGAAATGGCCGTAAGTGCGTTTAGTTCCATGAACAATTGTTGTTTATTAGGGCTCGTCGTGTACCTTTGTCGCCGCAAAATTAAATCAATTGGATAAGATTAAGGTTGGAATTGTTAATTATCTCAATACAAAGCCTTTAGTGTATGGTATTCAGCATTCGCCGGTAAGCGACCGCTTAATACTTATTGAAGATTATCCGTCGAATATTGCCCGTTTATTGCTCGACGGGTCGATTGATGTGGGCCTGGTACCTGTGGCGGTGATCCCTCATTTGCGCGAATATCATATTGTAACTGATTATTGCATTGGTTGTACCGGGCCGGTGGCCTCGGTAGCGCTGTTTAGCGAAGTGCCGGTGAACCAGGTTGAGCAGGTATTGCTCGATTACCAGAGTCGCACCTCGGTAGCGCTGGCAAAAATATTAATGCGTGAATACTGGCAAATTCAACCTACGGTTACAGATACAAAATCAGATTACCGTTCAAAAATAAAAGGCACCACCGCTGGTTTGGTTATCGGCGACCGGGCGCTGGAGCAACGAAAAGTGTCGCCTTATATATATGATCTTGGCGAAGCCTGGAAAGATTTCACCGGTTTGCCTTTTGTATTCGCTGCCTGGGTAAGCAATAAACCACTGCCTGCAAATTTTATAAGTGAATTTAATGCAGCCAATAAGCTGGGGCTTGAAAATATTGAAACGGTAGTGGCTGAAAATCCTTACCCCATTTTCGATTTGCACAGCTATTATACCGAACATATCAGTTATGAGCTCACTGCCGAAAAGAGGAAGGGGCTTGAGAAGTTTTTATCGTTATTAAATGCCCCGGTTAAGTTGTAAGTTTTAAGTTATAAGTCCTTGCTTCGCGCAAAGTCACGGTGATACAACGCACTATTTTATATTAAAACATAATTATGTACCCGGCTTTTGTGCTGCTATGAAACTTCTGTTACGTCGCACACTTCGGCTTTTAGTACACTAACCGGCCTGGCGCCTGTACTTATAACTTAATACTTATTACTTAAAACTCACTTTTCATCCTGTATACAATACAATCCCGCTTTACAGGCATTTTCACTGATCATCGCTGCTTTCTTTTTATCGGGATGGTAGTAGTCGTACGTTTGTGCGCGCATACTATAGCGTTCAAAACCGGCTTTTCCAAACTGGTAATTATCAGCATATGCTTTTAAAAGAATCAACGCCAGTACAATGATGGCCGGCAACTGCCATTTTTTGTTTTTGATTTTCATGTAAACAAAAAACGATATAGAAGCAATTACCAACTGGGGATACATCAGGTACCTGCTGGATTGAAACTGGGCATTGATAATATTACTTCTGAAAATGCTGATGGTGCTCATCGTGGCCAGCACAAAACCCAATATACATACTACTGCTGCAAAGGTTGGATCTACAAACACTTTTTTGTATGGAAAAGCAAGCGCTAATGCCGCCAGTACCAGTACTCCGAATATCATGGCATTGTCGAAACTGAAATAAGCGCCGGCCATTTTTATAAAATAGGGGATGGCTATATCGGCTACAAACGGCCCGGAATGATAAGGACTGGGAGCGGGTTTTATATAGTGCAAAAAATAAAGCGGCGTGCATACCAGCATGGTTGCTGCTGCAGTAATTATTTTGAGCTTGTCTTTATTCAATATCGCAAAAAGAATAATAAATACTGAGGCTACGTTTCCGTTACCGCTCGAAAAAATACACAGGAAATGAAAGAAAACAGCCGGTATTAAGAATTTTTTATTTTCAAGACTGTAAAAGAACAGCGATACAAAAAACAACATTATAACACCGTAGTTCTGCATGCCATACATGGCAATAACACCATTTTCGTAGGTGTTCAGATCAAATATGCACATGCCCCATATGAATGCCAGAATGCCCCAGTATTTTCCGCCGATGGTTTTGCGCATGAAATAAACCGATACAAGAAAAATGACCAGCAACTGCAGATCGGCAATAAAAATGATATTCTTAAAATTTACATTTCCAAACAGGGAATAATAGGTAACATATACAATGCGCGACAACAGCAACCGGTGTTCGGCATGCTGGCTGAACATCAGGCCGAGCTTTTGGCCAAAGGAGGCCGATTTAAAATCCATCAAAAACTGAAGAATGGCCTCGTAGTCGTCCATGATAGGAATATTCACCACGTGCTGGCTCATCACGCTGTAATACAGCAGCGCCGGAATAAATATCCAGGCATTGATCAGCCAGGATGAAAGGGCCGGACTTTTCGTCGCAGTCAGTGTTTCAAGGGGCTTTTTTTCTTCTGTTTTAACCGGTTTTTTCATGAAACGATTTTTGGTGTCGCTAAGATAGGCTAAGCGTATAAAAGAGTAAAAAGAGAAAACCCTTTATTGGACTATTATCTGATCAGCATCACAATCCCGCTTCTTTTTATGGTGCCGCAAATGGTTTTGGCCTTTATAACATATGCGTATCCACCGGGCTCCATTAAGTTGCCCTTGTAGCGGCCGTCCCAGCATTTGTATATATTATTGCTGGTAAATATTCTTTCGCCCCACCGGGTAAAAATTGAAAATTCTTCAATAACAGCACCGCCGAAACTTTTAACGCCGAAACAGTCGTTATGGCCGTCGCCATTGGGGGTAAATGCATTTGGTACCACAAAAGTTACTTTTCCTTCGGCCATTACATATACGGTTACACTGTCGGTGGCCGAACAGCCGAACTGGTTGGTGCCTTTTACATAATAGGTGGTGGTGGTATCAACACCTGCCACCGGGTTGGGCATGGTGGGATAATCAAGGCCGGTTACCGGGTTCCATGCATATGAAAGGGCCCCGCTGGCACTGAGCTTAGCGGTTGGCGACGTGCAATTGATATCATTGGTTTTATTGGCTGTTACCACCGGTGTTGGGTTCACCGTAACATACATATTAATAGTAGTGTCGTGCGAACAGGTGCTTTCGGCAATATAAACACTGTACAGGGTATTTACATCGGGGGTGGCAACAGGGTTTGATGCAGTGGCATCATCGAGTGATGCGGCTGGCGTCCATTGATATGTGTCGCCGCCTGTGGCATTCAATTTAACCGAGGAACCGTAGCAGATAGCCTGATCGCCCGATGCGGCAAACCGGATACTGCGTATACCCACAAATACCGAATCGCCATAGGTACAATTGTTGGCATCTTTTCCGGTAACGGTATACAGTGTACTTGCCGCAGGCGTTGCCACCGGATTAGCGATCGATGCATTGTTTAATGTGGCAGCCGGCGCCCATGTATAGGTGAGCATGCCGGTATTGGCAAATAACTGCACAGTACCATTTGGACAAATAAGAAAGCTATGATCTGTTAAAACAACCGGTGTTGGATACAAACCGATGTTAACTGTGTCTTTGGCGATGCATCCATTTGCAGTTTGTCCTGTTACAATGTATTGGGTGTTTGCATCCGGTTGCGCTACCGGATTACTGGTAGCGGTATTTGATAATCCGGTTGCGGGCGTCCACGACCAGGTATTGGCCCCGCTTGCCTGTAATTGCACAAGGGCATTTTTGCAAATGGTGGTATCGTTATTGGTTTTTACAATAGGTGTATCAACAGAAATAATCACGCTATCGCGCAGTATCGATACCGGTGCAAACGAAATATCATCAAGGGCATAATCATTACCGCTGGCAATAGTATTCTGATTTACGATGGAAATAGTAGCGGTGGTATTGCTGCCTGAATTCCAGTTGGTATAAAACCGGTCCCAATTACAAACGGTATAGCTTCCCTGAAAAATGTTACCTATCATATTTCCATTGATGGAAAATTGCAACCTGGGCGGGTTACTACCGGTATTGTTCACATTCACATTCTGTAACCATGCTGAAAAAGCATAGTTGGAATTAGGAATCACTGTAATGGTTTGTGTCCATACCGGTACATTAGCCTGAGTGGCGCCATTCACCAGCAACATATTTCCGGTACCTGAAGTATGATCGGTACAGTTTCCGAGTAAACCGTTCCAGGCCTGCGGATTGGCCGATACAAAGTATTGTCCTTCGGTGGTATTAGGATTAGCGTAAGTATACTGGGATATGAAACCGGTATTACCATTACTGAAGTCCCCATTTACAACGAGGTTATTGCCCAACACCTCAGCTGTATAGTAATAGGTCATTTTTTGGGGTGTAGCTGTTACCGGATTTTGGGTGTTCGGGTTATCGAGATAAGTGGCAGGCGACCAGCAAAAGCTTAGCCCTGGTTGTGCACGCAATTGTTTGGTGGTGTTGAAACAAATGGTTGTATCGGGTGTAAGAATAATATTGCTTTTGGTAACATTCACCGGAATGATCCTGGTAATGGTGTCTTTACAGATACTGTTTTGTACAGCGAGTTTAACGGTGTAATTGCCGAAAGAAGGGTAGGTGTTGGTTGCATTCAGATTGCCCGAAGTATTTCCGTCACCGAACGACCACCAGGGGTTTAACAGGTTATTGCCATCGGCAAAAAACTGAACCGATTGCGGATTGCATACATCCTGTTTATAATGAAAATCGGCCATTATAGCATCTACCGAAATAACAACTGTATCTTTTGCCACGCAGCCATTAATAGTTGTGCCTGCAACTATATATTGCGTGGTGGCGTTTGGTTTAGCTACCGGATTACTGATGGTGGTATTGGATAATCCTGCGGCCGGCGTCCACGACCAGGTATTGGCCCCGCTGGCCTGTAGCTGCACAAGACTGTTTTTACAAATAGTAGTATCGTTATTGGTTTTTACAACCGGTGTGTCAACCGAAATAATTACACTATCGCGTTGTATAAATACCGGTGCAAATGAAATATCGTCCAGCGCAAAATCATTACCCTGCACCTGTGTGTTTTTATTTACGATAGAAATAGTAGCCGTTGTTGTATTGCCCGAATTCCAGGTGGTATAAAACTGCGACCAGGTACAGGTTGGCAGGCTGGCCGTAATTAAATTGCCTATATCTTTTCCGTTAATGGAAAAACTCAGCTGCGCCGGATTGGCCGCATACAGGGCTTGTATCCAGGTCGAAAATGCATAATTGGTATTAGGCGTTACCGTTATTGTTGTGGTCCATACTTTTACATTTGGCACGGGTGAACCATTTACCATCATCATATAACTGCGACCAATATTTGTAGTATGGTCGTAGCAGGCACTCATTGCAGGGTTCCACGATTGCGGATTAACGCCAACGTAATATTGGCCTTCAGTAACATTGGGTGTAGCGTAATTATATTCAGAAGTAAACCCGGTATTACCGCTGCCGAAATCACCATTGGTGATCAGATTGGAACCGGCAACCTCGGCTGTATAATAATAAGTTATCTTACCTGGTGTAGATGTAACGGGAGTGGGCGATTGTGGATTATCGAGCCAGGTTGAAGGCGACCAGCAAAAGCTCAGCGCCGGTTGCGCACGCAATTGTTTGGTGGTATTGGCGCAAATGGTAGTATCCGGCGTAAGAATCAGATTGGCATACGTTACTTTAATAGGAATGGTTTTGGTAATGGTGTCTTTACAATTACCGTTTTGTATACCGAATTTAACGGTATAATCGCCAAAAGCAGGGTAGGTGTATACGGGATTTAAACTACCGGTGGTTGTGTTGCCATCGCCAAACGACCAGTAAGGATTGGTGAGGTTATTTCCGTTACTGAAAAACTGTACCGACAACGGATTGCAAATATCCTGCTTATAATAAAAATCGGCCGGCGTGGTGGTTGCCGGTGAAAGAACAATCGTATCGCTGTTTGTGCAACCTTTGGCATTGGTAACGCTTACATAATATTTTCCGTAAGTGGTGGCGGTAAATGTTTGTGTCGTTGATCCATCCTGCCAAAGGAATTTTGAACCGGCATTACCGGCATCGAGCACAAAATTATTTACTGAGCAAAGAGCGGTATCGTTACCGAGATTTACCGTTGGCGGGGCCAATACCACCACCTGTTTACAAAAAGCCGTTTGGGTAGCAAGGCCATCATCTACAGTTAGATTAATATTATAGGTGCCTGCTGTGTTGTAGGTTACAGGTGCAGGGTTTTGTGCCGTTGAATTTGGCGTGTTTGCGTTGGTGCAACCGGCAAAGCGTAACCGGCTGAGTGATTGATTGGCTACGTTTGGAACAAAAGCATAAAGGTCGGGCCCTGCTCTGAATATTTTCGACAGGCAATGCGGAAATCTTAAATTACCAATATTACCGAAATCTACCGCCGTTGGGGTACTTGTAATATTGTTGTTGAAATTAAGTTTTATGATAGTATTATACGATTGGTCGGCATTGATCACAAATCCTAACAGGTCGCCGCAAAACTTAATAATGGTAATATCCCAACTGGCATGAAAAAGCCCGCCAATATTCCCTAAATTTTGCCCTGTGGGCGTATTCAGTAAAGAGTTGCCAAAATCTAACCGTGTTAAGGTATTACCAACAGCATTTGTTACGAATGCATACCAGTTTCCATTATCATTAATGGCATGAAGGCCCGTAGGGCCATTGAGGGTCCCGATATTACCCAGATTAACTGCAGTGGGCGTATTTGAAAAACTGTTGGTAAAATTGAACTTTGTAATGGTGCTGTTATCAGAGTTAACCGTGAGTCCGTACCAGATTCCATTGTTATCACTAAAAACATACAGATCATGAGGATAACTTAAACCGCCAATATTACCCCAGGAGGTAGCTACCGGACTCGTATTGGTAATATTAGTCCCAAACTCAACCTTGATTATTTGCGGTGTGGTTCCTGCTGCAAGCGTTCCTCCTACAATTATCGCATACCATTTACCTTCATTTTTTATAATCTGTATTCCTTCCGCGCCTACAGGTATTACTCCTAAAGTGCCTAAGTTAACAAGCGAAGGCGTATTCAGCAGGCTGGCGCCAAAATCGAGCCTGAATAATTTGCCGGTATAATTATCTGTTACAAAACCATAATAATTGCCATTTTCCAATACATAATCAATGTAAACCGGCGATGACATGGCATTGTTGATATTTCCAAAATTGACGCCCTGCGGAGGTGCATTCAGGTTACCCGTACAAAAATTCCAGTAATACGTGGTAGCCCCCGATGAGGTGTTGGTGATATTTACCGGTGTGTTTACGCATACGGTATCGGGTGTGGTAAAACCGGCTGTTACAATTTTACAGGCCGAAAGGGTAATGGTATCTGTATTGGCGCATCCGTATTTATTTGTGACTTTTACATAGTACTTTCCAAAATTAGTGGCGGTAAATGTTTGCCCCGTCGATCCATCCTGCCACAGGAATGTTGAACCGGCATTGCCTGCATCGAGCACTAAATTATTTACCGCGCAAAGAGTAGTATCGTTTCCGAGATTTACCGTTGGCGGACCCAATACCACCACCTGTTTGCAATAGCTGGTTTGTGTGGGCAGCCCATCGTCGAGTGTAAGATTGATGTTATAGGTGCCGGGTGTATTATAGGTAACAGGCGCAGGATTCTGCACCACAGAGCTCGATACACTGGCATTGGTACATCCCTGAAAACGTAAGCGGGTAATGCTGTTGTTGCTTACGTTGGTAATGAACGTATATATATCGTCGTTTACCCTGAACAGTTTTGAGATGGAATGCGGAAAATTAAGGTTGCCGATATTGCCAACTGTAGTAATAGTTGGCGTTGCCGTTAGATCGTTGTTGAAATTGAGCCGAACGATATTGTTATAGGAAGGATTTCCGTTTACGGCAAAACCAATGATTTGTCCGCAGAATTTCATAATGGTAAAATCCCGCGGTTGTTGAAGTTCGTTGTTTGGATTGCCGAGGTTAACAGCTGTTGGTGTGTTCAGCAGAGATGAACCAAAGTCGAGCCTGGTTAATGAAGCGCTTGTGTTTCCGTTTGTAATAAACACTCTCCAGAAACCATTGTCGTTAATAGCATAAATTCCGGTGGGATAATTCAGATTGCCCAGGTTTCCTAAGTTTACGGCAGTGGGTGTATTGTCGAAGCTATTGGTAAAGTTAAAGCGGGTGATCGTGTTATTTTCAGCATTTACTGTAAACCCGTACCAGTTATTATTCTCCTTAAATATATGGAGGTCGATGGCCTGGCTCATGTTACCTAAATTACCCCAGTCGGTAGCGGTACCGGGATTGGTGATACTTGTTCCAAAATCTATTTTTACGATCTTTGGTTGTGTACCTGAAGGCTGGTAACCGGAAACTATAATAGCATACCATTTGCCCTCATTTTGTACGATTTGTATGCCTTCTACTGCGCTGATTGATTGTAGCACACCTCCGTAATTGCCCAGGTTCACTGCTGTGGGCGTATTTAATAAACTGTTTCCAAAATCAAGACGTATTAAATTTCCCGAATAATGATTTGTGACAAATGCATAATAATTATTGTTTGTATAAGCATAGTCCATAAATACGGGACCACTGAGGTATCCTCCGGGGTTGCCTAAATTAACGCCGGTGGGTGCCTGATTGATGTCGGCCACACAAAAGTTCCAGTAGTATGAGGTGGCGCCCGACGACAGGTTGGTAATATTTACCGGTGAGTTTACGCACACCGTATCGGGTGTAGTAAAATTGGCCACTACATTTGTTTGAGCAATTGAAAAGGTACAAATCAGTAAAAACTGACAAAGCAGCACTATTCTGGCTATCATGGGGTTTAGGGCCTTGGTGATTAGTAGGTTAAGGGGCCAATATATTCATATTTTGCTATAAAGCTGCCCGGAGTTAATAAGCGTGCATTTTTGGCAATAAGCGTGCTGTTTTGGGGTATAAGTGTGTTGCACCTCATCCCGGGCCCCTAGTAAAAGGGGATTGAAGGCCTTGCTGATAATCATATAAATAGCTGTATTTTTGCCATTTGAGGCATACCGCAAAACGGATTAAAAAAATTTAAAAAGCATGTTGAACGCATTAAAAAGAATTCTGAAATCCAGTTCAATTGAAACGAAACCGGCAGTAGCATTCGACGAAAAAGAAATGACCCCGCTGAAACAAATTAACCGCGCTTCGCTAAAAAGCGTGAGCAACTGGATCAATGAAGATGCCATGAAGGTTTCGTGCTTTAAATATGGTGTTCCTGATTTTATTAAAGATGATATTAATAAAGAGATCGGCGACGATCTAACTTATACCGACCTGATGCTTTATTTGTCAAAAAAGCATTTTTCGAAACTGAATTACCTCGAAATCGGCGTTTCGGTAGGCAAGAACTTTTATCAAATGATCAACGCCCACCAAAAAGGGCGGTTCACCGGTTACGATATTGAAGAAATTAACCCGGTACTGATGCAAAAACTGGAGCTTAAATCCAAGGCCGAATGGGACACACCGGCCAATTCCATAAAAAAAATAAAATCGTCGTTAACCGAATTTCAGTACCGCGGCATGGATGTTCGCTATTTAAGCGCCGATGTGTGGGACGAAAGCAGCTGGGCGAAACTGAAAGGCGAAAAATTCAACCTTATTTTCTCCGATGCCTTACATACTCCCCAGGCCATTTTGTTTGAATTTGAAATGCTGGTAAAATACGACCTGCTCGATGAGCAGTTTATCATCGTATGGGACGACCTAGTTGGAAAAATGAAAAAGTCGTTTTTCAGGATCATTGAAAAATACGACAAGGTGTACAAAATAGCCGACATCTATTTTATGAATATCAATGGCTGGATAGGAAAGAACGAGCAACCTCATCTGGTAGGCATGATTTCGAGCTTTAAGTTGTAATATGAAGGTTGTTCTTACAAATCTGTCGAATTCCGTTTTTCAGGAAAGCCGTTATCGTCTGAACAATTCTGCCAGGCGGTTTGGTATTGAGCAAATCAACAGTTATGATTTTGACGATATCAAACCCACGCAATTTTATGCCGGTAACAAAGAGATACTCGATATTCCTACCGGCGCCGGTTGCTGGCTGTGGAAGCCCTATATAATTCTCGAAACGCTGAACGTCCTGACCGATGGCGATATAGTGGTATATGCCGACAGCGGCCTTGAGTTTGTCGCATCCATCGACCCGCTGATCGAAATTTGTAAGCTGCAACAGCCGGTACTGCTTTTTGCCAACGGCAATCTGCCCAATTCGATGTGGACCAAACGGGATTGCTTTATTTTAATGGACTGCGATAACAAAAAGTTTTGGCGCAGTATACAGTGCGATGGCGCATTTGCCTTATTCAGAAAATGCCCCGAAACCGTGCAGTTTGTACAGGAATGGCTGCAAAATGGCACCGATAAAAGGATCATCACCGATATGCCCAATACCCTGGGCAAAAAAAATCTGCCCGATTTTATTGAGCACCGCCGCGACCAGTCGATATTGTCGTTGCTGGCCGCCCTGCACCAGGTACCGCTGTACAGAATGCCTACCCAATACGGCAATCACTATAAATTGCCCCAATACCGGGTGGCCAATGAATTTAACCAGGTGAATCAATATTATCAGAAGCAGGTTAGCTATTATGCTGCAAAACCGTTTGTTAATTCGCCATATGGCCAGTTGCTTGACCATCATCGCACCAAAAGTGCAGCCACTGTAAAAAAGGCAATCGAATCGAATCGGTTAAAAATTATGTGTGCACGCATAAAAAGAAAATTGTACCAGCTATGGTGCAGGATCGATGGGGGCTTATTTAACTGATAAAATGCATAATCAATATACATGACATCTCCTTTGTTTTCGGTAATTATTCCTACTTATAATGCTGAAAAAACACTTTCCGCAACACTCGATAGTTTACTGAAGCAACAGTTTACCGATTTTGAGGTAGTAGTGGCTGATGGTCAATCGAAAGACAATACGCTTCAAATACTACAGGAATATGCCGGCACCGATAAAAGGGTGCGTTTTTTTTCTGAAAAAGATAAAGGCATTTACGATGCTATGAATAAGGGAGTGAAGGCTGCGAAAGGAGAGTGGTTGTATTTTATGGGTTCAGACGATACGCTGCTGAGCAATGATGTTTTATTGAATGTTTCCTTATTTATACAAAAAAGCAGGTCGGTTTTTATATATGGCAATGTGCTGATGGGTAATAGCCACCATTGGTACGATGGGCCGTTTACCTATGAAAAACTGTTAATAAAGAATATTTCGCATCAGGCAATTTTTTATAACCGGAAGGTGTTTGACCTGGTTGGCAATTATGTTGTTGAATACAAAACGCATGCAGACTGGGCTTTTAATATCAGTTGTTTCAGGAATAAATCAATACAGCCCGAATACATGAATGTGCTTATTGCACGTTTTGGGGTAGAAGGAGTAAGTTCGCAGCATGATGTAATTTTTCTAAGGGAATTTTTAATACCGGAGCGGCTATTGTACCTGTCGCAAAACGGAACACATGCGCTGAAGAAAATTTCGTTTTACGATGACTGGTGGAGGCTGTTTCGCAATGCCGGTATCCGCAATAAAGACCAGTTAAAAGGATATACCAGCGATCTTCCTATACCGGTTGCCTTATTAAGTATGTTGAAAATGCAAAGCATCTTTTCGCCCCATTTGCTAAAAACAGGCGTGTTGTCAAAATGTTTTATGCTTATAAGTTATATCTTCAACCGGGTTTCAGGAACACTGGAAGATTGATAAAAAAGTAAAAAATGGCCGATCTGAGTATCATAATAGTGAATTATAAAACACCCGGGCTGCTCATCGATTGTTTACGCACAGTTTACCGTGATATGCAACCCGGTTTGGCCGAGATCATTGTGGTTGACAATGCCTCGGGCGACAACAGCGAGCAGCTGGTAACATCGGCCTTTCCGCAGATTCGCTGGATAAACATGCCGTACAATGCCGGTTTTGCCCGGGCCAATAACGAAGGCATCAAACAGGCAACTGGCCAGGTGATGTTGTTATTAAATTCAGATACCCTTATAGAAAATAATGCCATTGAACATTGTTACCGGCAGTTTATTGCATCGGATTATGTGGCCTGTGGCGTTCAGTTATTAAATGCAGATGGCACGCCGCAGATTTCGGGCAATTATTTTATGACCGGTGGGTTGAATTACCTGCTGCCCCTGCCATATGCAGGCAGCTTTATAAAATGGCTGGGTAAACAGGTGAAGGTCGAAAAACCGAATGTGCCCGATGCCAGCAGCCTTGTTGAGGTTGACTGGATCAATGGCGCTTTCCTGATGGTTAAACGATCGGCCATTGAAAAGGCAGGCCTGCTCGACGACGACTTTTTTTTGTATGCCGAAGAAGCCGAATGGTGCAGCCGGTTGCGTAAAACAGGTAAGCTATGTGTTTACGGGCAATACAAGGTTATTCATTTGCAGGGTGAAACCGCCAATGAAACCTTTGGCTCATCGGGCAAGGGATATTATAACCTGTTCGATAGAAAAGGATTGCAGATCATGCTTTCGAACATGGTACGCATACGCAAACAATTTGGCGCAGGCTGGTATTTGTTTCAGTTATTGTTTTACACGCTTACCATTCCCATTTTTTATATTTTCAGTTTTGTTGAAAATCTTGTCCGGTTCACCAATCCGTTTCGTGATTTTACAAGGGCAACGCGTTTTGCAAAGAACGTAGCGCGGTTATGGACTTTTATGCCCGTTACATTAAGGAATAAGCCCTATTTTTATAAGGTCTTATGAAACGAATTGTACCTGCCGTACTGGTATTTATGTTATTCCCGCTATACCTGTTTTGCCAGGAATATGGTTTTACGCGTTATGATGTTAAAGAAGGCTTAGCCAGCTCTACTGTTTACTGCATGATACAGGATAGAGCCGGTTTTTTATGGTTTGGCACCGAAGCCGGATTAAGCAGGTTCGATGGTACGCATTTTACCAATTTCACACTCGAAGATGGTTTACCCGATAATGAGGTATTACAATTGTTTGCCGACTCAAAAGGCCGGATATGGATATCGCCGTTTAAAAAATCGATCTGCTATTATTATAAAGGCCGCATTTATAACCAGGACAATGATTCCCTGTTAAAGAAAATTCACATCAATAATAATGTTGTCCGGTTTGCCGAAGACAGAAACGGTAATGTGCTGATGATGGAGCCGGGCCGGCTTCATTTAATTACAACAGGTAACGATGTGCAAACTATAGATGCGATAGATGGCGAACCCATAAAATACCTGAGCGGAATTGGACGAAGTAACAACGGTGGCTTTTGGGTATTGGAACAAAACAAGGTATATGAATTAAAAGATTACCGGTTTACGAAGTGGGATACGCTTGATTTTCCTATGCTGCATTATGCATATGCCGCCCTTTCAGATAAAACAATGGCATGGATTAGCGATAACGGCGTTTCGGTACAATCCTTTAGCCTGCATAAGCAAATGCATTTTCCGCATTTGTTCAGGCATATCAATTTTTCACTGATCGATGAAAACCAGGTAGGTGTAACCAGCTGGATGGGCGCCACTATTTATAATTTGAGCAATACCGATAGTGTTGTGCATTTTTTACAGGGCATACCGGTATCGGGCATTATGAAAGATACCGAAGGTAATTTGTGGTTCATAACGCTTGGTCAGGGCGTGCACCGGTTAAATTCGGCTTATGTATTGAATTTAAAGATCAATGATAATAATATTGTGCATCCCATATTTTCACTGGCCCGGTATAATAATTCGATACTGGTAGGAAGCGATATGAATTTGTTATATAAACTGAACATCATAACCGGTAAACCTGAAAAGAAAAATATTGATCTTTCCAAAAAATACGGTCAGATTGTTAAAGCACTGTATATCCATGATGGCAAAATAATTTATGCAAGCAATTTTGGGATTGTAAAGTTGGATGCCGGTTATAAAATGACCAAACAAATTGATAATATAACGGTAAAAGGCTTCTTTCCTTATAAAAATAAACTGCTGGTAACCACCGACCGGAATATTATTATAGTAGATCCGGCCACTTTAAATGTAACCGATACCATCTGGCACGAAAGGGCCACTACCGTATTTGCCAGTAATGATACTTTTTACATAGGCACTTTAAATGGCTTGTATTGCCGCCTGCCCGATAAATCGTTCATGTACATGGGTGAAAAATACGGGGCCTTTAAATACCGCATAGCCGCTATTACTAAAGATGCCAATGATGTAATATGGATTGCAACTTTTGGAACAGGTATCGTAGGCTGGAAAAACGGACAGGCAATCGCCCGCATCAATCAGCATAACGGACTGGCCAGTAATATTTGCCGCACTTTATTCCTGCACGGCAACTCATTGTGGGTAGGCACCGACAAAGGGCTGCATAAAATAACACTGCAAAAGGGATTTGCTGTAAAAAAATATACAACCGGCGACGGGTTACTCTCCGAAATCATTAATGTGTTATATGTTGAAGGGAGCAAAGTTTTTGTTGGCACGCCTGAAGGAGTTACCATTTTCGACGATCAGAAAATAACCAGTGAATCGCATTGCGATCTGCGGTTCACCAACATTACCATCAGCGGACAATCGATTTACCCCGATGATATGCCGGTGAATCTGCCGCATAGCAGTAATAACATCCGGTTTGATTTTGCAGGTATATCCTATAAATCGGCCGGGGATATACGCTACCGGTACCGGTTGCTGGGGTTAGACAGCTCCTGGAAAGAAACGCGTGAAACTTTTTTAAGCTATCCCACGCTGCCTTCGGGCGATTATCAGTTACAATTGCTGGCCATTAATAAATTCGATGTGTATAGCAGCCTGGTTACGGCCCGTTTTACTATTCAGAAATTGTTGTGGGAAGAAACCTGGATCAAACTGCTCATGGCATTTCTGTTTTTGGTGCTCACAGTAGTATTAGTGTTTTTGATCATATATCGTATACGCAAACGTGAACAGGAAAAAACTGCTATCAATAAACGCATCGGCGAACTGGAACAACTGGCCCGTAAAGCGCAAATGAATCCCCATTTTATCTTTAACAGCCTGAACTCGATTCAGCAATATGTAATGGATGCCGATATTGTGGGGGCCAATAAATTTATCTCAGGCTTTTCGCGGCTGATCAGGCAAACGCTCGATTTTTCGTCGAAACCTGAAATAAGTCTTGCCGAAGAGCTGGATTATCTGACCAATTACCTCGAACTTGAAAAAACACGGATTGAGGATGCGTTCAGCTGGTCGGTATCAGTAGCGCCCGATGTGAATACGGCAGAATACTTTATTCCGCCGATGATATTACAGCCTTTTGTTGAAAACAGCGTTCGGCACGGGTTGCGGTACCGAAAAGACAGAGAAGGAAAAGTTTCGGTAATCATAAAAAAAGAAAATGATTTTCTGATATGCATACTGGAAGATAACGGGGTGGGACGTAAGACCGCTTTGAAATACAAGAGCGCCAACCCCATAGAGTATCAGTCGAAAGGCATGTCGTTAACCGCCGAGCGTATAACCATGCTGAATAAAGATAATGCGCAAAAAATAACGATGACCATCGATGATCTTGAAGACGAAAAACAAAATCCGTTGGGAACACGGGTTACCCTAAGCTTTCCGCTTCTATGATACAAATAAACCGACTTGTTGTATTGATTGTATTTTTTTGTCTGGGACTGCTGCATGTTGCAGCCCAGGAGTTTGGTTATACCCGTTACGACAGCAAAGACGGGCTGGCCGGGTCAACCGTTTATTGCATCACGCAGGACAAAGATGGTTTTTTATGGTTTGGCACCGAAACCGGTTTAAGCCGTTTTGATGGCACGCATTTTAAAAACTTTAAAAAAGAAGATGGGCTGCCCAATAATGAAATAATACAAATATTAGCCGATTCAAAAGGGCGGGTATGGGGAGCGCCATTTAAAAAAGCTATTTGTTACTATTATAAAGGAAAGATCTATAACCAGGACAATGATCCGGTATTGAAGAAGATACATGTAAACGAAAATATCGTTCACATTGCCGAAGATGCACAGGGAAATATTTTACTGCAGGAAATCGACCGGCTGCATTTAATACAACCGGGCGGAAGCGTAGTAACTATCGATAAAATCGATAATAGTTCATTTCCTTATATAAGTACAGTTGGAAAAAGCGCCGAAGGCGGCTTTTGGATTGTGGAGCGTAACAGGTTGTATAATCTGAATAACAAGCGGCTCAGGTTGTGGGATACCCTGCGGTATGATTACCCTCATTTTATGTATTTTTCTATTACCGACAAAGCCATGATATGGCGTAGTTCAGGCAGCCAGATCACTGCCCGGTCGCTTGGTACTTCACAAACCATTCGCTTTCCTACTACCGAAGAATTTACCAATTTATGTGTTATCGATAACAATCAGGTTGGTTTATGTACTACAAAGGGAGCATGGATATATACTATCAGCAACCATGATAGTGTTCAGTATTTACCGGGCCTGCATGTATCGAATATATTCAGGGATAGTGAAGGAAATACCTGGTTCAGCACGCTTGGTAAAGGAATATACCGGTTGAACTCGCCCTTTATCAAGAACCTGCTATTTGATATCAACCGTAACAACCACCAGGTATTGTCGTTAGGCTGTTATAAAAATACTATATTGGTTGGGCAGGATATGAACTCGTTATACCTGCTGAATAAAGAAACCTCAAAACCTGAAAAGATCATTAACAGGATCAACGGGGCTCAAACAATACCTATTCATTCGCTATGGGTAAATGACCACAACAACGTTTTCTATGGCGCCAGTTCGGGCCTTTATAAAATGGCTCCCGACTTTACCCCTCAAAAAAGAATTAAATGTACCGTTAAAGGAATTTTTGCCTGGAAAAACAAACTGCTGATATCTACTAATAAAAGTGCGTTGGTCGTAGACCCTGACCGGTTTGTAGTAACCGATACCATCTGGCACGAAAGGGCTACCACGGTATTTGCTGCCGGGGACACTATTTTTATAGGAACGCTGGCAGGTTTGTATTGCAGGTATCCAAACAGAAAAGTAGAGTATTGGGGCGATAAAAACCCTGTTTTTCAAAACCGCATCACGGCCATTGCACGCGACAGTAACGATATATTGTGGATCGCCACCTACGACGAAGGTATTATCGGTTGGAAAAATGAACAGGTGGTTGCACGCATCAATCAGCAAAATGGATTAACCAGTAATACCTGTCGCACTATTTTTTTAAATAAACAATCGTTGTGGGTGGGCACCGACCAGGGTTTAAACAGGATTAACATTGGTACAGGCGATTACCGGGTAAAAAAATTTACCACAGGCGATGGAATGCCCTCGAATGTGATCAATGCCCTGTATGTTGAAGATAATAAGGTATTTGTAGCCACTACCGAAGGGGTTACTTTCTTTGACGAACAAAAAATAAACAGCGAGTCGCAGTGCAATCTGCATTTCACTAACATTACCATCAGCGGGCAATCGTATTATCCCGATGAAATGCCGGTTGAATTGCCCCATAAAAAAAATAACATCCGGTTCGATTTTGTAGGCATATCCTATAAATCGGCGGGGGATATACGCTACCGGTACCGGTTACTGGGGGTAGACAGCGCCTGGAAAGAAACGCGTGAAACTTTTTTAAGCTATCCAACATTGCCATCGGGCGAATATGAGCTGCAGTTACAGGCCACTAATAAGTTCGATGTAAATAGTAAGCTGATCGCGTCAAAATTCTCTATACAAAAATTGTTGTGGGAAGAAACCTGGTTTCAGTTGCTGGCCGGTTTTATATTTTTGGCCATAACAACTTTGCTGGTATTACTGATCATTAGCCGCATACGTAACCGCGAACGTGAAAAATCGATCATCAGCAAACGCATCTTCGATCTGGAACAACTGGCCCGCAAAGCGCAAATGAACCCTCACTTTATTTTTAACAGTCTTAATTCAATTCAGCAATATGTGATGGATACCGATATCGTGGGGGCTAATAAGTTTATTGCAGGCTTTTCGCGGCTCATCAGGCAAACGCTCGATTTTTCGTCGAAACCCGAAATAAGTCTTGCCGAAGAGCTGGACTATTTAACCAATTACCTCGAGCTGGAGAAAACGCGGCTTGAAAATGCATTTTCCTGGTCGGTAACAATAGATCCCAATGTACATCCGGCGGAATATTTTATTCCGCCAATGATATTGCAACCTTTTGTTGAAAACAGTGTGCGGCACGGATTGCGATACCGGAAAGATAAAGAAGGGAAGGTAACAGTGACCATCAAAAACGAACATGGTTTTTTGATTTGTGTGCTGGAAGATAATGGTGTAGGCCGTAAAGCCGCATTGAAATACAAAAGCGCCAATCCCATCGAATACCAGTCGAAGGGTATGTCGTTAACCGCCGAGCGTATAACCATGTTAAATAAAGATAACCCGCATAAAATAACCATGCAGATCGATGATCTGGAAGATGAGCATCAAAACCCGCTGGGAACGCGGGTTACACTAATTTTTCCGGTAGTATGAGTATGATAAAATGTATTTTGATCATTGTATTTTTTTGTGTGTGGCTGCCACCGGTGCATGCACAGGAGTATGCCTATGCCCGTTACGATAGCAAAGATGGCCTGGCGGGTAGTACCGTGCATTGCCTGACGCAGGACAAAGAGGGATTTATGTGGTTTGGTACCGAATCGGGTTTAACCCGTTTCGATGGCACCCATTTTAAAAACTTCACCCGTGAAGATGGGTTGCCCGACAATGAAGTGATAAAATTGTTTACCGATTCTAAAGGCAGGGTATGGATTGCTCCTTTCAGAAAAACGATCTGTTACTATTATAAGGGCCGCATTTATAACCAGTATAACGATTCTGCTCTAAAACGTATTCATATAGGTACGTATGTAGTGCATTTTGCTGAAGACGCGGACGGTAATCTGTTAATGCAGGAAGAAAACCGGCTTCATTTGATAAAAGCCAACGGCGAAGTGGTTACTATTCAAAAAATTAACAACGAAGCCATTAAATATGTTACATCGATTGGCCGTAATATAAACGGTGCATTTTGGGTAATGGAAAGAAACCGGATCTTTGAGTTCCGCAATAACCGTTTTTCGCTGTTTAAAACGATCTCTTTATATACCATACATTTTAATATGTCGGTGATTACGCCAAACCGCGTGGTCTATCGAAGCGATACGCTACATATAAGTGCCTTGTCGTTGGGTAACGGAAAACAGGTGCAATTTCTCTTGCCAAAGGGACCGGTAAATTATACCATGTTAGATGATACCACCTTTATGCTATGTACAAGAGTGGGGGCAACTATGTATAATTTAAACAACGTTGATAGTCCTCTTCATTTTTTAAAGGGCGTATCGGTTTCCAGTTCAATGAAAGATTCGGAAGGCAACATCTGGATAACTACGGTGGGCCGGGGTGTTTACCGGTTACATTCCGCCGCATTGATGAATATAAAGATCACTAAAAAAAATGGCGAGCAGCAACCGGTTTATTGCCTGGAAAAATATAAACAGTCGATTCTGGTAGGTTCCGATATCAACCTCATGTATCCCCTAAATGCTGTAACAGGCATGCCCGACAGGGAGCATATTGCCAACTTTAATTATGGTATTGATCCGGTTTTTGGTATCCGAACCCTTGGCAACGATATTATTGTGGGAACAAACTTTATGGTTGCGAGAATGGCTGCCGACTATAAATTGAAGAAGACAATCCCAAATCTGGGCGTTAAATCACTAGAGATCTATCATAATAAAATACTGGTGGCATGCAGCCAGGGCGTTTTTTTATATGACCCCGAAAGCCTGAACAGAACCATTATCAGGGACGATCGGGGTACAAGCGTGCATGTTGTAAACGATACCATTTATATTGGCACCTTGTACGGTTTATATAGTTATTTGCCTGATGGAACGACAAAATTCGAAGGCGACAAAGTTCCGCTGATGCGCAACCGTATTTCGACCATCGATCACGATGCCAGCAATGTGCTTTGGGTTGGTACATATGATGAAGGGCTGATAGGATATAAAAACGGACAGATAATTACACACATAACCCGGCAAAACGGATTAACGAGTAATATATGCCGCTCTGTTGTGTGCAACGGCAGCACCGTATGGGTGGGTAGCGATAAAGGGCTGAATGAAATTGAATTTACCGGCAACCGGTATACCATAAAAAGATTTACAACTACTGAAGGTTTGCCTTCTGATGTGATCAACGCATTGTGTGTTGCGGGCAACAAAGTATTTGCAGGCACCCCGGAGGGCGTTACGGTTTTTGACGAACGAAAGATGAATATGGAATCGCGCTGCGATCTGTTGTTTACCGATGTTACCGTGGCAGGCAAATTGTTTTATGGCAGTGAGTTCCCTGCTGCCATACCTCATGTAAAAAATAACCTGCGTTTTAACTATGTGGGGATATCCTATAAATCGGCCGGTGATATACGATACCGGTACCGTTTGCTGGGGTTAGACAGCAATTGGAAAGAAACCAGGGAGACTTTTTTAAGCTATCCTACCTTGCCATCGGGTGATTATGAATTACAGGTGCAGGCGATCAATAAGTTCGATGTGTATAGTAAAATAATCAGCGCCCGGTTCATGATTGAACAATTAACATGGGAAAAAACCTGGTTCCATATACTCGTTGTGTTGTTCTTTCTGGCTGGCACCGGTTCGCTGGTATGGCTTATCATTTCACGTATCCGGCGCAGAGAACAGGAAAAAACAGCCGTTAATAAACGAATTGGCGAACTGGAGCAACTTGCCCGGAAAGCGCAAATGAATCCCCACTTTATATTCAACAGCCTGAATTCGATTCAACAATATGTGATGGATGCCGATATTGCAGGGGCGAATAAATTTATAAGCGGCTTTTCGCGGCTGATCAGGCAAACACTTGATTTTTCATCAAAGGTAGAAATTACGCTGGAAGAAGAGCTGGATTACCTGAGCAATTACCTTGACCTCGAAAAAACGCGTTTGGAAAACGCCTTTTCATGGTCGGTACAAATTTCAGAAGATGTGAATCCTGAAGATTATTATATTCCGCCCATGATTTTGCAGCCATTTGTTGAAAATAGTGTGCGGCATGGTTTGCGTTACAGGAAAGATAAAGAGGGAAAAGTAATAATTTGTGTAAAAAAAACAAATAATCATCTCATTTGTGTGTTAGAGGATAATGGTATAGGAAGAAAAGCGGCCATGCGGTTTAAAAGCATTTCGCCGATCGAATATCAGTCTAAGGGTTTATCCTTAACGGCTGAACGAATTACGATGTTAAATAAGAACAATGAGCATGAAATTAGCATGCAAATTGAGGATCTTGAAGATGACCTACATAATGCATTGGGAACCAGAGTTACAATAAGTTTTCCCGTTTTTTAATATAATTATTTTTCTTTGCCGTATGATAAACGCCTTGATTGTTGACGATGAACCCAAAAATATCAGGATACTAAATGGACTACTGGAGGAAAGTTGCCCTGAGGTAAAGATTTTGGGAGAAGCTATAAGTGCAGAAACAGCCATTCCCCTGATCCATGAAAAAAATCCTGACCTGGTATTCCTTGATATTGAAATGCCATATGGGAATGCATTTGACCTGCTTGACCGGATCATGCCCGTTAATTTTGAAATTATTTTTATTACCGCTTTTGACGATTACACACTAAAAGCGTTTAAATACAGCGCGCTCGATTACCTGTTAAAACCTGTTAGTATCGACGAACTTAAAACGGCCGTACGCAAAGCGAAAGAGCGCATCAGGTTTAAAAATATTAACCAGCAGCTGCAAAACCTGTTGTTCAATATCAACAAACCAAACGCTTCTTTACAAAAAATTGCCCTGCCGTGTAACGACGGTTTAGTGTTTGTGTTATTGTCAGATATCATCCGGTTCGAAGCCAAGGGCGGTTACACACATGTTTATACAACCGAGGGACAGAAATATATTTCATCGAGGATCATCAAGGAATATGAAGAGATATTGCCTGAAGATATTTTCTTCCGTATTCATAACTCGCACATCATTAACCTGAATTATGTAAAGAAATACCACAAGGGCAGGGGAGGTGCGATCGAAATGAGCGATAACGCTATGATTGAGGTAGCTACAAGGCGTAAGGATGAATTTTTAGCACGGTTTGGATATAAATAAAATACTGTTGCAGGTTACAGGTTTCACGGATGGCAACTTTTCAACTTGTAACTTGTAACCTGCAACTTGCAACACTTTAATACCACATACGTGCCTGCACCCTTTTAAGATAAGCAAGCCCCTGCGTACCCACCGGCGTTCTTTTTTCAGTAGATGGTATATGCATAATTTCTTTCCAACCCTTCAGCCATCCCCGAAAGTGGTAACCGCTTTTGCGCAGGTATTCGATGCTCCATAAAAAAGCGGTGGTAAAAAAATAAATGATGGATAAATACTTCCACGCCACCCTGGTTTTATTCACCCACATGCCCCGGAGCTTGTCTTTATTGGGCATTCGGCCAAGGGGCGATTCTTTATGCAGAATAACAACCCGGTCGTCGTAAACGATTTTAAACCCTGCCCCGATGGCACGATAGCTAAGGTCGTATTCTTCCATGCCATAAAAAAAATTGGTGGGGTAGTAGCCGGTTTTTTCAAATACATCGCGGTGTATGGCATGAGCGCAGCCTACAAAATATCCTGTGTTGAAATGATGCAGGTGCTTACGTTGCTCAAATTGTTTATGCGGAAAAGCGGTTTGCTGCAGCTGGTGGTTATCGTAATAAAACACTTTAAACGATACAATCCCTGTAGGCCGGTTATCAGAATCCGGTGCAGGTTGATTAAATAACTGCTGTACCTGCAACAGGGCATCCTCGTTTTCAAAAAGAGCATCGTCGTCGAGAAAAACCATTACATCGGCTGTACTTTGCTGAATGGCATAATTCCGTCCGCGCGAAACGCCCAGGTTTTCGGTGGTGACATGATACCGTAACGGAATTTCGGGGTGCTGCTGAATGAACTGTTCAAGCGCCGCATAACTCTCCGACGACTTATTGTTGATAAAAATAACCTCCTGTACCAGTGCCGATATGTTTTGCAACCGGCTTATATTTTGCGCCAGCTCCAGCGCATCGTTCGGCCGGTTATAGGTGATAATAACAATGGCTATTCCTTTACTGGTGTTCGATGAAGACATATAGAGAATTGTTGCCGGTTACCGGTTACCAGGTATCCGGTAACCGGTAACCGGCAACGTGAAACTGTAACTTATTACTTACGACTTACTACTTACAACTTTTTTACTGATCAGCGGACGCAACAGCCATACAACATAGCCCAGCATCAGCAGCGTGAGTATCCATGCAGCTACAGAACTAAGCGTATAGCCGGTGTTATAAATTTTTGGTTCAAACTTAAATTCAATGGTGTGCTTGCCGGCAGGTACCATCAATGCGCGTAATACATAATTGGCTTTTGCATATACAGCCGGTTTGCCGTCGATATAGGCGTTCCAGTCTTTATAATATATTTCACTGAACACGGCAGCATGAGCACTGTTGCTGTTGCTTTCGTATTTGATGGCCTCATTATCGAATTCAACCTGCTTAATAGTGGCTGTGCTATCAGCCGGTGTAAATCCGCTAAACTGGCCTTTAAAAGTATCATCGATAATGGCATCGGTGGCAGGATTAAAGTTGTTCATCGCCTTCATTTCTTCCACCGGTCCGTGTACGAATTTTATATTGTTTACAAACCAAACATTGCCCAGTGCGCCCGGATTGCGAACGGCCTGAACATTGTTGCCTTGCTGGTTCGCCTCGATAAGATATTTTGTATTGAGCATGTTCAGTACGCCCGGATTGGGTGACGACGATAGCTGATAGGCGATTAAATCGTCGTAAATGCCCAGGCGTGCAGGGTGGTACCCACCGATCGACTTATGATAGTACGAAGTATGCGAATCGGTTGTATACGGATCGCCTACTGTTGTATTCAGCACGCGGAAGTTGGGATCGGTATCTTTTAAAATTTCCTGATCGGCGGGTGTTAACGGAAACTCGCTGGCTTCATAAGTTGATTTGCTGTCGAAGTAAAACCTGTTGAGGTAATTGCTATCGAACGAAAGCAGATCAATAGCGGTTAGCAAACCTATACCGGCCAGCATAATCCCCGCGTTTATTTTCTTTTTGATATACAAAAATCCAACGCCCATGGTTAACAGCACAAATATCAGGGAACGCAGTATGGTTGATCCAAATGCTGATTGACGGTCCTGACGCAGGGCGGTTAACATGCCGCGTGCCATAGTTGCATCACCCTTTGTCTGGTATAAAAAGTTTTCGTAAACATGGTTATCGGCAAACGGCTCATATTGGCTATTGATACTATCCATACTTGCCCTGAGGTTGGGATTGCCGGACGTGAAAGCCCGGGTAATGGCCGCAGTACGTTTTGTGTTTTCGTTGCCGTAATCTGAAGTGAAATACAATAATCCTGCTATCACAAATACCGCAGCGGTTATAATAGCGGTTAGTTTTAATTTTTTCAGATCAATAACCGGGTTCGCCAATAGTTTTTCCAATGCGAGGGCTACGCCAACAGGCACTACCAGTACGGTCATTTCGAGGGCCATGGTAGGCACCCTGAATTTGTTGTATAAGGGAAAATGATCGAACAGAAAATAGTTCAAGGCGGCAAAATGTTTACCCATGGCCAGTAAAACACCCAGAATAGCGGATGTTAAAATCCACCATTTGTGCGGGCCTTCGAGGTATGCCATGGCAAAAATGAATAGCAGGCAAATTACGGCGCCTAAATAAATAGGGCCTGAAGTGCCGGGCTGATCGCCCCAATATAAACTACCGCTTTGCCGCATGGCAAATTCGGCGGCCTGGTCTTCAGGCGCATTTAATTTTTCGGTGATATACTTCGCCAGTTTTGAGTTTTCATCGAGTTTGGGAAACTCGAACGATTCGTTATCGCGTACTGAACCGGTCAATCCATATCCCATTACACCGGGAAACATGAGGGTGAATGTTTCTGAACGGCCATAGCTCCACTGAAAGGCATATTCTTTACTCAGACCTTTTGTTTTATTATTGCTTACAACGTCGTTTGATTTTGCTCTTTCGTCCATCACCAGCATACCGCCTCTTTTCGATTGTTTCGAATAATCGTACACGGTGAGTAGCGAAACGGCATTGATCATTACACCAATAAGACCGGCCGCTACGGCAATGCCAATTCCTTTCAGTGCGGTGCCGGGTGTTTTGGTGCGAAATCCGTTGATCAGATATGCCAGGCACATGATGCCGGTAATGAGGAACAGATAAAAGCTTACCTGCTGGTGGCCCTGCTGAATTTGCAGTCCGGTAAATAAAGCGGTAAGAATAAATCCGCTGATATATTTTTTATCGAATAATAAAAGGATACCTCCCAGTACGGCAGGGGCGTAAGCGAGGGCAAACATCTGCGTATCGTGCCCCGCGGCAATAAAAATAGGGAAGGTGTTGCTGTAGGCAAAGGCAAGGCCGCCGATAACTGCCACCCAGGGGCGTATGCGCAGGCACATGCACAGAATATAAAAACATACACTTGCCAGAAAGAAAAGGTTGATGGGTTTGGGAAGACCCAGCTGCATGATGGTACCTACTATACCCAGCGGCGTCCACGGGCCATCCATGGCAAACTGGTAACCCGGCATACCGGCATACATACTTGTTGCCCATAAAGGAAACCGGCCATGCTTTTCTTTGTATTGAAACGACTGGTGGCTCATGCCCTCCCAATTGGTAATATCGCTCTGCTTCATCACCACATCACTTTCCAGAGCCGGTTTACAAAAGAATAAAGCCACTATTAAAAAAATGGCAATGGATATCAGATGGGGCATTACCTGCTGCCAGAGTGTTTTCTTCATTATTGCAAAAAATTAATAGTTGGGCAAAATAATGCAATTTTACAGCAACTTGACTATATGCAAAGTTTAATATTTTTCAGTCGGGTAGCTTTTATTTGTAATGTTTGCTTTGTATTTGTATGGATTATGCGTTATTATCCTGTTCTGAAGGAGGGGCAACAGGGACATTTCGTGTCACTGGTGCTCATTTTGGGCGTTTTAATCGCATTTCTGCTAAATATGGTGGTGAACATCGTACTTCTCATTTTTATATTGCGTGGTAAGGCGGTGTGGAAACATTTTCCGCGATGGCTGATTATTACTAATTTTCTCTTTTTAATTCCTGAGCTAATACTTTTTATAAAATGATCCATGCTATTGTAAAGGATAAACCGACCCGGCTTTTTGTTTTTTTTACAGCTTTTTTTGTTGCCAATGCCCTGATCGCCGAATGTATAGGCACCAAATTGTTTTCGCTTGAAAAGTTGCTGGGCACACATCCTGCCAATATAACTATGTTCGGTCAATCGGGACTGGCTTTTACGCTTACCTGTGGAGTATTATTGTGGCCCCTTGAGTTTGTAATGACCGACATCATTAATGAATATTACGGCCCTAAAGCTGTTCGCAGGATAAGTATTACTGCTGTATGCCTTATTTCCTATGCTTTTTTGATGTTTTATCTGGCCATTCGTGTGCCGGCGGCCGATTTCTGGATCACCAGCAAAACAAAGCAGGGCGTGCCCGATATGCAAAATGCCTTTGACAGTATATTCGGACAGGGCATGCGTATTATCATTGGTAGTCTGGTGGCGTTTCTGGTAAGTCAGATCGTGGATGTAACGGTATTTCATAAAATTAAAAAACGCACCGGCGAAAAGTATGTATGGTTGCGGGCAACGGGCTCTACCATAATATCGCAGCTGGTCGATAGCTACATTGTATTGTTCATTGCTTTTTCGGGCATATTCAGCTGGCAGCAGATACTGGCTATTGGCGTAATGAATTATACCTATAAATTCCTGATGGCGCTAATACTTACACCGGTTATTTATCTTGTAGAAGGAAGAATCGAGAAGTATCTGGGCTCTGAAGTTGCTAAGAAAATGAAGCTGGCGGCGATGGGGAAGGAGAACGAGTAGCAACCAATAAGCAATATGCAATGGGCAATTGGCAATTGCATATTGCTTGTTGTCTATTGTCTATTGGCTAAGGGGTTTATCCATAATGTAATCGTTCATAAAGTAACCATTCCCGATATCAATATCTTCTTCGGCCATTACGGTAAAGCCGAGTTTTTCGTAAAATAAACGGGCTTTGTTGTAGCGGTTTACATGCAGGCGCAGTGTTTTTACCTGTTGCGGTTTTATTTGATCAATCACAAATTCAACCAGCATTTTACCAATTCCTTTGCCCTGGGTTTTCTGATGCACATACAGCTTATGCAGCTTACAAACGTTGTCGTCAATAAACGACCACGATGCGAACCCGATTGGTTCGTTATCGATTTCGGCAATCACAAACGTTTGATGCTGATCCTGCAACTGGTTTTGTAATGGATCAGGACTGTAGATAAGGTTCAGCGTATACTCAAGCTGCTCTGCCGACAGAATATGCCCGTACGTGCCGGGAAATATTTCGCGCGCCAGCCGTTCAATGGTTGAAAGATCCTCAAGGCCTGCAAAACGGATTTTTATCATAGCCGGCGAAAATACTATACTTCGTTAACTGAATTTTCTTTTTGTTCAAAACTTTCTTTCGACAATGCTTCGTGCAAACGGATTGACCTGACAGATATACGAATGGCGATCCAGTACGCTATCAGCGCACCGGTAAGCAATAAACCATTCGACACATATTGCTTTACCTGCACACTTCCCTGCAGTAATAAAAAGAAATCGAATGCCCCATGAAAGAATATCGCCAGCAATATGCCTTTTGCCATATGTTGTATACCATGTTTGGGATCGAACTTGGCTTTACCGGCATGGTACCCCATCAAAACGCCAAAAGCGCCATGCGATGGAACCGATAAAAACATGCGTAAAATGCCCGTTTTAAAACCATAATTCAGTACATAGCCTATATTTTCAAGCGTGGCAAACCCCATGGCCACCATAACAGCATAAATAATGCCGTCGAACGGCTCGTTAAATGCCTTGATGCGATACGCATAGGTTCGCAGCATCATGAATTTGCTACCCTCTTCGCTGCAGGCCACCACAATAAATGACAGTAAAACATAATACCAAACAGTATATCCCGGAAAGTGCTTGTATAATATGGGTTTTAAACTGCCCTGAATAATTATTGCAGGCGCTGTAGCTACCATTCCCAACAGAAAGGAAATAAGCAAAGGTTTAAGTGGCTCCCGGTCATATTTATCTCTCGAATAAATGTAAACGGCAATAGCCACACCCGGCGCTACAGCAAGGGCAAGTAAGGATAACATGTTTCAAAAGTAAGAAAAAGGCAACGAGGCGACAAGGCAATAAGAAACAAGGCGACAAGAGCTACAATAGGCAATTGGCAAACTGCAAACCGGCAACCGGCAACTGGTAACTGGTAACTGGTAACCACCTTAACATCTCCCTTACCAAATGCGTTTATTAAATGCTGCTATAAACACAAAAAAAGATTTAATTTGAAAGCTGAACGTTGAAAGCTTAACGCTAAACGCCTGAACCGGTGTTAGCGTATTGCATTTTGCGTTTCGCATTAAGCGTTTTGCGTTCAGCATTTTTAATAAAACCAAGTAATGAGAAAACCGTTTCTTCTTTTTTGCCTGATACCGGTTTGTAGTTTTTTGAATGCGCAGCAGTTTGGCGGACATCCCCCTTCAACAAAATGGAACCAGATAAATACCGATACATTGCGGGTTATTTTTCCGGCCGGTATGAGCCTCGAAAGTGAAGCGGCCGATATTGCCACTACGATTCAGCAGTTAGGAGCGCAAACATCTCCTACCATTGGAAGTCGCATTCACAAGATCAGTATCGTGTTACAGCCGCAAACCACTATTTCAAATGCCTATGTGGGGCTGGGCCCCTGGCGCAGTGAATTTCACCTGATGCCGCCCCAAAACAGTTTTGATCTGGGCAGTACACCCTGGTACCATTCGCTGGCGCTGCATGAATATCGCCACGTACAGCAATACAATAATTTTCGCAAGGGCGTATCGAAAATAGCCTATTATTTATTTGGCGAAGAAGGCCTGGCCCTTGCCAACAGTGCCGCTGTGCCCAACTGGTTCTGGGAAGGCGATGCCGTTTTTCAGGAAACACTCAAAAGCCGGCAGGGCCGCGGCCGTTTGCCTTTTTTCTTTAACGATTACCGCTCATTATGGCTTGCCAATAAAAATTATTCATGGATGAAGCTGCGCAATGGTTCATTGCGCGATTTTGTGCCCGACCATTACCGGCTGGGCTATATGCAGGTGGCTTATGGCCGTGATAAATACGGGCCCGACTTCTGGAAAAATGTAACCGATGATGCCGTTCGCTATGACGGCATATTTTATCCCTTTCAGCAGGCCATAAAAAGATACAGCCATACCAGTTACAAAAATTTCAGGAACGATGGCATGCAGTATTTTAAATCGTTTGTTACTACCGGCCAATCTGATGCAGTAAATAACTGGACGCAGCAACAAACTCATTTTGCAGGTGACGAAGAGTTTCCGCAGTTCGTTGATGAAAACAGGGTAGTGCTGGTAAAAAGCAGTTATAAAAAGATACCGGTATTTTATATGCGCAATTTGAGTACCGGCGCCGATACCAGACTTAGAACAAAAGATATTTCGCTTGATAGTTATTTTTCGTATCGCAATGGTAAAATCGTATACGCAGCCTATGAGGCCGATCTGCGCTGGGCCTGGAAAGATTACAGCGTGTTAAAGGTGTTTGATATCAAAACGCATCAGCAGCAAACCATATCACACCGATCGTACTATTTTTCGCCCGATATTTCGGCCGATGGAAAAAGCATTGTAGCGGTTGATGTGCAGCCCGGTGGTAAAAGCGCCCTGCATGTGCTCGATGCTTCGGGTGCCATACTGAAAAAAGTACCCAACCCCGGTCAGTTGTTCTATTCACATCCGAAATTCTATGATCAGCATACGGTAGTAGCCGCCATTCGCAACGGCAGCGGACTTATGACGCTTGGCCTGGTTAATTTGCAAAGCGGCGCGGTTGAAGAGCTGGTGCCTTATTCAAACACGGTGCTCGATTTTCCTTCGGTACGGGGCGATACCATTACGTTTTCGGCATCGTATGGTCAGCGCGATCAATTGTTTGCCCTGATCGATAAAAAGCTGTACCATGTAAATACACCGTCAAATACAGGAACCGGTAATTACCAGTTCAGCACCCTCAATGGCAAAGCAATTTACACAGCGTTTACGGCTGCAGGTTACCATTTTGTACAGGAGCCGGTTACAGCTGCTTCATGGCAACCGGTGAGTGCTGATGACTTTACCGGCCCCCTGTTCAGCTATAAGATAGCTGCCTTACAGGCCGATCATCCCGTGCCGGTTGATACTTCGCGACCCTATACCATCAGCCGGTATCACAAATCGTTTCACCTTATTCATTTTCATAGCTGGCGGCCTTATATCAGCGATCCCGATTACACATTTTCGATTGTGGGCGAAAATGTGCTGAACACGTTGCAAACCGAAATATACTTCAACTATAATACCGATGAAAAGTTTAAAGAAGTAGGAGCAACGGCTATTTACGGGGCCTGGTTTCCCTATGTTACACTGGGTGTTGACGAAACATTCGATCGTAAGGAAACGGATAGTCCGTACAGACGATGGAACGAGCTGAACGGGCGTTTGGGAATACAATTGCCATTTACTTTTACAGGCGGCAGGTATTCGCGGCGGCTGAGCATATCGGCCGGGTTCAACCGTCATCAGGTAAATTTTACCGGCATTACCAAAAACAGGTACTCCGACTTCCAGTTTAATTTTATCGATGGGTCATTAACCTATACCATGCAGTCGCAGGCAACGCGTATGAATATTTATCCGCGTTTTGGCGCTACATTTTTATCACGTTACAGAATTATTACCGATTATAATATCAGCGGCTTTCAGTGGCTTAACAGCGGATCGCTGTATTTACCGGGCCTTGCTTTAACTCATAACCTTGTTGTAACAGGCGCTTATCAGCTACGTGATACTGTTGGCGATTACAGCTTTTCGAACAGTTTTCCCATATCAAGAGGATACCTGGCCGTTAACCAGTACAATATTCCCCAAATGTGGAAGGTGGGGGTGAACTACCATTTTCCGCTGGTATATCCCGAATTTGGGATTGGTAACATTGTTTACTTTTTGCGGGTGCGCGCCAATGCGTTTTACGACTATACCGATCTGAAATTTTACCGTAATAACCGGCATTTGCAATTGCGTTCGAATGGCGGTGAAATATACTTCGATACCAAATGGTGGAACGAATACCCGGTAAGCTTTGGCATTCGGTACAGCCATTTACATGATGGTGCGCTCGAAGGGCTTGGCCCCAATCAGTGGGAGTTTATATTGCCGGTTAATTTGTTAGGACGATAGGAAATGAGAAATGAAAAATTTTAAATGAAAAATGAAAAAGGATAAAACCTGCGGTTTCATATTTTTTCATTTCTTATTTGTCATTTCTAATTTTTAATTTCTTTTATGAAGCCACTTGTTAACCTTAAACATAAGATATGCGCTGCCTGCGCCTACTATTGCGCCGGCGATTACATCGCTGGGATAATGCACGCCCAAATACATGCGTGAATAACCTACTGTTGCAGCCCATGCATAAGCGGGGGCCGCTACATACCATTTGGGATACGATAGTGTTAATGAAGTTGCCGTGGCAAAGGCTTCGGAAGTATGTCCTGATGGAAAGGATGGTCCTCCACCCGGACTGGCCTGTACAATAAATGGATCTGCCTGAAAAGGCCGTTGCCTTTTAAAAGTATATTTCAGGCCGCATGTTATCAGCGAAGAGGCAACCAGCGTTTCGGCCATATATATTCCCTTGTTAATAGTGATCTTTTCATTACGGGCAATGCCGACGCCCATCACCGATAACGGTACCAGCATGCTTATATAGTTGGTTGAATTGGATATATGCTGATAGAATTCCATGGGTTCTTCGTGCCGGTTTTCCATCATTTCTATTTCGACCTGTAAATCGAGGCCGGGCTTTTTTTGCGCCAGTGCAGCGGGTTTTAAAAAACAGAAGCATACTGCCATAAGCAATATGCTTTTTATGATAAAAGAGCCGGATAAATTTTTATAGGCAAGCAAAGACAAACGCATGGGTTGGTTGGTTTAAGTAGTGGTGAATTTTTCTTAACCTGATAAGTTAACGATACAGGAAAGATTGTAATACACGCGTTAGCCGGGTTAACTATTTATTAACCGAATTTAGTGAACAAAGTGGTCAATGGTGAATGGTCAATTGTCAATAGTCAATCGTGAATGGTCTATAGTCAATGGGCCTCCTGGCAGGAAGGTCTGATATGTAGTACTTATTTACTTATTATTTAAAACTGCGTTCTCAGCTCGGGTTTTTTCTTAAACAACCATTTATTGGCCTTGTACATGAGCCAGGCACTGCCGGCGCCGATGACTGCACCGGCCAGTACATCGCTGGGGTAATGTACACCCAGGTACATGCGTGAATACCCCACCGAGGCTGCCCACACATAAGCGGGCACGGCCACATACCATTTGGGATAAGCCAGGGTTAACGAAGTAGCGGTAGAAAAAGCTTCTGACGTATGTCCCGAAGGAAAAGAAGGCGTACCGGCGGCGCCTGAACTGGCTGAAATAATAGACTGATTCGCTTGAAATGGCCGCTGCCGTTTAATGGAATATTTCAGAGCGAAGGTTACCAGCTCAGCTGCGGCTACACTTTCTGCTATATATATACCTTTTTTTATGGTGGCGTTGTCATTTTTTATAATACCTGTAGCCAAAACGGTAACCGGTACCAGTATGCCTACAGCCTGTGTAGTGTTGGAAATTTTCTGATATACGTTTACGGCGCCATCATGGCGGTGCTCCATCATTTCAAGCAGCACCTGCTGATCGATATTTACCTTTTGCGCTACACAGGCCGGTTTAAAAATGCAAAAGCATACCGCCAACAGCAGTATGCTTTTTATTATTGTGCAGGTAGCTTTTTGTTTAGAGGTTTGAAAGGCTTTCTTCAATAACCCTGATTTTTGCTTCAGCATCCAGTTTTTTCTTTTGCTCGTATTGAACGACATCAGGCTTCGCAGATTGTACGAAGCGTTCGTTACTTAACTTTTTGTTAACTGAATCGAGGAATTTTTTCAGGTAATCGAGCTCTTTTAACAATTCATCTTTATGCGCACCGGTATCAACAGGTTTTTCGCTTTCGATATAAAACTTGTCTTTGCCAATTACTACCGTAATGGTATTGGGAACAGTATTAGTAACAAAACTAATTTGTTCGGCATTCACCTGTTTGCTTAAAATGGCTTCGATGGCATTGTATAATTGTATGTCGGAAGCCTGGATGAACAATTTAACCGGCTCTTTCGATTTGATCTGGTTTTTAACGCGGGCATCGCGCAAACCGGTGATCACATCCTGCAGTAGCTGACCCTGTTGTAAAACCGCTGCACTTACAGGTTGTGCAGGTGTAAATTGCTTTACACAAAGGTCTTCGGTTCTTTCGGCCAGCAAATGATAAATTTCTTCGGTCACGAAGGGCATATAAGGATGCAGCAATTGCATCAGTTCGGTAAAGAACGCTACCGTTTTCTCGTATACCTCCTTATCTATCGGCTGGTCCATTTCGGGCTTTACCCACTCGAGGTACCAGCTACAGAAATCGGTCCATATCAGCGAGTAAAGGGTTTTTAATCCTTCGCTGAGTTTGAAATCTTTATATAACTTTTCTACCTCAGTTTTTACTTCATTTAATCTGTTCTCAAACCATTGAACAGCAAAACTACTCTTTGGCGATTGTGCAATGCCTGCCGATTGCTTTCCTTCAAACATCTTCACCAGCTTCAGCGCATTCCATATTTTGTTATTGAATTTGCGTCCCTGTTCGGGCGAGGTTTCATCGAACAACAGGTCGTTACCGGCGGGTGAAGAAATCATAATGCCAAAGCGAACCGCGTCGGCGCCGTATTTATCGATCAGCTCAAGCAGATCGGGTGAATTACCCAGGCTCTTGCTCATTTTGCGCCCCTGTTTATCGCGCACCATACCGGTAAAATACACATCGCTGAACGGTTTTTCGTTCATGTATTCCATGCCGGCCATGATCATACGGGCCACCCAAAAGAAAATGATATCCTGCCCGGTAACCAGTACCGAACCAGGGTAGTAGTATTTGATATCTGCATTGCCGGGATGGGTAATGCCTTTAAACACTTCAATAGGCCATAACCACGATGAGAACCAGGTGTCGAGCACGTCTTCGTCCTGCGTTAACTGGTCAATGGTGAATGGTGAATGGTCAATGGCTGTTGCGGATTTATTAATGCCTTGTGCTTTTTGCCTGTTGATTTCTTCAAGAGCCTGTTCTTTTGTTTCAGCAACTACAAACGTTCCGTCAGGTGCATAAAACGCCGGGATCTGTTGGCCCCACCACAACTGGCGGCTGATGCACCAGTCTTTCACATTCTCTAACCAGTATTTGTAGGTGGCCATGAATTTATCGCCCGGGTGAATTTTAACCTGTCCGCTGGTTACGGCTGCCAGTGCTTTATCGGCCAGCGAGCGCATAGCCACGAACCACTGGGTCGAAATGCGGGGTTCAACTACCGCCATGCTGCGTTGTGAAAAACCAAGACGTGTGGTATAATCTTCTTCTTTTACCAGCAGTCCCTGCTCTTTTAGCAGCTCAACTACTTTTTTGCGCGCATCAAAGCGGTCCATACCCACACAAACCTGTGCGGCGGCGTTCAGGGTACCATCTTCGTTGAGGGTATCAATGATTTCGAGGTTATGTTTTAACCCCAGATTATAGTCGTTGATGTCATGTGCGGGGGTAACTTTCAATGCACCGGTACCAAAAGCGGGATCAACATATTCATCAAAGATCACCGGTACTGCGCGGTTCACCAGCGGCACGATCACTTTTTTACCTTTCAGGTGAGCAAAGCGTTCATCGTTGGGGTTAACGCAAACACCCGTATCGCCCATGATGGTTTCGGGGCGTTGGGTGGCTATGATTACGAAGTCCGAAGTCTGAGGTCCGAGGTCAGAAGAATCCGCGGGTTTATCCGACTTCCGGCTTCCGGCTTCCGACTTCAGATCCGCAACTTCATACTTAACATAGTAGAGCTTACCCTGCACCTCTTTATATTCTACTTCTTCATCGCTGAGGGCGGTTTTAGCCTGCGGGTCCCAGTTGATCATACGGGCGCCGCGATATATCATTTTTTTATTATACAGGTCAACAAATACCTTGATAACGGCTTTGTAGTAATCGGGGTCCATGGTAAAGGATACCCGGTCCCAGTCAACGCTGCAACCCAGTTTTTCGATCTGGTGGTAAATGATGCCGCCGTATTTTTCTTTCCATTCAAAAGCATATTTCAGGAACTCATCGCGGGTAAGGTCGCTTTTTTTAATGCCTTTTTCTTTTTCGAGCATTTGCACCACTTTGGTTTCGGTGGCAATAGAAGCGTGGTCGCTGCCGGGTACCCAGCAGGCATTAAAGCCGCTCATGCGGGCTTTGCGGACAAGGATATCCTGAACGGTTTCATTGAGGGTATGGCCCATGTGTAAAACGCCCGTTACATTCGGCGGGGGGATCACAACGGTGAACGCTTTACGCCCATCGGGGGTGCTGTTAAAATATCTTTTTGATTTCCAATGTTTTGACCACTTTTCCTCAACCGTTTCGGGCTGGTAATTTTTGCTTAGTTCCATAAATCTTTTTATCTGCTTAAGGGATGGCAAAGGTAGGAAAACAAGGGGCAAGGAACAAGGAAGAAGGGATTCGGTTGCGCTAAAGCTTCGGTGGACGAGCAAGGCGAGATTCAGGGTTCAAGTCTAAGCAGGGGGCGGGAAAAATCAAGCAATTACAATTAGATTAGTGTAGCCGCTATTTTTTTGATGAGGTTACCGTGTTTTTCACGTTTTTTATCCAAAAACATATAATATAGGTTACTGCACAATTATCCATCAACTATATAGCTTTTATAAAACAGAATTTATAAGAATGAGTTAGAACGCAATAACTGGTAAAATCAAGGAATATCTTTTACCAATTGTATTAATATTCGGAGTTTTTTTACTTGGATCATAATATAGATGAGATTTGGAAAAGAGTTACTCGCTGCTTTTTCAAGACTGAGTTTCCAGAAGAAATTAGCGATAAAGTAAATCGCGAATTGAGCAATATATTTCTACATAATGACGGATTGAATCATTATTGCAGGAACTATATTATAAATCTTCAAATAGATTTAGATGAAGATGGCTATTTGTAATGCCACTTTAAAATATAATATTGACCTTGATTGTGAATATGAGGTTTCAGGCAGATGTGTGGTTGAAGGATTTTTTGTATATATATAAATATGATAATCTGAGAATTATATTTAACTCATTGGGGAAAGACCAATTTAAAGATATTAACGCTAAAGGTCAGAATATTGGCAAAACGTGTTCTATTTTATTATTGCCAGATAAAGGATTTCGGCTTAGGCGTTCGTTGTTTTTCGTCAGTTAGTTTTGCCCGTTATATTTTGGGTCAAAGGCCACCATCCATTGAATACCATATTTGTCTGCAAACATTCCAAAATATGAACCCAAAGGGCCGTCAGCAATTGGCATTTCAATTTTCCCTCCTTCTGAAAGTCCATTGAATAGTTTGTATGCTTCTTCACGACTTTCTGCACTAATTAATATAGTATTTCTGTTGTCGTTTTCCGTTACTTGTCCCATAATTTCTAAAACGTCACTACCCATTAACTCATTACTTTTGCCGATTGGCAAAGTCCATGTGCATAATTCTATTTGCATCATTTTCAGCTATTGGATATTCTGGGGTTGATAAGTCTTTGTAAACGCATAATTTCTTCGAACTCTTCGCCAAATATTGATTTGTAAAATGTAAATGCTTCTTCAGCATTTCCGTTGAAGTGAATGTAAGGATTGATAAGTGCCATAATTTTTATTTTTTAAGTTGTTTCTCCAATCTAAGCCACCCTCACCGAATACATAGGGGGTAAAACGACATTTGAGGGGGCGATTGCGCCTTAATCTAAATTCCCAACCATAAGATTTCCAGAATTTACTAAAAAGCACTTTCAAACCCAACGATTTAAAGGGGGGTAAAATACGTGAAAAACACCTCCTTTTATGATAACAAATCTTCGTAAACTCGAGAAGAATTGTAGTTGTCAAATTTATTGCCGGAATTGTTTCTAATACACCATATCTTAAAGAAGACCCATAAATGCTATTCAAAATAAGCCTTCCATTAATGACATAAAACTATCTCTTTATGAATTTTTTTTCCAAATTAAGACGGTACGTAGATGAAAATTCTAAATTTATCTGGCCTCCTGTTTGGGTAATATTTGGACTTGGAGTTGGCCTTTTTTGTATTTCCTATCATAATAATAGAATAATAAATATCGGTGTGACATTTACCTGGTCTCTTGCCTATTTTGTTTTAGGTGCGCTCGTTGGATTGATATTTGGAGTACCAAACGTTTCTCCGGAAGGCAAAGTGCCAAATGTTTTAACAGGATTAGCTAATTCTCAAAACACAGGTGTTAGCTCAACAGATTCAAATGCCACTGCAACTGTTTCACAAGATCCTAAAAAGGCACTTTCAAGTACAAACTTGACTCAAATATCAGACTGGTTAACAAAAGTTGTTATTGGTGCCGGACTTGTAGAATTAAAAGAATTACCTCCTTATGTATTGAAAGTCGCTAACAAAATGGCTTTTGGTGTTGCCTTGAATTCATCACTTGCCGGGCAGGTCACATCAATGTGTGCTGCAATAATTATTTATAATTCAGCCTTTGGATTTATCTCTGGTTACCTGTTAATGCGGATAATTTTTTCGCTGTTTATATGAGGTTAGCCGATAGATGCACCGTTACTTGTTTTCACACCTTTGGCCAACTTGCTCATCATCCATGCAACCGGCCCGGCATTTATGCAGACCTGCGCAGCATCTATGTTGACCTGCGAAAATGCGCTGTTACCTGTTTTAATGAAAAAACAACTTGCTTAAAGATGCTCTCCATGTGTTTTTCCCTAACTCAGGTGCAACAACTAAAAAAACAATCAGCAAATAGAGGCTGTCACGTGTTTCCCCGCCTTTTGCAATTTATGCAACATCTGGTTTAACCTGCTCAGCATCTATGCTGATCTGTGCAGATCTATACAGAACCTGCAGCGCATCTTTGCAGACGTTTGGAGCTGCTCTGCAACCTGTTTTTGGCGTATAGCCAAATGCTTTACCTGCTTCTTCAATTGTTATACTGAGTTTATCAAATGAAAGGGAGCTTTTTACATTTGTAGCGCTGCTTTTCACACGTGGCTAAACATTATTACAGCGAAAAGAGAGGTTGTAACAAGTTGCCGAGATGCTGTGCAACTCAACAAAGATGCTCCGCACTCCAACAAAGATGCTCTGCAACTGTGCAAAGATGCCATGCAACTTGTTTTGATTGTTTAGCCACGTGGCTAACGGGAATAGCCAATTACAATTCCCTGCTTCGCAGCTGCAATACTGGTTGACCTTCTGGCTAAAGCATTTAGCCAGGTTGAGAAACCGTTTAGCCACGTGATTCTCTGGTTGCAACACGCAACACAGAAGTTCCAACATACCGCAAAGCTGAAAAACAACAAACAAAGGGGTTTTGAACCCCTTTTATGGGTATAAAAGCCCGTATTGGTGGTTGTTTGTCTGCTGCCACTTGCGCCCACCGTACTCCGGCGCAGACAACCGTTCGCCGGAGACCGAAGCCTTTACTATACATGGTACCGTACATGCGCCGTTGCAGATCCGTGACACAAGTATAGGAAATCCGTAGTTGAACGCCGCCAATCCTATGGATAACCCCAGGATAAAGAGTATTTAAAGCGCATTTTCTAAATGTGGGTGTTGCACACAAAATTGGGTTCTATATTACAATCCCTCAGCTTTTCAACATCCCCCGGGAATTTGAGTAGATCCCTATTTATGGGCATAAAGCCCCGATGGGTGGCCTTCTGTCTGTTGCGTCTTCGTGGGATCAGGTAGAAAAGGGGAGCCCTGATCTGCATGGCTGCGTATTTAGGAAATACGCTTTAAAGAGGGGTAATCATAAGGATTACTTAAGGATTACCGGCGTTCAATCAGGGCGCAACCTGCCTTTACCCATACTGTATCCCTGGGGCATCTATTCTGTATTCCTGGAACTGGCGGCCTGCAAGCAGGCTTACCACACCCCTTTAGGAGATAGGGCAGGGGGCAAAAAAAAAAGCACTCCCCTGTGGAATGCTTTGCAATACAATTCTTTATCCGGTATCGTCATAGTTACCGGAAAGCTTTTTGTGTTTCTTAGTAAGGGAGGTTCCTGTTAGCTGTTATGCATACCAGTACAGGTACGACAACAACATAATAAATACCAGAAAACCAATAGCTAATAGTGCAACTTTGCCATTTTCTCCCAGGTGGAAATGCGTTGATTTTTTCATACGCTACGTTTTTTTTTAAATGATTAATCCGTAGTACGATCAATTGCAATCGGTTTTCACAGGGATGTACGAATAAAAAGGGTCTTAAACTCTTGAGCTGTAGTATTTCAGAAAGGATATAAACCAATTAGTTTAAAAAAGCCTGGCTAATTTATGAAGTCCGCTACAAAGGTAATACACGACTTTTAAAGCTGCAAATAAGTCATGTATAAAAATTTGAAAATTAGGGCTTCGGAGGTCTGAAGCCGGGATCAGAAAGTCTGAAGTCGGAGGTCAAACGCAGGCAATCAGATGTAAGAAATAAGCGTAAAATGTAGATCACAGAATATGAGCCGGAATCCTGCATTTTCAGACTTCCGACCCCTGACTTCGGACTTCAGGTTTCCGACTTCCAACACCAGATCTTCGGTATTTTCTGACCTCAAACCCCTGACTTCAGCCTTCGGTTTTGTAACTTTACTTTAAGAATCTATGTACGCTATCGTTGATATTGAAACTACCGGTGGGTATGCCGCCAATAACGATATTACCGAAATAGCCATCGTATTGCACGACGGCCGGTCGGTAGTAAACCGGTTCGAAAGCCTGGTGAAACCGGTGCGTACCATTCCCTATTATATTCAGGTATTAACGGGCATTACCAACGATATGGTGGCCGAAGCTCCGTCGTTTCAGGAACTGGCGCCCGACATATTTCCCCTGCTCCAGGGTAACATATTTGTAGCGCATAATGTAAACTTTGATTATTCTTTCCTGAAGCATCATTTCGATGCGGCCGGGTACGAGCTTACCTGCAATAAACTCTGCACGGTGCGGTTATCGAAAAAAGTTTTTCCGGGAATACCATCGTATAGTTTGGGCAACCTGTGCCGGCATTTTGGCATAGACATTTTTAACAGGCACCGGGCCGGTGGCGATGCCGATGCTACCGTGCGCCTGCTGGAGCATTTGCTGCAAAACGATGCCGAACCCCATATACAACAGTTTATAAAACGTGGCGCCAAAGAACAGTCGCTGCCACCGAACCTGCCCAAAGAACAGATCGATCAGTTACCCTATACGCCGGGCGTTTATTATTTCCATAATCAAACCGGTAAAGTTATTTATGTTGGAAAGGCCAAAAACCTGAAATACCGGGTAAGCAGCCACTTCACCCATAATGGTGCGGGTAAACAACGGCAGGATTTTTTAAGGAATATATACAGCATATCATTTCAGTCGTGCAGTACCGAGCTGATGGCTTTTATACTGGAAAGTGTTGAAATAAAAAGACTATGGCCGCAGTTTAACAGCAGTCAGAAACGGTTTACCCATGCTTATGGTTTATACCTGTTCGAAGATCAGAGCGGATATTTACGCCTGGCCATCGATAAAAAGAAAAAGCACATGCAGCCCCTGTATACCTTCAATATAATTAGCGATGGCCACCGGCTGATCAATCAGCTGATACAGCGGTTTAATCTTTGTCCGAAATTGTGTTTCATGCAAACGGCGCCCGGGCCCTGTACCGGATCGGGTGAAGAAAGTTGCAGAGGTGCATGTGAACATAAAGAACTTTCGGCAGAATATAATCGTCGTGTGTACGAAGCGATAGACTGGCTTGAGCAATGGTTGCCTTCTTTTGCGGTAGTGGATGAAGGTAATCACCGGCAGGAGCAGAGCTGCATACTGATGGAAAAAGGAAAGTTTTATGGCATGGGTTATATACCTGCCGATGTCCCGATAGGTATCGGCATTAGTGATCGTGAACAACTGAAAATGTATCTTACCCGCTATCCCGAAAATGATTATATTCGCGGACTCGTGTATCAGTATGTTGAGCGTTATCCACATAAGAAGATCGCTCTATAAATATCGAATAACGAATGTTCAATTTTGAATGTTGAATTTTTAATCCCCTTAACTTTTGCCTTGCTGTTTTTATGCCCTCTTCCCTAAGCATTAAGCGTTTTGCGTTGTGCGTTGTGCCTTACAGGTAAATCATGCAGCCATATTCGTAAAATCACGAGCTGTTTATTCGGGTTAGTATGACCGAATTGTTATTTATTCGGAATCGTTTGCGCAATCTGGTTGTGAAACTGTAAAACATTTTTTCATATCTCTTTTTTGATTAATTGATTTTTTACATTTTTGCTGTGCTAATAACCAATACAAATAACCACCACTATGAAAAGACGCAATCTGTTACTATGCTGCCTGCTGGCAGCAGGGTGCAATGAGACAGCACCCAACAATGCGAACATTAAAAAAGAGGATGCTACCCAACAGGCAAACGCATCCGCCATTAAAGCCCCGCCCCCCGCAGAAAAAGTTCCCCAGTACCGTCAAACGGTTAACACCGAACCGGTAGCAGAGTATAAGGAACGGACTGAAAATCCATTGAACGATTGGTATTTTTCGGTTAAGTTGTACGAAACGTCGAAAACTTTTCAGTATCTTATGAAACTGAAATATGAAGAGACGGAAGGCGACGATACACTGAAACTGCCCGATATGGGAATGATGCCGAAGCCCGTGATTCAGAAAGGGCCCGACAAGTACTCATGCATTATTGGCTTCATGGATAACCACGATCAGTTCAGGGAGTATAAAAAAGTATACGTTCAGAGCGATCAGCTGAAAGTTACTGCACTGAAACATTATGCAGTGGCTAAGTATGAAAAGTAAATTCAGTTTTAATTAGTAAGTAGTAAGTTCTAAGTTGTTCAAAAGTTGCAGATTGCAGGTTTCGGGGCCGCAATGAATTACAATTTGTATATTATTGCCGTTTACCTAAACTTGTTATTTGCAACTTTTCAATTGTTGATTCGAACTCAATACTTAAAACTTAGAACTTTAAAAAACATGGAAAGAAACATTACTTCGTGGTACAGTCAAGCATTGAACAAAGAAATGCCAGTGGCAACTTATGGTCATTTCGGATTTGCCTTGCTGATGGTGCCCACTGCATCGGCCGATTACCTCGAGTATGAACGGTTTCAGCTGATAGAAGCCGTACGTCCGTATGTTGATGCGGGTAAAGTAAAAATATTTTCCATCAACAGCATCAATAACGAAAGCTGGATGAATAACGATATGGACCCGCGCATGAAAGCGGTTCGCCACCAGCAATGGAACTCGTATGTGTTCAATGAAGTGGTTCCATTTATAAAAAGCAATACCAGTCCCGAAACGCCCATTATTACCTGCGGCGCATCATTCGGTGCCTTGCACAGCGCCAACCTGTTTTTTAAACGGCCCGATATATTCAACGGCTGTATTGCCATGAGCGGCGTATATGAATTAACCGAATACACGCATGGGTATTTTGATGACGATGTGTATTTCAACAGCCCCATGCATTATATGCCTAATTTAACCTATCATACTATACTGGAACAAATTCGCAGAAGCAATCACATTCATCTTTTTTCAGGCAGCGGCCCTTATGAAGATCCTGAATCGGCCCGCCGGTTTGCCGGTATTTTATACGGTAAGGGTATCCGGTACGAACTCGATATCTGGGGACCCGAATGGAAGCACGACTGGTATACCTGGCAGGTGATGCTGCCGCATTACCTCAGCACACGCTTTTGAATGGTTAACCAGATACCGGTTACCTGTTACCCGGTACCTGGTACCCGGCAACTGGCAACCGGCAACTGGTTTTTGTCCCTGTAACCTGCAACTTGTAACCTGTAACATTTTTATAGCCCTGTAACTTGCAACCTGTAACCTGTAACTGCTTACAGGGTTAACGCCTGCAACCTTTGTATAAAATCTTCCCTGGGTATCATATGCGCGCCGAGGCTTTCGAGGTGTTCGGTATATACCTGGCAATCGATCAGTTCAACGCCTTCGAGATGCAGCTGTTGCATATAGCTGATAAAGGCGTATTTGCTGGCATTACTTACTTTGCTGAACATACTTTCGCCGAAAAAAACTTTCCCAAGCCGCACGCCGTATAAGCCGCCAACGAGTTCATCGTTTAGCCATACTTCGGCGCTGTGTGCAAACCCAAGCCGGTGTAAACGGTTATAAGCTTCTTTCATCGATTCGGTGATCCATGTGCCGTTTTGACCCCGCCGGTCGATGCTTTTACAGCTTTCGATCACCCGCGAAAAGGCTTTGTTGATGGTAAATGTAAAAGCCTGTTTCTTCAGCAACTGCTTCATGCTCTTGCTCACCTTCAATGTGCCGGGCGTTAATATAAAACGCGGATCGGGGCACCACCACAAAATATGCCTGCCTTCGTACCAGGGGAATATGCCGCTTTGATACGCTAATAACAATCGTTCGGTCGAAAGATCACCGCCAACAGCCAGCAAGCCGTCGGGTTCAGCCAGGTGAACCGGGGGAAATAACAGCTCTTTGTCTAATGCAAATAAAGGCATGCGGTGATGTGGTTGGTAGCATGTAAAAATAATAAGCAAAAGGCAATAAGCAATAGGCAATAGGCAGTAGGTAGCAGATGGTAGGCAGTTGGCAATACATAGTTATATGTTTCAGGTTGCAGGTTTCAGGGATATCCGGCAACCACTGCACCCTGTAACCTGTAACCTGTAACCTGTAACTTGTGCCTTGTACCCTGTGCCTTGTAACTTATAACTTGTGCCTTTACGCCGTTACTTCAAGTGTGGCTCCGATACCTCTATCGGTAATGGCATCGCATTGGGGTTTTAGCTCATCATAGGAGCCTTGCTTTACAGCATACTTTCCCTGGAAGTGGATAATATAAGCGCATTGTTCGGCCTGTTCGGGCGAATGGCCGCATACTTCTACCAATGTTTCGATCACCCATTCAAATGTGTTCACTTCATCATTCCATACAATAAGACTATACGGTTCATCCAATGTGGTCATCACATCGGTTTCTTCTTCGTATTGTGGTCGTATTGATGCTTCGAATACCATAATGATACGGTTTATTCAGCTACAAATTTATAAAAATACCCTTCTTTGAACAAGCCTGTTTTCAACATTGGCTGTTTACCGCCGTAATAACCTAAATGATTCAGGGATAGCTGATTAACCAACCATTATTAAACTTAATTTGTATTTGTCGTTTTTGTCGTGGTGCCGGCCCTGATATTTATTGGCACGTATAATCGTAGGCTGCCAGCGTGGTGGAAGACACTTTCAGCTGCCTGAAATTTCCCCGGCTGTCTGTTTCGTAGGTGATCGGCAGGCTTTCGAGCATGCTTACATTGTTTTGGCTGTACAAAAACGGTACAAAAGCGCCAAACCTGAAACCGGTAATTCCAAAAAGATATGTATCGGCAAAAATAAATTCGGTGGGAAATTTTTGATAATAGTTGGCGGTATTATCAAATGTATAATGCAGCGTATCGGTAAAGGAAAGCATCAGGTCTTTGGTTACCACCTGTGTTATATTACCCTGCGACCAGTTATAGGTATATTCATACGTATCGACCAGGTTACCGGGTGTTGTTGACATATATTTTTCGATCACTTTGCTTATGGTGCCGTCGCTGCTAAAGAGCAGGTCGTACCCGCCAATGGGTAAATAAGGACCGAACCCTGCCGAATAAAAAATAATCGATTGAATAGCGCCGCTGCCATCATATACAACCGAATCGAATAAACCAAGAGAGGTGCCGTTGTTCTCATAATAATCAATTCGCGAAACGCGGCTGTTGGTATAGCGGAACGTATAAAAATAATCAACTGCGTTTACACGTCCTATGCGTCCGTTTGAATACAATAGCGCTGCAGAATCGGCCATGCCGCTGGTATCGTAATAGGTGATTTTCGAAAGGGTGCAGGTAACAGAAGGATCAGGATTGGTAAGTTCCTTTTGACAGGATGTTATGATGATCACCGGCAGCAACAGCACCGCAGCCTGTTTCAGGTAGGGGCAACATCTCATACTCAGTAGTTTTGGTAATATTAAAGTTATGCAATTCAAGGCACAAGAAACAATGTACAAGGTACAAGGCACAAGAAACAAGGAATAAGGCACAAGGCACAAGGTAGCGAGTGGGAACTACAAACAACAAACTACAAACTTCAAACCCCGTCCGACCGGGTCATCCGGGCGGGCACAAACAATAATCAGCGACTTGATTATTGTCAATAATTTATTGGTCGCCAAAAAGTATTAATCAAAATCATTGTTTTGCACTGTGCTTTGTATGTAACTTAGTACTGATCAGGTGCATATTTGTTTTCAAATCTTCTCCTTTATTAACCTGTCTTTGATCCATCATCTTCGTTGATTGTGATTGGCTTTCAAATTATTTCCGGGATTTTTTGAATAAGCGACATGCTTATAGTATGCCCTGTATTCAACTGCGCCCGCTGTGTTAACCACAACCATATTGCTAAGTATTTAACATGCTGATTAAAACTTCTTCTTATGCAGATGATACGTATTATGACCGCTTGTGTTATTTTCTCAACCTTCATTTTTATTTCCTGTAATGAATCTTCATCATCACTTACCTTAAAAGCAGCCGAAGATTCGGTTGTAAACGCAACTGCAAATTATGGCGGGTTCAAAAGCCGGGAGCAATGGGGCGAACATCTTGTTACCATTTGCGCCTGTCACGATTGCCACACACCCAAAAAAATGACGCCGCAGGGACCCGTATTAGACAGCTCATTGTTTTTATCGGGTCACCCCGCACAAATGCCCCCGGTTGATGTTAATCATAAAGAAATGCAAAGCAAAGGTCTTATTGTAACAAACGATTTAACCACCTGGGTGGGACCCTGGGGTGTTTCGTATACGGCCAACATCACCTCCGATGAAACAGGTATTGGCAACTGGAAGGAAGAATAATTTTTTAAAGCCATTCGCGAAGGCAAATACAAAGGGCTCGAAAATAGCCGGCCCCTGTTGCCACCCATGCCATGGCCCGTGTATAAAAACATGACCGATGATGAACTGAAAGCAATTTTTGCCTACCTGAAATCGACCAAACCCATCAAAAACGTAGTGCCCGCCCCTCAATCACCGGTTGCAGCGCCCGGAGCACCTGGTGAAAAATAGCTAATAAATTTTAGCAGATTCGTTTGTTGGTAAATGAAAGACATAGTGTAGGGGACAGGGATATTTGTGGTATATTGTACAGTGCGGCCACCGCATGATACCTGCATTAAATCTTTCTTTTATGAAACGGATTGCAATACTTGTTTTTGTTACCTGTTTGTTTTTGGGAGGTGCTGTAAAAAGCAGCAATGCACAGGGAAAATCAGCCATATCATTAACCGGTTCAAAAAGTCTTCCCTTTTTACAAACCCGCAACAACATCAATTACCAAACAGCAGGTTTATCGCTTACCAATACAGGTGATACCAACAACATAACCGTACGTGTAGCCGGCATGGCGCCCCAGCCTTTACCAATTGGCATGGGCCAACAGTATGTAGAAGTGCTTGCCCCCGAAGTAACCAAAGATTCATCGGTAGAACTGACCATTGAAAAAGACAGCAAAGTATTGTATACAACAAAGCTGCCGCTTACCCCTGTTAAAAAAATAACCATTTATATTCTCCCTCATTCGCACACCGATATTGGTTACACCGAAATTCAAACCAATGTTGAAAAAAAGCAGGTGAATAATTTATTGAAAGGAATTGAATACGCCAATAAAACAAAAGATTATCCGGCCGGCGCCCGCTTTGTGTGGAATGTAGAAGTTGCTTATGTGGCCGATTTGTTCTTACAAAGAATGACCGAAACGCAGCGGCAAAGTTTTTATGAAGCTGTTCAAAACGGCGGCGTGGCGCTGAACGGTATGTACCTGAATACATTAACCGGTTTATGCCGGCCCGAAGAACTGTTGAAATTGTTCCGGTTTGCCACCGAAGTATCGAATCAAACCAACACCACTATCGATGCAGCTATGATCAGCGATGTGCCGGGCTATACCTGGGGAACAGTAACCGCCATGGCGCAGGCAGGCATCAGGTATTTTTCGGTAGCGCCCAATTTCTTTGACCGCATTGGTGATATACTTGAAAAATGGACCGACAAACCTTTTTACTGGCTATCGCCTTCGGGTAACAAAAAAGTATTGGTGTGGATCCCGTATTCAGGATATGCATTGTCGCATACCATTTCAAAACTATCTGCCAATTTTGTTACATCCTATATTGAAAGACTGCAGAAAATAAACTATCCCTACGATATAACCTACATACGCTGGAGCGGGCATGGCGATAACGCCGAACCTGATATTGATATTTGCGATTTTGTAAAAGATTGGAATACCCGGTATGTGTGGCCGAAATTTATTATTTCATCAACCCATGAAGCATTCAGCACTTTTGAAAAAGCATATGGCAACCAGTTGCCCCAAATGAAAGGCGACTGGACGGGCTATTGGGAAGATGGCGCAGGATCATCGGCCTTTGAAACCGCACAGAACAGGGCCAGCTCCGACAAATTATCGCAGGCCGAAACCCTGTGGGCTATGTTCGATCCCGAACACTATCCGGCAGCCAAATTCAAAGAGGCCTGGAAAAATATTTTGTTGTATTCAGAACATACATGGGGAGCCGATTGCAGTGTTACCGATCCGCTAAGCCAAAAAACGATTGAACAATGGAATATAAAAAAGTCGTACGCCACGACCGCTCATGAATTGTCGAACCAATTGTTACAAGCCGCTTTACCACCCACCGGTAACAGACTCAATGCCATTGACGTTATCAATACCAGCTCATGGCAACGGACCAGCCTGGTGCTGGTAACAGCTGAGTTATCGGCAGGTAATGATGTGGTAAAAGATGAAAAAGGAAAAGTCATTCCCTCACAACGATTATCAACCGGCGAACTGGCATTTGTTGCCGGCGATGTGCCGCCTTTCGCAGCAAAAAGATTTATGTTACAGAAAGGCAAGCCATCAATAAATAATCCTGTGAAAATAACAGATAGTTCCCTCGATAACGGAATAATAAAAATAGCTATCGATAAAAAAACAGGCGCCCTTACCGGCATCAGGCACCATGCCATCCCCAATAATTTTGTTGACAGCGCATCGGGCAATGCTTTAAATGAATATCTTTTTCTGAACGGAAATAAACTGAACAACATTTTGCGAAATGAAACGGTAACCATTTCGGTTAAGGAAAAAGGGCCTGTGGTATCTTCTTTATTAATCGAAAGCAACGCGCCGGGCGCTAATAAATTCACCCGCGAAATTAACCTTGTACAGGGTTTCGATTTTGTTGAAATAAAAAATATCATAGATAAAAAAAGAGCCGAATTAAATCCCCATCCCGGCGATTATCACTGGGCCAATGTAGAAGGGAAGGAGAGCCTTAATTTTTCTTTTCCGTTTAATGTTTCAGCAGGAGAAATGACAGTTGATATTCCTATGGCTATTATGCAACCCGAAAAAGACCAGTTGCCGGGCAGTTGCAAAAACTGGCTGGAGGTTGGCCGCTGGACCGATGTATCGAACAAAAATTTTGGCATAACCTGGGCAACAAGTGATGCCCCGCTTATTGAGGTGGGCGGTATAACGGCTACCATGCTGGGCGGACAAACCAATCCGGCAGTATGGCGAAAAAAAATAGAACCTACTCAACAGTTATATTCATGGGCTTTGAACAATCACTGGGAAACCAATTACCGGGCGTACCAGGATGGAATAATTACTTTCCGGTACGCGCTCAGGCCGCACACACAATTTGTTGCGGCAGAAGCCACACAATTTGCAACCGCCTTTACACAACCGCTGATTGTTACAAAAGCCGGCAATGAAAATTATTCGAAACCTTTGTTGCAGCTATCTTCTAAAAACATCATTGTACTGGCCTGTAAACCGGCCGATGAAGGAAAGGCAAGGATAGTAACGCTTTTCAATTCGTCGAATGAAGCGGCAATGGTGAATATGGAATGGGCTTCACCGGTAAAGAAAATATATTACAGCAATACGGCCGAGCGGGCGGTTACAGAAGCAACAGGGCCCATTGCTGTTGCTGCCTGGGATGTGGTTACTATCAGGGTTGATCTGTAAGTCCGTATTCTTTATTTATTTCAGCTATTATTTTCTGTGCCTTGTTCATGCATTTATTATACCTGTTAATTGTTTCATCCGGGTTACTTAATGGAAAGCATATATTCTGAGCTTCATCCATAGTCAGGATCGTGTTGATATTGGTGGTTGAATCAGTTAGTTTTTTCCTGTTTTTAAAGAGAAAATCAAAAAACTTCATTTTGATACTTATATACGCTGTTGTATTGTTGCGTAATGCAACAATATTTTCCTGGTAAAAATCAAGAATATCATTTTGCAATTCTTTATTTTCTATGGTCGCTATTTTACCGGATGATTTAAAACCTTCAAATCTTCCATCGTTAGGATTCAACGCCGCATAGTTATAGAGCCATTTCTGGTATTTATTGATGGTGTCGATATTTAATGGCTGGTTCAGTTTATTACCGGTTATATAACTAAATATGGTCTTTTGGTTTTGATACGATTCTTTGTCGTCCTGCATTTCGCCAATATCTTTTCTTAAATCGCTTTTTAACCCCAGCAAAAATTGTTTAACATCTTCCTGCTGATGCGCATGCTCGCTTTTGTTATGAAACCATATTGAAAGACTTATGGCAAAAACTATTATAAAAACTTCTAATAAGAAATCTTTTACCTTGTGCCATACGTTGTGTTCTTTGCTGCTCCAGATATTATAAATTTTTTTTGTGTGTTTGATAACTTCCTGTTCAGCCATATGTTTTTTTAATTTAACGGGTGAGGGTAAAAATACGAATGTTGATGATAAAAACTATAGGGGGAGAGGAAGGAGGTATAACTGAAATGAAAAAAAATCCTCCGATAAATCGGAGGACTCGGTGGTTTTAAGTTATCACATCAGAGCCGGGTACTGGATTCTAAACGGGGTGACATAGGATTAATGTCAACAGTACAATAAATTCATACCTGGGTTATATATAATATTTTGAAATGGCAAACGAATTGTTTACCTTGTAAATAATTCACAAGTAATCTGCTACATTGATTTCTCACTCCTATTTGTAAGTGCAAGTAGGCAATTTTTTTCTGCAATCACAGTAGAAATAGTTGGAAAGTATAATAGTATAAAATCGATACGGATAATATTTGCTATTATTGCAATATTACAATTGATTGAAAGACATTCATTAATTAACTGCAAATCTCCCCATCGTGAAAAGGATTTTAATTGCCGATGATCACACAATTGTAAGAACAGGTATAAGTGTTCTTATAAAAGCAGAGTATTTAAATGCGCAGATAGATGAATGCAGCGAAGGCGACTGTGCCTGGAAAAGGATGCAATCAACGCAATACGATCTGTTTATAATGGACCTTAATATGCCGGGTACCGACTCGGTGAATCTGCTGAAGAATATATTCAGTTTGCAGCCGCAGCTGAAAGTACTGATACTTAGCATGAGCAGCGAAGAGATCTATGCAAAGAAATATCTTCAGCTGGGCGTTATGGGATTTATTAATAAAGAAGCCGATACAACCGAAATACGAAAGGCTATCACCACTGTATTGAACAACAGGAAATATATGAGCCCGGTATTGCAGGAAATTATTGCCCGTGATGCGATCAATGGCACGCCCGGCAACAATTTATTTGAAAACCTGTCGATCCGCGAACTGGAAGTAATGACCCACCTCGTTGAAGGCAAAAATGTTTCAGAGATTGCCGAGGTACTATCTATACATATTTCTACCGTAAGCACGCATAAAGCCAATATATTACAAAAGCTAAAAGTGAGTAATGTGATTGAACTTACACGTATAGTGAAAAGATTTGATATAGCTTAAGTAATTGTTTGATGGTTTTATTGTTTGATGGTTATCGTTGATAAATTAGCCTGTTGATTATAATGGACAGGTTCAAAATTCAACAGTCCAACAATCAAACCATAAAACCATCAAACCATTAGATTGTCAGGTTTTGAAAGTGAGGGTGATTCTATTGCCTTCTTCACCCGGCTGATCTATAGCCAGTTCTCCTTTTATCCGGGCCAATAACTCAAGAATGATCTTATACCCAAAGCCATTACTATCATTACCGGCTTTATAGGTATTGTTAAGTATTTCTGCAACCAGGTTTTTGTTCATGCTTTTACCGGTGTCGGTAATAGTGATGCGAACAGCCGAAGCATCCTGCATAGCTTCGAATCTTATTTCACCATGCACGGTATATTTATTGGCATTGTCGGCCAGATTGCGGATGATGAGCTTTAATATATTGGGATCGGTGTTCAGTATAATATCAGGAGGTATAAGATTCAGCACTCTGTTATTACGTATAGCAGCCGCCGGCTCATACAACGAAACAATGCCCCCAACGATATCGCGAAGTATAAAGCTTTCTTCCTGAATCACAAATCCTTCTTTCTGTGCATTTGTCCATATCAAAAAATCCTGGGTAAAATCGTTCAGGTCCTGCGTTGCATTTCGCACCTTCAGCAGCATGTCTTCCAGTTCGGGCCGTGAAGCTTTTTGATAATTTTCATAAGTATGATCGGCCATGATATGCAGAAAGCGAAGCGGCGACCGCAGGTCGTGCAGGATCATGGTGATCATTTTCTCTTTTACGCGATTACTTGCCGACAATGCTTCGGTTCTTTCTGCTACTTTTACTTCAAGCTGTTCGGCCTTTTTTACTTCCTGTTTATAGCGGAGCCAGAAAATAAAAGAAATAATACCGATGACTGCGAGTGCTATGAGCAAACGGAACCAGATCGTTTCGTACCAGTAAGGGAGAATGATCCAGGTCACGGTTTTAATGCTGTACTTTCCGTAACTCTCCTGGTTGCGAATGATCAATTTATACCCGCCTTTGTGCAAACCGGTAAGCTCCAGTTTGCCATCATCATTCACCGGTCGCCATTTGTTATCGATCTGGGGTATTTGATATTCGAGGTGCAGGTTCACCTTATTGCCAAAATAAGGCGAAGAGATTGCAAACACCAACGGGCCTGAGTCTTGCCGTTTTTCAAAATGATCACCGGGCAATACCTTCTTCTCATCGGCAATAAGGCGTTCGATAAATATCGGGTGATCGGGTAATTCAATGGCTATGCTGTCGGGCCTGAACTGAACCAACCCATCGAGCGAAGGCAATGAAAAATGACCGTCACGCATAACAATGCCGCAGGGTGTGCATCCTCCGTTGAATTCATTGGTGGTATATCCTGACGACTTATCAAAATAAAAATAAAAGATTTTTTCCTTATTGCCGGCTGCATAGCTGTCGAGTTCCTTCTTTGCCACCCTGTACAATCCTTTATTGGTGGGCAGCCAGAAGTAACCCTGTTTGTCTTCCATAAAACAATGAACACTGATCAGGTTATTGCCGGCATCAACCGGCATTTTAATAAAGCGTCCTTTGTCGTACTTATAAAAGCCTTGTCCGTAAGAGCCTACCCATATGCTTCCGTCTGTTGCTTTATAAATGGCCCTGATAAAAGCATGCTGCAGTCCCAACTGGCGAAGCTTACCTGTTATAAGATTATATGAAAATAAGCCGGCCGAGGTACCGATCCAGATATCGTTTGGATTTATTTCTTTGATCACATTTATATCCGCCGGCATATTCAGTAAAGTAGCGGTATCATTGCCTTTCCGGCGGTGTATTTTATGCAGCGTTGCGTATATGAGGTCTTTATTGGTGGTTTCAACAATCGCCATCAACCAGCCTCCGAGGTATTCAACGGTAACAGGATGTTGCAAACCGGTATCGATCCTTTTTAAAGAGTCGTAGTTGGAGTACCAGATATATCCGTCGGATGATCGCAACAGGGCAGGCCGGTCATATAAACCCGGCGTAGGAATATTCACTGCACTGTTACGGCTCAGCACACCCGATGAAGTGAGAATGTTGCCATCTGTTGCCTCCTGCTGCGCATACAGGCTATTGATAGCATAATGATCACTGTTAAAGAAAAGCCGGCTGAATTCATTTTTTTTGAGAATATACAAGCCACTGGTTGCGGTACCAATATATAATGTGCGGTATAATTCGTCGTATATAAGGCTGTTGATATTTTTGATCGAAGTGTTGGCTGCCAGTATATCAAAATCCAGCACACCGTTTTGCATTTTCAGCAACAGTATATTTCCCTTGTAAACAAGAAATGAGTGGTTGTTATCTCTTAATGCATTGACGGTATACTGACTTGGGTATGCTCCTGATTCGGTTTGACTGAAAATTTCTTTGAGCCGGTCGCTACAGCTGATGTTATTTTGCCAATGACCCTTTTTATAAGCGTAAAAGCGATTCTGCCTGTCGACATAGAAAAAAAAGTCACCCACCATGAACTGTATCTTAAGCGCATGGCCATCAATTTCGGTCAGCAGATGAATGTCGGCTGTATAGTCATTGAGATAATAACAGTTTGAATCTTTTCTTACATACGCCAGTCTTGTGTTCTCTGTTATCAGGTCGCCATTAAGGTCAAGCCGGTGTAACAATCCTTTGAAGGCTGTTGAATCATGCCCCCAATTTTTATAAATGTGGTCATAATAAAATATACAGTTGTTCCACCGGTTGCATTGATACGGGTTGGCAGAAAGCTGGCTGTCTTCCTGTAAAGTATAATCGTCTTTTACTGTCAGGATCCGGCGAGAGGTAAAACCTGGTTCCAGTATTATTTTCCCCTTCACTGAGCTGACCTGAAAACACCTGTTCTGATATAAGGCCGGTGTGTTGGCCATATTGTATTCACGGAAGTGCTGACCATCGAAGCGTACCATGCCCATTTCGGTAGCCATCCACAGAAAGCCGTTGCTGTCGAACGCCATGTTGTTGATGCTGTTTTGCGGAAGCGCATTATCACTGTTGTAATTGATAACGCTGTATCCGGGCACGGTTGTTTGTGCATTCGATGCCAGTGCCAGCAACAAACAGAATGATACTATTATGATATGTCGCAGGGTATAGAACATTTTACTAAAACAAAGATTAGCAATTTGATATTACCATCAAATTATATTGCTGGTGATATTATTTTTGCATCCGTTTGCGGTGCTATTGTTGTTCTTATGATCTACTTAATTGCATCTGTCTGAAATAAAAAAGGCCCACATTGCTGCGGAGCCTTGTACTGTATGAGACATCTGCGAAACTAAAATTCTTTAAAGACCCCAGCCATACCGTAATCTGAAAACGCCGGATGAATTCACCGTACTGATAGTGATACTGGTGCCGCTGCCGCCACGGGTTAACATACTGTATGAGTCGCCATCTCTTAAACCCGGCCAATAAACACTTGCGATTTTATCGGTGCGGCAAACATCACTGGTAGAAACGATGTAAGCAATTTCATTATCAGATTGTGAACCGTTTTGATAATCTTTTCCCGAATTCATAGTAGCGCCGAATTCGGTTATAACAGTACGGGTTCCATAACCGCCTATGCGATTTCTCCAATCGGTTCTCCAGTCAGCGGCATTATGCGAAGCCCAGAACGCATAATTATGAAGTCCCAGCAAACAGCTGCTGAACCGGGTATCAGCCCCAACGCCGGTAACATTATCACTATAACCCTGTCCATCGAGAACAATTCTGCTCCTTGGCACATTGGGGTAATTTGACAAAAACTGCGCATAAATAGTTGTAAGCTGACTCAGGGTATATCCATGCGGTTCATTAAATGGTTCAAAGTAAACCTTGCTGTTACTCTGGTATTTATTAACAACCGTCGTCCACATGGTCCAGAAGCTGGTGGTATTATCAATGATGCCATCTTTTGAAGAAGCAGATTCCCAGCAGGCTATAATCACTTTGTAGCCTTTGCTGGTTGCTTTATCAATAACAGCCGTGTAACTTGCCCACCAGCTTTCGGCTACTGAAGGCGGGTTAATGGGAATACGGATTGTATTTACGCCATTAACTTTAGATGTAAAACCATTCAGCACGGCATCTGTTTTAGCGGCCACGGTATTATAATCATCACTTGCTGTTAACCCTGAAGGAATCACCCAGCCATCTACAAAATTATCTCTTCCATCGGCCCAGTTTAATCCTGAAATACCGGCCGCGCCTACCGCTTCACTGGTAACAGTAGTATCGTTGGTGGGCGTTTGGGTAGCAGTATTCGAATCTTTTTTAGAGCAGCTGTTAAAAAACAGGATAGAATTAACTATCAAAATGATATTGAAAATTTTTTTCATAGCAAGCGGTTCAATCGTTAAAAAATTTTGGCAATCACGAGGTGGCGGAGCCGTTCCTCGCTGATATTATAAAATTACCGGGTATCAGGGGGGAACATGGGGGATAAATTGCGAAAATATGGGGCACAAAACAATAAAATGAGCTGAAAAGGGGGTAGAACAACCACCAACCTGAGTTAATTAGAGGCAGGGGAGGCCGATCTGATTTTTTTAACAGCGTATAACAAAAGCATAGAAAGCGTAGCGCCTACTGCTGCCAGCGCTATGTCTTTGTGGGCATCCCAAACGTCGCCCTGTGTGGCAACATAGGTTTCACCTGTTTCTTTATCGGTAAATGCAGCAACGCCCCATTCGATCATTTCAAAAATAGTCCCGAACGAAAAACAAATTTCAACGGGTCTTAGCCAGGATGCTCTTTTCGATACATTGAATTTATTGATCAGCAATTCCCTGAATGGATAAGCCATGAAAAACCCAAAACTAAAATGCACGATGCGGTCGTACGGATTGCGCCAGAGATGATACGAGTCCTGGAGCCACTTGCCAAATGCGTTTTTAGTATAGGCATAAAAGGCTCCGTACAAATGAAGCATTACAAAGCAAAAAATGCACAGGTAACTTACATCACTTAGTTTAACCCATTTACGGGTAGCCCATAAAACAGATAAGCAAATAATCACCAGTAAATTCTCAATGATCCAATCTTCGGGAATCAGACAATTGTACCAGCCATACACCCAGTATAGCAGGAATAACCCGAAAAGTACCCAGAGAAATTTATTTGAACCAACCGGAATGCGTTCGATGGATGTGGCTGTTGTGATCATCTTCGATTACTTTTATTTGCTTTTCTTTTCTGCAAAATCGGTAAGGTATCCATAAGCGGCAGAAAATAATCCTTTATCATGGTCGCTCATTTGGGCTGAAGTGCCTCCCTCGATGCAGTTTAGGCCAAAGCATAGTGATTGCGACCAGCCATCATCAACCGGGGCTATGCTCATTTCGGATTTTATTGTATTTACTTTCAGTTCCTGCATCTTTTTTAAGATTGCTGTGCGGTCGGCTTCAGTCATTGCAAACACGTTAGTTTTTGGGGCTTTCATTCCCGATTGTCTCATGTAAGTACAGGAATCGTACGTGATTGTTAATTCAGTTCTGCTGCCACTCATGCTTCCGCTATAAGAATAGGTAATTGTAAAATCTTTTGTCCAGGTTGCAGGCAATTCAAACTCATTCATGGGTACATTATTTATATTCAAGTGACTTAAAACGATCAGCAGCCAGGGTACAAGGAAACTGTTCATAAAATGTTGTTTTTATTGTGGCATCATTAGGATGCAACCGGCAGTTGAATTGCATAAACGTGTAACATCATTTTCTGGTATGCGCAATTTGCCTGAAAAGTGCTACATATTAAGATATCCGGTGGGTTTTCGAGGGGATTTACCTGTTGAACTCACCCATCGGATGCCTTATGGCATACATTTTGGCGTTTAAACTGCCAAATAATATAAACCTATGAACCGGTTGTTGTTTATCTTTTTAACTGCCTGTAGCATGCCGGCTATGGCTCAAAAGAAGTTTAGGGAAGATACCGAAAATACGTTCCGCATTGGCGGCAAAGCAGGAGTGAACATCAATAAAATACAGGGTAAAGCATTTACTGATAAATTTAGTTATAATTATGTGCTGGGTGGTTTTATTCAGTGGAACTTCAGCTACAAGTTCGGAATACAGCCCGAAATCAACTTTAGCCAGTCTTCCGCAGAAGTAACCAATGACCGAACCGATATTTATGATGATCTTTTTTTAGACGGTAATCAGAAAAAGGCGAAGCTGAACTATTTAAAGATCCCCATATTACTGAACATCGACATCGGGCCTTCACAGCGGGTGAAGCTGCAGGTTGGTCCGCAGTGGTCGCAGTTACTTAACTCCAAAGTTGATAGTCTTCGTAATCCCGGCCAGTCGATCTTTAAAAAAGGCGATTTCGCTGCAGTGGGCGGTTTATGGATACAGCTTCCGTTTGTAAATATCGGAGCGCGTTATGAGCAGGGATTGTCGAACGTAAATGAAACGGGAACCAGTGAAAAGTGGCGCAGCCAGTCTTTTCTGCTGTTTGCAGGGGTAACATTTTAAGTAAATTATGGAAAAGCCGCACCCAACAGACCTTGATCATCATCAGAAAAGCTTTGCTACTATTTAAAATAAATCTATAAATACCGCAGCCATTTTTTTTCTTTATGATTTTCTTTGTATCTGCCGTACCATTTGCAAAGCGGATACATGACTGCTACAATGGCTATCCAGACGATATAAATCGCCCACAATTCAATTCCGCTGCCAACTTTTGGACGGCCATAGTTAAAGCCAAATACCATGTCGGTACTTTTGAAACCTTGCAGGAATATCATCAAAAAAACAAGCAGGTGTATTAGGTACAAGTGCACCAGATAATAAAACAACGGCACTTTACCGTACACGCAAACGTATTCTGTGAGTTTATTCTTTATTCCCTGGATGGCAGACAGTATCAAAAACAGTATTCCTAAAAACAGCAAACAAAATTCGAGTGAGGGCGGGTATTTGGTAACATTTATAAACGAAAGAAATGTAAACAGACCGCTTTTTTGATGCGACCACGGCAATAAATCTCCATACACATTAATGAACCTGAGAACAACAAACAAGCCTATGGCTGATAGCCCTGATTTTAAAAATAATGATTGCTGTTTTTGCCAACTAATCTCAAAAAAACTACCGCATGCAAAACCAACAAGCATGATCCCCAGCCACGGAACAGGCGGATAACCGATTAACAATGCTTTGCCGGCCCCCAATGGATACATAGCGGGAGCAAAGAAAGGCATAAATATTTTTTTTGGCAATGATGTTTCTGCAAAAGGGACCAGCGGCGCCAGGTTGTGCAGGCAAATTATTAAGATGCCGGTGATGCCGATTGTTTTTGGTGTAGCATTCAGTAATAAACTGAGTATAATGAACCCAAAACCGATGGCGGCAATTACAGCGAAAAGAAATACGTTGAAGTGAACGTCAAACCATATCCCAAAATTAACCAATGTAAGCTCCAGTACAATCAGCCAAATCCCTCTTGTTAACAGGAACCTTTTTGAAGCAGCGATATTATTTTTACTTTTCATTGAAAGAAAAGCAGATGCCCCTGAAAGAAAAACGAAAGTGGGAGCGCACAAATGGGTTATCCACCGGGTGAAAAACAATGCCGGAGTGGTTGTAGTCAGATTCGTTGGCTGCTGCGTAATAGCTGTTGTGTGCATTAGATCTCGCACATGGTCTAAGGCCATAATGATCATAACAAGACCCCGCATGAAATCGATGCTGTAAATTCTCTTCATGAATGGTTTCTTTATTGGTTATGCATCACAATTTAGTGGCAGCAAATGAAACGCCTGCCTGTTTTTCGACAAACGCCTGAAACTATCGGTATGGGTAGTTGATCTGAAACAATGAACGGTTGGTCGAAAAAGGGCTAAAGCAACTGTTTATTAATGCTTAAGTTTGTTATGGAACAGAATCGTGTTCTTAATGTATAATCTTAACAAAGAGATTGTTTTCAATATTATTTTCTGGCTGCTGTATTTTGTATATGAGTGGTTTGGGCTTGCTGCGTTATCGGGTGAATATGGCAGGTATTTTATAAATGCGTGCATGGCGTTGCCGCTGGCCTTTATCATTTCATATATCACTGTTCACATCTTCATAAAAAAAATATATCAAAAAGGGCAGCGGTTAAAATTCTGGGTTTGCCAGGTTTCGGTTTCAATAATTTTTCTGATAATACGACGGTACATAAACTATTATGTAATTTATCCGGCGTTCTTTCCCGAAGCGCAGCAGGTGCCTTTGTTTTCGTTCGGTAAATTGATTGTAGAGTTGGTGAATCTTTACGCTATCGTAGGCATTTATGCTTTGTTCTATTTTGTTCGTTCGTGGTATGAAGAACAACGGCGGGTTCAAAACTTAATTCAGGAAAAAACAGTGGCAGAACTTGAGTTGTTGAAATCGCAGGTACAGCCACATTTTATTTTTAATGCCTTAAATAATATTTATTCAACTGCATTGACAAAAAGCCCCGAAACAGCAAAGCAGATATCACATTTATCCGATTTCCTGAATTATAGTTTGCACGAATCAAAACAAAATGAGGTTTCGTTAATATCTGAGATTTTATATATCAAAAATTATATTGAACTGCAAAAAAGCAGGTATGAAAATAAACTGGATGCGTCGGTAAATGTATATGACGAAATAAGTGATATTTATATTGCACCATTGCTTTTGCTGCCCCTGGTTGAAAACAGTTTTAAGCATGGTATTGAAAATTCAATTAATCAAAGCTGGGTACGGGTGGATGTTTCAAGGTGTGATGACAATTTTTCGATAAAGATCGAAAACAGTGTTGAAGAGAAAAAACAGCCAACTCCTATAAAAAACGGAGGTATTGGTTTGAAGAACGTACAAAAGAGATTACAGCTGATTTATCCGGATGCGCATGAGTTCAAAATTATTGAACAACCGCATTCATACTTAGTAGTTTTAAAAATAACAATTGCCAAATGACGAAATGTATTATTGTAGATGATGAGCGGCCTGCAAGGGATTTAATCAAACTTCACCTTTCGGACCTGCGTGATTTTGAACTTGTGGAAACATTTGACAATGCTTTGGATGCGTTTAACTTTCTGCAAAGATCTGAAGTGGACTTGATTTTTTTAGATATTCAGATGCCTAAGGTTTCAGGACTTGAACTTATAAAGTCATTAAAAGTTTGCCCGAAAATCATACTCACCACTGCTTTCAGGGAACATGCTGTTGAGGCCTTTGAGCTGGATGTACTGGATTATCTTATAAAGCCGGTTACCCGGGAGCGCTTTATGAAAGCAATTTCGAAATTCACTTACTACAATAATATAATTCCGGAAAAAACTAAAATCCCTAACAGTTTTGACAACGCGTATATTTTTTTTAAAGTAGGAAAAGAACAGATAAGGATATTTCTTAAAGACATTCTTTATATTGAAGGCTTTAAGGATTATATAAAAGTGCATACCGCTGTAAAAGTATTTGTTGCTTTTGAAAGATTGAGTTATATGGAAGAAAAGCTGCCCGAAAACAGGTTTGCAAGAATTCATAAATCATTTATTGTTGCGTTAGATAAGATAACTCAATACAACGCTGAACAAATAAAAATCGGGGATACATCGTTATCGATAGGGCGTATATTTAAGAACAGTTTTTTAAAGAAAATAGAGAAGAATCAGTGAGCTCACACGCTCATTATTTTTTTTACTTCCCTAATATTAAAGTTTATCAAACTCTTTAATGACCGGGCTGCCATTGGCCGGGATAGTCAATTTGAAAAAATATTGCCCCTTGCTTAGTTTTGAAACATCCAGTGTTTGCGCATTCACGCCCTCAAATAATTGAATGGTATTGGTGTTTATCGTTTGTGCGGCAGCATTGATCACCTGTACTGTTGCCATCGCGGGTTGTTTTACCATAACTGCATAAGTAATGGCAGTACGGGCCGGAGAAGGGTACAGGTTTACGGCAAATGCACTTGTTGCTTTTTTCAGAATAACTACCGGCGAAAAACCGGTATTACCATTTAGATCAACTTCCTTTAAACGGTAATTTAGAGGCCGCTTTTTACACAAATGCCCGCGAGGTCGCAATTATGCAATTTTCTTTTGTAAAAAGAGTAGTAATAATTGGAAAATAACCGGTGTGAAAACGGTGTAGGGGTGGATGAATAGAATTACGGCTAAATTCATAAATTTGCAAAAGCCCGCCGTCACTTTCGTATTCTACGGAATCCTCGTCATTTTCTTCGTTTTTTTCACTTTTAATTCTTCAGCTATGAATAAGATAATTTTTCGGCTGATGCTTTTAACAAGTGCTGTCATTATGATTTTCACGGCATGTAAAAAGGGAAATCAGCAAAATGAAGCTCCTATGGCCTATGCAGGTGTTAATAAAACTATCTGTTTCCCTGTGGATAGTGTAGAACTCACTGGCAAGGGAACAGATACAGATGGAAGCATAGTGAGTTATGAATGGAGAAAAACAGTCGGGCCTGCACAGTACACACTGGAAAATTCAACTGCTGCCGTTGCAAAGGCAAAAAACCTGGTTGAAGGGCAGTACGTGTTTGAATTGAAAGTCACCGATGATCAGGGACTTTCAGCAACGGATGCAGTCATCATAACCGTGTTTTCGAATTGTGGTTCAGGTGGTGATTGGGATTATTGATTCCGCTACGTACAAATGTATATTTGACTGTTCCGCAGCGTTAGTTTGATATAACCGGTAAACCTGACCTGAATTGGACATTTACCTGAAATCTTTGGATTATCTGCCTTTAGCATGGATTCGGTCACACGAAAATCATGGGAAGATTGTATCATCGCTAAAGAATAGTAATGCTACACAGCATACTGGTAGTAGTAAATACCTTTTCATAATTGATCGTTTTGATACAAGTTACATTTTCAATCAGAGCGTATTTTAATATATGAGCCATTGGTCAAAATCGTTGAGCAGTTGATTATTTTCTGCAAGTCTTCTGTTCGTGCCATTTATAAATGAAAATTCCGGCTTCTTTCTTTTAATGTTGAAACCCCAAAAACTCCGGGGAAATGTATATTGGATAGTTTTGAAAGCTTTTTTTTCGCCAAATGCTTTTTGCCTGCGGAGTTCACCGGCAGATTGTTGAACCAATTAAGAGAGTTCTTTAAGCGTATATGTGCTGTAAAACAATTGATAGATAAAACAAAGCAGTAGTGCTTTAAGAGTTGTGGGCTTAGTGTTACTGAGGTTGGTTAATTACTTGATCTAAATCAATATTAAATAAAAAAGCCTGGCTCTTTAAAATCAATGAATGGCTGTGCGGGTAATGCTATTATCTTTTATCAAACATTATAAAAATACTTTCGTTTTCACTTAAGCGTTACATGTTGTTATTACAAAAAATAAATTATTTTTGTAAAAATTTTCCGCTTCATTTAATTCCTCCCTTCTGGACACATGTTTTCTGTTCTCTTTGAATTTTATAGTCAATTGATCAGGATCAACTATAAAATTTTACTCCCATGGATAATAAATAAGCTGATAACCTTCTTTGGGTTACAGGTAATACTTCTATCTCCCATTTATTAAGTGGCATTTAATTGCTTAAATGCACCCCTTAGCGGGTGGTGGGGGACATATATATAATGAGCCATAAAAAACAAACACATGAAAACAAACATTCAAAACATAGTTATAATTCTTTCCTCATTAATAACCATATTTCTTATCCCTGCATCCTGCCAGAAAGAGCAACAGTTGTCCCAAACAACTCAAACAGCATTTGCACTTTCTGGCAATACATCGTCCGCGGAATTATTGTCTGCACTTGCACACGTGAACGGCGGGGGAGAAGGTACTTTTGGTACTGACCTGGATGGCGATGGAGATATCGACGGATCTCATTTTGGGATCGACGTTTCGATATTTGGAAATGGTTCTGCCAAAGGACACTTTGAGTGTTTGATGGCCGGCAATGCAGACATTTTAGGACTTCCGCTTATGGCAGTAGAGGGTAAGGTTAGCAATGGTTACAGTAATGCGAATGGCAGTGTAACCTTCAGTGGTACTGCTACAGTGAACCTGGGTAATGGCACGATGTTCAAAGATGTGCCATTTACTGTAAGAGTCACAGCAGGGGGACCTCAGACAGGAACTCTCACCCTAACAGTCATTGGTGCCTTTGACGGCGTAGCCGGTGATACCAACGTAGGTAATGGTAATTATGATTTGCCAACCGAAACGGTAGCCAGCGGACAGATCAGGATTCAAGGCCGTTGAGAGATCCTGGAAATCTCATTTTAATTACCAAGCAAAATTCCATAGACAGTTAAACAAAAAAGGAGGAACAAAACATGAGAACAATGAAACTCTACATGGCGATGTTCGCATCCGTTGTATCCATGCTTTCGGCTTGTCAAAAGCAGGATTCTGTTTCGCCAATATCGGCTCAGGGTAGTGCGGTTGCGATAGGTAGCATTAATAAAAATATATCAGATGGGCAGGTAGCGGCCCATGTTCAATGGGCCATCATTAGCCTCGACTTTCCCATCACTACCTTTAGCCCGGGAGGTGTGGCCTACGCGCAGGCTATCTCCGGAAGTACGCTTTCAAACCTGAAAATCAAATTCACGGGTTCCGGAAGCTTCGTTGATCCTGCATCAAACGGTGGAACTTCCGGTGCTGTCACCGGGGGCGGTTCATGGGAAACCTTTTCGGGCGACATATCAACCGGAAGTGGCACTTACAAGGTGACGAGACTTGCCAGTTGGACATTTGCGAGCTGGCAGATCGGAACCTTTATTGACTTAACCGGAAATACAAACGAAAGAGCCAACGGAACAGCGGTGCTGGTGATCGAGTATTCAGATGGAAGCGAGGGTACCCTTGGCCTTGGCTGTCATGGGCCAGGTGCGCCAGACGGAATTCAGGAAGGGGTTATTGCTACAAAAGGATTTGTGACTTATTGGACCGGCGAAGTGCCGTTGCCCAATATTGACAAGAACCGCACTGTTTTCCATGTTCGTCGATAATATGAAAGAGATGTCGTTGATGAGCGCAGGGAAAACAAGATGGCTAAGGGTTGGTTACCGGAAATGCAATTCGATGAATGCCAGCAAGTCGAATGATGCACGAAAATCCTGCCCCATGATAAACTGTGTGCGTAAGGGAATTGCGTTTCCGGTATCGACCCGTTGTGAGTTGAATTTCTTTGCCTTTATTCAGTGTTTTAAAATCGCATAACATGCAAAATGATTTGAAAAGACTAATGCTTTTGACGGCATTCTCAATTCTCTTTGGTACAGGATGCAGTAAAAAAGAGGAAATCGTTCTGCATCAGCATGCAACAGATCTTCATTCGAATGTTGAAGTAAAAAGTGATGCAAGGGAATCTTATGTGTATCTGGTTCAATCGTGGTATAACCTGTTGCTGAAGTTAGTTATAGAAACCCCGGGTTATGTGCCTCCGGTTGCGGCCCGGGCCTTCGGATACACAGGTATTACGCTTTATGAATCATTGCTGGATGAAATGCCTCATAATCATTCGCTGGTTGGACAGTTAAATGGATTCACATCGTTACCACAGCGTATGTATGGTCATTCATATGCGGCGCATATAACAGCTAATGCTGCATTGGCGGGAATCATTAAATATCTTTTTCAAAATGCTTCTGCTGAAAACAAAAACAAAATAGATTCCCTGGAATCGGCAAATGAGAAGTTACATCCCGAACAATTCAGTGAAACTATAATAAATCGTTCCCGCAATTATGGCCGTGCCGTTGCGGATGCGGTTTTCAATTGGTCGCTCCATGATGGCGGTCACCAGGCGTATCTCAATATTTTTCCTGCGGACTATATTGCTCCGGTCGGCGTAAACAAATGGATTCCTACTCCACCGCTATACCAGCATGCCATGTTACCATATTGGGGAAACAACCGACCTATGGTGCCTGCTAATAATCCCGGGCCTATTGATCCACCACCTCCGCCTGATTTCTCCTCTTCTCCCGGTTCCCCCTTTTATAATGCTGCATATGAAGTGTATAACACGGGTTTGCATTTATCTGCCGAACAAAGAAACGTTGCTTTATACTGGGCTGATGGCGGAGGCACATTCACACCAGTGGGGCATAATGTTGCAATCGCTTTGCAAATGATCCGCAATCATAATCTTAATTTGAATGAAGCAGCAGTGCTCCTGGCAAAAGTCGGTATTGCGGAAAATGATGCAGCTATTGTTTGCTGGCGGGCAAAATTCAAGGTAAATTTGCTGCGGCCGGTCACGTATATCCGGGCATATATAGATCCATCATGGATGCCACTGGTTAATACCCCGGCTTTTCCAAGTTATACATCCGGACATTCTACCTTTTCTGCTGCTGCAGCCACTATTCTTACTTTTGAAATTGGCAATCAAATTTCATTTACTGACAGCAGTAAGATTTATTATGGGTTTTCTCCCCGCTCGTTCAACAATTTCTATGGGGCCGCACAGGAGGCAGCTGTTTCAAGGTTATATGGCGGCATTCATTATGCTTTTGATAATGATAATGGTTATAAGTGCGGCCAACTAATCGCCACGAATGTGCTGAATCTCCACTGGAAGTCTTAATGTTAATTGTATGCCGTTATTTAGTATGGAGTTATAAGGTACTTCGAAACCCTTTCTTCTTCGCTATTAATAAGTCACGTTGCACATTAAATCAATCATTCAACTTCCCTGATGTTCACATTGTCAATGTCGAAGCCGTTTTCGATCATGGCTACCGGTAAGCTCTTACCCAAAAACCATTGCTAACGCGCAGACGCGTCTGGTTTTTATGCTACAAGGTGGGTATAAATGCTTATGTTGGTCAACATAAAATACCACTTTAGGGTATTGATATAAGCTCTGGAACTTTTTAATTTTACTTAACAGTTCAATCCTCTATAAGACTATCATTATAAATTGAATCAGACAGTAACTCAGGAAATGATAGTATAACTATCCAATAAAACCATGTGGAATTCAGTACAATATTCAGAATAATCCTTCAGTAACATTAGGGATAAAATAGTCCACCCTTTCTAAACGCCTGATACCAAAAGAATGGTAATTGACATTGATATGCATACGTGTATAAGCATGTATGATGGTCATTGTTTGTCACTTTCTGAATAGATAATTTTTAATTGGATTTTGTTATGCAAAAAACCAAAGCTATGTTATATGCCTTGCAGGGCACCAGATGGTTATGTATGCTGCTTCTGCTGCTTTCTTCATCTGTTATCAATTCACAGATCCCTGTGTCAAAGGACACTCTTAAACCGGTCACCGGCGGCATCATAGGCCGGGTACCCATTGTAGTTAAATATCCCGACACACTTGATATGGGCCAGTACCTGATCGTAGTAGAGGCATATGACAAAGGTGGCGAATGGGCAAGTGCCGAAAAATTGTATAAGAACCTGAACGGTATCGGTCGTGTAAAATTCAAATGTCCCACAACCTTTACCATATTCCCCGGGCTTTGGAAAGATGCTGTGCTGAAACCGGTCAAATACATGGCGGTAAGCGGTGTGGCCAAAAAAGAAAATGAGATCAGTATAACGGATGTTGCAGCACTTGGTTTGAACATCCGGCCAGGTGAAGAAGTGGAATTGGATATGCCGCATTACAATGGAAAGGCGATCGATATATCAAAATATATCACCGATATCAAAGGCGTAAGAACTCCCGAAGGTATCCGCGTACGATTCAGCAATATTACTGCCGGAGTAATCAAAGGCAGGGCCACCCTGGGCCAGGTAGTATCTGGAATAGCAAAGTATCCTACTGATCCTGCCATACCGGCTGTTCCATTTTCGCTGAATATTTCTCCCGGCTTTACACTGGAAATAAGCGATGTTGTTTTTGCACCCGGAAAAAATGCACTGGTAACAGCCAATTTGCTGCTGCCGGTTTCCATAACACAAAACGTAGCCTGCTCAAGGGCAAAATTGAATCTTGGCAGCTTTCTGCTCTCTCCGTCGTGTGAGTTTTATAAAGAGTGCCACGACTCCACTTATGGTGTATTCGGTATTGGTAATACCACCCTCGGTATAGAAGGTAAAGGCTATATTGCCGATTTCAGTTCATCACAAACCTATGCTGCATCGGGTAAGCCTGCCGTTTGGAAAGGTGTGGTGCTGAAGCAGGGCGAATCAAAAGGATCGCCAGCCGGCACTGTTATTTCGAATATTGGTTACATGCAGGCTGACTATACTTTCACCAATGGCATTGTTGAGGCCAACGGATTAACAGCACAATTCCACAATACAGCGCCTTACGTTTACGGAGCTGCACAGCCTTTCGGGTACCGCATAGAATTTAATAATGCAATGGTGAACGTGGCATCGAGCCAGGTGGCCGGTGGTATTATCAATCCCGGCAAAATCGCTTTACCCAAAACAGCCGTGCGGCAGGTAACCAATGCTGATGTAATACTCACTGATGTTAACTTAACTATTAAACCTTCCATGGATTTGATAGGTTATTCATTGGTAGACCCTAACTCAACTATTTACTGGGGCGATCTTATTGCAGCAGGAGGTGGCGATCAGAAATCATTTGGTATACAAAACATAGAACGACAGGTTTGGTTGTTCTTCTCAGCGCAGAATGTTCCGGCGTTTAATCCAACGAATGCCAGTGGTAAAAAATTCACCGGTCCGCCCGCACTTATAAATGCTTCTGTAGTGGAGGCCTATCGCATGCAGGGCGCTACCTTTACCAATTTTGGCATTTTGGTGGTGAATACACCGAATATTCCTTCTACCTGGAAGCCCAACAACCCTGCTATTCCTCCCAACAGCAGCCCGGTATGGTTCAGGCTGAATAATAAAGATACCAGCTGGCTGAATGTGGTAACTGAAGGCGTGCATTGTAACATCAAAGGAGATATTATGGAATCGCCGGGACTTAAACTGGGTGATACTTCCAAACCCCTTTATGTTGGTGTAAAACCTTTCGAAACGCTCACGGCAAACCCCAACCGGCAAGTTTCGAAACCCTTCAGCAGTATTGTGCTGCAATGTGTGGAAAGCGCTGTTATCACCTGCGATTTCAGCTCTTATCTCAAAATGCCTGATCCTATAGGTGATGTTTATAGCTTTAAAGAAATGGTATTCACATCTACCGCCAACAATGCAGGCGGTAAGTTATCGTTACAACCAGGCGATTCACTGGCCTACTGGGGATTAAAGCTGGTTCCGAAACCCGGTTTCAGTAGTGCGGGATTGGTGAGTGTAAAAACAGGACAGATAATATTAACGGCAGCAGGACTTGCAGAAACACGACATTTTGCCCAACCATTCTGGCTTACCTGGGGCGAGATGCTGGCCAATGGCAGCATGGGAAGGTTATTCTTCGACTATAATTCAGCAGGTCAGCAGTTTGATAAATTTAATTACATACATAATGCGGTTGCCTTGTCGCCATATGACCCGGCAAAGAAAGGCTTCCTGCGGGTGGGTGGTACAGCTTTTTTCCCCTTCTTTGGTGGAGACTACCTGCATATCATAGATAGTTATACGCCGGCTAAAACAGGCGATCCTTTTAATGGAAGAACAGTTGCACTGAGCAATACTGCCTTTGGCGCAGGGTTCTTACCAACTGATTTTACCATTGGCGGTAACTGGTCCGATGGCCTGGGTATCTTCAATTTCACTATACAGTATGCTTCTTCGATACAGGATGGGTTTATCGGTAATGGACTGAGCGCCCTGCGTAATCTTTTAGGGGGCGATATCGTTTCCTCGCTTACCATGAACAGCCGCGGAACCTGTATGCGCATTGGTTCAAACCTTTTGGACCAGCGCTCTATTTCCTGCGGTCCCATTGCCAACATTTCGCAGATAACGAGGATTTGGGGATGCGCCTGTATCGAAAACGACGGCATCGAAAACCTGGTGGTAGGAGGTGAAGTGACCGATGCGGCTAATATGAGTGTGGCAGCGAGGGTGGGTTCCTATTTGTCGGCCATTTTACAAATCACTCCTTCATTGGCAAGGGTAACGGTAGATGGTGAAGCATATATGTCGGTAGCCCTTTCATTAGATGCCATGGTAAGCGGGCACATGCAGCTGACGATGAACTGGGCCCAGGGTTATATGGAAGGAGAGGTATCGGGCAAGTTCAGGGTAGCTGAGGGTAGTCCGGTTTTAAGCGGCAGCTCATTGCAGGCCGAAGGTCAGCTGAACTGGCACCTGGGTATCGACTTCAATGAATTGCAGGGAATGGTTGCGCTGAAAATGATGAGTTCAACCGGTGTTGCAGGTTTGGGAGGAGGAATAGGAGCCGGTATGGGTATCGGCGCAGCATTTTATATCGGTATGAACGCGCCGAAAGAAAGGGCCTGGGTATTAATGGCCGGTGATCCAAGGTATGCATTGAATACAGCACCTATGCCAGACCGTTTATCGGGTATCTATGGCTCATTGTATGTATCACAAAGTGTAAGCCTGTTTATTATTTCAGGAGGCTATGAACTATATGTGGGCCTGGGCGCCTTCACCCTAACGCCGGCATCAGCCACGGTGCTGGGCGCTTTGGCTGCCGGACCTGGTCTTCCCTATGTGGTAGGCAACCTCGGCGGGCGAATTCATGGCGAAATATTGGGAGGGCTTGTATCCGCAGCAGCCTGGTTCAATTTACAGGTCATGGGGCCTTATCCGTTCAGCTTCCAGGGAACAGTGGGGTTAGAGGCATGCGTGCTGTGGGTGTTCTGTGGCTCTGTTGATTTAACGGTCGGCATGAATACAGCAGAAGGATTTTATATACGCTAAACTTTTTCAGTTCAAAAATACATTCAATGGCAACTGCAAAGAAAATATTGATTTTAGTTTTCATGATGCTGGCAACTTATCTGCATTCCCAGGCACAGAATGCCGTGGCGGTCAGCAGCAATCCCGGCCCCGGACTACATGTGGCGTTAAACTGGGCGCCTTTTCCCGGTGCGGTGAAGTATAATATCTTCAGGAAGAATGATGGCGCAGCCGCTTATCCCGGCACACCACTCAACGCAACGCCTGTACAGGTACTATCAAACTGTGCCACGATCAAATCGGTATTGATCACCGGAGTTGATTCGACCTGGTGGAAAGCTGTGGCTAAAGCATTGTCTGGACCGCCTCCGGCCGGGGCGGGGTTATTTGATCCCTGTTCGGTAAGTACACTAACAGCCGGTTCAGAAAAGCAAAAGCGCTTATACATGCTTGCCAGGTCGTCGATGCCCATTGCTATTGTGGCGGGACTGGGCTACAAAGACAATACAGTTACCAATGGAACCGGTTATCGTTACCAGATCGTGGCATTAAATGCTGCCAATACGGTTATCGGCACAGTAGCAACCGATCTGCTGGTAACAGCAGGTTCATTCACCCCATTGGCGCCGCCTGCTAACGTTGTTGCAGAACCGGGTGATGATGCCGTGCTGGTAAGATGGGACAGTGTTGGCGGAGCTGCCGGATATATGGTGGAAAGGGCGCCTGTTGCTGCTGGACCTTATCAGCAGGTAAACGAAAGCCATTTTTCTGCCAAAGTAACCAAACATCTGAACGGCGACACGCTTATTCCTTCAACGAATGGGTTGCTTGATTTTAAACGTTACACGGCCGTTTTTGGAAAAGATTCAACACATCTTGTTAATGGTATCGCCGTTGGCGGACCTAAAAACAATAACAGCTATTATTACCGCGTAAAAACCCTTGATCTGTTTATGAGGCCGGGGACAGCGTCTGCAGTATTCGGTCCCACTACACCGAGAGACAGTACCGATCCCAGCATTCCTTTCGATCTTTCTACCAGCACCGATGATGTTGCCGGGCAGGTAACCGTACGCTGGCAACAGGTGGTACGGGATGTGAACGGGCACTGGGAATACCCCGACAGCACTATCAAATACAGGTTATACCGTTTTACTTCTTCCGATAATCCCAATTCCATTTCTTCGACCTATCTCGGCGAGCTGCCCACTATAAAGGGATTGAAATACCGGGAATATACCGATACCGATCCGTCGTTGCGTTCAGTATTCGGCAACAGAACATGGTGGTACCGCGTACGGGCCATTGATCAATCTACCAATATCAGTCAGTGGTCTTCGGCCGTATCTGCCATCGTAAAAGATGTTACCCCGCCGGCTGTTACAAAAAACATAGAGACGAAAGGTTTTGAAGATTACATATCTGTGAAATGGCAGCCCAACAGTGAACCCGATATAGCCAGCTACATGATTTATCGAAGCCTTTGTCATTTGGGTTCATGGGTCGACTGCAACCAGAAGGATACATGCCGTACATGGCAAACTTATGATCCTGCAAAATATTTTGAACAAAAGGATGGTGACAAATCGCCCAATGAAACAGGTGCTGCGGCAGGTACTGATGTTCCCAAACCAAAACTTCCATGCCCCTGCAGCGGTTCATTCGTTTTTCTTGGCGAGATCACCAAAGATTCTGTTAGCAGAGCGATAGCAGCCGGCAATTTCTTTTTCAATGACCGCACCGTACCACCGGGGTCGCCGTTGTGTTATGCCTATTGGGTAAAAGCAAAGGATTCCTCGGATAACCTCAGCGGTTCATTTCCTATTCCTTCACCGGCTGAACAGCAGCAGATAAAATGCGAAAGACTGAGAGATAAAACACCACCCGAAAATGCCATCATTTCAGGATTGTTTGCACAGGCAGAACAGATAAGAGTGGAATGGATAGGACCACCCACACAGGATACCAGGGCTTATCACGTATACCGCGCCGATGGAACCAATCCGAATGTTGAACCTAATGATGCTGCCTACACATGGGTGGGCGGTATGACGGTTGAATTACCACCTGCGATGCCGGTTGTATTAACAAGCCCCTATGTTCCGCCGGCTATGGCCACCTGCGATAAAATTTCCGTACAGGCAACACCGTGGATGAGCCAGGGTTTTTTTGAAGACAAACACATCAAACCCAAAGCTACTTATTGGTATAAGGTAGTGGGTATTGACTATGATGGCAACGAAACCCCATTGAAAAAGGCCGCCGCGATCAGCACATTCAGTTTTACCCGTAAAGTGCCTGATGCTCCGGTAATCACTTCTGTTGATGTGCAAACCGACACCTGTGCTGCAGTAGTAAATTGGACGCCTGTGTTCGATGCAACCCGGCAAACTGGTTTCATTGTGTATAGAAGCAGTAGTGCAGCAGGGCCATTCATACCAGTGGTGGTAAGCCCGGTAAAAGGTAATTCTTTCACCGACAGGAAGGTGGTGAAAGGACAAACCTACTGGTATGCCACAGCGCTGCTGATGCAAAACGGACGATTGTCGGCTTTGTCACCGGCAAAAAGTGTAACACCATAAACGACTTATTACCATAAATAATTTTCATTTATGAAACCTTGCTTTTGTATTCGTGTACTTGCAGTGATGCTATTGTTTACAATAAATAGCCGGGCACAGGATCCTGATCCCGAATGGGCAAAAAAAAATACCTGGTTCTTTAAAAACTTCACAAAAGATACCTTGCCCTGGTCATTGTTCAGGGAAACATTCATTGGGGTGGCGCCTGCGCCTTCTGCCGACTTTGACCAGATATTTTATAATGCACTTTACCAGACAAAGCTGGCAGGTCCCGGTCTTTGCTATGGCATGGATGTAATGGAGTTACTCATGATGAAGAATGGCGGGCATCTGGGATATTGCCATCCTCCTTATATATACAGTGGGGGCGGACCTCCTGACGATCCTATTCTGGAAAGAGCTATTGAAATCACACATGGCAACCAGATCAACCACGGTTTTCTTTCTTTTTGTCTCGATGTTCTCGCTCTCGGCAAACTGCGTGATGGTAATTACGCAGCTGCCAAAGTACAGGAATACCTTGCGAAGAATGATCCTCCTGTAATTTGCATCAGTGCCAGTACCGGAGGTATTACAGGCGATTCAGGACATGTGGTGGTGCCTTATGCCGTTACACAAAGCGGCAGTACCAAAAAAATATGGGTGTACGACCCCAATCGCAGCTGGTATATACCCGGCTCCGACGGGCAGCAATGGTATACTTCCCACTCAAATTTTATTACCGTTAATACAGCCACCGGTGCCTGGTCATTTGTTTTTGCAGGCGGAAGTTTATGGTTCGGTGATCCCGGAAATGGAGGAAGGATTATGGCTTGTCCCTTATCAGTAGCGGGCAAAAAAGACAGGTTGCCTCAATCATTGCTGGCAGAAGGGGCTTATGCGCTTAATACCATTCTTATTTATGGGAAAGTAGCGATTGATCAGATAATGGATACCGTTAGCCGGCGGCAATTACTGAACGATGCAGGAACCGATATGGAGAAGAGCGATGAAAAAAGAATGAATAATCTGCTTGGCTTTATACCCCTCAACGGCGGCCGTCCTATAGTGCCTGCAGTCAATAATAAGACCTTTTTTTTCAGGGGAAGCAATCCCCTGCAAATCCGCTACAGGGCCCTTGGCAGGTATAGGATTGGCATGATATTTCACGGAAAATATTATGAAGTTGCGGGAACAGGTAACGGAGAATCTCTGTTATTCAGGCCAGAGGATAAATTTATAAAATTCAGCAAACAGCCGGGGTAAAAAATGCTCCGGATGTACAAACTGTAGATAAAAGGATCATATTGAAAAATTGGGGAAGCAGGTATTTAGTTCATAATGCGAAGCATTTGCGATATGAGCGAAGACGCATTACTCATTGGAAAAGACGCTACGCTATTGGTGTGAATCTTTTTTCTGCAGACGCACGGTCATTGTCATGGGGGATTTTATAATTTTCAGGAAGCGAAGGTTCATTAACCATGGGAAAAAGCTTTTTCCCGTGAGCGAAGGTTCTTCGCAAATGTGCGAAGGGTCATTTGTCATGAGAAAAAGTTCATTGCATGCAAGCAAAAACATTTTTTCTGTAGGTGCAGACATAATTACCTCAGGCAATTACCCGATTACCATAAGCAAAAAGCCAAATTCCATAAGCAAAGACACAGTTACTACAAGCAAAGACAAATTTCCCATGGGAAAAGCATTTTTTCCTATAAGCAATGAATCATTTCTCATGGGAAATCAGGCCTATTCTGCTGACTTCTAACCCTATTTACTTCCCGAGGATCCCCAACACCCCCCAACAATTTGAACTGATGCGGATAAACCGGATAAAACAAAAAGGCTCACATTGCTGTGAACCTTTCTATCCTGTGGAGTCCGCCGACACTATGAAACAGGCAGCGCACATAGAACCGTCAGGTCCTTCAGATTCTCCCGTAAACGAAGAAAAACCTGCAACTGAGAGAATTGCAACAACCGGCACAATGGCCCATTTTAATTTTCTTCTGATCATTTTGTTTGAGTTTAAATTAATAAAATGAATTTCTATTCTCTAACGCTATTGGGTAGTACTGTCACGAAAATATCCATGTTCGCTGTGCTATACATGCAGTGAACTTATTCATAATTACTTCTGTAATTCCGATCTATATCGGAAGCATCAAACGGGAAAAGATGTGTTTTTATGACATTTAAAACCTATTCGCGGAAATTTTTGTTCCGTGAACCCAACTACCTTACATCGGTTAAATTAATTATTAATCTCAAAACTTAATTTTCATGAAGAAGTCAGCTAGCTTATTGTTATTGGCTATTGTTGCCACTATGGGTGTTTCACTTTCTTCGTTCGTTTCATTTGATGAATCTTCTAACAATCAGCAGGCGTATGACGGCAAATGCCCGAATGGTAAGGTGATTACTGTTTGTGGTGTAAATGGCTCCGGTTGTACTCCAGCTGGTGAGTGCTAATTAATTAAACAGGAACGCTACACTCATAACCATTGCGTGTAGTGTTTCTCCCTTTTTATATGCAACGAAGCATTCTTATTGAATATGAAAATATATCTATCCATCGTATTGTTTTTCCTGTATACCTTTTTTACAGGATGTAATCTTTCTGCCATTGAAACGGTTGAAACGTCAGCTATTTCGGATGACCACTATGAAACCATCCGGGTTCCGGACGCTGATTCGGCCTATATTAATTTTGATTCAGCATTGAACTTTTCGGACTTTATCATTTTGAAACCCAATCCCCAGATCAACGTTTCCAGTTTGTCTGATATATACTCCCTGAAGCGAATATTTCTGGTAGACAGTATATTTTATATTCTTGATATAAAGTATATGACGGCTACAGTATACGATATGAGGGGGAAATACCTGTTTACCTTTAATAAGATCGGTAAAGGTTCCGGAGGAAGCACGTTCCTTCTTGATCTTTTCATCGACCAAAAAGAGAAAGCTGCTTATTTAGTCAGCAATAATCCCGGTAAACTAATAAAATATACATTGGATGGGGCCCTGGTTCATGAATATTATCCCCCGTTCTATCCTTCTTCTATGAGCAAGGTTGGGGGCAGGTATCATTTTGATTTGAATTTCAACCACACCAATTTAACGGGGAAAAATAATTTCCTGACTACCGATACTTCATTTAATGTAATGAACAGGGCATTCCCTTACAAACCGGGAGAAGATAAATCTTCCTATTTATATAATGGAGGGATCTTTACAGTGAATGATTCCCTGGTTTACTATTCACCGGGAAAATCGAATGCCATTTACCACATTGAAGACGGAATGATCGCTGCGTCTTACTATTTCAAGTTCGTTCATGATACGGTCGCTGTTGATTTGGCAAAACCCAAACTCCGGGTGCCGAACGAGTATCAGCTGGTTAACCGGCTGTACAGGTATGATAACTATATAGGATTCAATTATTCCAATGATAAGACCTACAAAACCAGCTTGTGCCTGTATAATCTTAGCGATAAGCGTTTTTTAAAAAGTAAAAACATTGACCTGTTTGAAAACGCCTTAATTCATCAATCGAACAATAAAATCATCATTGGCATAAGCGTGAAGGGTTTTTATGACAAGTTAAAAGCCAAGATGAATGCCCATGGGACTTATCCAGCCTGGTATGAAAAAGTTCTCCAAAAAATGGAGGGTGAGAAAATTGACAACTCCACTATTGGTATTATTATTTGCAGCGTAACATAAAATATATGAAACAGATACTTCTATTGGTATTAATATTTGTCCTGTTTTTTTCAGGCTCCTGGCTTGTAAGGAGGGAACTTTCCCGAAAAAAAAATGAAAAGAAGGATGCGCATGTTGAAAAAAAGGGAGTTCCGCTTACCAATTTTAAAATGAAAAGCGAGATCATCGACCTGGGTAAGATCTACAAGATGGATACGCTTATAAAATGCGACTATGTTATCTATAACCTGGGGCCTGAAAATCTATATATATATGATGTAAAGCCGGATTGTAAATGCACAGGTTATAGCAAAATAGATAAAAGCAAACCTGTAGCACCCCGGGATTCGTCGGTCATCACGCTTGAATACAGGCCTAAAATTCCCGGCACTTTCCAGGTTACTGCGAGCGTAGAGACAAATGCTGAGAATAGTGCCTTTCTAATCTTAAGAGGGGAGGTAGCAGATCCTGCCAGTAAATAATAAGCTTACCCCAACAAGAATTATATATATAAGTATGCGCAACCTTTTAGTATTCGTATCTATATTCCTGTCCACTACTTTAGCCACTTTGGCACAGTCCGGTATTAATATTCGCATCGATCCCCGCCGAACATCCGGAGGGGATGTTTCTGACTATTTTTCGGAAATCGAGTACATCCCATTGGAAACAACCAAAAATAGTTTGTTCGGAGTGCCCGAGTGGTTGATTATAACCGATAGCAGTATCGTAATTGGAGATAGAGATACCTGGCAGCTGTTATTTTTTGATGCGAAAGGCCGGTTTATTGTAAAATACCCCCTGCCAAAGGAAGCTAAGGATTTTTCGCAAAAAATGATAATTGAAAAGAACGTAAGAACAAATGACATCCTGGTAACCTGCTATCCAAACAGCACCGGGTTTGGCCAAATACTGACGTACTCCGGCAAAGGACTTTTATTAAAAAGAGATCGATATAAGTTTCAAAATGGTGAAGCGTATACCAGGATCTATTTTAACTCCGGCCAGTATGCGTTAAACATGGTAAAGTACCTTCAACCCAATGGTAAACTATCCGCAGATCAAATCTCTTTAATTAAGGAATATGATGCTAATAACAGGTTTGTAAAGGATCTTTTTTCGCTCGCTCCTGCCGACAACCCTTTTGCATTCACTTTTGCCGGTGGGATGTCGGTAAGTCAGACAGAAGATAATAGTTGCGGATATTTTGTTATTCCATTCGATTACAGGCTTTACAAGATCACAAGAGATAGCATTTCTCTGGTGGGTAGATTTATTTTCCCGTCCAGGAATGTATTACCGGCAATAGATTTTTCGGATTATAAGAAGTTCGATAGCCTGGCAAAATCTAAAAACTCTGATTTTAACCTGGTTCAAACAGTAAAAAATGTCAGTTGCTTCAATAAAAAGATTTTATTCAATGTTCAAAAACGTGTGTCATTGGTACCCTCCGGGGGAGTAATATTTGACCCTTTGAACTTTATGTTTGATACAGAAAAAAATGAATTGATGTCTTTTGAAAGGATCGTTCCGGATTCCTTGTCTTATTACTTACCGATCATGGATGGGTTTTCAAGCACCAGTGGCATGAACCTGCACAAGGGCTATTTATATAGTTCCATGTCATCTTTAAATATGTTTAGGGCATATGAGGGAAACAAATCAAAAAAAACACTCTATCCGCCAGTATTGCTGGATTATTTCAGCACTCAAACCCGGGAGAGTAATCCGGTAATCGTAAAAATGAGCCTGAAAGGTTTTAAAGAATGAAATGCCGCGTAGCAGGTTTTATCGTAACTCTGTTATTTTTCTCTTTCACCCTTTCCGCGCAGGATAATGGCGGCGTTGTAATGGGGAAGGTAAAGGACTCGTCTTATAACGTTGTTCTTGGCAACGCTACTGTAGCCGTGTATAAAAAAGCAGATAGCACGCTTTTGCAATTTTGTATCCCCAATAATTTTGGAGAGTTTTCCTTGTCGAAGCTACCCTTTAACGATACGCTTCGAATACAGATTACGCATGTTGGTTACGCCAAATATGAAGAGACCTTTATCATTCGCCCTGATAAGAGGCTGGTAGATTTTGGCTGGATATACCTTCACCAATATGCAACGGTCGGAGACGAGGTGGTTATTACAGCTGCTATTGCCCCGGTACGGATGAATGGCGATACGCTTGAATTTAATCCGCGTGCTTTTAAGATGCAAACCGATGCTACGGCGGAGGATCTTATGCGGCGCCTGCCGGGCTTTACTATATGGAGTGATGGAACTATAACTTTTAATGGCAAAGAAATCAAGGCATTGTTTGTAGATGGTAAGCCATTTTTGGGTGGTAAAGATATTACCATTGCTACCCAGAATTTACCTAAGGACGCATTGGATAAAGTACAGGTATACCAACAGTATGATGAAAAGAACCCATTGGATTCTACCCTGATGGCCAACCTGAAAATGAAGCACGCAAAAAAGATGGGGTATTTCGGGAAACTGGGAATAGGTTTTGGAACAGATAAACGGTATGCTGCAGATGCAATGCTAAGTGGCTTTAATAATAAACTGCAGGTAACCGCAGTTGTTACGGCTAATAACACCAATAAGATTGCCAAAGACATTGATGTGCTGATACACAATAATTCATTTAAAGGCGAGGGTAATAATATTGATTATCAGCCCGATTTTAATCTGGCAGGGCTTAATAAACCTGTAACAGGTGGCATACGGTTTCAATATGATTTTATATCAGATGTAGCAAATCAGCGAAACGAGCGCATCAATGCGGATTATTTTATCAATCACAATAATACGCAGATAAATAATAGTGCTACAACAAGAACAATACTTACACAGGACAGTTTTCTGGTAAAACGGACCGGCAATTCCAATTCAAGTGCCTATACGCATCAGCGTTTTAACAGCGTGTATAGCAAAAGTGACAAGACCAGGTTGTTTTCCATTGGTTTTGATGGGGGCAGTGACTATAAACAAACGGTCAATACTGGTACTGACGAACAGGAACGAACCGGTTTAGGCGTCGTAAGCAATGGAAATTTCAGCGCCGAAAGCAGGGAGCTTACCAAAAATGGATTATTAACAGCAGAGTTTACAAAGCGTAGCGACTGGTATAACTCATCCTATCAGCAACACAAGCGTATTCCTACAGACTTTACACTTCGTTACTCATTCAATATCATCAGTACTGAAGGCAGCGGACGCAACCAATCCAGGTTTACCAACTTTTCTACTGTAGGTCAACCAGCCGTTCAGGCGTTTGACCGGCTGTACGCTGAGCGTGACAGTGCATCAAAAAGTTCAGCTGTGTACGCGCAATATCCCTATCTGCGACAACTTATATTTGGAGAAAAAAATTTGGGCAATTTTGACTTGAAGTTGGGTGGGAATTTCATATTTCAACATAACGATTATGTCAATGTTGTTGCAGATGTGGATACTTTTTCAAAAAATTATTTGCTCAACAATTATCTCACCAATAAGCGCCAGCAACTTATCACGGATCTACAGCCGGAGGTGATCGTTTCAAAGCAATTTCAGAAAAACCTTACCAACCGGTATTCCCAATATATTATCCTGGAAGCGATAGCCAGAAGTCAATACTATACTAACCGCCACGATGCAACTCAGGCTATCCAGGATTTTCACTATCATTACGGGCGATTTATTCCGCAATTCTCTGCTACCTATAATAATCACCGGTTTGGGAAACGTGAAGTGAAGTTTAGTGTGAAATATGAAACCCAGGTTCGTTATCCAACCGTTCAGCAGATCGCTCCACTTGTAGACAGCACCAATTTGTGGGTGATACCAGGAGGCAATCCCCACATCAGGCCTGAGTACAACAACAACTATTCGGCCTTCTACCTTTTTGAAAGTCGCCAGTCCAAAAATCCCTATAGTATAGGATTAAATTTTGACTACACCCGGGCGAAAGATAAAATGACAGACAGCAGTCTTTATGACGATGCCGGCAGAATGCAGGTATATACTACTAATACCAATGGTTATCGTTACTGGCATGCCGGTGCGCTTGTTAAAAAAGCGTTCAGTCCCAATAAACACAATACTTTTGAGTTTTCTGCTCAATATAATCTTAACAGGTATGTTGTTCCGCAGTATATTGATCATGTAAGCAGTATTTCAAAAAGCATGGCCCATAATATTGATGGGCAACTTGGGTATACATACAGGCATATCGTCAACTTAAAGATCCAGCAAGGGGTATATTATTATGATCATGAGCAATATGGAAGCAACAGCGTAGGTTTTAATAGCAATGTGTACTATACGCGTATTGGAGGTACCGTGTTGTTTTTCAACCAGCTGCTTTGCAGCAGTAATATTACCTATCGCAATAGTTCTGCACAAAGCCAACCTGCCATTAAATATACGATCTGGAATGCCAGTGTTGCCTATCGTTTTTTAAAAAGTAATCAGGGTGAAATAAAATTTTCAGCGCTTGACTTACTAAAACAAAACATGGGTGTAATTAATGTCAGTGAGCGGAATATCCAGACATTTGGCTACAACAATGTAATGCAGCAGTATTTTCTATTGAGCTTTGCCTACTATCCCAGGAAGTTCGAAAAATGACCAGGTACCTATGTCGGGCTTCGTTCCTTCAATCAGCCATCAATAAATGAAGTTTGGTCTCCCCGTACCGGCCCTGCAATTACACAAAATCCCCGTAAATTAGCTACAGCGATCAAACAAGGCAGTTACCGGCTCTGTTAAATAATTATTTTCTGTTATGCGAATGTGCTTCATGCTATTGCTTTTTTCTACAGTCCTGGGTGTTGACGCTCAGGTTCAGGTATACGGAACGGCAAAGAACTATAAAGACACTGTATTTTATATAATCGAAACAGGCGGCTTCCATAATTTTACCAGGGTTTGGCGTGACAATAGGGTTAAAGTAACAATTGGTAAAAATGGTCATTTTAAGGCTTCTGTTCCTGAAGAGGCCATTGGTGCCTGGTACATTTCAACAGGAAAGGACGATATCCAGGTATTTGACCTGGTAAAAGGTGATAAATTGGAGTTGATGGCAGATTTTTCAAAGGAATATCCGCTACAGGCCTTTGGAAAAGGTGCAGTTGATTTTAATTATTCCATCTTTATCAATGAGCGGATCCACCAATACTGGCAAAAGGAGAATTACCGACAAAAGATCAGGCTAAAAAACATCGATTCTGTGCTGGTCTATCGGAAGGCGTTTTCGAATTTTAAAATGAAATTATTAGATGAATACAGGCGTGCTCATGCCATGTCTGATGTTTATTACAGGTGGCTTAGCTCTAAATATACGTATGAGCCTTTTGAAAGAATGGTAGTTGAAAATATAAGAAAGGACTCTTTCGATGAATCTACCGTATCGAAAATTATGGAAAAAGGCATCGATGATGAATACGCAGCGCTGCATACGACCGAGTATAATGACCTGATCGATTTCTATGTCGGATTTTATATTAACAGGAACAGCAATAGGGAGATGACACTGAGTGATCGGTTTGCGGTTGTGACAGATGGTAACATTCTTAATGGAAGTACAAGGGATGTTTATTTATCCAGATTTCTTGCGTGGATGATCAAAATGCCGGATAGCATTTATAATCCGTTGTTTAGTAAATATGACAAAATTGTTCATAATGAGAACATGAAGCAATCTGTAATCAGCCGGCGGAATGATTATGCAAGTCACGTCCAGTCTTCGGCGCTTAATGTTAACAGCGGCGCTGGTTCACTTAGTGAGATATTTAGGAAATATAAGGGCAAAGTTATCTATATTGATTTTTGGGCAAGCTGGTGTGTACCCTGCCGGGCCGAAATGCCCAATGCTTCCGTATTAAAAAAGAATCTTAAAGGGAAGGATATTGTATTTCTTTATTTCGGTTATAATGATAAAGAAAAGGCATGGTTAAAAGCCCGTGAGCAATTAAGCGTGGAAGGCGAACATTATTTATTAAATGAAACGATGACGAAAGAGGCGGATGTGTTGTTTGGAATCAATGGCATACCGCATTATGCTATCATTGACAAGAATGGTGACATTGTTAACAAGCGAGCGGACCGTCCAGGTGATGTTTACACACAGTTGCTTATTCTTTCACAGAAATGAAGGGGCGCGTTTTTGCGTCGGTTCCTTCATGACTGATCTTAAATAGATAATAAACCATATATGCACCTTCAGGTTTAAACGTTCTGATTAACATTTATCAATGTCTAATCAGGAATGATTATGAACATTTCCTTCTCCGATCAGGTAATCTCATTTTTTTTCCATCGTTCTACCCCAACAGGCTAAAAATAATTTCAATATTTTTTGAAGAAAAGCGTCACTGCACTATTTGTGCACCGGGTGTAAATATATTCGATACAATATTCCTAGTGCGCTTAAAGGAAATAGAAACCTTATTGATTAATTAAACATGGTAAAGAATATTCAAATACTCCAGAAGCTGGATTATCTGATACGTTATAAAAAAACCGGATCCCCCAAAGAATTAGCTAAAAAATTCAGAGTTTCTGAAAAATGTATTCGCACCCATATCAATACATTAAGGCAATTAGGAGCACCCATCTACTTCGATAGAAAAAGGGAAAGTTATTGCTATAGTATTGAGGGATTCTTTTCCTTTACATTTACGAATAATGAGAATAACGTAACATAAGCACGATGTTATAAAGTAGCAATATTGAATAAGCTTATCTTCAAGTACTGACTAGTTTCATGGTTTAGGTTTGCAAACATCTATATCAAAAGAAAAATAAAAATGAAAGCATGGCATTTCATTATATTTCTCTCAAAATTAATTCACTACCGAAGGGGGGTGATAGTTCCATGATATACAAACAAAAAAGCCCTTGAAAACCAAGGGCTCATAAAATGTGGGAGTTGACGGGATCGAACCGCCGACCCTCTGCTTGTAAGGCAGATGCTCTAAACCAGCTGAGCTAAACTCCCTTTTTATTTCAATTAGTCTTCTTCTAACCTGTTGAGACTAACCCGTTTGTGATTGGGAGTGCAAAGATAAGGGTTGATTAATTACACGCAAATTTTTTTCGCTTTTCCGGCCATTTTTTTTCAAATTTTTTCAAAATCGGCTTTCCCGCTCCTCCCGTTTGACCCTTTAACCCTCTTTTTTACGTGGTGATGCCAGCAGGAAGGAAAAAATTGCCCTGTATTGGCCGGCGGATTTAAAAGAACGGCAGTCATAGTCCCTTATATATATTCTTTACCGAAAGTAACCGGCGTTGTAACCGGTAAGCCAGCATTAAAAAATCTGCGATATCGAAGAATTAATTGCTCCCAATATGCCCCTGCGAAAAAAAGCGATCATGTATAGATGCAGTCTTCACGTTGATTGTAAATTCACATCTAAATAAATTTTTAGATCACAGTTTTCAGCCTTAAATTTAAAAGACGATTGTATTGCCATTGAATTGAACCAAAACTTTGCATTATGGCAATACGGGTAGCCGTACGGCACAAAACTATTTACAGTTACGACAGGCTGGTTTCTTTATCTCCCCATATATTTCGTTTGCGGCCTGCAGTACATTCCCGTACTGCCATTGAAGCCTACTCATTTAAGCTGAAGCCTTCAACGCATTTTATTAACTGGCAACAGGATCCTTTTGGTAACTACCAGGCAAGGGTGGTATTTCCTGAAAAAACGAAGGCAATGGAAATTGAGGTGGAAGTGATCGCCAGGCTGCAGGTTATTAATCCTTTTGATTTTTTTGTAGAAGAATATGCAGGGCATTATCCATTTTCTTATTCATCAGTACTTTCAAAAGAGCTGGCTCCTTATCTGGAACATAAAAATGATAGCCCGTTATTAAAACAATGGGTTGAGCAGCATATTGATAATAATAAGAAAACACCGATCGTTGATTTTCTCGTTGCGCTTAACCGGCAATTGAATAAAGACATTGCTTATACTATACGAATGGAGGCCGGTGTGCAAACGCCCGATGAAACACTTACCAGGGCATTGGGCTCCTGCAGAGACTCGGCCTGGCTGCTGGTGCATATATTACGCCATGCAGGGTTAGCCGCCCGTTTTGTATCGGGTTACCTGGTGCAATTAAAAGCAGATGAAAAATCATTAGATGGCCCTTCGGGTCCTGAAGCAGATTTCACCGATCTGCATGCATGGACAGAAGTGTATATACCCGGCGCCGGCTGGATTGGCCTGGATCCCACATCGGGGTTGTTTGCCGGTGAAGGACATATTCCGCTTGCATGCACGGCAGATTATGCAAGCGCCGCACCGGTTGTTGGTGCAATGGAAAAATGTGAGGTAAGTTTTTCATTTGAGAACACGGTTACCCGTATATATGAAGATCCGCGGGTTACCAAACCATTTTCTGAAGAACAGTGGGCGGCCGTTAATGCCGTCGGTTACCAGGTAGATAATGACCTTGAGTTGGGCGATGTGCGACTCACAATGGGGGGCGAGCCTACTTTTGTTTCTATCGACGATATGGAATCACCGCAGTGGAATACAGCGGCGGATGGTTATGAAAAAAGAATTTTGAGTCACGACCTCATATTTCGTTTACGTGAAAAATTCGGCCCTGGTGGTTTAATTCATTACGGTCAGGGAAAATGGTATCCCGGTGAACCTTTACCGCGCTGGCAATATGGTTTATTCTGGCGAAAGGATGGCTACCCGGTGTGGAGAAATATTAACCTGATTGCACATGAAAAAATAAAACAAAACCTTACTTACAAAGATGCTGAGGCATTTATAAAAGAACTATCAAAATGTCTTGCAGTTAGCCCCGAAAATGTAAGCGAGGCTTATGAAGATGTGTTTTATTATTTATGGACAGAAGGAAAAAATCCTGTGAATGTTGATCCGCTCAAGGCTAACCTGAAAGACGCGCCGGAAAGAAGAACACTGGCGCAATTGCTTAACCAGGGCATCGGCGATCCTGTTGGTTTTGTACTACCTCTTCAATGGAATTACTGGAATAATAAATGGTTTAGCTGTAAATGGGTGTTCAACCGGGAGCATCTTTTTTTAATACCCGGCAATTCGCCCATTGGTCTTCGCCTGCCATTAAACTCATTACCGGTAATGGCCAAATCGAAAATGCCCCAGCCCGTAGAACGCAGTTTGTTTGAAGAATTGCCTGCACTGGATTTTTTTCACGATACCATCACCGAACGGTACGGAACCATTACAATGCACGAAGAACCGCCACAGCGTATCATGCACCAGGTAGCTGAACCAACTGCTGAGGAACGTGAAAAGAAAACACCTGTTAAAAAAGAAGAACTGCCGGAACCTGAACAGGAAATTACGTTTGAAGTAACCACTATCAAAACAGCATTGAGTGCCGAAATACGGAATGGCGTTTTATATATTTTTATTCCGCCCATGCAATACCTCGAGCATTATCTCGATGTAATGGCCTCGATTGAAGCTACTGCCGCCAAACTGCAAATACCGGTACGTATTGAAGGGTATGAACCACCCCGCGATAATCGCCTCGAAAGACTGGTAGTGTCGCCCGATCCGGGTGTGATAGAAGTAAACATACATCCGGCCAAAAGCTGGACAGAACTTGTTTATAACACCGATGTATTATACGAACAGGCCCGCCTTTCAAGATTAGGTACTGAAAAATTTATGCTCGATGGAAGGCATACCGGAACCGGAGGCGGTAACCATATTACCATTGGCGGATCATCACCTGCCAACAGTCCTTTACTGAGAAGGCCCGATCTGCTGCGCAGTTTGATTACTTTCTGGCAACATCATCCTGCTTTGTCGTATTTATTTTCCGGAGCTTTTATTGGCCCTACCAGCCAGGCGCCACGGATAGATGAAGGGCTTGAAGATAATTTATATGAAATGGAGATCGCTTTCAGTCAGGTACCTGAGAAAGGCTTCATTCCCTTCTGGATAACCGACAGAATATTCCGTCATTTGCTCACAGATATTACAGGCAACACACACCGCTCGGAATTTTGTATCGACAAATTATATTCACCTGATTCATCTTCGGGCAGGCTGGGCATTCTTGAGTTTCGTGGTTTTGATATGCCGCCTCACAAACACATGAGCCTTGTACAATCATTGCTTATCAGGGCCCTGATCGCTGCGTTCTGGAAAAAACCATATAAACACAAACTGGTAAGGTGGGGAACTGCTTTGTATGATAAATACCTGTTGCCGCATTTTGTAAAACAGGATATGTCGGATGTGGTGGAGTATTTAAATAATGCAGGCTATTTATTTGATCTCAATTGGTTCAATTCATTTTTTGAATTCCGTTTTCCGCATTATGGTTCTGTAACTATCAGGGATATTGAAATGGAGCTGCACATGGGCATAGAACCCTGGCATGTGCTGGGCGAAGAAATGTCTAATTCCGGAACCGCCCGGTTTGTTGATTCTTCTCTTGAAAGAGTACAGGTAAAACTGAAAGGGATGGTCGATAACCGGCATATATTGTTATGTAACGGCAGTGTTGTACCATTAACGGCTACACCGGTAAAAGGAGAATTTGTATGTGGTATCCGCTATCGTGCCTGGCAACCGCCCAGCGCCCTGCATCCTACCATTGGAGTAGATACACCTTTAACTTTTGATATTGTTGATACCTGGAATGGCCGTTCTATCGGCGGGTGTACGTATTATGTGTCTCATCCCGGTGGCAGAAGTTATGATACGTTTCCTGTAAACAGTTTTGAAGCAGAATCGCGTCGCAGCAACCGGTTTGGAAATACGAGCCACACACAGGGACTGCAATTCGTGAAGCAGAATTTATCAGTTGTACAGCATTACATACGGCAAAACCGGCAGCCGTTCATATATGATGCGCCGGTACCGGATATCAATGCTGAATTTCCCTGCACACTCGATCTGCGGAAAAAGAAAAATTTTATGTGGTAATCCGTTTCATATCAACCGAAACTATCAGTTGGTGCTGATCGCTGCTCATAATAACGCCGCGTAATGGAACGATATCAAAATAGTTTCGTCCGCAGCCAATGACTACATATTGTTCATCGGGAATTTTATTATTGGTGGGATCAAAATCTACCCAACCCATTTCGGGTATATACACCGAAAACCAGGCATGGGAGGCATCCGTGCCTGTTAGTTTTTCTTTTCCGGGCGGAGGAACGGTTTCGAGGTATCCACTGATGTATTTAGCGGCCAGCCCCATTGATTGCAAACATGCAATTCCAAGATGCGCAAAATCCTGGCATACTCCTTTTCTTTCTTTCATGACCACCGACAGGGGAGTGGATACCGTAGTGAAGCCGGGTGTGTATGTAAAATCGGTATAAATACGCCGCATCAGGTCTGAAGCCGCGTCAAACAACGGGCGTTGCGGTGTAAACGATTGTGAAGCATATTGTTTTATGTCGGCCCCCGGGAAGGTCATATCTGCAGGAATGGCGTACTGTTTTTCGGAAATATATTCTCCTGCTGATGACCTGAGCAGGTCGCGAACGCTTTCCCAGCTTTGCACGCCCGGCATTTTCCATTCGGGCATTCGTTTTTCTACAATCGATGTGGCGGTTACAGATAACATTTCATGTTCCTGTTCTACCACAAAATAGAAAACCTTATTGCCAAAAAAATCATAGTATTCATCAATGACCTCGGCTACAGGCGATATATCGAGCCGGAAGGAACGGCAGGTTTGATGCGCCATATTGCCCGGCGCCAGCATGGCAAGGTTATGGCACAGCGGTACTGTTTCATGATAAATGTAAGTGGTGGTATGTTTAACGCTGTATAACATGAAAGAAATTATAAAAGCCTTGTAACGAATAACTGTTGTTGCGAAAGGGTATGTTTGAAATAGATTTTTGAAATAACGGCATTTGTTTCAAGCAATAATTCGTTGAGCCTTGTAAGCAGGTTTTTTAAATTAAGATATTCCTGACTGTTATTTTCAAACTTACATAATGCCAGGCCATCTGAAAGATGTAAAAGTGTATGGGCTTCGAGCATCAGCCGTTCAGGCTCGCTCAATGTTTGGGTTTTTCCCTGTTTGGGCAAGGTTGATACGTGCTGCCTGATTTTATCTATAAGGTAAGCCAGCGATTTGGGATAGCTCATGTCGAGCATCAGCAGTTCCAGTACCAGGGGCAGATGCAGATGATCTCTGAACGTGTAACGATAGGTAACCATGCTTTGGGTGGCTGTAAGCACGGCTTCGAGTAACTCGTACTCGGTTTGTGCTTCCTGTTTTTTATCCAGCACCTGTTGCAGCAGCCGTATAATAAACAGCGTTTGTTCAAATTTTCTTCCCAGGTCAAGTATCGTCCATTCCTGTTCACGCCGGGCGCTTTCGCGGTTCATACCCAAAAAAGCAAACATAGAGGTGTTCAGGTTATCTATATCACTGATCATCGACATAGGTTCGTGTTGCGACCTGGTTTTTGCTTTTTGCCATGTTTCTGCCATTTGCTCTACCACGCGCCAGGTATCTGTTGATAAAAAGCTGCGAATCGTATGAACTGATTTTTTAAACAATGACAGGTTTTGAGAAAGCCCCCCGGTTTTATCTTCAGCATATAAATTTTTTGAAAATTCTTCCCAGGGGTTATTGATACCATTTTCGTGCTGTTCGGTACTTTCGCCTCCCAAAAAGCCTGGATAGGAATACGTACAGTGCGTAAGCGCTTCGAGCAATAACTTTTTTGTAATTCCGGTTGCAATAAGTTGGGGTTGCTGGTTTTGAATTACGAATTGCATAACGGTTCGCAGCAACCGGGCGTTATTGATCAGCCTTTCGGTGTAGCGCCCCGCCCAGAAAAGGTTTTCGGCCGTATGGCTTGGCAAAGAACCCTTTTGTAATAAATTATAAGAGCCGCTCGTTTGCAATTGCAATTTTACAGGTTGCACATGATCTTCGCCCGATGATATCACCCAGGTATCTTTACTGATGCCACCGGTTTGATTGGAGATGATGAAGCTGTTTTTGGCATTGCTGGTTCGGGTAAGTCCGCCGGGCATGGCAATAAAACTATCATCTTTTTTTACCAGGAAACTCCTGATCAGGGAATGTCCGGATTCTATATTTCCACTTACCCAGGAAGGCGTTGATGAAAAATTGATTTTTTCCTGCCCGGTATATAAATGCGGATTCGCTTTAATTTCTCTGATCAGCCCGGCTGCATTAGCCGAAGAAAGGGAAGCCCCGTCGATAGCAGAGCGGGTGCCTGCCGTTTTACGGAAAATGCGGCGAATAACGAGGTTGGGCAGGTTGTCTATTACATACTGCATCTCTTTGGGTTGTCCGCACCACCAGGTAGCAATAGACGGGATGATTAAATCTTCACTGAGCAGGTGGCGTGCGGCGAGGTGAAGAAAAGGCACCAGCCCGGTGTTTTCGATAATACTGCTGCCAAGCGGATTGGCAATAGATACATTTCCTTTTCGAACTACCTGCAGCAAACCAGGTATGCCCAACACCGAATCGCTTTTTAATTCAAGCGGATCGCAGTACACATCATCCATCCTTCGCAGTATTACATCTACCTTTTCGAGGCCTTCAATGGTTTTCAGCCATACAAAATTATCTTTTACCATCAGGTCGTTTCCCTGTACCAGGGTAATACCGAGGTACCCTGAGAGGTAAGAGTGCTCAAAATAAGTTTCATTTTCGGGGCCAGGTGTAAGAATGACAATTCTTGGCGTTTCGTTAGTATGAGGCGCAATGCTGTTCAATGCCTGTTGCATGGAATCGAAAAAAGGCGACAGTCGCCGTACCTGCAGGTTGGAAAATAGTTCGGGTAAAACACCCGACATGGCAAAGCGGTTCTCCAGAGCATATCCATAACCAGAAGGCGCCTGTGTTCTGTCGCTGATAATCCATAACCGGCCATCTGCGCCCCGGCCCATATCTGCCGCGTATAAAACAAGGTGTTGTTGTGCCGGTAAACTGATGTTCACACAGGACCGTAAAAATCCCGGGTGCATATAAATTAATTCCTGTGGTATAATCCCTTCTTTGATCAGTGTTTGCCGGCCATAAATATCTTTCAGCAAGAGATTAAAAAGCATGGCCCGCTGCACCAGTCCTTTGTTTATAACAGCCCATTCCCTGGCCGGTATTAATTGAGGGATAGGATCCAGCTCCCAGGGGCGGGTTTCACCCGAAGGATCGTTATAAATATTATAAGCCACCCCGTTTTCCTTCAGCAACCGTAAAATATCGTTGGTGCGGTTTTGTATTTCGTTATGCCCAAGGCTTTGCAGCGATGAAAAAAAGCTCATCCAGTCTGCTCTTACTTTTCCCTGTTCGGTATAAAGCTCATTGTATGAATTGAATGCAGGAATATATTGCTGTAAAAATTCATGTACAGAATGTTGACCGGGCATATTAATTTTCTCAGCTTTTGATGCCTAAAAATAGCGAATTATAAGCAATACGGGGTTTTTGGGGCAATCCAAAATAAACGTACTATTTTAAGAAAGCCTGCACATTATTACACATGCAGGCTTTTTAATTATCATCCGTTATACATTTCGCTGTTAAGCAACTGCCAGTCTTTTACCTGATCGGGTTTAATCAGTAATAATAAATCCTGTTCCGGCGGTGGAAATTCAGCTGGTATTTTTTGAATGCTGTTGCCATCGTAAACTATGTATAGGCATTGGTGCGACCAGTTTATGCCGGGTTCGATGTCAACGAACAACAGTGCCGAAGCTTGTTCAGCCGAAATTACCTTTCTGCTCATATTATAACTCCGGCCGGGTTGTAATAATTCTTTATATACATATACAACCGCCTGTTGCCTGGTATTGTCATCAATACCGGTGTTAACTAATTCAATCAATGCGCTGCGCGATGGCATATTGTTCATACTGCAAAGTTATTTAACCGGCTCGCCTTCGAGTAATTGTTCTACCTGTTTTTCGTATTCTTTTTCTAAAGAGGCCAGTGAAGCTTTTGTTTTTTCGTCGAGGCGATCTAAGCTGGGTTCAATCCTTGATAATACCTTATGTATAACTTCGGGATCGGGATCGGGCCAGTGTTTCTTAATGATCGATTCGATGCTGATGAGCTGAATGGGCGGGAAGTAAAAATAATTCGCTCCCAGCCAGCACGAACGGCCATTGTTTGCAAAACTAAATACGGGCGTATCGTACGGATCGTGTATGGCATTGGCATAATCAAATGCTTCTTTGGCCGATATTCGTCCGTTACCATTGCTGTCGGGGTTAAATGCCAACGGATGGCCATAGGGGTCATGACCCATCATAGCCGAGATCCAGTCTCTTGCAAACGGATCAAAGTCGGCCCCACCGATAGAATTGTTTAATTCTTCACAGGCCGAAGCAATGCTGGTATTGGATGCGGTGCTCTTTGATATTACCGCATTATTAAAACCGCCGCTATGGCATTGTTCCATCATTATCATTAAGCAATTATAGGCTGGTAACTCAGCCAGTTTATCGGTGAACTCTTTTACACCCAAACTGTCGTAATTGGGATAACAGCAAATATCACTTTCAATACCATTGTGTCCGCCATGGTTGTTGGTATGAATAAACAACATGTCGTTCGATTTCAGTTTGGGTTTCAAACTGTCGATCGCTGCCAGCAGCTGTGCTTTTGTTCCGGCCCCATGTACGGGCATGGTATAAGCGCTTCCGTTTCCGGGCCAGGCGGTCACCGGTTTCGGACCTCCGTTGTAGCTCAACGTGCCGTCGTAATTCAGTACTTTAATATTGGCAGGACTAAAACCATATACATGAATAAGCATGCGGTAAGCAAATTCAAGGTCATTGGTGTGGCGGTTATTGCTCATGCCCGAGAATAAAATGGCATACCTGTTACCTCTGAATCGAAATTTCAATGGTGGATAAATGTAAATCGGGTACATTTTCGAAGGCGCATGCAATACCGGTTCGTGAAATGCATAAAATGAAGCAGGTGTTTCACTTTCCCGTGCATAGGGAGGAAAATGAGCGTGTATTTCCTGGTACAGTTCGCCTGTTTTGGCATCGTGCAATAAATAACGGCATGGATGCGCCCAGTTGCGTAACGGTGCATCGTCGGCAAATGCCATAATGGTAGGGCGTGTAAAATGCAATTGCTGGCGGGGAATAGGAATAGGGGTTCTTTCGCCGAAAATTTCTTCCTGTACGTAAAAGTTGGAAGTTTTCAGATAGCTGCTGTTGTTTGTTAAGATCGATTGTTTGATCCCTGAAATAACCTGTTCAGCACCTCTGTTTGAACCATTTGTTGCCATAATTAAATTTTTTATAGGTTGAGTGATAGAACTAAAATTCTGTTGGGTATAGAAAATAACCCTTACAGCAAAAGAGTAATTGCTCATTTACTGAAGTATGATAACCTGTTCATTGAATTTTAATAGAATACTGAACGCTTCAAGGGGTAATGTGCCTGTAGTGTTTAGGTGGGGTACCTGATTGTGGCTTTACCAATCTGCTTAACGGTGTAGTGTTAATATGAAGTATCAATAACGAACATAAAAGTAATGTGAAATTATGCTTGGACCAATACCATGATCGTGGTATTTATATACATAATATATATCGTTGTATGACACTATTTGTTTAACGATTTAAGGTGTTAATGTAACGCTAACTAAACGGCGTGTGTTGCCGATGACTACTTGTTTGGGAAACATACCATATACGGTAAAAAATTTACCACATAAGAAAAAAGTTCGGTGATATATATACGAAAGCTACAGATTTTGCCAATATCGGAATGTTTTTTCCGGAATGCAAAAATGCTGAATCTATAATTTGCCTAAATTGGCCATCCCTGTATATAAAACCATTTCCATTAACATTTTACTGTTTTACTTTTTGTGAAACCATAAATTAAACCTTATGTTCTGGGATTTTGATATTCATGAAAACGATCAACTGGTGTTTAAAGAAAGCCGGCGACAAATCAATAACGGTCATAGTGGCATTGTTCATGAACTGGCAACGGCAGATGGGATATGCCTCAGATACTGCAATATAACCTCAAGTGAACCGGGGACAGTGGTTTTTAAAAATCCCCGGCCTTATATACAACTCAGCTATACCATCAGCGGTCATAAAACTTACCTCGTAAATAATGGAGGGTACCTGTTGGCTTCGTTTAAAAACCAGGAATATAACTACCTGTATCTTGCTTCGGAACAAATTCAGCTAAACTGGGAACCGGGCGAAAAGATTGAGAGTTTTGAACTAAGTATTAACCCTGAGTTGATGTTGCCATTTTTGCCCACAGAAAATCCTTTACTGAAAAGATTGCATGAAGGCATGCAGGAAGGTGAATCGGTGATCATGAGTGACTCGAATTTTTTTCTGCGATCAAAAAGCCGGAATATTTTGTACGACATGTTGCATTGTCCGCTCGAAGGCCGATACAAAGAACTGTATATTAAAAGTAAGATAGGCGAGTTGCTGGCGCTGGAGCTTGAACCATACGGCCAGCAGGTGAAAGTTAATAATAGCGATGTTTCCAAAATACCAAAGCCAAAGCAGAGTGATATTGATAAAATGCATCAGGTAAAAGATATTATTCTTTCCAACTTACAAAAACCCTGCTCCTTAATTGACCTTGCTCACCAGGTTGGTACGAACGATACTTACCTGAAACGGTATTTTAAAGAAGTTTTCGGCACTACCGTATATGGTTTTTTACAGGATACAAAAATGGATATGGCTAAAAAGAAACTAATGGAAGGACATAATGTTTCTGAAACAGCCTTCTTAATGGGCTATAAAAATGCCGGTCATTTTACACGGGCGTTTAAAAAATATTTTGGCTTCAGTCCTAACCAGGTACGGTAAATTATGTTTCTGGTTTGTGCCCGCCCGGATGACCCGGTCGGACGGGGTTTGTGGTTGCGGCCGCGTTTTGGACATTCTTAGTAAGTCAAACACCTGAACAGTTTAACAGATCCAATACTACAAGGCGAGATTCACCGAAAGAACCACAAACTACAAACAGAAAAACATTTACCGTATGTGGTATGGTTTTCTCCGTTCGGGATTGTAAAAAGTAAAGAAGTTTGCAAATAACAGGTATCGTTAGTAATTCGTTGCTCAATACTTTTTATTTGAAAACCTTATTTACATAGTAATGGAAGCTCAATTTTTAATTTCAGCTCTTAATGCAGAAGAAAGAACAGGACACATGCTGCAACCGCCGCTGGCGCCCCCGATTGTTACTGTTACTGCCGATGAAAGGCAGCAATTAATGCACACCGCTAAATTGTTACAAAAAAAATATGGCAGTTACGAAAATGCAGAATATATATCGGCGCTTCATTTAAACGCCTATAAAGTACTGCCCGAACGCATAGCCGCAATATTAAGTAAACTGGGAACTGATTTTTCGGCCCGTCAATACGGGGCCATTGTATTTAAAGGTCTCGTTGCTGTTGATCAGGATGCCCTGGGCCCCACACCGCCATCGTGGCGCGAGATGGACAATAGCCGGTTGCTTTTATATGGTTTTATTTCATCGCTGCTGCATGGTGCGGTGCCTTCAAAACCTGTTCAATATTTTGCACAGCGAAAAGGCGGGGGATTGATTCATGCCATTATTCCCGATAATAATATGGCGTGGTCGCAAACCGGCTCCGGTTCCAAAACCGAATTGTTTGTGCATACCGAAGATGCTTTTCTGTTCAATGCGGCTGATTTTCTAAGCTTTTTATACCTGCGAAATGAAGAGCAGGTGCCTTCTATGTTATACTCTATACGTTCACATGGCAATCCTGATCCGGTATTGAAGCCTTTGTTTCAGCATATATATAAATGTCCAAAAGATGCCAACTACAAAACTGATGAAGCTGCCGGTGAAGGCATCACAACATCTGTTTTATATGGCAATGCCGAAGCGCCGTTCATACGGTTCGATGCTGCTGAACAAATATATAATGAGCAGGCGGGGCAAAGCGACGAGGCCATGAAAAATCTGAAAGCATTTTGGGAAGAAGCGCGGAACCTTATATACAACGATTTTATTCCCGATGCCGGTGATCTGATATTCGTTAATAATCATTTGTGCGCACATGGCCGTAATGCTTTCACGGCCGGTTTCAGAAACGAGAACGGTAAAATGGTTCCCTGCGAACGGCGGCTGATGCTGAGGATGATGAGTAAAACCAGCCTGATTCAAATACAATCTGTAGCCCATCCGCAAAATCCTTACCTCGTAATGGAAGAGCATTATGGGAAAGTGTATGAAGGGTGAATGGTCAATGGTGAATAAAACAAACTTCGTTAAATAGAAGATATGCAAAGTAGTGTAATGGAATCGCCTGCTTTTTTTAAGCAGCCTGATGGATATGCGCCTTTTTATCTGAGGCCATTGCAAATTGAAAACGACATTCCTATAATACATAACTGGGTAAACAGAAGCTATGCACGGTATTGGCAAATGCAAAATACCACGGTAGAAGAAGTAAGGGCCGCGTATATAACTATTATGGAAGCTAAACACTCGAAAGTGTTTATGGGTTTTTATGATGATAAACCTGCTTTTTTGCTTGAATGTTATTGGGTGATCAATGATCCTCTCGGTAATTACTATGATGCGCGGCCCGGCGATTATGGTTTTCATATTCTGGTGGCGCCGGCAGAAAAACCGATTCACAACTTCACATGGCAGGTGTTTACAGTTATAATAGATTTTATGTTGTCTGATCCGGCGGTCGAGAGGCTGGTTGTTGAGCCCGATGCAAGGAATGAAAAGATACATGCACTAAACCGTCGTGCCGGTTTCGAATATCAAAAAATAATTGAATTGCCCAATAAAACAGCCTGTCTGGCTTTTTGTACAAGGCAACAGTATGCGGCTTCCCGGCAAACAGCGCTCACCCCACCGGAATATGTATGCACGAAACAGATCAGCAACTTTGGCGTTTTGTCGTTTCGCCTGCTGCAAATTGATAAAGATATTCCGCTGATACACGAATGGGTGAATAAAGAATATGCCCGTTACTGGCAAATGCAAAATACGTCGGTTGAAGAGGTGAAAGCTGCTTACCTCACTATAATGCAAACAAAGCACTCCAACGTATTTATGGGTTTTTATAATGATCAGCCTGCCTTTTTATGGGAAAGCTATCGCGCCATGAACGATGTGATCGGCAATTACTATAGTGTGCAGGAAGGCGATTATGGCCTTCACCTGCTGGTAGCGCCTGTTGAAATACCCATACACAACTTCACCTGGCATATTCTTAAAATGATCATTGACTTTATGTTGCTCGACAATAAAGTGCAACGCCTGATCGTAGAGCCTGATGTGCGCAACGAAAAAATGCATGTGCTTACAAAACGCGTGGGGTTTGAATATCATCAAAAGATACAGCTGCCTCAGAAAATGGCCTGGCTGGCCTTTTGTACAAGGGAGCAATATTGTCAATGGTGAATGGTCAGTGGTGAATATTTCAAAAGTGCCGTTAGGCACCAAATGTCGGTAGAAAAGATTGCGGGTATTTATATCGTCCCGTAGGGACGTAACAATTTTTAAATAAATAATAATGAATAAGAACATAGATACAGTTGTTGATGATGTTGCAGTATCCGCTCCGGTTGCTGTTACCCATGTTGAAGGGCGGTACAAAGATATTTTTCACGAGGGTACGGCAGGTGAATATAACAAAGCCATTCTGGCGGCTCGCGATCTGGTTATTTCTTTTTTGCAAAAGAATAAACAACCCTTTAGCGGCATCAGTCCGGTACAGTTAAAAGATTTATTCAGCCGGATTGATTTTGATACGCCGCTTGATAACTACGAACAAATTTTTAACGAGGTGGAAGAATTGTATGTTAATCATGCTACCGCTTTTCACCTGCCGCATTATATCGCGCATTTGAATTGTCCGGTAGTAATTCCGGCGCTTGCTGCAGAGGTGCTGATCGCTGCTATTAATTCTTCGCAGGATACCTGGGACCAAAGTGCAGGCGGTACGCTGATGGAGCAACAACTAATTGCCTGGACCTGCCGTGAAATTGGTTTCGATAAAGAGGCTGATGGTGTGTTTACTGCCGGCGGATCGCAAAGCAACCTGATGGGATTGCTGCTGGCAAGGGATCATTATGCAACACAACACCTGCAGTATAATATAAAAAAGAACGGTTTGCCGCCGGTGGCTGCAAAGTTCCGGGTGTTTGTTTCTGAAATGTCGCATTTCAGTTTGCAGAACACCGTTTCACTGATGGGCCTTGGTGAACAGGCATTGATAAAAGTAAAGACCGATGATGCTTTCAGAATGGATGCTGAACTGCTTGAGCAGGCCATACAACAGGAAATTACACTTGGCAATATTCCGATTGCCGTGGTGGCCACCGCGGGTACAACCGATTTCGGCAGCATTGATCCGTTAACAGCTATTGGGCGTATAGCCGCCCGGTACAAGTTGTGGTATCATATTGATGCCGCTTACGGCTGTGGTTTGTTGCTTACGAATAAATACAGACACCAATTGAACGGTATTGAACTGGCTGATTCGGTAACCACCGATTACCACAAATCATTTTTTCAGCCGATCAGCAGCAGTTCGTTGCTGGTAAGGCATAGCCATTACCTTGATTTGATCACCCATCATGCCGATTACCTGAACCCGCAGGAAAACGACTTTGAAGGACTTAACCAGATCAATAAAACCATTACGCAAAGTACACGTCGCTTTGATGCATTGAAATTATGGTTCACGCTACGCCTGATGGGCAAAGAAAAACTGGGAGGCTATATGGAAACCATCATTGAAACAACTGCCCGGGCTGCAAACCTTATTGCCAATGACCCCGATATGGAATTGCTGAATTATTCCGATATCAGTGCATTGGTATTTCGCTATAATCCACGCAGCCTGCAACCTTTCAATATAGCCGATAAAATGAACCAGTATATCAAAAAAGAAATGTTTATGGAAGGAAAAGCCATTGTTGCCGGTACAAAGGTGAACAATGCTTTTTATCTGAAGTTTACGTTGCTTAATCCGCTTACTACTATACACGATATTCAGGATATTCTGGCTATCTGTAAACGGCACGGATCGGCTTATGTAAAACTATTGCGTACATCGGTAAACTGGTGAGCTCATCGCCACCACACAAACTAATTCTACAAAGAAAATTAAAACAGCATGGAACCCTCAATACATGTGTCGCCCGAACAATCAATAGCGCACCTGCAACCTGCAACATGGGAAAAAGTTAACCGGTTGCACCTGCGAAAAGTGATTGCCGAACTGGCGCACGAACTGGTAATTGTTCCCAAAGAATTGTATAACAAACAGGGGTGGGGGTACTACGTGTTGCCTGCCGATGACCCCACTGTAGAATACAGATTTCGGGCAAAGTTGTTGCAGCTCGATCATTGGTATATTGATACGGCATCAATAGAAAAACTGGTAAACAAAAATAGTCAGCCGCTTAGTTCGCTCAGCTTTATCATTGAATTCAAAAAAGCAATAGGCATCTCTGAAGAAGTATTGCCGGTATATCTCGAAGAGATCAACAGCACGCTATGTGGCAGTGCGTACATGCACACGTATAATACTACTACTGCAGCCAACCTTGCTGTAGCAAGCTATCAGCAAATTGAACATGCCATGATGGCTGGGCATCCCTGTTTTATTGCCAACAACGGCCGTATTGGTTTCGATGCGCACGATTATCCGGCATATGCACCGGAAGCGGCCGATCCGTTTACATTGATATGGATCGCAGCCCATAAAAGCAGAACAGACTACGCCGGGGTTACGGATCTTGCTTATGAAAAATTAATTCGTGAAGAACTGGATGAACAAACCATTGCTTTGTTTCATCAGGTGCTGAAAGATGTAGCAGTTGATATAGCCGATTATTATTTTCTGCCCATTCATCCCTGGCAGTGGTATAATAAAATTGCCAATCTGTTTGCAACGGATATTGCCACCAAACACCTGATTTTGCTTGGCCATAGCATAGACGAATACCAGCCGCAACAATCCATCCGCACGTTTTATAACATAACACATCCTCACAGGCGTTATGTGAAAACCGCATTATCGATACTGAACATGGGCTTTATGCGTGGCCTGCATGCCAGTTTTGTGCGTACGGCCCCTGCTATCAGCGAGTGGGCGAGTGCAGTGGTGAACAACGATGCCTGGCTGCAACAAAAAGGATTTGTGCTGTTGCAGGAAGTAGCTGCGGTGGGTTATACCAATCCGCAATATGCCAGTATTATTCGCGACGACAATTCTTCGTACAATGGTATGTTGTCGGCGCTCTGGCGCGAAAGTCCGGCCAATGTACTGAAACCCAAACAGCGTTTAATGACGATGGCTGCCCTGTTGCATGTTGATAGTTATGGCAATGCTTTGCTTCCTGAATTGATTAAAGTATCAGGATTAGCGACTACCGACTGGCTGCGTAAATACCTGAGCTGTTATTTAAGTCCGCTGTTGCATTGTTATTACTATCGCGATATGCGTTTTATGCCGCATGGCGAAAACCTGATTCTCATTCTTGAAAATCATATTCCGGTGGGTGCAATTTTAAAAGATATCGGGGAAGAGATAGCCGTGCTGAATAAAAACATTAGCCTGCCAGATAATGTGAAGCAGATTTATATGCCGGTACCCGATGAGTTGAAAATACTTTCCATTTTCACGCAGATATTTGATTGCTTTTTCCGCTTTTTGTCGAACATACTGGTTGAGCATGTTGCGTATGATGAAGAACAATTCTGGCAACTGGCCGCGGATTGTATTCTGGAATACCAGCAGGAATTTTCTCAGTTAAAAGAGAAGTTTAAACGGGTTGATCTTTTTATGCCGGAAATTATAAAAACCTGCTTGAACCGGTTACAGATACGAAACAACCGCAAAATGGTTGACCATATGTACAACCCGTTCAAAAGCCAGCAATTTGCAGGTACGTTAAAGAATCCAATGTATAAATATAAAGAGGCTGCGATAACGGAAGCTGTTCACAGTTAAATGACCCGCGAAAAGGCGGCGTGTGTTTGTGGTTTGTAGTTTGTGGTTTGAAGTTGCTGCCGCGATTTGGAAATTCATTATTAAATTCAAACGCCTTATCTGTTTAACAGGATAAAAATTACACAGCAGGTTTCACCGAAAGGACCACAAACTACAAACCTCAAACTACAAACTGCTTTAGCGCCTTTGCGCGAAACTAAAATCACCATTGACCACCATGGCCACATTATCCACCATAAATGCCTCACAGGCCATTGCCCATGTGAAACCTGAAATATGGCAACAGGCAACAAGGTTACTGATCAAAAAAATGATCGCTGAGTTTGCCCATGAACGAATTTTGAATCCTGAACCGGAATACCATAAAAACGGATGGAATTATTATGTATTAAAAACCGATGATGCCATCATTCAGTACCGGTTCAAGGCAAAAGTGTTAAGTCTGAACCATTGGATCATCGATGCTGATTCAATAATAAAAACCAACAACGGTGATACCGCTTTACCGGATGCCGCCGCATTTATCATTGAATGTAAAAAAGCAATGGGCATTGATGCCGGTTTGCTGCCTGTGTATCTCGAAGAAGTGGCGGGTACTTTATATGGCAGCGCCTGGATGCTTTCATCATCGCGGCTAACCTCTGCTGAATTGGCCCATGCCGGTTATCAGCAAATTGAGCAAAGCATGACGGGCCACCCGCGTTTTATTCCCAATAACGGCCGGGTGGGTTTTGATGTGACCGATTACAGGCATTTTGCGCCCGAAGCGGCTGAACCGCTTTCGCTGATATGGATTGCTGCTCATAAAAGCAGGGCTGAATTTACCGCCATTGCAGGAACAGATTATCAGCAGGTACTGTTGCAGGAAATAGGCGCTTCTGCTATACATGCTTTCGACGCTTTATTGATAGAAAAGGGGCTTAACCCCGATAATTACTATTACATGCCCGTGCATCCGTGGCAATGGTATAATAAGCTGATCAATTTGTTTGCACAGGATATTGCCGGTAATATGCTTGTTTGTTTGGGATACAGTGATGATAAATACCTGCCGCAGCAATCGATCCGCACGTTTTTTAATATCAGTAATCCGCATAAGTATTATGTTAAAACGGCGCTGGGTATTTTGAATATGGGGTATGTGCGCATACTATCCCCATACTTTATGCGAACAACGCCTGCCATCAATGAATGGGTGTATTCGATTATTGACAATGATACTTATTTAAAGCAAACCGGCTTTTGCGTATTAAGAGAGCTGGCCACCATGGGCTATACCAATTATTATTATGAAACGGCGCTGAAAAGCGATAGCCCGTATAAAAAGATGCTCGCCTGTTTATGGCGCGAAAGTCCGCTCACGAAGTTACAACCCGGCCAGCGGCTGATGACCATGGCGGCGCTGTTGCATATTGATCAGCAGGGGAAGGCTTTGCTGCCTGAGCTGATATGTTGTTCGGAATTAACTACAGACGAATGGATACAGCGTTACCTGAATTGCTATTTAAGTCCGCTGTTGCATTGTTTTTATCAGTACGATATGGTATTCATGCCTCATGGCGAAAACCTGGTGCTGGTGGTAGACAATTATGTCCCGGTAAGGGCCATAATGAAAGATATAGGGGAGGAGGTCACCCTTATGAATACGGATTGTGATATTCCTGAAAACGCAAAACGCATTGTGGTGGCTGTTCCCGATGAATTAAGAACAAGGCCGTTGTTTACTCAGCTGTTCGATGGCATTTTCAGGTTCATTGCCGCCATACTGGTTGAACACAGCGATTATCCACAGCAATCATTCTGGCGATTGGTGGCTGATTGTATTGCAACTTATCAGGAGGGACATCCGCATCTGGTGGAAAAGTTTAAAAAGTACGATTTGTTTGTTGATACCATTACACCCGATGCATTGAACCGCATGCAGATACTGGATAATAAAAAACTCAGGAACCGCGATAATCCGTTTGATGTACCAACAACCGGAGAAATGATAAACCCGGTTGCAATGTTTCATAATAATCAGTGACAGATGAAAATTTCATGTATTTCAATTCCGGTCATTGCTGTGTTGATGGCCAATAGTGCCGGTGGGCAAATCATTGACTATCCGAAAACTGAAAAAGTGCAGGTGGTTGATAAATATTTCGACACATTGATTGCCGATCCCTACCGGTGGCTCGAAAGCGATACATCGGCACAAACTAAAGAATGGGTATCGGTTCAAAATCATATTACCAATGATTATTTGTCGCATATTCCTGTAAGAGAAAATATCAGGCAATACTTAACCGGTGCATGGAACTATGCCAGGGAAACGCCGCCTGTTAAAGTTGGCGACTGGTATGTATTTACAAAGAACAATGGACTGCAAAATCAGAATGTATGGTATGTAAAAAAAGGATTGACAGGGAAGGACTCAGTGTTACTCGACCCAAATAAATTATCAACCGAGGGAACGGCAGCGGTGACCATGCTCGCCGCTTCAAAAAATAAAAAATATATTGCTTATGCAGTGGCCGAATCGGGGTTAGACTGGAATACCATCTACATCATGGATATGGCCACCCGGCAGCCGTTGAAAGATACCATCAAAGACATCAAATTTCCGCGGGTTGGCTGGGCAGCTGATGGTTTTTATTATGCGAGGTACGCAACTACCTCTGCAGCGCCCTGGTGCCAGGTGTATTATCACAAGCCGGGTGACGACCAGCAGGCAGATAAACTGGTATATGAAGATAAAACCAATCCCCGTTTAAGCTTTGGCGTTTTTGTTACCGAAGATGAACGGTTTCTGATTATTACCGCCCTGCCCGGTTCGTTTTTGGGATTCAAATTAACCACATCAACCGGCAATGCATTGCTGTACCAGGATCTGTCTGTTGCCGGTTCTTCATTGCAACCATTGATAAAAGACTATAACAATCACCATACTGTAATAGATAATGCAGGTGATAAATTATTGTTGCAAACCGATTATAATGCACCCAACAACCGGATCGTGCTGATTGATCCTGCACACCCCGAACCCGAAAACTGGCAAACAATTATACCCGAACAAAAAGAGTCGCTGGAGAATACCGATACCGGAGGTGGTTATTTATGGCTAAGCTATTTGAAAGATGCGCATTCACTGGTACGTCAATATAATTATAATGGAAAGAAAGTACGCGATGTGCTATTGCCGGCATTAGGTACGGCGACAAACTTTAGCGCTGCAAAAGAGGATGGGGAATTGTTTTATTCATTTACCAATTTTACTACACCGGCAACCATTTACCGCTATTCAATATCCACGGGAAAGAGCGAGGTGTACAACAAACCCGGCATCAAAGTAAATACTGAAGGATACGAAACGAAACAAATATTCTGTACGTCAAAGGATGGAACACGCATACCTGTTTTCATCGTACATAAAAAAGGGCTAAAGCTGAATGGGAACAATCCTGCTTTTATGCTGGGGCATGGCGGTTTTAAACGCAACATGATGCCCTTTTTCAATTTATCGATACTGATGTTCCTCGAAAACGGCGGCGTGTATGCCCAGCCTGCCCTACGTGGAGGTAATGAATATGGCGAAGCCTGGCACCGGGCCGGTAACCGTGAGCATAAGCAAAATGTATTTGATGATTTCATTTCAGTAGCCGAATACTTAATTAAACAGGGATATACCAATCCTTCACGGCTAGCTATTGCGGGTCAGAGTACCGGCGGTGTGCTGATCGGCGCCTGTATCAACCAGCGGCCCGGATTAATGAAAGTGGCGCTGCCGGCAGTAGGCATGATGGATATGTTGCGTTATCATACATTCACCATCGGCAAAACCTGGGCTGCCGAATATGGCACCAGCGATATAAAAGAACAATTCGATTATCTGATAAAATACTCGCCGCTGCACAATATCAAAACGACGAGTCATCCTGCAACATTGATTACTACGGCTGATCACGACAACACAGTGGTGCCGGCTCATTCATTTAAATATGCAGCCACCTTACAGGAAAATCAGCAGGGCGCCAATCCTGTTTTGATCCGCATCGATACCAATACCGGTCACGGACTGGGAAAACCGGTTGTCAAACTGATTGAAGAGGCGACCGATGTATGGAGTTTTGTTTTTTATAATCTCGGTATGAATTGGAAAAATAATATTAATATAAAATGAGTTCCAAAAAAGTGTATACCATTATCGGCATTGGGATTGGCCCATTTAATCTGGGGCTTGCTGCCTTATTGCAACCGGTAAAAGAAGTACAGGCATTGTTTTTTGATGAAAATGATGGGTTCGACTGGCATGGGGGTTTACTATTAAGCAGTACCACGCTGCAGGACCCCTTCATGGGCACCGACCTTGTTACAATGGCCGATCCTACCAGCCGCTATAGTTTTCTTAATTTTTTAAAACAAACGGGCAGGTTGTACCGCTTCTTCATCAGGCACGACTTGTATATGCTGCGCAACGAATACAATGTGTATTGCAAATGGGTGGCTGATCAGTTAACCAGTTGCCGGTTTGCCCATAAAGTAACAAAGGTTGCCTATAATGATGCATTATACGAAGTAACAGTATGGAATAATCGTAAACAGCAGGAAGAAGTCTTTTATACCCAAAAACTGGTTATAGGTACCGGCACCAAACCCTGGGTGCCGTCATTTGTTCATACGAGGAATATGCCCGGCGTTTTTCATTCGTCGCAGTATTTATACAATAAAGAAGATGTATTGCGCAAGGGCGAGCTTACCATTGTTGGCTCGGGACAAAGCGCCGCAGAAGTGTTTTACGATCTTTTGCCCGAAGTGAAAGAGGGATTCAGGTTGAACTGGTTTACCCGGGCAGACCGCTTTTTCCCGATGGAACATTCAAAGCTTACGCTTGAATTAAGCTCTCCCGATTACGTGGATTATTTCTATCACCTTCCGGCAGGCAAGCGAAAGCAAACACTAACAACACAGAATTCACTATCGAAAGGCATTAATTACGACCTGATCAATAAAATATATGATGCGCTGTACGAGATGACAGTAACTGAACAAATACAGCCTGTGCTGATGAATACCAGCTGCGAATTGCTTGATATAACAACCGATACCAATAACTATACGTTGCACTTTAAGCAATTATTGCAGGACAAAGCATTTGCCTGTGAAGCAAAAGCTATATTGCTGGCAACGGGATACAGATACAATACCCCTTCGTTTTTACAGGGGATCAAACAACGCATAAGCTATACCAGCGATGGCCTATTGGATGTGCATCGAAATTATACAATCGATGTAAACCGGAATGAGGTATTTGTGCAAAATGCCGAAACGCATACCCACGGGTTCACAGCACCCGATTTAAGTTTGGGCGCTCATCGCAACTCATGGATCATCAATGCCATTTCCGGAAAAGAAATTTATACCATCGATCACCGGATTGCCTACCAGCAGTTTGGGGTGCAGGAGACTGATGAACTGATTGACGAATTGGTTGATTAAGTTAAGAGTATTTTCGCGCCAAGGCGCAAAGGCGCAAAACCTTTTCTTAGCGTTCTTAAAGATCGCGAAGCGATCACTTTGCGCCTTTGCGCCTCCGCGAGAATCTAAATACCTTAACTTAATTAATTCTTGCCTTTTTAAATTTTAAATGTTGTTAATGCATTTGTTTGTTATCAGAACCCGTTTGCTATATAATTTATGTAAGATGGCCGTACTGGGCCGGCAAAAGAACTTTACTTCGGGCAGTGTATCAAAGGCTGCATTTCTGTTAGCGCTGCCCGCCATGCTTGAATTGCTGCTGGAGTCGTTGTTTGTAGCCATCGACTTACTATATGTGAGCCGGTTAGGCAACAATGCCATTACCATAGCCGGTATGGTAGGGTCTGTAATCCTGATCATTTACGCAGTGCCTGTTGGATTGAATATTGCCGCTACTTCTTTGGTGGCCCGCCGTGTTGGCGAAAAAAAAGTTGCAATGGCCGGCAGTACGGCTATACAGTCCATTTATACCGGGGTGATTTTTTCATTGGTCTGTAGTACAGGGGCATTTCTTTTCAATAGCGAAATATTGCAATCGCTGGGCGCTTCGGCCGGTCAGCTACAGCAGGGCAACCTGTATTCAAAGATCAGGTTCGGTTGTGTTTTTTTTATGACACTGCGCGTATTGATGAATGGCATTTTGCGCGGCGCCGGTGAGGCGGCAATGGCTATGCGAACCCTGTTGTTACTGTTTGCCGTAAATGCGCTGGCCGGTGGTGTATTGATTTTTGGTTTAGGGCCGGTGTCTGCATTAGGGTTAACAGGCGCCGCCATTGCCAACGGCATCAGCAATGTGGTTGCAGTAAGTTATCAATGCTGGTATTTGAGCAAACAAAAAACCGTTTTGAAAATTGGCAAACAACAATTCATTCCCGTTGCAGATATCATAAAAAAAATAATAAAACTATCTTTTGCGGGCACCTTACAATACCTGATACCGGCTTCGAGCTGGCTGTTAATGATCATCATTGTTTCGAAACTGGGAAACGACACATTAACCGGATATATATTAGCCGACCGTATTATCGTTAGCGCCACCTTACCGGCATGGGGCATTGCCAATGCCGCAGGTGTGTTAACTGCGCAAAATCTGGGCGCCGGTCAGCCCGAACGGGCCGAACAATCAGTTTGGCGAACAGGGTTCTTCAATATGTGTTTTCTGGGTGTGATCGCATTGATATTATTGTTTTGTACCGGGTTAATAATACAACAGTTTACAGCTGAACCGGCTGTTGTTGAAAGTGCAGTATTGTATTTGCGCTGTATGGCCATTGCCTTCTTTTTCTTTGGCTACACCATGGTAATTTCGCGATCGCTGAATGCAGCAGGTTATGTACATATGGTTACTCTGTTATATGTATTCATGTTTTACGTTATACAATTGCCAATGGCCTGGGTTCTCGGAATCTATTATAAACTGGGTTCGGGCGGTGTTTTTAGCGCCATTCTTGCTTCTGAAATAATGCTGGCCTTTACCTGCATGCTGATCTTTAAAAAAGGCCACTGGAAAAACAAAGTAGTTTAATGGCTTGATGGTTTGATTGTTGAATTGTTAGGAACCGAAAATTCGGAGTCTTCAATAAATAGTTGAAGTCTTTAAATTTCAACAACCAGCAATCAAACCATCAAACAATTAAACCATCGCTTCAATATTTTTCCTCAATTCGAAATTCGTTTTACTGTTTGCGTAATACAGGTTGAAAACCAGTACAATATCTTCGGCCTTTTACAAGGAAATTAAAAACGGAAACAACTCTTCATGAAAAAATTGTATATGGCAGTAAAAGGCCTGACCATGCTGATGCTCTTTTTCATATTGAATAGTAATGCATTTGCAGGTACTATAACCGGAAAAGTGACCACCAGCGATGGAAAAGCGGCTGAATTTGCCACCGTATCGCTAAATGGTAAATCGCGTACCCAGGTTGATAAAGATGGCATGTACCGCTTTGAAAATCTGGCAACCGGCGCCTATACCATTACGGTAAGTTTTCTGGGCCAGGAATCTGGTAAAAAAACGATCGAACTAAAGGATAGTGAAACTGTAACCGCCAATTTTGCATTGACGTTAGCTGCCCGCGAATTAAACGAGGTAGTGATCGTTGGTAATAAGTATTCGGTTACTTCGCGCAAAAAAAGCAATTCCGCTTCCCGTCTTCAGCTTGAATATCTCGAAAATCCGCAGGTATATAATGTAGTAGATAAAGAACTGATCAAAGAACAAATGGCGCTTACGCTCGAAGAATCGTTCCGAAATATTCCGGGTGCAGCACCTGCAAAAACGGGGGCCGGTATGCCTGCCTTCTTTTCGCGTGGTTTTTTGACTACCGATAATCTCAGGAACGGTATGGCAACCTTTCTGCGTACGGGCATCGATCTTGCTTCGGTTGAACGGGTTGAAACCATTAAAGGTCCTTCTTCTACCTTATTTGGCGGCACGATGGTATCATATGGCGGACTGGTGAATTATGTAACCAAAAAGCCCTATAGCACATTTGGCGGCGAAATAAGCTATATGACCGGAAGTTATGAACTGAATCGCATAACCGCCGATATCAATGCACCTGTAAACGACGATAAAACCGTTTTGTTCAGGATCAACATGGCTGCACAAAATAAAAACGACTGGCAGGACCAGGGTCATGGTTCTACCATTGTAATAGCTCCTTCGTTATCGTACCAGGTGAATGATAAACTGGTAGTGCGGTTAGATGCCGATTTGCAGAACTATAAAGGAACCTCGAACACAGGATGGTTTGTTAACCCTGGTGTTACACTGAAATCATTCGACCAGTTTAATCTCGATTACAAACGCTCGCTTATCGACAACTCATTCATCGGTCACCAATCGTCGCGCAACATATTTGCACAGGCCGAGTATAAAATATCAGAACAATGGACTTCGCAAACAAACTATGCATGGGGTAGCGGTGAGTATAACGACCTGCTTTATTTTAATCAGGTATGGATTACAGATAGCACTATCAGACGCGATATAGGGGTGTTTTCGCCCGACAAAGTAGGCCGCAAACATTTTCAGCAAAACTTTACCGGTGATTTTCATATCGGTTCTATGCGTAACCGGTTGCTGGTTGGGGTTGATTATATGTCGCAATACCGCAACTATAAGTACGCCAGCCTTACGCTTGATACAGTAAATGTAAATGCCGCCACTATAAAAGATGTAAAAGTGCAAACGGTTGAAACCCGGCTGGGTCAGCTGAGCACCGCCCCCATACTGTTGAAGCAAAACTCGTATGGCGCTTATTTCTCCGATGTGCTGAATATCACCGGCAGGTTAATGATCATGGCCAGTCTGCGGTTCGATTATTTTGATAATAAAGGAACCACCAATAACCTGTCGCGCACCACCACCGGGGCTTATACCCAAACTGCCTTCTCACCTAAATTAGGCATTGTATATCAGCCGGTGAAAGATAAAGTGGCCGTGTTCGCCAATTATATGAATGGATTTAAGAATGAACCTGAAGTAGTGCAACCCGATGGAACAACAAAATCATTTAAACCGCAGCAGGCCGAACAATGGGAGGGAGGCGTTAAGCTCGACCTGTTTAAAAATAAACTGAGCGCTACCATCAGCTATTATGATATTGAAGTTTCAAAGATCAAGAGAACTGAAAGCGATGGTTTTATAGTACAGGATGGAAAACAGCAAAGCAAAGGCTGGGAATTAGAGGTGATCGGTAATCCTTTTCACGGCTTTAACTTTGTTGCAGGATATGGTAATAATGATAACAGGTACAAAAAATCAAACGCCAACGTATTGGATAAAAGAGCTATTGGAACGCCCGAACACGTAGCCAATGTATGGGCCAGCTACAGCCTGCTGAATGGACAACTGAAGGGTTTGGGAGCCGGCGCCGGGGTTATGTATGTGTCGGATGCTTTCTTCAATGCCACCAATACCTTTTCGATGCCTGCTTATACGGTTGTTGATGCTACTATATTTTACAATCTGCCTAAAATTCGCATCAGCATTAAGATGAACAATATTACCGATCAAAAATACTGGATCAGCGATGGATATTATTCGCGTCCGCAACCGCCGGTAAATTACCTGGCAAGCATTGCATTCAAGTTCTAAGTTTTAAGTTCTATGTTCTAAGTTATATACCTCCGATAAAATCAACTAAAAAGGCTTCCCGGTTCACCGGGGGCCTTTTTTGTTACCTTCCTGTACATGCCGGTACATGACAGTTGCCCCCGGATATTGCGCTACCTTGCGCCTATTATAACTACTACCAGCCCTTTTTGACCGGGAATTTTTCTGCGATTGTTGCAACCTTGTCTGTTTTAAAGCTTGCTTATAAAAAGAATTTGCTCGGCCATAGTTAAATCAAAAGAAATTATATGAGTACAGCATTGGATGTATTGCTGCAGGCGCCTGCACAGCAAATAGCATTGGTAATTGCAAGGATCTATAACAGGGGACTTACAACAACAAGCGGTGGTAATATTTCGGTAATTGATGAAGAAACGAATATCTGGATCACCCCCTCAGGTATTGATAAAGGTTCATTAACAGAAAATGATATTGTTTGCATAAAAGCCGATGGCTCGGTGAAGGGCAATCATAAGCCTTCGTCGGAATTTCCTTTTCATAAAGCGATATATGAAACGCGGAAAGACATCAAAGCCATTATACACGCCCATCCGCCGGCGCTGGTATCGTACAGCATTGTACGAAAAGTGCCCGAAACAAATATTATTTCACAGGCGCGGCAGGTATGCGGCCCTATAGGATATGCTGAATACGAATTGCCGGGGAGCGAAGCGCTGGGCGCCAAAATAGCTTCGGAATTTAAAAAGGGATTTTCGGCAGTGATCATGGAAAATCATGGTACAGTGGTGGGAGGAACCGATTTGTCGGATTGTTTTGAACGTTTCGAAACACTGGAGTTTTGCGCCAGAACAGGCATTTACGGCAGCCAGCTGGGTAAGTTGAATTTGCTTAGCGATGCCGCCATCAATGAATTTAATTCGCAATTGCCCAACAATTTGGCTGAACAGGATAGCGTAACTTATCCCAGCGATGAAAAAACCATACGCCAGGAAATTTGCAGAATCGTAAACAGGGCCTGCCGGCATGGATTAATGATCAGTTCATACGGAACCGTTTCGGCAAGATGGCGAAAAAATGATTTTCTGATTACGCCTACCGGTATTTCGCGGTGGGACCTGCAGCCTAAAGATATTGTACAGATCAAAGATGGTAAAAGGGAACCGGGAAAGCACCCCAGCCGTACTGCCTATATTCATCAGCAGATCTATAACATGCATCCGAAAATAGATTCGATCATACTTACGCAATCGCCTTACCTGATGGCTTTTGCTACCACGGGAAAAGATATTGATGTTCGCACCATACCCGAAAGCTGGATCTTTTTGAAAGACATTCACCAGCTCGATTTTGGCGTTCAATACAAAACATCATCAGAAATTCCGAAGCGGGTATCGGCCGAAAAACCGGCAGTGCTGGTAAAAAATGAATGTGTGATAGTAACAGGCGGCAACCTTTTGCAAACATTCGATTATTTAGAGGTGGCCGAGTTCAGCGCGCGCTCATTGGTTATGTCATCTTCAATAGGAAAGTTATTCCCTATATCGGATGAACAAACCGAGGAGCTGCGAAAGGCATTTATTAAAGCGTGATTACCCTTTCAGGTTTATTCTGCGATGCCGGCTATTTCTCTGTTATGGTTTTCATTTGGATGTTTTAGGATATAAAATTACGTTCGAAACAATCAGCAACCATATAAAGCCGAACATAAGTGGTACGTAGTAAACATACCTTAAACTCTGAAAAGACATTGATAATATCAACGATAAATTTGAGCCGATCAGTGCAAGAAATACCAGGTAATAACTTTTTCTTTGTTTGATTATATATGCCAACAGGAAAAAAAGCAGTATGTTAAAAATACCTGACCGGCGCGAAACCGGGTCAAGCGCCCTGCCGGCGAATTTCACGAAACCGCTGAGCACTTTCTTTAAAAAGTTATCGTGTTGTTGCAGGCCTAAGTCATTTTCTTCGATCGTGGGCAAGAAGCTGTAATTCGAAGACCCCTCGGCCTGATTTACATTCCACAATAATTCAGCGCCGCACAAACGGTCTTTTACTATCAGGAACGGATTATGGATAAATGTATTGGTATACAAACTAACCACTTTTGAAGTAGGTACGTGCGATAAATTACTAATGAATGGTGTATTGGTTTCGTACAGGTAAGGGTCGGCCGACCAGGGGCTGTAGTGGCTCTTCCACACTTCAAGGGGCAATAGCTTTTCCATTTGTTGCATGGTTTCGGCGCTCAGCGTTCCATTGTAATAAATTACCGATGCAATACCATGCACAGGAGCCGCCAACTGATACGCCGATGCAACCGGTTTCACCTGTAACCAACTGGGTAAAATCACTTTTTTATAGCCTGTAAACAACAATAGAAATACCGAAGTGGCCAAAACAATACCTGAGCGTTTGTTCTTTATGGCCCAGCCAATCAGAAAGGCTGAAATGAATAAGGCTGCAAATACACCGTTGTGTCGTAACAGCGCCACACATACGAGGCTTACCGTTAAACAGGTTAAGGTAATTTTATAATTAAAAACATAACGTTTGGTAACCAGCTCAGCCAGTATGAGCGTAAGCCATAATAAAGCGGTGCAATAAGGAATATCTTTCCAGATGGTTACAGCCATTACACCATTAGTTGGCATAATGCCGGTTAATGCGGTAAATAGAAGAAGCCATTTTATCGGAATGCCTGCTTTGTAAAGGAATACCAAAAAAGAGGAACAAACAGCCGCCAGAAAAACAACATGAAAAATGGCAACAATGGCAGGCGATTTCCATATGGCGATTAATGCCTTTAGTATAAGGGTGTAAAAAACAGGATGTTCATCACTCAGCGGAAGATTTCCTATTGCCTGTTTCCACATGAAAAATGAATCGACCGACATATTTGCGGGGAAAAAAGCAATAATATACAGCGACCAGCAGCCCAGTAAAATTCCCAAAAAGATGCTGTACAGCTTTGTCGTTGAGTATGCAGGCGATTGTATGCCCGGCGCACTGTAAGCTGTTATATAGCCCTTGCATTTGTCGGTAAAGTATAAAAGTGCAATAAAGGGAAACGACAGCCAACTGCAAAACAGTATAAAAAACAACAATTTGGCAAATAGTTGCTGAACCGGATATTCGGCAAAAAATAATTGTTGCCCCAGTATTGAAAAACCGGCATAAACTGCTGCTGCAATAAAAACTGCTTTAGCTGTTTTGTTGCTTTCCTGCACGAAAGCGGTCACCATTGTGTTCCGCATCAAAAAATAAATGCCGATACTTACACCTGCCAGGGCGAATTTTAATCCATAGTTAAGACCAGCAATATTGAAAAAGAAAAAAGTTACACTTAGGGGAATAGCGTATATAAAGGGGTGGTATTTTACCCGGCTAAAGGGTTGCAGGGAGAACATAGTTGTTTTAATAAAGCAGCCTTACCTTATTAGGGTTTTTTAGTTTTTATAAAATGTTTTTCCCTACGACAATAGCTGCAAATATATAACCAAACCCGCTAAGTGCAAAAATGCTCTTTTAGGAGAAATTTCCTGCAAATTGCAGGAGAGTAGACTGTTACAGAATTATTTAAGGATGATTTCTTCTTCCTGTTCTTTTACTTTCAATGCCTCGGTCATGGTATTGATCTGGTCACGTATTTCTTCCAGATCGCTTAATGTAGACCCATATTCAAGCGCTAATGCAAATTTTCTCATTTCATGAATCACAATAGTTCGTAACGCACCGGCAGAAAGATTTTGAAAACTCATATTATATTGGTTTTTCGTAGCTAATGAGAATGCAAAAATTATTCCCGGCATGATTCTCACAATTTACCCGTTTTGTGGATGTTTTATTTGAGCAATTGTTTCTTTACGCCTGCATAGCCTGCAATAGCGCTTATGGCAGTTACAGCGTAAAAAAGAATACTGGCAGTAACTGCCATAGTTGAGGAAACATGAAAGTACAGGGCGCCTGTAGCCATGGTTAATTCCCGGGTACCGATACCGCCGATACTAACAGGTAAAGCTGCAATGACAGAGCCTGCAAAAAACAATACGGCATATTGCATAAAGTCATCATATGAGGCGTGTAAAACCAGCAACAGGCAAAAAAAGCAGGCTAACTGACAGCCCTGTACAATAACCGACAGCAGCGCTGTTTTAAAAATGGCTGTATCAAAGGGCCTGAAATATTTGTGCACAATAAACCAGTACAGGAAAAAAGCCGGTATAATACCGAATGAAGAAAGCCTGATCCAGGCTGCCGGTAATGGAATCATGATAAAGTTCAGCAGCCCGCTCATGATGGCCAGCAACGTTAATAATCCCGTAGCCCGGTCAATAAGAGTTGCTTTTGATGCGGGCATCAGGGCGTTGCCTCTTTTTTTAAGCACCATCACTTTATATACATCGCCGCCTACGCCTCCCGGTAAAAAAAGATTATAGAACATACCTGTATAATATAATGGCAGGTTTAATGCATAGGTAATGCCGGAATCGATCAGCTTATAATATTGCAGCAGTCTGTACGCGCTTAAAAACTGTGAAGCATTAAAAAAAATCAATGCAGGCAACAACCACACAAGAGCTGTATTCCACTGTATGTGCTTTAATTCATCGCGGTTTACATGACGGAAAGCAATATATATTGCCACCCCGGCAATAATAACCTTTAAAAATATGAGCAACGATCTTTTCATATCGTTGTTTTGGTATATTCAATAACCGATCGTATTCTGTATGCCTTTTTTTGCTGGGATTCATAATAGGTACGCATCAGTATTTCGGCCACAAAGCCAAATAATATCAGCTGCAACCCGCCCAGCAATAAAATAACACCCAGCAATAACAGGGGGCGCCCGCCAATTTGTTCTCCTGTTAATTTTATGATCAGCAAATATACATTGATAATAAGGCCCGGAAAGAACAACAGCAAACCCGCTGGTCCGAATATATGCATGGGTCGCTGAAAATATTTTTGCATGAATAATACCAGCAACAGGTCACTGACTACTATTGTAGTGCGCCCTATTCCATATTTCGATTTACCATATATGCGGGGATGGTGTTTTACCGGTATTTCAGTCATTTTTGCTCCCTGCAAAGCTGCCAGTACAGGAATAAACCGGTGCATGTCGCCATATAAGCCCAGGTTTTTGGCGATATCGTTCCGGAATACTTTCAGCGTACAACCATAATCGTGAAGTGTTACGCCGGTAGTGCCGCGTATGATCTTATTAGCAATACGGCTGGGTATGGTGCGCAACAGATTGTCCTGCCTTTTTGCTCTGATACCAGCTATCAGTTCCCAATCTTCGGCCATTATTTTTTCAAGCATTACCGGAATGTCAGAGGGATCGTTCTGCAGATCGGCATCCATAGTGGCGATAAATTCGCCGCCTGCGGCATCAATACCGGCGGCCATGGCGGCCGACTGTCCATAATTCTTTCTTAATACAATTAACCTGATATTTGGCTGCAGGTGTTTTTTTATAATGGCCACCGATGCATCGGTTGATCCGTCATCTACCAGAATTATTTCATAGTCGAGTTGTTGCAGAGCGGTTGTGGTTGTCTTAATCAAAGCAGGTATATTGTCTGCTTCGTTATACAATGCTATGACAACAGAAAGTTTCATCTGGTTGTTATTGTTTTAATTCATACACAAACGAATACTGCCGGCTGAACAGATCTTTACCGGTTGCTTTTAAAATCAGTTGTGGTAAACTATCCTGTAAGGCAGACTTTCCGGCACGTTCCAGTACCAGCGTGGATGGATTGTTTTTTAAAAATGCAGCCACTTCATTGGCAGAATTCATTACAGGAACCGGCTGCCCGTGATAAAATGTAAATGCTTCATTGAAATTTAGATAGCCAATAACCGGCCTGTTTGTTTGCACCAGTTGCTTCAGCTGATGCACCGAACCTGTTGCATCTAACGCAGGAAACAATATCGAAAAAAATATTCCGTTGGCAACGATAGCGCCACCGGCCATTATTGAAAATGCTTTTGATACTGCCTGTTTTTTGTAGAAATAAACAGCCGGTAAAATGGTAGCGGGAAATGTTAGTAATAACAGGCTTAACGGAGCAATACGCTGCAATGCCTGTTCTGATCGCATCCACAAATACATGGCTGGTACCAGCGCAACGGCAATAATCGACAGCGCTATCCATTCGGGCCATAATTTTTTGACAGTTGCTTTTCCGCGGATATAATAAAATATAAAGGTGCCGGTAACAAGTGCCAGAAAAGGATAGGCGGGTGTGGTGTAGTTGAGCAATTTGGTTGCAGATAAAGAATATGCGAGTACTATAACAGCTGCCGCTACAAGGTTAAAGAACAGCCATTTGTTGGCGAAGCGTTGTTTCCAGGCAAATACAAGCGCCCGTATTAAAAAAAATGATAAGGGGAACAACCCCATGATAACAAACACCCAGGTTATTATAAAAGGGCCTTTATGGCCATCTACAGGTTGTTTAAACCTGTTTATGTTGTGTTGTATAAAAAAGTCCTGCGTCCATGCGCCGTTTGTTTTTACATGCACCAGGTAAAACCAGGGCAGTGCTACAGCCGTTATAATAATCAGTCCTGCAACGGGCTGCAGTTGCCATATTTTTTTTAACGACCATTCTTTGGCAAGCAATAAATACAATAAGATGGTAATGGCCGGTAACGCAAGTCCTACTGGTCCCTTGGCCAGTATTGCCAGGCCCAGCAACACATACATGGCCCACAGATATCCTTTTTTTTGTTGCCGGTTTGCTTCCCAAAAACAAAACAACGATAGTACATGACAGGCGATCAAATACGGGTCGGGTGTTGCCAGTCTGAACTGGAATATAGTATGAACGGAAGCCAGCAATACAAGGCTGCTGAACCAGGCTACCTGTTGCCCGGCATAGCGGTTGGCGAACATCCAGGTGGCGGCAATTACCAGTAAACCACAAACTGCCGAAAAAAAACGGGCGCTTGTTTCGCCGATACCACCTATGCTGTAGGCCAGCAGTATGGCATAATAATGAAGCGGTGGTTTATCGGTGCGCAACGCACCATTAAAAAAAGGAACGGTATAATCATGGGTTTTGAGCATTTCAACCGGCACTTCGCTGTTGCGTGCTTCAGCTATCTGAAACACGGTTACCGTACCGAGCTGTACAAATAATAAGAACGCAGCAATAACAATGATCCACAAAAAAGTTTTATTGTATTGCATGGTCAATACATTTATCAAACGGTTTCCGGCTATTGCATCCTGGTTTGTTATATGAGAACACCTGGGTTGGTACTTTGTTCAGTTTAGCGTGGCAGCGGGTTAAAAAATAAAAATCCCGCCATGCGGCGGGACTATTATAAATTGGGTTATGTGTTGTAACGATGTCTGTTATTCCGTCACCAGGCGGAAGCGAACACCAGCACTAACATATGGATGTTTTGTAAGCATATAATAATTCTCGGCATCAGTATGATCGGCTATATTCAATTGATAAGTATAGCCTCCTTCGAATTTCAAAGCGAACCAGGGAGCAATGTTTACCAAACATCCTGCACCGCCCGAAAGGCCGCCGCTCCAGTGTTGGTCAGCCGCTACTTTTTTATTGTCCCAGGCATCATTGTAAATTTCTTTAATTCCGCCCAGTAATCTGATATTAAATCCCAGGTTTACATAAGGCTGTGCAACTGGTTTTTCACTTTCGTTGTTCAACAAGTGATAACTAAAATTATATCCATATAGCAGGGCCGGTTTTGTTGTGCCTCCTACAGTTACAGGCATGTCATTTGCATCTTTTGTGTCGAACGAAAATGCATAGGATGGAATGTACTGTAGTTCCCAGTTATAAAAGAATCTTTTACCATCCTGATCTCTTCCGAATGACAGAAAATAGCCACGTGGCGTTCCTTTGCCATCGCCCATGGCATAAAAACGGGTACCAAGTGCATAGGTGCGGCCTTCTTTTCCGAAGAAACTTGCTTTTTTATACTGAGCAGATAGATTAATACCAATAAAAAGAACTACCAGGGTTACACTGATTTTTTTCATGTTCGAACGGGTTAAATTGAAGGGTTAATTACTGTTTGGGGGTTAATAAGATGTATTTGAATGTGCTGTTATAGGCTGCATCAATAAAGGCCAGCATATCATTCCATTTGTTGCTGGCTATATTCTTTGCCTTGTACACCTTTTGAATATTTATTACAACTGCACCGTTTTCTTCTTTGGCGGCCAAAGAAAATAAGCCGGTTTCATTTTCAATTTTCCGGGCCAGCTCAGGTAATCCCTGCGCCGTATAACCGGTTGGAATTTTAAACTGAATGGTCCAGTTGTATGTTTTGGGAAAACGTACATCGATATCGAATTTGCGGTTCCTTTCTTCTTTTTTGATCTGCAGCTGCGAACCGATTAATCCGGTAATGTTAACGAGGTATTTTTTGCCGGCCTTCCGTATAAAATCAGGTAGCTCAAATTCTTCCCTATATGAAAGGGTGCTTTTCTTTTGTGTACGGCCATCGGTGAGCAACGTGAATTTTACATTGTCTACACGCTGGTCAAATTCCGATTGCAACGCCTGTTTTACATATTCAGGTTTCCGGGTTTTGTATTCATCCTTTACAGCTTTTATCGAACTGCTGTACTCTTCGGCCTGTTTTGCTTTCATATTCTCCGACGGATCGGTGCCGCCATAATTCTTATAATCGTCAAACATATAGGGCGTATACTTCAGCGCATTGACAATCGACTTTGACTTTTGAATGCCTTTAAAAGAGGAGGTTCTGCTTACGCTCAGTGTCTTCAGGTCGGCCGACAGCTCGGCATTCACCGTGTATTCGGCAATGTTATCTGCGGGTGCGGTGCCCGGCAGTTTGAAGGGTTTTATTTCCTGTGCGCCCGTTTTTTTGGCAGGTTCGGTAATGATGAATGCATCATTGTCGAGCAGGCTTTCTTCCAGTTCTCCGGGGTTTGAATAGTCGGTACAGTTAAAATAAAACTTGTTTCCTACTTTAATAATATACCTGATTTCCTGGTCGAACAGCACCTGGTTCAGTTGCCCGATATTGTTGCCAATAGTGATCAGCAGGTCTGACTTAATATCGCGCTGATATAACAGCGAACCGAATATATAGGCAAACTTTTTATCGCTCAGATAATCGCGCATAAAAACCACTTTATTGCGCACCAGGTAATATGCCTGATCGATGTATTGTTGTTCAGATAAGCTTTTGGCGCCCAGTTTTACCAGTTCGCCCCAGCACTGGTTGATAAAAGCCTGTACGGTAAAATAGCCGTCAGAAAATGGCACATTGCTTTCCAATTCATAATCTTCCCAGGCTTTGCGGGCCAGTTCTTCTTTGGTAAACCCGCTTTTCAATTCACCTTTTGCACCCACCAGCGCACCTTTAACTTCATCTTTATTGCTGTAAATAACCTGAAACTTAACCAGCGGGTACTGCAAAAACGGACTGATAAAGTTTACATCCTTTTCGGTATCGCGGTCTTTATCGATAAAAACATAACGGAAAAAGTCTTTTTCGGTAGTGCTTTCTTTTTTGAATGTGGGAGCGCCGTTCAACGAAAGTGATTTGAAAAAAGATTTCTCATCTGTTTCAATGTCGATTTCATTGAACATGATGGGATATTCTTTATTACATACCTCGTATATGGGGCTAAATTCAATATAACCCGACCAGGTTACATCGAGCTTACTTTTTGTAGTGGTTACGTATTCGAGTATATCGCCGGGTTCAAGGTTGGCTGCCGGTACTTTGTAGTACTGATAACCCGAATTGGCCACCTGATCGAAAAAGCTCTGAAAATATTCGGGAATGTCTGCGCCGCGTTCAACGCCCACAGCATTCTTCAAATCGATATTAGTGGCGGTATCGCCGGGTTTTGTAATGCGGGCAATAAAACCATCTTCCTTTGAGCCGTATCTGAAATAAATTTCCGAGAAGGCTTTTACGGCGTTATTGTCGTTGAGCTTTATCTTAAAATGTGTTTTTTCAAAAAAGTACAGGCTGCGTTCGCGGCGTGTAAAAAAGCCGCCGCTGCTTTTGCGGTCGAATAAAATGGTACGTGAACAACCGATTATCACGGCCGATTCATTATTCCATTTGGCGGGTATATTGTTTACGTCAAAGGCAGGGGCCTTTTCGCTTAGCATAAAGCGGGCATTCGTTTCTATATTGTCAAGAAAATCTTCATCGATATAGCTCTGGGCCATAAGGCCGGTTGAAAAACATGCACCGATGATTGTGATAAATATTGTAAGCGCTGTGCGCGGTTTATATGTTTTCATTGGAAGAAAGGGTTATTTGGTTATACTGAAAAAATAACTGCTGAAAGCCTTGATACTTTCAAGGAATTTTTTCCAGTTGGCAAAATCTGTGTTACTGATCATGCTGTTTTTCAGCACCAGCCGTTTTTTGAGGGTTATTTTATTTCCTGTTACCACATATTCGCCTTTGAATTCATACCCGTCGTATTTCAGTTCAAGCGCTTGCGGCACATCAGAAAATTTACTGCCTGCCGGTATCGACAAAGCAAACTCGTCTTCAAAACTTAGCACATAGTCAAAATCATAACCTGCCTTTCTTTTTTCATCAGGCATATATCTTTCCAGTGTTTTGGGAAAGAAATCGAGGTTGATATACTTATCGCCCGAAATGGTTTGCACATAGTTCGACAGATCGATGTTGCCCGAAATAGTTACAGGAATATCGCGGTTATTGAGGTCGCTTGTTTTTACATCCGAAGCCACCACATTATCGTTATTGAACTCGAGGTAACTGTTCAGGAATTTTTCGCGTTCGTTGATCGGCAGCTCCCCATACATCTGGTGAAAGTCCTTACGTTCATTGCCGGTAAGCGTAACCAGTATTTTACCTTTAAGCACATCGTTGTTTAAGGTAAAATCGGCTTTGGTAAATACTTTATGGTCGTTACCCGTTGTAAGAGGCACTGTTTTTATTTCGTACTTTTCGCCGTTTGCCACCATGGCTTCTTTACCCTGTATACGATAGGCATTTTCACCAAACGGAGCATATTTTTCAGTAGCATCCAGAAAATATTCTTTGCCTTTAAAGTTGAGCGTAGTGATAGCATGGTTGTTTACGCATAGCGCAGGAAGCGATTGCGGATAGGGAATTGAACGCGTGCCGATCCAGGTGAAATGCGCATCGTAACCGGCCAGTTTCAGCAATTCAGTAAGCAGGTTGGCCATTCCTTTACAGTCGCCGTATTTGTTCAACAGCACTTCCTGGGCCGAGGCAGGAATATAACCTGAGTAGCCATCTTCATAAGCTATGTAGCGGATCTTATCCTGCACCCAGTAATAAATAGCTTTAATTTTATCCTCGTCACCGGTAACTCCGGTTGTGATTTTCGTTAAGGTTGCTTTTAGTTTATCCGGCTCGTTATTACTCATTTTGTAAAGCCGGTTGTTCCAGTTATAAACATCAGTTGTTTTATCGAAACCCGGCAGCGATTCGCCCTTGTTTTCGAACGATTTCACCTGTATTACAATATGCGGGTCGGTATATGCCCGGCCAATGGGTTTAAATTCGTTCCTGTTGGCGGGCAAATCTTTCATTATGAATACATAGTTGGTATAGCCGCCTTTTTTGGTTTCCTTTCTTTCGATTTTATATCCTTCGAAATGAAAGGTTTTGAAGTCAACCGAAAGCCAGTCTGGTACTTTAAATTCAAAAACCTGTTCTGTTACCGGATACTGCATGTTAAAGAATAAACGGGGCAGGTATTTGGCATCAGTATATTCTTTTTTAACCGTAATGCGGGCAGCGCTTCCTTTTTCGGCAAAACGCAAAGGATAAAACTGCACCCTGCTATCGTCGAAAAAGATATTTTCATCTGTTAGCGACCGGTCAATCCCTGATCTGTCGGATGTTAAATATTTGGTGCCTACTTTAACAGATTTCTTAAACGTTTTAAGATGTATGAATTTGTTGTAAAACTCGGGGTAGGTTAAACCCGAATATTTTTTTAATGACAGGAAATCCATTTCGGCATCTTCCTGAACAACCACTACTTTGTCTTTCAGGGCATTCAGGCCTTTATCGAAAGTGAAAAAGTGGTAAGATGAGCGGCAAACCACATTGTCATCTTTGTATGTTCTGGCCAGTTTATCGGCTTCGGCCACATCATCGGCGGCAATCTGCTGGGCATTGATCAGTTGTGTACAGCTCAGGAAAGAAGCAGTAAAAACTACAAATTTGATAAGATGAACAAAACGAAAACTCATAGCTACAGATCTTTGTGGCCCGACGGTACTTGGGAAGGGTAATTTCATTGTATTGAACAGGTTTTTGGCATTGCAATGATATAAAAAAAACAGGCGATGTGAAAGTACTGAGGAAAAATACCTGCTAAATATGATGGTTTTTTATAATAAAATTAGCAAATAGCCTCCTGTCAGTGAACTGCGGTAGATATTTGGGAAAAATGCCGCTGGCCAGGGATACAAATTCATGCCTTCTTTTTGCCCTGTTAAAATGGATCTGAATAAAGTCGTATTCCGATTACTTGCTGTACAAAAAAACACCGGTAATGCATACAGGAAATCATTAAGCAGTATCTTTAGAATACCGGCATATTGCATAACAATTATTTGTAATGACATGAGCCATCAACTGATTTCTCCTCCTGAAATATTAGAACCTTATGTGCGCTACATATGGGTGCTGGAAAATGATTCCAATGAAAAAGCGCCTGCCACGTTTAGCGCGCTGCCCGATGGCTGCCCGGGCATTATGTTTCAGCAATCAGATAAAGGGGCATTTTGCGATAACCATAACAAAAAACTACCGGAAATTTTCTTATACGGTCAAACTTTGGAGCCGGCAAAAATGCAATCGCAGGGAAAGCTGAGTACCGTGGGCATTTGTTTTCACCCCGATGCATTAAAATCGCTTTTTGGTATGGATGCCCATGAATTAACGGGGGCTTGTGTTGACCTGTTGCTGTTACAAAACAAAAAGGGGCGCCACCTGACCGAAAAATTGTGGGAGGCGCCAACGATAGAACAACAGATCAATGTGCTTTCGGCATTTCTGGTTTCCTCTATTCAAAAAAAAGGCTCAGCGCATGATGCCGTAACACAATACGCTGTTTCGGAAATACTGCAGTTGAAAGGAAGCCTATCGCTTAAAGACCTGCATCAAAAACTGCGTATGACCGAAAGAAGCTTTGAACGCCGGTTTAAGCAATCGGTTGGCATTTCGCCGAAATTGTTTTCACGCATCTGCCGTTTTCAGGAATCGTTAACGCAGTTAAGAAATAATAATTACGATAAACTTTCCGATATCGCCTACGACAACGGATATGCCGATCAGTCGCACTTCATACGCAGCTTTAAAGAGTTCGCCGGTGTGTCGCCAATCGAATACATAAAACAACTGAACGAGGTAACCGAAAATTTTGCCGAGATAAAATCCTGAGCATTTCATCCCTTACGGCTCTGCTGGTTTTGTTATTCTGATTTTTCACATGTTTAATGCTTTGGCATTTGTCTATTGCCTATTGCCCATTGCCTATTGCCCATTGCCCATTGCCCTCTGCCTTCTGCCCGAAGCCTGTCGGTTTTGTTCTATTTTCCGCCTCACGGCGCTCATAATTTTATGTAAAATTAAAATTATGAGCACCCGCATTATACCCACTACAATACTATTAATTACGGCCGGCGTGGGAACTGTTTATCTGCAATGTTGCAATGCATTTGCTACCGGTTTAACAGATATCAATGGTGGTATGCTGCCTAAAATTACTGACTATAAAATATTCATGGGCAACCTGGTTTCGCTAACTCCGGCAACCGGGGTATTTGAATATGAACCCGCAACAGGTCTGTTTACCGATTATGCCGAAAAACAACGCCTCATCAAATTACCGGCAGGATACAAACTTACAGCAGTAAACGATGGGCTGCCTTTCTTTCCTGATGGAACGATGTTTGTAAAAACATTCTATTACTGGAATGATAAAAGAGATACCACCAAAGGAAAACAGCTTATTGAAACCCGGCTTCTGATTAAGAACAACGGACAATGGGATGCCGGCACCTATGTTTGGAATAAAGAACAAACAGAGGCGCAGCTGGTAACAGGTGGTGCAAAAACTTCGGTAACCTGGGTCGATAAAGAGGCACACCAAAGAACTATAGCGTATCGCGTTCCGGCTGTAAAAGATTGTGGAAGCTGTCATAATGCAGATAATTCTATTATTCCCATAGGATTTAAAATAAGGAATTTAAATGTTGATGTGGTAAGAAATAACGGAACCATCAACCAGTTAAGCTACCTGCAAAATGCTGGTGTTATGAATGCCATTGATCCATCACGGTATACAAAATTGCCGGCCTGGCAAAATGCTGAGCTATCTATTGAAGAAAGAGCAAGGGCTTACCTCGATGTAAACTGTGCGCATTGTCATAGCGATAAAGGCAGCTGTGCCCGGACAACACTGCGTTTTGGGTTTGAAATTCCCTTTGCCAATACACATATTGCCGGTAAAAAGAACCGGATCGTAAATATGATGGCAAAAGGGCGGATGCCCCGCACCGGTACTACGATCGTTGATGAAGAAGCCCTTGCTCTTATTAAATCGTACATTCAAAATATTAAGTAACCAACAACACAACCTGCCAACATGAAAAACATTTCGAAACCAACAAACTCCAATAAAATGACATTCGCCAACCTCATACTGCTTGCTACGGCAACAACCACCGCCTTGATTGCCGGACTGTTTTATGCTTATTCAGTTTCGGTAAACGCCGGATTGGGAAAATTATCCGACACTTCTTACCTGCTGGCCATGCAATCGATTAACCGCGAAATACTGAATCCCTTATTCTTTATGAGCTTTATGGGAACCCTGTTGTTACTGCCGCTCAGTACTTTTTTACAGTACAATCAATCGTCGGCCCGTTTTTATTTGTTGCTGGCGGCTACGCTCATTTATGGTATTGGCACTTTTGGTGTTACCATAGGCGGTAATGTTCCGCTGAACAATGCGCTCGATGCGTTCAATATACAGTCAGCATCAGCCGAAGAACTTACCCGGCAGCGAACCCTGTTCGAAATGCCGTGGAACAGGTTGCATAGTATTCGTACAATTGCCAACTTTATAGCATTGGTGCTGGTGTTGGTTGCATGTATGGCGCCGGTTGATAAGTTGAAAAGTTAACGGGTTAACAAGGTAACAGGTTAACAAGTTTACAAGGTTACAAGTTGAAAAGTTGACATGTTAACAGGTTAACAAGTTGATCAGTTGACTGGTTAGCAGGTTGGCGATCTTGTCAACGGATCAACTTATTAACTTTTCAACTATTCATCACCACCCCGGCGCCTGCTGCAACACAGGATCTTTGATCAGTTCGTCCTGCATAATGGGAAAGAAATAATGCGTGGGCGACACAAACACCCAGGTGGCCACATAAAAGCGCTGCATGCTATATGTTTTGCCACCGACCACAATTTTACCATTGGGATCTTCAACCGGTTTCATACCATTTACCATACGCTGGCAGCGGGGGTAAGGCCAATAATGTTGTGAACGGCTGTCGTTATCGGCGCCGGCGCCCTGCCAGGCCTGTTCTTTGGCCAGCTCCGTGCTGCTGCTGGGCTCAAGGTAAAGCCGGCTGGTAAACCACCTTTTGTTTTCATAAAAAAATTCAACCCGGCGCTCGCGTTGTATGTATTCATTCATCTTTGCTTTATCGCCTTTAATAGCAGGCGGCACCGGCGCCATAAACGACCGCTGGCGAATGGTATTGAGTATATTAATGATCTCATCGGCCGAACCACCTGTTTCGTTCAATGCTTCGGCGTATATGAGCATAATTTCGGGCAGGCGTATCAGTGGAAAATGTATCTGAAAAGTAACGCCATTGCCAGGGCGGTAATCTTCGCGGTAAAACTTGCGCAAAAAATAGCCGGTGGTAGTTGAATTGGTGGCGGCTATTTTGTCGCTCCCGGTAGCTGTGTTCTTTACCGCATTGCGGAAGGTAGAGCCATGGTAAATAACATCCCGGTAAAAACGGGGATCACGTTTGATGCCTTCATACGGATTGGCATCGTCGTACCCGTCGGCAACAGCACGGGCGTCGTATACCGGGTAACCGTAACCGTCGGGACCTATGTATTCATATTCATCTACCTGTTCCTGTATGGGTTGCTGGCGTGAGCCGCCGCCTTCGGAAGGTGGATAATTATCGCCCTGCCAGGCTTCGTATTTGTCGTTCATGTTCATGAATATCGCCTCAGTTTTAAAGGCATTGAAATCGTAGTACAGCTGGTACAACCGCGTATACACTTTATTGTTGCTGCCAGGTACAAAATCGGCGGCGCCGTACCCGGCATAAAGCGTATAACGCGGTGAACCGTTGTCTGATTTCAGGTCAAGCACCGCTTTTGCCGCGTCGCGTGCAGCTTCCCATCGTTTGTTGTCACGTGCGGCGTAGGATGATTTTCCAATGCGGGTGTCGTTGGGCAGTGTTCCGCCATTATAAAGCGGAGTGGCTGCCATCCATCGTACAATGGCTTTTAATGCGAGCGCAGTTCCTTTTTCGGCGCGTGCAAACTGCGGATCGGTTTGGGTTACCGGCAACAGGGCAATGGCCGAATCGCAGTCTTTACCGATCTTTTCAACAATGGCATGAAAGCTTTCCTGTTTGATATTCATATCGCCATTGGGATCTATCAGATAATCGATATAAGGAATTTCGCCGTACAACCGAGCCGCGAGATAATGATAGTATGCGCGCATAAAATAAGTTTCGCCCATGCGTATGGCCAGGTCGCCCTGGTTTAACGGGTTATCGGGCGTATCATACACCCGTATGCCGGTTAGTATCTGGTTGGCCACCCTGATGGTGGAATAAATATCAGACCATTTATAACCGCTGCCCGGCTGGTCGTAGGCATTCCAGCCACCGGTATTAAAAGCGCGCGACTGGCCATTTTCAACAGTCGATCCACGGCATTCATCGGTTATGGCACTTAGCGAAAAGTGTTGCAAAAATGCCAGGCCTCTTGAGCGGGAGTGCAGATCGCTGTATAAATCGGTGATCAGCTTGTTTACTTTTTCGTAATCGGTAAACACCTGTTGTTCGGTCATCTGATCGTCGGGTTTGCGGTCGAGAAAGTCTTTTTTACACGAGAAGCTGGCTGCTATTAGCAGTGTATATATTAAAATGGTAGTTTTTTTCATAAAAGAGGCTTTTGATTTTGTTACCAGTTCCCGGTTACCAGTTCCCGGTTGCCGGTTACCGGGGAACCGGAAACTGGGAACCGGAATCAGTATTTTTTACAGGGTGATATCTATCCCAAAATTCACCACCTTCATAATCGGGTACCAGTTGCCGTTGGCATCATTGGTTTCGGGATCAACGTCTACGGTTTTCAGTCCGTCGAACGTGAGCATGTTCATGCCCTGTATGTATGCACGCGTGCGTTGCAGTCCCAGGCGTTTCATCCATTTTTGCGGCAGGTAATATCCCACTTCAAAATTTTTCAGCCGCAGGTATTGGGCATTGTATAAAAACAAACTGCTGTAGTATTGTTTATTATTGTCGTATTTGCCGTAATGCAGGGCCGGGTATTTAGCCGTTTCGGCTGTTGCGGGCGTCCACCGTTGCAGGTGCATGGGTTTTACTTTTCCTATTTCATCGTTCTGATAAATAGGAAAATCGTAGGTGGCGGGGCCGCCCAGCAATAACGAGGTATGGGTGGCGCCCTGGAACAGGATACTCAGGTCGAAACTTTTATACCGGCAGCTGATGGGTATGCCGAATTGTATTTCGGGCACCCGCGGGTATCCTTTGGCTATGCGATCGTTCAGGTCGGTGATCTGGCCATCGTCATCGATATCTTTATACTTAACATCGCCTGGTAAAACAGTACCCCATTTTTGAAAACCTGTTCCGTTATTCATTTTGTTTAACTCATCGGCTTCCTTCTGGCTGTTGATAAAGCCATCGAAAATATATACAAAGGGTTGACCTACCGGCAGGCCGGTGCGGTATTGCCAGGGGAAGCTGCGTGCTACTTCGCGCTGATAAATGATTTTGTTGCGGGCGTACGAAAAGTTGGGTCGTATGGCATAGGTGAAATTGCTGCCTATTTTATCGCTCCAGCTTATTTCAAAATCAAGGCCTTTATTATCGACAATACCGGCATTGATCAGCGGAGCGCTGGTGCCAACCAGTGAGGGGAAGCCCTGCTTATCGCTGCCGCTCAGATCGGTTATGATATCGTACCGGTGTTCGTGAAACAGGTCGATGGTAATGGCAAGTCGTTTGTGCAACAGTTCCATATCAATACCAATGTTTGCTTTGCGGGCTTTTTCCCAGGTAAGCATTACATTGGCCAAACGGCCCTGGCGTATGCCGCCGGGGTTATTGTTATTTTGTGTGCCGAAATTATACCAGTCGCCGGAGTTATTGTAAAACTGCAGGTAGCCAAAACGGTTATCACTGGGGTCGCCACCTGCCTGATCGTTGCCTACCAACCCATAGGAAGCCCTGATCTTTAACAAATCGAGCCAGCCTTGTGTGTGGTTCATAAATTTTTCGTTCGATACAACCCATCCCGCAGAGGCGGCGGGGAATTTGCCATAACGCCTGCCGGGTGCAAAGTTTTCAGAACCATTATACCCCATATCAAATTCGATCAGGTATCGCTGATCGAAGTTATAGGTGGCCCTGGCCGAAATGCCCTGATAACAGAACGGCACTTCGTTATTTTTTATTCTGATAGAACGGTTGCCAAGCACTAACCCTGAAAAATTGTGTTTGCCGAACGACCGTGCATAATCAATCTTTATCTGGTAATAAGTGCGACCCACATCATCGTCGCGCGAATAACTGTTGCCAAGCGTATTGTCGGTTGTTCTGCGTGGACTGATGTACAGGCCGGTATAGTGGCCATCTTTCATGTAAACATCCACACCATCGGCCGGATAAAAAGTGGCATATCCTGCATATACCCGGTAACCCTGCGATTCGGTAGGTACCGACCGGGTGATCCAGTAGCCACCCTGCCGGTCATACGAAAAGGCGCCTTCGATCTTTAATCCTTTGGTAATGGCATCGAGCTTGTAGCCCATGGTAAATGTTCCGTCGAGGTAGTTGTCGCGCTGATCGAGGTACCCTGTTTTTGATAATTCACCCAGCATGTTGAACCGGTAGGTTTGTGTGCCGAATAACATGCCATTCGGAAATTTAACGCTGTAAGGCAGGTTGCCGCTATTGTCGTTATTTTCCAGAATAATGGGGTAGATGGGCGGTTGTGTATTGGCTATTTCAATAACCCGGTTGGCAGTGGTGCCGGGTGCATTGCGATCGGTGATGCGCGCCCCCAGTATTAAAGTGGCGTATAGTTTAGGGGTGATATCTACATCGATGTTCGATCTGAAATTATACCGTTTAAATATGGCCTGCGTTTTATAGCCATCGTTGATGGTATGTTTATAGTTTCCGTTTTGCTGAAAGTAGTTGCCCATGATAAAATACCTTGCCTTATTGCTGCCACCCTGAATGGTAAGACTGTAATCCTGCTGTACGCCCGGTTTAAAAGCATAGTCGAAGTAATTGATGTTGTAACCCAGCCCGTCTGAATTATCGCCTTTGGCATTGCGGTAATTTTCAATCTGCTGATCGGTAAACAGGCTCAGGTTACCGGGCGACACGCCGGGGTTGTCATTGATTTTTGCTTCGTTGTACAGCATGGCATAATCTGCCGAACCAAGGTATTCGGGAAAATGAATAGGCGTGTTAATGCCGGAAGATACTTTGAAATTGAGCGTGGCTTTTTCAGATGCTTTTCCGCGTTTGGTGGTAATAACAATTACGCCATTAGCGCCACGAACGCCGAATACGGCAGTGGCCGATGCATCTTTAAGAATGGTGAAGCTTTCAATTTCATCGGCGCTTAAATAGTTGAGCGAGCGCTCAACACCGTCTACAATTACAATAGGCCGGGCATTGCCATAGGTGCCAATACCTCGTATGTACAGATCGCTGATGTCGACCCCCGGTTCACCACCTGAAAACTGGTTAACATTCAGGCCGGGTAATCGTCCGGCGAGGGCATTGGTTAAATTGGCTGTAGGACTTTGCTGCAGTTCTTTTGAGGATATGGCGGCAACAGCGCCGGTAACCGTCACCTTTTTTTGTGTGCCATAACCAACCACCACTACATCTTTTAAATTCTGTGCATCTTCTTTTAAGGTGATGGCCAGCGCCGTTCGGCCCTGTAACGCCACTTCCTGGCTTTGATACCCAATGAATGAAAACACAATGGTAGCTTCGGCATAGGGAACGTTTATCGAAAATCGTCCTTCGCGGTCGGTAGTGGTGCCAATCGAAGCGCCACGCATCAATACCGACACGCCGGGTAAGGGCATGCCTTTATCGTTCAATACCATGCCGGTAACCTGTATAGGGGGCAACGATGTGTATTCCTGAATGCCTTCATCTGTTTTTTTTTGAGGTGATGTACTGTTATAAAGTAAGATTTGCTTATCGTCGATAACGTTGAATAAAATGCCTATCGGGTTCAACACTGTAGTAAAGAAATCGCTTAGTTTTTTATTCGGCAGTTTGCACGAAACTCTTTTGTTTACATTAACGACATTGCTGCTGTATATGAAGGCAACGCCTGTTTGCCGTTGTATTTCGCGCAGCAGTTTTTTTACTTCAACCTGTTCAATACTGATGTTGATCTTTTTGTCGAGGATATTCTGTGCATTGGCCTGCACGGTATTGTTGAACAGCATGGCGAACGCCAGTTGACACAATAGCAATCGTGCAGCGATTAAAGGGTGCAATCGCTTCTTTCTCATAGTGAAGTTGTTTAAACTTTCAATAATTGTTTTGGTTATGTCAATAGCATGCCCTTCAGCCTTCTCTGCTGCATTAACAGCAAAGAATGCCTGTTAAGTGCGGAAGATCGAAAAATCGAAAGACGGAAAGAAGCACCTAAACAATGAGACTTTCTTCCGGACTTTCAGACTTTACTGACTTTCCGACTTTATTAAAGGCGTGCGGTGTTTGTGCCTTTACCCGGGTTTGGTTAACAGATTTTTAATGATAATGTCTGAAGGCAAGCCTGCTGAGAATCCCCACCGGATGCCTGGTTATTTCTGGTTTCGTTTTACGATTATTTGTGTGCCGTTTATTTCGTAAGTTGTTTGTGTTGTTTTACAGATAATATCTAATTGCGTATACAGATCATAGTTTGTTAGGTTGCCGGTAAAATGCCAGGCGGCCAGTTCGTCGTTTTCAGGAATGATATTTATGCCATAAGCATTGCTTAATGCCTGCAACACTTCCTGAAGTTCCGCCTCGTCAAACGCCAACTGATCGGATGGCGGGATAATTGCGCCCTCATGCTGATCTTTTGGCTGCTGCAGGGGCAGCGGACGATCAACGAGACCGGTTATAAACCGGTTACTAACGGCATTGAACGTTACTTTTTTATTACGGGTAAGAACAATTGCCCCGGTACTGTCTTTTGCTGCCGCGTATACCATTACTTTACCCGAAACAACCGCTACTTCAATATTGCCTGCCTTTTTATTTTGCGAAATAGTGAAACTGGTGCCCAATACTTCGGTTGTGAGCTCATGGCTGATGTGTACTTTAAAATGTTTAAGCGGATTATGATACACCTTAAAAAAGGCGCTACCATTTAAATACACATCGCGTGTGGGTCCGGTAAAACGGGCAGGGTAGTAAACCACTGCCCCGGATTGAAGGGTGATGAAGCTGCTGTCGGACAGCATCACTGTTTTTTGTGCTGATGTTTTGTTTACAAGGCTATCATAACCGGTAATTATCTGCGCTAATGGAATCTGTTTTTTGCCCGGTGTGCGGTGCAGGAACAAAACAACGCCGGTTGTTATGATCATAAGCACAGCAGCCACGGCGGCTATGCGTAACCAGGTACGAAATATCAGCGATCTTACTTTTGCATCAGGCTGGTCATGCTCCTGCACATTGGTAGTGATCCTGCTCCATAGCTTTGTTTCTATCTGCAATTTTTCGGCTTCCGATAAATGCAGCTCACTGTTTTGGATCAGCGATTCATACCATCCGAGCACGATCTTTTCTTCTTCCTCAGTGCATTCACCGGCAAGGTATTTTTGTAATAAACGGTCAAAGTTCGACTGGCTCAAATAAGTGCTTTATTACATGACGTGAAGAGGACGGGGAACCCTAAATAGTGGGAGAATTATTTTTAAGTTCGCGCAAAGGCGCTAAGGCGCGAAGGGGTATTCAATGAAGGCAATATTGAAACAACATTTAGATTTGGTGAAAAGCGGATCAAATGTTGAAGTGTGCGACGCAAGGAACGAACATAGTAGTGCAATAGCCGGCTACAAAATAATTCTTCCTTTGCGGCTTTGCGCGAATCCTATCTTCTACAATAATGTAAAAAACGTATTCAGGTAATTGCGCAAATGGTGGCGAAGCAATCGGAGTGATTTGGTGATATGATATTCCACCGCTTTTTCGGTGAGTTGCATGTGACCGGCTATTTCCTTTACCGATTTATGTTCGTAGCGGCTTAATTTAAAAATGGTTTGCGTTTTTTCGGGCAGTTCGTGCAGATGGTTTTCAATAAGCACCAGTAATTGTTCCTGATCGAGCTCATCGCCGGGTAGTTCGTTTGCTGGTTGCCGGTTATATTGTTGAAGGAATTTGTTTTTCACCGTTTGCTGCCGGTGAAAGTCAATGACCATATTGCGTAACGAAACGGTAAGGAAGGCGCCCCAGTTTTTAACCTGTAGCGTGTTGCGGTTGCGCCATATTTTTTCAAACAGGTTTTGAACCAGTTCTTCGGCATCGGGGGCCGAAGCGGTTTGCTTAAAGGCCACGCAATATAACTGGTACCAGTATTTTTTATACAATACCTCAAAAGCAGCCATCCCATCCCTTTGCAGGGAAATGTCATTTCCTTCAGGTGATATTGAATTGGCAGGCATCATGGAAAAGGTTTCTGGATTCAAGGTTCAAGGCATAGGAAGTTGAAAAGTTAATGAGTTAATAAGTTTACATGTTGACCAGTTGAAACGTTGACCAGTTAACTTGTAAACGAGTTAACCCGTTAACTGATTAACAAGTCAATCTGCTTATAGACACCATGTTTTCTGTGTCTTAACTCTTCAAATTTTGCAACTTGTACCTTCAAGTTAGAAGTTTTTTCCTAATTAAAAAAACGATTTTGCAATTTATTGCCAGGGCGACGCCGGTTGCCCTGAGGGTGGGTAAAAACACACTATACCAGGAGGATGATTAATAATAGATGATACTTACATGCCATTTTTCGCGTAATTAACCCGATTATGTAATGTAGGTGTACCGGTGATATCCCGTACCTTATAAGGAACGGGACATGTACGGAATATATACGGGATATGTACGGGATAACTACGGAACATAGGACAATTTAATAGTAGCCCGCCTGCACTAAAACACTTTACAGGTGGTGTTTTGTGCTTGTAGACTTTGAGCCGGGAAGGGACGGGCATAAAAAAGCCACCTGTGAAGGTGGCCTGTTGTTAGTTGGCAAGTTGATAAGTTAACCGGTTTACAAGTTGACCAGTTGATGAGTTTACAAGTTTAAATGTTGCTGAATTTATAACTTATTAACTGGTTAACCTGTTAACTTATCAATTAAACTAACCTTATTACTTATGCTGTGGCGACGGCATCGGCATATTGCTATTACCGATATCGCGGTATATTTTCCAGCCGCCATTCTGGGGCTTCCATACAACTACATATTTGCCTTTGTCGAGCAATTTGTTATTATCTCCATATACTTCATACATGCCCGTTTCGGCCAGCAGATCGGCATTACCAATAACGTCAACGGTGGTGGCTTTCAGTTCTTTCGCACCCATTCTGATTGCCTGGCCCCAGCCGTGAGCAATGTCGGTTCCTTTCATCGGTTCGCTGTTCGACATCATCAGCCAGGCGTCTGCTGCATAGTGTGCCGCCAGTGCATTGGAGTCGCCTTTTTTGAACTCTTCTACAAATTTTTGGTTATCGCTTTCTATCCATGACCTTGCTTTCGACAGATCGAACGTAACGCTGTCTTTGGTTGACGTAGCTGCTTTTTCGGTAGTTGGCTGGTTGCACGACATAAAACAGATGAATGCCGCCGCAACAATAAACAGGGAGCAATACTTTTTCATAATAACGATTTTATTAAATAATTAATACCGTGAACAGGGTATGCATAGTGCAGGCTGCTGCAGATTACAAATAAGATGCAGCATAACTGTGAATTATAAATAAGTACGGGCGGATATGATTTAAAAAGGCAGGATGCTGCTTATTATGATATTATTAAAGGTATACACTTCTTTATCAAATGGAGTGGTAGACCGGTGAATTTGATTTTGATCAAAAAAGCGAATTTTCCATTTCATCAGCAAGCCGGTTGGTATGCTCAGTATTTTGTTTCCTGAGCTCTTCAATGATGCGGCGTTTGTTGATATCACCTGTGGGCTGCGATACATGGCTGACCTGTGAACGGGTAAAAACTTCGGTAAGCCAGTCGTTTACAACACAATCAACCACCAGGTGTATACGATCGGCAACGCCGTAATTGGCAACGCGATGGGGCAGTTGTGCATTGATGTACCAGCAATCGCCTTCCTGCATTTGAACTAATTGATCATCGACATAAAATTCAACCTGTGCATTGGTAAATACCGGGAAGTGCAAACGAGCTTCACCGTTTTCGAACGACAGTTCATGGTCGCGGTGCTCTTTTATAACCGATCCGCTGTGCAGGTTCAGCAACCTTACCGACATAAACGGGCAATGTAAATGGCTCAGCAGGTTAGCTATAGCAGGGCATTGCTGCATTAATAGGGTATTGGTATATGTTGTATTATGTTGCAGCAAATCGGGAACAATTTGTGAAGCATCTCCGCCCGGCGACCGCAATGGCAGTACCGTCCACTGACCCTCGTAATGGCGGGTGTTAAAATGAGGTGTCCAGTTCGAAGTAAGGGCAGCCACTTCGTGCTGCATAGCATTGATGTCTGGCGTGAGTGGCAACCGGGCATAACGAATAACGGAGCTCATACTAAATGCTTAAAGTTTTTTAAAACGCGTAACGCAGAACGCCTAAAGCAGAACGCAGAAAACCTATAGCAAACTGAATTTAGCGTTCGGCATTCAGCGTTAAGCGTTACGCATTGATGCAGGTACCGGCAAATGTCAGTATAATTCATTTAATGCAGGGAATTCTTTAGCATCGCTTCTGCTGTACTTTGCATCAAACAAACACTAACAGATAAGTGAAAAAATGATTTACATCAACTATTCTAACGGTGTTGATATATGAAAATACCCTAATTTTAAAACATCATTTCTTCACCATTAAACAAATTGTATGGAACCTATTCTCGGCACTGTTATTTTATTTGCCGGCAACTTTGCGCCACGCGGATTTGCACTTTGCCAGGGTCAGTTAATGTCTATCGCACAAAACACTGCTTTGTTCTCTATTTTGGGAACCACCTATGGTGGTGATGGCCGCACCACCTTTGCGCTGCCCGATCTTCGTGGCAGAGTACCTTTAGGCAATGGTCAGGGCCCTGGATTATCTAATTATGATCTGGGCGAAGTAGTCGGCACCGAAAATGTAACGCTGTTATCGACTCAGATGCCTCAACACAATCACAGCATGATGGTAAGTACAAGCAACGCTAATTCGCCACAGGCGAATAATAATTACCTGGCAGTTGCCAATGGCGATTTTCAGGGAGATAACGTTACTGTAAATACTTATAATGGAACCCCCAATGCTACATTAGGTGGTAACAGTATAGGCATTGCAGGAAGTAACCAGCCACACGAAAATTTACAACCTTCGCTGTGCATGAATTATATTATTGCCACTGAAGGCATTTTCCCTTCCCGTAATTAATAATCAGCTCTGATTAGTTGCCTGTTAACCTTTATGAAAACAGGCATTATTTCCAGTTCAACACTTTGTTTACCCTTGTTGTACTACCTGCGGTCGCAGCAGGAAGCTATTTGTGTTTTTTTGTCGGAACAGACAATACAAAACACAGGGGCAGTTGTTTCTTATTGCTCAGGCGCCGGAATTTCGTGCACGCATGAAAGCCACGGGCAATCGATGCACGATTGGGTAGCTGTACAACAGCCGGATATTGTATTTGTAATAGGATACGGCCGTAAGATCGTTACTGCCGGCATGCCGGATATATATAACGTGCATTTTGGTCATTTACCTCAATTCAGGGGAGCCGATCCTGTATTCTGGCAATTGAAAAAAGGTGTGCGCACACTGGCTATTTGCATTCATTGCATCAATGAACACTTTGATGCCGGTGCAGTTGTATGGAAAAAAGAATATGCCAACGAACTTTTTTTCAGCTATGGATATGTACATCAGCTAATGAGCCATTACCTAGTTGAAGGGGTTAACTGTTTACTGCAATTGAAAAAGCAGGGGCAGCCAATCCATGGAGCGGCACAGAATGACCAACAGGCAGCGGTTTATGCACGCCCGGCAATTAACGACTGCTGCATTAACTGGAACATCATGCCGGCTGCCGAAATATGCGATCTCATAAGGGCCTGTAACCCCTGGAACGCAGGCGCCATTGCTACCTATAATGGTTTTGAAATAAGGATATCTGATGCTGAATCTTTCGGCCGCACGCAGGATGTGTCACTTGTGCCTGCAGGTACTATTCTCGATACTTCCAAAGGATTGCTGGTAGCGTGTATCAATTATGAAATTCTTAAGGTTCATACACTTACTGTGAACGGTATTTTAATGCCCGGCCGGTTTGCAGTGAATTATGGATTCGTAAGAGGGCAGTCTTTTAAAAATATCTGAAAAAAGTAATCAGTATGAGAAACAGAGGCTATTCCGTTGCCTTATGGGTAGGCATGTTGTTATTGGCACCCACTATTACGTTTGCCACCGGCACCGTACTAACTGCAGGCGATATTGCAGTATTAGGCTGGAATTCGCGTGGTGAAACCGGGCCTGACCAGCGATGGGCCTTTATTACTTTTGTGAATTTGCAGGTTGGTACTACCATTAATTTCACCGATAATGGGTATGATAATACGCTCACCAATTTCAGATCTTCTCCCAATACGAACGACGGGCATATGAGCTGGACCACTCAATCTTTCATTGCAAAAGGAACAGTTATTTATTGCACCAATAATTCTGTGAATGGAGCCGTATCGGGCGTTGGCGGTTCAGGTGTAACCGGGAATCTGGGTACCAGTCCGAACTATTTCAGTCAGGCAGGCGATCAGATCATCGTTTACCAGGGAACGCTGGGTACCGCAGTTGGCGCCACATTTATTTATGCCCTGAATACAGGGCAAAGTAGTTTATATACCGGTGGGCTTGGTACCTGGTACACTGGTAGTAGTGCTGTTACCTCCGATAATATTTCCTGTCTCCCCCCCGGTTTATCAGCTACTACAGCTGTTGCATTAACAACTGGTTCAACTGGTTCGTCATCAGGCTTAGGCACATTGGGATCTTCCAATTATGGGTTCGATAATATGAGGTATGCCGGTATCACCTCGGGCACAAAAACACAAATACTTACTGCAATGGCCAATCCCACAAACTGGCTGGGCAATAACACAACATCCCCGTATAACTTTTCTACCGGTGGTGATTATCCAACCAATGCATTTACTGTGCTGCCTGTAACATTATTAGATTATTCGGTCAAATTGCAGGCAAACGAAACCGTACAGCTTACATGGGCTACCGCCGCCGAAATCAACAACGATCATTTTACCATTGAAAGAAGTACCGATGGCATTCAGTTTTCGGTAATCGGAACAGTTGCTGCCAAAAGCGATAATGAACCTGCCAGGTATTCATTTACCGATCAATTGCCCGAAGCCGGTTATAATTATTACCGCCTGAGCCAAACAGATATTGATGGAAGGGAAAAGATGCTGGGTATCAGAACGGTTACCATTCAAAACGCGCGATTGCGTGTTTCACCCAATCCCGCTACCGGCGCTATTAACGTCAGGTTCAATGCCGGCGCCTGGCAGGAAGTGATTTTATTTAATTCGGCCGGCCAGTTATTAAAGGCTTTTCAACTTACGGCACGGGACAGCCGCCTTCACATTCCCCTGGCACCCTACCAGCCGGGATCCTATTTTCTTGCTTTTATTGCCAAAAATGGCCAGGTGCAAACGGTAAAGCGATTTGTGCTGGCGCGATAGTTTTTGCCCAAAGGTGAAAATAGTTTCGCGCAATACGCAAAGTTTAAGATATAAGTTTAGGAACCAGGTTGCAGGTTATTAGTTATAAGGAAACAAGCACACTCATGCCCAGTAACTACCCTGTAACATGAAACCTGCAACCTGTAACCTGTAACCTGTAACCTGTAACCTGCAACCTGCAACCTGTAACCTGTAACCTTGTAACCTGCAACCTGAACCCCAATCGCCTGTCATTCCCCACAGGTTGCGCCCTTCGTTTTTTACACTTCTCATGACCTTCAACAGATTACTTTTTTTTTTAATTAAAATAAATTAACTTAACAGTATAATTAGCTCTTAAAACTAATTACCATGGATACGGTAAGAGATATACTGCAATTAAAAGGTCATGTGGTATATACTGTAAGTCCGGATGCCTCGGTGTATGAAGCACTCGAAACTCTGGAAGCGAAAAATCTCGGCTCGCTGGTAGTATTGGAAGAAAATGGTAAACTGGATGGTATATTTACAGAACGTGATTACGCCCGCAAAGTAATACTCAAAGGAAGATCCTCAAAAGAGACCAGGGTACGGGATATAATGACAGAAAGCCCGATTTTTGTTACTCCTGATTCAAAGATCGAATACTGCATGCAATTAATGACTGACAGGTTCATCCGTCACTTGCCTGTACTTGAAGACAATGAACTGGTTGGAATTGTTTCTATCGGTGATCTGGTGAAATATATCATCGATGAGAAAGATTTCATTATTCAAAACCTTGAACATTACATCACAAGTTGATCTACTCTACAAAGGCATCAGATAGGTGCATTTAGAATGACACCCTCTGTAATTATCCATCGGATGCCTGTTCTGATCCCGTATGATAACTGTTTTGATTAGGTTCGCTTCGTTCCCTTTGATGCGGAAGGAAGTATGTGGGTTATTGTTATAATCCATCATGGAAGAATTATGCTATGCCGGGAAATGACATCCATAGTAATCCCTTATGGCCGTTGCTACTATACGCAATCGTGGTAATAATTTTGCTCGCTGCAATTCTATTCCTGTCATACATTCTTGGTCAGCATCACCACGACCGTGCTACCAATAAACCATACGAAGGCGGTATTGAACAAAGCGGATCGGCGCGACTCCGTTTTTCGGCCCGGTTTTACCTCGTTGCCATGTTGTTCGTAATATTTGATGTGGAAGCTGTGTTCATCATTTTGTGGGCGCTTGGCTTTTATGAACTCGGCTGGCCGGGATATATCGGCGCATCGATATTCATTGCACAACTGGTAGTAGTATTAATTTATGAGTGGGGAATAGGCGCATTGAATATTGGGGCGGATGCGAAGAAGATATTGAAAAGGTACAGGCAGCTATGAGCTATGCCTGTTACCGGTTACCAGTTTCCGGTTGCCGGTAACTGGTACCTGGCAACTGGTAACTGGTAACCTGAAACTTGTAACATATGAAATACTGGCTAAGTAAAGCAGGTGATGTAACGGGTAATTTATCCGGTACCGGCAGCATGGAAGAAGCCGTTAGCAAAAGCATTATGCTTACTACGATGCAGCAATTGCTGGCCTGGGGACGAAAAAATTCCATGTGGCCCTTTCATTTTGGATTGAGCTGCTGCTTTGTTGAAATGGCTACCAGCATTACCAGTAAATATGATGTGGCAAGGTTTGGCGCCGAAGTAATACGTGGTACGCCCCGCGAAGCCGATGTAATGGTAATCGCAGGTACTGTATTCATAAAAATGGTTCCTATTATTAAAAGATTACATGAACAAATGATGGAACCGCGCTGGGTGATATCGATGGGCAGTTGCGCCAACAGCGGGGGAATGTACGATATCTACAGCGTTGTACAGGGCGTAGATAAATTTTTGCCGGTTGATGTTTATGTGCCCGGTTGTCCGCCACGGCCCGATGCGTTTATGCAGGGACTGGTGCTGCTTGGCGAAGCGGTGGGAAAAGAAAAACGTCCGCTTAGCTGGACGATCGGCGAACAGGGTGTAATAAAACCACAGCTTACGCCTATGAAAGAACGAAAACGGGAAGAGCGGATGAGTAAGATTATTTATAGAGGAGTAGATGAAATATAATGGTTTTGGGTTTGAAGTTACGGCAGTTTTTGGTTTATAGTTTATTGTTTGAGGTTCTTTGTATTTACACAGTCTGATTGAATGGAAGCAACCAGAAACAAAAAACTATAAACCAGAAACCGGATTTTAACGCTATAAACGAGTTGCAAATTTCATGTTAGATACATCAAACATATTAGAACAGCTTCAACAGCACATTGGTACTGAACGGTTGCAACAGCAGCAGCTGATTGATGGCATACAAACCATAGTGGTGCCAAAGGAAAAAATTGTATCAGCTTTGCAGTTCCTTAAGGCAGAGATTTCGCTATCTTTTGTAATGCTATACGATCTGTTTGGTGTTGATGAAAGAAGCAGAATCCGTAAGAATGGAATGGCGGCTGCTGATTTCTCGGTTGTATATGTGCTCTTCTCTTTTGATAAGAATGAATTTATCAGGTTAAAAGTGCCGCTGCAGGGCGATTATCCTTCCCTGCCTTCTGTTTCAGTTGTTTTTAAAAATGCCAACTGGTACGAACGCGAAGTGTATGATATGTTCGGTATCCGCTTCGACGGACATCCGCATCTGAAACGTATTCTGATGCCACTTACCTGGCATGGGCATCCGCTGCGTAAGGAGCATCCTGCACGGGCAACCGAAATGGGCCCTTTTCAGTTGTGGGATGAAAAACAGGACCGCGAACAGGAAGCCCTGCGTTTTAAACCCGAAGAATGGGGCATGCAGGAGCACAGCGATGATGCCGATTTTATGTTCCTAAACATCGGGCCGCAACACCCCGGCACTCATGGTGTATTACGCATTATTCTGCAATTAGACGGAGAAGATATTGTAGATGCCGTTCCTGAAATAGGGTTTCACCACCGCGGCGCCGAAAAAATGGCCGAACGGCAAAGCTGGCACACATACATACCATATACTGATCGGGTAGATTATCTGGGTGGCGTAATGAATAACCTCGCGTACCTGCTGAGTGTTGAAAAGCTGGCAGGCATTGAATTACCTGACCGTGCCATTGTAATAAGAGTGATGTTGTGCGAATTGTTCCGCATTGCCAGTCACCTCGTTTGGTTTGGCACATTTGCACAGGACCTGGGACAGTTATCGCCCGTGTTTTACATGTTTACCGACCGCGAAAAGATATTCGATATCATTGAAGCCATCTGTGGCGGCCGCATGCATCCCAACTGGTTTCGTATTGGCGGGGTGGCGCAAGACCTGCCAAACGGATGGGAAAAGCTGGTGCGTGACTTTGTTGATTACTTTCCGCCCAAAATTCGTGAGTACGAAAAAATGGTTATACGCAACAGTTTGTTTAAAGCCCGCACAAAAGGGATCGGCATTTATACACTCGAAGAAGCGATGGAGTGGGGCGTAACGGGTCCCGGTTTAAGGGCCTGCGGTTTTGAATGGGACTTTAGAAAGAAACGTCCGTATAGTGGTTACGACCGGTTCGAATTTGATATTCCCGTTGCACAGAACGGCGATTGCTATGATCGTTCTCTGGTTCGGGTAGAAGAAATGCGGCAGAGCCTGCGTATTGTTGAGCAATGCTTACGTCATATGCCCGGCGGTAGCTACAAGGCCGATCACCCGCTCACCACACCTCCCATAAAGAAATATACGATGCAGGATATTGAAACGCTCATCACCCATTTTCTGAATGTAAGCTGGGGGCCTGTTATACCGGCCGGTGAAGCGATGAGCTGTATCGAAGCTACCAAAGGGGCCAACAGTTATTACTGTATAAGCGATGGCAATACGGCCGCTTACCGCGTGCGAATAAGAACGCCGTCGTTCCCGCATATGCAAATGGTACCCTATATCAGTAAGGGGTATACGGTGGCGGACCTGCTGAGCATACTGGGAAGTATTGATTTTGTGCTGGCGGATATTGATCGTTAAGAGGAGTTTTTCTCTTTTTACTCGTTAAAGGGCGCCAGCGCCCCTGAGTGCAGTAGCGCTAAGAGTTTAAAAGAGAAAAAGGAGAAAAAGAGATATTCTATTTTAAATTTTCGACTGCTTGCATAAATAATAAAATTTTTAAATAAAACAGAACTCTTTTTTCTCTTTCTACTCTTATACCCTCTTAGCTTAAAAAAATGTCCCGCGAAGCGGGACTAAAAGAGTAAAAAAGAGAATCCAAATTGAAAACGGATATGATAGTACAAAAGATAAATAAAGAGCAAACAGCAACTGAACAAAGTACAGTCAGCTACCGCGAAGGGGAGCGGCTGACGGAGGTTGAGATGCAGGCGATCGATCATGAAATAGCCTTGCTGCCGCATAAAGGTGCTGCGGTGATTGAAGCCTTAAAGATCGTGCAGCATTACCGCGGCTGGATCAGTGATGAAAGCGTTAGCGCCATTGGTGCTTATTTGCAGATAAGCGCCGCCGAAGTAGATAGTGTGGCCACCTTTTACAACCTCATTTTTCGCAAACCGGTTGGCCGTCATATCATATTGCTGTGCGACAGTATTTCGTGCTATGTAATGGACTATGGAAAAATATATACGGCGCTGCAGGAAAAGCTGAAAATAAAATTTGGTGAAACATCGGGCGACAACAACTTTACCCTGTTGCCCAATGCCTGCCTCGGTTGTTGCGATCATGCGCCGGCGCTGATGATAGATGGTGATCTGTACAAAAATGTAACGGTTGAAATGCTCGACCGGATATTAAAGAAATATACTTAACCCGCTATGGAACGCCCGCTCACAAAATACATACATCCCGGCTGTCCGCCATTCGATTTGAGAGAATATGAAATGACGGGCGGTTATTCGGCTGTGCGTAAAGCGTTCACCAGCATGACGCCTTTGGAGGTGCAGCAACTGGTAAAGGATAGCGAGTTGCGGGGCAGGGGCGGAGCGGGTTTTAACACAGGTGCGAAATGGAGCTTTGTTCCCATGGATGCGAATGCGCCTCGTCCGAAATACCTTATTTGCAATGCCGATGAAATGGAGCCCGGCACGTTTAAAGACCGGCTGTTGCTCGAAGGCAATCCACACCAGCTGATAGAAGGTATGATACTTTCGGCATACGCCATTCAGGCCGATATATCGTATATATTTTTACGTTGGGCCTATAAAAAAGCCGCACAACTTATTCATAAAAGTTTACATGAAGCCTACCGTGCCGGATATCTCGGAAAAGATATTTTGGGCAGCGGGTTTAGTCTTGATATGCATTTGCACACCGGCGTTGGCCGCTATATGTGTGGCGAAGAAACCGCGCTGTTAAACGCGCTCGAAGGCAAAAGGGCCACACCCCGTGCCAAACCGCCGTTTCCCCAGGTAAGCGGCTTGTTTGGTAAGCCAACCATCGTTAATAATGTAGAAACACTTTGCTGTATACCGCATATTGTGAACAACGGTGCCGCCTGGTTCAAAAGTTTAAGCAGCAGCAGCGACAGCGGCACCAAGTTGTACGGCGTAAGCGGTAAAGTAAATAATCCCGGTTGCTGGGAGTTACCCATGGGCGTTACCATTCGCGAACTGATCGAAGAGCATGCCGGTGGTATGAAGAACGGATATCAGTTGAAAGGGGTATTGCCCGGAGGCGCGTCTACCGATTTTCTGACAACAGAACACCTTGATGTTAAAATGGATTTTAACTCGGTGGCAGCCGCCGGCAGCCGGTTGGGTACGGGTACCATGGTGGTAATGGATGATGCTACCTGCCCCGTGGGCTTTGTGCACAACCTGCAGCATTTTTTTGCGCAGGAAAGTTGTGGCTGGTGCACGCCCTGCCGTGAAGGTTTGCCCTGGGTTGAAAAAATGTTATTGTCGCTCGAAAAAGGCGAGGGCACAGCGCAGGATATTGAGTTGTTGCAACTGCATACCGGTTTGCTTGGGCCGGGCAATACCTTTTGTGCATTAGCGCCCGGCGCCATGGAGCCTTTGCAAAGCGCGTTAAAATATTTCAGAGAGGATTTTGAGAAGCATATTAAGCTGAAGAAGTGTCCCTATGGGTAATAAGTTGTAAGTAATAAGTAGTAAGTAAGAAGTGGCGACAGTTACTGGTTACCAGTAACCAGTAACCGGAAACTGGTAACCGGGAACGATTCACGATTGACGATTTAAAAACATGACTACTATATACATCGATAACAAGCCATACGACGTAAAAGCCGGTAAAAACCTGCTCGAGGCCTGTTTGTCGCTGGGCATCGACCTACCTTATTTCTGCTGGCATCCGGCGCTGGGCAGTGTAGGCGCCTGCCGGCAATGCGCGGTGAAGGTGTTCAAAGATGAAAAGGATACGCATGGCAAACTGATGATGAGCTGCATGGAACCGGTGAAAGATGGGTTGCATTTGAGTGTAATGGATAAAACGGCCAAAGCTTTTCGCGCGCAGGTGATCGAATGGCTGATGACCAACCATCCGCACGATTGCCCGGTGTGTGATGAAGGCGGCAGTTGCCATTTGCAGGATATGACGGTTATGACCGGGCACGATTACAGGAGGTATCATTATAAAAAACGCACCTACGCCAATCAATACCTTGGCCCGTTTATACATCATGAAATGAACCGTTGCATACAATGTTACCGTTGTGTGCGCTATTATCATGATTATGCAGGAGGAAACGACCTGAACGTATTTGCCGCGCATAATCATGTGTATTTCGGACGAGAAAAAGATGGAATCCTTGAAAGTCCGTTTAGTGGCAATCTCACTGAGGTTTGTCCAACCGGAGTTTTCACCGATAAAACCCTGCGCGAACATTATACCCGTAAATGGGATCTTACCACCGCGCCTTCTGTATGCCACCAGTGCAGTTTGGGTTGCAATACCATTGCCGGCGAGCGCTACGGAAAATTGCGTTGTATCACCAACCGGTTCAATAGCGAAGTAAATGGTTATTTCCTGTGCGATAAAGGCCGTTTTGGGTATGAATATGTAAACAGTGATAACCGTATTACGCAACCGATCATACGAAACAGAACCGTGGAGGCGGTTGATGAAGCTGCCCTGATGACCCATTTGAGAACGCTCGTTACCGATCGAACATTAATTGGTATCGGTTCGCCGCGTGCTTCGGTCGAAAGCAATTTTGAACTGATGCAGCTGGTTGGTAAAGAAAATTTTTACCAGGGAGTAAGCGATAATGAAGCCTATCTCGAAAAAAGAGTAGTGGATATTTTACAATCGGGCCATGTAAAAGCTGCTTCGCTAAAAGATATTGAACAGGCCGATGCGGTTTTGGTATTGGGCGAAGATATCTGGAATACGGCACCGGTAATGGCATTGGCTGTTCGGCAATCGGTAATGAAAACGGCAACCGGTAAGGCATTACAGCAAACGCCATTGCCCGGCTGGCACGATGCGGCTGTGCGGGAGCTGGTTCAGCAGGAAAAAGGATTTCTGGCCAATTGCACCATTGCCGGTTCACCGCTCGATGAAATAAGCGCCTGGAAAATGCATGCGGCGCCCGATGATATGGCAAGACTGGGTTTTGCTATTGCACAACAAATCAATCCATCGTTATTTGTGTTGCGTGGGTACGATGAAGAAATGCTATCGAAGGCTGCTGTGATCGCAGAGGCTTTATTGCAGGCAAAACGTCCGGTTGTTATCAGTGGTGCGGGCTGTGCCAATGAAGCATTGATAAGAGCTGCTTTTGATATTGCGGCATCGCTGAAAACATCTGAAAGGGAAGCTGCCATTGCCTGCGTATTACCCGAATGCAACAGTATGGGCCTGGCTATGATGCAGGCGCCCTGTTTTGAAAATGCCGTGTTGCGCATGACGCGTCAGCAGCATGTTACGGCTATCGTTCTTGAAAATGATCTTTACCGGAATATACCGGCCGGTGTTGCCGATCTTTTCTTTAACAGCTGCGAAAATATAATTGTGCTCGATTCTTTAAACAATCGTACTACCCAAAAAGCCGATGTATTGATACCTGCGGCCACATTTGCCGAAGCAGACGGAACGCTGATAAACAATGAAGGCCGCGCCCAACGGTTTTACCAGGTGTTTATGCCCGATAACGGATATATCAAAGAAAGCTGGAAATGGTTGCTGAAGATAAAAGGATTGCAAACTGAAACGGGCAATGGCTGGCAATACCATCCCGATGAAATATTAACAAAGATAGAAACCGTAATGCCGCAGTTTGCCGGCATAGCTGCTGTGGCGCCGCGACATGATTTCAGGATACACGAACAGGCTTTTCCACGTGCCCCGCACCGTTACAGTGGTCGCACGGCCATGCTGGCCAATATAGCTGTAAGTGAACCGAAGCCTTTGCAGGACAATGATTCACCGTTCACTTTCACCATGGAAGGATATCAGGGCATGCCACCCTCACCGCTGATTCCCTTCTACTGGGCGCCGGGATGGAATTCGGAGCAATCAGTAAATAAATATCAGCAGGATGTGGGCGGTGCATTGCGCGGTGGCGATCCCGATATCAGGTTGTTCCGGTACAAACCACAGGCTACACCGGTTTATTTTAAAGATATACCGGAGGCTTTTATGGTGCGGAACAACAAGTGGTTGTTGTTGCCGCAATATCATGTATTTGGTTCGGGCGAGTTAAGTGTATATACCAGGGGTATCGGTTCGTTGTGTCCTGAACCTTATATCGCACTATCGGTATCGGATGCGGAGCGGTTACGCGTAGGAAACGAATCTTTTGTTACCGTAAAAATATTTGAACATGAATATTCGCTGCCTGTAAAAATTGATAAAGATATAAGTAACGGAATTGCTGTAATGCCGGCGGGGTTGCCCGGAATGTTTGCCCTCAGTTGGGGCGCATATATTGAAGTTGGTAATATGAAGTTAACAAGTTGAAAAGTTGATAAGTTAACAGGTTGACAAAGTGCGGAGTGCCTTGCCGTTTCACGATTCACGATTGCCGATGACAACAGCTCAACACATATTAATCGTATTTGGCGTATTGTTCGTGCTGCTCAATATAGCAGCAGGACTCATATGGGTTGAACGCCGGCTGCTTGCTTTATGGCAAGACAGGCTGGGGCCTAACCGCGCCGGTCCGTTGGGAATTTTTATTGTGGTGGCCGATACGCTGAAGCTGTTTTTTAAAGAAGACTGGACGCCGCCCTTTGCTGATAAATGGGTGTTTGTTTTAGCGCCGGCTATTGTGGTGGCCAGTGTGCTGATGAGTTTTGTGATCATTCCGTTTGCACCCAATATAGTAGTGGCCGATCTGAATATCGGGTTGTTGTTCTTTCTGGCCATGTCGTCGCTGGGTGTATACAGCATCGTGCTGGGTGGCTGGGCCAGCAACAACAAATATTCTTTACTCGGCGCATTGCGCGGCGCCTCGCAAATGATCGCCTATGAAGTTTTTATGGGCTTATCATTAATGGGTGTAGTGATGCTTACCGGCTCATTCAACCTGGGCGATATTGTAGCCGCTCAAAAGCACCTGTGGTTTGTAGTTACGCAGCCTGTTGGCTTTATTATTTTTCTGATCGCCGGCATTGCAGAAACGCATCGTTTGCCGTTTGATATTCCTGAAGCAGAAAGCGAATTGATTGCGGGATATCATGCTGAGTATTCGGGTATGAAGTTCGGATTGTTCTTTATCGGCGAATACCTGGGTATTACATTGATATCGGCCATGACGGTAACCATGTTCTTCGGCGGTTGGCTGGGCCCTTCGTTTCTGCCACCGGTAGCCTGGTTTTTTATAAAGACATTTTTATTTATCGGGTTGTTTATTTTATTACGGGCTTCGCTTCCCCGGCCGCGTTATGATCAGCTGGTTGAGTATGGATGGAAGATATTGCTTCCGCTGGTGCTGGCGAATGTGCTGATTACAGGAGCGATTGCGTTATTATTAAAAGGCGGGTAGGAAGCTGCCTGCATAAAACAAAAAAAATGCTAAGTCATCTTCGAACCATGTGGCTGGTGTTTTTACACCTGTTTCGTAAAAAGGCAACGATTGAATATCCCGAAGAAAAGGTGGAGTTGCATCCCCGGTACCGGGGCCGCATTGTGCTCACCAAAGATCCCGATGGAGGCGAACGATGTGTGGCCTGCTATTTATGTGCGGTGGCTTGCCCCGTTGATTGCATAGCGCTGCAGGCAACTGAAGATGAAAACGGCAGAAGGTACCCCGAATTTTTCCGCATCAATTTCTCACGCTGTATTTTTTGCGGTTATTGCGAAGAGGCTTGTCCAACTTACGCCATACAGTTAACGCCTGATTTTGAAATGGGAGAATACAACCGGCAGAACCTCGTATTTGAAAAAGAAGATTTATTGATCAACAGCGAGGGAAAATACCCCGGATATAATTTTTACCGTGTTGCCGGTCTTGATGCAGGTGTAAAGAAAAAAGGCGAAGGAGAGAATGAGGAAACGCCGGTAGATGTACATAGTTTATTGCCGTGATCGGCAATCAATACTCGCGCAAAGGCGCCAAGCTTTTTCCTGGCGTCCTTACAGATCGGGTAGCGATCTACTTTGTCCCGCTATTGCGGGAGCGCCTTTGCGAGAAATAAATTAACGCTGCAACCTGAACCTTGTAACCTGAAACCTGTAACTTTTTCAACTGATCAACTTGTCAACTTTGTTTTACATATCAAGCGCCGTTGCCGTCATCGCCACCATCATGGCCATTACCCGGTATAACCCCGTGCATGCTCTGTTGTACCTGGTGGTGTCGTTTATGTCGGTAGCCATGATCTTTTTATCGCTGGGCGCTCCTTTTGTGGCAGCGCTGGAGATCATCGTTTATGCAGGGGCCATTATAGTGCTGTTCATTTTTGTGGTAATGATGCTGAACCTTGGCCATGAAACGGCCCTGCAGGAAAAAGAATGGTTGCGGTCGAAGGTTTGGGTAGTGCCTTCGGCGCTGGTGCTGGTATTGCTCGTTGAAATGGTGTTGCTGTTATTGCAGGGAAATAAGGCAGCACTGCCTGTTTCGGTGGTAGATCCCCGTAAAGTAGCCTTGTCGTTGTATGGTGAATATGTAATTGCCGTAGAGCTGGCCGGTTTTCTGCTAATGGCTGGTATAGTAGGCGCAGCGCATATTGGCAAGCATACCCGAAAGGAGCGGCATCGCTTTTTGCAGAATGGCGAAGCGCAGGATAAGCTAAAAGCCCCGCCACCACCACCGGCTGAACAACCTGAACAAACTGTATTGCATGATTGAAAATGCCCATATTGTATTAATTGTTGCCGCTGTACTGTTTGCGCTGGGGCTCATTGGCGTGCTCATCCGCAAGAACGTAATCTTTATGCTGATATCGGTTGAAGTTATGTTGAATGCGGCCGGACTGGCCTTTGTTGCCGCCGGCTCAAAATGGCAACAACCCGATGGACAGGTGATGTTCCTGTTCATTCTTGCCATGGCCGCAGCAGAAGTTTCGGTAGGACTGGCCATGGTGCTTCAGATACATCACCAGCATAAGACGTTGGATGTGGAAGAGCTGAAGGAATTGAGAGATTAGGTTTTTAGATGGTTTGATGGTTTAACCATAAAACAATGAACCATCAAATGAGAAGTAATAATTATGAATCTATTACTCATATACATCCCTTTACTGCCATTAACAGGGTTCATACTGCTTTCCTTGTTCGGCCGGCAAATGCCCAAACCCGTAGTTGCATGGATAGGGGCAGGTACAGTATGTGCAGCGGCTGTTATTACCATTATTCTGGGGATTCATTTTTTACAAACACCGCCGGATGATGGCATTTACAGTCAGGTACTATGGTCGTGGTTTAATACAGGCAATTTATCCGTTGATATCAGTTTGCGTGTAGATGCCTTATCGCTGGTGTTTATTTTCATCATAACATTTGTAGGTGCGCTGATACATATCTATTCTACCGCCTTTATGCATCACGACCGCGACTATGCCCGCTTTTTTGCCTGCATGAATTTATTTGTGTGCTCCATGTTGCTATTGGTGATGGCCGATAACATGGTGCTGTTGTATTTGGGTTGGGAAGGCGTTGGGCTCTGCAGCTTTTTACTCATTGGATTCTGGTACGAAGTTCCTGCCAATGGTCAGGCTGCCAATAAAGCTTTCCTCATAACCCGAATTGGCGATACAGCTATGCTGATCGGATTGTTCCTTTTGTTTAAAGAACTGGGTACTTTTAATATCCCCGACATACTGCAACAGGCTCCGCAGCATTTTGCCAAAGGCGATAGCCGTATAACATTAATTGCATTATTGTTATTGGGTGGTGCTGTGGGCAAATCGGCGCAATTACCATTACAAACCTGGTTGCCCGATGCCATGGCGGGCCCCTCACCGGTAAGCGCCCTGATACATGCCGCAACGATGGTTACAGCCGGTGTTTATCTGATTGCACGCATGCACGTACTGTTTCAGTTGTCGCCGGTTACTATGGCAGTGGTAGCTATTATCGGGGCGGTTACTTTATTTATTGCGGGTTGCAGTGCGCTGGTGCAAACAGATATAAAAAGAATACTGGCTTATTCAACCATCAGCCAGATCGGTTATATGTTTCTTGCGTTAGGAGTAGGCGCGTGGAGCGCTGCCATTTTTCATTTCTTCACCCATGCATTTTTTAAAGCGCTGTTATTCCTTGCAGCAGGTGTAGTTATAGAGGCATTGCATCATGAGCACAACATCTTCATGATGGGCGGTTTAAGAAAACGGATGCCTGTGGTGTTCATGACCTTTCTGGCCGGAGCTGCTTCTTTGAGTGCGCTACCATTGGTTACGGCAGGCTTTTTCAGCAAAGATCCCATACTATGGTTTGCCTGGAGCGCTGCCAATGGTAATGCCTTGTTGTGGACACTGGCCATTGCCGGTGCATTTATTACAGCCTGTTACAGTACCCGCCTGATGCTAATTGTTTTTTGGGGCGAAGCAAAAACACCGGTTACTGCAACACCTTCTCAATGGATGATTGTTCCGTTGGTAGTGCTTGCTTTCTTTTCCATTGTTGCCGGTTATATTGAATGGCCGCATAACCTGTTGCACCTTGATTTGTTTTCACAACACGTACAAAAAATATTACCTGCAACGGTATTAAAGCAACAGATGCCATCTGAGCTAATGTTTCAACTGATTGCTGTATTGGTAACGGCTGCCGGTGTATATACCGGTTATGTATTGTATTATGGCAAACCCGGTGTGCGGTGGCAGCAATCGCCGGGTTTATCGGCCGTACGCAATTTTTTATTCAGCGGATGGAAGTTCGATATGGTGTATGATTTGTTATTTGTAAAACCCTTTGTATTTATTACCCGCATTAATAAAAACGATGTTATCGACCAACTGTATAATGGTATTGCACGGGGAAGCGTTCGGCTGAATAACTGGTTGTCGTTTTCGCAGAACGGTTCTTTGCGTTTATATATCGCAGGTGTATTGGCCGGTATTCTTTTTATCATCACCCTTCAACTATTGTTATGATACTGGTATGGATGTTAGGTGTTTTACTGGCAGGCGGCGTGTTGTGCTGGCTGGTGGCGCAACGCGATCAGAATATGTGTAAGTGGATTGCCTTTTTATCGGTTATTGTTGCTTTTATTATTCCTGTTGTGTGGTATGTTCGGGGCGGACATGTTGCTGCCACGGGCGATTCGTGGCTAATTCATTACCAGGTTAACTGGATACCTGCATTTGGTATCAGCTTTCACCTGGCCATGGACGGACTGAGCTTTATATTGCTGCTGCTTACATTTTTACTGGGGCTGCTCGCTGTGCTTTGTTCGTGGAATGAGATCAGGGAAAAAACAGGTTTTTATTACTTCAATCTTTTATGGACGCTGGCCGGAATCAGCGGTGTGTTTGTAGCGATGGACCTTTTTCTGTTTTATTTCTTCTGGGAAGTGATGCTGGTACCCATGTATTTTTTGATCGCCATCTGGGGCGACTCTAACAGACGCTATGCAGCCTATAAATTTTTCATTTTTACACAGGCCGGTGGTTTGTTCATGCTGGTGTCGATTCTCGCTTTGTATTTTATTCATGGCCAGCAAAGCGGCGGACAATATACGTTCGATTACTTTAGTTTGTTAAACACATCGCTGGCTCCATCTGCAGCCCGGTGGATCCTGTTCGGTTTTTTAATTGCCTTCATCATTAAATTACCTGTTGTTCCCTTTCACAACTGGTTGCCCGATGCACACAGCGAAGCGCCAACCGCAGGCAGTTTGATACTGGCCGGGTTATTATTGAAAACAGGCGCTTATGGAATACTTCGATTTGCATTGCCGTTATTTCCCCAGGCTTCCATAGAAATTGCCTGGTGGGCCATGTTGTTTGGAGTTGTTGGAATTGTATACGGCGCCTTGCTGGCTTTTGCACAAACAGATATAAAACGACTGATCGCCTATACTTCAGTAAGCCATATGGGATTTGTGCTGCTGGGCATATTTGCATTTAGTGAAATGGCGCTGAAGGGCGTAGTAATACAATTGCTGGCACATGGTATCAGTACAGGCGCGCTGTTCGTACTGGCAGGCATGTTAAAGGAAAGATTGCATACAAGAGATATCAGTCGCATGGGTGGCTTGTTTACGGCCATGCCGGCTATGGGAGGAATAGCGCTGGTATTTGTAATGGCTTCTCTCGGCTTACCGCTGCTGGGAAATTTTGTGGCAGAGTTTTTAATTCTGCTGGGCGCTTTTTCAGAAAATCCTTTATTCTCGATCATTGCCAGTACAGGATTGGTGTTAAGTGCGGTGTATTCATTGCGCATTGTACAAAAAGTTTTCTGGGGGCAACCGGCTACTGTTACGGTAACACCGCGTGACCTGAGTTTCAGAGAATGGAGCATTATGGCGGTATTAACCATAGCCATTATATTTCTTGGCTTGTACCCGCAACCTGTTTTAGATACAGTAAAGGATGTAGTAGGTAAAATGACAAATCTGGCCTACGGCCTGTGATTGTTTGTAGTTTGTGGTTGCTGCCGCGCTTATTTGTGTTTATGGTTTATAGTTTATTGTTTATGGTTGCTGCGATTTGGAAATTCATTAGCAAAACCATACACCTTAAAAATGCAACATAAAAAAATCGCACAATATGTTGCACCTAAAGAACCATAAACCAGAGACTATACCATAGAACCACAAACCACAAACTTCAAACTATAAACTGCTTTTATGACACATCTTCAACTACTCGCAACATTGCCCTTTATGGTGCTGGCTGTTGCCGCCATTGTGGTGATATTGCTGATTGCTTTCAGGCAAAGCCATACTGTTATACAGATAACCGGTTTTTTGATGATGTGTATGGTGGTAGGGTCCATGTGGTATGTGCGCGATACCTTGCCGCAACAGGTAATGCCTTTGTTTGTGGTAGACGGATTTGCAGCCTTGTTCACCGGTCTTATTATATTTTCAGTATTGGTAGTAGGATTGCTTTCCTATATTTATTTTGAAGAACACGAAGAAAATCCCAAAGAGTATTACATCCTGTTGTTTCTGGCCACTTTAGGATCGGCTGTGTTGACCATCAGCCGCCATTTTATTTCACTGTTCATCGGACTTGAATTGCTGAGTGTTAGTTTATATGCTTTGATCGCTTACCTGCGCAACCGTAACAATGCTATCGAAGCAGGGATGAAATACCTGATACTCGCCGCTTTATCATCGGCCTTTTTGTTATTTGGTATGGCATTGATTTATATGGAAACAGGCAGCATGGAGTTTACGGCCATTGCAGGTGCAATTAAATTGGCCGGTTCATCTGTATTGATTGTAATGGGTATTGGGTTGATGGTGGTGGCCATAGGGTTTAAGCTGGCGCTGGTGCCATTTCATTTATGGGCAGCGGATGTGTATCAGGGAGCGCCGGCGCCGGTGACTGCTTTCATTGCCACCGTGTCGAAGATCGGCGTATTTGCCGTGTTGCTGCGTTTTGCACAGGCCATCAACCTGCAGCAATATCCACTGGCTGTTACCATTTTTATTGTTATTGCCGTGGCCTGTATGATCGTTGGCAATTTGCTGGCGCTGCAACAGCAAAATTTAAAACGCCTGCTGGCATATTCATCCATTGCACATTTCGGGTATCTGCTGGTAGCATTTCTGGCAGGTAATACCGGTACAGAAGCTGCAATCTTTTATCTGATCGCGTATTCAATAACTATATTGGCAGCATTTGGCATCATTACTCTGTTATCGACCCGGCGAAGAGATGCCGATGAATTAAACAATTACCGCGGATTGTTCTGGCGAAGTCCGTTAATGGCCGCCATACTCACCATTGCATTGCTGTCGCTGGCAGGCATCCCGTTAACAGCGGGCTTTCCGGCAAAGTTCTTTTTATTAACCACCGGTATACAGCAACATTTGTGGTTCCCGGTTATTATACTGGTCATTACAAGTGTAATAGGTTTGTATTATTATCTGCGTATTCTCAGTGCGCTGTTTGCCGCCCCGCAATTAACATCTGTTAAAGAAAGAACGCTTCATCCGTTTTTCTATTTCGCCACCTATGCATCTCTGGTAGTGCTGATGGTATTATTGCTGTGGCTGGGCGTTTTACCGGGATTTATTGTTGAAAATGTGCGGGAGTTTCTGTTTTTGCATTAATACGAGATTTCACGTTTTAAAAAAGGATGCTTATTACACTATCCTTGTTCAGATGAACCTCAATTGTTTTTGCTTGATCGTCGTGACGTATCTGCAAATCGTAAGTGCCTGGCACTTTTACTTCATGCAAATAAAATACACCCTGTTCATCAGACTGAACCGCTATATCGTCATGTTTATAGCTTCCTCCTGTTATCGTCACCGAAACATCCTTCATAAGCTGCCCGTTTGAAGAATCATGCACAATGCCTTTTATGTTTTTCGTTTCAGACATATGTATTTGTTTTTTAGGTGTAAAATCAAAACTATTTATTATTATAATTTAATCAATTTACCGTAGATATGGTTAGGTTGTTTAATGCCAGGTGCATTATGAGGAATATTTTACTCTTTTTGTTTTTCAATATTATGATTCTGTAAAATGTCGCATTTAGGCACAGATATATTATACTCAGCCTTGTTGTATCCTTACCTTCGCATAAACAATTTTTTCTCTTTCTCCGTAATTCAACAATGTCCTTCTTATAACCTGATTGTAGTAAGGCGTTATTCCTTTTTAAGGTTTTGCGTTTTTTCGGAATGTAAGTTCATACTGATGTTTTAGTGCCTTTACCCTAAAGCGCGACACAGTGTTTCTTCATTTTCCTTAAATGAAGCGTAAACCTCACCTGCGAAGTGGTGTGAAGTTTTATTCATTTTTAACACATTACCTATGAGTTATTTGCAAACCAACGGGCACTCCAACGCTTTGGCAGAGCCCAATTCTCCCACTTTATCATCTGTTGCTGCTGCAATTACTGAAACCATTTCTACACCTGTTACTCCAAAAGCCAGGGCGCCATTAAAAAAAGAAATGGCTGAAAAAAAAGAAAGGCCGTTTTCCCGCGAAGCAGAAGAAGCCATGTTTACAACATTGATTGAAGAAGAAGCAGGGATAGAAGAAGGTATTGAAGCAGAAGAGATGATTGCTGAAAAAAGAGTTCCTTTCCTTATTGAAAAAAACAAGGTGTTTGGCCGCTATACCGGCCAGTTCGGGCCGTTTGAAATGGTATTGAGGATTGATATCGACGGATTCAATCCTTTGCTGAAAGTAAGTGGTGATTATTTTCTGATATCCGGACAAACCAAATCGTTTTTTGGTTCTTTTATGGCCGATGGTATTACTGCCTCACTTGTAAAAGGAATGGTTACTATCAGTGGTATGGCAAAAACCTCGTGGTCTACATCATTCACCCGGCTTAAAATTACCATTAAACAAACTTCTGTTTTTCAGGCTTTATCGCCGGCTATTTTGCAATGGTATCATGTAAGCACCAATACCCCGGGCGCCATGTATGTATGTAACAACACCAGCAGGGCTTTTCGTACGGCTCAGTTAGAACAGGATTGCGTTGAAGGCGTAACACCTTTTGTTTCTTATAACACAGGTTCATTACCTACAGGCGGTCCTGAACGGCAACTTTCAATTAATACAGCATACCAGGAAGCCGGCATAGATATGATTACTTCCGGCGTATCGAATGTTATTCCGCTGGATGTAAAAGGTATTGAAGCCAGATGGTCAAATGCTGAATTGCACAATGCTATGATCAACCACTTTGGCATGTATGCCGAAAAACCTGAGTGGGCAATCTGGTTATTACATGCCTATGAACATAGCTTCGGCCCTTCATTGCATGGAATAATGTTCGACATGCCAGGTGGTTTACAACAATATGCATGTGCCGTGTTTTATAAAGGTTTAACCGGCAGGGGAGCTGAACAATACAGGAAGCAATTGTATAGCTGTGTACATGAATTAGGTCATTGTTTTAATCTGCAACATACATGGCAAAAAAGTTATGCAACACCTCCCAAACCCAATATTACAGATTCGCTTTCATGGATGAATTATCCGCGGGCGTATCCGGGCGGGCCATCTGCATTCTGGAATTCTTTCTCCTTCCAGTTTGATCCTGTTGAAGTAACTCATTTACGTCATGGTTTCAGACCCAATCTTTTCAGGGCAAGGAATCCATTTACGCAGGGCGGTTTACTGGATGTTGGATCATTGTTTGAAGATAATGTAGAAAACTATTCCAGTCTTGTATTGCAACTGCAGGCCAAACAATCTTATCTCCTCGGGGAACCGGTTTTTCTGGAAACCCAGCTTAGAACTACCAGTACGATGAATCAGCAGGTAAACAGTAATCTGCATGCTGATTTTGGTTTTATTACCATTGGTATAAAGAAGCCCGGTGGCGAAGTGCTGCTGTATGAACCTGTAACACATATGGATGTTGAACCAATGTTTGAAGTTTTGAATGCTGATAATCCGGCCATTTACGACAGCTCGTATATTGGCTTTGGCAGAAATGGATTTATTTTTGATCAGCCGGGTATTTACCAGTTACGGGCTGTATATTATCACCGCGATGGTTCACGTATCGTTTCGGATACGTTGCCGATTCGTGTAAAAAATCCTGTAACTGCAGAAGATAACGAAATAGCCGATGTAATGCTGAGTAATGATGTGGGATATCTTTTGGCTTTTATGGGTTCTGATGCACCGTATCTGCAAAAAGCAAATGATTCTTTGGATGTGTTATTGAGCGACAAGTATAAAGATCACCCGCTGGCTGTTTATGCACAGTATGTAAAAGGAGTAAATGCGCAGCGAACTTTCAAAAACATTACTCCCGACAATAAGATACAAATTCGAAGACCCGATTTTGAGTGGGGACAGGCATTGATTAAATCGGTGATTGATAAATCCAAAGCTGGTCGTGGTTTTGATAATATTATGCTCTATCATGCCATGCAAAAACTGGCAAAATCGTACCAGCTTGCGGGGAACAATCAGGCTGCAGAAGCTACAGTAAGGGATATAAACGCACATTTTAATGGTTTGCAGTTAAAGCAACATACGAAGGATTATATTGCCCGTCAATCGGCAACCATTTTGTCATCTGACAGATAAAGACAAGTTGCAAATTGACAAGTTGTAAGTTACAAGGTACAAGCCCGTTGGTCATCCTGATATTTCGGGCTTGTACCCTATTACTGTCTTCAATTTACTTCTTACCTCCTGCGTCCTTCATCGCCACCTCACGTATTACGCCGGTAACCTTTGCATCATTTTTAAAACTCCAGTCGAGCGATTTATAAGTGGTTGTATTATCACTGGCCACATGAAAAAATACCAGTGCTTTTACAGCCGGGTATTTTTGTGGTAAAGCATTAAATGCCTGTTTGAACCACGCCGGCCTGTCGCCCCCAACGGCCAGTGAGCCGAACTCGGTAACAATAATAGGTTTTTTATACAGGGAAATATCTGTATAAAATTTCCCGAATATATCATCAAACGACCACCACTGGCTCCAGGTGGCTACGGTTCCGTAATTGATAACGGTGGTGCCAATCCAGTTCACATAATCATGACCGGGATAAAATTCTGCATACGAATAGGCAGGGTGGGGCGACCATACCCAGACGACGTTTTTGGCGCCTGCTTTATGAAAGCGGTCAACCACATGACGCCAGGCAGCGATAAATGCGCCGGGCTGGTTGTTTTGCGGTCCCCAGGGATAGCGATACGGGTCATTCATTTCATGGGCGAATCGCAAATAAAACGGTGCTCCGAATTTTTTGGCATCCTGCGCCCATTTATCGATGTAAGCATCGAACCGGCCATTGGCAATGGCCTGCAGACCCTCTTTATTTTTGTTGCTGTTTTCCCCGTTCAGGTCAAATTGCGATGGATCAAAATCATCGAGCCAGGGTTCCCAGGTGATCATGGGTATAGAACCCAAATCATAGATAGCCTGTGCTTTCAGCAACGGAAATACTTCATTCTTTTTACTACCCCAGGCTGTATATAGCGAAATGATGGGTAAACGGGTATGCAGCGAATCTTCGAGCGATACAATGCTTTCGAACGATTCAGCCGTATTATCGTCATACGCACCCCAGAAAAAAGTATCCGGTGCGTTCATCACCACCGTACTGTTGCGGTAATGGTCGAACCATTTCAACGAAGCCGACCGGCTTTCGCGGGTGCTCACCATTTTCTTTTCCAAACTGGCTACATTGCTGTTTACTGTTGTGAACAGATCGTCAAGCGGCCCTTTTGATTTGTTGCCGGCATATGCCAGCAGACAAAAAATACCACTGCCAAATGCCAGCGCTATTATAACCAAAGAAAAACGGAAAAGAAATGTTTTCATCTGTTATGTTTATTGGTACATTAGTTTTTTTGTCTATTCAATATCGTTTAGTATGAGTGTTTTTTTAGTGCCGTTAAGGCACCAAAATGTTAATCTTCTACCAACATTATGTCTCCATCGGGACTATAAGATTTTGATCCCCCTTTTACCATTTGTCTATTGTCTATTGTCAATTGCCTGTTGATATTGCTCAGATCAACTTCGGCCCAGGGTTCTTCAGCTTTTATTCGGGTCGATTGCCATGCGGCATACATACCGCCAACCGACATGAAAAAAGCAATGGAGGCAAATGCAACCATGCCCCATATTTCACCGCTTGTTAATGTAAGCGTTGCTTCGGGTGTGAAGAATCCACGTTTGGCAATCACGTATATTATCAATCCGGCAAATAATACCTGGTGTATGATCAGCGGTCGTGCAAAAGGGGAGAACCCTTTTACCGCCTGTTTGGCGGTAGGTATGTACGGGATTTTTCCATTCCATAACGACAGCACAAAGCCCATCAGAAATACCGGCCAGCAGGCAAATTTTAAGAACATGCCGCGCCAATGCAATCCGCGTTCGTGTTCGCGATGACAAAGCCATTGCTGTACATACAGGTAAATGGTTATACCCATAACGGCCACGGGTAGCCAGTGAGCTATGAACTCCATAAAATCCATATTCGCAGGCAGCCATCCGAAAAGCAGGTATAAAAAAGGTATTAACAAAAACAGGAACATGGTTACCCCTGATAAATAATAGGTGCCGATGGTAGTGTATGATATCTTTTGCCAGAATGATAATCTTCGCCACAGGCGGGGCAATTCGGCAAACAATACTTCATGTACGCCCCGGGCCCATTTTAATTGCTGCTTGCAAAATGAACCAAAGTCTTCGGGCACCAGTCCCCGACTTACAATAACAGGCGCATAAATTGATTTCCATCCTTTGGAGTGTATGCGTATGGCCGTTATAAGGTCCTCGGCAAGACCAATGCCATGTCCGCCGATGCTGTTCAGCGCGGTACGTCTGAATGTACAATTGGCGCCAATGGCAACGGCGCAATTGTATCCATGCATACCCATTTGGGTGGGACCATAAAATCCATAGGTTTGCTCGGCCGCTGCTTTTGCAGTAAAGGATCGGTATTGATTATAATAAGCCTGTGATACCTGAACAAACCCTATGTTTTTGTCGTCGAAATAACCCAGCACTTCATCAAGAAAATTGGGGTAGGGGATATGGTCGGGATCGAGCACGAGTATAAAATCTTCTGTTGTTTGTTGCAGGGCTGCATTGATCTTACCGGCTTTGGCGCCGGGCAAGCCTACCAGTTCAAGCCATACAGCGCCATGCCGTTCGGCTACTTCTTTAAAGCGCTTGTCGCACGTGTCGTCGAGTAAATACGTGGTATGCGGATACCGGATGTTGGCGCAGGCTTCGAGTGTTTTTTCAAACATACTTAATGGCTCACCGGGCGAACTGGTAGTAAAGATGGCTACGCTTAATCCCGCCGGGGCGGGATTGCTGTTGGGCATCCTGATGCGCAGATAAGATATCCAGAGCATCATCATACGAATAAGGCCCCACCAGAAAATCAGCGATAGCAGCAGGAACAATGGTAATGATGCAATATGCTCCTCACGAAACCACCAGTTGAACAAATACAACATACTGATGCCGCCTGCGATCACCAGGGCGGCCAGTACCAGCTTTTGGGGGCGGTTAACAGCAGCGGCCCTGCGATAACACCACAGATCGTATTTATTGGTTTGCGCCATTAATGAAATTGTATTTTAATTGAATGCCTCCCTGGTTCCGGGTATAAAACAACAGCTGACTATAGTTGTAAAATGCCTGTATTGAAAAAGCGGGCGATAGTTTTATCTGCAAACTATTTGTCAACTCTACCGGTGTGTATGTAATAGTAGTATAGGTTTTACTGATATAAGCCTGATTGCTGCGGTCTTTTTCGTAAGTAAGCGATGGATTATCGGCTTGTGCATAGACACCTACATTTGCTCTTGTTGAAAATTGAATGGCCTTCGAAAATGAAATGCTTACCGATGCCAGCACGGCATTGATCACCTGATTTTGCTGTGTAAAGTAAGGATCGTATACGCCGGATAATGTGCTGTGTGCAACAGCCGAAGGAGGTATGGCGCTCAGCGGTTTCGTGGATACATAATTGTTTTTATCGGCATTGGCGTAACTGAATGCATAACCGGCTTTCAGGTTAAATGTCTTTGATTTAATTACAGGCAACAACAACCAGGCATATACCGTGTGAATGTTGTTGCCGTCGTTAAAATGTTGTTGCTGATACCCGGCCTTGCCCAGCCAGTTATCGTTCTTATTAAAGTTTAATGCAAGCATTAGATCCTGTTCCAGTACCGGTTTTTTTACACTGGCGATCGAATACTGGTAAGGCTTCTTTTCAAATCCTGCTTCTGCCGAGAATGAAGCGCCCATTTTTTGGATAATACCCAGGCGGCCTGTAAAATAAGAACTGCCTGTATTTAATAAATGCTGAAATACACCTGCACCAAAACTGACCGTAGTTTTAGAGCCAAAGCTTATTTTGTTACCGGCCTGTAACCATAAAGATTTATAGCTGCTATCGGCAATGGTAAACCGGTTGAGTTGTGCCTGTATAACCGGCGCCCAGCACCACGATCTGTACATGCCCGCTTCAAAACCATAGCTGCTGCCGGTGCGCGGCTGGTCGTCTGATTCAAGGTTCATATTCAGCAATACATAAGGGGTTGTATATGCTTTTATCTGGTTTAATATCGTTATCGCATCCTGGTTGCCCGGCTGGTTGTGTAATATCTTTTTTGCACGTTGCCGGGCAGCATCTATGTGGCCCATCCACAGATCAATATACGCTAATAACTTACTGGCCTCGGTTTGGGTGCTGTCGTGTGCTATAACTGCGGATAATAACTTTTTGGCTTCGTTAAATTGTTTTTGATAAGCAAGAGAACGGGCAAATGCAACGGTATCTGACCGGTTTGTTGATTGGGCACAGGTTTGATATATTGTAAATAATACAATAAATGAGGTTACTGCTGCTGCTTTCATAGCGTGTTGCAAGGAATGAATCAGGCCTTTATATTACTAAAGGAGTTGTTTTAAAATGATTGAAATACTACGGAAGGAAAAGGGGCCGGGTCTTCATAAGCCATGGGTAATAAACAGAGACTGGTGAAGTACTCTGAAGTTTAAACAAAGTATAAAAAATATTTATAAATTAAAATAGTAATGGGTGGCCGTTAACGAAATATGCCTCCCGGCTTCGGGAGGCATTGGTTGGCATAGGCGCTGATTATTAGGTGATTACAGCGTGGTTATGTTAACAGGCAGGGGTTGAAATAAATAATATGTATGGCATAAAATAATTATCTCACCAGTGTAAACGCTCCTTTTTTGGTGATTGTGTTGCCGCGGTAATCAATTCCCTGTACCATGTATACAAACGTGCCAGGCTCCTGTTTCACGCCGTGAATGGTGCCGTCCCATCCCTTGCCGTTTTGCGAAGTAGTATACACCAGTTGGCCCCAGCGGTTATAAATACTGAATACATTCAGCTTTGAAATACCCACCAGTATGGGTTTGAACACGTCGTTCTTTCCATCACTATTGGGGGAAAAGGCATTGGGCATAAAAATATCGGCGTTTGTTTTGAAAACCTTTATAAAAATGGCATCGTTGCCATAGCATCCTTCTGCGGTGCTGGCTGTTACGAGGTAAGTGATTGAATCAACGCTTGAATTAAAGGTGGCTACCGGATTATAAACAGCTGCATCGCTCAGCCAGGAGGCCGGGCTCCAGGTATAACTCAGGTCAATGCCGCTATTTGCAATGGCATTCAGTTGCAACGGCTGACCTACCACTACAACAGTATCGTTACCGGCAAACACTACGATCTTAGGCCTTACGTAAACTATTACTGTGTCTGATACCGGTTTCGGGCAACCGAGCGTATCGGTAACTGTAATTATATAAGGCGTAGTTATAAGCGGATGGGCAACGGGCGTTAAGGTATTGCTGCTGGTGAGTGTGCTAACCGGCGTCCAGTTAAAATAAGCGGCTACCATGCCGGCGCTTAGTTGTGCATCGGTATCGTAACAAATAGTAGTATCGGCGTTTACTGTTACCTGCGGATAGGGAACTACTTTAACCCGTACCGAACTATGGTCCTGGCATTTGCCCAGGTTGGCTATTACCGAATAGGTGATGTCTGATTCAGCATATGCCATCGGGTATTTAACTGTGGCGCTGCTAAGGTATGTCGATGGCGACCATTGGTATTTCAATGCATAGCTTACGGGGGTTAGCTGAAAGCTATCTGTTTTACATACCGTTGTATCGGCCGGCAATTGCACGGTGATGAAATCAAGCGTATTCACCGTAACAGAGCCGGTTGCCACGCATGCATTTTGTGTAACCGTAACTGTGTACACCGTAGTGTCTTTGGGCCATACCGTTGGGTTGGCGGTATTGGCGTCTTTAATATTGTACGCCGGCGACCAGCTATAGGTGATGCCGGTGCCGGTTACATTGGCAATCAGTGGCAAACTATCGATGGTGCAAATAAGTGTATCGGTGAAGGGCAGGGTTAAGTTGGGTTTGTCGTTGGCCGTAACTGTTTTGGTTACGGAACCGCTGCAACCTACGCTGCTGCCCACGGTAAGGCTTACTGTGTAGGTGGCCGGTGCGGCATACTGGTGCGTAGGATTGTTTATTGTTGAGGTGTTTGACGATGACGAGGTTTCGCCAAAATCCCAGGCCCAGCTGTTCACGGTGCCATATTGTGCATTGGTGGCATCGGTAAACTGAAAGGGCGATTGATAACAACTACCCGTAAACGTGAATGCGGGTGTAAAGCCGGGGTATACCTTTACTGTGGCAGTTGCCGAGTCGACGCAGCCCGATGAATTGGATACTTTTAATTTCAAAGTATAGGTGCCTGCTGCAGGATAAGTATAGGTTGGTGTGGCCGAACTGGATACATCGGTTGAAATGCCCGGTACCCCAAAGTCCCAGGAATACGATGTTATATTGGAGGCAGCAGACTCATTCTGGAAAGTAAATGTATAATTGTCGCAATTGATGTAGGATGTTTTTAAACTGACGGCAGATAGCGTACAGTTGTATACATAAATCTGTAATTCTTTTTTCATTGAATCGATCAATACACCGTTCCGCCATTCCTTTACATATACCGCTACTACATATTCACCCGTGGTGGCCGGCGCAGTACCCGACAACAAACCTGTAGCCGGATCAATGGTAACCGAGCTTCCCAATGGCGAAGTGCCGCTGTAGCCTGAGGTATAGGTTAATTCGGGGTAGGGCGGACTGCCGGGTGCAGATGAGCTGGTTTGTCCGCTGGGATTGGTTACGGTTAAGCCGCTTCCAAACGAGTACGACACTGAATCGCCATCGGCATCAGTTGCTTTGAAAGGATACGTAAAGGTGCCATTGTAGCAAACAATGGCTGTATCGAGAAAAGCAAAATTGGGGCTGCTGTTTTTGTGATAATCAACACTATTAATAGTACCGGGAATCATGCCCGTGATGGTAATGCCGGTACTGGCCGAGTTGCTGATGTTTATAATGCCATCTACACGCAGCGCATCCTGCACAGCAAGCACATAGCCGGCAGCAATATCAGGCAGGTCGACCGTAGTTACAAAGGTTCGAAGTTCGTAACATATGGTAGGCGGATTGCTCATGCATGGACTATAACTTGTTTTGGAAATGGTTTTCACAGATGAGTAACTGATTGATTTGGTATAAACAGTTGCATTGGTTGAAGCGTTGAAAATACCGAGGTAAACGCTCTCTTTGGGGCCATTCGTAGTGCAGCTGAAAAATACAGTTACGGTAATTGTGTAATTAGATGTACCGGAGGTACTTCCAACACCATTGTATTTGTATTCGATATATCCTCCTTTCACGTGTTTTGCCGAAACGGTTTGTGCGCACAACAACAGGAACAAGGGTACAAGGGTTGAAATTTTTCTTAGGGTTTGAGCTGATAATATGTTCATAAAAATTCTATGCAGTCACTATTTGGTATAATATTGCGTTATAATATTCGTTCGGAACTCAGACTATTTTTATATGCACATCATCTCTTTTTACCTTGGGTTAACCTTCTCCAAAGTATTGCACTTTGGAAAAGGTATAACCCGGCTCCGGCAGTTTCAATTCGTCTGTGTATTATTTTGTATGATGCTGACGTTTAGTTTTACAACCGGTCGTCAGCATACAATTACTATTCAATTCAGACATAAAATAGGTTCCCGTACGTTGAACCTTTTCAATGAAACATACACTAACCCGTTCGGGGAACCGATGGTGATCACCCGCTTCAAATATTATGTTTCTCACTTTAGCGTCACCGGCACTGATAAAAAGCAAAGAACTTTATCGAACAAAACCTATCTTATCGATGAAGCAACGGCCGAATCAAAAACACTTGTTTTTGCTGCTCCCGACGGTTCGCTGCAATCGCTTTCTTTTGAAATAGGCGTCGATAGCATCCTGAACGTGAGCGGTGTTCAAACCGGTGATCTTGATCCCATGAAAGGCATGTTCTGGACCTGGAACAGCGGTTACATCTTTGCCAAACTCGAAGGCCAAAGCGATTCATCGCATGCCCCCGCTTATTATTTCAACTGGGATGTTGGCGGCTTCAGATCACCGGCCAATGCGTTACGAAAAATTCAATTGCAATTGCCTGCTGAAATATCCGCCGCACCCGATCCCGTTATAATATTAGATGCCGATCTGCTGAAATGGTTTAATGCAAAACACCCGGTCGCCATATCACAAAATCCGCTTTGTCATCAGCCCGGTCATTTGGCTATGCAAATCGCCGATAACTATTCATACATGTTTTCCGTTGCTTTATGAGAACCGTTGTTACCATATCATTTCTGCTTGTATTGCTGATCGCCGGTCTTTCATTTGTCGATGCCGCCAAACCTCCAACACCTCTGAAATTTATAGTTCCCCGCAACTGGCCAAAACCGCATTATGATTTTAAAAGCAACCCGCTTACACAGGACGGTTTTTTGCTTGGCCGCAAATTGTTTTACGATCAGCGGTTGAGCGTTGATTCAACCATTTCCTGCGCCGATTGCCACCAGCAGTTTGCTGCTTTTTCAACTTTCGAGCACAACCTCAGTCATGGTGTTAACAGCTCGCTCACTACGCGCAATGCACCTGCTTTGCAAAACCTTGCCTGGCAAACCGCTTTTATGATGGATGGCGGTATTAACCATCTCGACCTGCAGCCTCTGATGCCCATCACCAATGCCAATGAAATGGGTGAAACGCTGGCCAATGTTGTTCGCAAACTGCAACAGGATACCGTCTACAAAAGAATGTTCACTGCTGCTTTCGGCAGCCAGCTCATCAACACCCAGCGTATTATGCGTGCCCTGAGCCAGTATATGTTGATGCTGGTAAGCTGCAACAGCAAATACGATAAGGTGATGCGTGGTGAAGCTGCTTTCATTTTACCCGAACAACTGGGTTACGACATCTTTAAACAAAAATGCAGTTCCTGTCATAAGGAACCGCTGTTTACCGATTTGTCGTACCGCAATACCGGATTGCCTGTTGATAAAACGCTGAACGATGTGGGCCGCATGGCGATCACAGGCGACAAAAACGACTCAATGAAATTCAAAGTGCCTTCCCTGCGCAACGTAGCTGTTACCTATCCATATGGGCATGATGGCCGCTTCTTTTCGCTCATGAATGTGTTCGAGCATTATCGCAGCAAAATGGTTGTTTCATCAACCACCGATTCGCTGCTGATACACAGGCTGCCTTTGTCGAACTACGAGATCGGGCAACTGACCGCCTTCCTGATTACATTAACTGATACCGCCTTTTTAAAGAACCCATTATTTGCACCGGATGGGTATACCGTAACCCCCTCCTTCATTCATTTGCACTGAGCATGATACGTTTAATTACCGGAATGTGTTTGGTAGCAGGCGGGCGATATTGACCGGGAATCGACGAACGGGTAAAATGTATCGGTGAATTACCGGGATTTTATAGGATTAGCCATCTAATCAATTAAACCATGGTTAACATGTCGATTGCAAAATTTATCCGATATCTGAATTAATTTTACAGGTTATTACTAAATGTTGTACATAATAATATGAGTGATATTTCAGAAACAATCCAGGAATCGGTTGAAAACTCAGGCAAAAGCAAGATCAATTCACGCGTAGCGATCTTTGTTTCCATTGCCGCTACATTTATGGCCATTTGTAATGTAAAAGACGGCAATATTGTACAGGCCATGTCGCAGGCACAGGCACACAGCATCGATGCCTGGTCTTACTTTCAGGCAAAAAGCACCAAACAGGCGCTTGCCGAAAACACCCTTGAATTGTTAAAGCTGCAGAAAGGCGTTGATAACAGCGAGGCGATAAAGAAATATGAAGAAACGATCAGCCGGTACGAAAAAGAAAAAGCAACTATAAAGTCTCAGGCAGAGGGATACCAGAAAGAATATGAGGATATCAACATTTTTGACGACCAGTTCGATATGACCGAAGCGTTGTTGTCGATTTCGCTGGCCATGTTTGGTATCACGGCCCTTACCCAAAAAAGATGGTTGTTCTTTTTTGCAGCAGGGGTAAGTTTACTGGGAATGCTTTTCGGTCTTACCGCATTTTTTAATATCAGTCTGCATTCGGATTTTGTGTCGAGGATATTGTCGTGACGGCGCCAGCGCCTGTAATGCAGTGGCGCTAAGAGCTTGAAAGAGAAAAAGGAGAAAAAAGAGATATGTTTTATCTCAAAATTTCATTATTTATGCAAGCAGTCGAAAATTTAAAAATATCAACGGCTCTTTTTTCTCTTTCTACTCTTTTCATCTCTTAGCTTAAAATTCTTTCACCAATACCACCACCTCAGCCGGCGGTATATTTCTTATTTCGATAAAAGCCGGTTCGCCGGAATTGCCTGCTCCTTTTACTGTTACTTTGGAACCTATAGGGTGTGAGCCATTATACGCTTGCCCTGCGGCCTGCATGGCAACTTCTGCTGTATTGGCCACTACGGTAAATTGCGTGCCCGGGGCCCATAGTTCTGCAGATACCATGATGTCGCCCCCGCGTATCGCATCATCTGTCCCGTTCGTATTGATCACGCAAACGGCTTCCTGGTAATCGAGAATGCGCGACCAGGCCGCCAGTTCACCGGCTTTTGGAAATTCGAAGGGATTGCTGAAGTTGCGGGTTGGCCTGAAGTATTGCCGGCCGATTCGCAGCACTGCATATTTAGCGCGCACATTGCAGCAATGCGCTATACGAACATATGCGGGACCGTTACTATCAAAACAATGCTTGCCCGCTGTTCCAAATGGCCCAAAGCCGGGTAATGAGTTGTCGGTGCCGTTCAATTGTGTTTGCAAATCATTTTGGTGATGTTGCCTGGGATGATCGGGGCCAAACATGGCTTCGCGCAGATAGCGATCGCTGCCTCCCCAGCCTTCATTGATCAGAAACTGTTTTTGTGATTGCGCCGGCCCGGCAAAAGCCTGTTCGGTACCATAATACATACAGGGAACGCCAAGGGTGAACAATTGAAAAGCCGTTGCTGCCGCTACCTGGTAATCTTTCACGAGGGCGTTATCGGGAATGTTGGCCGAGAACCGCAGCTTTACCCCAAATACCTGATCGTGGTCGTCGAGAATGGATACATGCCGGTCGCCAAAGCTGCGATGTGATGCAAAGCCTTTACTTTTTGCATCAAAGCTGTCGAAATAAATTTTAGCCGGCTGCAAACCTTTGCCGATATCCTGCAGTATTAATTTGTCGTTACCGATATCAAGTGCGGCATTTAAATTTCGTTGAAGAATCGCCGTAAGATTATCGAGATAAATATCCTGTATGTCGTCGCCGCCTGCAATTTCACCCACTAAAAAAAAGTTGCGTTTGCCTAATGAGTCGGCAAACTCACGAATGGCGCCACAGAAATTCCGGGCTTCTTCCAGCGAAATGTGCTTCACTGTATCGATTCGAAAGCCATCACAATCAGTGAGCGCTATCCAGTATTTAAAACAATCTGCCAGCAGGGTAAGGGTATTGGAAACATCCAGCGCAAAGTCTTTCAGCGACATAAAATCGGTACGCTTATGTTCGGCCTGCGGGTTCAAAACATCACCCGCACCCAGGTTGCCTGTGCCGGCACGGGTATATGCTGCGGCTACCTGCAAATCGCGTGGCCATACGCCTTCATGTGGTTGCTGAATATCTGCACTTTTGGTTGTAAAACCTTTTTCCAGTTCATTGCGCCATACGAGGCTCCAGTTTTTGGATGCTCCGTTATTGGGATTGCCATAAAAATCGGGGAAGGGCAAAAAGGGCGGACTATTTTCAATGTCATTAACAGGTTTTAAAGGAGGCAGGTATCCCCAGTTATCACCCGAATGATTGATGATAACATCGAGGATGATCTTTAGCTGTTTGCTGTGAGCTGCTTCAATCAATTCAATCAGATCGGCGCGGGTTCCAAAGCGGGCATCTACTTCCAGAAAATCCTGTATACCATAGCCGTGAAAAGTGTCTAACCGTACCCGTTGTTTAAATACCGGGCCTACCCATATGGCGGTGATACCCAGGTTTTTTAAATAATCGAGCTGGCTTTGAATTCCTTTAATAGTGCCGCCCTGCCAGCGCAATCCCGATGCAGCCCAGTTTTTCCAGTTCATATCGGGCCGGGGTATTGTACGCAGCTTTTTTATGTCGGCACTGCTTAACAACGGTCTTAACTGTTCGCGGCCGTCGCTAAACCGGTCGGGCAGCAGAAAGTAAAGCACTTCATCACGCCAGTCACCAGGCGAAGGAAAGTAAATGTTACCGTCGCGGCGTGTTTTGTCGATGAGTGTTCTGACCTCGGTCAGGGTTTCGGGGCGATTAGCGGTGAGCAGAGATGCAGGCATACAGGTTAATGGGTTTTTTAGTCAGTAAATAAGTAAACAGAACTTTTCGGGCTAATAAATACGAATCAGTGAGTTTGGAGAGGATACGCAAAGCAGGCAGCAACGCAGGATTTAAAACTACATTGATATATGATATGTAACAATACTCTTAATAGGGTATGCTGTTATGAACCGAATTTAGATAAAATATTTATAATATTCACGCGCCACTGATTCAAATCATTATTTGATACCAGGGTTGTTAGCCTGCCCTTACCTCTCAAATGGCCCTTCCGTTTATCCAAAATTTCCCCCTTTCCTAATAAATTAGTTGCGCTACTAATGAATTAGTAGTATTATTGTAAAAAGAAATTGACATGGTTAAGCTCGCTAAAAGGGAAGAACAGATCATGATGGTGTTCTGGGACCTTAATAAAGCGTTTATACGTGATGTTATACCTCATTTGCCCGATCCCAAACCGCATTATAATAGTGTAGCCACGATGGTTAAGATCCTTGAAGAGAAAGGATTTCTGGGGCGTGAAACGGTTGGTAATATACATTGTTATTATCCCACCATCGGCCGCGATGATTACCAGAAGTTTGCCATGAAAGATATCGTAAGCCAGTATTTTGATAATAGCTATCCGCGCATGCTGGCCTTTTTTGCCAAAGAACAAAACTTAACGGAAGAAGAGCTGAAGGAAATACTTAAAATCATTAAATCTAAAAAGAAATGATACCGTATACACTCCATGCGGGCCTTATCATTGCCGGATGCCTTATCTTTTATAAAGTATTCCTGCAAAAAGAAACTTTTTTCAGACTGAACCGGTGGATGTTGATGATTTGCCTGTTGCTGGCGTTCTGTTTGCCATTGATACCGGTACCACAGCAATGGTCATTTCGTAAAACCGAAGAGCCGGTGGTTGTATCGCATGCCACCGCCGATTTACCGGTATATGAAACCGGTGTGTCTGAAACAACTGCCCCGGCGTTACCCGCTGCTGCTCCTGAAAAGAAACCGGTTATCAGGGGCGGGCAGGTAGTGATGTGGCTATATTGGCTATACTGGTTTGGAGTGGCCGTGTTTGCTGCCAGGTTTTTACTGCAGATCATTACCTTATTGTACCGCGCTTATACACGACCGGTAATCAGGGATGGCCGTTTCAGGATCGTTGAATTATCGGGCGACAAAGCGCCCTGTTCCTTTGGCAACAACATTTTTATCAATCCCGAAAAATACGACTGGGATACCTATAACCAGATACTGCTACACGAAAAAACGCATATACAGCAGGGACACAGCATTGATATACTACTTGCCGAACTGGTGCTTATTTTTCAATGGTTTAATCCGTTTGCCTGGTTGTATCGCAAAGAGCTGGAGAATAACCTTGAATTTTTAACCGACGATCAACTGGTGCATTACAACAATGTTGAAAGAACCACTTACCAGATGAGTTTGCTGAAGGTTTCGGCCCCGCATTTTCCATTGAGTGTTACCACCAATTATAATCAATCGTTACTTAAAAAAAGAATAGCCATGATGAATTCCAAAAAATCAAATGTACATACCACCTGGAAGTACCTGTTCCTTTTTCCGGTGCTGGTATTATTTGTTTGCTTATTAAATGAGCCTGTAGCTGTTGCCCAAACCGCTGCAGCAAATAAAGAAAGCAGCAAAGAAAGCGACAAAAAGAACAACAACGACGAGTTTGGGTTGCCAACCGAAGGGTACTGGTTTGCGACCATCGACAAAGAGGAAGTGGAAATTCAGTTCAAAAGCGATGGAGAAAAGCATTCCACCAACAGCAGTACTTTTTTGTTAAGTGAATTTAAGGATCTGCCCAAAGAAAAATCCGGCACTTTTTCTTTAACACGCGAAGCCGGTACCATTGAATTTACCGGCAAATTCGAAGGTAATCAGGGGATGGGCCGTTACCAGTTTACTGCCGACAAATCGTATGGAGAATCTATGCATAAAGAAGGCATTGAGTTAAAAGACGACAAAGACCAGCTGGTATTTTTTATGGTAAATATTAAGCAGTCGTATGTACATATGTTAAAAGATAATGGATATACTACATTAACCAAACACGACCTGATACCGCTGGCTGCTTTAAAAGTTGATGCTGCTTATATACAATCAATAAAAAAACAGTTTTCAACGATTAGTCTGCACGATTATATTCCTTTAAAATCGCTGGGTGTTACCGGTGATTATGTTGAGGAGATCAGAAAAGCAGGTTACCCCAATGTAACGGTACACCAGATCATTTCGTTTAAGGCACAGCATGTTGACGGAAAATATATTGCCGATGCATTGGCTGCATCGAAATCAGAAAAAAAGGAAAAGGCTGAAAAAATAGAAAAAACAGAGAAGGCTGAGAAAGCTGAACAACCCGAACGCATAGAAAGAGAAGAAAGGGAAGAAGTGTCGGCCCATGATATCGTGGCTTTAAAGGCCTTAAAGATAGATCCTGCCTATATCAGTTCTCTTAAAGAAGTGGGTTACGACAACCTGACCAATCATCAGCTGATTGCCCTGAAATCGCAGAACATCGATGCTGTGTATATCAAAAAATTACAGGCGGCAGGTTATGCAGCTATTCCTGTTTCGCGTTTGATTGCTATTAAATCGCAAAATATTACGCCCGAGTATTTGAAGAATTTTGAAGGCACAGGACTTTCGCCATTAACGATCGACCAGGCAGTACCTGTAAAAAGTTTGCAAATAACGCCCGAATATGTACGAAGTTTTTGGGATATGGGTTATAAGAATATCACGTGGCGAAAAGTAATAAGTTTGAAAGCGCAATCAATTACACCCGATCTGGTGAAGGAATACAAAGCATTGGGTTTCGACGATCTTTCGCTCGAAGATGTAATAACCGCCAAAGCCACCAATACTACCCCTGCATTCATTGCTTCGATGCAGCAAAAGGGGCACAAACTTTCTTCTATTCATAAATATGTACAGTTGAAAAATATTGTTACGGAGTAAAGATTCAAGGTACAAGACTCAAGGCACAAGGTGTTGAAATTTAATCAGCGTAATTAATACTCACGACCTTGTGCCTTGTAGTTTGTACCTTGTGCCTTTTAAATATAATTCTGCAGCAGCTGCAATAGCTTCTTATCCAGCTTATGTCCGTACCAGTTTTCATACTCCACATCGGCTCTTCCTGAATCCAGCACGCCAAAATCACCGATGAAGTTCCAAAGGCCAAATCCGATCTGGTATTTCGACAGTACGGCCAGTACATCGTTGAACCAGGAAAGAAATACTTTATGTGGTGTTTTGTTCCAGCAGCCGCATTCGCCACAATGCACGCCTACACCTTTATTCATGAGTGCAACCCAGGGTTCGTAGTATTTTTCCAGCGCTTCTTTGTTCACTATTTCATTACGTTCTTTCGCAGGCCATTGCGGTAAAGGCATGTGATCGGGATCGGGGTTGGCCCATGGCGCTTTGTAATGCGAAACACTTGCCGGAAAATAACCCCTGCAGCTTTGGTGAACAGGCAGCCCCACCAAATCGGGAGCAGCGCTGTTGCCTGCATCGTTTCCATCGGCAATTACAAACCTGCCGGGCGTTTGTGCGTGAATTACATCAGCAGCTGTTTTTACTATTTTACGATATAATGGCCCCGGTACAGTCGAAACCTGCGCATGCTGATTGTTCATGTCTTCACGCATACCGGGTTCATTCAACAGATCGAAGCTGATATTTTTAACAGAAACATTTTTATACAGCTTTGCCCACATATCCCAGTGAAAATAGAATGCTTTTTGTGCTGCTTCATCTTTCCATAAATTAAATGGCTCATGAAAGCCGGCATTGATGCAATAACCGGGCGCGCGATGAAGGTTCAAACTTACATGAATGTTATGTTTAAATGCCCATTGAATCACTTTGTCGATAGCGGCTACACGCTGTTCATCTATGTGATATACTTCTTCGGCAGTGATATTGCGACTGCGGTCGATTTTAAGATAGGTAGGGTAGGCCACCGGTATCCGAACAAAATTAAAACCCCAGTCGTGCATCCATTTAAAATGGTCTTCGGTGGTTGTATTGATCGAAAATGAAGTGTCGGGTAAAAAGAAGTCGAGCACATTAAAACCCCTCCACATTGGAAGTTTGTTTTTGGGCGGATGCGCAGCCGCACAGGTAACGGAAACAGAAGAAAGAGCAGCGCCTGCGAGCAGAGTGCCGGTATTTTTTACAAATGACCTCCGGTTCATATGCATATTTCCCTGCTGCTATGCAAATACGCTGCCATGCACAACCAAAAGCAGTTTATTGTTTGTGGTTTGTAGTTTGTTGTTCTTTTGTTAAATCATACTGTGTGATTTTGATCCTGTTTCCTACACATTTATTCCACCACTTACTTCAATACGCTGGCCATTGATCCATGCCGCGTCGCCGGTGCACAGAAAAGCAACTACAGGACCAATATCCTGCGCATTGCCAACGCGGTTCAATGGCGATAAGGCGCTCAGCCTTTCTTTTAATTGCGGATTGTTTTTGATGGAGGCATTGTTGAAATCTGTTTCTATTGGGCCGGGTGCAACTATATTACACGTAATGCCTTTGGGGCCCAGTTCACGCGCCAGGTATTTGGTAAGCACTTCCATAGCTCCTTTCATCGATGCATACACCGAATACCCGGGATTGGTAAAGCGGGTTGTGCCCGATGAAATGTTAATGATGCTACCGCCATTGTTGATGTGTGGTACTAACTTTTGTGTTAAGAAGAAAATGCCTTTAAAGTGCACGTTCGAAAATTCATCAAACACTTCCTCGGTTACTTTTTCAAAAGGTATGGAAGCGCCTATGCCTGCATTATTGATCAGGTAATCGAATGTAGTTGTATTCCATGATTTCAGCACATCAACTACCTTTTGAACAAAAGAGTCGAGCGATTTTAATTCAGACATATTAAGCAGTATAGCCGTTGCTTTACGGCCAAGCGCTTCAATTGTCTTTACCGTTTCAAGAGCGGCCTCTTCATTATTGCGATAGGTAAGAATTACGTCGGTGCCTTTTTTAGCCAGGCTGATGGCCATTTCCTGGCCCAGACCGCGGCTGCCGCCGGTTACCAGTGCGATTTTGGATGTTGTCATGTTTTATTCTTTTTAGCACAGCAAAATTGCAATTAATAACAATCCGGGGTATGGTGATTGTTTAAGAAAAAATGGTGATTGTTTAAGATTTAAAAAGGCAACGAGGTATGAGGATACGGAACTGATATGATTTTTTTAACTGATATGACTTATAGCATGTTGCTATCTCTGAACTTTTTGGGGGTAGTGCCGGTAAAATGTTTAAAGAATTTAGTAAAGTTCGACGGATCGTAGGTGAGTTGCCGGGCTATTTGTGCCACCGACATGGATGTGGTAGTTAATAATTCTTTAGACAGGTTCACGAGGCGTTCTTCAAATAAGTCGCAGGTCGACTGGCCGGTAACTTCTTTAATGGTATTGCTTAAGTGCACAGGATGCACATGTAGCATATTCGCAAAATCCCTTATTTCATACACTTCCTCAACATTGCCGGCCCGAAGCTCTTCAATGTGTTTATCGAGCTCGGCAATGTATTGCTTTACAATTTCTTTTTTACGAGCTGATATGATGGTGGCTGTATTTGCTTCCATAACTGTATAAAGTTAAGATTGCTTTTTCATCGAAATATATACCTTGTCGCCTTTTTGGTAAGCGCAATCGGTTCTGACTGTATATACCGGGCCCGATTCAACCTGTACCTCAACTTCGTAAGCGCTGCCCAGGAAAAACACTTCATTTACTTTTCCTGCAAGTGGAATTTTTCCTTTTGTAGTGGTTATGATAAAATCTTCCGGCCGAACGAATATTTCCTTTTGATCGATCTTTGCTTTTTTAGAACTGTTTGTAAGCGTAATGCTTTCGTTAATCAGCCGGTTGTATTTTCCAAACATCCCCGCTGCATATTCGTTAACAGGCTGCCGGTAAATTTGTTCAGGATTGCCCTGTTGTATGATTTGTCCGTTTTTCAGAATAATAATGTCATCGGCCCATGATAATGTATCTACCGGGTCGTGCGACACCAGCACACAGGTTATTTTAAGTTTTTCACCCATATCGCGGATGACCTTTTTTAAAATATTCCGGTGCAGCATGTCGAGGTTCGAAAAAGGTTCATCCAGCAAAAAAAGTTTTGGGGAGCCTATCAGCAGCCGCGCCATGGCGATCCGTTGTTTTTCACCGCCCGACACCTGGTCGGTTTTACGTTTTAATAAATGACTGATGTCGCATATTTCGTATAAAGTTTTTGCTTCTTTGTTGCTCAGTTTGTTGGCGTATTCCAGAATTTCTTCAACGCGGTAATTGTTGCGTAATTCAAAATGCTGCGATAGATAAGCGATCTGCGGATGGCCTGGAATTAATTTTTCATTTGGTCCATCTACATGTTTATTTTCAAACAACACGTCGCCGGTGTCGGGTTGTGTCAGCCCGCCAATGATCTTAAGCAGGGTGCTTTTACCTGAACCCGATTCACCCACTAATGCTGTTTTTTTGAATTTTTGAATGGAAAAGGAAATGTCCTTTACCACAAAATTTCCATCGAGCTGTTTGCTTATGTTTGAAACCTTTAAAAAATCCATATTGCCAACCGGAATTTTTAATGACCAGTTTTTTTAAGGTGTCAAAAGTAAGTCATAAATGATCATTCAAAGGTTCTATTTTACCGAAGCTTGAAAGGCAGATTGAACGCTATTGAAAAATTCACAAATTATTTCTTCTGCTTTAAAGTCGTTGCATACGCCGCCAATCAAAAATTTAGGCAAGTATTGTTTGCCTCCCGGCCAGGTATGACCTCCTCCCTGAATTTTTATAAACAAAACCGGTGCTGTTTTGTGTTGATATGTATAGCGTGTTGCAATACATCCATCGCGTTTGCTTATATCTGGTACCTGTGTTATTTCAGGAGTTGTTGTGCATTTATTAAGGCCAACTATTTTATTGATCAGTTCTTCTGTTGGCAGCATATCATATTGTTCTTCATTCTGAGTATTACGCTGAAATTTGCCGGGGCCGCCGTTGTAGCTGATCAAAGGATCGGCTGTTCCGTTAATGAGTAAAACCGGCATTGGGTGCGAGTAGGTATAATTGTTTGCGATGGAGTAGGGTATGCTGGCACAAACCGGTGCTATGGCTGCAATCCGTTCTGAAAGATGACCGGCGAGGTACAGCGAAAAAATACCTCCGCGCGAAATGCCGGTACAAAAGATCCTTGCTGGATTGGCATGGTAATTTTTCACAACCGTATCTATCAATACCGAAATAAATTTAACATCATCTATATCCTGTCGATTTCCCTTTACCCGGCTGCTTATGCCTTTCATGCTCCAGCTTTTATTTATAGCATTCGGCGAAACGATTATAAAACCATACTTATCGGCTACATCGGTAAAATTATATAATCCCAGTGCGTTCTTATTGGTGCCACCGCCTCCATGCAAAGCGAATATAACCGGCGATTGTTGTGAAGCAGAATAATGGTTGGGTAACCTGATAATATAGTCTCTTTGCAAGCCATCGAGCGTGAGCTTTTTTTCCATGATTGTCTGGGCCTGCAGGTGTAATGTTGTAAAGAAGCACAACAGTGTGAGCAATCGGCTTAAAATATTCATGCCTGTAATAAATTATTATATGGTAAAATACAATATTTATTCCTCCATATAATAAAGAAATCACAAATTTCAGGAAGTTGAATTGCGTCAGTAAAAAGCTGTGTTAAATTCCCATTCTTTTTCTAAGCTCTTCGTATCGCGGATCGGTTTTTATTTTTTTGTAGGGAGGATATTCAATGAAGCAGGCTACAGGGCCCATTCTTTTATTGATACATTCGTGCAGGTGATAAAATGTTTTATCAAGATTGCCCATGCCCAGCCATATTGAAGCGAAGTCGCCATCGATCACCGAATCGGGTTCCTGTTCCTGGCGCAGTTCCAGTTTGTGAATGCATTCCATAGCTTTATCGTGCATGCCCAGTTTGGCGTAAGCGTAACCTAAACCCATCAACCCTTTCAACGGGTGGTTGGTGAGCCGGTGCACTTCTTCAAACAACTCCAGGGCGGTTTGCCAGTCGCCATTCAGTCCGGTTCCCCATCCCTTCAATTCAATGCCGCTGCGCATTTGCGGATCCATCTCCAGCAGTTTTTCAGCCTGAATGATCGCATCGCTGTAACGTTCTGAAAAAATATACATCATGCCCAGCGAGCGAATGATCGTGGGCGACAGCGGATCGATTTGTTCCGCTTCTTCAAGCGTTTTAACAGCCTGTGCTTTTTGACCCATGGCGATATAATAAAAGCCAAGCAGGTCGTAGCCGTCTGCCGCACCGGGATTCAATTGAATTGCTTTTTGCAGCGCTTCGTACGCTTCATTCCATTTCCATTCATAATATAAAAAAGGCATGGCTTTCGCGATGTGACCTTCCGAAATGGTATCGTCGAGCTCCAGCGCTTTATCGGCATACTGGTGGGCAATTTCAAAAGCGGTGTGCGGTATCATTTGTCCCTGCGAACCCAAACAGCTGTATGCCTGTGCTACCATAGCGTATGCCTGTGCGTAACCGGGCTCAAGGGCAATGGCCTGTTTAAAACATTCAATGGCTTTGCGGGTATCGGCCGGCGTAAGTTTGCTCCGGAAGTGCAATCCTTTCAAGTAGTGCGTGTAAGCTGCCACATTTTTAACCGATGATTTCACCCCGCGCGTGCGGGGGAGAACCGGTGATGGTGCAGCGGTAAGGTTTTCTTTTAATTTATTGGCAATGATGCCGCTGATTTCGTCCTGCACTTCAAAAATGTCGTTCAGGTTGCGGTCGTAGGTTTCGCTCCATATGTGAAAACCGTCGGCCGCATTGATCAGCTGGGCGGTAATGCGAACGCGGTTGCCTGCTTTGCGCACGCTGCCTTCGAGCACTTTATCAACATTTAGCTGAATGGCAATGTCGCGAATGTCGTCGTTCTTTCCTTTAAAGGCAAAGGCCGATGTGCGTGAAGTTACCTGAAGGCCGTTTACCCGGGTGAGTGCATTCAGCAATTCTTCGGTAATGCCGTCGCTGAAATATTCGTTTTCGGGATCGGCGCTCATATTTACGAACGGTAATACAGCCAGGCGATTTACCGGGGCGGTAGTTTTGCCCCGAACCTCATTTCGGCCGGGAACAACCATGCCGCTGTTGGCGATTGCAAAAACCCGCACCGGTTGTTTTACATTTTTCAGTTCAAAAAAGCCCAGTTCGCGGGTTTGGATATGTTGTTGATTGCGGATTTCGTCGAATACTTTTTCTGAAATAAATACGCCGCCGGGTACGGCCAGCGATTCAATGCGGGAGGCGAGGTTCACACCGTCGCCGTAAATCGATTCTTCCTCTATAGTTACATCGCCGGTATGAATGCCGATCCGGAGTTCAACCTTTGGATCGTGCTGTAAATGTTGCTGAATTTGTATAGCAGCATGCACGCTGTCGATGGCGCTGTTGAAAATGCTGAGAGATCCATCGCCATAATATTGCAAAATTTTACCATTGAACTGTACGATGGTGGTTTCGAGCACTTCTTTCAGGCGCTGGCGTTTACGGCGGGCCAGTTGTTCATTTTCCTGCATCAGGGCGGTGTAGCCCGTCATGTCGGCGAATAATATTGCAGCAAGTTGTCGCATAATTCAGAATGTAAATGTAAGGAACAAGGCACAAGTTTCAAGGTGCGGGATGATAAATGGTAGGCAGTAGCAGGCTGTTGCCGGTTGCCGGTTACCAGTTACCAGTTGCCGGTTACCGGTTACCGGTTACAAACTGCCGATTGGTAAAACCTGTGGGGTATGAAAATAGTACCTGTACTTACAGGCAATATTCCGTTGTAAATACTTTGTGTTTTTTATGTCTTATTATTACGCACACAATGGTTGCTGGTATAATAATTGTCGCAATGGGGAAGCCCTTTTTTAGCTGATATAATAATATAACATAGATAAACAGCCGATTGTTCAGAGATTAAGTTTTAACGCAGCACCATTGCCAATTAATCCTTATAATATAATAAAAATTCGCACCCGCTATCTATGATCAATTTTGTTACTTTAGTGCGGTCTTTGTTTTAATAGATATGATCTCCCGCGTATCAGGAGTGATGCTACAATCCCCCTATGAGCAAACTAAAAATCCCTCATTATATTGATTGATCCATTTTAATTGTAGCAACCACCATGGCATTTTGATTGCCGGCAGGTTGTTTTTGGGGCCGGGCAAAGGGAGGATAGGCTATTGCCGGCGAAGTTTCATCGTATGCAAGGTGCGTTCGATTGTTGACTGGTTGTTATAGCGCTATAGCTTATGGAGTTTATACTCATGCAGATTGAGTTGTATCCTCTGCAATTCGGGTTTTATGACAGGCAGATTGTAATGTAGCTATAGCCGCTGATGTTTTTGCCACTGCAAACTGAGTTGTATCGTTTGCAAGGCGGTTTTTGATTACTGCATGTTGAATATAACATATGACAAAGTGATATTAGGCTACCATCAACCTGGTTATAGCATACGACATACTTGTTTGGCCATTCGACAAGTTGATTATAGGTTTATGCAATCGGAGTCATAGCTTACACCATGCGCGATGGAGGCTTTGACTTGCATAACCGACATCAAAGCTCACCATGCGAAGGCGCCAAAACGCAATGCGATGATCCAAGCCTGAGCAGTGGTCGATTGATATCGCGTTGCCGGCATCAAAACTCGGCATGCAGGGGCATCAACTTGCGATGTGAAGACGACAACTCAATTGACTGCCAGTAAAACCCGCGCTGCCATCATTAAAACTCAATATGCTGAGGGATAAAAACGCGCTGTGAAGGCCAGATCTCGCGTTGCAGTCGGTTAAAGAGCGTCTGTTATATAAATTGCTTCAAAAAGATCCATTTTTGACGCAAATTGCAGGCGCCAAAGCACCCGTCTTTCTAACATTAGCTGCTATGCATACATGCAAAAGCAATTTAGGCTTTTTAAGGGATTAATTGTGAAAATGGGAAATTGATGAGTATTTTGGTAACGACATTTAACGGTAACTGAAAAGGGGGGAGGGCCCTCTAAATAAACAGCCTGATAATTTTAAATTATTATTCGAGCTATTAAAAACTTCGTTAAAAGATGCAAGCCATTAAAAAAGGAGAAAAAGTATTTATTATCGTAATAGTAATAATAGCAATAGTACTTTTGCTTGTTCGATTAAATAAAGAGAAAATCATTAATAAAAATGGCGCCTACGTTATTGGAATAGTAAGGGAAAAGGATTGGCTTGAAAATGGATTTTCATATAAGTGTGAGTATCATTATAATAATAAAAAATATTTTGCTGAATTTACAGGAATAAGAAATGATTCGCTTGTTTTTTTTAAAATATCGAGAACCTATCCTGATAAATGGAAACTTATTGAAATTAAGAGAGTTCCCGGGTGCTTTAAATTCACTGATGTTCCAAAATTAGGGTGGAGTGATTTACCTACTTGTGATAGGTTAACCAGATTTTGAGATCAATGATAAAATATCTAAAAAATTTACGCTTTCTTTTTTGCAGTTTCGTATTATTTGATAGTTGTACGTGCCATTATTATTATTCGAATAATGAAGAATCAGCGGAAATAGATATGAACTTATTAGTGTTGGAATCTAGAATTGATTCCTATCCAGGTGGTGAAATGGATCGCTTAGATGTTTCTCTTTATTTTAAAGATTCTTTGTCAACTAGAATTGTCAGAAACTCAATTAAAATTTATCCAACTGTTCCAGGCAAAAATGATACGTTGATATTCATTAATGAGTATGCAAGTAATTATTATTATGAATTTTTTAAAAAGTGGCCCGATAAATTGAATATCGAATTGCAATTTGATGCAGATTCATCTGGAAGTATTTTACATAAATCTATATATCTAAAGAATTTAAAAAGAAATAAAGATTGTGAGTTTCGAGCACCTGTACATTGATTTCACCTAAATAGGTTCAACAGATCAATTTAATATCAACCGTTCGGTTTAGCGCGTTTGTTGTGGGGATGAACGTAATTTGTCAATATGTAGGTAATATCCTTCTGCCTGAATTAAAAAAGAGAAAAAACACATTTTAACCGGTGTTTTTTCTCATGGTAACTTAAAGCACCCTGCTTACTTTTGACTCCATATTGCGTTAGCGTTATTTTTTTAGAGCGTGAATTTTCGTGTGGATAGCCCAAACTATATTTGAATACTCGTAGATTGAACATTTAATGGTTAAACCAGAGTGGGACTTTTGCACAGCCCGTGTATTGATTTATTTTGAATGTTTATATCCGGCGATTACCTTTGACATATCGAATTACGTTAGCTAATGGAATGCACCTATGTGTGTTTTTTGTTAACGGACGTAATTTTTGTAGAAGCTATCTGTAAATTAGAATTGTATTTTCGACTATTGACGATTTCCTGACAACCAGAACTAATCAGTTAACCCAACCCAAACCCCAATCTGTTTATGACAGTCAGCCCTTTGCTCTCTTCGCGGTTTGTTAGCCAACAAACCAGTTCTGCACAACCTGTTTTATTCAATCATCTGTTTGTCGGCTCACTATTGCCTTTCTTCTGATGACATTTATGCTTTAATGATTGTAATGCGTTGCGAACCGTAATGCACTGTGTATTATTATGTCTTTAACTAAATAAAGTAGCGTTTTATGAACCGTTTCCTGATATTGCTGTTCCCTATTTTTTTGGGACAAACCCTTGCTGCCCAGTATGTATACACCATAAAGGCCGACAGTGTAAAAATCACCAACAGTTGTGATACGGCGGAGTTGATTATTGAAAACCACACGCAAAATGTGCAAGGGTTCCTGTATAATAAGGGTAGGGGACGCACTGAATTTAGAAGGGGTGCCATCAAAATGAGTGATAGCCTATATCTTATTGGGGCAGATACATTGAGGATTCGCACAGCATCCACAGCTTTAAATGGTTTATCGGTAAGTAATGGAAACGTGGTATTGGGACAAAGTGCAGGACAATCCGGCAATCCCGCGGTTTTAACAGAAAGTAGAGAAGTCCCATTGGGCGGCAATAATTTATACCTTTCAGGCAACGGACACCTGGTTGTTGGTAATACCAGTAGTGATGGATCAAAACTTCAGGTTAACGGAACTTCCTCTTTTTATAATACAATTACACTTGAAGATAGCGGTAGTTTATTGGTTGGTTTATCAGCGTTCCCCCGTGCTCATATAGGCCAAATTGGAGGCTATGACTTTAAATATGGCGCTTTTAATAGTGGAAGAGCTGTTGTGGGTGAAAATCCGTATACTGGAAGAAACGGTCTTACCACTGCAGGAAATTTTGATATAAATATATGGATTAAGGCTACCGAGGGTGATGTAATTTTAGGAACCAATGATATTGAAAGACAAAGGATATTGGCAAATGGTAATATTGGTATAGGAGTATCTGCTCCTACTGCCACTTTCCATTTGAAAGCAGGTACTTCAAGCGCCGGTACGGCCCCTTTAAAACTAACTGCTGGCACCGTTCTCTCCACCCCCGAAGACGGCGCCATTGAATTCGATGGCAATGACCTTTACCTTACACAAAATTCGACCAGATATAAACTCTCAAAAACATTAACCGGCCAGCTTACTACCAACTTCGGAGGGCCGTCGTTAAGTGCTTATAATTCTGTTACAACTACATTGTCTGTGTCGGGTGCACAGCCCGGCGATGTGGTAACAGTAAGCGCTAATGCCGGCTCAGTGAACCCGCCTTCTATAATTATTTCGGCGTATGTTACCTCGGCCAATACTGTAACGCTGCAGGCATATAATGCCGGCAATAGCACAGTAACAATTGCATCTGATACCTATAAGGTTAGGGTAATTAAATAAATACAATCCCGCCTTTCGGCGGAGCAGAGCAATATAATTATTAGTGCAAAAGTGCATTGGAACCATATTAATCATGGTGTGCAGTTGGTTAACAGCATACAACCAGATCAACAGGTCGGCTATCAGCCGGCCGGTCAAAACCGTTATGTCATCTGCTCAAAATAAAATTGAATCGTTGAAAGACTCAGTTGTTTCGTCAAAAAACAACATAATTCATCGTATTCCCGGGGCATCACCGGTTGGTGAAGCTATTCACCAGTCCGATACAAAGGTTCCTGGTTTGGTTGCTGATTCAACGCCTGCCATAACAGATGATGAGCCAACTACGTATTTTCTGAAGCACCACGATTGTAAAACGGTTATAAAAGTACCAATATGGGCATATGTTTATGTGCCGGTGATACTTGAACCTGTTAAAAAAGTTGTAGAACCGGTGAAACCGCAGCGCATTCCTTTTTTACAGGTGCATGGTAACGTAATGTATAATATAAACTATTATTCGAATATCGATACACCCTATAATGAACAAAACATTTACCAGCATACGATTCAAACGTACCTGGATATTACGGTAAAGGGTCAGTACCCCATGCGCGTGTATCTTACCAACAGGTTCAGCAACTCGCACCTGTTTCGAAACTTTTCTGATCTGAACCTCAATTATAACAATACACAGTTCACTCAAAAAATAAAAACACAGGTGCGTGAACGGTTCATGGCTTCTTTGCCTTCGCCCACCGCGCCCGACAGTTTGAAAAATGAACTGGATGCTGCTTTGAAAAAACTTCGGTCGCTCGAAGCATGGGTAAAGAACCCGGGACTATTGCAAAAGCTGGTCGAAGCGAGGGAAAAGGCAATGCGTGATTCACTGGCAAAAATTGCTTCGAACAAATGGGATACCGGCTTCCTCTCTAAAGCAGGGAAGGTGCCGGATTATAAACAGATTGGTGATTCAGCCCTGTCGCACCTGGGGTTAGACAGTACGAATATTGAAGCAGAATATAAAGAAAAAAAGCAACAGGCAGATTCGTTACGTACACGCATAGCCACGTTGCAGCTAATGATAAAGACTGTTAATCATCAATCGCAGGAAACTGTGAATAAGGTTTGCCGCGACATTGAACAGGCTAAGAACCCGGCCAGGCTAAAGGAAATTATGGAAGCGCATCATATTGGTGATTCCATATTGCCCAAAGGTTATAAAACGTTAATGGCCGTTCGGTCGTTCGGCATTGGACGCAGCGTGGTGAATTATTCTGAGTTATCGGCCAAAAATATTACTGTTAACGGAGCGCAGGTTGAATACAATCCATCGGCGTATTATGCAGTAGCGGCAGGAACCGTCGACTACCGGTTCCGTGATTTTATTGTGAAAAACAGCGGGCAATCCAAACAATACCTTACCGTATTGCGATATGGCAGAGGGTTAAAAGACGGCAATAATATAATTTTTACCTGGTTTGGCGGCCGGCGTCAGTTATACAATGCAGGGACTGTAGATTCTCAACAAGTACAGGTGCCTTCATCGGCTTTAATGGGCCTTACCATTGAAGGAACCTACCGGCTTACTGATAATATTACAGTAACTGCCGAAGTGGCCAAGTCATCATACCCGGTATATGCACGTGATTCAGCGGGTAAAAGCAGTTTGTCTTCGCAGATGCTCGAAATGAGTAACCGCCACAATGAGGCGTACTCATTAAAAACGGATGCCTTCTTTCCAAAAACGCAAACAACTGTACGGGGAACATTTAAACGGCTGGGCGCTAATTTTCAATCGTTCAGCACTTTTACCGATGGATCGGAGCAAACAGCCTGGAGTGCAGCTGTTCAGCAATTGTTTTTTAAACGTCAGTTAACCGTTGCGCTATCGGCCAATACCAATGATTTCAGTAATCCGTTTATCGGAAGTCAATATAAAAGCACCACTGTCTTTAAAAGTATACAGGCAACCTGGCGCAGGGCCAGATGGCCGGTTATTTCAGCTGGATATTTTCCCAGCAGCCAGATCACGAAGTTGGGCGACGGCCAATACAAAGAGAACTTGTTTTATACGCTTACCGGTAATGTTACGCATTCTTACAGTTATCATCATTTAATGATGAGCTCTGCGGTCGTGTATACACAATTTTACAATCGCTCGTCAGATTCTGGATTTGTATACTTCAATACAAAGAACCTGTTATTTAGTCATGCTGTTTTCTGGCAGCAGCTTACCGTGCAAACAAATGCATCAGGCGCCTTTAACCAGGATTACAAATTATATACGCTCGAAGGAAAAGGTTTATATAACCTCAATAAATACCTGATGGTAGGCGCAGGTGTTAAGTACAATCGTCAAACTGTATTCGATATAGAACAACTGGGCTATTCGGCAGAAACAACTGTGCAGATCCCCCGGTTCGGACAGGTACAATTCTCGGCAGAAAAAGGATTTATTCCAGGCATGAATAAACAACTGGTACCGAATAACACAGGCCGGGTTACTTATTTTAAAACTTTTTGAACAGGTTAACTATGCATAAAAAATGGCTACTCTTTTGTTTGCTGCTGCCGGCTATGTTTCATATAACATATGCCCAGGTGAGTATGACGCTTCAGGTTCCTCCCACAGGTGTTTTGTTGAAGAACCAGTTATGGAATATGGTGCTGGTTAATTCGGGTAGCACCAATGTGCTTGCCAGGGTGAACCTTGTTTTGCTCGATGTGCAAAACAATCAACCGGTATTAACAGCAGTTTCAGCGCCCGTTTCGCTTGGTAAGGGAGCGCGCCAGTTGCAGGCCCGTGATCTGGGACCTGTTCAGTATGCATACAGTATTCCTGCTTCGCGGATAGATATGGACCCGAACGGCATGTTGCCGGCCGGTCGGTACCAGGCCTGTTACACCATTGCGAATGTTGAAAAGATAAACAACACATTGGTAGAAAATTGCATTCAGGTAAATGTAGATCCGCTAAGCCCGCCATTGCTGAATACACCGGCCAATGAAGATAAGCTGCTCACGCCTTATCCGCAATTCACCTGGCTGCCGCCTACGCCCGTAGGTTTATTCAACGATCTCGCTTATGCAATGATCATTGTAGAAGTATTGCCTGGTCAGGGTAAGGCTGATGCTGTACAGCAAAACATTCCGGTGAACAATGCCGTATATACGAAAAGCCTGTACTGGAACTATCCGGCCTCCGGAAAATCGCTCGACACGGCTCGTGTATATGCATGGCGTGTAGTGGCCATGAATAGCGGAAAGGCTGTAGCCATGAGTGATATATGGACGTTTAAAGTAACGGCGATGAAACCAAATAGCCAGCCGGTAAAAGAAGATCCTTATGTAGAAGTAAAACGTGCACAGGATGCGTCCATTGCAACAGCCGGAAATGTGTTGCGGATAACCTACAACAATGCGGCGGCTGATACACTGATAAAATATAGTATCAGCAGCATTGAAGAAGCCGGTAACCCGGTAGTACAGGAGGGCGAGCTGACTTTACAATACGGAACCAACCTGTTGCAGGTGCCATTAAAGAAAAACAAAAAACTGGTAGAAAATAAAGTTTACCTGTTCAGGTTTACCAACAGCCGCAATGAAAGCTGGACGGTAAAGTTTACCGTGAATCGTTGATCGTGAATCGTCAATCGATCCCGCAAAGGCGGGATGAAACGGCAAAATGTACAACTATTAACATCCCCGAACTATGATATTGAGTTTAGCTTTAAGGTATCAGAAGCATATAGCCTTATTCCTGGTAAGTATCCTGTTTGTTCAGTTAACCATTGCTGAACGCATCGCCTTCTATAAAGGAGAACCGGTGAGATTTTTTTCTTCTTTTAGTGGTAATAGCAGAAAAAGTAGTATTGGAAGCGTTGCTGTTTCTCCTGAAATCAGCCAACAGCTATTAACGAAGCGGGATGAAAATGAAATAAAGGAAAATAGTTTGAGTTTGAAGGATGAGTTCTTCACAGCGGGGAGTGATCATATTTCTGAGGGTGATGCCAATTCCCCCTCCACCGGAGGGGGCCAGGGGGAGGCCGGACGTCGTTTCATCGGGGGCCCCACCCAACCCGAATCCCAATCGTTTCAATCGGTTAACAGCAACAACATGGTCGACCTGTTCACCGGCGACTTCAGCTACAACATTCCGTTACTTGATGTAGGCGGTTATCCCGTGAACATTGCTTATCACAGTGGCATTACCATGGATGAAGAAGCAAGCTGGGTCGGTCTCGGCTGGAATATCAACCCCGGTTCTATAACACGAAATATGCGTGGGGTACCGGATGATTTTAATGGGGGAACGGATACTATGAGGCAGGTTTCATCTATCAAGCCGAATAAGAACTGGGGAGTAACACTTGGCGCCGATTTTGAATTATTTGGTCTTTCTAAAACACCCAGTGGCACCACAGATACGGTTAGTGCCGGAGTAACTATTGGCGCCAGTTACGGCATCTTTCATAATACCTATAATGGCTGGGGTGTTGAGCGATCATTAAATGCTTCTATAAATGCCGGCTCAAAATCATTTGGTAACCTGAGCGCAGGATTGTCTGTAACCAATAATTCACAAACCGGGATATCTGTAAATCCCAGTTTATCGGCCTTATACAAATGGCATAATGGCAATGATGATGCCGGAGGCGGTGTAGGCGTGCGCATAGCAGCTCCATATAATTCAAGGACCGGCCTTAAATCTTTACAATTAGGACTTAACGGCAACCGTTGGCAAACGAAAAAAGGAGAAGAGGGGAATGCGGGTGCATCGCATAGCTTTGGAGATATTTCATTTGCATGGCCTACCTACTCGCCCACCATTACTATGCCCATGACGAATTATAATTTCAGCCTCACGGTTAAACTGGGATATGAAGTAAAGGGCTTTCATCCTGATGCGTACATTAGTGGATATGGGGGCAAAGAATATGTGGCAGATGCCGATACGTCTGTAGCTATGCCGGTGTTTGGATACCTTAATTATCAGAATATGGTAGGTAACCGGGATGCGTTGACCGACTTTAACCGTGAAAAGGAATTGTTTTACCGCGAAAAACCGGCTATTCCGCATATAGCAGTGCCTTCCTACACCTACGACGTATTTTCTGTTTCGGGTGAAGGTACGGGAGGAAGCTTCAGACCATACCGAGGTGATATCGGGTTTATTGCCGATCACCGCATACGAAGCAAAACTACAACTGAAGCAGCCAGCATTGATATTGGATTGGGCGATGCGGTGCATGGCGGCGTTGACCTCAATGCAAATTACTCTTATACGCAAACCGGTCCGTGGGAGTCGGAAAATGTGATGGGTAATACAATTAATTTTCGCAACAGCGAAGGGCTTTTTGAAGCGGCTTATTTCAGAAACCCGGCAGAAAAAGCCATTAACACAACCGCTTTTTATGATGCCATTGGTGGCGATGATGTGGTGGCGCCTGCTTTATCACAAAGCAGCAGAAGCAGTTCAACCATATTGGCTTCCAATACCCTTAACCGGTATAATAACAAGGGTAAAGTAGGAAGTATTGATCTTAATACTTCAAACGCTGTTCGAACCCTGCGCGACAAACGGTCGCAGGTAATTTCATACCTCACGGCAACCGAAGCGTCTGTTATAGGGTTGGATAAATACATTTATCACCATGAAATAAACCAGTTCAGTCCACGTCATTGTGATGATTTTTCAGTAGAGGATAATGGCGGTGTAGGAACAGGTTTGCTGGCTTATTACTATTACAATAACCAGTTGAAAGGAGGTTATAGAGATGCTCCCGGGTTAGAAACGGATTTATTTCATAACTGGGAATATGGAAGCCCCTATTCTGACTTACCGGTTGATAATTTTTCAGGCCGCTGGCTGGGACGCATAAAAGCACCGGTGACCGGAACCTATGGCTTTGGCATAAGAGGTGATGATGGATACCGCTTATGGATCAATGATAGTTTGGTAATTAACCAATGGCGGCCGCCCTTTTACGATGGAGGTTGGAGTACTGTTAACCTCAATCTGATAAAAGACCATTTTTATAAGGTACGGTTAGAATACTTTGAGTACGGAGGAAAGGCCACAATGCACCTGGCATGGTTGAGACCTGATCAATCCAATCATCTTTTTGAAAAAGAACATCATGATGTAGTTGACGGAATATACCTGTACCCTCCCAAATTTGTTGATACGGCTATTGTAGATGATGTAATTACCCGCGAAGACAGGGTGAACAACTTCCGTAAAAGCAGTCATATTTCCGAAGTAGACGTGTTAAACCCCGACGGCCGCCGGTACGTGTATGGCATACCGGTATATAATATTGTACAGAAAGAAGTAAGCTTTTCTGTTGAAAAAAACGGGCGTGAAAATACCCAAAGCGGTATGACCGCCTTTTCTGACCAGGAAAATAGTACACAAAATAACAGCGGTAAACAAGGCTATTACAGCCGGCAGGAAATACCCGCCTATGCCCACTCATTTTTACTAACCGGAATTTTGTCGCCCGATTATGTTGATGCAACGGGTAATGGCATCAGCGACGATGACCCTGGCGACGCCGTAAAGTTTAATTATTCAAAAAGCGCCGGCATTGCCAGCCCGTTTGAATGGCGGGCGCCATATAGCGACAGCGCCAATTACAATGAAGGATTGAAAACATATAATCGCGATGATAAAGCGCATTATATCAGTGGTAAAAAAGAGATGTGGTACCTGCATTCCATTGAATCAAAAACCATGATTGCTACGTTTACCCTGCAGCACCGCGAAGACCTGCTTGAGATCAGTGAAAAAGGGGATAAGGTAAATAATGGAAAAGCTTTTTGCCTGAAACAGATCGATCTGTATTCAAAAGCCGACTTTTTAGCGCATGGGTCAAATGCCACACCTGTTAAAACCGTTCATTTTGAATACAGCTACGAACTGTGCCGGGGCGTTAATCACACCAGGTATAACTTAAGTAATGATTCGGGCAAGTTAACATTGAAAAAGATTTGGTTTACCTATAATGGCAATGAAAAAGGTAAGCTTAATCCATATGTATTTTATTATCATAATAACAATCCCCGGTACACAACCAATGCTACCGATAAATGGGGCACCTATAAAAATCCGGCTCAAAACCCCGGCGCTACAACGGCTAATCCGTTGAATAATGCAGATTATTCATATGCTTTACAGGATAGCGCACTGGCTGCAGGCAATGCTGGCGCATGGACCATGGATTCGATAAAACTACCATCCGGCGGCCGAATAAAAGTGAAGTATGAAAGTGATGATTATGCGTACGTGCAAAACAGGCGCAGCACTCAAATGATGGAGCTTACAGGCTTTGGATCAGGAACTTCCGGCCCCGATGGCGACAGGCTATATTCTTCCGCTAATTTAACCCTTGGCATAACCGATTACCTGTATGCATATGTTAAAGTGCCTGTAGCAGTAAACACAAAAGAGGAGTTGTATGCCCGGTACCTCGAAGGATTGCGCAAATTGTATTTCAGAATACTGGTCGAAATGCCGCCTACCGATAATTATGGAAGAGGCTCTGAATATGTACCGTGCTATGCTGAGCCCGATTTTGCTGCCGGTAACTGGTATGGCTTTACCAGCGACCCGAATGTTATATGGATTAAAATAGCCGGCGTGAACAACGATGGCAATGGCGGCGGATCATTAAGCCCACTTGCACAGGCCGCTATAAATTATCTGCGGTTGAACCTGCCCTCTAAGGCTTATAAAGATTCGGAGCCTGGCGACGATCTCAACTTTTTTCAGTTGATACGGATGTTTGCTCCTAAACTGGGCGACATAATCAATGTGGTAAATGGCTTTAATAAAACTGCGAGATTAAAGAACTGGGTGGCTCATACTACACCTTCCCGTTCGTATGTACGTTTGAATTGCCCTACGCTTAAAAAATATGGTGGCGGGTTGCGGGTAAAAAGCGTTCTGATCTATGATCATTGGAATGCTATGACAAAGAAAAAGGAAACGGTATACGGACAAAATTATGATTATACCACCTGGCAAAATGTAAATGGAAAGCCTGTCCGCATCAGCAGCGGCGTGGCTGCCTGGGAACCCGTTATCGGCGCAGAAGAAAATCCTTTTCACCTCCCGATTGAATACCAGGACCGTGTTTCAATATTAGGCCCCTCTGCAGCCCAGTACAGTGAAGAACCATTGGGCGAAGCATTCTTCCCCGGTGCTTCAATAGGGTATAGCAAAGTGCGGGTACGAAGCATTCATGCCGATAAAACCCGTTCGGCCAACGGCTATGCCGAGTCAAAGTTCTATACATCCTATGATTTCCCCACTACCTGGGACTGGTCGATGTTTGATAATGATACCAAAAAAAGATATAAGCCTTTGCTTAGAAACTTCCTTCGCATAGATGCTAAAAGCTATCTGACCATTTCGCAGGGGTTTAAAGTTGAGCTCAATGATATGAATGGAAAATTGCGGTCGGAAGCAACTTATGCTGAAACCGATTCGGTTCATCCGATTTCATATACCGAAAATTATTACAGGGTAGATAACGGGTCGGTGCAGTTTCAACACCTGAACAATAAGGTTACCACCATCGATCCTTACGGAAATATTGACACAGCTGCTACCATTGGTAAAGACGTGGAACTGATGGCCGATATGCGCGACCAGACTTCGGTATCTATCGGCGCTAACATCAATTTAAATACCGATCTGTTTGAAGTGGGCGGATGGCCTGCTATAGTTCCCACCGTGTGGAACATGTTCCAAAAGGAAACGAACCAGTTCCGTTCGGCTGCTATGACCAAAATAATATACCGGTATGGCATCATCGACAGTGTGGTGCATATTGAAAAAGGCAGCAAGGTGTCTTCAAAAAATATGATGTACGATGCCGAAACCGGCGATCCGTTACTAATAAGAACGCAAAATGAATTCAATGATCCTGTTTACCAGTTCAGCTATCCGTCGCATTGGATTTACCGGGGTATTGAGCCTGCGTACAAAAACATTGACGCCATTATTAACCATCTGCAGGTAAGGAACGGTAAAATAACCGATGGAACAAACGGACTTGATACCCTGTATTTGACTGCCGGTGACGAACTGCTGGCATACAGTAAAGAAACAATTAGTACAAACGGCTGTTCAACCAATTCCTATGCAAGTTTTCCGGATGCCTATAAATTATGGGTGATAGATTCCAATACGGTAAAGGGCGGCAATCAACAATTGTTTTTGGTTGATAAGAATGGAATGCCCTTCTCCGGTAACGATGTAACTGTGAAAGTGGTGCGTTCGGGCCGTCGAAACATAAATGGCGCAGTAGGATCTGTGGCGTCACTGCGTAGCCCGCTGGTTAAAGATGCCGGGGGGAATTATCGCCTTGTATTTGATTCCACTACCCGCGTAATCAGTGCCGATGCCGGTGAATTGCAGCAATACTGGAAGGTGGCAGATAAACGAAAAACAGATCTTGATAAAAGTTGTGTTCCTACATCTGTTGATAGTGCCAGGTTTGAGGCCGAAGCCTGCTCATGCATGAAGCCGTTCTTTGATTATCTCATTGCATCGAATAAATTGTTTATAAAAGGTTTTTTTGGAAAGAAAACGATAGGGCAACTGGTGAGTGCAGCTAATATTAATGTAAGTGACTGTCCTATTTTACAGGATAATCTAAATAGCTATTTCAAACCACTTTCTACTGATCCTACAGGTGCAATATATAAATGCCGGATCGGTAGTGTTGAAATAGACCTTGTTCGTCGTGCAGCTTCCAGCCAATCCTTCTATGAAATGACCTCCAGCACATGTACATCTGAAGGGGTCATATTTAAAAAACCAAACGTAGTAATACCGCAACCCGATACAGTGACTGTACGCATTGCGCCTGATTTTTCAGCGAGTCTGCTGTCTGCCCAAAATTGCCCGTCTTTCAGAGATTCGCTTACCATCATAGATTCTGTTTCGGATCGCCTGCTGGTAGAAACCAATCTCGATTTGGGCGGATACGACCGCAATGCCATTTCGATCATGCGGTTCAATGATTTGAATCAGATACCCGGCGCAGCCAGTATTTTATCGGCGCATCTTCTTTTACAGGCCGATCAGCGCGGGCATTATGGTACGCTGTGGCCAAATGCCAATTCGGTAAATCCTATAGATACAATGAGCGTATCGCTGGCCGAACCCGGCTGGTTCCCCAAAGTGCCGTTAGATACATTCCATAGCGAAGCGCTCAACAGCGTTTGGCACAGGGAAAGCAAAAGAACGGTGCCATTTCAGAATGATACCATCGATGTAAAAGATTACGTCGAAGGACTTCGCAACGGCACTTATTTTTCCAGGTCGTTTATACTAACGCAGGGATCAAGAGATTTTCATGTTAATGTAGATACGACATCAGGTATACCCGGTTACCTGCAAAGCGGATACGGAAATTATTATTCAACGTATTATTCGCAACGATACGCCGATGCTGCAAAAAGACCGGTGATCGAAGTAACCTATGTGGTACCGCCACCACCGGTAGATACTTTTGGGGCGGTGCTCACCTACAACTCTACCATACAGTGCACCGATATCAATAGTCCTTTATGCTACAGCGCCATCACCGATACTACCGTAAATCCTTATCTGTATGGTATATTGGGTAACTACCGTCCCGTGCGCAGCTATGTATATTATGGCCGCCGGATGGAATCTGATCCGTTGCAACCTGTAAATACCCGCACCAATGGTACGATAAAAGATTTTGCACCTTTTTGGGTATTGCAGAACAACCGCTGGGTTCCGTCGTACGACACCACCCGTTGGGTATGGAACAGTCAAACCACTATGTTTAACCGGAAAGGATTTGAACTGGAAAATAAAGATCCGCTCGGCCGCTATAACGCCGGTTTGTATGGATATGGTTTAACGCTGCCAACGGCTGTATTGCAAAACAGTCATTTTCAGGAAGGCGCTTATGATGGCTTTGAAGACTATGGCTTCGAAACAAACAACTGTGATATGTATTGCCCTGTTGCCCGGCCTTTCGATTTCTCGGCTTATGCGGCTGATTTCACTACAGTACAGGCGCATACAGGGTTATACAGTTTAAAGGTTGACCAGGATAGCCTGACGAGCATAGGAGTTACCCTGCAACCGGCTGCCGATTCAGTTAATGCGCAATTAACAGCTGCACAGATGTCTGACAACTGTGGTGCAAAACTCAAAGGGATGCTCGCTTCAAAAAACACCATTCTGCCAAATTTTGCTCCTATAGCCGGAAAACGGGTGGTTGTTGGCGGTTGGGTAAAAGAAGATAATAGCTGCCTTTGTAAAAGTTACACCCGCAATCATATACTGATTGGTTTTGTTGCGAATGGTAATGTGACTTCAATACAATTGAGCCCTTCAGGTAACCTTGTTGAAGGCTGGCAGCGATACGAGGGCGTGGTAGATATACCGGCCAATGCATCGCAAATGACCATAACCCTGCAGGCATCCGATTCGGCCACTACTTATTTCGACGATATCCGCATTCATCCCTACAATGCACAAATGAAATCGTATGTGTACAATGCGGTAAACCTGCGGCTGATGGCTGAGCTGGATGAAAACAACTATGCCACTTTTTACGAATACGACGATGATGGAACGCTGGTTCGTCTGAAGAAAGAAACAGAACGCGGCGTACAAACAATTAAGGAAACACGAAGTGCATTGTTGAAGGAAGATCAATAGAAATGAAGAATAAGAAATTAAAAATGTGAAATGAAAAAGTGAGGTTCAATTAATATAGGAGATATGAAAAAGATTTTTTTAATGATGTTTATGGGCTGCCTTTTGATAAGTGCATTTACATCAGCGGCCGATACCACAGGCGTAAAACAGTTTATGGAAAAAGCGCAACAGGCATATAAGTCTGCCGGTTATCTGAGCTTTCACATACTATACCGGTATGCCAATAAAAATCAGCCGGATAATTATATCGATACCATGTCGGGCGAAGTGGCCATGGACAAAGACCGTATGCGGTTTCTGCTCGAAGAGATGGAAACGATTACCAATGATAAGTACACCATTCAGGTAATAAAAGATGAAAAACTAATTTATCTGTCAACCCCCAAAGCAACGCAGTTTACCGACCCTGTGAACATGCTCGACTCGGTGCTGACACATTTAAACGGGGTTCAAACACGGGTGACACGTAATAAAGGCATTGCTACGCTGAATATCATCTTTCCACCAGGGCAAACGTATAAGAGTATGACGATGCTCATCAACGAATCGACCGGCTATTTTCAGAAGGTAGTGTATGAATTATATACCGCAGGCCTGGTTGAAAAAGATCAGCTCATGCAGCCCGGCAATAACGGACAGTACCAACCTGAAGGGCGCATAGAAATTGTGTTTAGCCAGTACCGGCAGGGGCAGTTTACCGACGCGTTGTTTGATGAGGGCCGGTATTTTACGCGCCTTGGGAAAGGAAAATATGAGCCATCGGAACAATATAAAGATTACCGGATATTTCTGGCCTCATCAAAACTGTAACCTTATCCAAAGAATTAACCCAGCGAACCTTTTTCAGCAATTAAAAAAATGAAAGGGGCATAAAATAAGATTCAAATGCAGACCCATTCCTTTTACCGCATATTACTACTGATCGGCTTTATTTGTACCGGGGTTATAGCACGTGCAGGCGACGGCGGAGGCGTTGTTGCAAGAGCTATTCTCGATGGCAGCAAAAATCAATTGCATGCAGATTCTTCCCGCACGGTAGAAGATTCCGCATTCTTTAATGCTGCATCCATCGGCAACCTCGATACGGGGTATTCGGTGCAGAATGTAATTACGCTGAAAATAAATGAGGCATCGCCATTATACCTGCGAACTGCTTTCACGGCCACCGTTCAGTTGCGCATCATTTACAGCAATGGGTCTGCAATAGATTCGATCGATAAATCATTTACCATTAATTACGATTCGGCGCACCCTTACAATGCCCGAAACAGTTTTGTGTTTAATGGCGGACGCCGGGTAACTGTTAAAATATTGTCGGTAGATAAACACGGTGCAACATGGGATGTAGCATCTGTACTGATGGTAGAAAACCAGTTAACAGCCAAACCAAAATATGTTTTCTCCTGTACCAATACGATTTCCAATATTACCGTATCGCCGTCGACTGATCCCAAAGCCGATGAATTACCGGTAACCTGGACGGCCATACGCGGAGCCGATCAGTACGATGTGGAGTGGACTTATATTGATAGCAGCGCATTGGCCGCCAATAAATATGGCAGCCCGCTCAATCCTGCATTGATCTTTTATCACAATGCTACCCGGGTAACCGCTACTGGCAACTCCTATAACATTCCGCTTATTTACGACAATTCAGGTACCTTATTTATAAGAGTAAGGCCGGTGCAACTGGGAAAAGCCAATTCGGTAATAACCGCCATATGGAGCTCAGATGCTTCCACATCGGTAATGGGGCAATATCAGTTTACCGGTCATGAACGGCCGCTGAACTGGCAGTCGAACATCAGTTTTGCCGAAGAAGGAAAAAGGAAAGTAGTGGTTCAATATTTCGATGGTAGCTTGAAGAGCCGCCAAACCATAACCAAAGACAATACCACCAATAATACCATTGTTGCCGAAACTTTTTACGATTACCAGGGAAGGCCTGCCATACAGGTAATGCCGGCCCCTTCACTGAAAAATATTATTCAGTACAGAGATAATTTCAATGTAAATATTAATAATAAGGAATACGACCAGAGTAACTACGACTCTTTGTACAGTCCCGATCTATATTGTTCGGTGCATGCCACGCCGATGAGCGCCGATTCGGGGGCCAGCCTGTATTATTCTCCCAACAATCCCAACAAAAAAACAGGGATCAACCAGTTCATACCCGATGCGCAAAATTATCCTTTTACAGAAACCGAATATACGCAGGACGCCACCGGCCGCATCAGCCGGCAGGGCGGGGTAGGACCCGATCACCAGTTGGGCAGCAGGCACGAAACCAAATATTTTTATGGCACACCCGATCAAAAAGAACTGGATGCCCTATTTGGAACGGATGTAGGCCACTTTTCGCACTACTTTAAAAATATGGTACGCGATGCCAACGGTCAGTACAGTGTGAGCTATGTAGATATGCATGGCCGTACCATCGCTACAGCCCTTACAGGCTATGCCCCTGCAGGTATGGCTACATTGCCTTCGAATGTGAAAACCATGATCACCGAAAATCTGGCCGATTCTGGGTCACGCTTCCTGCAAAACTGGAGTATGGTGAACCAGAAATCGCTGGTAGTGCCCATGGCCGACACGTTTAACTTCAATTACCGGTTAGATCCTACTTCCATTACTGAAAAAAGTTGCGACACGCAGAATATATGTTATACCTGCCTGTACGATCTGCAGATAACCATAACCGATAACTGTAATAACCAGTTGCTGCCTGGTAGCAAAGCCTTTGATACGGTAATTCATAATTTTTCGTTCGGCGCTATACCCAACACCTGCTCTCCTTCACCTATGAACCTGAGTTTCTCCCTGTTCCTGAATGAAGGTAGCTATCAGATAACCAAACAGCTAACGGTAAACCGCGATGCCTATGTTTATTACAGGGATAGCGTATACCTGCCCAATAATACCTGTAAATCTGTTCAGGATTTTATCAATGAGCAACGCACGCTCATTGCACAAACCAGCACAGAATGCTTGCCCGATTGTAAAACTTGTCGCGATAGTGTAGGCACCTTCGACCACTTCAGAAATAATTTTATTACCAAAGCAGGCATATCCTCTGCAGATACTGCAGCTTATAGCACGCAAATAGCCCTGGCATATCAGAATGCACTGAAAGACTGCGACGCCATTTGCGGCGATAGCGCATCGGCCGATAATGATATTCGCTCGGCTATGTTACAGGACATGACGCCCCCTTACGGACAATATGCAAATCCTGTAAAAGAAAATATCGACGTCTATTCTATTTTTTATGTAGATCCCAGGGATACGCTTTATTATGTACCGGTATTCAGGCTTGGGAATGTGCACTACCTCGACGTTGTTGGCCAGTCCGACAAAGTGTATGACATGAAAAATGATATGATGGTAGACCCGAATACCTTGAACATGAATGAGTTTATTCAAAACTTCCGTACATCCTGGGCAGACGCATTGCTGCCTTATCACCCCGAATATTGTAAGTTCAAAATGCTGGAATCGGTAAGGGCAAGCAATGTGTGGGACCGTAAGATGGAAGCAGTAAGTAATTTCCGCGATGCACGGGCGGCGGGTTATCTGAACCCAACCGGCAATACCGGGTATCCATTTAATGCATATCAAATAAATACAAATAACCTTGATCCGTTAATTACGCTACCCGAAAGAAAGGCCGAGCTTGAGAAAAAGCTGACCGATTACATGAAATTGCAAAATGGGCCAACAGTGAACATGTGGAGCATGGCCAATATTGTGGTAAAATGCGATTCGGGGAATGCGCCTTGCGTAAATTATTACAATGCCGACCAGACGCATAATTTCGATACTACCTGGTGCGATGGCGATCTCGATATGGCCTGGCAAAGTTTCAGACAAATGTATCTGAACGCCAAACAGGAAATTATTAACGACCTGGTAAATCATCCGGTTGGCTGCACGCCTGCCAACCCGGCCTATACAACGATGCCTACCCGCGCCCAACTGGTAAAAAATGGACATCATCCGCAATTTACCGAAGACACCAAAACTGTGATCAGTGAAAACGGACTCGATTATGCCAGTGATCCCGGTAAAGTGTCACAGGCTAAAATCGAAGGGCAACAACAGCTGAATGCGTATTACGATAGCACCTGTGCCGCTATGGCCAACCAGTGGGCTGCAGAGTTATCGCCCTGCTCTTATACCAATGCAGCTTTGCGCGATACCATTTTACCCTTGCTGAAGGGGCTTTGCCGCCAGGCCTGCGATATCGATCATCCTTTTGGTGCAAGCAGTTTGCCTGCAGGTGTTACTTACCAGGGCTATCACAGTTTTCAGGAAATCATCAGCGCTTACAACAGCTCGCACAATATTACCAATGAGCTTGAATGCAATGCCGAACTAATCACCGCTCCGGCGCCTTACGACAAACAACCGGTATATTATAACAAACCGGTATACACCAAACCCTCTGATTGCGAGTGCGGAATTATTACCGACCTGTATAAGAAGTATAAAAACAGCCGCTTACGGTTCGTGACATTTTCAGCTTATGTAAAATTAACGCAGGGCGTTACCATGACCGACAGCGATCTGCGAACGTTGCGCGAATTGTGTACCAATGCAAAAATACCCGGCGAATCGGGTAATGTATGTACCTATTTGAGCCAGCCCATATACCTGCCGCCTGCATTTCAGTGTAATGCAGGAGAAGTATGTACTTCCTGTACAGTGGTAAGCGATTTGTATCAAAGTTACCTGCAGCAATACCCGGTTGATACCCCTGCATTGGCAGATGCTAATGATACCATACAAACAAAACGCAACACACTCTTTCAGAATTATATGAATAACCGGCTTGGTTATTCGCTGCAGGCCTGGGAATACCTGCAGTTCATGAAACAATGCGCCGATTCGGCAGAAAGCATCAGCAACACCACGGTATGTATCGACGGCCATATCGGCAACCTGTTTTTATCGAACGAACCCGGTAAACTGGAAGATATACAAACAACGCCCGATGGCGGTTATGTAATGACGGGTTACACAGGATTAACCATTGATAATAATCCCATACGGGATGGCGTGATTGTTAAAACCGACAGCCTGGGTACTATACAATGGGCAAAAAGATATGGCGGAGGTAGCGATGATTATTTTACCAGGATAAAACGTACTGCCGATAACGGGTATATAGCCATTGGTACCACCAAATCGGGTCACTATGCAAACGGCGCCATATGGGTAGTAAAAACCAATGCAAGCGGTGATACCGCCTGGAAAAAAACGATCGGCTTTGGTACGCCCAATGGCGAGCGCGGATACGATATTATACAAACCACCGATGGCGGTTATGCGGCGTTGGGTATATTTAATCAGCATACAGGCCATGGCGAGTTTTTGCTAACCCGCCTGCAGGCCGATGGTACCATCAACTGGGTGCATCGTTTTGGTACCAGCCGTTTACAGAACAACAGTTTTGAATGTATAACACCCGGAGCCGATTCGCTTAGTTATGATGGTGCACCTTCCTATGGCTTATTGCAGCAGAATGATACCCTGCTGGTAACCGGTGCCGCCTACGACCACAACCTCGGCGACAGATATTATGGTGTTGTATACAAGGTGAATAAAAACGATGGAGATTTGCTGAATTACTGGCATTATGCCGATAATGCGTCGAACACCAGCTGCTGGTTCAGGGATATTTATCCTACATCGAATGGCTACCTGATCATGGTGAATAATGCCGACAAGCTGAGCACCACCAATGAACAGGTATCGGTGATCAATGTATCGAATGCAGGCGATGTATTGTCGTACCAGCGCTTCAATATACCCGATGGAAGCACCAAAATGGAGGCATCAGCTGTATTTCCCACTTCCGACGGCGGATATATCGTTGCACAAAAAGGTAATGGCGGATCTCACATAATATGGCAACGCGTAAATGCATCAGGTTCGGTAATGTGGGTAACCGAAACGGCCTTCCCCGGCACGCAAACCGTTGGACGTATCATACAAAAAAGCGACAGCAGCTTTGCGATAGCAGGCGATAACAACGATCAGATGATGATGCTGGTGCTGCATCCGGGCAATGCCTGCTACGACAACACCATCGACCTGGGAACCACCAATCCCACAATGACCCGCATTGACTGGGCTATTGAAAGCAGTCAGTTTGTTACGCCCGCATATACCGATATGACAATGGCGTCTGTACCATTGATTATTACACACGACTCTGTAATAAGCTGTCCGGGTAACGGCACCTGTTTCAACGATTATGAAGGACCACGGCTTTGCGGCAAATCAGATCCCGTGTTTCCGCCGGCAAGTGTTGACTATATCGGCACCTGTACCGACAGCACATTCTTTGCGGTAAGTAAAGGCACCGAACTGTATAAAGTTTACAGCGATTCATTGACTGGCGCTTTTGAAGAAAATTATATCGCCAAATGTTTACAGGCATATCGCTACGAAGCGTTTACCGTAACCCATCCGAAAAGAGAATATCACTATACTTTATATTATTACGACCAGGCCGGAAACTTGATACGCACCGTACCACCAGCCGGAGTGCATGAAGCCGATACCGCACAGGTAAGACTGGCCCGCGCAGCCGGAACCGAATTGTTGCCACAGCATATGTTGGTTACCGATTATCGCTATAACACATTGAACCAGGTAGTAGCGCAACATACACCTGATGGAGGCAGCAGCCTTTTCTGGTACGATAGATTAGGAAGACTGAGCGTGTCGCAGAATGCAAAACAAAAAGATAGTACGCAATACAGTTATACGAAGTTTGATGTTATAGGCCGTATTACTGAAGTAGGACAATTAAGCAGCAGTACAGGCATTGCAGATAGTGTCAGCCGGAATCAATCATTGCTGAATACATGGCTGAGCAACGCAGCCTCAACTGCAGAGCAAATTACCAGAACCGTATATGATCAGGAATATACGCCGGTACAACCGTTTATAATAGCGCGCAACCTGCGTAACCGGGTATCAAGAAGCTGTTTGTACAACACGGCATTTGAATTAAGCAGAGATTCTGCAGCTGCCAGCACCTATTACAGTTATGATATTCTGGGCAATGTAGATACGCTGCTGCAGGATTACCAGTTTGGTACAATGCAGGCCAACGGCAACCGCTTTAAGAAAATCGTATACGACTATGATCTCGTAAGTGGCAAGGTAAATCAGGTAAGTTACCAGTCTGGTCAGCGCGATGCATTTTATCACAGATACATTTATGATGCCGAAAACCGCATTACCAATGTGCTCACCAGTGCTGATAGCATCAACTGGGATAACGACGCTTACTACCAATATTACGATCACGGACCGCTGGCCCGAACCATATTAGGCGAGCAGCAGGTACAGGGCATAAACTATGCGTATAACCTGCAGGGATGGATGAAGTCGATCAACCCAGATGTGTATAACGGAACAGGATATACTTTAAAAGCAGATGGTAGTTCAGGAAGCATAGTGGGTAAGTCAGCTTATAATGTAATGCTGAATTATTTCAATGGCGACTATCTCGCCATTAGCGGGGTCACGCCACAGGATGCAGGGTTGGATACAACTACTTTTGGTAGTGACTACAGGCCGTTGTATAATGGTAACATCAGCAGCATGGCGGTGAATATCGGGGCATTGAACAACCCTATGCTATACAATTATCAGTATGATCAGTTGAACAGACTGGTCGCCATGGATGCCTGGCATAAAACAGGTAGTGCATGGAGTAACATTGCCAAACTAAACGACTTCCAGGAACGCGTAAGCTATGATGCAAACGGCAACATCTTAGGATACAAACGAAATGGAAACAACACCTTCGCTGGCAAGCCGCTGGGCATGGATAGCCTTACTTATAGTTATGTAATGGGCACCAACCGGCTGGATCATGTGAATGATACAGTGCCAGCAGGAAATTATGATGTAGATATTGATAATCAGTCAGCCGGTAACTATACCTATGATCCCATTGGTAATTTAATAAAAGACAGCGCAGAAAAAATCACCAGCATCAGCTGGACGGTATATGGAAAGATCAGTCGGATCATTAAAAGCGACGGCACTAATATTTCGTATACCTACGATGCAAGCGGCAACCGCATAAGCAAAACTGTAATTCCCCCTTCATGGGGCCAGGGGGTTACTACCTGGTACGTAAGGGATGCGCAGGGCAATGTGATGAGTGTGTACTCATCCGGTAACGATTCCGTAAACAGTGGTCATCTTTCTCAAACCGAGCTACATGTGTATGGCAGTAGTCGTCTGGGGATGCTAAGAAGCAGTACCGATGTAGCTGGTGCATTTGTGACTAATGATACCACCATGCCATTGTTGAACAAAGGATATACCTTTACCTTTGCCAGAGGCAATAAGCTCTTTGAACTAAGCAACCATTTGGGCAATGTGCTGGTAACTGTGAATGATAAAAAGTTGGGGGTTTCCTCCAACGACAGCACCGTTGATTATTTCAATCCGCAGGTAGTGAGTGCACAGGATTATTATCCGTTTGGGATGTTGCAGGTGGGAAGAAGCTATAATGTGAGCGGATATAGATATGGGTTTAATGGTAAGGAGAATGATAATGAGGTGAAGGGAGAGGGGATTCAGCAGGATTATGGGATGAGGATATATGATCCGAGGTTGGGGCGGTTTTTGAGTGTGGATCCAATTACAAAAGAGTATTCAATGTTAACGCCATATCAGTTTTCAAGTAATAGACCGATTGATGGAATTGATTTAGATGGACTTGAATATTTAAGAGGTGATAAAGCTAAGATATCTGTTTACAATGGTCGTATCTTATTAAATGTAGATAATTTAGGTGAAATTGCTCGAAATAACTATCGTAATGCAAATGAAGCATTGGGGGGCGTTAGAGTATGGACAGACAAAAACGGCCAAACTCAAATGAGCAATGCCATTTCAACAGAAATTGCTGCTTTTTCACTAACAAACAATGGCAAACCACTTGATGCTCCCGTGTGTCCATTGCCCCCAGGCTATAATCCCACAGAAATTGCTGATAATTTATCAGACCCACTTGCTGAACTTGCGAGGCTTCCTACCAGCAAAGATATAAATGGTAATCCTATGGAGTTGCCATATACTCCTCCTTCAGGATCAACGAGATCTGCAGCCAAAGGAATTCTTATAGTAAATGCGGCAATTGTTGTGGTGCAGGGATATATAAATTATTCGATTGAAGGTGAAAGGGATGTTGTTTTAGATCAAGTTAAGAATAAGTTTAGTAAGGCTGCGAATAATGTGATTAATGCTGCAAGTGAAGGCTTAATTGATCCAAAATACTTGAATACGAAAGATCTATCTAGTATAATGAACGTTGTATTATCTGGTGTTAATAATTCTGATAATCAGGAAATTTATGATATCGGAATAAAAATTTTCAAAAAATATAATCCTATTCCTCAGGAAATTAAAACACCTAAACGATTAGATTTTATGCAGAATGCACCTAATTATATTCCATCAATAAAGAAGAAGGAGCAAAATAGTGTAAAAGACGAAAAAGCAGGCGGTTAATAAACTATCTTTTAATATTCAATATTTTATTTAATGAATCTAAATAATTTCTAATGATTATGTCATCTGGATGAGATTGTAAATACAATGAATAATAATATAAAGCGCTATCTGTTGTATTATTCAATAGGAATGTATGCGCTAATTTTTGATAATAAAATTTGTTGTCTAATGAGGCTGTTCGATACATATTAATAGCTTCATTAAGTTTATTCAACTTAATATATACTTGGGCTTTTTTATCTTGTAAAACAGGATATTGATGGTTCGAAATGCTGCTTGCTAAATTATATTCATTTAAGGATTTTTGATATTCGTCTTTATTAAAGAACCAGTTTCCGCGATATAAATGAAACTTGTCATCGTTTGGATAAAGAAGTATTAATGAATCTAATTTAGTAAGCCCATTTGAACTAGTGTCAAAATTAGAAATGCTGTCTGCGTATTCATATATGGAATATTTTATGACTAGTTTATTCATTACTGAATCTACTGCTTGCTGGCTATCTTCTTTAAGTTTTTTTAAACTTATAGAGGTCTGTCTGTTTGTAGACTCTTGATGGCAAGCATAGAATAGACAGACGACAGCTATTATTTTGAAAAATTTAATCATAATTGCAAGTTAAACCAATTCTGTAAATTCTGAAATGTAGAGCCTAAACTGGCGCGAGATTGAGGTCTTGGCCTGTGGGATTGCATCTTGCGTGCCCGAGGTAGAAACAATTTTAGTAATAATAAAGAGACAACATAGTATTAAATCACAACCAAAACGACATGAAAAAACTCCTCATCCTCCTTATCCTGCTCTGCATCGAAAAAGCCCTGCAGGCACAATATGTGTACACCATCAAAGCCGATAGTGTAAAAATCACCAACAGTTGCGATACCGCCGAACTGATCATTGAAAACCATACGCAAAATGTGCCTGGCTTTTTGTACAATAAAGGAAAGGGAAGAACGGAGTTCAGAAGAGTGGTGAAACTAAATGACTCAACGCTGGTGTTGGGAGGCGATACGTTGGTAATACGGGGCAATACAACCGCGAATAACGGACTAAGTATGGGTGGTCAGGATGTGCAGTTGGGGCAGTTGACAGGCGCTTCGGGTAATCCCGCGGCATTAAAGGCTAACAGGGAAATTCCACTAAATGGGTACAATCTTTTGTTCACGGGAACGGGAAAGCTTATTAAAGGAAGAACAACAGATGATGGTATTGGTACCATTCAGAATACCGGTTCATATAGTTATGATAAAACAGACAGCAATGGCATATACGCCGGTACTGTAAGAATGCTTGGACAAAAAGCCACAGCTACAAGAGCATTCTTTGGACTGGGAAATTCAACAAATATTTCAGCAGTAGCATCTTCGGCAAACCTTATTGTTATGGGAACAAACAGCGGTACTCAAATAACCGGCGGAGATGGTATTATTATAGGAAATGACTGTGCAAGTGCTATTGTGTCGCCACACAATGTTATTGCAATTGGTAGAAGTTGTTTAACGAATACAACGGTTAATGAAAATCTGGCAATTGGTCACCTTGCGCTGGCTTCCTGTACAACAGGCCCCTTTAACAATGCTGTTGGCCAGGCCAGTCCTTTACGATATGTAACAACCGGAGTAGGTAATAACGCATTTGGTACCAATGCCGGTACATTAATTAAAACCGGAAGCCTTAGTTTATGTCTTGGGCACAATGCCGGAGGCGGTAATAGTTCTTTTCCGGGCAGTGAAGCCACAAGTTCAATATTCTTAAATCCCAAAGGCGCCAACGCTACTTCAGGGAAATATACAGATTGTTTGTTTGTAGGAATAAATTCAGGGAAACAAACTTCAGATACTGCCAGTACAATTACCAATACAAGTATTTTAGGTTCTTATGTTACTACTGATTTAAATAACGTATGTGTGGTATCTAACATTACGCAGCGTGTTATACTTCCTTCTTCAAGTAACGTTGTAACTGCTGATAACGGAGCCAAATTACAGGTGAACGGTACCACTTTCATAAGCGATACCCTTAAAATGCCCAATATCATTATCAAATCCGACACTGCCAGCTATAAACCTGTGGTAGTAGATGCCAGTGGCAACGTTTTTAAAATGGCGGCATGGAACACTCCTCAAATTACAAGGACAGCTGTTAATGACGCAGGATATTCAGCATTGGCTACCGATTACCTGATAGCTTATACGTCGCTTACTGCTGCTCGCACCGTTACTTTGCCTGCGGCTTCAGGTATGATAAATCATATTCTGATTATAAAAGATGAAAGCGGTACCGCAGGTACAAACAATATAACTATTAATGTAACCGCCGGCGGAACAATTGATGGGGCGTCATCAAAAGTAATCAGCAGCAATTATGGTGTAATTGAAATGTATAGTAACGGATCGCAGTGGTTTACAAAATAAGTAATTAAAAAAATACTAATTATAATCAGCAACCCCCAACCAAACTGGTATGAAAAAATTCCTGTTCCTCCTAATCCTGCTCTGCATTGAAAAAGCCCTGCAGGCCCAGTATGTGTACACCATCAAGGCCGATAGTGTAAAAATCACCAACAATTGCGATACAGCCGAACTGATCATAGAAAACCACACGCAAAATGTGTCTGGCTTTTTGTTCAATAAAGGAAAGGGAAGAACGGAGTTTAGAAGAGTGGTAAAAATAAATGATTCTACCTTGGTTTTTGGAGGTGACACGCTGTTAGTACGGGGAGCTGCAACCGCAAACAATGGAGTGAGTTTATCAGGAAGAGATGTGCAATTGGGGCAAACGGTTGGCGCAACAGGTAATCCGGCGGCCTTGTATAGTAACAGGGAAATTCCAATGAACGGGTTTAATACCGTCTTTACGGGATCAGGTAATATTGGAATTGGATTGAATTCACCCGGCGCAAAACTCGATGTACAAGGTGATATTATTACCAGAGGGGCGAATAATGGTCGATCTTTTATCGGTTACAATCCCTCATTCACCGGTTCTTATAGTACTTTTCTTGGTTATGAGAATGATGGAACTTACATCGCAGCACGATTCAACCCAAATGGTTTTACCTCAACAGCCGATTTAGGGAATAACAGTCTGCATTTCAGATTTGGAAACGGCGATCCCGGTGGTGGAATTTCCAGGTCTGCAGAATCCGGCATCACTCAAATTTATTCTAATCTAAGTACTGTCAATAATAGCCGCATCAATTTCAGTACCAATGGATCTGAGCGCGTGATGATCGATAGTAGTGGCAGGGTAGGTGTTGGAACAAGCACGCCTTCTGCAAAGTTGCATGTAATGGGAGATATCTGGACAGAAGGAACCAATGGGGGGATTTCCTATATAGGACGTAATCTTAACACCACTTATGGAAATACTTATACTACCTATCTTGGCTTTACTAATACCGGAGTTTGCATAAGAGCAAAGCATACTACTTACAATTATGTTTCAGTTGCAGAAATAGGTAATAACTACGTAGATTTTAAATTTGGGAATGGTGATGTTGGTGGCGGCATTTACCGAAATGCTGTAACAAGTAATGTAGAAACAAGAATTTATTCTGATAGTTTAAATGGATATCCATATTCGAAGGGAGCGATAACTTTCTTTACAAACGGTACAGAAAAAGCACGATTTGATGGTGATGGTAAACTTGGAATTGGCACTAATAATCCATCCGCATCATTACATGTTACCGGAACCGGCCGCTTCGACAACACAATAACAACGTCAGGTCACAAATCTGCCATACGTAATATAACCGGTAACACCACTATCACAGATACCGACGAGTATATCTTTGCAAGCGCTTCCGGCGGTGCTATTACTGTGACACTACCTTCTGCCACTGGTCGGGATGGTCAAACCTATACCATTAAGAAAACAGATAACAGCAGTAACAATGTAAATATATCCACATCATCATCTCAGTTCATAGATGGTGCAAATCCTTATTCACTTGTAAATCAGTGGGCGTATGTTACCGTAGTAGCAAATGGAGGTAACTGGATGATAGTTGCTAAAAATTAAAAATATACCAACCAAAATAATAATGAAAAAATTCCTGTTCCTCTTAATCCTGCTCTGCATCGAAAAAGCCCTGCAGGCCCAGTATGTATACACCATCAAAGCCGATAGTGTAAAGATCACCAACAGTTGCGATACCGCCGAACTGATTATTGAAAACCATACGCAAACCATCCCTGGCTTTTTGTTTAATAAAGGCAGGGGAAGAACGGAGTTTAGAAGGGCATTGCAAAAAATAAATAACAGCCAGTATCTCGTTGGCGGTGATACATTGAGCTTCCTGAATAGCTGGATGCAGGGTGGAAATGCTTTTGGTACAACCGGCATACTTGGAACGCTCGATGATAATGATCTTGATTTTTATACAAGCGATACCGCGCGGGTTCGTATTTCAAAAAGAGGCAACGTGTTAATTGGTACTACTAATGATAATGGTAATAAATTAAATGTAAATGGTAATAGTTATTTCAGCGGAAATGTAGGAGTTGGAACGGCTACAATTACGAATACAGGGAATTTAATAGGAACCAATGCGATATTGTTCAACCATTTTATTTCCCAGTACCATAATTACATGGCAAATGATCCTTTTATTTCCAAATTAGATAACATTCTGTATAATTATGCTTCCCGCTTTACCGCGAACACTACGACCGGTGCTGATGGAAGTGTTACTATCGATATAGTAATTCCTTCTCATGAAATTGCTCAGGACTATAATGGTGTTGTTTATCCTCAGGGAAATATGTATTTCTCATTCTGGAATGATGGAGTTCCCCAATCAGTATCAGTACTAATGAAAAGTTCATCTGGCTCGTGGTTCGGGCCATATTCAAGTAACGTTAATCTTGCGACAAACGGTAGTGGTTTTTTTCGTGTGGCTATTCCGGCCACTTTTAATTTTCTCACAGAAATTAAATTTACTGTCACACCGGTAACAACTGGTGCAAATGTCAGTCTGCGAAATACCGAATATGTATTAGATGCAGGGCCGCAGGGATTGTCAAATGGATTGCCTTTTGTTGGAAAATATGGAGATGAACATCTATACAATTTTCTATATTTTAAAAATGCAGGTACTGATAATGTAAGAATTTCACCTTATTTAAATACAGCCAATTATTTCCTTAATAACACACTAATTGGAACAACAACTGATAATGGCAGTAAGCTACAACTGGCTGGCAACTTTTACCAGGGCAGTGGCACCGCCGTTTTTGGTAATGGCTTAGGTTTTGATAATTCAGGTAATGCGTCCAGAATTATTACATTCAAAGGAATTGTATATCAATCCAACTATTCAGGTGATCAGCATTTATTTTCAAATCAGATAGGATCTGCTTTTACAGGAACATTAGTCACTATGGATCCGGGATACTATCCTCTTTTACCTGATGAACAACTTTCATTAAAAGTCCTTGGCAGAATGAATATACCGGGTCTGGCAGTGAATATGGCAGGGCGTGTAGGTATTGGCACACAAACACCTTCTGCACAATTACATACCACCGGTACAGTTCGATTTGCCGGCTTAACAAATGATAGTAGTCAAACACGTGTTCTTGTATGCGATGCAAATGGAAATCTGTATTATCGCGATGCTTCTTCTTTAGCGATAAACGATATTTTTACTTCTGATCTTGCTGTGAATGGTACTGTTTCTGCGCAAAAAATGAGAATTACGCAAACCGGCGTCTGGCCCGATTATGTATTCAGCAAACAGTACCATCTTCCAACACTGACTGAATTGGAACAATTTATCAAACAAAATAGTCATTTGCCGGGTATGCCATCAGCAGCAGAGGTAGAAAAGAAAGGAATTGATGTAGCAGATAATCAGGCTGCCTTATTAAAAAAAGTTGAGGAAATGACACTATATATGATTGAGCAGGAAAAGAAATTACAAAAACAAAATACAGAGCTTGAACTGTTGAAGCAGCAAATGGCAGAATTGAAAAGTATGATGAACAATAAAAAATAAGATCGTAACCAATTCTGAAAAAGTGAAGCGAAAGTAATAGCTCAATATATCTGGTTCATATGACAATTTTCGAATTTGCAATAAGACCCAGATTTCCAAATAGTATCTGGATTCAATTGCCTGTTTATTATTTATGGGCTTTTGGTGGTGCCTTCCTTTTACACATTACGGTTGAAAAATGGGGGTTAGGCATTAGACAGAAACTAAGACAAAACTAACCCACCACCACCGCCTTTTTCTCCGCCTCCAGCTTATTCTGCACCAGCAACGCATGTAGCACTTCTGTTGATAGCCCATGCAATATCAGCCGAAAGGCGGCGGAAGTCGTGGGCAGTGGAATCATGGGGTGCTTGTTGTTGAGCGCTACGAGTTTTTCGGGGCAATTCAAAATAGTAGCGGCGTACAGACCGATCACTTCGTCTAACTGCAGCGAGTTGCTGGCGCGCCAGAAATCGTTGTCGGTTAAAAAGAACTGGTAAACAGGGGTGAAGATTTCAATGGCCGATGATAAATCAATACAGTTCGTCCATTTATCGCGAAAGGGGGCAAAGGCAAAATTGTCGCCGGTGGTAATGGCGTTGTAATTGGGCGCTTCAACCTTGTGAATGACTACGCCATTTTTGTCCATTGCATTGTTAAGGTTGATGATGAAATTATACAGGTTCAAATCGTGTTGTAAAAAAAGATTGTCCTTTACGGCTGTTAGTTCCAGGGGCCTTAAAGGATGCATCGGAATATCGTCAACGTTTTTTACGTTGTCTTTTATGAAACGTAAAACTTCTGAGCCAAGCACAAAATGCCGTAGTATAAGATAATTGGCCTCGGGTGTAATAAAATACTTCATACCCAGGTATAAGCATTTATGCAACGTTTTGGGCGCATTGATCACATTGGGCACAATTGTTTTGAAAATCTGCAACAATATTATTCCCAAACGCGCAAATACGCGAATAAACGGATAAAGAAATTGTTTCGATTTGCTGCTTGAATCGTACAGAAATGCAGCCTTGGCATCGGGACTAAACGGAATGCTTTTGTCGAGAAACAACGCATGCCAGTGACTCGGGTCCCTGGGATTATTTTCAAGATGTTCAAAATATTCTCGTTTGTGCAACATAGTGAAAGTTTTAGTCTATACGGTAACCGCAGCCGTGCGGAGGCGCATCGTTCGACTGCGCTCACAAATACCTGCATACATTGTAGCATGAAATCCTGAGCGAAGCCGAAGGACGTAAATATTTAATAATTTCCCAACTCCTGCAACTGCATCGTATATAATCTGGCTACTACTTTGGCTGTTTTTACAATTTTCGTGGCTATGGCCTGCTGTAACAGTTCGCTTTGTATGGCTTTTTCAAATCGCTCAAAGTGATTGTTATTGGCATCGCTGGTTTCGTGGTAAATGAAAAACGATACATGATCATCCTGTAACTGCAATTGCTCCTGAATGGCGCGTCCCCATTTGCCGGCCAGCCGGTTTCCCAGTCCTTCAATAATGAACATGCCTCCCAGTAAATCGAATGGGTTGGGCGCACTTGCTTTATGAAACATATAAGCGCTGAGCGCTTCACTGCCGATGTTCTTTTCGCCCTGGTACAGTTCTTCGCGGGTGCCGCCACAGGCAAGATAGTTTTTCTCCAGTATCTGGTAGTCGCGGTGCTCATCGCGCGAATGGGTGATGAAGGCCGACCGTATATCAAAATACTCCATGGAAATATTCGATGCCGCACGGGCAATCCATTGTGATCCGTCTATTACCTGCTGTCGCAGGTTCAGCAACAGTAATTTGTATTCGTTTATTGTTAAGGTACCATTATAAATTTTTTCTATAATCGGCACTTTGCGTAATCCGGTTTCAAAATCAACCCAAACCGATGTGAGTTGTCGCACCAGCCATTCCTGCAATGGTAATCCGCCGGTGCGTATTTCCGGCGCTTCGATGGCATCGTTGGTGTGAATAGACAAGGCAGGGGTGTAGTTTTTTTCAGGCGCTACCACTGTCAGTTGCATAAACGTGGTAATGAAGCGTCCGCTTTCGGGCACCATGCATAAAATGGTTTGCCCTGGTTGTAATTTGCCTGAATACAGTAACTCTTCGAGCATCAGGTAAATCGAGGCGGCGCCGGTATTTCCTTTCGTATGCAGATTGGTAAACCATTTATCGGCAGGTATTACCAGTCCGCCTTTTTGCAACAGGTCAATGATCTGTGGTCTGAAATATTCCGATGAATAATGGCACAACAGCCAATCGAGATTTTTAGGATCGATGCGGCCTTCATCAATCAGATTGAAAAAATGTTGTACGCCTAAAGCAACAATGTTGTTTACGAGTTTCAGGTCTTGCTTCAGGTTGATGGCTGCATCTTTATCGGCTTCCGCGAACGTAGCATAGTTCATCCAGCTGCCGTTGGTGCGGCCATTGGTTTTATTGGTGCCGGCATACATGCATACATCGTACAGATGTGCATGTGAGCGTATATCTATCCAGTTTATCTGTAAGCTGTATTGTGTTTGTGAAGGTTTGTTTTGAAGCAACAATGCGCCGGCTCCGTCGCTCAGCATCCAGCGTAAAAAATCGGTTTCCAGGTCTAAAGCGCCCCGCTGCTGAACGGCCTGCTGCTGTTCAAAACGATTGGCCTTGAACATTCTGCTGGCCAGCTCTCCGGCACAGGCAATCGCTTTTTCGGCTTCGCCGGTTTTTATATGCAGCCATGCATTTTTAAGGGCCATCATACCGGCTGCGCATACACTCTGATGACTTGCTATGCTGCACTGCGGTAAATTTGAATCGGCATGTACCATGCTGGCAAATCCCGGAACTGGTAAATCGCCCTGCGTAGTAGCCGCAGCTAAAAAATCAATTTCCTGATTGGGTATGCCTGCTTTTTGTAAACAATCATTAATGGCAGCTGCTGCCATGCCGCTGGCCGAATGGGTGGTTTGCTGGTTTTTGTCAATGGCATAATGCCGCGTTAAAATACCATTCTGCTGGAGGATCCTGTTTTTTGTTCGGGAAGGTTTGCCGTACAGGTAACCAAGATATTCTTCAATTTCATCATTGCCAATGGGATGGCCGGGTAAAAAAGCACCGGCTGCTGTAATATAAACAGGGCTTTGGGTCATAGTTAGCAATATTTTGTGAGGGCGCCTGCGGCGCCAGTGGAGTTTAACTTTGCCACTGATTGCACAGATGAACACAGATAAGTTCCGGAACTGACACTAAAACTAATAGCTGTCATTCATTTATGCTGAGTTGTACAGAATTTCACGGATGAACGCTGAAATAATATACCGGCTATTGGTACCGTAAGGTCAGTTATTATTACTTAAATAAATGTTAAGTAACATAACAGATTAAAGACGATTGCTATGTGAGGGTGTTGAAAAATCTATTTTGTACTAAATAGTACAATATTGTATTTTTGCTGTGTCAATTTATTATATGGCAGGGCGACCGAAAATATTCGATGAAGATGAAGTGCTTGATAAAGCAACGCAACTTTTCTGGACGAAAGGTTATGAAGCTACGTCTACCGACGATCTGCTCGAAGTAATGGGCATCGGCAAAAGCAGCTTTTACCATGCATTTGTTGGTAAACGGGAGCTGTTTGAAAAAATTCTGGAGCGCTTCGTAAATCATTCGGTGGAGGCATTATTAAAAGAACTGGCCACCACAAAACATCCGGTACAGGCTATTAAAGATTTTTTTCGAAGCATTGCCCATCACTCCGATAAAGTGCATCAAAAGGGTTGCTTTATGGGCAATATTGTGGTGGAGCTGGCTAATAATGATCGACATCTCGAACACAAGGCCATTAAAAAACTGAAGAAGATGGAAGATATCTTTTTTGAAAGCATTAAAAAGGCACAAAAATGCGGCGAATTAAAAACAAAGGAAGATGCCGCTGTTATTGCAAGATATCTTATCAATTTATGGAACGGCCTGAACATTACCCGGCGCATGTATCCTGATGCCGGCGCACTGTTGCCTATGATCGAATGGCAATTATCGGTATTGAAATAAAAGCGCTGAAATAAAGCTCCGGGGGAGGCTCACTTACGCTAAACACTAAATCTGAAGTATGAAGCCTGAAGCCTGAAGAGTCCGAGGGTTCTATCCGGCTTCCGGGCTTCAGCCAGGGCTATATTTTAAACTAATTGTGTACCGTATGGTACAATATTAAAACCATTTATTATGAAAGTTACTATCACGCAAATCGACACGGCCTGTATGATCATCGACATTAACGGCTTTCGCATTGTTACCGATCCTGCATTTGATAAAGCGGGTGGCATATATACCGGCGAAGGCTTCTCCCTTACCAAAACGGGTTCTCCTGCACTCGATGCTTCTGCTATAAGTCCGGTTGACCTGGTATTGTTAAGTCATGATCATCATAAAGACAATCTTGATAACACAGGCAGGGAATTCATTAAAACTGTTCCGCAGGTAATTTCAACACCGGGCGCTGTAGAACGATTACAGCAATCAAATGTTACCGGTTTATCTGAATGGCAAACCATTGCAATAGATACTCCCAAAGTACCGGGCCTGAATATAACAGCCACGCCTTGTCAGCATGCGCCTGATAAAGAATGGAATAAAGTAGCCGGTCATGTAATAGGCTTTATTATACAATGGGATGGGCAACAAAATGGCGGTTTGTATATTTCGGGTGATACGGTATTGTTCGAAGGTATATATGAAATAGCCACCCGCTTTACAGTTCATACTGCTATTTTGCATATTGGTAAAGCAGGCTTTCCCCAACATGCGGGCGATCTTCATTTTACATTTACGGCACGCGAAGCACTCGAAACAGCCCGCCTGCTGCAGGTTCAACAGCTAATTCCCACACACTTCGACGGATGGGCCCATTTTCAGGAAAAGCCCGATCAACTGTATAATGAAGTGATTAACTCTGATATAAACAATAAAATCATATGGTGTAAACCCGGCGCCCCGGTGGCTGTTGAAATATAATCAAAAGCGTAAACTTTCGCCTCCGGTGGCATACCTTGTCATCGGAGGCTTTTTATTTCTTCCCACATTGTACAATTTTTTTTCGTTCAGTACGTCTGCCTGCCTGAGTGCCATACTTCTTCTGTTCATGAAAACTTAATAGAGAATAGTGAACCGGCTGTGTAATAATTAAGTGGTTGATGCTACAAACAATTTTATTTTATGCCCTGGCATAATATAAATGCTGTATGTGTAGTGATGACCGGTGGTTTTTGATGATAAATGATTTTTTAAAAAATTCTGTAAATAAAATAGGGGGAAACACCGTTCCCGTTGTCTCAATTTCAAACCACAATTATTTTATGATTCGACAGTTGATGCGTTTTTCTGTAATTAATTATCCTGTTCCATCTGGTTTGGGCGATGGTTATGATCATCACCAACCGGGTAGGTTTTTTGTTGCACCATTAAAACAGGTGCTTCGTTTTTGCACGCTGTGTATTGTTTTACTCACAATGGGTGGCGTGTTGCAGGCACAAACCGGCAAATATACTATCAACGGGTATATTAAAGACGAAGCAAGCGGTGAAGCATTGATCAATGCAACTATCAGTGCACAACCGACTGGTGTGGCAGTAATGACCAACGCATACGGATATTATTCCCTAACACTGCCGGCAGGTAAATATACCCTGCAGATCACGTATGCAGGCTATAAATCCAATCAAAAAGAAATTGACCTGAAAGGAAATATCACCCTCGATTTTCCGCTGCAAGCGAGCACCACCGACATGCAACAGGTGGTTATAACCGGCGAAAAAAAATTACGCCGTACGAATACTGTAGGTATGGGCATTCAGCAATTAAGCGCCAGCCAGATAAAAAAGATACCTGCATTTATGGGTGAGCCCGATGTGGTGAAAGCCCTGTTAACATTACCGGGTATTACCACTGTTGGTGAAGGATCGGCCGGCTTTAATGTGCGCGGTGGTAATGTTGATGAAAACCTCATCATTATGGACGAAGCGCCGGTATACAACTCATCGCACCTGCTGGGTTTCTTTTCGGTATTTAACCCCGATGCGGTAAAAAATGTAACGATGTATAAGAGTGCTTTCCCCGCAGAATATGGCGGACGCACATCTTCGGTGCTGGATATACGTATGAAAGATGGCAATAACCAAAAGTTTGCCGTAAACGGTGGCATTGGTAATGTATTCAGCCGCTTATCGGTTGAAGGGCCATTACAAAAAGACAAGTCTTCTTTTGTGGTTGCAGCGCGCCGCTCGTACATCGATGTGCTGGCAAAGCCCTTCCTGAAATCGGGTGACCGCGACAACACCATGTACTTTTATGATCTTACTGCCAAGTTAAACTATGAAATAAATGATAAAAACACGCTTTATCTCAGTGGTTATTTCGGCCGCGATGTATTTGGTATTGGCAACCAGGTAAAGTTCAAATGGGGCAATACAACCGGTAGTTTCCGCTGGAACCATTTATTCAATCGCAAGTTGTTCTTAAATACCAGCGTATACTATTCAAAATATGATTACAGTCTTAAGTTTAGTTCGGATGATGAAATACAGCAGGGGTACGACTGGACCTCTAATATTCAAACTTACGGCGTAAAGCCAACGCTTACCTGGTATGCAAGCAATAAGCATACTATTAAAACCGGTGTAAATTTCATTTATTATGATTTTTATCCCGGCAAAGGCGTGGCCAACAGCGAAGGGCAGAAAAATGAAATTATTTTGCGCGACAGGTATGGATCAGAGTCGGCCGTTTTTCTCGAAGACACCTGGAAAATGAATTCAAAATGGCAGCTGCAGGCTGGTGTGCGTTTAACCCGTTATGCTTATCTCGGAAATACTAATGTATATTATTATAAAGACACAACTGCCAACATTCGTAAGCCGCTTGATCATGTAGATGATGTAACCAGTAAAAAACCGGTAAAAGAATGGGATTTCTTTGAACCGCGTGTGTCGTTGCGCTATGAGATTAAGAAAAATACTTTCTTAAAGGCCGGTTACAGCCGCACCACCCAGTATATACACCTGTTATCGAACACCGCTTCGCCAACACCGGTTGACTTATACTTCCCCAGCACCAATAATATTAAGCCGTCTTTAACCGATCAGTATTCAGTTGGATTTGTAACATTACCCAACGGATTACCGCTTGAAATTTCGGTTGAAACATTTTATAAGAAAATGGATAACCTGCTGGATTATATCGATAATGCAAATCTCGATCTGAACCAGTTCGTAGAAGCTGATCTGCTTACCGGCAAAGGAAAATCGTACGGAGCCGAGCTGGAAATTAAAAAAGAAACCGGCAAATGGCAGGGTTGGGTAAACTACACCTGGTCAAGGTCGTGGCGTCAAACACCCGGCATCAGCAATAACGACTGGTATTTAAGCCGGTACGACCGTACGCATGTGGTGAACGCCTGCGTGGTACATCACCTGAACGATAAATGGGAGTTCTCGGGCAATTTCACATTTGGCTCCGGAACGCCGAGTACCTTCCCCGATTCTCGCTTAGATATACAGGGTATGTCTATTCCCTACAATACCACCGGTAAAAGAAACGATTTCAGGTTGCCTGCTTATCATCGTCTCGATGTGTCGGCTACCATGAAGGGCCGTCAGGGTAAAAAAATGAAACAGGAATGGGTATTTGGTATTTATAACCTGTACGCACATCAAAATGCCTATACCATCTACTTCCGGCAAAATAAAGATGAGCCGCAGAAAAAAGAAGCTGTTCGTTTGTCGATCATCGGATCGCTGATACCTTCTGTGACCTGGAATTTTAAGTTCTAAGTTCTGAGCGAAGTCGAAGGATAGAACCATGAGCACCAGGCGTACTGAGCGTAGTCGAAGTACGCCATTGAGAAAAGAATAAATAAAAATATCATGTACATAAAATCAACCATAAAATATATTTCCGTTGCAGCGTTGTTATTTTCTGCAGTTGCCTGCGAACGGGTTATCGATCTTAATTTGCCCACTGGTGATGCAATACCTTATGTAGATGCCTGGATAACCGATCAGCCTGGTGTGCAAACCATTAAGCTGTTAAAGGCCACCAATTATACAAGCACCAATGCACCCGAACCGGTTGCCGATGCACAGATTAGCGTAACCGATGTAACCGCCGGTAATTCGTATGCATTCAATTATCAGAATGGTGCTTATGTTTACGATGCAGGTAGTAGCTCCATTGGAATTGTTGGCCACATCTATAAATTAAATATTTCCTGGAATGGCGAACAGTTTGAAGCTATCGACTCATTAAAACGCGATACTAAAATAGATTCGCTTACATCAGAATTTAAAGAAGCAAAGAGTGGCGACAAAGAAGGTTATTATGTTAAGCTGTATGCGCACGATTTGCCAGGCGGCATTGATTATTACTGGATTCGTACCTATCGCAATGGCGCCCTGAACTATTATGTGGGCCAAATGCTGAGTGCCGACGGAACGTTTAATGATGATGGTATTACCGATGGCTATGCTTTTATTCCACCTTTCCGCGACGGCATTACATCGGGCGAGAAGCCTTATGAAAAAGGTGATAATGTAACCGTGTTGATCCGCTCGCTTTCGAAAAGTTCTTATGATTTTATGCAGCAGGTGCTCGACCAGTTGTCAAATGATGGCTTGTTCAGCAAAATATTGCATAATGTACCGGCCAATGTAAAGAACCTGCAGGCATCGGGCAAAACAAAAATATATGGCTGGTTTGGAACTGTTGCTGAAACCAGTGCGAGTAAAAAGGTTGAGTAAAGTTGATAAGTTAACAGGTTGAAAAGTTGACGAGTTGATAAGTTGACAAGTAAAAGTCCGGGGGAGTGAGAAGCTCTTTCCGGACTTTTACATTTATCAACCTGTTAACCTGTTAACTTTTTAACTATTTAACTTGTTCGCATTCCTGACTTTATGCGTTGACATATAATCGTTTACACTTAAGTGAATTTTTATTGATGCATATAATATAACTTTACTGTTATTGAAGTTTCCTGTTCAAAGGCTCATCCGCAACACATTCCCGCAGAATTAGTATTAGTAGCTGTAAAAAAGTTTTATGCAAGCTGACACATGTGTTATACCGCGCGCGGTATGTACATGTTGTTTCAGTAATAATTATATACAGTTACTCAATACTATTGTATGAACCAGGTAATTGAATTTTTTCGAAAGCTGCTCGATACGTCTGATTGGCCGCCCCGCTGGCATTGTGGTAAATGGAGCGAATTTCACGGCTGGCTATATATTATAAGCGATATTATGGTGTGGTCGGCTTATTTTGCTATTCCGCTGATCATTATCCGTTATATTTCCAAGAAGCACGATGCGCGGTTCGTAAGATTGTATTTTTTGTTTGCCGCCTTTATTCTTGCCTGCGGCGCCACCCATTTTTTCGATGCAGTTACTTTCTGGTATCCGGTATATCGCATCAATGCATTGGTGCGGGCCATTACCGGCATCATAAGCTGGGTCACGGTATCTTATCTGATCAGGGTTTTGCCAATGGCATTTACACTTCGTACCTCGCTTGAACTGGAGGCTGAGGTTGAACAACGCAAAAAGGCAGAGGAGAAATTCAGGAACCTGCTTGAGTCGGCGCCCGATTCAATGGTTATTGTAAATGAACAGGGCGCTATTCAGCTGGTAAATGCACAAACCGTTAAAATGTTCGGCTATAGCCGCAACGAAATGATGGATGCACCGGTGAGCATGCTGATGCCGTTGCATCTTGACGATTTCAGGCAATTGCAAAATGAGAATTTTCAAAGTGTTAATCAAAAGATATTGAAGGAAGAATCAGCGTTGTTCGGCATACGAAAAGACGGGGAACGTTTTCCGGTTGAAATACGATTGAGCCCTTTGCAAACCGAAGAAGGATTGCTGGTATCGGCTGCCATTCGCGATATTTCTGAAAAAAAACAACTCGAAAAAACCATCAGGGATGCCAACACTACACTTGAAAAAAAAGTGCAGCAGCGTACGGCTGAACTCGAAAGAAAGAACAAGGAGCTTGAACAGTTTGCCTATGTGGCATCGCACGACCTGCAGGAACCCTTGCAAACCACTTCGGGCTTTGTGCAATTGTTGCGCAAGCAATATCATGGCCGCTTCGATGATACTGCCGATCAGTATATGGATTATATTGTTCAGGCATCGGGCCGTATGAAAACCCTTATCAAAGACCTGCTCGACTACTCGCGTATAGGTCGTGAAAATGAATACCGGCTGGTTGATTGCAATGAGCTGGTACAGGAAGTGCTGGCCGATTTGCATACTATAATTACAGAAAACAGTGTGGTAGTTAAAACCGGTCAGTTGCCTGTATTGTACAATGCTTTTCCTACCGAACTGAAATCGCTTTTTCAAAACCTGTTGAGCAACTCCATTAAATTCAGAAAACCGGGTATACCACCTGAATTAACAATCAACGCTGTTCAGATAAACGGATTCTGGCAGTTTTCGGTAAGCGATAATGGTATTGGTATTGAAGAACAATATCTCGAAAGGATCTTTGTAATTTTTCAACGTTTGCATAACCGCTCCATGTATGAAGGATCGGGCATTGGGCTGGCCCATTGTAAAAAAATTGCTGAATTGCACGGCGGAAAAATTTGGGCCGAATCACGACCCGGAAAAGGCAGTACGTTTTATTTTACCATTTCTGATATCGCACATTAATGTTGGCACATGGGTCTCCCTTATGCATCATTAAAGTTTTGTAAGCCTTACATAAAAACGCTTTAGTATAAGAAGATTAAAAAAATCCACGTTTCGTGGAATTAATTGTAAATTAATTTCGTGTTTATATTTTATCTTTATCACTCTGCAAATAAACCAGAAAGCATTCGTTTCCCTATGAAAAAAATGGGAATTTAAACTGCGGGTTGCTGAGTTAAATAACAGCTATTCGGTAACGTTGTAAGGTTCGGAAACAAGTGCGTCCTATCCCCAACTCGTCTATAACTATAATTGAATTTTTAACAGGTTACTGTTTTTATAATACATATGCCCGATTAACGCCGGTAAAATAACAGGTAGGCATTGGCGCATGTGTAACCCTTTTACCGAAACTAACCATCTTTATGAAGATGAAATTAAATTGTATTTTACTGGTTGATGATGACGAGCCAACAAATTTTTTAAACAAATTGGCTGTTGAAGAGCTCAACTGCACCAACAACATTAAAGTAATTCCCAGTGCACGCGAAGCGTTGGATTACCTCGTATGCGCCGGTCAGCCCGAGCCGTTGAACAGCGACTGCCCAAAGCCCGAAATAATTTTTCTGGATATTAATATGCCGGCCATGGACGGATGGGAATTTCTCGACAGGTACGAAGCCATGCCTGATGCGCATAAGAGCAGAGTAATTGTAGTGATGCTTACTACTTCTTTTAACCCCGAAGATGAATTAAAAGCCCGTAGCATTCCGTCGGTAAAGGAATTCCGCAATAAGCCATTAACCCCGGCATTGCTGCAGGATATTTTGAAGCAGTATTTTCCTGATTATTGTGGCTGATGTAGAAGTCACCGGTTACCGGGTTCCAGGTACCCGGTAACCGGTAACCTGCAACCTGCTATCCAGGTATTTCAATCTTCAGTACACAACCTTTTCCGGGGGCGCTGATGATCTCCATTTTTCCATTTTGCATTTCCACACGGCTGATGATATTGTTCAGTCCGATGCCCCTTGTTTTTTTACGGGTATCGAAGCCTATGCCATTGTCTTTTATAATAAGATGAAGCCAGTTCCGAATGGTTTTTAATTCAATCAGCGCTTCGGTGGCGCCGGAGTGTTTTAATATATTGTTCAGCTGTTCCTGCACAATGCGGTACATGATGAGCTTTTTGTTGTTCGATACATTTTCAATATGCTGATCATTGGCTTTTATCTTAATGTTAATTTCCGGCGAAACAGTGAGATTTTCAATCAGTTCAAGCAGGGCTTCTTTCAAGCCAATATCGCCAAGCGAAGGCGGCACCAGGGTTTTGGAAAGAATTCTGATTTCATTAATAGCTTTTGAAATGTTCTCATAGCTTTTACTCAGCAGTTCCCTGCGATGGTCTTCTTCGTTCAAAGCCATATCAACACATAATTTGGCGGTGGCCAGTATCTGGTTGATGTTATCGTGTAGTTCACGGCCTATTTCGCGCCGTTCCTGTTCCTGGGTTTGAATGGTTACCTGCGTTATTAACTTTTGGGTTTCAATCTGGTTGCGTACCAGTTCTTCCTGCATTTTTTTTCGCTCGGTAATATCCATCATGGCGCCGAGTATGCGATAGGGCTTGTTGTGCTCGGTTTTTAAAATATACCCGCGGTCGTAAACACTTTTGTAAACGCCATTGGCCGATTTATAGCGGTATTCTTCCTGCCAGTGGTCCTTTCCTTCGCGCATACACTGATCAATGGTTTGCAGAATGCGTTCCCGATCTTCGGGGTGAATGTTTTGATTATGCCATTCAATGGTATTTTGTACGGCAGCGGCCTGATAGCCAAAAATCGAACAAATACCTTCATTCCATAATATTTCATTGGTGCGAAGGTCCCAGTCCCAGATGGTATCGCTGGTGGCTTTGATAAGCGTATTATACCGTTCGAAGTTTTCGACCACCTTTTGCAATATCTTTTTTCGTTCAATACTGTATTGAATGGATTTGATAAGCAGCTTGTCGTCGAATTCGCCTTTTACGAGGTAATCCTGCGCCCCCAACGCAATGGTGTTCAGGGCGATTTGCCGGTCGCTCAAACCCGATAAAACAATAATAGAAATATGCCTGGCCTGTTCGTTGATGCGTATAAATGAGTTGATGCCATCGCTGTCGGGCAAACTGAGGTCGAGAAAAATAAGATCGGGCTGGTGTTCATGCAACAGGTGCAGCGCTTCGCCCAACCGTTCGGCACGTACTATGTTTTCGGTGGGAAGTTTGCTAAGTCTCAGATATTCACAAAAAAGAAAGTAATCGCTGGGATTATCTTCTACCACCAGTATTTTTAATGGATGAGCTGCAAGCATAGCATGATTTTGAGCATTGTATAAATACTACGCCCAGAGACTTAACCATTAATTCCTGATTGTGAATTTATATTAAATCCCTGATTATTTACTATTAAAAATAAAAATCCGTTACCCCGTTACCGTTAAATTGTTGCTGGTCACTGTTTTTGAGTAAATTTTTTCGCATGATGGCTGAAAATTGTAAGGGAAAGCACTTAATTTGATTGCCTGAAACCGCAACAGCCCAATCATCAAACAATCAAAACCAACTAACAATCTATTATTACTTTTGCTTTATTTATGGAAAAACCCACAAGTTATTGCGAAGCCGTTTGGAAAATGGAGGCCGGCAATGTGCATATTCACTATCATGATAAAGAATATGGTTTTCCAATTCAGAATGATAATGAATTGTTTGCCCGACTGGTGCTTGAGATCAACCAGGCCGGCTTAAGCTGGACGACCATTTTGAAAAAGAAAGACAATTTTTTTAAGGCCTTTGATGATTTCGCGATTGAAAAAGTAGCCCGTTACACCGATAAAAAGGTGGAGCGCCTGTTGCAGGATGCCGGTATCATTCGCAACCGGCTTAAAATAGAAGCCACCATCGAAAATGCCAAACGCATAAAAGCGTTACAGAAAGAATTTGGTTCTTTTAAAAACTGGCTCGACGCCTATCATCCTTTATCAAAAGAAGAATGGGTTAAACTGTTTAAAAAAACATTCCGATTTACAGGCGGCGAAATAGTAAACGAATTTTTGCAAAGCACCGGCTACCTGCCCGGCGCTCATATCAGTTCGTGCCCCGTGTATAAGGTGGTGCTGAAGCATAAACCTGCGTGGGCAGCAGGAAACAAGAAGTCAGAAGTCTGATGTCAGAAGTCGGAAGAACCCGATTGGTTTAGCCCATAGCTGTTTCTTTTCTCTTCAATTTCTATCTTCGCACTTCCGACATCAAAAAATTTAACCTAATGAACCACGGGATAACGATATTTTGCCGGGTGGCAGTATTGCTGGTGTGCTGGCTTTTTTTGCATGGACTGTACGTTGTGTACGATGGTATGCAACCTTTTACCGGCAAGGCAGATATTGCCATTGTTCCGGGCAATGCAGTGAATAAAGATGGCAGCCTTTCGGCATGGCTGCAGGGAAGGGTAGACGAAGCATTGCAGCTATACCGCAACGGGCAGGTGAAAAAGCTGTTTGTAAGCGGTGGCATTACTCCCGGCTACCGGCCCGAAGGTGATTGCATGAGAGCTTACCTGATCGATAAGGGGGTCGACAGCAATGATGTGATAAAAGATAATTACGGACAAAATACCTATCTCACCGCCCGGCATTTTATTGAACTGAACCGGCAGGGAAATTATAATTCGGCTGTAGTGGTCACCAGTTATTTTCATGTTCCCCGCAGCAAATACATTGTGAAAAAGCTGGGGTATAAAAATGTTTGTGGCGATTACTCACGAGCTTTTTTCTGGCAGGATTGGATCGGTCTGGCGCGGGATTGTGTAGGATTTTATAAATATTGGTTAGTGTATTAACCCCGAATACTGTTACAGGTTGCAAGTTACAGGTTGCAGGGTAATACAGCCGAAGCGTGTAGCTTGTAACCTGTAACTATGTTTACAGTTTCCACTCAACAACGTTATTCACCCATTCAGCTTTATAGGGAGCCACCACTTTAATATAGTTATCAGTATACCCTTCCATCATACCGTTCTTTTCATTTTCTTCAAACAGCACCTTGCGTGTTTCACCGGCATGTTGCTGTGTAAAGTACTGCATTTTCATATACGATAAATTGCGCAGTGTTTTGTTGCGCTCGTGTCTTACCGGTATAGGCACCACCGGCGTGAGCGTTAAGGCATGTGTATTGTCGCGTTCGGAGTAGGTAAATACGTGCAGGTAGGAAACATCCAGCTCATGTAAAAAGTCGAATGTTTGCTGAAAATCTTCATCGCTTTCGCCGGGAAAACCAACAATTACATCAACACCAATAGCGGCATGCGGCATCAGCGTTTTAATAAGCTTTACGCGTTCGGCATACAGTTCGCGGCGATACCGTCGTTTCATCAAACCCAAAATGCGGTTGCTGCCGCTTTGCAGGGGAATATGAAAATGCGGCATAAACTTATTGCTGTTGGCAACCAGTTCAATAATGGTATTGGTAAGCAAATTGGGCTCGATGGATGATATTCGGTAACGCTCGATGCCATCAATCTGATCGAGTGCGCAGGCCAGTTCATAGAAGTTCTCTTCCCTCGGTTTTCTTCCCCCCTCCAGCTTAGGCGGGATCGGGAGGCCCAGGGGATGGCCGATTCCCCCTCCACCGGAGGGGGTTAGGGGGAGGCCCGGACCTTTGCCAAAATCGCCGAGGTTTACACCCGTCAAAACGATTTCTTTAACCCCATTGCCAGCCAGTTGCTGTACATTTTGAACCACCCTTTCAATTAAATCGCTGCGGCTTTTGCCACGCGCCATGGGAATGGTGCAAAAAGAACAGTTATAATCGCATCCGTCCTGCACTTTCAAAAAGGTGCGGGTGCGGTCGTGTATTGAAAAAGAAGAATGGAAACCGCTCACATCCTCAATATCGCAACTGCATATTTTGGCGGCATCTCCCTTGGTCAATTCCTTTAAGTGATGAGCTATATTGAATTTTTCGGCAGCGCCCAATACCAGGTCAACCCCCGGAATGGAGGCTATTTCGGCGGGTTTCAACTGGGCATAGCAACCGGTTATCACCACCAGGCTTTCGGGCGATTTACGTTGAATGCGCCGTACCAGCTGACGGCATTCCTTATCGGCATTATCGGTTACCGAACAGGTATTGATTACATACACATCTGCCTGGTTTTCAAACGCGGTTTTCTCAAACCCTTCATTTTCAAGCATGCGCGAAAGGGTAGAGGTCTCTGAAAAGTTCAGTTTACAACCCAACGTATGAAAAGCCACTGTTTTTTTGAAGCTCATAGAAGGCGCAAAGATAATTAAGTTTGTGGTTTGTGGTTTATGGTTTGTGGTTGTCCAACCCGGCAACTTAACTTAGAACTTAAAACTCAGAACATAGAGCTTATGAAATTTAGTCTGGTATTATTTATCCTTTGGATTTGTTCAGCTGCCTGTCAGGATAATATGGGTACGCCCGATAGCACCAATATCGACCGTAACCCGGCCCACATTGTTTATACAAAACACGCCCGCTGCAGAATGGATTGCCGGCACATCGATGAAAGCGAAGTGCAGGAAATTCTGCGCGAAGGGCATATCAATTACCGCAAAAGCGAGCCCGCCGCCCGCCCCGATCCCAAATATGCTTTTGAAGGAACCACCCACGACGGTCAGCAGGTACGCATCATATTTGCCCCTTCACAACGCGGTACTGTAGTGATTACGGTTATTGACCTCAATAATGAATGGCAATGCAATTGCAGGTGACCACTTGTTACCGGTTACCGGTTCCCTGTTTCCGGGATCTGTTACTACGGTTATTGACCTTGATAATGAAAGGCAGTGCAATTGCAGGTGAAAACTTGTTACTGGTTACCGGTTCCCTGTTACCTGGATCTGTTACCTGGTATCCGGTATCCGGTACCCGGTATCCGGTAACTGGCAACCAAAATCTTGACCCTGCTCAAGTCTTTTGGCAATTAACGAGCTCTTGTGCCGAATTACCTGTATATGTGCTATTTTTCTAAATTAATTGTTCGAAATCCTTTACCTGGATGAAACTTCCACTGAGATTCCTGCGATATGTTTACTGCGTGTATGCATTGATCACGTTTATTGTGTTCATGCTGCTGGTAATACCATTTGTAATTGTGGCCTCTTTTTTCGGAAAAGTGAAAGGGGGTAATTTTATTTACAGGGCCTGCAGTATTTGGGCCGATATCTGGTTCTTTTTAATTGCCATCCGGCACCGGAATATGTACGAAAGTGCGCACAACAAAAACAAGCAATACATTTTTGTTGCCAATCATATTTCCTACCTCGATGCGCCGGTAATTGTAAAAACACTTCGACAAAAAGTACGCGTACTGGGTAAGGTCGAAATGTCGGCCGTGCCCTTATTCGGTTTTATTTACCGCAATACGGTGGTAACGGTTGATCGCAGCAGCGCTGAGCAGCGTGCGAAAAGCGTACGCATTTTAAAATCGGTTATTAAAAAAGGCATCTCTATTTTTATTTTCCCCGAAGGAACTTTCAATGAAACCAACCGTCCTTTAAAAGATCTGTTCGATGGAGCTTTTCGCATAGCCATTGAAACGCAAACGCCTATTAAACCGCTGTTGTTTTTAGATGCCTATGAGCGCATGCATTATCAAAGTGTATTTTCTCTCAATCCCGGCCGGTCGCGCACGGTGTTCCTCAACGAAATTCCGGTGAATGGTTTAACCGGTAAAGATGTTGAGGCATTGAAACAAAAAGTAGCCGCCATTATGGAGCAGAAATTGAAAGAGTATAAAGCTGGCTGGATAGAAAAATATTGAATAATGAATATCCAATTATGAATATCGAAGTGCCTTTACTTCAACATTCAACATTTATCATTCGACATTCGATATTTCTATTCGTATATTGGGCGTTGAAATTTGAATATTGAGCAATCCTATCTTATTTGCAGAAGTGATCATTCCCCTGGCATTGCCCAAAAATTACACCTGGTCGGTGCCCGAATCGCTGCGCGATCAGTTGAAACCGGGTACAAGGGTAGAAGTGGTGTTGGGAAAGAATAAAAAATACGCCGGTCTGGTAAAACGGCTTCATACCGAAAAGCCTGAGATATATGAAACAAAAGATATCCTGAATATACTGGATGTTGAGCCCATTGTTTACGACGAACAGCTGAAACTGTGGTCATGGATCGCGCGCTATTACATGTGCAGCGAAGGCGAAGTAATGGCCGCAGCTTTGCCGGCTCATTTTAAGTTAAGCAGCGAAACCGTGCTGGTGTTTAATGAAGAATTCGGCGAAGATTTTTCCCCGCTCGACCACGACGAATACCTTGTTGCCGAAGCCCTGCTGATCAAAAAAGAACTGAAGCTGGCCGAAGTGCAGCAGATCCTGGATATTTCGCATGTATACCCGGTTATAAAACGGCTCATCGAAAAAAAGGTATGTTTTGTTTGGGAAGCACTGAAAGAAACCTGGTCGCCCAAAAAAGAAACCTTTGTACTGCTGAACCCCAAATACGACAATGAAGAAGAAATGTCTTTGTTGCTGAATGAAGATAAAAAATTGCAACGCGCCGAAAAGCAGCTTGAGCTGTTGCTGAGCTATCTGCACCTGGTTAAAACCGAAGGTGAAGTAACCAAACCCGAACTGCTGAAAAAAAGCAGCGCTTCGGATGCACAATTAAAAGGGCTGGTAGATAAAAACATTTTATGGCTCGAAAAACGGCAGGTCGACCGGTTGCAATACCTGCCGCGCAATATTCAGATAGATTTTGAGCTTTCTCCTGCCCAGCAACGGGCTTTTGAATCGGTCACCGAACAGTTAATGAGCAAACCGGTGTGTTTGCTGCATGGCGTTACCGCCAGCGGCAAAACGCAGGTATATATTAAGCTGATCGAATCCTTTATTCGACAGGGAAAACAGGTGCTGTACCTGTTGCCCGAAATAGCCCTTACCTCGCAGATCATCCGGCGGTTACAAAAGCATTTTGGCGGATACATCGGCATTTATCACAGTAAATTCAACCAGAACGAACGGATTGAAATATGGAATAAGGTAAAAACCGGCGAAATGAAAGTGGTGCTGGGAGCCCGGTCGTCGTTGTTTTTGCCGTTTAGTGATCTTGGTTTGATTGTAGCCGATGAAGAGCACGATGTAAGTTATAAGCAGCAGGACCCTGCACCGCGTTACCATGCCCGGGATGCTGCCATTTATTATGCATCGTTATTCAACGCCAAAGTATTGCTGGGCAGCGCCACTCCTTCGGTAGAAAGCTATTTCAATGCGCAAAGCCAAAAGTACGGACTGGCCATATTAGGCGAACGGTTTGGCGGCGTGCAGTTGCCGGCTATTGACATCATCGACACCAACCGCATGTACGGCGCCGATAAAAATAAGATCATCATTACACCTCCGTTAAAAGCGGCCATCGATCAATCGCTCGAACAAAACAAACAGGTGATCCTTTTTCAGAACCGGCGCGGGTATTCGCCTTACCAGGTTTGCCAGGTTTGCGGCTGGATACCGCACTGCAAATACTGCGATGTTACCCTTAACTTTCATAAAAACACACAAAAGCTGCATTGTCACTATTGCGGTACCGTGTATCCGCCTGTGCATAGCTGTATGGCTTGTGGCAGCGATAAATTTGCGCAACGGAACTTTGGTACCGAACGCATAGAAGAATATTTGGAAGAGCTTTTTCCCAAAGCCCGTATTGCCCGTATGGATATCGATAGCGTGCGCGGCAAAATGGCGCACGACAACCTGATACAATTGTTCGAGCAGGGCCGGCTCGATCTGCTGGTGGGCACCCAAATGGTGGTAAAAGGGCTCGATTTTGAAAATGTGAACCTGGTAGGTATCCTGGATGCCGACAGTTTATTGAGCTTTGCCGATTTCAGGGTAAATGAACGGGCGTTTCAACTGATGGAACAAGTGAGCGGACGGGCGGGCCGTAAAGACAAACAGGGTAAAGTTTATATACAGGTGGCCAACACCAAACATCCGGTATTGTATTTTGTGCAGCAGCACGATTACGGGTTGTTTTATCAAAATGAAATCGAAGGGCGCCGGCAGTTTTTTTATCCGCCTTTTTCGCGACTTATACAGCTTACCTTTAAACACAAACAAAAAGATGTAGCAGAAGCCGCGGCTCATTTATTAGCAGAAGCATTAAAGCCCGAATTTGGTAAATACCTGGTTGGTCCGGCTGAACCGGTTGTAAACCGCATTCGCAACCAGTTTTTAATGGAATTGCTGGTCAAACTGCCCAAAGACAGCGAACTCATTCAGCGCTGTAAAAAGTTTATACAGGACCAGGTAGCTGTGCTGCACAATGATAAAAGGTTCAGGAGTGTGGTGGTGATTGCTGATGTAGACGCCATGTAAATTAGCGCCAATTTGCTAATTAGCTAATGTGATAATGTGCTAATGGAAATACAGCGCGCATCCAATTAGCATATTAGCAAATTATCACATTAGCACATTGATTTCGTCGTACTCATACATATGCACACCGGCCTGCTCCTTGTTGGCGGCGGCAACCATAGCCCGTGCTACAACAGCTGCATGAACCGGTTTGTATTTACGCCAGGCGCCGATAAGTAAAAAAGAGATGGCTTTCATGACTCCCTTTCCAATCTGTTCGCCCGGGCGAAATTCGTTTCTGTTACCTAATAGTATCGATGGCCTGAAAATATGGATGGCTTCGAACGGAAGGGCGGTTATATCTTCCTCGATACAGCCTTTTAATTGCAGGTAAAAATTAGCTGCTGCCGGGTTGGCTCCGATGGCCGACACCAGCAGGTACTGGCTAAAGCCATGCTGAACACCCAGGCGGGCGGTGATGATGGGAATATCGTAATCAACCTTGCGGTATTCGGTTTTATTGCCCTTTACTTTTTTGCGGGTGGTGCCAATGCAACAAAAAATCACATCGCCGATATCCAGTTTCGCCGCTATGTCTTTTTCGTCGTTAAAATTTACTATTTGTACATCTGCTTTAGGGTGTTCAATTGAAATGGGTTTTCGTACCAGTATCCGTACCTTGCTAAAGTGATCATTTTTTAACAGTTCCTGTACAAGGTGCCCCCCAATTAAACCGGTGGCGCCTAATACAACTGCGGTTTTTCGATGCATAATTTGTTATTTTGCCCTGCTGATGACGCAAATTCAACAAAATATTCCGCTTAGGCAATACAACACACTGGGTATTGACGCAATAGCCAGGTACTTTGCCTCTTTTTCTTCGGTTGATGAACTAAGTAATTTAACCGAAAAAAATCCCGTAACGGGCACGCCCCCCCTTATTATTGGCGGCGGCAGTAATATTCTATTTAAAAATGATGTGAATGGTTTGGTATTGAAAAACGATATTCGGGGTTTGGATATCGTAAAAGAAGATGCCAATCATGTATATGTAAAAGCCGGTGCCGGTGAAAACTGGCATGCGTTTGTGCTGTATTGTTTGCAGCGAAACTGGGCCGGGGTCGAAAATTTGTCCCTTATTCCGGGTTGTGTGGGCGCCAGTCCCATGCAAAATATTGGCGCCTATGGGGTCGAGATCAGGGAAGTTTTTGAAGAACTGGATGCCTGGCATATACATGACAAAAAAATACATGTATTTAGTGCCAATGATTGCCGGTTTGGCTATCGCGAAAGTGTATTCAAGGGAAAATACCGGGGACAGTATGTTATTTTAAATGTTACCTACCGGCTGAATAAAAAACCGCGCTTCAATACCAGTTATGGCGCCATTGATCAGGAACTGGAGCGTATGGGCGTGCAGCAATTAAGCATTCAGGCTATATCGCAGGCGGTGATCAATATACGCACTTCAAAACTGCCCGATCCCGCGAAGATCGGCAATGCCGGCAGCTTTTTCAAAAACCCATCTGTTGCCGCTGCTACTTTCAGCAAATTACAACAACAACATCCCGGTATTATAGGTTATCCCAATGCCGATGGAACCGTTAAGCTCGCAGCAGGCTGGTTGATTGAACATTCAGCCCCGCATGGCGGGGCAGGTGCAACCACCTGGAAAGGTTTTCGACGCGGCGATGCCGGTGTACACGAAAAACAGGCACTGGTACTCGTTAACCACGGCCACGCCACCGGCGCAGCAATTTATGACCTGAGCGAAGAGATTATGAAGAGTGTGAAAGCGAAGTTTGGAGTGGTGCTGGAAAGGGAGGTGAATGTGGTGTGAGGGGGCTATCGTTTAAATCTAAAAGGCACCGGTTCGGTATTCGTGTAGTATAAATACACAATTACTAATTTCTTTGTTTTTTCAACTCTTATTTTGTCGTCAAAACAATTATTGCCATTGTCTAATACACCTTCGTTGTACTCGAAGATTCCTTTCTTTTTGTAGTATATGGGGTAACTCCCAAATTCATTACAATCAGAACAGAGTTTTTGAATCCTGATTTCATTGTCGTTATAATAAATTGCATTTTTATCTCCTGTAATATGCAGCCAAAAGTTATAAGAAAGCAGACCCATAAAAGGAACTAATAGTAACAACGCAGATACAGCAGGAAAATAAAATATTATTCCGGTAAATGTTCGCAGGGTTGTTGTCAAAATTTGTCTGTTGCCAAATGAATAAAGCAGGGAACCTGTGAAAATAAAAGTCCAGATTATTATTTTGGTAGTCCAGTAACCACGAAAATAAACGTCAAATAAAGCAAGAATAAATGTTGTCAATAAAAGGAGGCTCAGAAAAATGAATACTCTTTTTAAAATCAGACTTGCTTTTACAGTGAACTGTAACTTATTAATTAGCCCAAGCAGCCCGGTAATTAATATAATTCCAACTATAAAGAATGCTATCGTGAATCTTTCCATAGCTAATACTAATATACACTACTTCTTAACAGGATACAATACTAAAAGGTCCCATCAATTCATCAACGCATATACCGCAAAGCTCGCCAGCCAGTGCTCGCCGCCGTATTGGCCGCTGGCTTTTATTAGGGTCCATAATATTCTTCAATCTATTTTTATTGCATATAAATTTCCATCAGCACTTCCAACATAAAGAATACCCTCTTTAATTACAGGCGTTGAGAGGATGGCGCCAAGTTTCATGATTTTTTGTTCGGCTACTTTGGCAGTGGAATCATTACCATACATGTTAAAATCTTTTCTGAAACGCCCTGTTGAATCATATACTGTGGAGTAATTCTGTTTACTTCCATCTGTCTGGAATGTCCATTGAATATTGCCGGTCTTTTGTCCAAATGCGTAGACATATCCGTTAAAACATCCGGTAAAAATTAATGTATCGTATCCTGCCGGTGTATTGTAGGATCGCAAAGGCAAGGCAGCCTTCCAGTTAACCTTTCCATAATAATTATTCAATGAGTAAAAAGCGTGAGAATCTGAAGTGCCGAAGAATAGTGTGCCTTCTTTTTCAAATGGGGTTGCAATAATCCAGCTGCCATTCTCCTTCATATTCCAAAGGCCCGTACCGGTTGATTTATTCAGCGCATAAAGGTTATAATCCCTGCTGCCAAAATAAACCTCATTGTCCGTTACCAGGGCTGCTTTTTGAATTTCACCTTTAGGAAAGAACCTGTCGCCGATAGTTTTAAATTTCCAGATGAGTTGGCCTGTTATACCATTCAGGGAATAAAAGTTCCCATCAAAGCTGCCAATGAATACGGTATCGTTGCTTACGACCGGGTCGGCATGTACAATGCCTCCAGTTGTATAATGCCATAGCTCTTTACCATTCATCGTGTTGATGGCATATACATTACCATCGCCACTTCCTATATATAATCTGTTTTTGTAACAAACCGGTGATGACCGGTAATAATCCCACGGGTCATAGTTGTGCTCTTCTTTAGCTGCAAATTTCCACAGTAAAGTGCCTTTGAATGCATCCAGTGCATAAACATAACCATCCTCGCAACCAAAATAAACCTTACCCTCTGCTATAGCAGCAGATGACCTGATAGGGTTGCCTGCAGTATATTTCCATAACAATTTACCATCGCTTAAGGAATTGCAATAGAAATTGCCATCCTCACTTCCGTAGTAAATATTTGAATTATCTATACAGGGAGTGGCAACAATTTTATTTTGGGTGTTGTATTTCCATACGAGCTTTCCTGTTTTTATTTGTGCGTTACAATAAGTAAAGATCAACAGACTTAACAATAAAATACTTTGTTTCATAAGGGGTCATTTTTTTACGGCAACTATAATTCCGGTCGCCCAAATTTGTTTTGTCAATAATAAATCTTCTCTTGTTTCCAGGTATGCAATCAATTTCATGACCTTTTCCTGATGCCCATCGGGCCAGTTGGGTTGCGGTAGCATGTCGTCAATTATATAAAGCCCTCCTTTGTTTAACATTGACAATACTTCGTCTAATAGAAGGTATTTACCATGCCAGGTGTCTGCAAAAATGTAGTCAAATTTTTGATGCTTATTTTCTTCTACCCATGTACCACCGTCTGCAAGCACCAGATTCAGGCGATTGTCAAACCCCAATTTATCGTTAGCTATTTTCAAAAATAAAGGATCATTGTCTACAGATATTAGTGTTGACGCTGCATCCATTCCGTCGAGTATCCATGAGGTTGAAAGTCCTGTGCCGGTACCAAGTTCCAAAAATTTACCTGATGGCTTGGAGGCTGCAAGCGTTCTTAGCAATGAACAGGTCAAAACATCAGATGCCATTGTAAATCCTGATAATTTTGTTGCTGCATCGATGTCGTTATATGCCTTTGGCAATCGTTGATTTATTTCTTCTGTCATTGAGTGTTTGGTTTAATCAATTCATCAACGCATACACGGCAAAACTCGCCAGCCAGTGCTCGCCGCCGTATTGGCCGCTGGCTATGTGGGGCAGGCTGCTGCTTAATAAACGGATGGATGCTTTTAGTAGCCGGGCGCGGCGGGGATCGGTTTTGGGTAAGGTAGATGCTAGTCCTTTTAAACACCAGCTGCGGCTGAAACACAAACCATCGAGGTGAACAATTTGCAAATCGCTGCGATCGCTTACTACCGGTATCTTCAATACGTTTTGCAATCCGGTGGCAGACATATACTGATTGAACCATTTTGTAAATTCAGCAGCGGGTAACACACGGCGCATCAGATCGGTTTCTTCGAGTGAGGGTGAAAGAAAGTCTGATCCATCGGGTTCCCAGCGCGCGGGCGCCTGTGCATCTTTACCAAATAAATTTCCGGATGCTTTTATGATGGCCTGCTCAAAACCCGTGTTGCCTGCCGCATGTGCATAATCAAGCGCAAACACCAGACCGAAGGCTGTATTGGGATGTACGCCGGTGCGGTTGGGGTAGGTTTGTTTTGGCAGGAAGGCCGTCCACAATTCAATGATCTTTTGCGTAAGAGGTTGTAATGATGCATGCCATTTTTGGGCGCTTGTGTCTTTCCATTCCATCAGTTCCTGGTCGAGCTTTAACAACCAGGCCCAGCCATAGGTGCGTTCGTATGAACGGGCAAGCGGAAGTTGATAATATTTTACTTCCTGTGCTATTTTTTCGGGTGTAAGTGTGGTGTTAAATGCGTTTTCTATGTCGGTCCGCTGTGGCAGATTTGGAAATTTTTTCAGTAAGCGTGCCAGCATCCAGTAACCATGCACGCAACTGTGCCAGTCGAAACAGCCGTAAAATGAGGGGTGCAGCTGTTTGGGCGTCAGTACCTGATCGCTGTCGCTATTGGCGGTATGACCGGTTTTGTTGGGATACTCCTGAAAAATACATTTCAGCGGCAGGGAAGCGAGGTGGGCGGCGCCTTCAACCGTTAATGAAAATGCGGTGCTGTCGGCATTGATGGTAAAGAAGGTTGGTTGTTGGGAATATGAAGCAATTGTGATAAATGTAGTAAACAGGGTAAAGAATGTTCTCATGCTTTAAAAATAACGAATATTGAATTATAAATGTCGAATGTCGAAGTAATACTCATTGAGTGTTTTTTACTTCTACATTCGACATTCAACATTCGGTATTCGATATTAATTAAAGTCATCTTCATTAAACTCCTCATCGTTGAGGGAGGTGGTATTGCCTAACATCGATCCCATCAGGTCTTTGAACTCAACCCGGCTTTCGAGCACTTTTTTGCTGATCATCGAAAAGGCGGCGAGGCCGTGCAATACAAATTCCATTAGCAGGGCGGCTTCTTTTTCGTTGGCCTGTTTGAAAAATTTTTTCACCAGCGCATGAAGTCCATCAACTTTATACAACTGCTGTATCTTTTCTTCATCTTTTGTATGAAAAAACAGGTTCAGCGAATTGCCTTTGTCGAACCACGATTGTATGGCGCGGTAAGGATTTTCATCGGCAGGCTGCTGACCGCGTTTTTTCTTGAGCGACTCGGGATTGGGAAAGTATTGTACAAACTGCGAACGGATCGATTTATCCAACAGGTTCATGGCTACCTGATAAGGGCCTTCCTGCTCGCCTTCGTATACCAGCTCAATTTTACCGGTAATAGAAGGGATCAGGCCGATCATATCGCTGATCCATACCTGCGTTAAGCTTTCTTTGTTTATGATAGACCTTCGTTCGGCCGAGCTGATGGCATTTTCGAATGCTGAAATACTTAAACGGGCCGATACGCCGCTTTTTTTATCTACCAGCTCGCTGCCGCGGGCTTCAAATGATATCTGCTCTATTAGTCTTTTTACGAGGTCGCTGATCTGCACCTTGTTTTTTTGTTCGTGCAAAATATCGGCTTCCTGCTCGGTAATGGTAAGCGCGGTATCGATGGTTTTGGGATAGTGCGTTAATATCTGGCTTTCGATACGGTCTTTCAGCGGTGTTACAATTGAACCGCGGTTGGTATAATCTTCGGGGTTCGCTGTAAATACAAATAAAATATCCAGCGGCATACGCAGTTTAAAACCGCGTATCTGCACATCGCCTTCTTCAAGAATGTTAAACAGCGCTACCTGTATGCGGGCCTGTAAATCGGGAACTTCATTGATCACAAATATGCCGCGGTTACTGCGCGGAATAATGCCATAATGGATCACGCGTTCATCGGCAAAGCTCAACTTAAGGTTGGCTGCTTTGATGGGATCGATATCACCGATCAGGTCGGCTACGCTTACATCGGGGGTGGCCAGTTTTTCGCCGTACCGTTCGCTGCGATGTACCCATACAATGGGCGTGTTATCGCCTTTTTCGGTGATCAGGTCTTTGGCATGGCGCGATATGGGCGCCAGCGGATCGTCGTTGATTTCGCTGCCTTCCACGGCCGGTACGTATTCATCGAGCAACTGTATCATTTGCCGGGCCATACGGGTTTTTGCCTGTCCGCGTAAACCGAGGAACAGGATGTTGTGACGGCTCAGCAGCGCTCTTTCCACATCGGGGATCACTGTTTCTTCGTAACCTATAATTCCGTTAAAGGTGCTTTCGTTCTTTTGCAGTTTGCAGATAAGGTTTTTTCGAATTTCATCTTTTACCGATTTTGGTTCATAGCCGCTCTTCTTAAGTTCGCCAAGCGTTTTTATTTTGGGTATATTCATAATTTTTCCTTTACGTATACTATCTGTAATTTTTTTGTTCTATTCGTCGTAATGGTATCGCTCCTTCGATGCTTCGACCCTTCGACTTCGCTCAGGGCGCTCAACACAAACCAGCTCACCCTTCGATCCTTTCCCGCTATGGCGGGACTCAGGACCGCGGGGTTCATATTTCGACCCGCCGACAGTCGGGCAGGCTTTGCTCATACTTCGACTTCGCTCAGTATACCGTTTTCCTTTTTCCGTTTTCAAAATCGCGGAATATAAAGGCGCCCAGTCTGTCGAGTGAAGCAAAAAAGGCTTTACCGCTGTTGGTTTCGGTAAATTCCTGTACAAACTTTTGCAGGTATGGGTCGGTAGCGATCATGAAAGTGGTGATGGGTACCTTTAGCTTTTTACATTGGGCGGCCAGGTTCAGGCAACGGTTGGTAATGCGCCTGTCTAACCCAAAACTGTTTTTATAATACCGTTTTCCTATTTTTAAGCAGGTGGGTTTACCATCGGTGATCATAAAGATCTGCTTGTTGGGATTTTTGCGGCGTCGCAAAATATCCATCGCCATTTCCAAACCGGCTACGGTATTGGTATGGTAGGGGCCTACCTGCAAATAGGGCAGGTCTTTTATTTCTACCGGCCATGCATCGTTGCCAAATACCACAATGTCGAGCGTGTCTTTTGGGTATTTGGTGGTGATCAGTTCGCTCAGCGCCATGGCTACTTTTTTGGCCGGCGTAATGCGGTCTTCGCCATACAGGATCATCGAGTGCGAAATATCGATCATCAGCACGGTAGATGTTTGCGATTTAAAGTCGGTTTCGCGAATGGCCAGATCGTCTTCCTGCATGCTGAAGCTTTCGATACCATGATTGATCTGAGCATTCCGGATGGATGTGGTAAAATCAATCTGCTCCAGTGTATCGCCGAACTGAAAAGGCCGTGTTTCGGGATTGATCTCATCGCCCGAACCGGGTTTAAACGTATGGTGGTCGCCCTGTTTGGTTTTCTTCAGTTTACCAAAAATTTCCTCGAGCGATCTTTTGCGTATACCCTGTTCTGTTTTTGAAGTAATGGTTATTTGTCCGCTTATCTGGTTCTCCTGAATGTATCCTTTTTCTTTCAGCTCATCAATAAAATCGCCCATGCCGTATTCTTCGTTGGTGAGCTCATATTCTTTATCAAGCTGATTCATCCAGCTCAGCGCTTCGCTTACATCGCCGTTGGTATAGGTTAGCAATTGCATGAATACATCCAGTAATTGCTCGAATTTTGTTTTGCCCTGTTGGTTGGGATCGAATTTGGTAAAATGGTGTCCTATCACTGCAAATCTTATTTAAGGTTTTTTAATTTGATCTCGAACAGCAGCATCCCGACTTCGTTCGATGCTTTGGCAGTCCCTTCGACTACGCTCAGGGCCCCCAGGACCCTTCAATTCACTCAATTTAAGCATTAAAATTCATTCATTGATGCATGTAATTTTTGTTAACAGATACAACAAAACAGGCATGCAATTGTTGGCTTGCAGCAGTCCGGAAGTCGGAAAGTCGGTAAAGTTCGAAAGACAGAACAGCAGTAAAAACAAAAAGTCCGAAAGAAAGTTGCATTCGCAACATCTTCTTTCGGACTTCCGGACTTTTCAGTCTTTCGGACTTAATTATGTTTTTTCTGCGAATCGGGAGCGGGTAGGGTAGTGGGGGCATTTTCTACCGCGTTTTTACCGGCGCCTCCGAATTGTTTATCCCAGTCGCTCATTTGCATCAGCATCTGATACGACGACATGATATCCTGCGCGAATACTTCCTGTTTTTCGGATAATACACCGCCTTTGTTGTTCAGATATCCGGCTGCCTGCATAGCCAGGGTTTCGTTATTTTGTTCAGGATCACCCAGCGAGCGGTAGTATTTCATCTGTTGCTCAAGGTCGGTTTTAACCGATTTTTCTACTTTTTTCGCCAGTTCCGTATCGCCACTGCGCCAGGCTGCATACAGGAATGTCATGGTTACGCGATTATGGAAGTTACCCCGGTTGCTTGTAAAGCCATAAGGCATATTATCTTCCGATACCTGCGCATCGTATTTACGCAATTCTTTGGCAGCTGAATCTTTTTTACCGGCATCAACCAGCGACATACCTAAAAATGCATGCGTTTGACGGATGCTGTTCAAATGGCGGCGGTTTTCTTCATCAAAATAAACATTCGATTTATTGGCACTGCCATATGCGAATTTTTCCATGATGTTTTTGTACGACACATCCATTTCAACATTGGTTCCTTCAACAGGCACCAGGCGGTACGACAATCCTTCCATGCGCACATATTTCTCCAGACCCAGGTCTTCGAGCTCCTGCGTTGAGGTAAAATAAATAGGACGTTTCCATTTATTACCGGCTATGATGGCCAGTACGGCCAGATCGTTCTTTTGCAGATAATTTCTTTTGATATCCAGCTTCAGTTCGCTTACAACACTGTCGCCGGGGTTGAACTGCATGTTTTTCTTCACGTAATCAACATCTACCGGAATGCTTAATTTATTAACCGGTAAAATATTACCCATGTCTTCGTCATTCAAAGGCACGGTGTATTTTGGATCATCACTGGCCGTTACATTCTTTAACAGATCGTACAGGTTGTAATATTTGTTCTGATCATAACCCTGCAACGGCGCGCTATAATTGGCGCGACTGAGGTAAGAACCGGTAAATACAACATTCCGTTTATCACCTTCAATTTGTTGCGGTGTAAAGATCACGTCGGTAGGAGCGCTTTCGTTTACTTTATAACGCAGTTCGTTGATGTACCAGTCGGTACCCAATAAGCTATAATTGATCACGCGTAAATCGGGACGTATTTTTTCAACCTCCTGCGAATACCATAACGGATAGGTATCGTTGTCGCCGAATGATATCAGAATACCATCCTTTGAACAACTTTCGAGGTAATCTTTACCAATATCGCGGGCCAGTGTTTTTTTGCCGCGATCGTGATCGTCCCATTCCTGAGCACCCATTAATACGGGCACTGCCAGCAAACACAAACCAAAGGCAGCGTAATTGGCAATATCACCGCCTTTCAGGTATTTCGATAATAGTTCTTTCACCCAAATAACACCAAGACCTATCCAGATCGCAAATGCATAGAAAGAACCCACATAGGCATAGTCACGTTCACGTGGCTGCTGACCCGATTGATTCAGGTATACTACAATTGCCAAACCTGTAAAGAAGAATAACAGGAAGTTGATCAGAAAGTCGCGTTTGTTACGGTTCAACTGGAATACAAACCCTATTATGCCCAGTATAAAGGGCAGGAAGAAGAGTTTATTATTCGCCTTGTTTTTAGTACCTGCGGTATCGGGCAATTCGGAAGGTGTACTATGTCCGAATGCTTTATCGATAATACTAATACCGCTGTTCCAGTTTCCATCGCGGCGGTTGCCAAAGCCCTGCAGGTCGTTTTGTTTACCGGCAAAGTTCCACATAAAATAGCGCCAGTACATCCAGCGGAACTGGTAATCGAGGAAATAGCGGATGTTGCTCAGGAACGACGGTTGTTCATTGCCATCGAGGCCGCCAAAAGTGCGATATACATATTCCTGGTTTCGTTCATTGCCATTGTCCCACATACGGGGAAAAATGTGCGGACCGATTTTGTCAACATTCCAGTCAGGATGTTGTTGCGCGAGCCCGCTTTTATCTTCCTCGCTGGGGCCTGCATTGAAATCCTGCTTGCGGGTTTTACCGGCTACAACATATTTATCATCTCCTTTTACATATAAGTCGCCGGTAGTTACAAAAGGTGAGCGGTAAACAAAATCAGGACCGTATAAAACAGGCCAGTCGCCATACTGTTCACGGCTCAGGTAGCCCACAAGGCTCACCGGGTTATCTACGTTATACATATCCACCGACGGATTGGCCGATGACCTTACGAGGGTGGTGAAGTAGGTAGAATATCCCAATATGAGGAAGATGGCCGACCAAAGGCCGATCTTCATGAAAGAATAGATATTGCTCTTGAAATAATAACAAATGAAGATGAGAACGCCGAGGCCTACGATTAATAAGAAAAAGGTAGCGCCTGAATGAATGAACGGAAAACAGAACAATAATATAATGGCCGACAGCCAAACGGGGAAGATGGTAAACTTACGAATCTGCTCTTCTTTGAAAAGCAAACCAGCGATCAGCAGGGCTGCCAGCAGAATAAAGTAAGTGCCAAAACCCGTAAAGAATGGCATGCCGAGGTTATTTACAAAGAATATATCGAATGAACCGGCGCCTTTGATACTCCATTGAATAATGGCTACCTGCACCAGGCCGGTAACAACGCAACCCATGAAAAAGGCTGCTACAGTACCCCAACGGGTAACCTTGTAACGTTTGAAATAATACACCATTACAATGGCGGGGATGGTTAACAGGTTCAGCAGGTGCACACCGATCGACAATCCCATCATATAAAATATAAATATCAGCCAGCGATCGGCGCGGGAAAATCTATGGCCATCGGCTTTATTTTCCTGGTCAACCTCATGTTCCCATTTCAAAATGGCCCAGAAAACCACGGCCGTAAATAACGACGACAGGGCATATACCTCACCTTCAACAGCACTGAACCAGAATGAGTCGGAGAAGGTATAGGCGAGGGCGCCCACCACACCGGCTCCCATTACGGTAAATAATTGCTGTTTGGTTAAATCGATACCGTCTTTTTTTACCAGTTTACGGGCAAAATGGGTAATTGTCCAAAAAAGGAACAAAATGGTAAAGCCACTGGCGATAGCGTTCATGAAATTTACGCCGAGTGCAGCGTTGGTAGGATTATCGCCAAACAAAATAATGAAAAAACGGCCCAGCAAAATAAACAGCGGAGCACCGGGCGGGTGTGGGATCTGGAGTTTATAAGCACTGGATACAAATTCGCCGCAGTCCCAGAAGCTGCCGGTCGGTTCCATGGTTAAAACGTAAACACTACAAGCAATCAGACACACGATCCAACCCACTATGTTGTTCACTCGGTTAAAATTCATAAAGTGTTGGTTTAAAAGAATGGGCAAATATAAGTTCTAAGTTTTAAGTTTCTTGTTCAATAATTTGAAAATTAGCCTTTTTGTACGCTGATTAACCAATGATTATGTTCCGGGGTACAGGGCTATTAGCGTTCTATTGGACGTTCATTCGTGTGTTTTAATGTAGTTTTAGGCCCATTCGGAACAATAAATTTTTCTCCTTTGGGTGATTTTGGTAACCAGGTTTTGAAGATCCTCAGTAATGGAGCCGTTGTTACGGCGATATTTGTCGTTTTTCTGTTAAATCATAAAAACGTCAGGCGAAGCAGGGCAAACCTGTTTCTTTCCATTTTACTGGTGGCGCTGGCCTTCAGTATTCTTCATATAAATTATGCCGGAAAGGTCATTCGCCATTTTTCCAATACCATTTATTCGCCCGGCGATCCCACTTTTTTGCTCATTGCCCCGCTGTCGTGGTTTTATGCGGTTGAATTAACCGGGCAACGGGTAAGGTTTAACGGAAAACTGCTGTTGCATTTTATTCCTTTTTTGCTGATTGTTTTCTTTTCCCTGTCGTTTGGCTCGGGGCGCCCGCAGTATTTATCGATACTCATCAAAAGTCATACGTGGTTCCTGTACATCTTTTTTTGGGTAATGGTGGTTGTTCAGTTTTCGTGTTATCAATACCTGCTGCACAAAAAATGGCTTGCCCATCAGCACCTGTTGCAACAGGAGGTATCTAATACTGAAAATGTTAATATATCGTGGCTGAAGTTCTTTTTAATTGTGTTCCTTATTATTAATATCTTTTTTCTGCTGAGCCTGTTTACAGCCATCCATTGGGAAAGCCGGAAATGGCTGCCAAAGGCAACAGGGGTTGTTTTTTCGTTTTCGGTATTTGCGCTTGGCTTCAGGGGCATATTGCAGCGTGATGTATTCAATACTTTAACAGAAGAGAAGCCTCAGGAGCCGGCCGCACCCGTTTTGCCCGAAACCATTGCTGTGCCCAAACCCGATCAGGCATTGATCAGCAAGCTGGTTACGTACATGGCCGAAAAGAAACCCTACCTTGACCCAGACCTGTCGTTAAGCTCCCTGGCAAAAGAAATGAAAATGACCCGCGGCCAGCTATCACAATTGATCAATAACGGACTTAACGAAAATTTTTACGATTTTATAAACCGGCATCGGGTCGAAGAGGTGAAGAAGCTGATGGCCGATCCTGATAAGGCCAATTTCAGTTTGCTGGGTATTGCCTTTGAAGCCGGCTTCAAATCAAAATCGAGCTTTAATTTAATTTTCAAACGCTTCACAGGACTAACGCCTACCGGGTACAGAAAAAATTTAATGGATTAGGACGTCCACAGGGATACAGCCGGTCTGCCGCCGATGCAGGGTTGTGTAGTTTGCTGAACAAATAAAAAAGTATGAACCAGCAAAACACAGCGCTGATACAACTGCATCATGTTACCAAAACGTTTCCCCTTTCATCGGGGTCGTTCCAGGCATTAAAAAACATCAACCTCAGTATTATTAAAGGACAGCTGGTAGCCATTACCGGTAAATCGGGGAGCGGAAAATCAACCTTGCTCAACATTATTTCCGGCATCGACAAACCAACGGAAGGCAATGTGCTGGTAAATGGCATACGGATCGACAAGCTGCCTGAAAATGACCTGGCTTCGTGGCGGGGAAAAAATATCGGCATTGTATTTCAGTTTTTTCAACTGCTGCCCACGCTTACCATTATTGAAAATGTAATGCTGCCGATGGATTTTTGCAACAGCTACCCCAGGAAAGAGCGGCGCGAACGGGCGCTGGCCTTACTGGCATTGGTTGATATAAAAGATCAGGCCGATAAATTGCCTTCAGCTTTGTCGGGCGGACAGCAACAGCGTGCCGCTATTGCAAGGGCGCTTGCCAATGATCCCCCGGTAATTATTGCCGATGAACCCACCGGCAACCTCGACTCACACACGGCCACAGCCATCATGGATTTGTTTGCCGGTTTTGCCCGGGCGGGTAAAACCGTGATTATTGTTACCCATGAAAAGGAATTTGCCAACAGTTTCGGAAGCACTATCTCCATCCTCGACGGAACTATCATTAATTAATTAGAAAAACTGAATGAACGGTTATGAAAACAAGATACCGGAAGGTGATACGGGACCTTACGCACGACTATGCAAAAAATTTGATGCTGGTACTGGCCATTGCCATTGGCGTTTGGGGCATCGGCGCCATATTAGGAGGCTATGGAGTGATTAAGCGGGAAATGACCGGAAATTATGTAAGTACCAATCCTGCTTCGGCCACCATTGAACTGGAGGATAGCATTTCAACTTCGCTTATTGATAGCATTAAAAAAATACCGGGCATTAAAGAAGCAGAACGACATGCCACGTTACTGGCCCGTATGAAAGTAGGTGATCGCTGGCATCCATTGTTGTTATTTGTGATAGATGATTTTGTGGCCAAACACACCAACAGGATCAGCCATATTTCCGGCGCCGCAGTTCCCCCCGAAGGAACAATGCTTACTGAACGTACAGCCTTAATGGTCATGAACTCCAAAGAAGGCGATGAAATTGAGATTAAAACCCCGCACGGGTCCCTAAAAAAAATAAAGCTCACAGGCACTGTACACGACGCCGGCCTTGCCCCCGCCTGGCAGGAACAGGCCGGATATGGCTACATCACGATGCAAACACTACACCAGCTGGGCGAACATCAGGGCTTTGATCAGCTAAGAATAATTGTAAGCGAAAACCAAACACCCCCTCCACCGGGGAGGCTACGACAATACATAACCGGTAAAGCAACCGCCCTGGCCGATTGGCTTACAACGCATGGTTATAAGGTGCACGAAATACAAGTGCCGTCACCGGGAAAGCATCCGCACCAGAGCCAGATGAATGCCGTAATGATGATCTTTATTGTATTCGGATTTTTGATACTCGTATTGGGTTCCTTTCTGGTATCGGCCTCTATGGCAACCCTAATGGTAAAACAGGTGCGGCAGATCGGGATTATGAAAACCATCGGCGCCGGTTCGTTTCAGGTTACACGGCTTTACGGGTATATGATGTTTATTATTTGTGCAATCGCCCTCATAATAGCCATACCACTTAGCCGGCTGGCTGCCACCGCTTTTTATAAGCAGATAGCGGTATTACTTAATCTCGAAATTCACAATGATGCTATTCCGCTGTATGTTCCCCTGATACAGATAGGTTCGGGCATTATTATTCCGTTTATTGCCATAGCCATTCCTGTTATACGAGGCAGCCGCATACCGGTGAAGCTGGCGCTGGATAATTATGGCGTATCATCAAAAAGAACAATAGTTGATGCGTGGCTGTTAAAGATTTCACGCTTTGCCGGCAAAAACGAAGTGTTGCTGCTTTCAATTCGCAATACCTTTCGCCAGCGTAGCCGGCTACTATTAACGCTTGGATTACTGGCTGCCGGCGGCGCCATGTTTTTGACCGCGCTGAATGTAAAAGAAGCCTGGTATCAAAGTCTGCAAAAAATTTACACCCAGCGATTGTATGATATGGAGGTAAGATTGTTTAATTCAATTTACCCTGATACAGTGGTAAACTCCATAAAAGAAATACCCGGTGTTCAAATGGCCGAGGGCTGGAATTATGCCGAGGCTTCGTTTGCCAACAAAGACAATTACGAAGTAACACATACCTATCCCGACAAAGGTCATGGCAGTTTTGCTGTACAGGCTTTACCCGTTACAACCAGATTGTTTAGCCCTACGGTTACTGAAGGACGATGGCTTAATAATGATAATGCAAACGATGTGGTATTAAATCAATCGGCCAAAGTGTTATCGGTGGAAGTTAAGGTGGGTGATCGTGTGGCTCTTTTATTGAATGGTAAACGAACCGAATGGAATGTAGTGGGCTTTACAAAAGATTACGGTACGCCCGCAGCAGCCTATGTATCGCTGGCAGCCTTTGCAAAACAAATGCAAACAGCAGGTACCATTAATACGCTGAAGATCGCTTATGTTGATCGTTCCAAAGAATTTGCCATTCAAAAGAACCTCGAAGTAGAAAAATTGCTACAGCAGCAAAACGTTTCGGTAAAGGCCGCAGTACCTGTATGGCTTTTACGAAATGCGATTGCGGGGCACATGAAAGTGCTGGTTACTACATTGCTATCAATGGCTGTGTTGATGGGAATAGTTGGCATACTCGGTCTGATGTCGGCCATGAGCATGAGCATCATGGAGCGAACAAGGGAAATCGGCGTTATGCGGGCCATTGGTGCAACGCCAAAGAAGATCAGGAACCTTGTGGTATGGGAAGGATTTTTAATAGGGATGATCAGCATTATTATTGCATTCGGGTTGTCGCTGTTATTATCGTTCTGGTTTGGCCGGTTTATAGGCAACATGGCCTTCCGAACGCCGTTGTCGTTAACAATATCCGCAATAGCAGTTATCATTTGGGTGTTTATTATAATTGCAGGTTCTTATGTGGCTACTTTTTATCCGGCACGGCGTGCCAATAAAATAAGTACCCGGGAAGCGCTGGCGTATGAATAATGGGATGACAAATGCGGGCCGGTTATTACAATAGGATACTTTTGTGTTGTAATATTCCCATATGCAACCTAATGTCGCCAGAAAATTCAAAACCCTGGCATTATTTTGTTTTTTTACAAGTTTTGCCGGGGTTCTGTATCAACTCATCAATGAGGCACGCCTCGATTATAATAGTGTGATGGTTGGTTTTCCCTTAGGCCTGGTCTTTGGCCTGCTGGAATTATTTATATTACCGAAGGCCGAAAAACGATTACGCCGATGGTCGTTTACGCAGCTGCTTGTAATCAAAACCCTGCTGTATACAGGTGTCATTTACGCCGTTACCGCTTTGCTGGTGATGATATTAGGTTATTTAGAGGGGCTTGCAATAAGGCAGCTCGCTATTTATCTGGTATCAAAGGAGCAACTGATATTGGTGATTTATAGTCTTGTTGTTTACGGGTTGCTTGTATTCTTTTTACAAATCAACCATTTGCTGGGCGAAGGCGTATTGTGGAAATTCATTCGTGGTAAATATCACCGTCCGCGTGAGGAAGAACGGATATTCATGTTCCTTGATATGAAATCATCAACCACCATTGCCGAGCAATTAGGGCATGTACGTTTTTATACCCTGCTCAATGAACTCTTTTGCGAAATTTCGCAGCCGGTGTTGCAAACAAAAGCCGAGATATATCAATATGTAGGGGACGAGGTGGTGCTAACCTGGGAAGTAGATAATGGGTTACAAAATTCAAATTGTTTAAAAACGTTCTTCCTGTACCGCGAAAAGCTGCAGCAAAACAGCGAGCACTACTTTAAAAAATTTGGTGTAAAGCCCGAGTTCAAAGCCGGAATGCATTTCGGAAAAGTTGTCAGCGCCCAGATCGGAGACCTGAAACAGGAAATCGTTTATAACGGCGATGTATTAAATACCACGGCACGAATCCGTAGTGAATGCAATACCTATCAGCGCGACTGTCTTGTTTCAGGAACGCTCATGAACCGCCTTCAGCAAACCAACAGTTTTCAATGGGAGAAAATTGATACGGTAACACTTCGTGGTAAAGAGACGGAGGTGGAGTTGTTTAGTGTGGTGGATGTGCATCCCATGTAATCAGGGTACATAAAGGTTACCAACTTTTAATTTATCGCCCGACAAATCAACTTCAAACAAATGCGGCACCCTGATATAACGACCGTTGACGGCTTTATGACTATGAATTGACATCAGCCATTTTCCATCCAGTGTGCGGAACAACATGCCATGACCAAAATTGGGAGGTGTTATCGGTTCCTTTTCCTGTATCCACGGCCCCTCCAGCGTACCGCTTTCAGAATAAGCTACCCCCTGCATATAAACGTCGTATACCCAACTGGTCCAAAGTATGCCCAGCCGTCCGGTTGCTGTTCGGAACATGTAAGGACCATCAGTTACTTTATTCGGTTTATCGTTGCCGTTTTCATCTTTTTCACGGCTCCAGGGCGAATCACTGGCTCGGAAAAGCAGTTTTGCTTCACCGGTTGTACCACTCAGATCAGGTTTTAAGGCAATTTTTTCGATGGTACCATTTAAGTTCTGCAGCCATTCGTAACAATATACCATATACGGTTTGCCATCTTTATCGATCCAGAAAGTACCATCTAAAGTAGGTTTATTGGCGGGCAAATAAATTGAATCTTTCATCGGTACAAAAGGCCCATCAGGATGATCACTAACCAGAATATGACAGGCGCGACGTTCAATCACATTCCCTTTAACCGTATCAATTTTAACCGACCGGTTGGTGAACGTGGCAAAATAATAGTACCTGCCTTTGTGTTCATGAATTTCGGCAGCCCATATCATGGGAGTGGGGCCCATCCATGAGTTTGGATCGGTTTTGGCAACCTGGTAAGGGCCGTCCCATAGTTTTAAGTTGTTACTTTTCCAAAGCATGCCGCCGGTTCCGGTTAAATAATACATGTTGGTCTTATGATCTGCCAATATGAAAGGATCACTTAAAACAATAGAATCCAAAGGAACATTTTTCCTGAGTTCGTATTGCCGACTGTTTTGTGCCGGCAGTGCTATTGAAAACAACAAGCAGGCAAAAAATATAGTGCAACTGATTTTCATAAATTGGGCTTAAGATAGTGAAATTATTTAGTTGCATGATAAGAGTAGCAGTGAGTTTTGAAGCGCCGGCATATTGTTCGATGTAATTTGGTCATTGCCGGATGAAATGTGATCATCGCAGGCTGGATTTACACTTATGTTTACCTGATATTTGGTCATTGCAGGTTGCAAAGTCTTAACGCAGGCTGTATTTGGGAAACAACAAGCTGGATTTACTTCATTACATGCAGTAATAAGGACATTTCATGCTGACTATGACGCATTGTTGTCCGGATATGTGTCATTGCAGGCTGAATTTATCAGCAAGTTGACCAACAATGAGCCATGTACAGCATGTTATAAGGAAATAACAGGCGGATATAACCAAATTGCGGCCTGCAGTAAGGATATAACAGGCTGCAGTGACCAGATTACAGCATGTAATAAGGAAATTACAGGGAACAATGACCCGATTACAGCAGGAGCGAGGATATAACAAGTGAGAGTGATTGAGATTGCGGCAGAACAGGAGAGATTACAGGAAACAATGATCTGGTTTCGACAAAATGATGTATCGGTAGGTTTAAAAATCTGCCAAGCTAAAAGAAGCAAGTTTAAAATTATTACTATCCTCCGATTTGGAGCGAGCCATAATATCATCTATATTATCTAAATTTTCCTCTTCCGGTGCAAACCCTAATTTTACTTTGCTCTCTAAAAAATCAATTGCCGTTACAACAAATCCCTGGAAAAGTGTTTTATGCTCCAGTTTGAAGATCCTTTCTTTGTTAATATGGCGAATGACATAGTCAAGGGTTAGTTTTTCAGGCTCATTTAATATCCATTTGTCTAATTGTATAGATGGTCCACCATCTAATGTATCAATATAATCTGAATAAGTTAAATACAACGTATCATCATCATGAAAATGTAATTCAACATTACCAAAACGCCAAATTGGCCAATCAATCTGATTGTGTTGGACTCCATCAGGATCTGCAAAATTATTCAGGATCCATCCTTTAGTTTGTCCCAATTTCAGGCAATCAAATTTCCCGGTTTTAAAGAATTTCAACAGGTTTATTTGAATAGGGGCGATTAATTTCATAGGGCAATATAAATAATCAAAACTAATTTTTCTTCGTCCTGACTTGGATTATCAGGTAACTATATGTTCTTTATGGCAAAGTCTGTATTATTGTATTTATTTTCCTGCATATGCCAAAAATCTTCGTTGTATTATTAATCTTATTCTTATCCCGGTCAACCTATGCCCAAATGGCAATAATAAAAGACCCGGATGGCTATTGTAACATAAGAGAACGTCCAGACATTAAATCAAAAATTGAGGATACATTATCTAACGGCAGATTGGTTTGTGTTTTTGAAGAAGAAGCGAAAGACAACTGGTTGACGGTTGATTATAAAAAAGGCGGCAAAACCCTTTCAGGATATATTCATAAATCGAGAATTGCTTTTCTTGCCGATATGGTAAAGTTTAAAGTAACTACCCTGAAAGACAGTATGCTTATATTGGAGTTAAATGATATGCTTATATCAATCAGGAAAGGAAAGTTTACCAGTAAAGGCAGGCAAATTATATTTGAAAAATCTTCAAATCAGGAAAAGTTAGTGAAATCTATAGATGGAAGATTTCCCTGGGGAACTGATGGCAACATACCCCGAAATGAATACAAACTAATTCAACTTAAGTCGGGTACCCATATACTGACTTTCCTGAAAACAGGTTTCAGTGATTTATTTGAACCCAATCTTGAGATGACATCAGCTTATCTTGACAAGGCAACGAATACTATCTATTTAGAGGCAATGAATAGCGATGGAGCAGGAGGTTACGTTTCGGTATGGGTTTTAAAAAATGAACAGATTATACAAAGAGAAACATTTATTCCATTCTGATAATAAGTTATTATAAAAAATTTGCCTGTTTCATTTCGTGACCTGCTTTACAGTAATAGCTCCAATGGTATCACATTGGGCCGTGGCAGCCAGTAAGCCAAAATGGTCCAACTCATCTATTTTCAATAAACGGCATTGCAACTGCTTATTTGCGCCTTCGGAAAGCATATTGAAAAAGAATGGAAATAAAGTCTTACTCTGGTATTCCTGCTTTGTTTTGGGAAGGGTAAGACTTATGGCTGGCTTTGCCGGGTTCGCGAAATATTTGTCATCATACAGGAAACGATAATGCTGCCGATTTTCTTCTATCAAATGTCCGGCCAATTCATGGTTCCTGTATACTTCCATTTGTCTCACTACCAATTTGTTTTGTTTCTTTACTAATAAAAAGGTAATTAAGTGACATAACAGTTATGTTCCAGTTAAGATAATAAATTTCCCTGAGAGTCGTTCTTGACAAAATACAAGTTATTGTAATTTCCATCCCCCCTCATTTAACCACCTCCTTCTGATGCCTCCACAACTCCTGAAATATCGGGCTGTGTTCGCGCAGGTAGTCAAAGGTTCCTTCGGCTGCAATTCTTCCCTGCTTCAACACATAAACATAATCGAACTGATACAACAGGTGCAGGCGGTGCATACAAGAAATGAGCGCCTTGTTTTTGAAAGCAGTAAACATTTTCTGATAAATCATTGCTTCCGTTTTCGGATCTACACTGCTGGTGGGTTCATCAAGCAATACCACTTCGCTTTCACTGGCCGCCAGTATTCCGCGCGCCAGCGCCAGCCGTTGTTTCTGACCGCCCGACAGGTTTACGCCTTTTTCCCGTATATCCGATTCCAGTCCTTTGGGCAGTTGAGTGATCACTTCGGTGAAATGGGCGCTTTCACTAACCGCCATAATCTCTTCGTTGGTAAAGGGAAGGCCGAGTGTAATATTATAAGCAATGGTATTTTCAAATATCTCCGGCTCCTGTGGGAACAAGGTTACCGTTTCATTGATGGTGGCCAGCGCAAAGGGTTTGCCATCTACCAGCAACTGCATATTTGCCTCGGGGTTATACAGCCCTCTTAATAATGACAACAAAGTACTTTTTCCGCTACCGCTTTCTCCAATCAGGGCAATCTTTTTTCCCCGGCCGATCGTAAGGTGCAGGTTATGCAAACTTTGTGGCGCATGGTCGCTGTCGTATTGGTTGCGATGCGAAAAACTGAGGTTTTTAATCTCGATGGTTTGCCAGTTATCGGGCAAATCGGTGGGTTGGTCGGGGCGATGCTGTTCCTGGTAAGCCGCTTCAATATTCAGGGCCGTTTCAACATGAGTGTTGAACTGCACAATTTCGGTGTATTGCCATGCCACATCGTGAAATACTGAGGTGAACTGGTTCACAAAGCCCAGCAGTGTAACCAATCCAGCCACGGGGAACACATTACCTGATTCCCAGTGCTGGTATACATATCCTGCGGAGATCACTACATAAATGAGGGTGACCAGCATGTCGGCCACAAACCATTTCCATTCATTGATCGCTGCATTCTTTTTGAATGGCCTTGCAATCATCTGCACTTTACTCAGCAATCCGCTTTCCATGCTTTTTTCAAGCCGAAGCGTGATCACGGTCATAATGTTCGACAGGCTGTCGAACAACGTGGAAGAAACAACATGCTCCTGCTCATTTACTTCATTGAGTGTTTTGATGAAAGGTTTATCGAATTTCATGATCACCCAAATGGTAACAATGCCGAGCAGGATCCCGATGCTGCCAAACAGCGGAGAGAAATACAGCATGGCGATCACTGAAAACACCAGCTTGGCCAGCGCGTGGATGTATACGAATCCTTTGTCGAAAAAATCTTTCAGCGCTTCATAGGCTTTCCTGATGCGGTTGATGGTGGAACCGCTATGATGGTCCTGGTGCCATTTTACCGGCAGGTGCAGGGCCTGATGATAACGTTCTATCAAAAAATTACGACTGAGGTTGAAGGCCAGCTGGCGCTCCATAATCCGTGCAGGCCCGTGGATGCACCATTCAACGAACTTCATTCCAAAATACACTATGGAATAAAGAAAAGCATAATAAAAAACCTGTTGGGTGTTCTGCTGAATTTTTCCAATGAACCATCCGAAAAGAACGGGGTTCATAGAGGAGATCACATTGGCGAAAACGAATAGCGTGTATACAAATACGTATTTTTTTCGTTCATGGCGTGCATAATGCCATGCCGTACGCAATAAAGAGATATAAGGATTAGGCATTTTATTGTATTCACGGGTTGCATTAATGATAAAACCTCGTATTCAGTATCAGGAATAAAATAGTGGCGCCACCGGCACCTTTTACATATGCTCTGATAAATTTTGTGGCTTCTGTAAGTTGATTGCTTACGGTATTTTTTGAAATGTTAAGCTGCCGGGCAATCTCCTCATAACTTAAACCCTCCATACGATTCATTACATAAATTTTCTTTCGTTGGGTGGGCAATTGTTCAATGGCCTGGTTAACGATATCCATGCTTTCGCGAAAGTCTATTGTTTCTTCAACCGGGTTTGAGATGGCCGCCTGTTGTACCTGATGCCAAAGATTCTCCAGTTTTCTGCTATCGCCGGCTACCTTTTTGAAATAGTCATATGTTTTGTTGATAGCCATGGTATACAGAAACGACGAAAAATTGTCAATATCGGAAGCCGTTTCCTTTTTTACCCATAATTTCATAAATACTTCCTGTACTATTTCTTCGGCAATAGTTTCAGATTTGGTTTTTTTGAATACAAATAGCCAGATCTGCTGGCTAAAATGATGGAAAATTTCAGTAAATGCAGCTTCATCACCTTGCGCAATCCGGTTAAGTAGCTCTCTTTCATGCAATAGTATGTTGGCTGTGTTGATCAGGCAATTGTTTGAGGTCATAAAATTAATCCAAAAACCATGTATAAAAACCGGACTTTCATTTCGATGAAAATTTTTTTGAGATTGAATAGTGTGATTTTTTCCGGCAGTCGTCATTTAAAAGGAGATGATTCCGGATTGTGAGCATTTTGTAATGAAATTCAGCAATCTTATCCAAATTGTAATTATGAGTGAAGACCAATTAAAGCTACGGTATTTATTTGAGCGACTGACAATTAATGAGATCACAAAAGCAGAGTTTGACGAGCTGTTTGCATTGATAAACAGGGGAGAGTATGAAGGCGATATAAAAGCAGTGCTGATGCAGGATTTGAGAAATGAGCAGTTGCCCGAAACAATAGATCAGGAACGTTTTGATACGATCCTGCAAGGCATACTGCCATCTGTTCAGGAGCCTGAACTGAATAACACCGAAACACCAGTTCGGCGTATGATTTTTGGGCGGCGTTTTGCAGCAGCTGCTGCTATTCTTCTTTTGATAGGAGCGGGAGTTTGGTTTGGTTTGATGCGTACCCCTTCAACAGAAGTGGCCACTACAAAGCAAACCGGTAAGCCCTTGAATGATGCAGCGCCCGGCGGTAATAAAGCCATTCTTACTCTTGCAGATAATTCAACTATTATTCTCGATAATGCTGCCAATGGGCAACTTGCTAAACAAGACAAGACGACTATTGTAAAATTAAACGATGGGCAATTAACTTATGCAGCATCAAACTCCCCCTCCGCCGGAGGGGGTAGGGGGGAGGTTGCCTATAATACATTATCAACTCCCCGCGGCGGACAATATCAGCTCGTATTGCCCGATGGAAGCAAAGTATGGCTGAATGCGGCATCTTCTATTACTTTTCCCACGGCATTCACCGGCAACGAACGGAAAGTGAAAATAACCGGTGAAGCTTATTTTGAAGTAGCTCATCTTCAACTTTCTTCCAGACAAAAAATGCCGTTTAAAGTTGAAAAGGGCAACGTTACAATTGAAGTGTTAGGGACACATTTTAATGTGAATGCCTATGATGATGAACCAGTAATAAAAACAACATTGCTCGAAGGCTCTGTAAAAGTTTCCAAAGATGCTGCATCAGCTATACTGAAACCCGGCGAGCAGGCATCGATATCCCAAACATCCCAACAATCCCAGGTTATCCCAGTCCAGACAGTAGATGTAGAAGAAACCCTTGCCTGGAAAAACGGTTTGTTTCACTTCGAAAATGCTGATATAAAAACCGTCATGCGCCAGCTCAGCCGATGGTACGATATTGAAGTTGAATATAAAGGCGCTGTAAAAAATGAACCCCTGATTATGGAGGTTCCCCGGAGTGCCAATCTTTCGGATGTATTGAAAGTAATAGAATCAACTGCAGGATTGCGCCTCACATTCGATGGAAAAAAAGTGACTGTATTGTAATTTTTAAAAACGAAACATATGCTTATGCCATTTGAAAACAGCTTCCACAAAGCTCATCCTCCCGAATAATCAATTAACAAGGATTGACCTCACAGGTCAGCCTCGTAAGCTTAACCAAAAAGAAAACCGCCCCGACGGCCATCGGAGCGGTCAACATTCCCGCCAAAGGCGGGAAAATTCAGGTTAAGCCAACAAATGATGGTATTTCTCTTATTGTTTAACCGAAACAAATCAAATTTATGCATTTTACTGCATGCTGCAGCCCCTTTTTACGTAAAATAGGGGTTGGGCGAAAACAATTGCTTGTAATGAATTTCTTGTCAATCTTTATGCTTGTTGCCTGTTTGAATGTGACGGCCGGTGTGTATTCTCAAAGAGTTACACTGTCGGGCGATAACATTCCGTTAAAGCAGGTATTTAAAGAAATCAAAAAACAAACCGGTTACACCTTTGCTTATCGCGCGGTGTTGCTGCAAAATGCCGGTAAGGTTACTGTTCATGTAACCAATGCTTCCATTCAGCAGGTGCTGGATATGTGTTTCCGCGATCAGCCGCTCACATACTCCATTTTCAATAACAACATTGTGGTGGTTAAAGAAAAGGAGCAGCCGGCGCCAAAGCCCGAACCGGCCCCGCCAATAAAAATATCCGGGAAAATTTATTCCGAGGCAGGTGTGCCGTTAGCAGGAGCTAATATCCGGGAAAAGGGGAAAAACTATGGCACCAGCACCAAAGAAGATGGATCGTTTGAAATTACTGTTGAGAGTCCTCAATCAGTTCTGCTGATTTCCTATGTTGGCTATGAAGGCAAAGAAATCAGGGTGGGCGATCAAACAGACCTTACCATAAAATTAGCGCAGGTAAATGTTGCCCTGAACGAAATGGTGATCATTGGCTATGGAGCACAGAAAAAAAGCGATTTAACCGGTGCGGTATCCAGTATTAAATCGGCCGATATAACTAAAATAGGAGGTAGTAATGCCGCCGAGGCATTGCAGGCAAAAGCGCCCGGTGTTGCCATACTTAATCAGGGTGGCCCCGGTGCTGCGCCCACTGTTTTTGTGAGAGGTTTGGGTACCAATGGCGATGCAAGTCCGCTCTTTGTGGTAGATGGTATGATGGTTTCAAACATCGCGTACCTCGCGCCCGGCGACATCGCTTCTATTGAAATTCTGAAAGATGCTTCTGCCACCGCTATTTACGGTTCGCGCGGCGCCAACGGTGTAATTCTGGTATCTACCAAAAAAGGACGTAGCGGAAAACCTGTGTTTACTTTTAATGCTTCACAGGGCTTCCAGTACCTTACCCGCAAATATGATGTTGCCAATGGCCGCCAGTATGCCCAACTGGTTAACCTCTTTAACACCAATGCCGGCAAAGCGCCTGTGTACAATAACCTCGACTCTATTGGCGGAGGCACCGACTGGACAAAAGAAGTTACCCAAAAGGGCATCGTAAGCGATTATCAGTTGGGTGTTTCAGGTGGTACAGACAACATACGGTATAACATCAGCGCTTCTTACCATAAGGAAGAAGGGGTGATTAAATTTACCAGCTTCGACCGTATAACACTGCGTGCCAACAACGAATACAAATTAAACAAACGCGTTACGATAGGTCACAACCTGTCGGTAGCCGGCAGCCGGTACACGGGCACCGCTCAATGGAATGGCGGACGCGGTCTGAATTCTATTTACCGTATTTCGCCGCTGTTAACCGTACGTAAAGCCGACGGTTCCTTTACACCCGGTCAGGACCCTGATATTATCAATCCTTATGCATCTTTTTACCTGAACCAGGATGTAAGATCGAAACCGATGCAATTTGTAGGTAATGCCTATCTGAATTATGAAATTATTGATGGACTTACTTTCCGCAGCAGCTATGGTACCGACTTCACCCTGAATCATATCGATGCCTATATTCCCGCTTTTAATATTTCAAGTCCTAACCAGATACAGGCCAGTAATTCAATCCAGAACGCATACGAAACAAGATACACCTGGCTGTGGGAAAATACCCTTAATTATAATAGAACATTTGGCCGTGATCACCAGGTTGATCTGTTGGCCGGGTATACCGCGCAGAATTACAACTACAACACACTCGATGTAACCGGTTCGGGTTTGTTATCTACTGCCGATGATTACAGGTATGTAAACGCCCTGCCCATTACCAGCCTTAGCTGGACAAACAGTGCGAACCTGCCTTCGAGTGAATCAATTCTCTCTTATCTTGCCAGAGCGAATTATACTTTCAAAAACCGTTATTTTTTAACAGCCTCTTTCCGCGCCGACGGATCTTCAAAATTTGCCAATGGTAAAAAATGGGGTTCATTTCCTTCTGTAGCGCTCGGCTGGCGGGCATCGGATGAAGAGTTCCTGAAAAATATTTCCTGGATCAATAACCTGAAGCTTCGTGGAAGCTGGGGTCAGATCGGTAACAACAAAATTCCGAACTATCAAACGTACAGCACGCTTACGCAGGACATGGTGTATTCAGGCGTGTTCAATAGTGTGTTTTACAACAGTGCTACTATTACTGCCGCTTCAAATCCCAATATTACCTGGGAAGTGGCCGAACAAACCGATCTGGGAGCTGAATTTGCTACCCTCAACAACCGGTTGAAAATTGAATTTGATTATTACAACCGCCAAACCAAAAACCTGTTGCTGCAATTGCCCATCCCCGGTGGCAGTACCGGTATCAGCACACCCGCTTATATCAATGCAGGTACGGTTCGCAACAAAGGCTTTGAATTTGTAGCAAGCTGGGACGACAGAATAGGCAGCGACTTCAACTATGGAGTGCGGATAACCGGTAGTGCCAATACGAACAGGATCGTTGACTTCCATAATCAAACCGTATACACCGGCGACTGGATGGTTCCTTCTACCCATATTTCAACAGCAGGCCAACCCATCGGCGACTTTTACGGATATAAAGTAGCAGGCATTGCACAAACCCAGGCGCAGATTGATGCATTGAACGAAAATGCTGTTAAACAATCGGGCGTTGCCGGTAAACAATTCTGGAGCGGTCTTAAACCCGGCGACCTCATTTTTCAGGACCTCAATGGCGATGGCTTTATTGATGTAAAAGATAAAACAGACATAGGCTCTCCCCACGCGAAATTCATCGGCGGACTTTCATTAAATGCTTCCTGGAAAGGGTTCGATGCTGCCATTGATCTGATGGTAAGTTATGGCGCCAAAATTTACAATGCTACCCGCAACCAGTTCCTGAGCTCAGGGCTTTCGAATATGAATGTTGAATGGCTCGATTCGTGGACACCCACCCATACCAACACCGGTATACCCCGGTATGCAGTGAATACTTCCACCTCGCAGCAAAGCGACTTTAATATTGCCGACGCTACCTATTTCAAGGCCCGGTATGTTGAATTTGGATATACTTTCAACAAACGTGTGATCAGCAGAATTGCAGCCAGCAAACTGCGGTTATACATCAATGCGACCAATCCTTTCTATATAACAAAATACAAAGGTTTTTCGCCTGAAGTATCCAACTCGTACGGTGTATCAACCATGGGCGACGATTTCCGTACATACCCTGTTTCAGGAACAGTAAAAGCAGGACTGAATGTAACCTTCTAACTAATGCAAATTTTAATTTGAAATGAAACGATTAGCTAACATCTATATATCACTGGCCATTTTGGGAACGGTATCGTGCAGCAAAAGTTTTCTCGACAAAGCACCCCAGGGCGTGCTGTCAACGGCCACCATTACTTCAGATACCACTACACTGGGCATGGCCGTTAACCGGCTGTATGGTTCACTGGCCTGGCGCGAATATACTTTAGGTCGCCAGCAGTGGAGCACGCATGAACTGTGCGGCGATGATTTTATTCCAGGTGCCGATGCCAATATGAATTTCTTTCAGAATTATACCTACCTGGCAGACAATGGGTATATTCAACAGTACTGGGACAGAACTTATCAGAACATTCATTATAGCAATGTGGTGATCGATAACGCGGCCGCTGTAGCTAAAACAGCACCTTCCTCGGCACTGTTATATGAAGCCCAGGGAAGATATTTCCGCGCTTACTACCACTTCGACTTAACAAATGTGTTTGGAGATGCCCCCATGCGCGACCACGATCCGTCGTCAGCCGAATACAATATTGCCAAAAGCCCGCATGCCGATATTATTAAGCTTGTTATCGCTGATCTGAAATTTGCCAGCGCTTATTTGCCTACCCGGCAGCAATGGGGCACCAGCAATCTGGGCCGCGTTACCAAAGGCACTGCACAGGGTTTGCTCGCCAAAGTGTATTTATACGAGCAGGACTATGCGAACGCAAAGTTGTATGCCGATTCGGTGATCAACGGCGGCGAATACAGTCTGTACCCCAACTATCGCAATTTGTTTAGTCCTGATCAGCTGTACAATTCTGAAAACATGATGCCTGGCGGGTACATATTCAACAGCGCAATCTGGGCGGGCCGTTGGTATAATCCTTACCTGCAATACCAGGGACTGCCGGCGTTTGCCAATGGCGTAATATATCCATCGGTCAATTTGGTAAACAGTTATGAAAGCGGCGACCCACGTTTAACAGCCAGCATATTTACCAAAACCGATACCATCGTTGGGTACAACAATAACAAGCCAATTACATTCCCGGCCAATACCAATTATGCGAACAAAAAAGTGATCTGGCCTTACTCTTACTGGAATCAATCTAATTTCTCATTCCAGAATGTAAACCCGATGTTTCTGCGTTATGCTGATATTGTTTTGATCGATGCTGAAGCCAGCAATGAATCAGGCAATACAGGCGACGCACTGAAATACCTGGAGCAGATCCGTTACCGCGCCCGGGGTAATATGACCTTTGCAGCCACCGTAACTGCAGGCATGAATGGTGGCGCCGGCATTCTTCCTCAAATAACAACCACCGACAAAACGCAACTGCGGTTAGCCATCTGGCAGGAGCGGCATGTTGAGCTGGCGCTGGAATTTAACCGCTGGTTCGACCTGGTTCGTTACAACAAGGTGGCTGCTGCCGATGGCAGCAACGGCACCGGGTACACTGAAAACCTGTTGAAAACTGTGTATGGAAGAACCGGTTTTAACTATGCCAGATACAGCCATTTTCCCATACCGGCTACCTATATTACTTCTTCGAACGGAGTGTTGATTCAAAATAGTAACTGGTAAAAAAATATAGCCATATATAATCATAAGTCCGGCAGGCATTAGGCTTTGCCGGACTTTTATTTTTGGGGGTTTACCAAATACGAACTTGCCTTTTTGAAATTCCGATCCTGTTACAGGACATCAGTATGTATAGAAAAATCATTTCGTAGAACCCGCAAAAAAAAAGATGACTACTACTAATACGGTTTCCCCTTTTGCGATTAATTTGTACTTATTGTTAATCCATCCCCTTTGAATATTCTCATTCACCCTTCACTTTTTTTACGCAGATGATTAAAAAACGGCAGTGTTATCTGCAAAAGCGAAAGGTGTATTCTTAATTATTAGTATATGAAATTAAGCGTTTGCATTTTTGCATACAATCTTGAAAAGTTCATTGCAGAGGCAATTGAAAGTGCTTTATGTCAGGTAACAGATTTTGAGTATGAAATTGTAATTGGAGAAGATTGTTCCAAAGATTCAACCAGAGAAATAGTGATTGGTTATCAAAATAAATATCCTGAAAAAATAAGAGTGCTGTGCAATAAGCAAAATCTTGGAATAATGGAAAATTATAGTCATACTATAAATCAATGCAGGGGTGAATTTATTGCTTTAATGGATGGCGATGATTATTGGATAAGTAATCGAAAACTTCAGGCTCAGGTCGATTTTTTGACTGCCAATCCTGAATTTGCCCTTTGCTTTCACGATGCAAAAATATTTAAAGCGGATGGCGGCTGGGATCACAGAACCTGCTGCGGTGCAGATCATAAAAAAATTGTTTCATTCAACGATGTAGTTTGTGATGTACATATTCCCACATCTTCCCTTGTTTTCAGACGAAATGCACTTACCGATTTCCCTCCAAAATGGTTTAATTATTTATATTGCCCTGACCGGCCTATATTTTTAATGTTATTGGCAAACGGGCCGGGATATTATTTTAATGAACTGTGGTCGATTTATCGAAAACATCCAGATGGATTCTGGACAGCCCAGGACTCTCAATCGCAATTGCGTATTCACCTGCAGATATACAAGTTGATGAACCAGCGCTATAAAGATCGGTATAAACCTGCATTTTGTAAATGCGAAACGAGATTGAACTACATTTTAGCAATTGATTTGATTAAAGATAACAAGGTTAAAAGGGCGCTTTGTTGTTTCAGGAATTACATTAGAAACGGTAGAAAGACCTCCCTTTCAATGAAATTCAACTTTTATTGGAATATTTTCTTTTTTATCTTATTGTACTTCAAAAGAAGGCTTGGCTTATCGACGAAATAAAGTAATATTGTTGGCCTGTCAAATGGCGGTGCCTCTCATAAGGTGGTTTAATTATTAATAAGTACCTACCGGCGAATTAATTTCTACTTCAACAAACTGAGCTACCGGTGAGCCCGAAATTCCGCTAAATACCATATTGATTATATCAAAATCCGCTATCAATTTGGACCGACCGTTAAAATGAGCCTGGCATGGCCTGGTACCGGAAATTTTACTGAATAGTCTGCCCTTTTCAATTACAAAGTTCGATGTGAACCATTCTTTCATACAATTATAGTATGGAATCGTATTGTTGCTTTCGTCTACCGGCCAGTAATGTTCACCAACTTCGGGAGAAAATGTTTGAAATATTTCACAGCCTGTATCCAATCCTATTAAATCAGGATTTTTTAAAAATCTCTTTGTCCATACATATTGATTGCTTCTGTCAAAATTGTTGTCGAAGCGCAGGTCATCCTTCAAAAATTGTTTTATTAAACCTGCTTTACCCATAAAACCTCCGCTATTGAGATATCGGTAAATAGAAGTTGTGGTTGGATGCAGTTCTGCAAGATTTATATCGGGCCAGCAAGCGCTTTCAGCCGAAAAAAACAAATCTTTACCTGTTTGATAAAATTTATGAAGTATCTCCGCTTCCGAACACATTAGTATGGCATCATAGCCATCAGTAAAAAAAATGATTTCATCATCTTTTACATGATTATCCAGATAGTTTACCAGTATTTCATCTTTTATGCGATTGGTGTAAAAATCTTTTTGTTTCCTTATAAGTGCTATCAGCTCCAGATTATTGATAGCGCACGACAATCTGAGCAAATTAAAACCGGGGTGGTTTTGATTATTAATAACGGTAAACACTTTCATATTTCATTGTATTGTTGCGTCATCAAATTAATTGACCAAACGATGGAATAATTAGGGCCGTTACTAAAATTTATTGTGGTTTTTGCGAAAGGAATGAAGCGGAACACGGGTTGCCTGGGAAGTGAGTGATCCGGAAAAAATCAGGGATCCACCACCACCTGAACTGCGAGAGGATCAAATAAGAATTTTAGTAAATAAAAAAGAGGCTACCATTTCTGATAGCCTCTTTCCGTTTTTCTGTGATCCCGCTGGGATCGGGAAATATCTTTTGAAACCCGCGTAAAATCTGTGTTTTGGGATGGTGCGCTTGTTTGCTAACCTGAATGCTAACCTAGATTTTCAGTTGCCAATAAGATGTCAAGAACTGTGATATTCAAAAATATAGATAATATTTGAATAATATTGATACAAACTAATTCAATATTATTCCAACTATACCTATAATTCAATGTATTAGTGATTTATTTCTTTCCTCCCTTTAATGCATCTCGTACCTTTTTCAACTCGGAAGATTCCTCATTTAATCTTTTTATAACGAATTTTAGTACGGTATCGATAGATTCAGCAAAATCTAAGCATTCAGCTTCTGTATATTCATGTATGCCTCCTGATAGTTGCTTATATAAAAACTTAACAGGATTGGAGTCGACTTCCTTAAAGGAATTTGGCAGGTAATCGCCGATTGCAGAAATGAGCTTCTCCATTTGATGATCCTTTTCATAATTACTTAGGAGAATTTTAATTTCTTCGCTTTCTGGCCTATCAATTTTGCTTAAATCCTCAACAATTTGAAGTATTTCATTTTGGACGATTCGTCTTAAATACGCATAAGCTCCCATGCCATAATTCTGGGAAATACATATAAGCGCTTTCTTATAGTTCACCTTATCTTCTTCTTTTAAAAACTTTAAGACTTCAGCATCAGGGGAAATTTCATAAGGAGGGAATTGCCCGACTTTAGTATAATAGATTTTACCATCTGGGTTACTGAAAATATGGACTAGAAAGTGAATTCTACATTCGTTACAAAACTGGCAGCTGGCTGAATAATATTGAAAATAATTGTATTGACTTTTTTCCTTGTCCATAAAGTTGAAAAGAGCACGGACATTTGGATCTTGACCATGATAATTAAATACCTCAGTTATGAAACTATCAGGTTCTGCACGTAATTTAAATGTTTGACGCCCATCAGTAGGACATATTGCACTAAAAGTCAAACCTTGAAGCCCCATAGGAAGGGCTAAGGGAGGTGCACCTTCGTTAAACGCAATAGGCAACTTTTTATATAATGGATAACTTTCAAAAAATTTGGACAACTGTTGTTTTACGCTATTACCATTATTAGAATTGTTTTGCATGGAATTTATTTTGGCCTTTGGAAGCGGAAAAAAGCATATTAATATTATCAAAAATACTATTTAAAAACGCTTCTATAATTATCCATTGAAAGAAATACTTAAATTATATCAACCGAATTTTGAATTCAGACAGTCACCTGGAATTCGGGTAGCCAGCTATGTTTTGGTCGGACCAAAACTGTTTTTCTTCATCCCGCTTTGCGGGATTCAGGAAAATTACGGTTTATCCGCTTTGCGGGATGATATTCCGGAAACTGGTTAAATTTTCTTTAGAGCTATTTGCTTATCCTTGTATATTGCGGTAGTTTTTTTGATTTCATAGCACCTTAAATTTTAAAAGCATCAGTGACTATAAATGAGAAATTAAAAAATGAGTTTTTGGAAAAAGACAAAAAAACAAAATGAGAATAACTCAACAGTAACCAAAGCAGAAGTTCTGGCTGGTTTACAAATGGTATGCGCACATTTTGAACGCAATAGCCAAAATTATCCGCTATTTATTCCGGAATACGAAGTATCGAAAGCTATTAATTCGATAATAGAGCAAAGAGATAATCTCGCAAAGGCTGATGTTATTGAAGTGCTGAATTTGTTTAATGATATAGACAAAGTAGAGCATTATGACGGTACCGCGTGGTTTGACTACAAAATACGGTTAGCATTTTTCCTTAAATTAAACGGCTTTAAAACGGAAACAAGAGAAAGAAGGCTTTACTTGGTATAAGGTTTTCAAAACCCACTACAACAACGGAAGAAACGAATTTTTAATCGACACCTAACAAATTTTCTTTTCACCAGCCTCTTATTTATTGCGACCAACAGGAGCAATAACGAGCGTGTTTTTGGCCCCTGCCAATTTTTGTTCGACAAAAACACCGCTCGCCTTAAACGTCGATCTGTCTGCGTATCGGCTAAACCCTGTTACTACGCTGGTGAAAAAAGAAAATAAAATGGAGCAGATCATCTCTTAGTATGACTGCTCCGTACAGTTTCAAACAGATTTTTGTTTTAACGTCTTCTCGTCCCCAAACAACTTATTCCGTAAAGCCTGCATATTATTACTGATCTTTCGCTGGGTAATCTTAGCATATATCTGTGTAGTACGTATGCTTTTATGCCCTAACATTTGGCTAACCGTTTCAATGGGAACATCGTGTTCCAATGTTATTGTCGTTGCAAATGTATGTCGGGCTGTATGGGTGGTAAGGTGCTTTTTTATACCACAAATTGTCGCTACTTCTTTTAGGTACGCATTATACCGCTGGTTGCTATTTACCGGTAATAATTTTTTTGTCAATTGGCAATAAGGAGAGTTTTTATACCGGTCAATTATTTCCATAGAAATGGGCATTAAAGGCAATCGTTCCGGTGTATTCGTCTTTTGTCGATCTTTTACAATCCATTTTTCACCGTCAATGCCCGCTACAATATTATCGGGTGTAAGCTGCAGCACATCCAAATAAGAATAACCGGTGAAACAACAAAACAGGTACACATCCCGTACTTCGGCCAGCCGGGGCATTAGTTCTTTAGTATAAAGCACCAGGATTTCATCCATAGTCAGCCGTTCCCTTTGTGGATCGGTATATGTACATTTAAACCCCGACAAAGGATTCACCGTAACCCAACCCTGGTCTGCCGCTAACTTTAATACTTGCTTTACGATTTTTACGTACTTCATTGCCGTGTTACTACCAATACCCTGTACCGTTGTAAGAAAATGCTCTAAATCGGGGGCGAAGGAAAATTTCAATTCATCAAGTGCCAGGTCTGTTACCCGGAAATGATACTTTAAAAACGCAGTCACTTTTTCTTTGGTTAGCTCAAACCGTTTTAGGGTATTGGCTGATTTTTTATCGGCTTTTACCTTTTCAGCAAAACGGCGATTGTGAAATTCGAATGCTTCAACAAGGGTGCGCTGTCTTTCACCTATACCCAGGAAAGAATTTTTTATGGTTTCTGCTGTGATTGGTTTACCCAATGCCAGCAAATGGCTATAATGCCGCTGCAAGTCAGCTTTCATCACCGTTAGCTGCGAATTGATGGCTTTTGCTTCCTCGGAATTACCTTTTACACATTGGCCTTTCTGGTTCCATAAATTGGGTTCAATGTACCGGTACGTTGAAAGTTCTACACGCTTTTGATCAATGATCAGCCGGAGATAAATGGCGGGCTTGTTGTTTTTGCAGCGATGCTTGTTAAGCCAGAATAAAATAGAAAAACTTTGGTGACCTTTTACCATACAACACAGATTTTTGTTAACCAATTTTGTTTCAACTTCACTTTTCCTGACACCACTAAAAGTTGGTCAAACTCAATCCAGATCGGCATTTCAGCCGATTCAGGTTAGCGCAATTTAGAGAATTGTCTGCTAACCTACATGCTCACCTTTTCCACATGGGTTAATTTGATATGCTTTGATACAGATAAAAACAAAAAACCCACGCAATCATCGATTTACGTGGGCTTCTTTACTTAGTTGTTCTTAGTTGAACATTTTTCTGTGATCCCGCTGGGACTCGAACCCAGGACCCCAACATTAAAAGTGTTGTGCTCTACCAACTGAGCTACGAGATCAAGATCTTACCCAAAATTACTCCAACTCCTTCATTCTCTTCCCTTTTGCACCGTTTCCGTATCGCTGCGTTTATTTTGGGAGTGCAAAAATAGGGGAAAATCAAATTGTACCAAATTTTTTCAAAAAAAATTATTCGTATTTTCTGAATATCAATTTTTTCAGCGGAAACAACTCCGCTATTTTTGTGTTACTAATCGAAAACGTTATGTCATTTTTAAAAGATAAGGTAATAGCTATCACGGGAGGCAGCGACGGAATAGGAAAGGCTTTGGTAAACGAATGCATTGCCGCAGGCGCCAAAGTGGCCACCTGCGCCCGTAATTATGATAAATTGTACACCCTTCAGCTCGAACACGCCAATGTGATGCTGCATACCATCACCTGCGACGTAAGCAAAGAGGCCGATTGCCGCCGTTTTATCGAATCTACCATTAAAACCTTTGGCGGAATCGATATCCTTATCAATAATGCCGGCATTAGTATGCGCGCCTTATTCAACGATGCCGATATTGAAGTGATTAAAAAAGTAATGGATGTTAACTTTTTTGGCGCCGTATACTGCACTAAATACGCATTACCGTCCATTCTCGAACGCCAGGGTACAGTAGTAGGGGTGTCTTCAATCGCCGGTTACAGGGGCTTACCCGGCCGCGCCGCTTACTCTGCCTCAAAATTTGCTCTACAGGGATGGCTCGAAGCCATCAGGACCGAACTGTTACATACCGGCGTGCACGTAATGTGGGTGTGCCCCGGATTTACCGCCTCTAATATTCGTAATGTTGCGCTCAACCAGCAGGGGCAACCTCAGGGCGAATCTCCGCTCGATGAAGCCAGCCTGATGTCTGCATCAGCATGCGCCCGCGAAATTCTTAAAGCCATGGAACACCGCAAACGTACTTTGGTGCTTACCTTTAATGGCAAAAGAACCGTTTTTATGAATAAACTGTTTCCCTCGCTTACCGATAAACTGGTTTATAAATTCTTTTTTAAAAACAATGAACTCACGAAATAGAAATGAGAAATGAAAAATGAAGAATGAAAAATTAAATAGGATCACCTTTTGCGTATACACATTAAAATAAGACACACTTTTGCATTTCAAATTTTTTATTTCTAATTTTTAATTTCTATTTCTCTAATGCCTTTACTAACCCTCACATCTGATATTGGTCAGCAGGATTACCTGGTGGGTGCAGTTAAAGGCAATTTATTGCAGCTCAATCCGGCTTTTTTGCTGGTTGATATCTCGCATACTATTTCTCCGTTCAATTATCCGCAGGCCGCTTATATATGCCGTAATGCCATTAAACAATTCCCTTCACATACTTTTCACCTGTTACTGATCAACCTGTTCGAAAAAAAGCCTGAACAATTGTTACTGGCCTGGCATAACGAACAATATATTCTATGTGCCGATAACGGCTTGCTCACCATGATACTGGAAGATAAACCCGAAATGGTCATCGGTCTTCCGCTCGATAAAAATGCTATTAAAAATACTTTACATTGTGTGCAGGTAATGGGCGAAGCCATTCAGCAATTGCATAACGGCGCCCGCCTGCAGGATATCGGTATCCCCGATGTGTCGTTCATCGAAAAAAATCACCTGCGTCCTTTGTTTGGCGAAAACTGGATGGAAGGACAAATTATTTTTATCGATCATTTCGAAAACATTGTGGTTAATATTACCCGCGATCAGTTTGAAGAACACCGAAAAGGCCGCAAATTCAAGATCGTGTTCAAACGCGATGAAGTGATCGATAAAGTTGCCGATAGCTATGCCGATGTGCCCGAAGGCGAAAAGCTGGCATTGTTTAATTCGGCCGGATACCTTGAAATTGCCATCAATAAAGGCAATGCCGCCGGATTGTTCGGTTTACAGGGCTTTACCGAACAGGCGCAACATCTTCAAAACCGGCTGTTCTATCAAACGGTTAAAATTATGTTCTCATAACATAAAACTGTTTAAATCCAAAACAGGCGTTTCTTCAAAAGAATTTCGAAAACTGAATTAAGGATTCCTTCTATAACCTGCATTTTAAAGAATAATCTGCATCTGCTAAAAATCTGTTTAGCTGAATATGTGCATAATGTTGACAAATAAAGTTATCGTGCCGTACTACAATATCTACCAGTAACCTATATTTGTTTTACCAATGTATCCTACCTTCTTTCATTGGCCGTTATTAGTATTAATATAAGATAATTGCCTCTTGCTTATCGTAAATGGTCCGGTGTATCAGGTTATACCCGGTTTTATCCCCTGTTTGCTGCTCGTAAATCGTATGGAATTTTATTGTCACAACGCTTTAAAAAACACCAATGAGCTAATAAAAAATATTGTCGCTACCCATGAAAAAAACGATTGTGATGTTGTTTGTAATAATCCTGAAACAAACAGCATATACACAAAACACCATTGGCATTCCGAATATCAGCAATTACAGCGAACAGGATTATAAAGCCGGCCGCCAGAACATGTGTATAGCACAGGACAGCCGGGGGATTATGTATTTTGCCAATAACAATGGATTGCTCAGTTTCGATGGTACATTCTGGCGGGTTTATCCATTGCCCAATGCCACTATTGTGCGATCGATTGCTATTGATAAAGACAACCGGATATTCGTTGGCGCACAACAGGAGTTTGGGTATTTTAGTGCGGGCGCTAATGGCGAACTGACGTACACTTCGTTGCGAAACCTGTTGAAACCAGCTGACAATGATTTTGCCGATGTATGGAATATTCAAATTGTGCAGCAGCATATTTTCTTTCGGTCAAATTTTAAAATATTCGAATATACCGGCCATACGATCAGGGTATACAACAGCGATTACTGGGCATTTTTTGGCTATGCAAACGGAGAATTACTGGCATATGATTATGAAAAAGGACTCGTTTATTTAAAAAACTCACAATGGCTGCCACGTCTTAAACCCGGCAGTTTGCCGAAAGGAATTCAAATAACAAGCGTTACCCATATTGGCACCGATAGCCTGTTGCTCACTTCTGAAAGCCATGGATTGTTTATCCTGAAAAACAATACCGCATCCTGCTTTGAAAGTGCAGCCATTAAAGAAGTCGCCGCCAAAAATATACTGGGGGCCTGTTTGCTGGCGCCTGATAAAATTGCGTTGAATACCAGCCTCGGTGGTTGTATTGTTATTGATAAAAAAGGAAAATTTATACAGCGTTTTACCCGAAATGAAGGTGTGCAAACAAACAATGTACTTTGCCTTTTCACCGATCAGCATAAAAACCTGTGGCTCGGTCTCGACAATGGGATTGATTGCATTAGCTATAACAACGCCATCAAAAATATTTTTCCCGAATCCCCCGATCGCAATAGCGGTCATACATCTATTATTTATAATAACCGGTTATACCTCGGTACTGCAAGTGGTTTGTATAAAGTAAACCTTTCGGCTACAGATTCAGATCTCAGTTATACAATTGGTTCATTTTCGCTCGTTGAAAACACAAAGGGACAGGTATGGAATGTATCGGAAGTGAATGGCCAGTTATTGCTGGGTCATACCAATGGTGCTTTTTGGGTGAACAACGACAAGGCTGTTAGTATTGATAACAGATCGGGTTTCTGGGCATTTGTTCCGGTATACGATAGTATTCCTTCTTCCGTGATTGCGGCAGGAACATACACCGGTGTTAACTTTTATCGGTTTAAAAACAATCGCATCATCGATTCCATTAAGGATGTACAATTTGAATCGGCCCGGTTTGTAGTTCGGAATAACAACATAATTTGGGTCATTCATCCCTATAAAGGGTTGTATATGGTAACTTTTAATGAACAAAATCGTCCGGTTGTAATAAAATATAACGATCGCAAAAAAATATTATCTAAAAACCATAATCATCTGTACCGTCTCACAAACAAGGTAGTGCTCACAACCGATAATGGAATTTTTGAGTTGGATGCCAAAACAAATGATTTTATTCCATCCCGGTATTTCAATCAGTTATTTGGTTCTATGCGGGTTGATTATCTGAAAGAAGATAATGCCAGTAAAATATGGTTTTGCAGTAACAAACGGGTGGGAGTGATCGATCGGTCGGGAACAGGTTCACGGGTCGTATACATTCCGGAACTGGATGATCAAATCATGCCTAACGGCTTTGAGCACATTAATAGTATCGATAGTAATAATGTGTTGATCGCTGCAGAAAAGGGTTTTTTTCATCTCAATTATGCACAGTATACCAAAAGCTGCTACCCCATAAATACGCTTATCAGAATGGTGCAAACGGCCGGTAAAAACGAACAGGTTGTATACGGCGGCTATACCGGTACAGTGAACGCGTGTGCCGCTCCTGATATTAAGTACAGCAGTAATTCATTATATTTTCAATGCAGCGCTGTTGTATTTGGCCGGCGGCAGCGCATTTCCTACAGTTATTTTTTAAAAGGTTTCGATAAAGACTGGTCGGGCTGGACTTCCAAAGCCGAAAGGGAGTTTACGAACCTGCCTCCGGGACATTATGTATTTCAGGTAAAGAACCGTATCAATTATACCAGTGAATCGGCGGTTGCTGCTTTTTCTTTTACCATTTTGCCTCCCTGGTATCGCACCTGGTGGGCTTATGTCATTTATACCATTCTTTTTGGCGGAGTGATGTATTGTTTTTACATATGGCAGCAAAACAAATTCCGGCGCCGGGAACAACAAAAACTATTACAGCAACAGCAACGATACGCCGAAGAGCAAAAGCAGCTGACAATATTGCACGAACTGGAGATAAGAAAAAGCGAAAAGGAGATCGTTCAGCTCAAAAACGACAAACTGCAGTCTGAAATTGAATATAAAAACTCGCAACTCGCTTCTACTGCAATGAACCTGGTACGAAAAATTGAGGTGTTTTCAAAAATAAGAGATGATCTTAATGAGTTCAAAGGCAATCACACCCTTAATGGCGGATTGAAGGATTTTGAAAAAATCATCCGTTTAATAAATGGTGAGCTTGATGTTACCAGTGAATGGGAACAGTTTACCGAACATTTTGACCAGGTGCATGCTAATTTTTTAAAAAAGCTGAAAGAGCACTGCCCCGCGCTTACCACTACCGAATTAAAACTGGCCGCTTATCTGCGTTTAAATTTAACCACCAAGGAAATTGCGCAACTGATGAATATTTCCATTCGCGGTGTTGAAACTGCCCGTTACCGGCTGCGCAAAAAACTGGGTATTACTTCCAACGACATCAACCTGTACGATTATTTAATTTCTGTTACGAGCTGAAATTCAATTTCTGAAATCTCAAAATCTCACATCCGAAATCCCATATCCATAATCCCAAAATCCCAAAAATCCCAATATCCCAGTAAAGTTTTCCATTGTAGAGGTTTTGACGTACCCCACAATTTGGTTTCACACCTGTTAACAGTGCATTTTTACAGCCAATAGTACTATTCCCCTTTACATGTTGCAAAAGCCAATACACGGCTCAGGTTATATAATCTATCGATAATATGTTCGGTCAGGTTAGTAATCAGGCATCATGTTTTTGCCCGCCCGATCTGTAGATATCAGCTTGTATTCTTTTTTGTAAACCTATAAAATAGAAAAACCATGAAGAAAGATTCGGGGATGCATAAATCCATCCTGTTGCATTTTCCTAAAATTAAAAACCACATTCTATGAAATTAAATTTTAAAAACTGTTATGCTATGTCGTACCGTTTGATGCGGTATGCGTGTGCTCTTTTGCTTATAATAAGTATCGGAAATATGCAGCCCGCATGGGCACAGTTGAGCCGGTTGAGCGCCGGCGGAACAAAAATTGTAAATGCTGCCGGTCAGGAAGTGATATTAAAAGGCGTAGGCCTTGGTGGCTGGCTGTTGCAGGAAGGCTATATGATGAAGCCGGGAGGCGGTGGCACCCAGTGGTCGATGAAAAAAGGGTTATACGATCAGGGTGTTTCAGATGCCGGTGTGGAAGCATTTTATCAAAGCTGGCGCGACAATTTTATTACCAAAGCCGATATTGATTATATCGCCTCGCTGGGATTTAACTGTTTGCGGCTGCCGTTGCATTACGAATTGTTTTTAACCAGCGCCCAACGCGCAGTTCGTAATAGCGTGGCACATAATACAGGAAATTATAATAATTATGTAAGCTCCTTAACCAGCTGGTATAACGGTAACTCGCTGTTCACCGATGCAAACCTCGAAGGGTTTCGCATTAGCGACAGCCTGTTGAAATGGGCAGGCGCCAATAACATGTATGTAGTGTTAGACCTGCATGCGGCCCCCGGTGCGCAGGGTACCGACACCAATATAGCAGATGCTTTTGTAGGAAATGATTTATGGAACAAAAGCATTTACCGGGATATTACGGTTCGTTTATGGCAAACCATGTCGACCCGCTATAAGAATGACGACCGCGTGGCGTTTTACGATCTTATCAATGAACCCAACAATGTACCCTCAAACAGTCAGATACACGATCTGTTCGAGCGGCTTATTAATGTTATAAGAAACCAGGGCGATAACCACCTGCTGATGATAGAAGGAAATGGCTACGGTAATAATTACGATTACATGGAGCCGTTTACATTTACCAATAAAAGCAACCTCGTATATAACTCACATCGTTACTGGTTAACCAATTCTACTACCGCAACCGATCCAAATGTGAACCAGATTAATCTGATTGCCAATATCGTTAATTTCCGCAATACCAATAACGTTCCTGTATGGGTAGGCGAAACAGGCGAAAACGACAATGGATGGCTTGCTGAAAACATCGCAGCCCTAAATTCAAAGGGCATTGGCTGGTGCCACTGGACCTATAAGCGTTTTGATGCAGGTGAAAACCCTGCCCTTATGCACATCAACGGGCCCTATTTGCCTGATGGGGCCGGTAATATGAGCGCTGTGCTGAACAATATAAAATTTGCAAACTGTGTAAAGAACACTGGTACCATTGCTGCGGTAGCGCCGGGTAAACCTGCTGCTGTGGCACCTGTTGGCAAAACCATTTCATTATTGGGAGTGAATGGCCAGTATGTGAGTTCAAATGGTGCAACCGGTCCTATGTGGTGCAACGCCACCGCAGTGCAAAACGGGAACCAGTTCCTCGTTGTTGACGCCGGTAATGGAAAGGTTGCCCTTCGTAATCAGGGCAAATATGTTAGCAGTGAAAATGGCGCCGCTGCCATGAACTGTAACCGCGATACCATTGGCTCTTATGAAAGATTCGACTGGATCGAAAATGCCAATGGCTCCATTTCTTTAAGAGGTAACAACGGATTGTATGTAAGTTCTGAGAACGGTACACAGGCTATGAACTGTAACCGTACAGTGAACGACGCCTGGGAACAGTTTACCGTTGGTGTTATACAGGTAGCCCCCGTAAACAAAACCATCTGGCTGCAGGGTAATAATGGATTGTTTGTAAGCTCTGAGAACGGACAGCAGGCTATGAATTGCAACCGTACTACAGCCCAGGCATGGGAACAATTTTTAGTGGCCGATGCCGGTAATGGTAAAGTAACGCTGCAAAGCATGGGCAAATATGTGTCATCTGAAAATGGCGCACAGGCTATGACCTGCACCCGCACGGCCGCACAGGGCTGGGAACAGTTCGACTGGGTGCTAAATGATGATAGTACTATTTCGTTGCGTGGCAACAATGGTTTGTATGTAAGTTCCGAAAATGGTGAACAGGCTATGAACTGTAACCGCACCAGCATACAGGGATGGGAAAGATTCAAATACGGAATTGTTTCTGCAACTATTACGCGGGTTGCTGCATCTCAGGCGGCTTCATCGCTGGCTGCGGCTACTCAACCCGGAATCGTTTATCCTAACCCGGTGCACCGTGGTTCATCCCTAACCGTTTCGGTAAAGGAATACAATGCAGCTTCACGGGTTCAGGTAACAGTAATTGATATTACGGGCAAAGCTATCGCTCAATATAATGCTAATAAGGCAACATTAACAATACCTGCTGTTAATACTACAGGCGTATTTATATTGAAAATTAAAAACGGAAATAATACTTATGCTGAAAAGATAATTGTGCAATAGTCCCGTCAGGGACTAAATATCGGTAGCAAGATATTGAACAAAGGATACGTCCCGTAGGGACGAAACGCAGGATGGGTCTGAATACCTCATGTGTCGTCCCTGACGGGACGATAAAAACCCAAACGATCTTTCTACCAATATGCAGTACCTAACGGTACAATTAATGCGCAATTATGACATCTTTTTTATTATCACAATTTAAACCAGTTACCAAATGAAAACAAGGTTATGCAGAATGATGTGCTGTATAATGCTGGTGCTGCTATCGTCGGTGATAGCGCCCGCACAGGCACAGTTTAAAGTAATAGGATACCTGCCCACCTGGGCCGGTTCGGTGAGTGACATACAGTTCAGCAAATTAACGCATGTAAACTATGCGTTTTTGATACCAACTTCCACAGGCGGGTATCAGGGAATTGAAAATCCATCTAAACTGCAAAGTCTGGTGGCTGCTGCACACGCCAATGGCGTAAAAGTGCTGGTATCAGTTGGCGGCGGCGGCGGTGGCGATGGCTTTCATAGCATAGTGGCCAATGCAACCTATCGTACTAATTTTGCAAACAACATGCTTGCTTTTGCAAACCAGTATAACCTCGATGGTATTGATATCGACTGGGAATATCCGAGCGATGGAACTGAGGCCAATAACTTTTTAGTGATGATGCAACAGTTGTCGACCACCATGCATAATAATGGAAAGCTGTGCACCGTTGCAGTTATCGGCGATTATGGCACCCACATTGTAACAGGTATTTTTGATGTAGTAGATTACCTGATGATTATGGCTTATGACGATAACGACTACGAGCATTCTACCTACAACCTCGCCGTACAGTGTATGAATTACTGGTTGGGCAGGGGCGTGCCGGCTGCAAAAGCTATACTGGGTGTTCCTTTTTATGGACGCCCTACCTGGGAAACATATGCGCAATTGCTGGCCAAAGGAGCCGATCCTTATTCCGATACCTATAATGGCGTAGGCTATAATGGTATTACCACTATTAAAAGCAAAACCAACCTGGCCTTTGACCGGGGCGGTGGTATTATGATGTGGGAGCTTTCAGGCGATGTAAGCGGTCAGTACTCTCTGGTATCGGCCATACATGATGTGGTTGTAACCCACGGTGGCGGAAATGTAATAACAACAGCTCCCATCGGAAAAACCGTATCGTTGCTGGGCGTGAATAGTCAGTATGTAAGCTCAACAGGCAATGGTAGTGCCGTATGGTGCAATGCCGCTGCTGTACAAAGCGCAAACCAGTTCTTAATTGTTGATGCCGGTAATGGTAAAATAGCTTTACGTAACCAGGGCAAATATGTTAGCAGTGGAAATGGCACTGCTGCCATGACCTGTAACCGCGATACCATCGGCGCTACAGAAAAATTTGACTGGGTATCCAATAGCAATGGCTCTATTTCATTAAAAGGCAGCAACGGATTGTATGTAAGTTCTGAGAACGGTGCACAGGCTATGACCTGCAACCGCACTGCTATCAATACCTGGGAACAGTTTACGTTGGGTGTTGTACAGGTAGCGCCGGTGAACCAAACCATCTGGCTGAAGGGCAATAATGCATTGTTTGTAAGTTCCGAGAACGGAGAGCAGTCCATGAATTGCAACCGCACTACTGCCCAGGCATGGGAACAGTTTTTGGTGGCCGATGCCGGCAATGGTAAAGTAACGCTGAAGAGTATGAGTAAATATGTGTCGAGCGAAAATGGTGCACAGGCTATGACCTGCACCCGCACTGCTGCACAGGGCTGGGAACAGTTCGATTGGCTGGTGAATGCAGATAGCACTATTTCGTTGCGTGGTAACAATGGTTTGTATGTAAGTTCCGAAAATGGTGAACAGGCTATGAACTGTAACCGCACCAGCATACAGGGATGGGAAAAATTCAAATACGGAATTGTTTCTGCAACTATTACGCGGATTGCTGCATCACAGGCGGCTTCATCGCTTGCTGCAGCTACTCAGCCCGGTGTTGTTTATCCTAATCCGGTGCGCCGTGGTTCGTTGCTGACTGTTGCCATAAAAGACTACAATGCAGCAGCACCTGTTCAGATTACAGTGGTTGATATCGCCGGCAAAACAATTGCTCAGTACAATGGCAATAAGCCAACAATAGCAATAGCCGCTGTTAACACTACAGGTGTATTTATGTTAAAAGTTAAAAACGGAAATAATGCATACGTTGAAAAGATAATTGTGCAATAAAATCTGTCCCGTCAGGGACCAGAATGTTGGTAGGAAGATGTTGAGCAAGGGGGACGTCCAGCATTTGGTACCTAACGGTACTATTATTGTCACCATATACTATGCACGAGGCTTCCCGGTACACCGGGAGGCCTCTTTTTTTGTTATGCAAAAGCTTATATTGGGTCACAGAGGCTCTGAATGGGGGTAGTTCAATGATGCGGTGCAAAAGGCGACTGATTTAGCGTTTAGCCTTTGGCATTGCACGTACTGCGTTTTGAGTTGTGCTAACGTTTGCCCAAATAAATTTCGGGTTCTGTCATTTTGTGATTGTCAATAATGTTAATTTGACATTATATTATTTTTCTCTCATTCAATTTACCCAATAGCCTTTTTGCTGTTCATACCCGAAGTACTGCTTCGGTAAATGATCAATGCAATAAGGCAAAACCAGATTGTTATGCCACTTAATAAAACTTTATTGAGCTATTTATTATACAGCCGGCATTTGTATGGTTGTATACTTATTTATGCATCGCTGAAGCACTGAGCAAGTCATTAATACACATGATGGTAGCAGTGAATAACAGCCTGTTATAAGCAGTAGCAGGTTGTTAAAGGGACTGCTTTTTTAAAAAATAATCGCCTAATCGATTAGGCTAAATCGCCAAACGCAGAACGCCAAACGCCAAACGCAGAATGCAAAACGCAGAACACCAAAACGCTTAAAGCAAAATACCAAATGCAGAACGTGCATTCAGCGTTAAGCGTTGAGCGTTAAGCATTCAGCGTTCGGCATTAATTAAAAATATATACAATGAAACACGTTTACAACGAATTGCCTGCTTATGATACGAAGTATAAAAGCCGGTTTGCATACATGCTGATAAGTATACTGGTTTTTGTTGTCGCAGGTTTGCAACAGGCAACTGCACAGGATTTTGTTCATCCGGGTTTGTTGCACAAACAGTTTGATTTCGATCGCATGCAAACAAAAGTAGCTGCAGGCGCCCAGCCATGGAAAGCAGGCTGGGATGTGCTGGTAGCCAATTCGCGTTCATCACTTTCAACAACATATGCCAATCCTGCTCCTTCCATAATTTACCGGGGTTTCGACGGTACGCATACTGAAAATTATGCAACACTGTTCCGGGATATTGCATCGGCTTATCAAACTGCCTTACGGTGGAAGGTATCGGGCGATACCGCTTATGCCAATCGCTCTGTTGCCATTATGAACTCATGGTCTGCCTCGTTAACACAGCTCAGCGGTACATCCGACAAGTTTCTCGCTTCCGGTATTTACGGATATCAGTTTGCGAATGCTGCTGAAATTATGCGCAGCTATCCCGGATGGGCAGTTGCAGATTTTGCCCGGTTTCAGAATATGATGCTGACCGTGTTTTATTCAATGAACCACGATTTTCTGGTGAATCACAACGGCGCCTGCATCAGCAATTACTGGGCAAACTGGGACCTGTGTAATATGGCTTCGATGCTGGGCATCGGTGTTTTATGCGATCGCAGGGATATATATAACGAAGCGATTGATTATTTTAAAAATGGAGCGGGTATGGGTTCTATTAATAATGTGGTGCCTTATCTGTACGATAGTTTAGGGCAGTGGCAGGAAAGCGGCCGCGACCAGGGACATACAACACTGGGGGTAGCACTGGCCGGCTCATTTGTCGAAATGGCCTGGAACCAGGGCGACGATCTGTATGGTTATGATAACAATCGCCTGTTAAAAGGTTTTGAATACATCGCCAAATACAATCTGGGTTACGAAGTTCCTTATACTACTTACCAGAATTGCATAGGTATTGTGCAAACTATTATTTCCGACGATGGACGGGGTGCTATTCGTCCGGTTTGGGAAATGGTGTATAATCATTATGTAAACCGCAAAGGATTAAACGCACCTTATACCACTTTGTTTGCACAACGTGTAAGGCCCGAAGGTGGCGGCGGTAATTATGGTCCGAATAGCGGCGGTTACGATCAGTTGGGATTTGGTACGCTCACCTTTTCGCTCGATGAAGCGTTGAAACAGAATAATCAAACCATTACATTTCCTGCTGTTGCCAATAAAAACATCGGCGATGCCGATTTTAATCCGGGTGCTGTGGTAAGCTCAGGATTGCCGGTTGTGTATTCGGTAGCAGATCCTGCCATTGTTTCGGTAAATGCCAATGGCACGCTTCATGTATTGAAACCCGGCACTACTATCATCTATGCGCAACAAATGGGTAACGGGCAATACAATGCAGCGCCCATTGCGCAACAAGCTGTTACTGTGAACCAGATCCCCGGCACTAAAGATGGTGTATGGAGTAACACTGCAGGAACAGTTACTACTGCGTTGTCGTTTGTAAATGGCAGCGCCAATGTAAAATGGAACGGGCAGTCATTTGTTGCCGGTGAACATGTTAAATTAACCGGAACTGTAGCCGGAGGTTTTACTGCCAATACTGTTTATACGGTAGCAGCCGTTAACAACGATAGTTCGTTTCAGCTGAGCCTTACACCGGGCGGTACTGTTATAAAAGCAACCAGTACTATCACCAATGGTACAGCGCAACGGTTTCAAAAATGGGGTACTGCTTCTAACTGGACAAATTCAATTTTACCCGGAGGCTTAAATGCTACAGCCGATTTTGGCGGTATTTCATACAGCAATATTCCGGGTGTAACCTTGAACGATACCGTTACAATAGGCACCTTACGATATGCATCTAACGGAACAGCCGAACTGGTGCTGGGCAGCGGTATTAACAACGGTTCGCTCAAATTTCAAAGTTACTCGGGCATGCCGCATATCATTATGTACAACACGGGTAGCCGTAAACTGTTTATGGGATATGCAGTAAACAATACCCGCGTACCGCTGAAGATAAGAGGAACGCAGGGGCTGGCTGTTAATACGCCGGTATATGGCGGTGGTAATCCGGCCGGTTTGCGCATACAGGCAGCTATGGATTGGAGCGGTTTGAGCGGCGGTCTTGTACTTGAACAAGGTACCATTGAATTGCACAATACACTGAATAGTTTAACGGCTTCCGATAATGTACTATTGCCATTGCAACGGTTGAATATGGGAACGCAAAACACAGCGGTTATGTATTTCGCCGGTGTAAGCTATGCCAGCAAACAAACCATTGGTGCATTGAATGGTACCGATGCGGCCTTCATTTTTTCAAAAACGAATATTACCAATGGTATTCCTGTACTGGTAGTAGGTGCCGATAACGGCGATGGTGATTTTGAAGGCACCATTGGCATGGGACCGGTTTTGTCGAACACCGTTGATATGGGAAGAATTAATATTGAAAAAACGGGAACCGGTTCACAGATACTCGGCGGCAGTATAAAGAACAGTTCATTGGGAAATAATGCGGTTACGCTGAATGCAGGAAAATTAATTCTGAACGGCGCCAATGAATATGCGGGAAATACTACGGTTAATGCAGGTACGCTTGAAGTGAATGGAAGCGGTCCCAGCCCCGTTATTGTTAATGCAGGTTTACTAAAAGGTACAGGTAGCATCTCAGGAACTGTAACTGTTGGTACAGGTTCGGGTATTGGAGCAACACTGGCACCCGGAAATTCAATCGGCACTTTCACTACTACAGCTGCACTTATTTTAAACGCCGATGCAACTTATGAAGTTGAATACAACAGCAGCACCGGTTCTTTGGATAAGATCGTAAGCAATGGCATAACAATTTCCAATGCCACGCTTAACCTGGTTGAAACCGGTAATGCGGTTACACAGCCTGCAGGTTCCGTATTCACAATTATCGATAACACAGGCAGCTCGCCGGTGTCGGGGAACTTCAACAATCTTCCCGAAGGCGCCATTATTGATAACGGCGTTAACCTGTTTAAAATAAGTTACCAGGGTGGAACGGGTAATGATGTTGTGTTAACCGTTATAAAACTTGATCAAGCCATAACTTTCGATACGTTACAAAGCAAAGCAGTGGATAGTCCCGATTTTGATCCTGCTGCGGTAGCTTCTTCGGGTTTGCCTGTAACCTATACCAGTTCAGATACCAATGTGGTAACTATTGTTGATGGCAAGGTTCATGTTGTTGGCGCCGGCTCAACAAATATTACCGCAACGCAGGTTGGTAATTATAAATACAATGCAGCAAACCCCGTATCGCAAACGCTTGTTGTTTTCAAATTAGATCAAACCATAACTTTAGATACACTGCAAAGCGTAGGTGTGGTGAGCGCTGATTTTAATCCCGGGGCCGTGGCTTCTTCGGGCTTACCGGTAAGTTATACCAGCTCAAATGCCAGTGTGGCTACCATTGTTGATGGCAAAGTACATCCTGCAGGTGTTGGAACTACCGTTATTACCGCAACGCAGGATGGCAATTATAAATACAATGCAGCCGGTGCTGTATCGCAAACACTGGTTGTATTTGATAATGTAGCGCCTGCGGCGCCGCAGGCATTGACCTCGTCCAAAACTGCCGATGGCAAAGTGTTGTTGTTGTGGCAGGCTTCAACCGATAATGTAGGTGTAACAGGGTACTTCGTGTTTTGTAATGGCGTTCAGTTGAATGCCGATCCCGTTGCAGCAACATCTTATATTACCAGCGCTCCTTCGGGCAATACCTATAATGTGTACACGGTAATTGCAACCGATGCCGCAGGCAATTTATCAGAAGAAAGTCCGATTGAAATATTCTCCAACAGCAATAGTGTTGGTGGTTCTTCAGGTGTTATGGATGTGGTGAAAATATTTCCCAACCCTAACAGCGGCAACTTTAAAGTACGTGTAAATACAAAAGAAACCGGCAAAATTGTGATCACTGTTTATAATGCCGGTGGTTCTGCTGTGCAAACGATCGAAGACTCGAAGATGGGTGATGTATACCAGAAAGAAATAAAGCTGGGTTGCATGCAACAGGGAACCTACTACATAAAGATAATGGTCGGCAGCTTCAGTAGCATTAAAACGGTACTTGTACAATAATCAACAGACTACACTTTTTATTTACTTAACCATAAAAACTAACGATCATGCAAGCCATTTTTATTCCTTTGGGAAATTATTTGAAAAAACTAACCGCTGCGACATTGATGCTTTTAACAGTGATGTCGTATAAGGCACAGGCGCAGGCTTTTGTTCATCCGGGTCTGCTGCATAAGCAAACAGATTTCGATCGCATGAAAGCGCGGGTTAATGCCGGCAGGGAGCCCTGGGTTTCGGGCTACAACAAGCTTACTGCCAATTCGCATTCGTCATCAACATATACAGCTCGTCCGGTTGATTCGGTATTCAGGGGGGCCGATGGTGTTCATCCCGAGAATTATGCGCTGTTGTTTAATGATTGTGCGGCCGCTTACGCAACGGCGCTTCGCTGGAAGATATCAGGCGATAATGCCTATGCCAATAAATCGATCGAAATCATGAATGCATGGTCGGCCAAACTGAAATACATTGGCGGTACCTCCGACCGGTTTCTGGCAGCTGGTTTTTATGGATACCAGTTTGCAAATGCGGCAGAAATTATGCGCAGCTACAGTGGATGGGCGGCTGCTGATTTTGCCCGGTTTCAGAATATGATGATGACGGTGTTTTATCCAATGAATCACGATTTTCTGGTGAACCATAACGGCGCCTGCATCAGCCATTACTGGGCTAACTGGGACCAATGCAATTATATGTCGGTATTGGCCATTGGTGTGTTGTGCGATAATCGCACATTGTACAACGAAGCGATCGATTATTTCAAAAACGGCGCAGGCAACGGCGCCATTGGCAAAGCGGTGTATTATATTCATCCGGGCAACCTGGGTCAATGGCAGGAGAGTGGCCGCGATCAGGGACATGCCGTACTGGGTGTTGGTATGATGGGCATCTTTTGCGAAATGGCCTGGAATCAGGGCGATGACCTGTATGCGTATGACGATAGCCGTTTTTTAAAGGGAGCCGAATACGTGGCCATGTATAACCTCGGTAACGATGTTCCGTATGTAACCTATAACAACTGCGATAACGTAAATCAAACGGTTATCAGTGCAAACAGCAGAGGTAACATTCGTCCCATCTGGGAACTGATATACAATCATTATGTACGCCGTAAAGGACTGTCTGCTCCGTATTCAACACAATTTGCACAACAGGTGCGGCCTGAAGGTGGCGGAGGCGATTATGGTCCGAACAGCGGTGGTTATGATCAGCTGGGGTATGGTACTTTGGCATATACGCTCGATTCGGTGCCTGTTGCCGGCGGAACCTATCGCATCAATGCGCGTCACAGCGGCAAGTCGGTTACCGTAACCGGAGCCAGTACGGCTAATGGCGCTTTTATTGAACAGCGCACGTATAGCGGCGGCACTAACCAGCAATGGGTAGTAACGCATCTGGGAAATAGTCAGTATAGCATTACCGGTGTTGGAAGTGGTAAAGCACTGGATGTTTCAGGCGCATCAACTGCCGATGGAGCACGACTGATCATCTGGCCTTACAGCGGCGCCAATAACCAGCGTTATATTTTTACCGAAATAAGCAGCGGTTATTATCGCATTACACCTATTCATAGCGGTAAGTGTGTTGACGTAAGCGGCGCATCAACTGCCGACGGAGCTACTGTTTTTCAGTGGACTTATAATGGCACTAATAACCAGCAATGGCAGTTTACGTCTTTATCGGGCCGGATGGCAACATCGGCTGCAACAACTACCGAAGCGACAATTGCGCCAAATATGATTTACCCCAATCCGGTTGTAAACAGGCTTACAGTGCAATTAAATGAATTTAAACAGGGCGCTTCACTTTCGTTATTCGATGAAAGCGGTCGCCTGATAAGCACCCGCCAGGTAAAGGGCGCCCAGTATGTGCTGGATGTTAGCAGGCTGGTAAAAGGTATATACTTTATAAAGCTCACCAATGGAACAAAAACAAGTACGGTGAAGGTGGAGAAAAAATAATTTAGTTGCAACGGCCAAATCCCCGAGGGATGATAGGTCGGTAGAATAAATTGTAGGTTTTAACAACGTCCCGTAGGGACGAAACCCAACGTTTCGTCCCTACGGGACGTTCTACGCATATTTGTATTTGCTACCAACATATTGTCCCTGATAGTACATGCTGCATAATGATAATGCATTACATAAAAATCACCCACAATCCTTTCCCCGCTTTACTATTAATTTGTTAGTTTTACGTTTATTTCAAAGGGTATTTGGAAGCACACGTAATCCATACTGATGAAACTTTGCTTGCAATGATGGCGGAGGGTGATAAAAACGCTTTCACGTTGCTTTATCGCCGCTATTGGGAGCAATTGTTTGAAACCGCCGCCAAAGCCCTCCGTTCAAAAGATGATGCAGCCGATCTTGTACAGGACGTTTTTCTTTCCATCTGGAACCGCCGGTATGAATTAAATATTACCGGTTCACTGGCTGCCTACCTGCAAACCAGTGTTAAGTACAAGGCAATTAATTATATAGAAAAGAATATTACCCGCCGCGATTACCTCGCTTTGCTCACCGAAATGCTTGTGACCTGGCAGCCGCCCGATGCAGAATCGCAACTACAGATAAAAGAATTACAGCGCGTTATTCAAACGGCAGTTGATCAAATGCCGAATAAAATGCGCGAAGTATACCAGCTCAGCCGGCAACAGCACCTTAGCCATAAAGAAATTGCAGAACAGCTGGGTATTTCTGATGAAACAGTAAAAAAGCACATTCAGCATGCACTGCAGGTTATTAAAGCGGCTGTTGGTCAAAATGCGGTTTCCTTTGCTGCATTGTTGCTTCACTGGCTGAGTTAAAGCAGGTTATAATGATCTGAAAAAAGTTTTTCTTTTTTTACCCCCTCTTTCCTTTTCAGCTGACTAATATATATCGGATACCGAATCATTTTATAAACCACACATGGGCGTACAACAATTGACGGATATTTTAAAAAGATACAGCACAGGGGAGTGCTCTGTTGCTGAAAAACACCTCGTAGATGCGTGGTATGAAAAGCTGGTAAATACCGGCGAATTACAATGGAATGAAGAAGAAAAGGCATTGCTGCAGGCAACTATCGAAAACCGGTTGTTGCAAAGTATTTCACAGGATGAGGTGCCGGCAGAACCCGCTGGTCGTATTCGCTTTATAAATCGCAGCTACTGGTGGGCTGCCGCCGCAGTATTGATCGTGCTGGCAACAGGCGCTTATTTCTTTTTTAATAAAACTGAAAAACAGCCAGCCATTGTAAAAACCAAAACACCGGTACCCGGCGATGTGGCGCCCGGTGGCAATAAAGCGGTGCTTACCCTGGCAAATGGTTCTGCCATCGTTCTCGATAATGCAGCCAATGGAACCCTCGCGCAGGAAGGAAGTAGTGTGGTGAATAAAACAAAGGATGGGGAAGTGAAGTATCAATCGATTCCGCAAGGCGGGAGTCCCGCCAAAGGGCGGGAGCAATCTGCAATGGTGACCTACAACACGTTAAGTACACCTCGCGGGGGACAATACCAACTCGTATTGCCTGATGGAAGCAAAGTGTGGCTGAATGCCGCTTCTTCTATCCGTTTTCCCACGGTATTTACAAGTAATGAAAGAAGAATTGAAATAAGTGGCGAAGTATATTTCGAAGTGAACAAGGTGTTCGACGAGAGCGGGCATAAAAAAACTTTTGTTGTTGACCTTCTCCCCTCCACCGGAGGGGTTGGGGGAGGCCGTCGGGGAGGCCGTGTTGAAGTTTTGGGAACCCACTTTAATGTGAATGCCTATGACGATGAAGATGCCATCAAAACTACTTTGCTCGAAGGTTCGGTAAAAGTAACCAGGGATGCTGCTTCAGTAATTATTAAGCCCGGCGAGCAGGTATCAATATCCCAATCATCCCGGATATCTCACCCCATCCCAGTCCAGACAGATGAGGTAATGGCCTGGAAGAACGGACTATTTCATTTTGAAAGCGCAGATATAAAAACAGTGATGCGGCAATTGAGTCGCTGGTACGATGTTGACATTATTTATAAAGGAACAACGGTAAAAAACGATCCGTTGTTTGTTGAAATATCGCGGAATACCAATTTGTCTGATGTGCTGAAGGCGCTGGAATTATCCGGTAGCGCCCGCTTCAGCATTGAAGGAAAAAAGGTCATTGTATTGTAAAATTAAAAACGATTTGTATGCTTATGCCATTGAAAAAAATTCTTCATACACAACTTCTTTTACGTGAAACGTAAAATGTAAAACGGAAAAAAGAATGAACGGCTTCTGATCGTCGATTGCCGTTTGCCGTTTCACGGTTGCCGACAAAAAAAACCGGAAGTACAGCGAATACCTCCGGTTTGAATGTCAGGTTAAGCCAATGCAAGACTGTCTACATCCTTTTATTGTTTAACCCAAACAATCCCGACGCTGCCGCCGGGGTTCAAAACCAAATTTATGGATTTAACTGCTTGCCGCAACCTTTTATGCAGGAAAATAAAGGTTGGGCGAAAACAATTGCTTGTGATGAATTTCATGTCAATTTTCTTACTGGTTGCCTGTTTAAACGTTACCGCCGGCGTGTATTCCCAAAAGGTTACGCTGTCGGGCACCGACATGCCCCTGAAACAGGTTTTTAAAGAAATTAAAAAACAAACCGGGTATACGTTCGTATACCGCGAAGTATTGCTGCAGAAAGCCGGGAAGGTTACTGTAAACGTAAGCAATGCATCTATCGAAAAGGTGCTTGAAATTTGTTTTCAGCATCAGTCCCTTGGGTTTACCATCATCAACAACAATATTGTTGTGGTGAAGGAAAAAGAATTGCCACTTCCTCCCAAACCGGTTCAACAGGAAGCCGCCCCGCCATTAAAAATTACGGGTAAAGTGTATAGCGAATCAGGCGTGCCCCTGGCAGGCGCCAACATAAAGGAAAAAGGAAAGAATTATGGTACCTATACAAAAGAAGACGGATCATTTGAAATGGAAGTGGAAAGCGCCCGGTCTGTGCTTGTTATAACTTATGTGGGGTACGAAAGCACAGAAATGACTGTCGGTAATCAAACTGAAATTTCAGTAAAATTATCACAGGCGCCAATCTCCATGAACGATGTGGTTGTTATTGGTTACGGCACCGCAAAAAGAGCCACAGTGACCGGTGCTGTAGAGCAGGTAAGCAGCAAAACATTCGAAAGCCGTGCGGTTACTAATCCTGCTCTTGCGTTGCAGGGCCAAACACCAGGTCTGCTGGTAACACGCTCTTCTTCGCGACCCGGTAATGAAGCCATCAACTTTCAGATACGCGGCGCTACTTCAGTGAACGGCGGTTCTCCACTGGTTGTGATTGATGGAATCCCTGCTGCAACAGGCAATGCATTTTTTACCATGAACCCCGATGATATCGAAAGCGTGAGCATATTGAAAGATGGTATGGCTGCTATTTACGGAGCACGTGCCGCCAATGGAGTTATTCTTGTAACTACCAAACGCGGCAAAGGAAAAATGAAGATCGATTATAATTTCAATACCCGCTTCAATACCGTGGGCATTAAAACCCCATCACCTTCGATGCAGCAATATGCCACCATGTGGATAGAAGCGAATAAAGAAGAAGTGGTGCCCGACTACTGGGGATGGCAATCGCTTGAGAATCTGCAAAAGATGCAGCAGGGTATCGAAGGTATTTATTCAACGGGGAGCTACTGGGGCGATATATTTATTGGCCAGGCCAACCGCTATGATGAATTGTTTGCACCCCGCCTGTCGCAGCAACATACATTGAGCCTTTCAGGATCATCTGAAAAAACATCGTATCGTTTATCCGCCGGATATGCCGATAACCAGGGTAACCTCGCCACGGCTTACGATGGACAAAAACAATACAACCTTCGTTTAAACTACGATTACAAAATATCCGATAAAATAAAATTGCAATCGGGGGTTACTTATCAGAAAGATGTAACATCAGGCCCCTCGGGAGGATTAGGTTTTGATATGATTGCCGAAGACCCTCCCTTCTTCCCGGCAAAAAATCCATACGGACAATGGTATGCCAATTTTAATGTTGCCGGAAACAGAAACTCGGTGGCCAGCACTACCGACGGCGGAAGAGACATTAAAGCGAATGACCTGATAAGAGTTGATATGAAAGGTACCGTTGAGTTGTTGAAAGGTCTTGAACTGGAAGGTACCGGTTCGGTGCAGAGTAACCAATACAGATGGGATAATTATAATCTCACCATTCCAATGTACCAGTGGGATGGCACCCTGGCCCCTTCAACAATAAATCCAACTTCCAATATCAGGGCTGAATCGGATAATGTTTTTTACCAGAACTATACCGGTTTGGTGCGTTACACCAAAAACATCGGCGAGCATCATATAACCGCTATGGCCGGTGCGAATGCCGAAAAAAATGATTTTAAAGGATTATATGCCTATCGCACCAATATCGGCAGCAATGGCGTGTATGATCTGAACGCAGCGCCTACTACTTATGTTGAAGGTAGAGGCGGCCGCAACCACTCGGGATTTTATTCATACATCAGCAGAGTAAATTATTCCTATAAAGACAAATACCTGCTCGAAGTGCTCGGTCGCCGCGATGGTTCTTCGCGTTTTGCACCAGGTTATAAATGGTCAAATTTTTATAACGTATCTGCCGGCTGGGTAGTGACCAATGAAGAATTGTTCCGGCGCCTCAATGTAAATGTGATCGATAACCTGAAACTGCGGGCAAGCTATGGCGTTACCGGCAATCAGGCAGACCTCGGTTTATATGAATATGTTTCTGTCATCAATACCGGTAATGCTGTATTTGGCAGTACGGCGGCCAGCCAAGGTTCGGCCTCGATATATAACAGCGGATTGATCAGCAATACACGTACCTGGGAACGGGTGCATATGATGAACCTTGGTATTGATATGGCATTTCTGAAAAACCGGTTGACTGCTCAGTTTGATTATTATAAGAAAAGAAATAATGGCATGCTTATAACTGTGGCCTATCCTTCGGTATTGGGTGGCACAGCGCCCAAATCGAACAGCGGCGTGCTGGATGTTCATGGCTGGGAAGCCATTCTGGGATGGCGCGATAAAATAGGGGCCGTTAGTTATAATGTAAGTATTAATGTAAGCGATAGCCGTAACAACCTTGTATCGATGGAAGGCGCCACTACCTGGAACGCCGGTAAAGTAACTACTATAGTGGGGCATCCGTTGAACTCGTGGTTTATGTATGCAACCAATGGTTATTTTAAAGACCAGGCAGCAGTAGATGCCTATTATTCCAAATACACTTCTGCAGGTCAGGGTGAAGTGCCCTCACAATTCGATAATAAACTGAACCTGCGCCCCGGCGACACCCGTAAGCTCGACCTCGATGGCAATGGTTATATCAGCGCCATCGGCGACCCCACCAAAGGCGATAAAGGCGATGTGAAATATATGGGCGATGCCGCACCGCATTATATATTCGGATTGAACCTCGGCGCTTCATGGAAAGGTATTGACCTTACCGCTTTCTTCCAGGGCGTGGCCCAACAGTATATCGAGCGCGATGGAACACTGGCATATCCCTTCTGGGCTGTATGGACCAACTCAAATACCTCTTTCCTCGGCAAAACTTGGACAACCGATAATACCGGTGCAAAATATCCAAGACTTACGGTGAATAATGTACGCGCTCAATGGAATTACCTGCACAATGATTTCATGCTGCAGAACAACCGGTATGTGCGTTTGAAAACATTGATCGTAGGATATACATTGCCCAAATCATTGTCATCAAGGGCAAAGCTCGACAGAGTGCGTGTGTATTTCTCAGGCAACGATTTGTTTGAGTTTACTTCTATCAAAGATGGTTTTGATCCCGAGCAAAGCACCGTTTCTCAAAACAACGGTTATCCGTTTATGAGAAGCTGGTCGTTTGGTCTTAACCTTGGTTTGTAATTCAATTTGATCAGTTTAAAATTATTATATAGAATGAAAAAATTTTTGATTCCTGTTGTTATCGGTGCGGTAATGCTGTCGGCCGCTTCGTGCAGGAAAAATTACCTCGACCTGTTGCCGGAGGACCAGCTTACCGATGCAGCATATTTTACCACTCCCGACCAGTTCAAATTTGCTGTGAATGATTTCTATAATAAAATGATCAGCTGGCAGGCGATCAACAGCAGCAATGTGTACGATTTTATGGATTTCGGTTCCGACCTTTCATCGAACGTCACTGTAGGGAATACGATAAATTATGGCCGCGGATCGGTGAATGCACCCAATAAGGATATTTACTGGGACAATCCATATAATTATATCCGCAATATCAATATACTGCTGTCGAAAGCCAATAGCTATAAAGGCAACAAAGCCGATATAAAGGAATATGCGGCTGATGCTAAGTTTTTCAGGGCATGGCAGTATTTCTTTTTATTAAAGCGCTTTGGTGGTGTTCCTATTGTAACAACCGTACTTGATTTGAATTCGCCCGAACTAACATCTCCGCGGAACAGCCGCTACGAAGTGATTAACCAGATCAATGCCGATTTAACCGAAGCTATTGCCGATCTGCCAACAGAACAGGCCATTCCTTCGGCCGATAAAGGACATGTTAGCAAATGGGCGGGCGAAGCATTCAAAGCGCGTGTATTGTTATATGAAGCAACCTGGCGCAAATACACGCAAACCACTACCGATTTTAATGGCTCTGCCGGTCCGGCTACCGATCAGGTATCGGCGTTTTTAACAGAAGCCGCTACGCTGGCAAAAGATGTGATGGACAATGGCGGGTACAAATTATGGAATTATAACAGCACGCTGAACAACAGAAGCTATTACTACCTGTTCAGTATAGACGGCGCCAATTCAAATCCTGCCGGATTAGATAAAACCACCAACAACGAGTTTATCCTGAAAAGTATATATGATTACAATTTGCGCAAAGGCGGCATCAACCTCACCCATACCGTGCAGGGCTTTATGACACCAAGCCGAAAAATGATGGATATGTATTTATGTGCCGATGGATTGCCCGTTACCAAATCGCCTTTGTTCCAGGGATATACCGATGTAACGAAAGAATACCAGAACCGCGATTACCGCATGCTCAGCTATGTGCTGGGATATGGCGCCATACCGCCGGCCGGCTCAATAACCCTGAACGGTGGTATTGGTTATGGCAATCAGAAGTTCGCGGCGTACAATTATCCAACATACCGCAACGATCTTCAGGAATCGCAGGATTATCCGCAGATACGCCTGGCAGAAGTGTACCTGACTTATGCCGAAGCCCTGATGGAAAAGAACGGAAACATCAGCGATGCCGATCTGAATGCTTCGATTAATATAATAAGGGCAAGAGCCGGTGTAGCTTCGCTCACCAATGCGTTGGTTACTGCCAATGGGTTAAACATGCTGGATGAAATACGGCGCGAAAGAACACTGGAGTTATACGGAGAAAATACCCGTTTCGATGACCTGAAGCGTTGGGGTATTGCAGAACAGGAACTGAACCAGAATATATGCGGCATGGTAGTGGGCGATGCTTCTTATCCCACCGAGTTCAGGGATGCCGGCGGTAATGCAACCAGTAAATATATTCCTTCGAAATATGTAAATGGCGAAACTAACGTAGCTACCGGTAAAGGCAACCTGAAATGTGTTGTGATAGATGCATCTGTAAACCGCAATTTCAAAAGAATGCACTATTTATATCCTTTGCCATTGCAGCAAATTCAGCTAAACCCGAAATTGGTTCAGAACAACGGATATTAATTGTTGCCGGTTACCAGTTGCCGGTCACCGGTAACTGGTATCTTTTCATCAGCTAAACGAATTGTAATATGAAATCTTCTATAAAAAATATTTCTTTCATACTGTCATTGCTCTGTGTGGCAGCCATCTACAACAGCTGCACCAAAGGCCCCAATTTAAAAACATATACCTATCCGGCCCCATTGCCGCAGGCATTTAACCCCGGCAGCGGTTATCCCGGCACCGATATAACCATTACCGGCTCCAGCTTCGGTGATTATAAAAATGCCGTGAAAGTATTTTTTAATGGCGTAATGGCCGACACCATAAAGTCCTGCACCGACGGACAAATTGTTGTACGTGTGCCTGATAAAGCAGTTACCGGCAAAGTAACCTTACAGGTTTGGACAAATACGGTTGATTCCATCGGCATTTTTACCGTTATACCGCCGCCCTTAATTAAATCGGTCAGTGCCGATGCAGGTGCACCCGGTGATACGGTTATTATAAAAGGTACCGGTTTTGGTGTGAATATGTTGAATGTGAATGTAAGTTTTAATGGAACCAATGGCGCTGTTAATGCGCTGGCCGATACGCTGATCAAAGTAATAGTTCCGGCCGGGTTCAGCTCAGGTAATATTATTGTATATGTAAATAATTATCCGGTAACAGGTCCCGGTTTTGCCTACCTCGTTCCGGTACCCAATGCGGTTTACCAGCTGGATTTTGATGGCGACCTTACCGATAAAGTGGGTGGAACTGCAGCTACCTACATACAGGGCACCGGAGCAGCCATCAGCTATGTAACGGGTGTAAACGGAAAAGCGGTTTATCTTCCCGGTTATGCCAATACAACAGGCGGTATTAATCAAACCATATCGCTGCCCGCACAAATAAGCAAATACAGTGAGCTTACGGTTACCTGCTGGGTGAATTGGCTCGGGCAAAGAGACCAGGAGCCTGTTTTTGATTTCGGCGAAACCAGGGGAAACCGCCTTTGTTTGATAACCCGGATGCCAGGCTGGTGGAATGGAGCCGGTTCAAATCTGGTGGGCCGCCTGATCTTTGAGAATAAAACAGGGTTTACCGGCTATAATGAATACAATTTAATAACCTCCAAATCGCTGCCTTTAAGTTCATGGCATCATCTGGCAATGACCGTATCATTCGCTACAAACACTATGAGCATTTATCTCGACGCTACTTTGATTGGTACAAAAACATTGCCTGCTGCAGCAAACCTTACCCTCTTCAATCACAACAGGGAGTATATCGGTGCGCCTGCATACGGAGTGGCCAATGAACCGGCCTTTGGAGGAAGCATCGACAAGTTCCAGATATTTAATTCGGTATTATCTGCGAACCAGATATATACTATCTATTATAAGAAGTAACACAATCCAATCACAATATGAAACGAGTATTTATATTAACAGCGCTGTGCATAACTATCTTATCAACGATGTTCTGCTCAAAGAATAGTTCGGGGGGCGAATCACCGGAAGACAGCACTTCGGTTACTACGAGTATAAAATACATCGATACGTTGCCCGGTACCACGCCAATGGTGCATCCGGGTGGTTTGCAAATAGCCGAAGATTTTACCCGCATTAAAAACGCCATAAGCGCCAATACCGAACCGTGGGTTTCGGGGTGGAATAAACTGCTGGCCAATTCACATGCGCAGTTAACGTATGCGGCAAGTGCGACCGTAAAACTGATCAGGGGTGGTAATAGTCGCGAAGAACCCGAGCCCGACAATTACTCGCATGCATTCAATGATGTAGCTGCGGCCTACCAAACAGGATTGCGATGGAAGATATCGGGCGATACGGCCTATGCCGAAAAATCTATTCAGATACTGAATGCCTGGGCCGCTACGTGTACTACTTTAAGCGGCGACCCGAATATAGCTTTGGCTGCTGGTATATACGGTTTTCAGTTTGCTGTTGCCGGCGAACTGATGAGGGATTATAAAGGATGGAAAGCTGCCGACTTTCAAAAATATCAGCAATGGATGCTGAATGTCTTCTATTCTTATAATCATAGTTTTTTACTCAATCACCAAAATACTTGTCCTGATTTGTTTTGGTCGAACTGGGACCTGTGCAATATTGCTTCTGTAATGGCCATCGGCATATTAGCCGATAAACGTACGATTTATAACGAAGCGGTGAATTATTTTCAACATGGCAATGGGAACGGCAATATTCGCAAAGCGATCAATTATGTATTCAGGGACCAGGGGCTGGCGCAGCTACAGGAAAGCGGCCGCGATCAGGGCCATGCTACACTGGTGATATCTTTACTGGGCCCCATTTGTGAAATGGCATATCACCAGGGCAATGATTTTTATGGCTTTAACGACAATATGTTGCTGAAGGCTTCGGAATATACCGCCAAATACAATGTGGCGAATTTAACGGTGCCTTTTCAAACATACACCTATTATAATTGCAGCACTACCACCACGCTTACACAAATAAGCGCTGATGGCAGAGGTACCGTGCGCCCTATGTATGCCCTGATCTACAACCATTATGTAAAGCGCAAAGGTTTAACAGCGCCCTATACGCTTATGGGCGTTCAAACTACGCAACCCGAAGGCGGCGGCGGCGACTATGGCCCCAACAGCGGAGGATTTGATCAGTTGGGTTTTGGTACGCTGCTGTACACGAGATGATCTGTCAACAGGCAACAGGCAATAGGCAAAAGGCAAAAGATAGAACTTCCCTATTTAAAAGGCGAGCAAATTTTATTTTGTTCGCCTTTTTCGTTAATGTTAAAACTTACTCTACCGGAAAAATGGGGTAATGGGCCGTTAAAAATGAACTATCTTTACTTTCCAAATGTTAGTAATGTACAAAATGTAAGTGCTTACCAATGGAATCAACAACCAATCAAACGCTACAACAACTTTCGCCTATAGAATGTACTGCGCGCCTGAATGCGGTAGGAGATGCCCTGTATGCTATTGGCGGTAAATGGAAATTACGCATCATTGTTGCCCTTATGAACGGTCGTAAGCGTTTTAATGAGGTGCAGCGGCAGGTAGAAGGCATTTCAGCAAAAGTGCTTTCGTCTGAATTAAAAGACCTTGAGCTGAACGGTTTTATAATGAGAAACGTAATTCCCGGATCACCTGTTGCTGTTGAATATGAGTTGACCGAATACAGCATGACGCTTTATGACGTTTTAGCCGCTTTAGGTAACTGGGGCCTGATGCACCGCGAAAAGGTGAAGGCCGGCTTTAAAAAAGAAGTAGTTGCTGAATAGCAGAAGATTTAGAGATTTTGAGATTTAGTGATTTTTAGATTTATCGAATAGCAGAGTTTTCTGATTTCTTTTGCAGTTGAAACAAAAGAAATCTCAAAATCCGGAACCCCCGAAATCTAAAAATCAATTTATGATATTCAATGTTAAATTTGTGCCAACGTTAGCACAAATAAATTTCAGCGAATGAACCTTAACATATTAAAAAAGATTTTAGTTTTGCATCCGAAACGAAAATTTTGTGTTCGCTACGGCTATATGATTCATTTCTGATAACTTACTTATAGCCTCACCAAAAGGACCTGAGCCATCTGCTAATACGGATGGCTCAGCTATTTAATGAAGGCACAGGGAACAAGTCACAAGGCACAAGTCGTTCAACATTGAACAGGTTACCTGTAATCAAATAGACCGAATCTCAAGACTTGTGCCTTGTACCCTGGATCCTGTACCTTATGATTTATACTTCTTCCTGAACTCAACCGGCGATACACCCGCCAGTTTGGTGAACAACCGTACAAAATAAGCAGGATCGTCGTACCCCAGGTTATACCCGATTTCCTTTACGTTTAAAGCGGTATGCGCCAGCAGTCTTTTGGCTTCGAGCATTATTCTTTCCTTAATCAAATCATTTGGGGCGGTATGGGCATGTTGTGTTATGCGCTTATGTAGCATTTTAGGCGAAACAGATAACATATTGGCATAACCCGCAACCGTATGTTCGGTTTTATAATGCAATTCAACCAGTCTGCTGAATTGCCGCATAAATTCAACATCGGGCCGCGCTTCGGATGAAGCAACGGCATGCCCGGTTTTCCATATGCGGGTAGCTTTAATAATTAGTTCCTTCAATAAAATGCGCAGCATTTCTTCCATCGACGATTCATCATTATTTACTTCCTGTACTATTTCATCAATAATACTCTGCACCCGCCCCGATTGCTCTTTCGACAAATACACGACCGGTATTTCATAAACATTATTGTACAGTATGCCGTCGCACGACACTTCGCGGTCGTGAATTTCAACGCAATAAAAATCGCGGTTATAATAGAGCAGGGCGCCGGTGCCGGCATTCTTTTCTGTATCCAGCTGATACCACTGATTTACATTGATAAAGAAAAGAGCATCTTCCTTTAATTTATAAGTATTAAAATCAATGGTAACACAACTTCCTTTTTTTAAAAAGAGTATTTTGATATAGGGATGGTAAACTGTTTCATTCACTTGTGCCGAAGCGGCAGGGTCGAATGGCAGAATGCCGAATTTCTTATAGGTGAATTGCCTGAACAGGGTCATTACGGGTGATTTTCAACAGCAAATGTCGTGAATTTATAAGTCCTGAGCGTAGTCGAAGGATGCGCCTTTGTGCGGTTATTATTTGGCGACTGCTTTCGATGGATTAACAACCTTTGCCAATACAAAATAATCAATAACGCTGTCGCGCGTATGTTGATTCAGGAACTTACCCGTAAGCTGACTTATATGAAAATGCGGGAAGTGCTGAAGGGTTTCAATGGCATAACCTGCCTGTTGCAGGGAGTCGGCCTTCACCTTTGGTGTATATACAATTATATCGCTTTTTAAAGAATCAAGATCGGCCCTATTGATTTTGCTAATAGGATTACGCGAGTAGAATTGAAACGCATATTCCGACGAAAAACCATTAAATAAGTATACCGGGCGGCTGTATGATTGCTTTTTCATAAATGCAGCTGCTGCATTGCCCGACTGATAGTTAAACAAATCAGGATAAAATACCAGGTTCAAAAAAAGGGTTACTGCCATTATTCCTGCAAATGATCTTGCTATTGCATGTTGCAACGTGCGGGTAGGAAAAAGCCAATAAATCAATACCGCCGCCAGTACCAGCATAATAATTACCGGAACAACAGGCTTAATGCCAAAAATTATGGCGAGGGCAATGCATGCTATAAAGAACAGTGCATATAAAACATGCTGGCTGTATAGTATTGTTTTGGTGATCAGGTTATTGCTGAGTTGTATTAAATAGGCGGCAACAATTATTGAAAAGAAAGGGAATAAAATATTCAGGTAGTGAGGTAGCTGAAAAGATGATAAGGAAAAGATCACAAAACCGGTAAATGCAATGCCTTCACAAATATAGCTGCCTGATTGTTGAATAGCCGATTTGAAGTTTTTGATCTTCGAAGCGATCATAATAAATAATATAAGCGACCAGGGTAAAAATGCCCATAACAAGGTGTGCACATAAAATAACCTGTCACCGGTACCTTTAATGGGGCCCGTATTAAAAAAGCGGCCGAACTGGCTATCCCAGAAAAAGAAACGAACGCCCGATACATGGTTGCGGCCAAATACTATTTTTTCAGGATGCATATCGAACTGTAAATACAAACTGATCAGCTCGGGCATGGTGAACAACAGCACCAGTAGTACACTCAGCCACCAGCGGTAATTCAGCAACTCGTTCCATTTCTTTTTTAACATCCATTCAATGCCAAAACCTGCAAACACCATTACGGCAATAAAAATGCCTTTTGTCATTACAGCCAGTGCCAGGAAAAAAGAGCCTGCAACAAAATTTTTGAGTTTGTTGTTGCGATATGCCAAAAAATAATAATAAGCGGCTGCAATCATTAACCCGGTTAAATAAGGTTCGGCCCGAACATCGTTGTTGGAAATAATAAGATGCTCAGCCGCTAAATAAATAAGAACCGCTACCTGTGCTGTTTGTTTGTTGTATAATTTTTTCGCCAATGTAAAGGTATAATAGGCACCGGCCAGCCAGAATAATAAGGCAGGAAATTTATAGGCGAAGGAGTTGATGCCGAAAATTGTAAAACTAAGCGCGGTGATCCAGAACGGAAAGTGCGGTTTATCGAGCCAGTCGCTGCCTTCAACCATCAGGTTTATGTAATCGCCTGTAATGGCAATTTGTTTTGCTATCATGGCATACAACGCACCATCGGGCTCCAGTATGGGAAGCAATAAACCGCTGGCATTAACCACAATGCCAATAACTGTTAACCATACAAACCATTTATCAAACCAGTGTGTCCATTGAGGAGAAGCAGTTGAATTGTTTAGCGGGGTCAATGCGTTCATTCGTATAATTATTGCCTTTAAACAGATATGCCATGCCTTAAAGACGTGACATACCTTTCAAAATTACGGCAAACTTAAAGAAGGGTTTTTCAAATATTTTTTATGGTCGCGTTTAACCCAGACTTCAAATAATTTAAAAAGTCCAAGTCCGGTAGCGATGCCCGGCAGGGCGCCGGCTACTATATCAAATGGAAAATGTTTGCCTATATATACCTGTGCCATACATATAAAAAATGCCCAGGGCCAAACCCACAACCATCTTTGCTTTGTTAAATAATAAATGGCGAAAAACCAAAAGGTAGCCAGGCCAAAATGGTTGGCAGCATGGGATGAGGGGAATGAATATTTTCCACCACAGCCGATTATACCCCGAACTACACCTGCGGTATCTTCGTCGTAACAGGGGCGCAGGCGTTCGAAGTATAATTTAAAAATACCTGAGCTGGTATAATCTGTAATGGCAAAGCACAAAAAGGTTAGGCAAATAAATTTTAATCCGGTAGTTCTGTCAATTCGCAACGCCCATATGAGCATGAATACATACAGGGGAATCCATGTGTACGGATTTCGTAACAATAGCATAAACCCATCGAGCCAGCGGGCACACAAATGTTGTTGAATAAAAGTAAAAGCAATTTTATCAACATGATCTAACCATTCGATAAACGACATGCTTTGTATTTTTCATAAAAATATCCCCCATGTGATGTCATTTTTACCGGCGCATTAATTGAATATGATCATAATATGATGTAACTATTATTGTTATGCCTGTTCCTTATTTCCTGTACCTTGCGCCACGTATATTGTGTTTTGTTCTTTTGTCATTTATTAAATCATGATATGCTATTCAAAAAAATATTTCTTTCACTAACAGTTATTGTATTTATTACAATTGTCAATGGTCAAACGCTCACCGTAGGTACTTTCAATTTACGGTATGATAATCCAAACGACACCGGTAACCTGTGGGTTCATCGGTTGCCTATAGCAGCAGCGCTGATTCAGTTTCACGATTTTGATGTGCTGGGCACACAGGAGGGATTACAAAATCAACTCGATGACCTGAAAGCAGCTATGCCGGGATATACTTATTATGGCATCGGACGCGATGATGGTAAAGAAAAAGGGGAGCATTCTGCTATCTTTTACAAAACCACAAAATTCGATGTATTGAAAAGCGGTGATTTCTGGTTGTCGCCCACTCCCGAAAAACCGGGACCCGGCTGGGATGCTCACCTGAACCGTATTTGTTCGTGGGTGTTGTTACAGGAACGTAAAACAAAAAAGAAGTTCTATTTCTTTAATGCGCATTACGACCACCAGGGTGTGCAGGCGCGTATTGAAAGCAGTAAGCTGATCGTGCAAAAAATAAAAGAAATAGCAGGCAATGAACCCACCGTTTTCACCGGCGATTTAAACGGTTCGCAAACCAGTGAATGGTATCAAACGCTCAGCAACTCGGGTTTTGTAAAGGATGCTTTTAAGCAGGTGGCGAAGCCTTACGCGAATAACGGCTCGTTCAATGGGTTTGGAGAAACTTTACAAAGCAATGAGATCATTGATCATATTTTTATCACAAATCAGCTACATGTGCAAAAGTGGGGCATATTAACCGACAGCTATCATGGTAAATTTCCATCCGATCACTTTCCCGTGCTGGCAGTGATTATATTATAAATAAAGCAAATAAATCGCGCAGGCGCAGTGCAATAACTATTATGCACTGCGCCTTCTTTTTGACCTGTAAACCTGTTAACTTATCAACTTATCAACCCATATTTATATTTTCTTAAAGTTGCGGTAACGGTTCGGTAACATGACAGCTATACTTTAGCGATGTTACTCTTATTGTATGCAACAACCAGGCAAACTCACCGGCACCCTTTTTATACAATTATCTGTACTGATGGGGGCATTTCTTTTGTTCTTCGTAATATTCTTTTCGAAGGCCACATCATTTATGTGGTTTAACTTTTATCATAATAACCGGCTCGATGTTTTTTTTACGTACTTCACTTACCTGGGCGATGGGTTAATAGCGGTGTTGGTTGTGGTGTTGTTGCTGTTGCTGGGATACCAAAAGCTCGCAGGCAAATGCTTTGTTGCTTTCATTGTATCGGGCCTGGTGGCACAGGTGTTGAAAAATTTATTTCATGCACCGCGCCCCCAATCTTATTTTCTGCATCAAACCTATCAGCATTTTATTGCCGGTGTAACACACGCCGGTTTTCATAGTTTTCCTTCGGGCCATACTACTACAGCATTTGCCATAGCCACCCTGCTGGCCTGCCATATGCGTAGAAATATAACCTGTATTGTGTTTTTTGTACTGGCATGCGGGGTAGGGTATTCACGCATTTACCTGGGACAGCATTTTGTGCCCGATGTGCTTGCCGGTATGGTGATTGGAATTTCAACCGCCATGATCGTTGAAAATCTTACCTTGTTCATTAAAATTCCTAAATTAAAACGATACGCGGCTACCATACAACATCATGAACAACCCGCTCTTGAGCTTTGAAAAACGTACCTTTTTACTGATTGCTGTAGCTACCTTCATACGATTATTTTTTAGTGGAATAGTTGAGTTGAATAATGATGAAGTGTATTACTATACCTATGCACAGCATCTGCAATGGAATTATTTCGACCATCCGCCCATGGTTGCTCTGTTCATCAGGTTCTTTACAGCAGGTTGTAATTTGAACCATGAATTCTTCATAAGGCTCCCGGCTGTTTTTGCGGCGGCAGTTTGCACCTGGATACTATTCAATATTGGTAAACTATTGCAGGATGCTTATACCGGTTGGCTGGCTGCTTGTTTGTTTACGGCCTCGTTTTATGCCAGCGTTATAACCGGACTGATCATTTTACCCGATTCACCACAGCTTATTTTCTGGATGCTGAGCGTTTATTGTATGCTGAGCATCGTTAAAAAACAGCTTACCAAACGGGCATTGAATATCCGGTTGCTGGCAACCGGACTTTTGATCGGCCTGTGTATGTTGAGTAAAATTCATGGCGCTTTTTTATGGGCCGGCTTTGGCGCATATATACTATTCAAAAAGCAGGAGCTGCTTAAAAATCCTTTTTTGTACATCGCCGGGTTGATCACTGTTGCGATGCTTATTCCATCTTACTTATGGACTGTTCACAACCAGTTCAGTACCTATAATTATCATAGCAGCAGAATCAGCTTCAGGCATGTGCAGGTTGATAGCTTTTTCAGGGAGTTGATCGGATCGTTCTTTTATAATAATCCGGTGAATGTGATTTTGCTTATCAGCGGCATTGTATATTTTAAAAGAAAGCGTATGCCTTTAGCTACAAACGGGAACGGGTTGTTGTGGTGGCTGGGCCTTCCTTTAATTTTTACGGTGCTGCTGCTGGCAGTATTCAACGATACACTGCCACACTGGAGCGGGCCCGGATTTACTACGCTGATTCCATTAACGGCGCTATATGTACGAAACAGAAATAAAACCCAATTATATACTGCACGATGGAGCATGCCTGCGATCATAAAATGGGCATTGGGGCTAACATCCGGCCTGCTGGTTGTTGCTATTTTATTAATCAATTACTGGCCGGGATCGTTGGGAAAAAAGCAACTACCTGAATGGGGAAAAGGTGATGTTACATTAGATATGTGCGGATGGCGTCAAATTGGAAATAAATTCAGTGATGTATATAAAAAAGACCAGCAGCTGTGGCAACACAACGCGCCTGCCACTATTTTTGCCGATTACTGGTTTCCGGCAGGTCACCTGCAATTTTATGTTGCTTCGCCTTTGCATTTGCCGGTGATGGCTGTTGGCAGCATGGGCGACATTCATCATTTTGCCTGGTTGAATCAACGACTTATTCCCCTTAAAAAAGGCGCCAACGCATATTATATTACGGTGTCGAATTTTTATGAACCACCGCCGGCTGAACTGCTCTCTTATTTTGAATCAGCATCTCTGCCTGTACTTATTGCGCAAACAAGAAGCGGGAAGGTGGTGCGGTATGTTTACGTGTACATGCTTATTAATTACAAGGGTGGGTTGCCGACAAATGGAGTTGTCAAATAGTTAACCGGTTAACAAGTTGATCAGTTAACAAGTTGATAAGTTAACATGTTAACCAGTTAACTTGTCAACTTATCAACTTATCAGCTCATGTCCAGGTTTTTCCATAACTTCTCGTCTTATGATTATAAACAAACCGCGGTTATGCATGAAGATTTAATATTACTCATTGGCCAGCACATTAAATATAAGCGCACCGAAAAAAAGATCACCCTCGAAGAGCTGGCTAACCGGGCCGGTGTTACCAAAGGATTAATTTCACAAATTGAAAATAACCGCACTGTTCCCTCTTTACCGGTATTGTTCAATCTGATACATGGGTTGAACGAGGATATTAAAACTTTCTTCGATGGTATGCATGAACATTTCACCAATGGCCATGTATTGATTGTTCGCAAAGGCGACGAAAAGCCCTTTGAAAAAGAACCGGTAAAAGGTTTTTCCTATAAACGCATTTTGTCAAAAAGTCTTATTACGCAGGCGGTTGATTTTGTATTGCTCGAATTAAAAAAAGATGCCGGGCGAAAACAACTAATCCGTACAGAAGCATTTGAATGCAAGCATGTACTTAAAGGAAAAATCGAATACGAAATAGAAAACGAAAAATTCATACTGCAATCCGGCGATACTATTTTTTTTGATGGCCGCGCCCGCCACCGCCTCCGCAACATTGGTAATTCAGATGCTTCGCTGCTGGTAGTTTATTTCTTTTAACAGGTCGTTTTCTGATATTTATAAATACTGTACAACGGTTTAGTATTTATAAACCTTAATGTTTTCATAAAATAGCCCTAACTATTACTTTACAGTACCTCGATAATTTCGCTGCCGTACTGGTTCCACTCTATTCATCCAAAAAAGCTGTTTATGGACCTGCAAATCCTAAAGAGAGCATCTTCTTTTTTGCTGCTGCTCTTATTACCTTTTTTTGTTATCGCTCAAAAATCAATTTCAGGAAAGATCATTTCTTCAAAAGACAATATGCCGGTTGCCGGTGTATCTGTGCTTATTAAAGGATCTTCAAAAGGCACATCAAGCAGTAGTGATGGCGCTTTTATCATTCACGCCAAAGAAGGCGATGTACTGGTAATAAGCGGCATTGGCTTCGAAACAAAAGAAGTAAAAGTTGATGGCGGAGATAATATTTCAGTAACGCTTAGTGAATCTACGAGGGGATTAAACGAAGTAGTGGTAACCGCACTGGGCGTAAAAAAAGAAATTAAAAAACTCGGTTATGCCATCCAAGAGGTGAAAGGCGAAGACCTGGTAAAGGCAAGAGAGCCAAACCCGATCAACAGCCTTGTTGGTAAAGTGTCGGGGTTAGATGTGGCTATTTCGCGTGAAATGCTGGCAGCGCCTGCTGTTTCGTTACGAGGCGCCAACATTTCGTTATATGTGGTAGATGGCATGCCCATTACATCAGATACCTGGAATATTAGTCCGGATGATATTGAAACCTACACCGTATTAAAAGGCCTTGCTGCTACTGCTATTTACGGCAGCCGTGCCCAGAACGGCGCCATTGTTATTACCACAAAACGTGGTAAAAAGAATGGCAAAGGCTATTCGATCGAATATAACTCCAGCACACAAATCGATAAAGGCTTTATTGCCATTCCCAAAACACAGGCTTTATATGGCGGTGGCGATTATTCGCAATACGCGTTTGGCGATGGCAAAGGCGGCGGTACAAACGATGGTGATTATGATGTATGGGGGCCTAAATTTGAAGGACAACTGGTACCGCAATACGATAGCCCGGTGGATCCTGTAACCGGTGTAAGAAAGGGTACGCCTTATGTTGCACGCGGTAAAGACAACCTGAAGAATTTCATACAGGCTGGTTTGTTAACCACCAATAGCCTTAGCTTTTCCGGCGCTACCGACCGGGGAAGCATCAGAATGTCGTTAAGCCACAGTTATCAGAAAGGCATTGTTCCCAATACGCGGTTGAACATTGCCAACTTTAATGTGGCGGCTTCTTACGATTTGAACAGCCGGTTGAAAATTGATGGTAACCTGAATTATAACCGCCAGTTTACGCCGAATATTCCCGATGTATTATACGGTCCCAACAGTGTTATATATAACCTCACTATCTGGACGGGCGCCGACTGGAGTGTAAACGATATGCGCAATTACTGGCAGCCCGGTAAAGAAGGCGTTCAATCTTTATTTGCCGAATACCAGCGCTACCACAACCCCTGGTTTATGAGCTATGAATGGCTGCGGGGTCATTATAAAACCGATGTATACGGAAACATTGGATTAACGTATAAGATCAATTCGCACATCGATGCCATGCTTCGTTCGAATGTGAGCACCTACGATGTATTGCGCACTGAAAAAATGCCTTATTCAGCCCATCCTTACGGACGTGAAGGAAACAAAGGCGATTATCGCGAAGACAGGCGTTCGTTATTCGACAACAATATCGAGGGTATTGTAAAGTACAGGTATCAACTGCCTGCCGGTTTTTCATTAGAAGCTTTTACAGGTGTTAATGCCCGTAACTTTAAATATAACTCAAGCTTTGTAACCACCGATTACCTGAGTGTTCCCGGTTTATATAATTTCGCCAACTCATTAAATCCGGTAAAGGCTTACAGCAGTGTGGCTGATATGACTGTGCTGAGCGCCTATTATTCGGCTACCATCGATTATAAAAATTATTTCAGCATTTCTACAACCGGTCGCGTAGATAAGCACTCGGCCCAACTCCAGAATAACAATACCTATTATTATCCGTCTGTTTCAATAGCTTCAAGCATTTCAGACTATGTGCAGCTGCCGGCATTAATTAGTTTTTTAAAGGTGCGCGCCAGCTATGCATCTGCCAAAGCAGCTAATACCACTACGTATATCGGCCCGGCTGCATATCCTCTTGGCTATGGATCACCTTATGTAACTATATATAATGGTCCAAATTACGATGTGAACAACGGTAGTATAACTGATCCGGCCTATACTATCGGCACCGTATATAATAATCTTACCGGCGCTTATGCACCCGGCAATAAAGTAGATCCCAATGTAAAATCGTCGGTATTAAAAAGTACTGAATTCGGTCTCGACTTCAGGGTGTTACAAAATCGCCTCGGACTTAGCGCTACATACTATACGAATATCAAAGGCCCCGGTATACAAACCACACCGGTGTCGCAAACAAGCGGCATTACAGGTATCACCACCAATGCCATTACCACCAAATTATCAGGTGTTGAACTTACTTTAAATGGAACACCCATACAAAGCGGCAAACTGCGCTGGGATGTACTGGTTAACTGGAGCACCTTTAAAGAAATATACAAAGACCTGCCCGCTGCTTTTGAAAGCTACCAGTTTCACCAGGGCGACCGGGTTGATAAATTGTTTGCCAGTGTAGCCGCTAAATCACCCGACGGACAGGTAATCAACAACAGCGCCGGCTATGCCGTGTATTTGCCCAAAGCGCAATATGTAGGAAACGGCGATGTTGACTTTAGCTGGGCTATCAATAACCGGTTTACCTATAAAACTTTCAGCCTTTCGTTTCAGTTCGATGGCAAAGTGGGTGGCATGGTACAGGATTACGTAAAAAGAAAATCTATCGAAGGCGGCAGCAATATCGAAACGGTTCAGGGTAAAGTAGGAGAGGCGAGAGATTATGAGTTTCATCATTACAGCGATGCCGGTTTTAAAGGAACCTATATTGGCGAAGGTGTGCAAATTTCAAACGGTGCTACTATTCAATACGATCCTGTAACAGGTGTTATTACCAATTATAAAGACCTGCAGTTTACACCCAATGCTTCACCTGCCAAATACATACAGGATTATGTAAGCAGCTTCTTCAATAATTTTGAGCATACATCGGTGGCAAAAACATATGCCAAGCTGCGTGAAGTGGTGCTTACCTATTCGGTTCCCACAAAATTTTTCGGCAATCAATCATTCATTACCCGGGTAGATGTGTCGCTGGTAGGCCGCAACCTGTTGTATTTCTTCCCTTCGCGTTTTAAGGATATCGATGTTGACCAGTATTCGGGAAGAAATATTTACAATACCAACCCGCGTGAGCCGAACCTGCAAACACCTACTACCAGAAGCTACGGGTTTAATTTAAATTTTGTTTTCTGATAGAAACAGAAAAGATATTTATTCAAACCAATACTATTAAAATGAAGAAATATATAATACACATTGCATTGCTGGCAGCCGTTATCACCGGCGCCGGTTGCAATAAACAGTTCGAACAAAATACCAATCCCAATGCGCCGGTGAGCGTGCCTGCCTACCTCGTATTGCGTCAGATATTAAATGATATGGTGGTATTGCCCGGTGGTGATGCCGATAAATTTTGCCAGTATACTTTATCATCGTATACCTATTATGGTAACAATGAATACTGGACGGGTGCTGCCACCCTGAATTATGGCACCCTGCGCAATGTGGTGGCTATGGAAAAAGAAGCCTCGAAATCTTCAGGCGATAATACACCTTATAGCGCCCTGGCCAAATTTCTGAAAGCCTACTTTTATGTAGGCATGAGTTTAAAGGTAGGTGATCTGCCAATGAGCGACGCCTTGAAACAACTGGATAATCTTACGCCGAAGTACGACACACAGAAAGATATCTTCAAACAATCGCTGCAGTTGCTCGAAGATGCCAATACCCAACTGGCATCTCTGATCAGCGCCGGTAACAATACATTGCTGGGAGATTTTTATTTTCAGGAAAGGATCAATAATGCCAAAGATCCGTTTGCCGCTTTAAAACTATGGCAAAAAGTGGTGAATACATTTAAGCTAAGAGTGCTTATTCATTTAAGTCATTATGAAAGCGATGCCGATCTGAATATAAAACAGCAATTCAGCAACGTTATCAACAATCCGTCGAAATATCCCATCATGACCGATTTGTCGGATAACCTTGAATACGTGTACAATGCCACGTACAATAAATATCCGAACAATAAAGACAATTATGGAAATGATGCCCTGCGCTTATGCGTGGCGGCTACCTGGTTAAATACGCTGGCCGGTTTGAATGATTTACGCGCCATGAAAGTGGCCGAGCCTGCCCGTGGTTTGGGTCATTCTGATACTTCTTATAATTCATTTGTAGGCGCAAGCAACGGCGAAGATTTAAGTACCATGGGTGGTAAGGTAGTGGCAGGGATGTATTCAACCATCGGTCGCAAACGGTATTACGACGGATATACCGGTGAAAATACCTTTATCATCAGCTATCCCGAAATGTGTTTGAATATTGCCGAAGCTATTAACCGCGGCTGGGTATCGGGCAATGCCGAAGACTGGTATCAGAAAGGGGTTAAAGCCATGTTCGCGTTTTATGGAATTGTTGATGGCGATAATACCATCAGTTTTTTACGAACCAATGCGCCCGGCGATTACATCAATTACACGGTAAATTTCAGCTTTACAAATTATTTCAATCAACCCGCGGTCAAATATGCGGGTAATAATGCGGCCGGTTTAAACCAGATACTTACGCAAAAGTACCTGGCCTTTGCCCGCAACTCGGGTTTTGAAGCCTATTATCAATGGCGCAGAACAGGCGTACCTGCATTTGCAACCGGACCTGGCATTGGTAACAGTGGTGTAATTCCGCTGCGTTATCAATATCCGGCATCTGAATTATCAACCAATAAAGACAATTATACGGCTGCTGTTAAAAGTCAGTACAACGGTGATGATAACATCAATGCAAAAATGTGGATCATAAAATAGCCCTGAGCGCCCTGTGCGAAGTCGAAGGGCTGCTGCAAGCGTTGAGTGTGCTGAGCGAAGTCGAAGCATCGAAGGGATGTTGAGCGCCCTGAGCGTAGTCGAAGGGTGAGCGTAGCCGAAGGGTCGAAACGCGCATAGTGAATAGAATTTACGTACCCATAATAAGTGTATATAATATCCTTGGGTTCATTCATGTGACACGGCGAAGCTTGTCGAGGTTTCGCCCTTTTTTAACCTACAGGTAATGTATAAGACATAGGTTTACATAGAGTGAGCGTAAAGAAAATGTTGAGGTATTCAAGATTGACCATTGACCATTCATCATTCACCATTGACCATTGACCCCGTCCGACCGGGTCGTCTGGGCGGGCATTCACAATTTTTGTCATAGGTAAGTAAGCTAAGTAGTTTTTTAAAGTAAACACGGCGACGCCTTTTCAGGCATCGCCCTTTTATAGATCCTGAGCGTAGTCGAAGGATTGAAGGATGAAAGACCCTGAGTCCCGCCATAGCGGGAAAGGGTAAGCGTTGAGCGTCGAGCGAAGTCGAGACGCGGGGATGGGAGTAATTCGGTCAGCTATAATAAATACATCTATATGAAAAAACTCATTCTCTTCTTTATCATAGCCGCCAGAGCCACACAACTGTCGGCCCAAAGCAAAACCGAAAACGTGGTAATAGTTACCCTCGATGGTATGCGCTGGCAGGAAGTGTTTTCGGGCGTTGATGCTGCTTTGATGGCCAATAAAGAATTTACCAGAGACAGTGCCGACATGGTACAAAAATTCTGGAGTGAAGATGCCATGGAACGCCGCAAAAAACTGTTCCCCTTTTTCTGGAATGTAATTGCCCAACAGGGACAATTATATGGCAACCGAAAGCTGGGCAATAATATTGATAATGCGAACAGATACTGGTTCTCGTACCCCGGCTATAATGAAATATTTACAGGCTATCCCGATACGGCTGTTAATTCGAATGACAAAATTCCAAATGCCAATGAAAATGTGCTGGAGTTTTTGAACAAACAGGCTGCGTTTAAAGGAAAAGTAGCTGCCTTTACTACCTGGGATTGCTTTCCGTATATTTTAAATGCCAAAAGAAGCGGCGTATATGTAAATGCCGATGTTGATACCCTTAAATTCAATTCACCTGCGCTGAAGCTGATCAACGATATGCAGTTTTTGACCACGCGTCCCATTGGCGTACGGCCCGATGTGTTGACCTATATGGCAGCGCGTGAATACCTGAAAGAATATAAGCCCAAAGTGTTGTACATAGCTTTTGACGAAACCGACGACTTTGCCCATGCCGGCATGTACGATCAATATATTGGCAGCGCCCATGCAGAGGATAATATGATCGCCGACCTATGGAAAACCCTGCAATCGATGCCCCAATACAAAAACAAAACAACGCTGATCGTTACCTGCGATCACGGTCGCGGTGACAAGGTAAAAGAAAACTGGCGCCATCACGGCGAAAAAATTGAAGATGCACATGAAATATGGCTGGCTGCCATGGGACCCGGTACACCCGTGCTGGGCGAAGTAAAAACAGCCACACAGTTATACCAGAAACAAATAGCTGCTACCATAGCCGTATTGCTGGGATATAACTTCACGGCTAATCATCCTGTTGCCGAACCTATTACCACCATCAGTAAAAAATAAATATGGATACAACACAGGCAACAATAATTGCCAACGATATCATATCGCTATATGAAAAATATGGCCACTCGGCCTATGCCGGTGAAAAAGTGTCGCAGTTGGAGCATATGGTACAGGCTGCTCAGCTTGCCGAACAACAGGGGTATGATGAAGAAGTTATACTGGCCGCCTTTCTGCACGATATAGGACATATATGTGTGGCTGTATCAGGCGATAACCACATGGATGGATGGGGCATCAAAGATCATGAAGAAGAAGGCGCCGCCTTTTTGCGCGAAAGAGGATTTTCAAAACGTCTTGTTCGTTTGGTTGAATCGCATGTTGAGGCGAAGCGGTATCTCACCTGCAAACATCCTGAATACTACGAACAGTTATCGGAAGCCAGTAAAAAAACACTCGATTACCAGGGCGGACCTATGGAGAACGATGAGACGGCTGCCTTTGAGCAGCATCCGTTATTTGACCTGATCATTCAAATGCGGCATTGGGATGATGATGCGAAAGTAGAGCACCTGCCCGTCGCTGGTTTGGAAAAGTATCAGGAAATGATGATACGGCATTTAACCCATTAAGTAATGTCGAACATCGAATGTCGAATGTTCAACTTTGAAATTCGATATTCAATATTCAACATTCAATATTTAATTTTTAACGGTTTTCATGAGCAACATACAACTTATTGTTTTCGATATAGCAGGTACAACGGTGAAAGACAAGGGGAATGTGGCTATCGCATTTACCGAGGCATTCATGGAGTTTGATATTAAAATATTTCAAAACGAGGTAAGCCAGGTAATGGGTTTCAGAAAGAAAGATGCCATTCGTATACTGCTTGAAAAATCGCGCATCACTGCTGCGGATGATAATCATGAACTGATCGAAAAAATTCATGAGGCTTTTACCCGGAACATCATTCGCTCTTATGAAAATGATGCAGACTTAAAGCCGATGCCCTATGCCGAACAGCTATTTACCATGCTGAAACAATGGGGCATCCGGATCGCGCTGAATACCGGTTTTACCCGAAGCGTAACCGATACCATATTACAAAAACTGCAGTGGGATCAATCGGCCAATATTGACATGGTGGTTTGCAGTGATGAAGTTCCGCAGGGACGTCCGTACCCGTATATGATACAAGCCATCATGCAGCAAACAGAGGTTGCCGATAGCAGGTTCGTGGTAAAAGTAGGGGATACTTCTGTTGACATAGAGGAAGGACGTAATGCAGGATGCGGACTGGTAATAAGTGTTACCACCGGTGCGGCCACCCGTGCCGAGCTGGAATTGTCAAAACCCGATAGGATCATTGATAGTCTTGAAGAATTGCCGGCATTGATATAATCATCTTTTGAGTACCATTACCACCACCATACCATCCAATTCAAAAAAGCAGGTTGGCCTTGCTTTAGCATCAGCTGCTGTATCATTTCTGGCTTATACTTCTGTGTATGCTTTTCGCAAACCATTTACCGTAGCCGGTTACAATGATAGTTCTTTTGCCGGTATAAGCTATCAAACCCTGTTGATCATCAGCCAGGGCCTCGGCTATATGCTCAGCAAATTCTGCGGCATTAAATTCATTGCCGAATTAAAGCGGTTGCACCGGTGGAAAACAAGCGCCCTACTAATTACCGTTGCCTGGTTATGTTTACTGGTATTGGCCCTTGTACCTGCCCCCTGGGGCATGCTGTGCTTATTTGTAAACGGCTTTGTATTGGGTTTTATGTGGGGTGTTATTTTCAGTTATGTAGAAGGACGCAGAGCAACCGACTTCATCGGATCGGCCATGGCGGTGAGTTTTATATTTGCCGGCGGCTTCACCCGTTCTGTAGCTTTGTGGCTGCACGATACCTGGCATGTGCCCGGCCCCTGGCTGGCGTTTGTAACCGGATTGGTGTTTGTTGTACCCCTTGTTATATTTATTTACCTGCTTGAAAAAATGCCTGCACCCGATGAAAAAGATGTGCAACACAGAAGTGAACGGCTGCCCATGACTGGGGCCGACCGCAAAAACTTTCTGAAGCGCTTTGGTATTGGTGTTATAGCAGTAACCATCACCTACCTGATGTTAACCATCATGCGTGACATACGCGACAATTTTATGGGTAATTTGTTTGAAGAACTCGGCTATGGGTCAAAGCCGGCTATTTTCACGCAAACCGAAACCAATACTTCGGTGGTATTACTGCTGGTGATGAGTTTGCTGGTATTCGTTCGCAACAATATGCGCACATTACGTTTGGTGCATGTAGTGGTGATCATAGGTTTTTTACTGGCCGGTATATCTTCTGCTTTATTTATTGCCGGTGCCATGAATGGTTTGCTGTGGATGCAGCTGGTGGGGCTTGGTTTATATATGGGATATGTGCCTTTTAACTGTATTTTTTTTGAACGCCTGATTGCATCGTTCAAGGTAGCCGGCAATGTGGGATTTTTAATTTATGTGGCAGATGCCTGGGGTTATCTGGGCAGCTCGGCCGTGATGTTATCGAAAGAAATATTTCAGATAAAATTAATGTGGTCGCAGTTTTATCCTGCCATTGTAGTACTATTTTCGATAGCAGGGTTATTGGGAACCTGCTTTTCGTTGATATACTTTAACAAAAAGTATTTTTCTACCATGTAGGATACAGTGTTGTTACAAGTTACAGGTTCCATGTTACATGGACCTTGTAACTAACCTGGAACCTGAAACCTGAAACATGCAACCTGAAACCTGAAATACAACTTCAATGTCTGATAAAACCGCAATAGTAATCGGCGCCGGTATAGCCGGATTGGCTATGGCCCGTGCGCTGGCTATAAAAGGAATTTCGGTAAAAGTTTTTGATCGTGCCCCACAGGCAAGCGGCGCCTCCATTCGTAATTTCGGAATGATATGGCCCATTGGTCAGCCACCCGGCAAATTATTTGAATGTGCTGTTCGTACCCGCAATATATGGAAGGAGATCAGCGATGCAGGCGCGTTTGATTACAACCCATCGGGTAGTTTGCACCTGGCGTACCATGCCGAAGAATGGAACGTGTTGCAGGAACTGCATGATCAGTTCAAACAGGAAAGAAAAGTGAGTTTGTTATCGCCGCAGCAGATTGCCGGTAAATCACCAGCTGTAATAACTGATAATCTGATTGGCGGTTTGTATAGTGAAGAAGAAGGCATTGTTGATCCGCGTGCAGCCATTGCCGCCCTGCCGGTATGGTTACACGAAAAATATGGAATCACTTTTTGTTTTGGCAAATGCGTTAGCTATGTAGCCGATAACACCGTTTATGTTGGACAGGATGAAGATTATGAGGCCGATCTGATTGTTATTTGTAGCGGCGCTGATTTTGAAACCCTGTATCCCGAAGCATTTAGTCAGTTAAAGATCACCAAATGCAAACTGCAGATGATGCGATTTGCTGCACAGCCCGGTAACTGGCATATTGGTCCGGCCCTGTGTGGCGGGTTGTCGCTGGTACATTATAAAGGGTTTGCAATGGCGCCTTCGTTACTGTTATTACGCCGGCGGTATGAGCAGGACCATCCCGATTACCTGCGGTATGGCATACATGTAATGGTATCGCAAAACAGTAAGTTCGAATTAACCATAGGCGATTCGCATGAATATGGCCCGTCGCCCGATCCGTTCGATAAAGCCTTTATCAATCAGATGATCCTTGACTACCTGAAATCATTTGCGCGGTTTAAAGACAACACCATCACTGCCACCTGGAATGGAGTATATGCAAAACTTACCAATGGCGACAGTCATTTATTTGTTTCTCCGGAACCAGGTGTGTATTTTTTTAACGGGCTGGGTGGTGCAGGGATGACCCTGTCGTTCGGACTGGCAGAAGAAGTTACAGCCTCTTTATAACCATTTATTCTACAAATATCAACCCCTGATCATTGCAATATTCGAAAGCCAGGGGAAGTTAGAAAAATGAGTTTGTTATAGTTGCTGCTACGTGTTTATTCAGCCGCCGCCTGTTCCTTTTGTTTTTTTACCGGTTTTTTACGGGTGCGGGTCTTACCGGCTTTTGGGGCTGCTTTCTTTTTGCCTGCCGCAGATTTTTTATTGGTTTTTATAATGTCAGAAGCCAGTTGTTTGCTTACTTTTTCAAGCCGGTTTTCGAGCTTTTTTTCTTTCAGTTTATATTCAACCAGGCTGCCGGAGAGCTTTTCAAATACAATTTTAGACAGTTGCTTTTTAGTTACCTTTTTAGGTTTTGCATCCCGCCCCGGGCGGGATTTTTTTGCCTTAGCCATAGAATAGTTGATTTTTAAGATTTAATACAATAATAATAATTACTTAACATTTGCAATGTTAAGTTTTGCAATGTCCCACCTGCGGCGGTTCTGAGTGAAGCCTGCCCGACTATTGGCGGGTTGAAGGATGTCGCGCCAGGGCGCAAAGGCGCAAATATGATCGCTTCGCGATCTATAAGAACGCTAAGAAAAAGGCTTTGCGGCTTAGCGCCTTTGCGCGAAATTTAAAAGCGAATTAGTAACAATGACTTAATTCTATCAGTCAGCGCTTATCGATACCTTGCGTCGGTTTTGGCTAAATACTTACACTGCATGAAATGGACCCTGATAAGCACTTCATCGACCGGCATTAAAGAGTATCATCTGATAAATGACAATCAGGTTATAATGGTGCTCAAGTACAGTATAGAGCAGCAATCGGTTCGTATTCGAATAAGTTTTGCCAATGAGCATCTTGTTTTTCTGATGGAGCCTACGGGTTTTGCCAACAGGATCTTTATTAAAAACGCCTATGGCGTTGATCTGGGAAAATTTGCATACAATAGTCGCAGTAACACCGGCAATATCGAGATCAATAATGCGGCACTTCAGTATAATGTTATAGATAGTAATCCTTTCAAATTAATCCTTCACAATCGTTCGCGGCAGCAGCCGATGGCGGTATGCCATTTACCGGTAAATTCAGTTGGCTTATCAATATATGAATATGCCTGTTTTGTATTGAGTGTGTATTGGTATACGGCTGTGCATGCATCTAATAAAGTGTAAGCGCATCAACAAAAAAGCCCCGCATTTCGCGAGGCTTATTATTGACCGTAAGCGGCCACGATTATAATAGCAAGATTATAAGGCGTTACCTGTTTATTCCAATAGCAGAAGCTAATCTTTATCAAATCTTTTATACTGTGCAAAAAAAATGTTGCTGTTGCCATTTTTAATCGTTGTGCTGATTGCGCCGCCGTACCTGTGGCCTTTATCGTGCCGGAAGGCATACTGCGTACACATTGTTTGCCATTTTGTACATAGTAAATTTTGTCGCCTAATTTGCCTGACAACTGGCCTGAAAGAATTGATTTATATTTTGCCATATAAGTAAGTTTTGAAAATGAATAATTTGTTTTTTGTTTTTGGTATTGCCTTGTTTTAATCATTACCGCCTATCGTTTAAAGCACGTAAAGCAACAAGCACGAAGTGTAAAATTGTTAATACTATTAAATAAGTTTTTATATTTTCCATACGTTTAAATATTATTAGTGATGAAATTTGTTGGTGTTAAAATGTTACTTGTTCCAGGTTACATGGTTCCAGTGAACTCCCGGATTGTCGGGTTACAGTGGCTCAACTAAAGTATCTTGCCCGTTAATATGCTCATGAAACCTGTAACCTGAAACTTGCAACATAAAAGGATAAGGTCTTAATTAACCATTAGGTAACGGTTACCACACCCGTGTAGGAACTGTCGAAAACGGTTTTACCATCGGCCGAAATAAAAGCCAGCCAGGTATGTACCTGCTGCCCGCTGAATTCGGGCATTTCAAGGCTTGCAGTACCTGTGCTGCGTGCAGGGCCTTCCAGCGCGTATTCGCTTACGTTAAGCGCTTCGCAATACGCTACCAGAATAGCCTTGTCATCGGGCTTTACGCCACTTTTACTTCTGTTACTCCAGGTAAACGTAATGGTTTCCTTTAGCGTTGATGATGCAGTGGCGGCTATTGCCCCTCTTACTTCACCGCGGCTTACCATTACCTGGGTGTAATCAATACCAAAATCGGGCGACTGACCGATGATGGCATTTTTCATAAGGTCTCTTACGGCTGCGTTAAATCCCGAAATGCTGGATGACACATCGCGGAAACCAATCCGTACGACCTTTTTGATAGACCTAAGGAACTTTACTACTGCAGCCATTTTCTCACGGTGTTCCTGTTGACCGGGAGTTGCTGGTTTGTTACTACGTGATCCACGGCTGCGAACATAATTTGTGTTCTTCCATTTGCCGCCTACCACGGTGCCTACTTTGCCGCGAACGCCGCCAAGTATGCCTTCTTCGATTCTAGCCATAAAAAGCTGTTTTTAAGTGAACAAATTGGGTTTACTAACAACCGAACCGCCGGCTGTAACCGGTATATTCCATTGGCCCGATTGACAACACAAACATACTTCGGCAAAAAAAAGGGCCATTCGCGTTTACTCACATTCGCTCACTTTTACTCATTCTTACTCACTTTGACTCACATTTGTCCGCTTTTGGCGCATTTGTCGCCATTTTTTTAAACATGTTGTTGTAATTTGTATCTGCGTGTGAATTCCGGATTGGCTTACCAGTGAGTAACTGCTATGAAAGAGGAGAGACTATTTTAAATTTAGATGGACAAGCCATTTTCAGTGAAAGATGTTTTGACACAACCCGGCAGCCCTTATGACAACGCTATTGCAGAAAGAGTAAATGGTATACTTAAAACCGAACTGGAGCTGTAAAGCTATTTAGGGCAAAACCACAAACTGTAAAGTTATATCCGTATTATTGTGAGCACTGTAAAGCTATATCAGTATTAATCACCCCCACCTGTAAAGCTTTTTCAGTATAAGACATTTACCCATTGTATACCCAACGTTTACCCAAAGTATACCTGTTGTTTACCTTTTGCTTACCCTTTGCTTACCTTTTGTTTACCCCGCGGTTACCCGTTGTTTACCCTTTTCGATACCCTGAAGAGGTATTTTCTTTATACCTCGCATATATTTTCTTTACCCCTTCTTTACCTAAGGGGTAATAAAAAGGTAAGCATGGTATTTACCAAATACTAAGGAAAACTAAAGAAGGTGGTAAAGAAAGGTAAACCAACCCTGTTAATGGAGCGTGCAGGATTAATTAACAGTATATCTCCGCATAAAGAAAAAGCCCCGCGATGCGGGACTAAAAATTAAAACAAACTTAAAATGATTCTACCCGAATCACAGGGCATGCTATTGATCATGGGCCCGGCGTCTGTTGTTTCAGGAATACCTTAGCTCGATATCACCGTCCACAGACGGATGATCTTTTATATGGCGCGACGTTAATATGGCCTGTTAAAGCCGTTGTTATTCTATGTTACCAGTTAAAAGGGAACAGCTGTATTATATTTGGTATTTTTACAAATTGTGATACATATTAACGATTGAATTTAATTAGCTATATGGACAAAAAGGATAGAATTATTAAGTTTAATGCATTCCGGGAGTTTTGTTTGACTAATGCTGAAACTGCATTGAAATCTGCAAAATTATTGACAAATCAAAATGCAAACCATATTGCATACCACATAATTGTACTTGCACTTGAAGAAATAGGGAAAATTTTTGTCGGGTTTAACGAGTTTGTAAGGGATAAAAGTTGGAATAAAGAGGAGCTAAACTTTGGCTTTGATGACCATATTAAAAAACTGTTTTGGGCGATTTGGGGTACTTCAATTGGCAAAGATATAATTACGAAAGAACAGTGGGCTGAAAATCAAAAAATGGCTTCTACACTTCACCAAAAAAGATTAGATTCTTTATATACAGCTCTCTCTGATACAGCGGCAGCTTCTACTAAAATTAAAGACGAAGAAGTAGCAACGCTGTTATCTTTTGCAGAAGCACGGTTAAATCTGGCTAAAGTGGAAGGGGAAGTTGATATAAACAATGAACCCAACCCTGACATGGATTGGTTAATGAAGGTAATGGATGATCCTGCTAAACGTAATTATATATTAGGTTCCGAATCACAGGGAAAATTGATCGAATTAGGAAATCCTAAACTTTGGGCAGCTTGGCTACGGGATTACTACAAAAAAGAGGAAACAGACTTAGCTACACTTGCGCAAAATGAAATAGATCGTGAAGTTGTATCCGACCTTGTGAAGGTTACTCCAAAATGGAAATTGAAAATTAAAATAATTACACCTTCTCATTCAATTAGACAAAAGACTTTAGATTCATTTAACAAAACTGAGGAAACAATTAAGTTATTCAAGGGCGGCGATAATCAAACTTTATATATTGAATTTATTTTTGAAAATAATGTATCAGTAACTACACTGTGGCAACAAGGTTGGCTATTTAGTAAGCTGTATGTGGCTGCTTTAAATGTAGGGACAAATGGTTTTTTCTATTGGAACTCTGTCATTGATACTGAAAAATATTATGATACAATAAGAGATTTAGAAAATAATAAGCTTTTAGAATTACGGCTTTCATCCGAATTAATATTAAATTGGGAAATAAGAAAAATGGTGATAAATGAACAACATCTCCATTTATCAGGTATGGTGTTTAGATATTTTTTGGAGGTTCGTGAACCTTCCCTTGTAAGAGCTATTGATATGTATATTTCTGGGCTTGCCCTTCTTTCAAAATCTGATATACATTCCCGATTTGAATTGCAAATATTTAATTTATTTTTTACTGCTTTTAAGGAAGCGCTAATAACAACCCTAAAAACAGATGCAACTTTGGATATAACTGAAATTGGGTATCAACAATTAGAAAAAATGATTCGTACAAAGTCGGAGTATGAAAGAATAATGAGATTAGGTTACGAGCTACAACAAAGAAATGGTGTTACTTCAAAACCCATTACACTGGTTGAAGTAATACTGGCAAAGCAATACTGTGGATTTTATTTTATGACGTTAGCAGCCAGAAAACTACACGGTGATAACAGCTTATCTCTTGTGGTTCAGGAAGGAGAGCTATAATAAATAAGTCGTTGTCGTGTCTTCTGACCGACAACCGGTGAGCGAATAACCGACTATCGATCAGTTTGCGGCTTTACTACTTCATAGGCCGTGCCCTGAAATATTTTTACCCTTTCTCTGATAATAAGAAATATATTTTCCTCTGCTTTAAATTCATTATCTTAACAGGCGACAACATACCTTTTTTTCTACTTCGATATCTTCAGTTTTTTTCATTTATATACTTCCTGCCTTTTTTTATGCAAACGCTTGCACGTTGTTTTCCTGTTTCTATAGCATAAGTTTGGTAAACAAAACCAGAAAACAATTGCTATGAAAAGGAAATCAACACTACTATCTATTTCCCTTGTATTGCTTAATTGTTGGGCATATTCCCAGTCGCCTGCCGAATACTATGTTGATGGTTCATTAACCACCAATGGAAACGGTACGGCAGCCAGTCCATGGAACAGAATATGGTATGCCATCAACCGCAGTCCGCGCGATACCACCAGGGATGCTATCGTATATATTAAGGGCGGCTCCTATGTTATTGATTCTACTGATTACCTCACGCAGTTATACATAGGCAGCGCCAATGGAGGTGCCAACGGTAAATACCTCATCCTTAAACCGTATGCCGGAGATGAAGGAAAAGTGATTATTGATGCAAAAAAGCTGGCTACTACCTCTTTTTATCCGAATATGCTCATCATAAGCGGCGCTCAAAATGTTCGTCTTCAAAATTTGGTGTTCAGGAATCTGAAAAACACCAATGGATATGTTATCAATGTACAAAGTTCACAAAATGTTGAAGTGAACAATTGTGCATTCGATTCTTTACAATGGACAACCACCAGTGCTGAATATGGTTATCCTACTGTAAATAACACCAGTAATTTTATTTATCCCGTTTATCTCGCCAATAATTCAACCGTAACAATAACGGCAGATACGTTGCGCAATTCGGCCATTGGCTGGGGCGAGTTTGCGAAAGATGCCGGCGGTAACACGGGTATCAGTGTCAGCGCACAGGTAAATGCAAATAATACGGGTATTGCTTCAGACTATTATGTGGCATTGACCGGTAACGATACCACAGGAAGTGGTTCGGTAGTTAAACCATGGCGTACGGTTAAAAAGGCCATTGACCTCGCTGGTATTAATTATACGTATTCTCCGTCGCAATTGGCCAATGTACCGGTAAATATTTATCTGCGTGCGGGCACACATAAGCCAACAGGGGGCGGATTGTATATTGGCAGCAACAGAGGATCCAATGGCCAGTGGTTTGCCATAAAAAACTACCCCGGTGAAAGTCCTGTTGTTGATGGCAGTAATCTTACAGATAAATATTCAGCATTGATTTCAATTGCCGGTGCAAAGAATATTCGTATCGAAGGTTTGAAACTAACAAAGGTTACCAATGATTCGGCTTATCAGAATACATCAAGTAAGGATACCCGCTTTGGTATTATTGTCAGCGGCAAATCAGGTAATGTCGTTATTAAAAAGAACGAAATATATGATATGGCCTGGACCAGAGATACCAGTAAACAAAAATATCCTTCTGCTTCAGATAACCTCAATCCGCTGGTAGTGCTGGGTACAACCGATACTTCTATAAGAAATGTAATTATCGACAGCAACTTAATATATAATAATGTACCTGGCTATAGCGAGGCCGTTACCATTAACGGAAACGTTGATTCATTTGCCGTAACCAATAATGAGGTGCACGACAATGCCAATATCGGTATTGTAGCAGCAGGGCATTACCAGTGGATCGTAGATGATCCGAATTATTCGGTAACAGCGCCCAATAACTATTCAAGGAATGGTTATATAACCGGTAATACAGTATATAAGAATATTTCGCCCGTGGCTGTTTCGGCAGGTCTTTATCTGGATGGCTCGTCCAATGTAACGGTATCGAACAATGAATCTTATAAAAATGGAGTTGGTATATCGGTGGGCAACGAACAAGGCAACAGCACCAGCGGCGGTCACCTGATTCAAAGCAACGTATTCAGAGATAACCTGGGCGCCGGTATGTATTATGGAAGTACTAATTCAACTTCTATGGTGCAAAATTGCGTGGCAAAATGGAATACCATTAAAAATAATTATATACTCGATTCTGCCCTTCGGGCAAAAGCCAATAACCAGTATGGGATAACCAATGCATCACAACGGTATACCGAACTGAACGTATACCGTCTGCAAAACAGCACATTTGAACAAAATACCATTGAGCCGCTGTCGAACATCGTATTGGGATTTTACTTTACCCAATCTACACTTACGTTCCGGTATAACGAATACTATGTTATCAGCCAGGATGCCTGCCAGGCCACTTTTGTTCGCGATAACAATAACGACGGCAGCATTGCATTGCCGGCCGATAACATTTTTACTACATTTCACCAGTATGCTCAGCAAACCGGTTACGACCAAACCTCAAGCTGTGAAGGCCAAAATTACAGCGCCACCGGATGCGGTACAGCAAGAAGTGTAGTGGCTGCACCGGCATTGCAGCAGGAACCACTGTACAGGATCACTGTAACTCCCAATCCGGTTGTTAACAATACTACTGTTTGGGTAGGCATGCAAAAAGAAGGAATAGTTCGATTGGAGTTGTTTGATATCTCCGGCAGATTATTGTTAAGCAAACAGCAACAACTATTAGCCGGTAATCATAAATTACCATTGGCAATTGTTGGGCAAAGCGGCGTAACAGGCGGCGTGTATTTATTGCAGGTAACTACTCCGTTCGAAAAGAAGACCATTAAATTGCTGGTTAAAAATCAGTAGAGCTTTTGAGATATTTATGGCCCCGATTATACGATCGGGGCTTTTTTGTTACTTGTTTTTTTCATGAATTACGAGTTGCGAATCAAGAATGATCTTATAGTAAGTGGTGTTTCCTGAGTCCTGCCCATCCTTTGATAAAAGCTCCAGTAGTATTTCCATGGCCTTCTGGCCCTGTAAGTAAGGGAACTGTTCAACAGAGGCCAGTGGCGGAAAAGCCGTGTAATTGCTGATAGGCAGGTTGGCGTAGCTTACAAAGCACATTTCTTTGTTGATCTTTTTGTTGTTTTTTATGGCGCATTGAACCGCGTCCATAGCCACATAATCATTGAATGCAACAATGGCGGTTGGTTTTCTTTTTGATTTTAGCAGCTCTTCTGTAGCGCGATAAGTGCCCTCGGAAGTTAAATCGGTGTTGACTATTAAAAACGGATCAAACTTCAGCCGGCTTTTTGCCATAGCCTGCTGATAGCCTTGTTTTCGCTCCTGGCTGGCAAATAGTTTTTCGGGTCCGTTGATCATACCGATAACACGGTGCCCTTTTTTAAATAAATAATTAATGGCCTGTATAGTGCCTGAAGCCATATTACAGGCTACATAATGAATGTTCGTCATGTTGGGTATGCGGTCAAAGAACACTACCGGTATGTTGTATTTCTTCAGCGCTTCAAAATGCTGATAATTTGAAGTGCTTTTTGAAATGGAAACGATCAAACCGTCGACCCGGTGATTTTTCATGGTTTCTACAATTTTCTTTTCACGCTCTTCATCATCATGGCTTTGACCAAGCAATACGGTGTAGTTGTTTTTTTCGGCGGTATCTTCAATACCACTGATAGAGGCGGAAAAGAATAGTTCAGATAGTTCAGGTAATATAACACCTATAGTGTAGGTTTTTCGTTGCTGAAAAAATAAAGCTGTTTGATTGGGTTCGTAGTTAAGTTTTTTGGCCAGTTCCTGAACCCTTGTTTTGGTGCGCAGGCCAATGCCGGGGTGATCGTTTAATGCACGTGAAACGGTAGATGCGGATATGTTTAATTGTCGGGCAATTTCTTTTATTGTTGGCAACCTCGAAGACATTCTTTTATTTTTACATAAGATAGAATATTTTGTCCAAACGTATAAATGAAGTACAGTGAAAGTAAATTTTATTTTATTCCTGCTATTGGCGTCATTGAGCGTTTGCTCACAATATAAAAAAATATCATACGGATTAGATGACTCAGATTTCACCAATCCCGAACGAGGGTTTTATATACCGGGCGGTACAAGGGCCGGTAATTTTGAATTGTTGAATGCAGATCAGTTACGCAATTACCGGTTAACTCCATACAAAGCGGGCAAGGCCGGTTACCAGATAAAAGCATCGTTGATTTACCGGGGATATGAGCTGGATATATTTAAAGACAAACCCCTGTCGAATGATTTTTTAACTAACCTGCAGAAAGATTTTGATGCAGTAAAAGAAGCCGGACTTAAAATGATCCTGCGCTTTGCCTATACCAATACTGCAAAAGGGGGCGATTGCAAAGATGAATATAAGATATGCCCGCCGTATGGCGATGCGCCGGTAGCTATAACATTGTATCACATTCAACAGCTAAAACCATTGTTGCAAAAGAATGCGGCTGTTATAGCTGTGCTGCAGGAAGGTTTTATAGGTATCTGGGGCGAAAATTATTTTACCGATTATTTCGGCGATGCGTCTATGAATGGCATTGGAGTTATCCCCGACAGCAGCTGGCTGCAACGTAACCGGCTGCTTAAAGCTTTGCTGGAGGCATTGCCTGCAAACCGGATGGTGCAGGTACGTACACCTCAGATAAAACAAAAATATGTATATGGCCCATCAGCACCGGTAACAAGCGACCCGCTCACCATAAAAGAGGCTTTTAACAACGCTGATAAAGCAAGGATCGGTTTTCACAACGATTGTTTTTTATCATCACCCGATGACTATGGTACCTTTTATGATTACGGCAGCAATTCGCAACCGAGGAAACCGGCCAACGACGTATTGCGACATTACATCGAAGCTGATACAAAATTCACTGCGGTGGGAGGCGAAACCTGCGATGATGCATTCAGTCCGCAAAACGACTGTGCCCCTGCAGGATATGCCGAATCTGAAATGCAGCGAATGCATTACAGCTTTTTGAATGCTGCGTATAATACTGATGTTAACAACGACTGGGACAGCAGCGGCTGTATGAACAACATCAAAAAGAAGCTGGGTTATCGCTTACTATTGCACACGGCCACATTTCCGGTACAGGCAAAAAGAGGGAAGATGCTTAACATTTCACTGCAAATGGAAAATACCGGATATGCTTCGCCCTTTAATCCAAGACCTGTTCTGCTGGTTTTTCGAAACACCCATACGCATGCAGTATATACCTGTAACCTGAAGACTGATGTGCGATTTTGGTTTACAGGCAAATTTTTGATCAATGAGTCAATAGCATTGCCGGCGAATATACCGGCTGGTTCTTATCAGTTGTTATTGCATTTGCCGGATGCTGATCCTGAGCTCTCGAAACGGCCCGAATATGCTATCAGGCTGGCGAATATAAATACGTGGGATCAAAGTACTGGTTATAATAATCTCAATCATACGTTGCTTATTAACTAAGTCTGTAGAGTAGTGCTGTTACACTAAGATTATTTCGCGCAAAGGCGCTAAGCCGCAAAGTTGTCCCGCCCTGGCGGGACTTTAAGAACGCAAAGAAAAGGTTTTGCGCCTTGGCGCCTCCGCGAGAGATTAAATACCTTAACCTAATAGCATGGCCCGTAGGGCCATGTAAAAAGTTCTTCAAAATCATGCAAACGCTTGCATGCTTTTTATATACAATTAATGTTGAAATTAGAGGAAACCAAAACTGCTATGAGCCTTTTCAAAAAAACTCATTTCTTTCTATTGTTGTTATTTACCGGAATAAGCGCTCAGGCACAGGAGCATACAGTTACCGGCAAAATTACTTCGGCTAAAACGGGCGAAGTTTTACCCAACGTTACTATTACATTTCCATCGCTTTCAAAAGTTGTTACTTCAAATGAAGAAGGAGTATTTACCGTTTCGCTACCAACCCAAAAGGTTCCTGCTACGGTAAGCTCAGCTGGTTTTTTATCAATGAAGCTGACAATTGATGCTTCACAAACAAACATCTTTTTACAGTTGCAGGAAGATCCCCAAAAACTGGATGAAGTTGTGATCGTAGGCTACAGCGATAAAAAAAGAAGCGAATTAACAAGTGCCGTACAAATCGTAGATGCTAAAAAGCTGAAGGATGTAACAGCCGGGAATATTGGCGCTATGTTGCAGGGTAAGGTAGCGGGCCTGCAGGTAATCAATAGTTCCGGCGTACCGGGGGCTACTCCCGAAATTCGTTTGCGGGGCATTTCATCGATCAATGCCTCTCAGGCGCCATTATTTGTTGTAGATGGTATTATTGGCGGCAGCTACGATCCCAACGATGTTGAAAATGTAACGGTACTGAAAGATGCCGGCGCCACGGCTATGTACGGGTCGCAGGCCAATGGAGGCGTTATCATTATTACCACTAAAAAAGCCAAAGCGGGTAAAATACGGTATGAAGCAAAAGCTACCACGGGGTTTCGGACGCCCGATTTTGGTGAAATGAAAATGATGAACGGAAGAGAGCTGTATAATTATCAGAAAGAGCTGTACCGCGATTACAATCCAACCGATACAGGTAATTCTTATAAAATTGATATTCTGAAATTTTATAGCGAAAGGCCTTTGTCGCTGCGCGATCAGGACCATAACTGGCTGACCACTATTTTTAAACCGGCCATCATGCAGAACTATTATTTATCCCTGGCCGGCAAAACAGAAAAGAGCGATTATTATCTCGGCTTGTCGTATTATAACGAAGATGGTACGTTTATGAATACGAACTACAAGCGTATTAATATGCGGGGCAATTCTACGCTACGGCTCAATAAAAATATCAGTGTTACCAATAACATTAACCTGAATGCATCTTCCGGTAAAAGCTATGATTACAATGATATATATTATGCATACCTGAATATGCCCTGGGACAATCCGTACGACAGCACCGGTGCTCCGTTGTATGTTGATGGCAACTCAACTTTCAAATGGTGGTCGCGCGACAAGATCAATCCCGTTCATACCATTAAAAATTCACAGCACCCATACAAAAGTTTTTCAGCTAACTACGATCTGGCATTACAGATCAGCATAACCAAATGGCTGTCTTTTTCAAGCAGCACCCGCCTTGCAGCCGGTTACAGCAAAAGCACCAATTATTTTTCTCCCACAGTGGCAGGGCAGTATCATAATACCGGCTACCTCGATCAGAACAGCCAGTTGGATTATGGTGTTGTATCGAATAACCTGTTGAAATTTAATTTCAATATGGGGCCTCATAGTATTAGCGGTTTGGCAGGGGTGGCCTATGAAAAAAACAGAACCGAATTACAGGGTGGTTCAGGAAGAGGATTGCCATTGGGATTAAATGTGCTGAATGTAGTATCCAATAATATCACTGTCAGCGGGTCGAACAGTGAAACCTCTATTCAGTCGCTGATTTCACAGGTAAACTATAGTTATAAAAACAGGTACTTCGTTACCGGTTCTTTCAGAGTAGATGGTTCTTCCAACTTTCCAAAGTCTAACCGGTACGCATCATTTCCTGCTATATCAGCAGCCTGGCTGGCCAGCAACGAATCTTTCTTTTCATCAGCTATTATCGACAACCTGAAACTGCGCGCCGGTTATGGAGTAACAGGCACGCAGGATATTGGTTCATCACGGTATATGGGATTATATTCACTATCTGCCAGCTACAATGGCCTGGCAGCAGCTACGCCGCTTCAATTGCCAAGTCCTAATCTTACCTGGGAAAGCAAGTACCAGATGAATGCAGGGATCGACATCAGCTTTTACAAGCGGGTAGGAGTAACCATAGATGTGTACAGGAATCTTACGAAGAACCTGTTGCTGCAGGTATCGCAACCGCTTTCGGTGGGCTTTGAGCAGCGCTGGGAAAATGCCGGTGAAATTGAAAACAAAGGCATTGAAGTGGGATTGAATACCATAAATATTCAAAAAAGAAATTTTGAATGGACATCCGATTTCAACATCAACTTCAACAGTAATAAATTACGCAACCTGCCCGGCCCCATTATTAAAACGGGTTCATGGGCTATTTCGCAGATCTATCGTAATGGCGGTAACCTGTATGAATTTTATATGCCTGTGTGGGCAGGTGTAGATAAGCAAACCGGTGCACCGCTTTGGGAAAAACAAACCAAAGATGCACAGGGCAATGTTACCAAAACCGAAACCACTTCAAGTTATGCCGAAGCAACCCAGCAGGAAGCAGGATCGGCTTTGCCAAAGTTTCAGGGTGGTATTACCAACCGGTGGCGGTATAAGAATTTCTCCCTCGGCGTAAATATGTATTTTATATCGGGCAACAAGGTGTTCAGTAACAACCTGCGTTTTGTAATGAATGATGGCAGTGAACCTTACATGAACCAGATCGTATTACCCAAAGGCTACAGCATCTGGACAAAACCCGGTGATGATGCCTCCAACCCCAGTCCGCAAAATGCCGCCAATTCAACACAAACATCAACCCGTTATTTAAAAGACGGCAGTTTTCTTTCTGTAAGAAATATTACACTTGGTTATTCGGTGCCCGGCGCCTTTGTACAAAAACTGAAACTGAATGAAGTAACCATATCGGTATCTGCCGATAATGTATATACGTTTACAAAATTCCTTGGGCAGGACCCGCAAACAACAATTACACCGGGTGCGTATGTAACTCCGGGTGTGTCGGATTTTAAATACCCCAATAACCGCCAGTTTTTATTCAACATTAACCTGAAATTTTAAATGAAACCAGCAATGAAAAAATTAATCATACCGGTTTGCTTTGGCTTACTTGTTTCGGGTTGTGTTAAAGAAGTAACCCCAAGCGATGCTATCACTACCGAAACACTGGTACAAACCAAAGATGGCTTAACCAATGCCGTAAGCGGCGCTTATGCCTTATTTAAAGACCATGTAACTTTCAATAATACAACCGATCAAAATCTGATGTACCTGCGGCAGTATTTTCAGTTATCAGATTTTGCCGGTGATGATATTGTATGCAGTCAGGTTACAACAGATCCGTTCATGAATAGCTTTACGCTGAACCATTCCCCGGCACAAACCAATACCCGGTATTTCTGGTATATATCCTACAAGATCATCAACGATGCGAATACCGTAATTGAAGCGGCCGAAAAAAATGCATCAGGGGATGCTTTTATGCAGCAATTGATTGGCGAATGTTATTTTCTCAGGGCTTTGGCGCATTTTAACCTGGTAAGGTTGTTTGCAAAGCCATATACCACCAACCCCGATGCGGCGGGCATCATTCTCAGAATGTCTACACAGGATCCTTCCCTGAAAGCGAGGGCAACGGTAAAAGAAGTATATGATGCCGTTATTGCCGATGCTGAAAAAGCAGCTTCATTGATGAATCAGTCGAGAGGCGTGCAATATGCTTCGAAAGAAGCGGCCTGGGCGCTGTTGTCGAGAGTGTATCTATACAAAGAAGATAATGCCAAAGCCATTGAATACAGCGATAAAGTGATCAGCTCGGGCCGGTTCAACTTAACAACGGCTGCAACTTATCCCTCTTTATTTGCGCAGGCACAAACGGCAGCCGAAACTATATTTTGTATTGCGTTTACCACCAAGGAAGATTATGGAAAGTTTGGCTCAATTGCTTCCATGATCTATTCAGATGGAAATTCAGGCTGGGGCGAAGAGTTTGCATCAAAATCGTTAAGAGACAGCATGAATGCCCAACCCAATGATGTTCGCTGGTCGTATATAGTTCCGTCAAAGAGCAGCGGCGTTGTACAAAAGAAAAACGGTATTGAAATATATTATATCTCAAAATTCTCATTTCAGGGCGGCAGTCCCACTTTAAGTTCACCCATACTGTTCAGATTGTCTGAAATGTATCTGAACCGGGCCGAAGCGAAAGCCAAATCGGGTAACATTACCGGCGCATTGAATGATGTTGACAGTATACGTAATAACCGGGGTTTATCGAATGCTTTGTATAAGGGCGTATTGCCTGCAGGCTATACCGCACTGGATGTAGTATTAAATGAAAGAAGGATAGAGCTGGCATTTGAAGGTCACCGCATGTATGACTTATACAGGAATAAGCGATCGGTTAACCGTACTTACTGGGGGTATCATCTGGCGGGTTTAAGTGAGTCGGATATTGATCTGTCGAAACAACCCTCGGGCTATGCCAATATGGTCATTCCATATACCAATAACCGCACTATTTATTATATACCGGTAGATGAGATCAACACAAATACATTATGCACTCAAAACGACTAACAGTATGAACCCAATAAGAACTTTATTATTTATTATCATATGCTCAGGGTTAATGTTGCAATCATGTAAAAAAGATATTGTTGATGATGGCCCGGATGTTAATTTCACTACATCGATAGATGCATATACCGTAGCCTTTACCAATAAAACAACTGGTGGGGCATCTTATAAATGGGATTTTGGCGACGGTACCGTTTCAACGGAAGAAAATCCTTCGCATACTTATCCGGGAAAAGGGAAATATGTTCCTACGTTGTATGTTACTACTTCAGGCGGAAAAACAAATGAAGGTTCAACGGTTATTCGTATTGCCAAAAGTTCGGCCATTAAACTAAATGATAATTCACTGGCCGATTGGGATACGGTAACCTATAATGTAAAAGTTTCCGTTACAGGAGGGGGCATATTTCGCAAAGCCAAACTGGATTATGATGCTGAAAATGTTTATTTCTATTTTGAAATGGCATCGTCTGTAGCGAATGGAGATATTTTTGATTTTTATCTGGATGCAGATAATAACAGCAGTACGGGTTTAGTAACCTGGGTAGCTAACGGCAGTGGTAATGATGTATTGATGGAAGGCGCTATGCTTAGCAATTGGTTCGATATGTTTTATCATACCGGCGCGCAAAACAGCTTTACTTTCGATATGCAGTCTGTTACCGACTTTTATCAGGTAGGAACGGTGCAGGAATCAGGAGGCATTTTGAAATTTGAAGGGAAACTGGTACGGTCAAAAATAAAATACCTCACGGGCAAAGGGATGAAACTGGCCGTAACCGCCACCAAAAGTGACTGGAGTGCAACTCTCGGTATTATACCTGACCCCGGCACACCGGCATTTTATCTTAATATGGCGGATTAATATTTGTTTCTGGTTTGTGCCCGCCCGGATGACCCGGTCGGACGGGGTTTGAGGTTTGTGGTTGTGTTCGCGTTTGGGACTTTCAATTGTAAATTCTACACCTTAAAAATGCAACAGGATTATAATTACCTGAAGGGATTCACCAAAAGAACCACAAACCACAAACCTCAAACTTCAAACAGATCCAAAGAACCACAAACTTCAAACCTCTAACAGATCCAAAGAACTACAAACCTCAAACCTTAAACTTTTTGATATATTTATGGTTTTTTTAAGGTATGAAGCAATTTCTCATTCTGATTTCTTTATTCAGCATAAGTACCCTGTATGCCCAACAGGCTGCATCGTATCACAGGAGTCATGATGATAGTACACTACAGCAGCATGGCCCATTCACATTGATGCCCTTCAACAGGCTGGTGCATTCTGCCGGGAAAGTGGTTGCTTATGGTAATCCCGCTCTGGAAAACCATGCTTTGGATTTTGCTGTTTTGCCAGGGGATAGAAATATTGTTGTGGAAGACCGGTATGGCATTGCTGTGCTTGATGTGGGCACGCAACAAATAAAACATAAATGGAGCTTTGATGATGACAGGCAAGACACGGGATTAATGAGCACGTACTCCGGTATAAAGTCTTTTAGCTATAACGGGCACATTTATATAACCTGGGGCGCCGGTGGTACAAGAGGTACAGGAAAGTCGGCCGTGATGATCGCCGAATGGGATGAAACCGGTATAAAAAATGTTACAAACATACCTGTTAATGCAGTTCTTCCTGCAACTGCAGCTTTGCCCAATGATATAGCCGTACAATTTGAAGCAGGCATTCCTTATTTATACGTAGTGCTTAATGGAAATAATCAATTGTTAAAGATACGTTTTACCGACAGGCAGGTAATATGGGCGGTGCCTACCGGAGTAGCGCCTTATGGAGTAAGAATAATTAACAATAAGGCATATGTTACCAACTGGGCAGGGCCGGTTGTTACAGACAGCACTTTACAATATGCGGGCGTACCCTGGGGCAGTGCATATACTGATCCGGCAACAGGCAGAACGGCAAGGGGATCTTTATCTGTTATCGATGCACAAAGCGGTGTATTGCTGAATGAGTTATCACTCGGTTTGCACCCTAATGCTATTGTCAGCAGTCCCGATAACCGGTACCTGTACATTAGCAATGGAAACAGCGATTATATAAGCGTGATCAATGTGCGAAGTGAAAAAATAACAGATTCAGTTAATGTGGGTTTGTTTTCGGGCAGTGTTACATATTATGGAAGCAGTCCTAATGCTTTACAAACAGATGCAAAAGGTACAACACTGTATGTTGCCAATGGTCTCGATAACGCGGTTTGCGTAGTGAAGCTGGGTTCAAAGGCTGCTGAACATGGGCAGGGAATAAGTAGCGTACAAGGATATATACCCACAGAAGCTTACCCCGGTGGAATTGCTTTACTGAATAACGTATTATATGTTGCCAATATTGAGGCAAAAGGTGCACGGGTTCTGACCCCAATAAAAGGGTTGAACCAATACAACAGTACACCCGTAGACGCATACACCATTCACCAGCAACTGGCTTCGTTAAGTATTATACCCATTCCTTCCGAAAGGGAATTGAAGGCGTATACACAAAAAGTGAAGGAACAAAGTTTGTTTTTCAGAATTGCATTAACCAATCTTGCGCCACGAAAAAATAGTATACCCAGGCCTGTTCCTGAAAGAATAGGAGAGCCTTCTGTTTTTAAGCATGTGGTGTATATCATAAAAGAAAATAAAACCTATGATCAGGTGTATGGCGATTTACCGCAGGGCAGGGGAATGAAGCAGTTGTGCATTTATGGCGATAGTGTTACACCTAACCAGCACAAACTGGTAAATGCTTTTTCCCTGCTGGATAATTATTATGCGTCCGGTAAATCATCAGCCGAAGGGCATCAGTGGACAGATGCAGCCATGGTATCGGATTATATTGAAAAAAGTGTGCGTGCCTGGTTCAGAAGTTATCCGCACCGGCAGGAAGATGCACTGGTATACAATAAGAACGGCTTTATCTGGAACAATGCCCTGGATCATGGAAAAAAAGTACGTATTTATGGCGAAGCATGCACAACACATTATGATAAAACGCTCAAGTGGAACGACATTTATAATCGCTATCTGAATCACCAGGATCAGGGCTTTACAAATACTACTACCATTGCAAGGATAAAGCCCATCATTTCGCCGGGTTATCCTGATTGCGATAATTTTATTTTTACTGATCAGATACGTGCTGATATTTTTATAAATGAATGGAAACAGTATGAGCAGGGCGATAGCCTGCCCGATCTCATGGTGCTTTCACTTCCCAACGATCATACCGCCGGTACGTCTCCCGATTTTCCGGTGCCCAAAGCTATGGTAGCCGATAACGACCTTGCATTGGGCAGAATAATAGATGTAATTACGCATAGCCGTTCCTGGGATTCAACGGTGGTTTTTATAACCGAAGATGATTCACAATCGGGTTGGGATCATATCTCATCTTACCGTACCAGCGCATTGGTAATAAGCCCATATTCGGTTTTAGGCAAACCCATACATACAAACTATAACCAAACCTGTATGGTACGAACGATAGAACAAATACTGGGCATACCACCAATGAATATTATTGATGCCACTGCTATGCCTATGTTCGATTGTTTCGCCGATAAAAAGACAACCTATGCTTATGCACACATACCAAATATAATTCCACTAAACACGATAAATAAGCCTTTGGCTGAACTAAAAGGTAAAGCATCTTATTATGCAAAGCTTTCTGCCGAAAGTGTGTTTAAAGATGTGGACGGAGGAGAAGATGATATGATGAACAGGATATTGTGGTTCGATGCCAAAGGAAATGCGAAGTACCCTGTTCACAATAAACCGGAAAAAATGGAGTAGGCTTATAATGGTAGGTTGTTCATAAAATGGTATTATTAAAATAACAACCGGAATTATTGTACAACCGGCCTGTTAAGTAGCTTTGTTATTATACTTCACTATACACATTAGCTTTTCTACGGCTTTCTTTTCGGGAGGCCGTAGTTTTTTTGTGTATATTAAGTTTGTGTAAAGAAAAGAGGGCGACCCATCAAATAAATTATTTTTGCCACGCAAAGGGCAAAAGTGGATAGCAATACAACCAACAATATACTACTTCAGCAATTATCAGCAGGCGATGAATCTGCCTTTGCTTATTTGTACCACAAATACCATAATGCAGTTTTAGCCAATATTTGTAAACTGGTCAACCATCAGCACGAAGCCGAAGATATTTTGCAGGAAGTGTTTATTACCCTTTGGCAAAACAGGCAAAAGTTAACAAAAGATCAATCGCTCGCTGGATGGTTGTTTACCACCAGCTATTATAAATCGCTGGAGCATCTGAGAAAATCGATCAAACAAAGTTTTCAGGCGCTTGATGAACAGGTGGTATTAATGGAAACAGATACCCCTGCCGACTTTGAAAAAGAATATGCCGAAAAGCTCACCGTTTTAAATGCCGCTATAGAGAACCTGCCTCCCCGTAAAAAATCGGCTTTCACTCTTTGTCGCCTCGAAGGCAAAACCTATAAAGAAGCCGCCCTTGAACTGGGTATGTCGGAAGAAACCGTAAAAGATTATGTGAAGACGTCTGCAAAAATGCTCAAAGAATACATCGTTGCACAAAATCCTGCCATGTCGGCGATCAGCGCCGGCTGCCTGGTTATTTTTTTGTATTGAATGGTGAATCGGCTTCAGACTTCCGGCTTAACAATTCCGTAATACAAAACATCACCCCCTTTTTTACAAAGCTGTCATTTTATAGTAACGATGGAAACATTAGACTATTTACTGGAAAAATATAAGAACGGAACAGCCTCGGAAAAGGAAAAGCAGTTGTTGTTGCAAACATTATCGGTGAACGAACAGCAGTTGATGAAATGGCTCGAAAAAGAATTTCACGATAATATTCAAAAAGATATACAGCTTATTACACCTGAGCGGTCGCAGGAAATATTCAACCTTATTCAGCAAAAGAAAGCCCAGCCTGCTGAAACACCGAACGTACAAAAAGCAAAAGTGATTCAATGGCCGGTAGTCGTAAAATGGCTGGTGGCAGCCTGTGTTGCAGGTATTATAATTACAGGCACATGGTATGTGATCGGTACTTCAAAAAAAGAATCGCCGGCGGTGGCAGCTGCTGTTACAAAACCTGTGCTTAAAACGTTTTCCAATTTACTCGAAAGAGCCACTACAACCACCTTACAGGATGGTTCGGTAGTTACACTGGAACCCGGCAGCGCCATATCGTATTATCAGCCTTTCGATTCGCTGAAGCGCGACATCAGTTTAACGGGAAAAGCTTTTTTCAAAGTGGCTAAAGATCCGCTGAAGCCGTTTACTGTATATGCCAACGGCATTGCTACCACAGCGCTGGGCACGCAGTTTTGGGTTGATGCCCGGTTCGATACCTTGACCGTAAAGTTGCTCGAAGGCAAAGTGCGTGTGCGTTCGGTTGCCGGAACGGCTATGCAGGAAGTGATGCTTAAACCAGGCGAACAGGTAGCCATCAACGAACAAACAGGAGGCTGGGCAGTAACTACATTCAAAACAGGCGCAGATAATAATAAACCGGTAAGTAAAAATGAAACCAATGCAGTTGCCCTGGCGTTTGAAAAAACACCGCTGCCCGAAGTGTTTCATGCAATCGGCAAAAAATACCATGTGGCATTGCGGTACAATGCCGGCGACCTGCAATCATTGTCATTTACAGGAACCTTTTTGGTAAACGATTCTTTACAAATCATCCTGAACATTATTTGTAACACCAACGATTTAACCTGTAAAAAGGAGAATGGGGTTATTGTAATAAGCAAATAATCAGAAATACATATTTCAAAAAATTACACTTTAAAAAGTGAACGGGCTGCTATTGCCCAAAACCAACGCTATGACACATTATTGTAAACAATTGAAATGGTTTTTTCAGCTGGTATTTTTGGGGTGTTCGCTATTGGTGAACGCACAGGAAACCGCACAGGTAAAAGGTTCTGTGGTATCTGAATCGGGCGAATTGCTGAGTGATGTTACCATTATGGTACATCACGCAGGTAGTAAGGAAAAGCAATCTGCTATCACCAATGAAAAAGGATTGTTTGTAATTACCGGGTTAAAAGCCGGCGATAAGTATAATTTTTTATTTACCCATGTTGGCTATGAAGAAGGCCGGCTGATGAGCTACCTCGTAAAAGCAGGTGATAACAATTCGGTGCTCATCAGGTTAAAGCAGGCTGTATCATCGATGAACGATGTAATGGTGATCGGGTACGGACAACAATCGAAATCAAAGATCACCGGCGCCATGTCGCAGGTAAAATCAACTGAACTGAACCGTTATAATGCCGGTAGCTTCGGTTTGCAGCTGGCCGGTAAATCGGCCGGTGTGGTGATCAACGATGCCTCGGCGCAACCCGGTACCAATCCGCAGGTGGTGATCCGTGGCATTGGCACGCTTACGGCAGGAAGAAATCCGCTGGTGGTGGTAGATGGATTTCCTTTATCGGAAGGTTCTTCATTCAATGCCATCAACCCGCAGGACATTGAAACCATAGACATTTTAAAAGATCCTGCCTCGGCAGCGATATATGGCTCAAGGGCTGCCAACGGGGTTATATTGATCACCACCAAAAAAGGAAAAGCCGAAAAAATGAAAGTGGCGGTGGATGTGTATACCGGCGTGCAGCAGCGGGCCGATAAAGTAGAATATGTAAATGCATACGACGCCGCACTGTTTTTAACCGAGGCCCGCGACTGGGGCTATGTATCGAAAGATCCTGCCAGCAGAAGTGCAGCCGACGACAGGTCCACCCGCGTTGCCAAAGGCGCCAGCCTGCGCGAATTGCGACTGAACTATCTGCAGCCATACCTTGATAAGCAACCGGGGCTTACCGATACGTATTGGCCCGATCAGGTATTCAGAAAAGCCGGTATGAAAAGTTATAATGTTTCTTTATCGGGTGGTTCGGCCAAAACAAATTATTATGTATCGGCCAACTACTTCGATCAGGAAGGTATTGTTATTGAGAACAGGTTAAGACGCTTCAGCGGGACCGTGAAGATGGATTCAAAAATATCTGACCGGCTCGATTTTGGTGTGACCATGAATCCTTCGTACAATATCCAGAATTATTTCAACAACAATGCCGACTGGAGCAACGACCCTATTGCCAATCTGGATATTGCCTATCCCTTCTTTGCACCATATAACGACGATGGTACGCTGGCGATCAGTAAGCAGATCATCGCCAATACGCCCGAAGACGGCGCTCTGGGCGAAAACCCTGTGGCGCTGATGAAAAAGATAAAGAATGTAAGGAACTATTTCAAAACATTTGGCAATAGCTACTTATCGTTCAAAATAATAAATGGGTTAAAATTTAAAACAATGGCCGGGGCGGATATCGCCACCAGTTACCGCGATTTTTTTAATCCCTCCGATGTAGGAATGTACCGGGGCGCAGCTCCCAAGCCTGCAGTGGCCGAAGAGATAAAAGAATTTACCATTAACTACATAACCGAAAATACGCTGAACTACACCAACAGCTTCGGTGCCCATGATATAGATGTGCTGGCCGGTTATACTTTTCAGAAAGAAACGGGCAACAGCACCGATGTAATCGGCTCGGGCATTGCCGATAATAACCTGCCCAATATAGCCGGCGCAAGCGCTTTTACGGCAACGGCTAACCGTTATACCTGGACACAGCTTTCGTACCTTGCCCGTTTGCAATACGCTTACCGGAACAAATACCTGTTCTCGGCCACCATACGCCGTGACGGATCATCGCGGTTCGGCGACGATAAAAAATGGGGCAATTTTCCATCGGTTACGGCAGGCTGGATAATTAGTAAAGAATCTTTCTTCCCAAAATCACCAATTGTAACATTTGCCAAGTTAAGGGCTACCTGGGGCCAATCGGGTAATAACCAGATCGGCTCGTACAGCTCAAAAGCGCTGGTAGCAGCTACCGGCACCACAAACAGTAATTATGTTTTTGGCTCTGCACTGGCCTCGGGCTTTTCGGCTAACTCAACAGCCAACGCCAATCTTAGCTGGGAAACAAAAACATCTTCGAACATAGGCATCAACGTTGGTTTGTGGAACCGGTTCAACATCAGCGCCGACTATTATAATTCCATAACAAAAGACCTGTTATTGAATGTGCCGGTGCCTGATCAGTCGGGCTTCAGTTCTTCTATACAAAATATCGGTAAAGTAAAAAATACCGGTGTTGAAGTGGAAGTATCCGGACATGATATCAACCTCGGGCCGGTGAAGATGGGTTTCAGTGGCAATATAGCTACCAATCAAAACAAAGTGCTGGCATTGGCGCCGGGGCAGAACCAGATCATTTCAGGAAATGATGGCCAGTTCTTTACAAAAGTAGGCGGACCGATAGCAGCCATGTATGGCTATAAAATAACCGGCGTATACAAAACGCAAGACGAAATCAATAAAACACCGCACCTCACGGGTACGCTTCCGGGCGATTACATAGTGGAAGATGTAACTAAGAACGGAGTGGTTGATTTGAACGACCGCATATCTTACGGAACATTCAATCCTAAATTTACCTGGGGCGCTTCGGCCAATTTCCTATACAAACAATTTGAGCTGAGCTTTCAGGTAATGGGTGTTGAAGGAAGAAAGATCTACGACCGCAGTATTGCTTCGCAGCGCGAAGTTGGAGAAGGTTTTGGTATTCCTGATAAATATTATTTCGAAAACCGGTATCATCCTGTAGATAATCCAAATGGTTTTATGGCGCAGCCTAACCTGGGTAATTTTTCCAATGCCCGGAAAGCAACGCGTGTATCTAATTTCGTTTATCAGAATGGTGATTATGTACGGCTGCGGAATGTGCAGTTGTCGTATAACCTGCCGCAACAAATTACATCAAGGCTGAAAGCATCTGACATAAGAATATATTTTACCGGCAATAACCTGTTTACCATAACAAAATTCCGCAGCTTTAATCCCGATGCCACTACTACTGATAATGTATTGACCAACGGATATTCAGCATCGAACTACCCGGTAGCAAGATCTTACACGTTTGGGATTAATCTGGGGTTTTAAGCAATGTCTCGCGCAAAGGCGCTAAGCCGCAAAGCCTTTTCTTAGCGTTCTTAAGGATCGCGTAGCGATCACCTTTGCGCCCTGGCGCCTTTGCGAGAAAAAAAATCACATACGAAATAACAAAAGATGAAAAATTTATTTTTATCCTTTCTCATAGCAACACTCGGCATATTTTCCGGCTCGTGCAAAAAACAACTATATCAGAACCCCGAAACATCCAAAGAGCTGAGCGTTTTTTTGAAGAATGAAACCGAAGTGGAAGAATACGTAAACTCCACGTATGCAGCCTTACAGGCAACAGGTTTGTACGGGTTGTACCTGCCGGCCATTGGCGAAATACCATCAGATAATACTTACGACGAAGTGCCTGCCAATGATGATGGCATGTACGGACAGTTAGATCAGTTTACGACCATTCCCTCTAATGGTATTATTGCCGCCCTATGGCGTAATTCGTACCAGGCCATTCAAAAAGCCAATGTAGTGCTTAACCGCATCGATAACATTGCCTATGCTTCGGATGCCGTTAAGCAGGCACGAAAAGGCGAAATGAAATTCATACGCGCGTTGCTGTATTTTAACCTCGTGCGTTTGTATGGCGATGTGCCGTTGGTTACCGAAGAAACAACCGATCCCAATAAATATTTCGGTCAGGGCCGTACACCCGTTGCCACGGTATATGAGCAGATAAAAAAAGACCTTACAGAATCCATATCATTGCTGCCTGCCACCAGCACACAGGCGGGCAGGGTAAGAAAAACGGCTGCTCAAACATTGCTGGCGAAAGTGCAGATTACATTGGGTAATGACGCCGATGCAAAAGCCTTGTTAACCGAAGTGGTTTCATCGAACAATTATGCATTGTTGCCGAACGTGGCAGATATATTTAATATAAACAACGAGAATAATAAAGAGATCATTTTCGCCGTGCAGTTTGCATCGGGCATCAATGGCAATACCGAAGGCAGCACCATGTTTCAGCAGTTTAGTCCATCGGGTACTCAAAGCGGCGCCAAGGGACATAACCTGCCTTTAAAAAGTTTATACAATTTATATACCCCGGCCGATAAAAGAAAAGATGTGTATGTAAAGCTCACCGCTGCCGGTGTTCCGTATAATAACAAACTTACAAAGCCAACTACCGTAATTACCGACGGCGGCAACGATGTAGTAGTATTGCGTTATGCCGATGCAATACTGATGCTGGCCGAAGCTACCAACAACCTGAGCGATACAGTGGCTGCAGCAACGTGGCTAAACCAGATACGTACACGCGCAGGCCTTTCTGCTACCACCGCTGTTACCAAAGCCGACCTCGACAGCGCCATTGAACTGGAAAGAAGACTGGAACTGGTAGGCGAGGGCCATCGCTGGTTCGATCTGTTGCGTACGGGCAAAGCCATCAGCACCATGAATGCATGGTTTGCTGCCAACGGCATCAATATCACCATCGACAAAGACAAACTGCTAATGCCCATACCGCAAAGCCAGGTGGATACCGATAAAACCATTGCGCAGAATAAAGGATACTAATCAAGGCACAAGGTACAAGGAAGGCAATGGACAATGGGCAATAGGCAATAGGCTAATGTCGTTCGGGTTATTCTTTGTGCCGTCAGGCTCATCATGTCGGTAGAAAATGGATATTATAATCGTTTTACGTGCCGTTAGGCACGAAACTTCAAATAAGAGTATGAAGCAAATCATTATATGTATAACCATTTGCATGCTGCTGGTACAGGCGCATGCACAAACAGGTAAGGTTGATATTATTATTAAAGACCTGCATCACGCCAACGGCGCCAATGTATTGGTGGCAGCCCACCGGGGCGACTGGAGGAACTACCCCGAAAACTCCATTGCTGCTATTAACAGCGCTGTTGCGATGGGGGTAGACATTGTTGAAATAGATATTGCCAAAACAAAAGACGGGCAGCTCGTCGTGATGCATGATGAAACTATTGACCGTACCACCAACGGAAAAGGAAGAGTAAGTGATTATACACTTGATTCATTGAAAAAATTCCATCTTAAAAACGCACTGGGCAGGGTTACCCCGCATACCATTCCTACGCTCGAAGAAGCTATGCTTGCCGTAAAAGGTAAAATCATGGTTAATTTAGACAAGTGTTATGAATATATGCCCGAAGCTTATAACGTATTGCAAAGAACAGGTACGGTAAACCAGGCCATTTTTAAAGGTTATTATTTGCCGGTTGAAAAATTGAAAAGTGATTATGGCGCTTTACTGAATAAAGTGACATATATGGCCATGGTAAAGATCGATGAAGAAGGTGCTGCAAAAACGATCACTGATTTTCAGCAACAGACGCATCCGGTAGCCTTTGAGCTCAGTTTTAAAACCGATACAGTTCAGTTGTTGCAAAGCCTGAACAACATTAAGCAGCATGGATCGCGCATATGGATCAATTCATTATGGGCAAGTCTCAATGGAGGGCATGATGATGATAAAGCGGTAGATGAACATAATATTGGCGATAGCTGGCAATGGATAATCGACAGGGGCGCCAACATTATTCAAACCGACAGACCAAAGGAATTGCTGGAATATTTAAGAAAGAAAAAATTGCACCGGTAATAACAGGTTATAGTAAAACGCAAAAGCTATTGCGCAGGCAATAGCTTTTGTTGAATTAATGGGTCAATCAAAACTATTTTTCGGTAGTCTCTTTGGCTTTGGCTTTCTCTTTTTTACGGGTTGCTTTTGCAATATCAACTGCAAATAACTTACTCACCTTTTTCAGCTTGTTATCGAACTTCTTCCCCTGCAGATTGTACTCTGCCAGGCTTCCGGCGATTTTTTCGTATACCGATTCAGAGATCTTTTTCTTAGATAGTTTTGTAACTTTTGGTTTTGTTGTTTCAATGTTTTTAGCCATATCGTAAAATGTTTATAATCAGATAATCTAAAGATAACAATTACTTAATATTGCCAATGTTAAGTTTTTGCCCGTTTGGTTCATTTATGCCTACCTTGCCTTTGCTTTCTGTATAAAAAACGCTGGTTATGCAATGGAAACTGGTTAAAGCATTTGATGAAGTACTGAAGGAGTATCACCTCATAGAAAATGATAAAATACTTATACTGCTGAAGTACAATTCCTTACAACAATCGGTGCGCATCAGCAGCAAAGGCGAATACCTTTCCTTTTTTATGGAACGCACCGGCTTTGCAGCTACGAGAATTGTTTTTAAAAACGGATATGGCGTTGAGGTAGGAAAATGCACCTTTAACCGGCGGCACGATAAAGGTTTTATTGAATATGACGGAACGTTATACAAATACGAGATCGCAGGCGGCACTTCAATAAAAGCAATGCTATATGACCTGCATTACCACCAACCCGCTGTTATTTGTGACTGGCCATTAAATGCCCCGCAATTTATTACCTTATTTAAGCCGGGCTGGTACGAAGAATATGCCTCTTTATTGCTGGGTTTACACTGTTATATTCATTTATTTCAGGTTAGCGCCAGGGAAAGCGTAAAAGTGTAAGCGTATTCTAAATGTTTAACTCACTCACTCACCCGTGCGCAGCGATTTCATTAAATACTTAGGCGATTCAACATATCCTTGTCTGAAGTAAAAGCGGTGGGCGTCTTTGCGTCTTTCGTGGCAATGTACTTCAATGCGGTCGCAGTTTTTTTCACGGGCCAGTTTTTCAATATGCATTTCCATTTCGCGGCCAATGCCTTTGCTTCGAAATGCTTCGTCAACGGAGAAATAGCCGATGCGGGCAATATCACCCTTCAATCCAAGTTGTGGTAAAAACTCAATTACAATAAATGCGGCTACCTGTTGTTCGTATTCATAAACCAGCAGTTCTGCAAACGGGTTGTTGATCACTATTTCCATCTTCTGTGCTAAAAATGGTCCGGTGCCGGGGTAATCAAGCTGGTCGAGTAATGTTGAAATGCCTCCGGCATCGGCCATGGTTGCTTTACGAATGCCCATTGTAAAATAGTTTGTTGTAAAGATAGCCACGAATTATTCCGCCGAAGGCGGACGGATTAAGTACCACTAATTCAGATATAAAGCCTTTAGCTGATGGCGTTTTTGGGTATCCAGTCCCATCTCTTTTTCAAGATAATTATCGATAGAACCGTATTGGTTTTTGATAGCAGTAAAAGTTGCCTGCAGGTATTCGGGTTTGGCAGCCATCATATTCCTTGCGGCGGCTTCGTCAATACCATATGCTTTTATCATTCCTGCCATAGCCTTTTCATTTTCTGCCGCCCGGTAATAATTGGTGGCCACATAATCCTGTATGATTGTTTGTTCATCTACCCCCAGCGCATATAATACCAATGCAGCTGCAATACCGGTTCTGTCTTTGCCGGCTGTGCAATGGAACAATAATGCACTGTCTTTATTCAGCGACAGCAGTTCATTGAACAAGGGTTTGTATCTGTCTTTAAAGGGCGTGATCACGCTGTAAAATGAAATGATAAAAGAATCATTGCGAATTTGTTTGCCCATGTTCTTCATAAAATTACTGTCGCCTACATGCTCGCTTCCGGCAGGTAACGAAATGCGGGTTGCTCCGGCCGGTATGCGGTCGGGAGCGGCCTGTACTTCGTATGGCCCTCTGAAATCGGCCACGCGTGATAGTGACAGCCCCTGTAATTTCTGAAGATCGGCATCGGTTAATTTACTCAGGGCGGCAGACCGGTATATTTTCCCCCACTTTACATGATGGCCGTCTTTGGTGGCGTAGCCGCCGATGTCGCGAAAGTTAATGGCGCCCTGTAAGGGAACGGCCCTTTTGGCGCTGTCGGCTATTTGTGCGCAGCAAAAAAATGGCAGGGTAAATAATAATATCAGTATGCAATTTTTCATATCAGTTCCCGATGGTTAGTTGGTTTGGCAATTTATGTCGCGGTTGTTATGCCAGTGTTAATGACACGATCATAATAATATATTAACCTTTTCGTAATATAGCAGCGATAGCTTTACAGCGAAAAATTACAACCCAAACTATGTTAAGCAGCATTGTACTGTCGTGCATCATTGTGCAAATAGGAATAGCGCTTTACCTGTTTAATAGTGTGAAGCTGAAAGATGGATTTGAGAAAAAACTAAATACCATTTTGATCATACTGGTATTTCATCTGGGTACTAAGTTTTTCATTCTGACCGTTCTGAAAAATTCATTTCTGTATCATAATAATGCAACCGGGTTTGGTTTATCGTATGGCCCCTTATTGTTTTTTATAACCCGGTCGTATGTAAAACAGGCGCTGCCTGCGCGGACTGTTTTGCTGCACCTGCTGCCATTTTCTTTGTTTACTACATCCTGGCTCATTGTTGCTTCGGGGTACGTATGTAAAATAATTCCCGGCACCTTTATAATGATGTATGCGCCCTGGTACCATTGGCTGGCTGCTGCTTCGCTGTTGATTTATCCGGTTGTAACGATCAGACAGTTAAATAAATATTCAGCGCTTTCGAATGCACAGCAACAGCATAAAGCAAATTTGCTCAGGTCTATGTCCTATATAATGCTTACAGGCGTGTTGCTCGGCATTACAGTGGCATGCATTCATTTCATACAAACCCGCAATGTTGAGTTCGACCTGAGGCTGGTGCCTTATATATGTTTGGCCGCCCTGCCGGTATTGATATTACAATATAAAATAAGTGCTGCAACAACAACAACTGTTACGGCGCCTCCGGCACCTGTAATAATTACCGAAGAAACGCAGCCTGAAAAACAGTATAAAAAATCGGCTTTGGATGAACCCATGATGGATGAATATGAAAAAATGCTGAAGCGGTTTATGAAAGAAAGTAAGATCTATCTCGAAACAGAATTATCACTCGAAACATTATCTTCCAAAGTAAACATACCCAAACACCATGTTACGCAATTATTAAATGAGCGGTTTAAAAAAAATTTCTATGCTTTTATTAATGAGTACCGTATTGCCGAAGCCATTGAAAAATTGAAAGACCCCGGTATTGATGAAAGCATTTTATCGCTTGCCTATGATTGCGGTTTTAATTCAAAATCTTCCTTTAATAATTACTTTAAAAAGCTAACCGGTTATACCCCTTCGATGTATCGCAAAGAGCATGTTGTTAACGTTGTCTGTGAGGGTCAGTTATCGTGATAACGTTGGCGTAATAATAAGGTAACAGGGGCTTAATATTTTTCAATTATCTGCTTTTCAATCGCTTGTAAACGTATGATCGTTTTTCCCGCACGGCTGATACCATTTTTTGTTCTTGCCACATGGCTATGTCGTAGAAGTTTGCACGCAACTTCACTTTTGTGCTTCAAACTTTAATTACAAGTAAATGAACAAAAAACTAACTCGCTTAAGCAGAATGGGATGCCTGTTTCTCATTCTTGTTTTTGTTATCGGGGTTGCAAATGCCCAGAATATTATCGGGGGCAAAGTAACCGGCTCCGACGGAAAAGGGATTGCCGGTGTAAGCATTCAGGAAAAAGGAACAAAAAACGGCACCTCGTCAAAAGATAACGGCGAATTTTCTTTAAAAGTATCTGGCCCATCGCCGGTGCTCATTTTTTCATATATCGGTTATGTTACCCGCGAAGTAGATGCAGGTAACCAATCTGAATTGAATGTGGTATTATCAGAAAACACCAAACAGCTTTCAGAAGTGGTGGTAACTGCTATGGGTGTAAAAAAAGAAACCAAAAAGCTGGGCTATTCTGTACAGGAAGTAAAAGGAGCTGATCTCACCAAAGCGCGCGATGCCAACGGTATCAATTCGCTGGTGGGTAAAATAGCCGGTTTATCGGTAGGCGCCAGCTCCGAAATGCTGGGCAGGCCCGAACTGGTTTTACGTGGCAGTAAAGATCTGTTGTTTGTGGTAGATGGTGTTCCGGTTAACTCAGATACCTGGAATATCAGTCCCGATGATGTTGAATCGTACACTGTTTTAAAAGGCGCTAATGCTTCTGCTTTATATGGTTTCAGAGGTTTGAACGGGGCCATTGTAATTACTACCAAAAAAGGTTCGAAAGATAAAAGAGGCTGGCAGGTAGATATAAACAGCAGCACCATGTTTGAAAAGGGGTTTCTGGCCGAACCGCAAAGCCAGACTGAATATGGACGCGGTACTACATTTGCCTATAGTTACGGCGATGTGTTGTACGACAATAAACAACGTTTGCCCGAATGGGGCCCCCGCTTTGAAGGCCAGAAGGTAAAACAATACGACAGCCCTTACGATACCATCACAGGCGTTAGAACGGCCACGCCATGGACTGCCCGCGGCGCCGGCAACTTTCATAAGTTTATGCAAACAGGTATTATTAACTCCAATAATATCTCTTTGTCTACTGCTACCGATCGTTCAGATGTAAGGTTTTCGCTGAGTGATATGAACCAGAAAGGGATGGCGCCTAATACCAAACTGCATTCTTACACTTTTGCCATGAATGCAGGATATAATGTTACCGATAAATTCCGCATAGAAGCAAGCGTAAACCTGAACAGGCAATATTCGCCCAATATTCCTGATGTGAACTATGGACCTAATTCATACGTGTATATGTTTAAGGTGTATGGTTCGGCAGATTATGATATCGATGATTTGAAAGACATTTACAAAAAGCCCATGGGCGTTCAGGATTTAATTCCCTATGCCCAGGAATATGGCCGTGAAAACAGCGCCTGGTTCATTGCCAAAAAATGGTTGCGCTCGCACGACAAAAACGACATCAACGGTTATGCAAAACTGACTTATAAATTTAATAATGCATTGAACCTGAGCTTACGTTCACAGGTTACCACCTGGAGCCAGGTAAGAACCGAACAGGTGCCTTCAGGTATTAACCTCAATACCTATACACCCTGGTATTATTTCGGCTGGTATGGCGATTATCGCGAAGACAGGCGCAATCTTTTTGAGAACAATACCGACCTGATCCTGAATTTTAATAAAACAGTACACAAATGGAATATATCGGCTTTTGCCGGCGCCAGTGAGCGTTCATTTACCTATAACTCATTGTACGGCACAACAAAGGCATTGTCTATTCCGAATGTATATGTGCTCACCAATTCACAAACTCCGTATGCCTCTTATACCTGGGGTTCAAAAATGCAGGTGTACAGCGGTTTTTACTCGTTTGATCTTTCGTTCGACAGATATCTTACGCTTTCCAATACAGGCCGTGTAGATCATTTGAGCACCTTACCTTCGGGCAGTAATACATTCTTTTATCCTTCAGTATCGTTGAGCACGGTTATCAGTGATTATGTGCATTTGCCCGCTGCCATATCATTATTAAAGATCCGGGGATCAGTTGCAGAAGTAAAAGGTGGTTTAACCCAGGCTACCGTACCATCGGCATTCACCCAGGTAACAGGAACCAGCACCAATAGCGGGTTATTAGGTTACGGAAGTGATTTGTATTCTTCTTATGATGGCCCCAGCTATAACAACCAGAACGCTTATAGCCCGGCTACTTATTATAACAATACCCCTTCGGTTAGTTACACCAGCACCATTGCCAATCCTACCCTTAAACCGTTTAAGGTAACTTCTTACGAAGGTGGTATCGATTTGCGTTTCTTACAAAACAGACTGGGTGTTGACTTCACTTATTTCACCAGCGTAAACGGCCCGCAGATATATTCTTTGAATGTAGCTTCTTCAACCAGCTATACTGCTCAAAATGTAAATGCGCTTACATCGCTGAAGAAAGGTTTTGAAATTGCCGTTTCGGGCTCGCCCATCAAAAGCGCCGGAGGATTAAACTGGGATGTGTTAATTAACTATGCTACATACAAAGAAACATTGAAGGAAATTTATGGCGATGAAACGAAAATAGCATTGAATGGCCATAATTATGTAAAAGGCGAAAGACTGGATGCAATTTATGGAGTAGGTTTTGTAAGAGATGGCCAGGGTAACATAGTATATGCCGGTGGTTTACCGCTAAGAGCTACGCCTACAGATATTACCAACAATACCTTTTTAGGATATGCTAACCCCGACTTTACATTTGGTATCAACAACCGTTTTTCGTACCAGAACTTTAGTTTAAGTTTTCAATTTGATGGAAGAATAGGAGGGAAGATCTACGACGAGGTGTACAAAGACGGTATGAATGGCGGTACAGCTATTGAAAGCGCTACCGGCGCCTTTGGCGATGCCCGTTTGGCCGAATGGAAAACTACCAATACAGGTACCGTAGCACCTACCGGTAAATATGTTGCCAATGGCGTGAAGATCGTTTCGGGAAAACCTGTATACAGCAATGGTCAGATAACTAATATGAAAGATCTCACTTTTGCTCCCAATGATGTAGCTACAACCGTTCAGTCATTTATTTCTTCGGGTATTGGTAACGTAACTGAATACTGGATGACCAATCGCTCGTTTGCCAAGTTGCGCGAGGTAACACTCACTTATAGCCTTCCTGCAAAAATGCTTTCTAAAAACAGATTTGTAAAGGCTGCTTCGTTTTCACTGATCGGCAGAAACCTGCTGTATTTTGCTCAGAGAAAAGATATAGACCTTGATCAGTTTGCTTCGGGTTTCAATAGCTCTGACAGATCGTTAAATAACGGTGGTGTATTGCAAAGCATGACCGGACGCCGCTTTGGTTTTAACATTAATGTTAACTTTTAATTTTAAAGTTGTTTAAAAAACAAGTATGAAAATAACATATAAAAATACCTTTGTTGCTTTACTGATGATAGCAACGGGCATCAGCAGTTGTCAAAAAGGCGATTTGCAATCCAGTCCCAACGTAGCACCCGAAAGCGCTAATGTACCGCCTGCTTTAATACTCAATCATATTACCGGTAATTTCATGCGGGAAGAAGAACCTGTTATTTCAACTGTTTACCGGTACAACCAGAATATAGTATCGAATTATTCGTACTATTTTGGCAGCAACAGCTATAACTGGTCAAATACTAACCATACCTATGATTTTATCAGATATTGTACAAAGCTCGAAGAGCAGGCCTTGAAGCGATATGGTAATAGTACCAACATATACTTTGCATTAAGCAAATTTTTCAGGGCCTATGCCTTCATCTGGTTAACCCAACGGGTAGGAGATATTCCTATGACTGAGGCTGGTGTTACCGGCAATTTAACGCCTTCCTATAATTCGCAGCACGATGTATATAAAAATTGCCTGGCGCTGCTGGATACAGCCAATACGTTAATAGCAAATTTAATTGCGGCCCAGCCGGGTCTTTCGGGCACTAAAGTAGATGCGGCCGGCGATATATTTGGTTTAACGTACCAGCAATGGCGTAAAGTGATCAATACATATAAACTACGTGTATTGATCAGCTTAAGCAAAAGAGCCGATGACAATGCAGATTTAAATATTAAATCACAATTTGCGGCGATCATAGGCGATCCTGTTACATATCCTATTATGGCATCCAACAATGATAATATGGTGTACAGGTATACTACAATTACCTTATATCCGCCCAACCGCAGTGGCAATGCGCCATACAATAACTGTGAAAATATCAGTCAGACTTTTCTGAATGTAACGGCAGCCTATAAAGATCCCCGTGTATTTGTGTTGGCCATTCCGGCTCCTGCGCAGTTAACAGCAGGCAAACAGGTGAGCGATTTTACAGCATACATAGGGGAAGACAATGGTAAATCGCAGGGGCTGATGTCGAACTTTTCGGCCGATGGTAAATATTCATCTTTAAGCTATAACAGGTATATGTCGTCGGCCTCGGGCGCCAATGCCGAACCCTATATTCTGCTCGGTTACCCCGAATTGTGCTTCAATATTGCTGAGGCTGCACAAAGAGGATGGATCACCGGCGTTAGCGCTGCCACCTGGTACGACAATGGCATTAACGCCTCTATGAATTTATATGGTTTAACACAGGGTCTGGTGGTAACTATCGGCAATGTTGACGGAAACAAACCGAACCAGGGAACTGCCACCATCGATATCAATACTTTTAAAGCCGATCCCAATGTGGCGTTCGATAACACCGATAACGCAAAAGGATTAACACAAATTCTGACGCAGAAGTATGTGGCATTTTTCATGAACTCGGGTTATGAAGCGTATTATAACTGGCGCAGAACAGGTATCCCAACGTTTAGTCAGGGAGGTGTTGGAATTGGCACATCAGGCAACCAGATACCGCTTCGCTGGCAATATCCGCAGGATGAAATTAATTACAACAGCGATAAATATAAAGCGGCCATTACTACGCAATACAATGGCACGGATGATATTTTTGGAAAGATGTGGTTGATTAAATAAAGGGGTCCACCTTCGGTGGACGAAGTGAATACAATTTTGCCACAGATTGCACAGATGAACACTGATGTCGGGAATGACAGCCGGCTATTTGATTTCGGAATAAGAATTTATCTGTGTAAATCAGTGCAATCTGTGGCAAATAAATATTGTGAGCGTAGCGAACAATTCCCGAAGATCATGAAAAAAGAGAACCTGTTTCATATCAGCGATAATCCGCGCATAACAATTTTTGAACCGCTGGCAGCCCCTTTTTACACCAATATTATAATGGGAAAAGTGGTTTTTGCCATCAACAACAAAATGCTGCATAATTACCTGTTGCCCCGTAATTGTCCACGGGTAACCTTTTATGCCGGCCTGGCAACTACTGAGGCCGACAGACAGCAATTCATGGGCACCACTACCGCTGATTATGTGGTTTGTGTTGAAAAAGCCTGGTTGCAAACAATACAACGAACTACTTTATATCGCTACGAATTTTCGCCCGACACCTTTTCATTGTTTGATGAATGTGCCGGCTATTATATTTCCTATGCGCCGGTTGTTCCTGTTTCGGCAAAGCCTGTTTATAATTGTATGGAAGAAATGCTGAAGCGAAATGTTGAACTGCGTTTTATGCCTTCCATCACCGAACTGGCTGCCAGTGTGCAGCAATCAACACTGCGGTTTTCACTTATACGCATGCACTATGCGCAGCAACAGGATGACCCACACAAAAAACCTCTCCCGAAGGAGAGGCCTGTTTAATGGTTGCGTAACCAGGATATAAAAATGTTTTTCTTATTGATTTAAACAAAAGCCCTCAGATTGCCGCCTACAGGTACAGCATTCCTGGTTTTGAAGGCTGTTAAGCAATCGGCTACTTATAAACAACCCCACATTAATAGTGCCGCTGACAGGCTGATTGTAACCGATTACAATTTATTTTTTTTAAAAAGAATTTCTTTTAGCTTTACACAGTTAGAAGATGAGTTATCGTTTTAATTGATGCCTGTTTTAGTGTACCTATAAATCCTGCTACTTTGAAAGAGAAAGAAATTACCATATATGATCTTGCCAAAAAGCTCAACATTTCCATTGCTACTGTAAGCCGCGCATTAAAGGATGATCCGGTAGTTAATAAAAAGACCCGCAAAAAGATATTCGACCTGGCCGAGGAAATGGGGTATCGCTCAAACCACTTTGCCCGTAACCTGCGCAACCAGCGTACCAATACCATCGGCGTTATTGTTCCCCGCCTGAACAGCTATTTTATGAGCACGGTTATTGCCGGCATCGAAAACGTTGCGAACAGCGAAGGGTATACACTTATTATCAGCCAGTCGAGCGAATCGGCCAAAAAAGAAATGGCCAGTGTGAAAACCATGTTTAACAACAGGGTTGACGGCCTGCTGGTGTCGCTGGCTTATGATACCGAAGACATCTCGCATTTCGATATGCTGTTCAAAAAAAATATTCCGTTGATCTTTTTCGATCGCGTGATGGAACATAAGAACACAACCAATATTCTCATTGATAACCGCAAGGCAGCTTATGAAGCTACCACCCACCTGATTCAGCAGGGCTGCGAGCGGATCGTGCACATTACCGCCACCCTTAAACGTAATACCTATATTGACCGTTTTAAAGGATATAAACAGGCGTTGGCCGAAAATGGCATTCCGTTCAGGGAAGAGTATGTACTGATCAATAACCTCAGTCAGGAGGCTGGCATTGCTGCTGCAGAAGCCATTCTGGCCATGGACCCTTTGCCCGATGGGGTTTTTGTGGCCAACGACAATTGCGCCGTAGGCTGCATGGTGGCTTTAAAAAAGGCCGGTATACGCATTCCGCACGACATCGCTTTTGTAGGATTTAACAACGACCCTGTTTCTACCGTCATCGAGCCAAACCTCACCACTGTTGATTATCCCGGTTACCAGATGGGGGAAGCCGCCGTTCGCAATCTGATCAATCATTTGAATGGTGTTTCAAATATCAGTTCAACCAACACCATCTTATTACGGTCAGAGCTGATCGTAAGAGACTCATCACTGAAAAAAAAATAAACACAAATCTGTCATGCAAAAACTGAACAGTACGATTGCAATTGCTGCAGCCGCATTTTTGTTATTTAGCTGCAACAACGCTGAACAAAAGCCAAAGGAAGAAGCCAAAAGGGAGCCACAAACGGAAAAAAAGAAAGAATACCTTTCGCAACCGCTCGTTTCGCATATTTATATTGCCGACCCGTCGGCCCACGTATTTAACGGTCGCATTTACATTTACCCTTCGCACGATACGGCTACCGGCACGCCCGAAGACGACCTGGGCAGTCATTTTAATATGATGGATTATCACATTTTGTCAATGGATTCTATCGGCGGCGCCGTTACCGATCATGGCGTGGCCATGCATATCAAAGATATTCCCTGGGCAGGCCGCCAGTTGTGGGCGCCCGACGCGGCATTCGCCAATAACACTTATTACCTGTATTTTCCGGTTAAAGACAAACACGATGTGTTTCATATAGGAGTGGCCACCGGCAAAAAGCCCGAAGGACCCTTTGTGCCCGAAAAAGAACCCATCAAAGGAAGTTATAGTATTGATCCCTGTGTATTTAAAGATGATGATGGTTCGTACTATATGTACTTCGGCGGCATCTGGGGCGGACAACTGCAACGCTGGAACAACAATAAATACGATTCAACTGCCGGCAACCGCAAACCTGAAGAACCGGCCATTTTACCCCGCATAGCCAAACTGAACAGCGATATGAAAAGCTTTGCCGGTGCAGTAAAAGAAATTCAGATCCTTGGAAAAGATGGCAAGCCATTTACCGAAAAGGATAACGGCAAACGTTTTTTTGAGGCTTCGTGGATGCATAAATATAAAGGCAAATATTATTTTTCTTATTCAACCGGCGATACCCATTTTATCAATTACGCTACCGGCGACAGCCCCTATGGTCCATTTACTTACCAGGGTGTTGTGTTGAACCCGGTTGATGGCTGGACGAACCATCATTCCATTATTGAATCAAACGGCAAATGGTATTTGTTTTATCATGATGTACAGCTCAGCGGCAAAACCCATTTACGCAATGTAAAGGTCACTGAGCTGAAATATAATGATGATGGATCTATTCAACCAATAACAGCGTATAAATAGATATCAGTTGCCAGTTCCCCGTTACCGGTTCCCGGTTGCCGGAAACCGGTAACGGGTTTTAACAAGCCATTCAACACTTTTATAACTTTTTCACAGGATATAATTTCGTAAGTTCCGGCTACCAAAAATTTTATCCTGATATGAATAAGTTCGCCATCACTTTATCGGGGATTATTATACATGTTGCAGCGTTTGCTCAAATTGACGCCGGACTGTTTCGCTATCCCGATGTTTCAAAAGATCAGATCGTTTTTACTTATGCCAATGACCTTTGGCTGATTCCCAAAGACGGGGGTACGGCCATCAAGCTGAGTTCGCCGTCCGGCGTGGAAGTATATCCAAAATTTTCGCCCGATGGTAAAAGCATTGCTTTCTCTGCCAACTACGATGGCAATTACGATGCTTATGTGCTGAGTACTTCGGGCGGCGTACCCGTTCGGCTTACGTCGCACGGTTATCCCGACAGGGTAGTAGATTGGACAACCGATGGCAAAAGGGTGCTGTTCGCCTCATCACGCGAAAGCGGCAAGGCCAGGTTCAACCAGCTTTATACCGTGGCATCGTCGGGCGGCCCCGCCGAAAAGCTGCCCGTGGCTTATGGCGAGTATGCCTCTTATTCGCCCGATGGCAAACAACTGGCTATGGTTTATCGCACACAGGTAGGGCGCAACTGGAAGCGGTACCGTGGCGGATGGAAAGCCGACCTGCATATTTTCAATTTGCAAACCCTCGCTGATCAGGATATGTCGACCCCCGAAGAGGCCGGCAGTGAATTTCCTATGTGGAATGGCAACTTTATTTATTTTTTGAGTGACCGCGGGCCCGAGCTGCGAATGAATTTGTGGAGATATGATTTGTCGACTAAAAAATATGAACAGCTAACAAAGTTCACCGATTACGATGTGCATTATCCCTCGATGGGCCCCGATGATATTGTATTTGAAGCAGCCGGAAAATTATACCTGTATAACCTCGCTTCGCAAAAGCAAAAAGAAGTGAAGGTGAACCTTGTGAGCGACCGGGCTATGCTGAAACCCAAAATTGAAGCGGTCGATAACCTGATACAGGCAGGCGGGTTAAGTCCTGACGGAAAGCGGGTGTTGTTGCAGGGAAGGGGCGATATTTTTTCGGTGCCAGCCGAAAACGGTTATGTAAAAGACCTTACCCGTACTTCGGGTGTGGCTGAGCGATATCCCACCTGGTCGCCCGATGGAAAATCGATTGCTTACTGGAGTGATGCCTCGGGTGAATACGAGTTGTACATCATGCAGCCCGATAAAGAAGGTTCTGCCAAAAAACTTACCAGTTACGGGCCCGGCTACCGGTACCAGACCGTGTGGTCGCCCGATAGTAAAAAACTGGCCTTTGTAGACAAGGCCATGCGCATTCAGATATTTGATATAACTACCAATGAAACTGTACAGGTAGATAAGGCCCTTTTATGGACGCATGGCAATCTCTCAGGCTTTTCACCCTGCTGGTCGCCCGACAGCAAATGGCTGGCTTATAACCGCGACCTCGAAAATAATCACGATGCCATTTTTATTTATGATCATAGCACCAAAAAAACAAAACAGGTAACCAGTGGTTTTTATAACTGCAACGAGCCGGTATTTGATCCCGAAGGAAAATACCTGTATGTATTCACCAGTCAGAGTTTTAGTCCCATTTACAGCGATATCGACAATACCTTTTCATATCCCAATACCCGTAGCATTGCCGCTATTGCGTTAAAGAAAACCACGCCCTCGTTGCTGGCCCCGCAAAATGATGTGGTAGCTATTACCGAAGGAGAAGTGAAACCCGAGGCAGGCGCAGATAATAAAAAAGAAAAGAAAGATTCTGCCGCGCTCACCAAAAAGCCCGATACAAAACAGGTAGATATTGATTTCGATGACTTTGAAGAACGTATGGTATTGCTGCCCGTAACGCCCGGTAATTACCGCAACCTCGAAGCAGGCAAAGGCAAGATCTATTATTTACGTGTTCCCAATACCGGTACCGTTGATGGAAAGAATAGTGTGAAATATTTTGATATCGATAAAAGGGAAGAAAAAACGGTGCTTGAGGAAGCTGATTTTTATATCATGGCCTATAACAAACAAAAAATGCTGATTGGCCGAAAAGGAACTTTGGCAGTGATTGGTACCGGCGAAGGCCAGAAGTTTGAAAAGCCATTGCATACTTCCGAAATGCAAATGATGATAAACCCCGAAGAAGAATGGAAGCAACTGTTTACCGATGCATGGCGTTTGGAAAGGGATTATTTCTACGATGCAAAAATGCATGGAGTCGATTGGAATGCCATGAGAACACGGTATGGTAAAATGCTGGATGGTGCGCTCACGCGCGAAGAAGCCGACTTTGTAATTGGTGAAATGATCGGCGAGCTCAATGCTTCGCACACGTATCATGGCGGCGGCGATATGGAAAGAACAAAAAACCAGAATGTCGGATACCTCGGTATTGACTGGCAGGCAGAAGGCGATAATTATAAAGTCAAAAAAATTATTCGTGGCGCTCCCTGGGATGCCGAAGTGCATTCGCCCTTCGATATGTCGGGTGTGAACATAAAAGAAGGTGATTATATTCTGGCAGTGAATGGCGTACCCTTAACAACCGCCAATGATCCGTTTATCGCATTTCAGGGGCTGGCCAACAAAACGGTTGAAATAACGTATAACAGCACGGCTTCTTTCACCGGCGCTAAAACAGCGGTTGTAAAAACTTTGGGTGATGAATACCGCCTGCGCAATCTTGCCTGGATCGAAGACATGCGTAAAAAGGTTGATAAAGAAAGCAATGGCGAAATAGGGTATGTGTTTGTGCCCAGCACCGGCATCGACGGCCAAAATGAATTGTTGCGCCAGTTCAATGCACAATGGAATAAAAAAGCATTGATCATAGATGAACGCTTTAACGATGGCGGACAAATACCCGATCGCTTTATTGAAATGCTTAACCGGGAGCCATTGTCGTTCTTTGCATTGCGCGATGGTGAACCGCTGCCTACACCGGCGTATGCACATTTTGGCCCTAAAGTAATGCTCATAAACGGATGGAGCGGATCGGGCGGTGATGCATTCCCTGATTATTTCAGAAAACGAAAATTAGGACCATTGATCGGAACAAGAACATGGGGCGGATTGATTGGTATAACCGGAGTGCCTTCTTTAATCGATGGCGGCGGCATAACCGTTCCGACTTTTAGAATGTACAATCCCGATGGCACCTGGTTCCGGGAAGGACATGGCGTTGATCCTGATATTGCAGTACCCGAAGATTTAGGTCAGATGGCAAAAGGCGTTGATCCGCAATTGACCCGCGCTATTACTGAAGCAAAAAATTTAATAAAAACCAAAGGATACGAAATGCCAAAAGCGCCTGGCGCCGAAAAAAGGGGCTTTTGATGTAGCATATTCATTTAGTGATCATATAAATAAAACCCGTCCGCCAGCTGGCAGACGGGTTTTGTCGTTTATCATATAGGGCGCGCTATAGCAGCCTGAAGGTAAGTTTTACTATATCTGTTCAAACACAGGTAACCGTAGGGTATCTTACTACACAACCCGACGGTACGCCTGGCAGATTCTGTGATGCAGGGCCTTTGGGTTTTATACAAATTAAAAACGATATTCAACTTTAAATGGGGGGCGTAGCAAATGGTGCTGCGAACCCCCTTTTTTTATTTTGTGATAGTAAATTCCCGGCTGGCGAAATCGGCCAATACCCGCCATGGTACTCAAAAATGTATTTTTAACAATTTAAATAAGGGAAATTTAAGCCAGCTGGCTGATTTTTAAAAATCAATCGTATCTTGGCTTCGTTTTTCGTAACAAATTGTAAAGTTTTATATAACTATTGTTTGTCAGATCATGAAGTTTATACCTTCTTTATTACTGCTATTAGCCTGCAGTCCTCTTGGACTATTTGCCCAAAACGCGGCGAAACCCGTTAAAAAAGGGATTAAGGAAAAATACAACGGCTATTTGTTTGTTTATTTCACCGGTAACGACAAAGCCGGTGAATCGATCCGGTATGCCATCAGCAACGACGGGTTTAATTTCAGGGCCTTAAATAATAACCAGCCTGTGATTGCTTCGGAACAAATTAGCTCAACCGGCGGTGTACGCGACCCGCATATTATTCGCGGTGTTGATGGTGAAACTTTTTACATGGTGGCTACCGATATGATGTCAGCCAACGGATGGAATTCGAACCGCGCCATGGTATTGATGAAATCGACCGATCTTGTACACTGGACATCGGCCGTGGTTAACATTCAGAAAAGATTTCCCGGCAATGATAGCCTGCTGCGTGTATGGGCCCCGCAAACTATTTACGACGAAAAGGCCGGTAAATATATGATCTACTTTAGCATGAAGCATGGTAGCGACCCCGACAAAATATACTATGCTTATGCCAACGACGCTTTCACCGACCTGGAAGCGGAACCCAAACAACTTTTTTTTAGTCCAACCAACGGCGCCTGTATCGATGGCGACATCATGTATAAAGACGAAAAATATAATTTGTTCTTTAAAACCGAAGGCGAAGGCGCCGGTATTAAAATAGCCGTATCGGATAAATTAACCGAAGGATATGTATTGCGCGATACCTATGTGCAGCAAACAAAATCGCCGGTAGAAGGAGCAGGCGTTTACCCGCTTAATAACGGTAAGGAGTATGTATTGATGTACGATATGTACACCAGCGGCCGCTACCAGTTTACCAAAACAGCAGATCTGCGAACGTTTACCGTAATCGACGACAAGGTATCGATGAACTTTCATCCGCGGCATGGTACCGTAATGTCTGTTACAGCAGGCGAGCTGGAACGGATAACCAAAGAATGGTATAATCCTTATGATGCATTGCTTTCAGCAGGTGCTGCCGCTATCAAAAAAAATAACGTTGTATTTGATACCACCGCCGGGAAAGTACTGCTTCCTGTAAAACCCGGCACAGCACTGACTGCATTCGATCCGGGCTTTACTAAGTTTCCCGGAGTATCAATTTCACCCGCCGGTGCGCAGAATTTTACAAAGGGCCCCGTAAAGTATACCGTAACGATCAAAGGACAGCAGCCGCAAATTTTTTCAGTAGCTGTCAAAGTATATGGCAATCCGGTACTGGCCGGTTTTTATGCCGATCCTTATATGATCTATAGTGAAAAAAATAAAAAGTATTATTTGTACCCGACCAGCGACGGGTTCAACAACTGGTCGGGCACTTATTTTAAAACATTTTCCTCGACCGATCTGCTGAACTGGAAAGACGAAGGCGTTATCCTTGACCTGCCCACCGATGTACAATGGGGCAAACGCAATGCATGGGCGCCTACGGCCATCGAAAAAAAGATCGATGGCAAATACAAATACTTTTATTATTTCTGCGCGGCCCAGAAAATCGGAGTAGCAACAGCCGATGATCCTGCAGGGCCTTTTAAAGATGCCGGCAAGCCTTTGATCGAAAACCATCCTCCCGGTACTTCACACGGGCAGCAAATAGATCCCGATGTATTCAGCGATCCTAAAACCGGTAAAAATTATTTGTATTGGGGCAATGGTTATATGGCAGTGGCTGAGCTGAATGATGATATGGTTTCCTTAAAGGAAGAGACTATTAAGATAATCACGCCCGATTCAACGTTCCGCGAAGGTGCCCATGTGTTTTATCGCAACGGCATCTATTATTTTATGTGGAGTGAAGATGATACACGTAGCGAAAATTACCGTGTACGCTATGCTATGAGCGATTCGCCAACCGGTAAACTGACCATCCCTGCCAACAACCTCGTTATTGCAAAAGATAAGGAAGCCGGTATTTATGGAACAGGACATAATGGAACTATAAAAGTTACCGGTAAAGATGAATGGTATCTTGTATACCACCGGTTCACTTATCCCAATGGAATAAAAATGGGCGACAGAGCCGGCTTTAACCGCGAAACCTGTATCGATAAAATGGAATTTAATGCAGATGGAACTATTAAGCCGGTGAAGCCGACGCATGAGGGAATTGGAAGCAGGAAGTCCGAAATCAGAAGTCGGATGTCGGAAGCCGGATCCCGGATAGCATCTGGTCGGTAATTAGAAGACTGAGGTTCTTCTGACTTCAGACCTCCGACTTCAGCTAAAAAAAATTACAATGAAAAAGATTGCATTGCCATTAATATTGCTATTTACAACACTCGCACAATACGGGTTTGCCGGTATAAAAACCAATGAACCCGATTCGGTTTATCTTTTCATTTACGGAACAAATAAAAATGAGGGCAGGAACGGGTTGCATGCAGCCTGGAGCCGTGATAAGCAGCAATGGTACCTGATAGGTAATGAGTTCAGTTATTTACGCAGCGATTATGGCAGATGGGGCCTCGAAAAAAGAATGATGAACCCCTGTATTATAAAAGGCCCCGATAATGTATGGCATTGTGTATGGGGTTTAAATGAGCGCGAGTTGGTTTTTGCGCATGCGGCGTCGGCCGACCTGATCGACTGGGGCCGGCAAAGCTACCCGCCGGTAAACAAAGGAACAAATTGTTTACGCCCTGTATTGCGCTATGATGAAAAAGCAGGCTGCTATGTGATCACGTATACAGATGCAGCCGGAAAATACTTTCAGGTAACAACAAAAGATTTTAAAAAATATTCGGCTGCCAGCGAAGTAGCCGCCGGTGAATACAACGATCATCGTATTAGCATTGATTTGCCAACGGGTAATGCAACCGGACAAATATACCGCGTTGCCTGGCCTGTTGCCGATAAGCTGGTGAAGACATATGAATTGAAACAATACAATAATAGTAAAGATTACGAGGCTACGGCGCAGGATGCACAACGTTTTGCGGGATTGAAACCGGTAGATGCAAAAATTATACTGACGCCTGAAAATGCAAAGCCCATCAGCAATATGCTCACAGGTGTTTTTTTTGAAGATATTAATTATGCTGCAGACGGTGGCCTGTATGCCGAGCTGATCCAGAACCGCGATTTTGAATATGCATTAAGCGACAGGGAAGGCCGCGATAAAAGCTGGAACAGCACCTACGCCTGGTCGTTAAAAGGCGATAATACCACGTTCAAGATTGATTCTGTTGCACCCGTTCATACCAATAACCCGCATTATGCCTTACTGGAAACAAAAACACCCGGAGCGGCGCTGATAAATACAGGATATGATGGTATAGCAGTGAAGAAAGGCGAACAATACGATTTTTCATTATTGGCAAAACAACCCGAAGGCAAAAACGCAAAATTACAGGTGCGTTTGGTAAGCGATAAAGCCGGTTTACTGGCCCAGGCAAATCTGTCGATTGCCGGCGCTAACTGGAAAAACATAAAAACTGTTTTAACTGTTACTGCCGATGCTGATGATGCACGGCTTGAATTGCAACCGTTGAGTCCCGGACGCGTGGCGCTGGATATGATATCCCTGTTTCCGCAAAAGACCTTTAAGAACCGTAAGAACGGACTGCGTGCCGATCTGGCGCAGGCCATTGCCGATATTCATCCGCGCTTTATTCGTTTTCCCGGCGGGTGTGTGGCACATGGCGACGGACTGGGAAATATTTATCGCTGGAAAAATACCATCGGGCCACTTGAAGCACGTAAACCGCAGCGCAACCTGTGGGGGTATCATCAGTCTGTTGGGTTAGGCTATTTTGAATATTTCAGGTATTGTGAAGATATCGGCGCAGAACCCTTGCCGGTATTGGCTGCCGGCGTTCCCTGTCAGAACTCTTTTACAGGCGGCGGCGGGCAACAGGGCGGCATTCCCATGAATGAAATGGATGCTTATGTACAGGATATACTCGACCTTATAGAATGGGCAAACGGTGATATTAAAACGAAATGGGGAAAGGTACGGGCAGAGGCCGGTCATCCAAAACCGTTCAACCTGAAATATATTGGCATCGGTAATGAAGACCTGATCACCGATATTTTTGAAGAACGCTTTACCATGATCTTTAATGCAATAAAAGCAAAGCATCCCGAAATAACTGTGATCGGAACCGTAGGTCCAACATACGAAGGAACAGATTATGAAGAAGGGTGGGAGATTGCCTCGAAACTGCAGGTGCCTGTTGTAGATGAGCATTATTATCAGCCACCAGGCTGGTTTATCAATAACCAGGATTATTACGATCGCTACGATCGTTCAAAGTCGAAAGTGTATCTGGGAGAATATGCTGCGCATTTACCCGGCAGGCCAAATAATCTTGAAACCGCTTTGGCCGAAGCGCTGTACCTGACAACCATCGAGCGCAACGGCGATGTGGTGCATATGGCTTCCTATGCGCCGTTACTGGCCAAAGAAGGACATACGCAATGGAATCCCAATCTGATTTATTTCAACAACACTGTTGTAAAAACCACCGTTGGGTATCAGGTGCAAAAGTTATATGGTTTGAACGCCGGTACCGAATACCTGCCCTGTTCCATCAATGTATCGAACAACCAGGATGCGGTTAAAAAACGCATTGCCTGTTCGGTAGTGCGCGATTCGGTGAGCAAAGATGTGATCATTAAAATGGTGAACCTGTTACCGGTGCCGGTAAATACAGAAATAGATGTAAAGAATATGGTACCTGCCGGTGCTCAGGCAATAAAAACAGTTTTACAGGGCAGCAGTACGGCAGATAAAAATGCATTACCGGTTGAAAGCACCATTTCTATACCTGAAAAATTCACCAATGAATTACCGGCGTATTCGTTTACGGTGATTAGGGTAAAAACAAAATAATATCCGGTAAAAAAGTACAAGCGATATTCTACAATAAATGCAGAACTTCGGGCACTTCATTTCTTATTCAACAGCGTTTTTTATGAATAAGCTTACCTGCATTTGTTTTTTTGTTTGCATGTTTGTGCCTGCATTGGTAACACATGCGCAAAACACACCCTGGAAAGGGAAAAAATGTGCCGTTGTTTTAACATATGATGATGGCCTGAATGTTCATTTGTCCAACGTAGTGCCTGTTCTTGATTCCCTGCAATTGAAAGCCACTTTTTATATTGCTGATTATGCAGGCAATCTAAAAACGCAAATACCGGGCTGGCGGGCGGCAGCTGCCAAAGGTCACGAACTGGGCAATCATACTATTCACCATCCCTGTGCAGGCGGTGAGGGCAGATCGTTTGTTACCCCCGATTATGATTTAAATAATTATTCTGTACGAAGAATAACAGATGAGATCCGGGCTATGAATACGCTGTTGACAGCCATTGATGGAAAAACAAAAAGAACCTTTGCATATCCCTGCGGCGACACAAAAATTCATGATACGGCTTATATAGAATCGTTGCAAAATGAATTTGCAGCAGCCCGTGGCGTTATCCCATCCATGCCTTCGATAGATAAGGTAGATTTATTAAATGTTCCCTGCTACGGCATCAATGGCGAAAGCGCTGATCAGTTGATTGAACTGGTTAAACAGGCACAGGATAAGCAAGGTCTGCTGGTGTTTCTTTTTCATGGTGTTGGTGGTGAGCATAGTTTGAATGTTTCGCTGCAGGCACATAGCCAATTGCTGCATTATTTAAAGCAACACCAAAAAGATATATGGATCGCTCCGATGGTTGAGGTGGCTACGTTTATAAAGGAACATTCAAAAAAGCAGCAACCTTAACTTCTCATTCATCGTGCAACAAAATACCCAAATCAGCCCCGGCCTTCAGGCAGGGGGAATGAAGGGATAACTGATAAATGGTTATGGTGATCAGGTAAATAAGTATCACTCCGCCACCAATGGCTGATTTATTTTTGAGGCAATAAATATAAATTGCTATTATGAGAAGGCGGTTACACGATTGTTTGTTCTTTGTATGTTTATTGCTCTCAGTGCATTCTTTTGCTCAGCATAAATCAGCTTCCGGTAAAACTTTTATACGCAGCATTAATCATCAGTTTATTGCAGATAATAAACCCTGGTATTTTGTGGGCACCAATTACTGGTACGGTCCTTACCTCGGTTTGCAAAAAGACAAACAAAAAGGTATTGAACGTTTGCGCAAAGAGCTTGATTTTCTGAAGGCGAACGGCGTTACCAGTTTGCGCGTGTTGGCCGGGGTTGAAGGATCGGGACAAATAAACGGCGTACAACGCGTTGCTCCGCCATTACAGCCGGTTAAAGGTGTTTTTGATGATGCACCGTTGCAGGGGCTCGACCTGTTGCTGGCTGAAATGGGAAAACGCAACCTGAAAGCCGTGATCTTTTTAAGCAATAACTGGGAATGGAGCGGCGGTTTTTTGCAATACCTGAACTGGAATGGCGAATTGTCGACCCCGGATATGCAACGCAAACTGAATTGGGATGAACTGAGAGACGCCACCAGTAAATTTTACAGTTGCGCTCCCTGCATACACGATTACGAGGAACAGGTAAAGCATATTATTACCCGCACCAATACCATCACCGGTAAAAAATACAAAGACGATCCGGTTATTATGGCCTGGGAACTGGCCAATGAACCACGCCCAATGCGACCGGCCGCCAATGAAAATTACCTGAAGTTCATCAGTGGTGCCGCTGCATATATAAAATCGATCGATACGAACCATCTCATTACAGCAGGCCACGAAGGCGACCAGGCTACAGACGGCGATTTACTGTTGTATGAAAAGGTGCATGCCGACCCGAATATCGATTACCTTACTATTCATATCTGGCCCAAGAACTGGCGCTGGTTCAATGACTCTACCCTTGTGCAGGACCTTCCTTCGGTAAAACAAAAAACATCGGCCTATATACAAAAACATGTGCAGGTTGCTGAAAAGCTCAACAAGCCGCTGGTGATTGAAGAGTTTGGCATTCCACGCGATCATCATTCGTTCAGTATCGATGCAGGTACAAAAGTGAGAGACGAATATTACAGCGTATTTCTGGAAGAATGGAAACGGCACAAACAAAACAATGGGGTAGTGGCCGGACTTAACTTCTGGTCGTTTTCAGGCAAAGGAAGGCCCATACCCAATCAGATTTTCTGGAAGCAGGGCGATAATTATCTCGGCGACCCACCTATGGAAGAGCAGGGACTGAATTCGGTGTTTGATTGCGACAGTTCGACATGGAAACTTATAAATACATATACAGGAGGCAGAAAGTAAGAAGAAGCAAGCGGGGTGGTATGATTACAATCAGCTATTGTATTGATGTTGTCATCCATATATTTGCAACGCTGTATGTAGCATTGCTTAAATGAAAATTAATATGAACAGGCTATTGGTTGCTTGCCTCTTATCTGTATTACTATTTCGGTCGTATGCGCAGGATGTAAAGCTAAAGGCCATACCTTATGTAATGCATTTTGAAAATGTTCCGCTTGGTTATAAGATCAAAAGCGATAATCAGATCTGGTTCTCTGCTCCCCCAAACACCGACCTTTTTATTGCACCAGACGGAGGATTTGAGATTAATAAATCGCCAAGACTTATATTCAAACCTGACTCGGATTTTATTTTTACCGCCAAAATTCAACCCGACTTTAAATCGAAATGGGATGCTGGTGCCTTGCTGATTTATAACGACGGTAAACACTTTGCCAAGTTTTGTTTTGAAAAGGATTATAAGCAACTGCCCAGAATTGTTTCGGTAGTATGTAATGAAGTGGCTGATGATTGTAATTCGATGGCAGTTACAACGAAAGAAGTCTATTATAGAATAACCGGCTCTGCTAAGGGCAATACCTTTACATTTTATTATTCTGCAAACGGAAAAAGCTGGTATCTGATACGCACATTCAGACTTGATAAAGCAGATAATATTCGCATAGGATTTACTGTACAATCCGCTTCCGGCAAACCATGCAGTGCCGATTTTTCCGACATCGATTTTCAGCCCAGAAAACCTGTCGACTGGTGGAAGGGGAACTGAAGTTTTAAGTTTGAAGTATACAGTAAGAAATTAAAGGCTTTATTCATCTCAGTTAACAAACGGCTACCTCTTTATAAACATACCGGCACCCTAACTGCCGCAATACGTCAATAATTTGCTCCTCAATTAATTTTCGAACAACAAATGAAACAAACAATTAATAAAACAACAGCCGCCTTCCTGCTGGTGTTTTCTGCAATGATTGTTGCCAAACCTGCCGCTGCACAATCCTCCCTTTCTGATGCGGTGATCTATCAAAAAATTGAAACGCAGCTAAAACAAATGACCCTCGAAGAAAAAGTGGGCATGCTGCATGCCAGTTCGTCGTTTACCTCTGGCGGCGTACCCCGTTTGAATATTCCTGAATTAACAACCAGCGACGGTCCTCATGGAGTTCGTATGGAGCATGGCCGCGACTGGAGCACCGATAACGATCATGTATTCGACAGCGCCACCTATTTACCAACCGGTGTTTGTTTGGCCAGCACCTGGAACCCGCAACTGGGTGTTGCCTACGGAGCTGTACTGGGCAGCGAAGCCAATGCGCGTGGAAAAGATATCATACTGGGGCCCGGCATCAACATCATTCGTACACCTTTGAATGGAAGAAATTTTGAATACCAGAGCGAAGATCCTTACCTCGTATCGAAAATGGCGGTAGGGTATATAAAAGGAGTGCAGTCGCAGGGCGTTGCCGCATGCGTCAAACATTTTTTGGCCAATAACCAGGAAACAGAAAGAGGTCGTGTAAATGTGTTGATGAGCGAAAGAGCCCTGCGTGAAATTTATCTGCCCGGTTTTAAAGCCGCAGTTACCGAGGGCGGTGTTTATTCAGTTATGGGTGCCTACAATAAATTCAGAGGACAGTTCTGTACAGAAAATGATTATCTCATCAACAAAATTTTAAAAACTGAATTCGGGTTTAAAGGGCTTGTGATGAGTGATTGGGGCGCTGTGCACAGCACGCTCGAGGCATTGTGGAATGGTACCGATCTTGAAATGGGCACCGATTTGATGGGAGCGCCTTACAACAAATTCTTTTTAGGCGATACGGTGGTTACGCTTGTTAAAAAGGGTGTGATCGATGAAAACCTCATCAATGAAAAAGTGCGTCGCATATTGTATGTGATGTATAAGACCAATAAGTTCGGCGGCCGCCAACCCGGATCGTTCAGCACCGCAGCACATTTTGCAACAGCCCGTAAAGTAGCCGAAGAAGGTATTGTATTGCTCAAAAATCAAAACAATATATTGCCCTTTAGCAACACTGCCATAAAATCAATTGCGGTAATAGGAGTGAATGCGGCACGGCTTCAGTCGCAGGGCGGCGGCAGTTCGCAGGTGCGTACGAGATATGAAATAACACCGCTCGAAGGAATAAAGAGCATAGCAGGTAATACCATTGCGGTTTCTTATTCACCGGGCTATGAAATTGTAAAGAACGGAACGGCGAACCAGCAACTGATCGATGCAGCCGTTGAAGCCGCCAAAAAAGCGGATGTAGCCGTAGTGGTTGGCGGCTGGACGCACGGTTACAACAATTATTCATGGACCGATAATGCCTATGATGCCGAAGGCACCGACAAGCCCAATCTCGATATGCCTTTCGGACAGAACCAATTGATCGAAGCAGTGATCAAAGCCAATCCTAAAACAGTGGTGGTATTAATGGGCGGCGGCCCCATCGATGTATCGGCCTGGGTACAACAGGCGCCTGCTATTGTTCAGGCATGGTATGCCGGCAGTGAAGGCGGCAATGCCCTTGCTGAAATAATATTCGGACAGGTTAATCCCTCCGGCAAACTGCCTATGACCTTTCCGAAAAATTTATTGGAAAGTCCGGCGCATGTATTTGGTGAATACCCCGGCGATACCGTAAATGTGTATTACAAAGATGACATATTTGTAGGCTACCGCTATTTCGATACCTGGAAGGTGGAACCGCAATTCGCGTTCGGGCATGGACTTTCGTATACTACTTTTCGTTATGCCAATCTGAATATAGTACCGGGCAATCAAAGCGCTGTTGTTACGCTTACGCTTACGAATACCGGTAAGGTGGCAGGCGCCGAAGTGGTGCAGTTGTATGTGAAAGACAATATAAGCACATTAAGAAGACCTGAAAAAGAACTGAAAGCATTTGAAAAAGTATGGCTGAAACCCGGTGAAAGTAAAAAGGTTACCTTCTCACTCACAAAAGAAGCGTTTCAGTATTATAACGACATCAAACAACAATGGGTGGTGGAACCGGGCGCATTTACCATTATGGCCGGAGGTTCATCGCGCGATATACAACTTTCGAAAGTCATTGAATTGAAGTAATGGTTAGCGCTCTTCGGGGCTGAAAGCCTCGTCCCGACATATCACGTCGGGACGGCAACTTTCGTAAGTGGCCGCAGGCCACAAAAAAGCTCTGCGAAACTGCAAGTCTCGTAGAGCTTTTTTTATTGTGTCGCATAAACTTTTTGAAGCGCAGGCAGCTGGTTTGTGGAAAAAATAAATTATTATTTTCCCTAAAGTTTGTTTTATTTACATTGTACCCGGTACTGTTGTTACATTTTATGCTACCTGTTTTAAGACCAATACTCCGAAAAACACTCGTTATTTCGCTTTTCTTCTGCTTTACAGCACAATTGCTGGCGCAGCAACAGACCGGTTATCATTTCGCCCACCTCGATTTTAACCAGGGACTTTCCAATAATCAGATCAATTGTATATATAAAGACGCCAAAGGCTTTATGTGGTTTGGCACCATGGGTGGATTGAACCGCTACGACGGGTATGCATTTAAAACTTTCAGGCATTCAATAAAAGATACCGCCTCTATTAATGACGATTATATAACAAACATTGTTGCCGGGCCCGATAACCGGCTATGGGTACAATCGCGAATCGGTTTTAATATTTATGATCCAGCAACAGAAAAATTCGACCGGCGTGTTGATGAACGGCTTCTGAGATGGAGTTTGCCCCCCTATGGATTAAGTGATATTGTTAAAACCCATTCTGTATATTGGTTTGTTTACCCCGACAGCGGTTTATACTATATTGAAAATAAAAAAAACGCTGTTCCATTACTTACCGGCAAACAATTAACCGGTACCATAGCTGATGTAAAGGCCGATACAGAAAATAATATCTACATCGTTTATCAGAATGGTATTATTGAAAAGATAGATGCGGCAACGAAAAAGGTGATCTGGCGAACCGATATTTTGCAGCAAAAACAGGGAAACAATAAAGTGCCGTACAGGTTTTTTGTTGGCAGCAGGGGAAACCTATGGGTGTATGCCGATGGATATTTTGATGGCATTTACTACATTCAAACCAAAGAAAATAAACTGCAGCAAATTGCCAGAGACCAGGGAACGGCCATATTGAGCAGTAATATCATTGTCAGCATTGCTGAAGATAACAAAGGCTTTATCTGGATTGCCACAGATCATGGCGGATTGAATATTCTGCGTAAACAGGACCTGACTGTGCAGGTGCTTGTAAACAAACCCGGCGATGAAAGCAGCATTGCTCAAAACAGTCTTACCGTTTTGTATAAAGATGATTTCGGCATCATGTGGGTAGGTACCTACAAACAGGGCATCAATTATTATCACGAAGGGATGATCAAATTCCCTTTATTCAGGCATCAGGAAGCCGATGCGGGCAGTTTGCCTTATAATGATGTAAACCGTTTTGTTGAAGATGAAAAAGGAAATATCTGGATCGGCACCAATGGGGGAGGGCTCATTTATTTCGACCGTATTGCGAATACATTTAAGCAATTCAGGCATAATCCGGAGAATGAGAACAGCTTAGCCAATGATGTAATTGTAAGTCTTTGCATAGATCATAACAATATACTTTGGATAGGCACCTACTACGGCGGGCTCGATAGCTACGACGGCAAAACTTTTACCCATCACCGCCACAATGCAAATGACAGCACCAGCATTGCCGACGACCGGGTTTGGGAAATATATGAAGACAAAGAATACAACCTGTGGATCGGCACACTGGAAGCCGGATTGGAAAAATACGACCGCACCAGCAACCGCTTTTATCATTATAAACCCTTTGCCCGCAACTCGGTATTTGCCGGCTATATTTCTGCCATTACCAGTGATAAATATGGCAACCTTTGGATCGGCACCTCGTACGGAATTGATGTGAAATATAAAAATTCAGCCGATTTCAAATTGTTTGCTTCCAATAACTCAACACTCAGCAACGATAATATCATTGCCCTCTTCAGCGACAGTCGGGAAAATATGTGGATTGGCACAAGAGATGGGCTTAATATTTACAACCCGGCCAACCACAGCTTTCAGGTATTTAGGAAAGAAGACGGATTGCCCGATAATACTATCCTCAACATTGTTGAAGACAAAGCCCAAAATTTATGGGTAAGCACACTCAATGGCATCAGCCGTATTACCTATAGCGGTTCGCTTAAAAATGGCATCTACATCAGTTGCACCAATTACGACCGCCTTGATGGACTTCAGGGAAAAGAATTTAATGACAATGCTGCACTGAGCACCCGCAAAGGCGAAATTATTTTTGGGGGCGCCAACGGTTTTAATCTTTTCGATCCTGCTAATTTAAAAATGAATGAACATGCGCCTCCGGTGGTGCTTACCGGTTTGCAGGTATTTAATCAGGATATCGAAGCAGGCTTCAAAATCAATGATCATGTTATTTTGCAGAAAGCGATAACTGAAACCGATAATATTACCCTTCGTTATGATGAAAATATCTTTTCGATAGAGTTTGCATCGCTAAGTTACCTCAACACACAAAAAAACAAATATGCCTGGAGGCTCGAAGGATTTAATAATAACTGGTTGTATACCGATGGCAGCTCGCGAAAAGTAACCTATACCAACCTCGATCCCGGTAAATATACTTTATATGTAAAAGCCTCGAACGACGATGGTGTATGGAACGACAAAGGCATTGCGGTACACATCACAATATTGCCGCCCTTCTGGAAAACGCCGTGGGCGTACGTTTTATATATGCTGATCTCTTTCGCCCTGCTGTTTTTAGCCTGGCGAATGATTATGCAACGCACCCAAATGCGTTTTGCCATTGAGCATGAAAGAAAGGAAGCTGCACGCATACGTGAGCTGGATGCCATGAAGATCCGTTTTTTTACCAATGTAAGTCATGAGTTCAGAACGCCGTTGTCGCTGATACTTACACCGCTCGAAAGAATGATCCGGTCGGCCAATAATACTTCGCAAAGGGCGCAATACCAGTTAATGCAGCGAAATGCCCGCCGGTTGCTGAACCTCGTAAACCAGTTGCTCGATTTTCGAAAAATGGAAGTGCACGAGCTGAAGCTGCATGCTGCCGAAGGCGATATTATTCAATTTATTAAAGAAACCTCGTATTCATTTACTGATATCGCCGAAAAAAAGCAAATACAGTTTGGTTATTCATCAACGACCGGCAGCTTATATACCATATTCGATCACGACAAACTGGAACGGATCTTATTCAACCTGCTTTCCAATGCATTCAAATTTACTCCGGCAAATGGAAGCGTTTCGGTAGAATTGCAGGCTATTAAAAAAGACGAGAGCACCCTGCTCGAAATAAAAGTAAAAGATACCGGCATTGGCATTCCCGCCGACCGGCAGCAGAAAATATTTGAACGGTTTTTTCAGCATGATCTGCCCGGGAGCGTTGTTAACCTCGGCAGCGGAATTGGTCTTGCCATTACCAAAGAATTTGTACATCTGTTCAATGGAGCCATCAGTGTTGAAAGCACCGAAAACAAAGGTTCCTGTTTTACGGTGTTGCTTCCTGTGAAAGAGGTCGAACCATCGACCGAAGTGAAAGCTATTGAAACCGTTGATGATTTTGAAACAGTAATCGAAAACCTGGCAGCACAGCCGGAGGAAATTGAGGGTACTGTCGAAAGCAACCTTACTTCTTCTCAAAAAAAGCATACGGTATTATTGGTTGAAGACAATGAAGATTTTCTTTTTTACCTGAAAGACAACCTGCGCGAATATTATCATATTGCCGAGGCTGCCGACGGTATCACCGGCTGGCAAAAAACACTCGCTGCTCATCCTGATATTGTGGTATGTGATATCAATATGCCGGGCATGAACGGTATTGATCTGTGTAAAAAAATGAAGAACGATGCACGCACCAAACATATTCCAGTTGTTTTGATAACAGCAGTGAGCGGTGAAGAGCAGCAGTTGCGGGGCATTGAAACCGGAGCGGCCGATTACATGACCAAGCCGTTCAATTTTGAAATATTATTAAGCCGTTTAAAGAATTTACTGGCGCAGCAACAATCGCTCAGGCAAACATTTACCAAACAGGTGGCCGTAAAAACCTCGGATATAAAAATTGAATCGGCTGATGAAAAATTTGTACAGGATGCGCTGGCCATAGTAGAGAAGAATTTGTCGAATTCTGATTTTTCGGTAGAGGAAATGAGCCGTGGTTTGTTGCTCAGCCGCGCGGCCGTATACAAACGGTTATTTGTGCTTACCGGTAAAACGCCCACCGAATTTATCCGTTCGGTTCGTTTGCAAAGAGCAGCCCAATTGCTCGAAAAAACCAAAAAAACGGTTGCCGAGGTGGCTTACGAAACAGGCTTTAACAACCCCAAATATTTCTCGAAGTATTTCAAATCACAGTTTGGTGTATTACCCTCGGCCTGGCAGGCCGAAGCCAAAAAATCGGGCAGTCAAAAACAGTAGTTTGCCAATTGTTCGGATATCTTACGGTTGTATTTTTTTTACAATATATCATACTTATTATTCCAAAGTTGACAAACTATACCGTTTAAATAGACAATTTATATACTCCCGCAACATTTTGATACCCCGTTTTAGACAAATGCATACCGTACTATTCAACTACCCTGTATATTTTCATGCCCGAATAATACGCCAGCCATTGAAGAATGTGTTAATGATATTTCGAAATATGCTATGCCTTTCATGGCTCTTATGTAGAACTTATAGGCTCACACAGGACCTTTTATATACAGTTGTTACAGTTGTTCTGAAAACAAACCGCCTTGTTGATACCCTAACCGGCGAATGCAGGGGCGGTTTTGGTTTCAGACAAACACTCTCAGATTATTACAAAACATCAGGTAAGTATATCGTTAAACCGAACATAAACAGTTGTTGTCACATCAGGAAAGAGCCGGGATTTCTATCCTGGTTCATTTTTATCACATTACCTCTGCAAATTACCGCTCACCGATGTTGCTTATAAAGTGGCGTTTGGAAAAGCGGCCACAGGAGCTACCTATCCGGCTATTTATATACAGGGCACAGTGAGCGGCGTGTACGGTTTTTACCGCTCTGTCGATGAACAAGGGGAATGTTTATTTTTCCGAAGTGCTGAATGCCGCTGACGGTTCGAAGATTAAAGTAGTAAAGCTGGTTTATTAATCAGTTATCATATTATACCGGGATTTTATACATTTTATACCCCTTAAATTATCACAAACACATTAAATTGCTGTTAACCAAAATTGCGCTATATGAAAGAAGGGTTAACGGCTCATTCAAATGCATGTGCTTTGTTTCTATGTTTATTGATAATGGCTTTTTGTATTTTCAGTAATCATGGTTAGTCCCCGGGCAGCGGTATTACTAATCAGAACCAATTAATGTATTATTCTGCCAGATAAAAAAGTCCCCCGATTTTTCGGGGGACGCTTTTTTAAATAGAACAATAGATCATCATTACAATACAACCAGTTTTTGCGTTGTATTTGAACCTGAATTTTTAATGGTTACGATATATACACCGCTTTTAATTTGCTGAGATTTTAAAATATAGTTATTGCCGGTTGTAACCGCTTCAAAAACTTTCTCACCTTTTAAAGTCGTTACGGTAATGAACGTGTTTTCATTGGCCGCATTGGTAAATTCAAGTTTTACCTGATTGCCGGTGGCAACCGGGTTCGGGTACATCTGGAAAGTAGCCGGTTTGATGATCTTTTTCACCGCAGCTACTTCTTTTGCATTACCGAACGAATGGTTACAGTATTTCGACCAGTCGATACCAACGCTGTCGGGCGTTACGATTGCTGTTTCGCGGGCAGTTGATAAGGTAGCTGAATTATACCATTTGGTATTGATATTCGCAGTACCTGTAACACCCGTTACCAGTTGTAAGCGATAATCGTAGTGTGCTTTACGGGTTGTTTCGCCGGTATAGATGTAATCGGTATTGGTAATAACCGCTATCACTACATTGTTGGCCGCAGGAACATCCAAACGCAGGCTGCAATTGCCGCTTGAAACGATCTGGCTATATATTGGCTTGCCGGTTGTTGAACGGTACACCAGCTGACAGGTCATATTGGCTCCGATGGGCTGAAAGTTTACAGTTACCAGATTGCCCGATACAGTTAATGGTATCTGGTTGGCACCTGACCATCCGGGTAAGGTACGCGCTTCGGGTGTAAGTACGCCACCGCTGTTGGTAGTAGCTACATAAGGTGTAGCGGTCCATGCAGCCGGATTCATCCACGAAGGTTGCCATTCGGCACCGATCGATTGTCCGAAGTGAGCGTTCAGCAATGCCAGAACCGCATTTTTCCATACGCCGAAATCAACCAATGCCTGTTTGGCGCGGTATTCCGAAATTAAGTGGCGCATTTGCGTAGCGCCGATACCCGATGCCATTCCTTCCAATACACGACCGGGGGCATTTCTCCAGATCCAGGGCACAGCGCCATCACCTAATGCAAGACCAAGGAAAGTGGGGAAGGAGCTGCTGTACTGGTGACCACCCAAAAACGTACGCCATGTACAGATCTGCTGGTTACCATTGAACATGTCAACGCCTTCGGCCGAAGGACCGCCAAAGCTGCCATCCTGTAACCAGCCCGAATAACATTCAATAGGCATGAACGGCGCGATGAAATCGGTACCATTCAGATCGCCCATTGAACTGAAGTTATTTGTTCTGCGTGCATCGGCAGTTTGTTGTAACCATACATTACCACCTTCCTGAAACCAGGCACTTTGCTTAACACCCGGCAGGTCGGCCAGCAATGCATGTATGCCTTCGTGTGTCATAGCGCCTCTCTGAAACTCACGATCAGAATAAGTGCAGGCAGGATCAAAACAATAAATGGGATAGTAAGAAGCCAGGATCATCGGCCAGCTCTTTCCGTTATAATAGATAGAACTTTGCCAGCCACCTAATTCAGTATTGGGCGCATTATCGGTGCAAAGACCTGATCCGTACAGGTACACCGAGCTGCGATAACCACTCTTTGCACGAAGGTCGGGAGGCCAGCCCATCTGATCACGGAAATAAGCGAAATCGGTATTTAACCGTGCCAGCAATGGAGTAATAGCGGCGCTTGTTACAAGAGAATTTTTGTTGGGTCCCCAGCGGAAGCACCACCAGTCGGAAGACTGCGTTCCCACTACCTGCGGACAATCGTTCAATACATTTGTGGGTGTTGGCAAACTGGGAAATTCATCCTTGAAATTATAGCTGATGTTGGGCGAGTAGGCTGGCCATGTGTATGGATCACCGGTTCCGGTTCCACCACCGCCGCCTGTAACAGTGCCGATCACCCGCCATTCGAGCAGGCCGGTTGATTGTGTTGTGTTGAGCATTGATACGCGTATCCTGCTCATGTCGATCGATGCCACAGGCACTACGTTAAATGCATTGGTTTTTAATGGTACATTGCCAATGCGAACCCAGGCCGAACCATTCCAGTAATCAACATAAGCGGTAGTAGGTGTAAGAACACCACCCGAATCGTTGAACCAGTATACTTCAACAGAAGTAACCTTGTAGGTTTGCGACCAGTCGTATTGTACCCATTGCGTACTGTTGGGATTGTTCCAGTTGCCGTATGCTCCGTGAGATTTGTCGTTTGAGTGTGCCGGTGTGTAATTATCGTTTAAGGCTGCAATCGTTTCCCATGGAGAAACATACGAAGTGGAGGCTGTTGCCTGTGGTGCTATGTTGGTTTGTGCATTTGTTATGGCGCACCATGCCAACATGCTGTAAAAAAGGATTGAGTTTTTACATCTCTTCATAAGTTAGGTTTTATTGGAAATATAACAGGTTATATCCACCTGCTTTCGCAGACAGACAAGTAATGCATTACATAAAAAGTGGAAAGAATTCTTTCTGGTTGAGAAAATATTTTCTATCGCGAAACTAACTAATTTGCATAACCTTTTTGTGAATAGATATTAACAAAATTCAAAAATATAATATCAATTTATAGCAACAAATGATCAAAAAAGGGTTGGTTGAATATTGTTATTATAGGTACATAACAGTAATGTGCATATCCTTTACCAAAAATGATCAGTTATTAAATGTTGTAAGAACATTTTATTGTACTGTACTGGCTTGTATGTCGCTCTATGTGTTACCTGATAAATTTTTATAAGTGGAAAGCATTAAGTTGTTACATTTACATTTATTAAATATTTGCAATAAAAGGATTACCGGATTGCCAAAACGATTTTTGAACAATGCAAACAAAAAGAATTCAGTTAACGGTTGCTACAGTACTGCTTTTTTCATTTACCGTTTATGCCCAACAAAAGCCACTTCATCTTTGGTATAATTCACCCGCTGCATTCTGGGAAGCTGCGCTTCCGCTCGGCAACGGCCGTTTGGGCGCCATGCCCGTTGGCGGTGTAGAAAAGGAAAAAATTGTGTTGAATGATATTACCCTTTGGTCGGGCTGGCCGCAAAATGCCGACCGGCCCGATGCATACAAATACCTCGATACCATACAACAATTGCTGTTTCAGGGAAAGAACATCGAAGCCCAGGAGGTGATGGGTAAATACTTTGTTTGCGACGGAGAAGGCTCGGGCCGTGGCAACGGCGTAAATGTACCCTACGGTTCTTACCAGGTATTGGGCAGCCTTGGTATTGAGTATGATTACGGAACCGGTTCGGCAAACGTTCGTCCGGTGAAATATTACAGGAACCTGTCGCTCAACAATGCTATAGCCACTACAAAATTTACTGTTAACAATACCACTTATTCGAGGGAGTATTTTACCAGCTTCGATGATGATGTGATCGCTATCAGGTTATCGGCCAGCCAGCTTCGCAAAATAAACTGCCGGTTCACCTTCAGCCGCCCCGAACGTTTTCAAACAAAAGTTGTTGGCAACGAACTGCAGTTATACGGACAATTGAATAACGGTACCAATGGCAGGGGCATGCAATACATGGTTCGGCTCACCATTAAAGCCGAAGGAGGAAAAGTAATAAGTACCGATAGTTCATTGCAGCTGAAAGATGCCAGTTCGGCCATTGTTTACATTTCGGCCGGTACTGATTATAAAAACCCCGGTTATCTTTCAACAACGGCTACCATGCTGGCAAAGGCTTTAAAAAAGCCGTACACAGTTCTTAAAACAAATCACGTAAAAAAGTTTCAGCAGCTATTTAACCGGGCAACAATTGAACTTGCGGGCAATACAAAAGATAGTTTACCAACCGATCAGCGGCTGGCTGCTTTTTATACAAATCCTACTGACAATGGATTGCCCGTGTTGTATTTTCAGTACGGACGTTATTTGCTCATATGCAGCACCAGGCCCGGTTTATTGCCTCCCAATTTGCAGGGTTTATGGGCCAATACCATCGGTACACCCTGGAATGGCGATTATCACCTGAACATTAACATACAAATGAATCACTGGCCGCTGGAGGTAACCAATCTGGCTGCATTAAATGAACCGTTTTTTACACTGGTAAACGGCCTGGTTCAAAATGGCGAAAAAACAGCCAAAGCCTATTACAATGGAAAAGGGTGGGTGGCGCATGTGATCACCAATATATGGGGATATACTTCGCCGGGAGAACATTACTCATGGGGTTCCTTCAACACAGGATCAGCCTGGTTGTGCCAGATGTTATGGAGCCATTATGAATTTACACACGACACAGCCTATTTGCGCAAACTGTTTCCTGTATTAAAAGGCTCGGCGGAATTTTATCTGAGCACACTGGTAAAAGAACCCTCACATGGCTGGCTGGTAACGGCTCCGTCAAATTCGCCCGAAAATGCATTCATATTGCCCAATGGAAAAAAGGCGAACGTATGCGAAGGGCCTACCATCGATAACCAGATAGTGCGTTATTTATTTGCTGCAACCATAACAGCCTGCAACCAGTTACAAACAGATACGGAGTTTAAGCAGGCGCTCGAAAAAGCCATGGTGCAATTGCCGCCCAACCAGATCGGCAAAGACGGCCGCCTGATGGAATGGCTGAAAGAATACCAGGAAGCAGAACCGCATCACCGGCATGTGTCGCATGTATGGGGTGTATATCCCGGTAATGAAATAACTACCGCCACGCCCGAACTGGCCAATGCGGCCAAAGCATCGTTAACAGCCCGGGGCGATGAAGGCACCGGCTGGTCGCTGGCCTGGAAAATAAATTTATGGGCCCGGTTGCATGAAGGCGATCATGCGTTTTTGTTGCTGCAGAAATTATTAAAACCGGTACGGTCAACAACCACGAATATGTCGAACGGCGGCGGCACGTACGACAATTTATTTTGTGCGCATCCGCCATTTCAGATTGATGGTAACTTCGGCGGTGCGGCAGGGATAGCCGAAATGCTGGTACAAAGTCAAAACGGTTACATTGAGTTGTTGCCCGCGTTGCCGGCAAACTGGAATGCCGGTAAATTTTCAGGCTTATGTGTGCGGGGTGGGGCAGAAGAGAGTGCCACCTGGGAAAAAGGTCAGGTACGGGAGGCTACGCTAATAGCACATACGGGCAATAACTTCCTTATTAAGAAGCCGGTCAATGTAAAAAAGATTGTGCTAACTAAGAACGGTATTACTAAACCTGCAAACGACGGCGATTTGATACGCGTTGATGTAAAGAAAGGTGAAACGGTAAAATTCGCCTTCATATATTAAAGCTCGGCGAAGCCTGACGCCATAACTGTTCGAAACCTGAATCATACCAGTCTGCATTAGGAACATGGTTACCTGTAATGGGTATGAGAAAATCAGGTTTTATTTAAACTATGAACGGTTAAGGGTGTCTTTACAGATACTTTATTATTCGAATTGGCCCGGGGGACGCCCGGGCCTGATTTTGTAGAAACAGCCTTATGAATATCTTGCTGTTCCATCCGGGTTTAGGTTAACCCAGCTTTCATCTTCAGCAAGCGACCAGTTTCGTTTAATTTGTTTCGATAATCCATCAAGGCCCGGATAAATACTGGCATCGTTTATTCCGAATCTGTTAAGATGGAACCTGAAATGTGCAAATCTATTACCTGGTATTATCAATTTAGTAAGCTTGTTTTTAAATTCATTTGATTCTTCCAATGGCTCAAAGCTGGTACTGTTCGGTAAGCCCTTATGTACCGTAAAATAAGCTGATTGTGCGGTAATCCTTTCCGTTATAAGCCTCGGTTGATAAACCATATGTCTTTTGCATACGATTGTATTCATTTCAGCCTTTGAAGGCTTATCCTCATCACCCGGTCTTAAAATCCATACAACACCAACCTGATCATTAGTAACAGGGGGATTATTTACTGCAAACCATAATGCGGCAAAAGGATTTCTTGTCCAATCAAGTAATCTGGTAGGTAATCCATGATGTTGTGCAAGTGCAAGCCACTCCCAAACATTTGCTAAAGGGGTTGAATAATAGGGAACACTGCCATTTTGAAATTCCCCGATGATAGCTTTTTCATTTTCTATCAATTTATCATATGAGAGTTTTAGCCTTCCGATAGATGGAATCAGTTTATAATCGTTGCTCTGTCCACGAAAAAGCGACAACTCCCAATCGTTGTCTACAAATTCAACACGCTGCGTGAACTCATAGAGTGTGTTAATTGGTTGCTCCATAACCTAATTTAAGGATTATGTTGCCAATTAAAACAGGGTGTTTTTCACGTATTTTTAATTTATTTCCCCACAAGTACCGTCGTCGCTGTTTCAAACAAATCGCGCTCCTTTGCTATCAGCCTAACCGGAACACTATCTAATTCAGACAAATGGCTTTCGCGTGAAATAATGATGGCCTGCGGATTGTTCGTTAAAACCTGTTTAACCTGCGATGCATCATCCAGCATTTTAACCGGTTTGTTTAAATAGAAGTTATAGGCAGGATTGTATATTTTATAGGCATACACCTGCTCGTCTTTTTTTAACAGATGTATTGTTTTTGTTACCGGGTTGTGCTGATAAATTGCCGGATAACCAATCGCAAGAAATAAAAAATTAAATACCGAATAGCCTGCAAGCAATACATGCATCGCTTTTTTGATGCCTTCTTTTTTGAAGAACCACCAGCTGCCGGCAGCTGTAATAACCGGAACTGTAAATAACAAAGCCCATATCCTGAAGGAACGGGTAGCTGTTTCAAGACCAAGTCCTATCCACGCGGCCGTTAATAACAATATATTCAATACCAGTAATAACCAGAATGGATATTGTTTTGCCTGTACCTGTGCTGTTATGGCCTTGTTGATGAAATAGCCCAGTAAAATAGCTACAAAAGGGTAGCAGGGCATAGGATAGTTGGGCAGTTTGGTGCCCGATAAGCAGAAAAATACGATGAACACGGCTGTTACGTACATGCATAGCCTGATAAACGGGTGCTGATGGTACGAACGCAGCTTTTTAAACAGCTCGCCTGTAAACACCGAAAAAGGCAACAGCCCCAGTAATACAAACAAAGGCACCATTATAAAAATACCGCCATGTCCTTCCATCGGTTCGTCGATGCGGTTTAAATTATGACGAAGAAAAAACTCACGGGTAAATTCACCATGGGTGGCAAGGTGTACGGCAACATACCATGGTACGGCAATAAGGGCAATCACAGCGATATACAAAATCATTTGCCGTGAAAATAACACGACGTACTTTTTTTGCGCCAGCAGCCACCACACTAAAACAACGGCTGGTAATGCCAGTGCAACAGGGCCTTTGGCCAGTGAAGCCAATGCGGCCGCTGCGGCTGAACACAATAACCATCTCATCTTTTTTTCCTGTGAATAGGCGTAAAAGCAAAATATGCCTGCCATTATAAAAAAGATAAGGTACGGATCAGGAACCGACATTCGGAACTCGAATAAAAAGTGGGTTGATGCCAGCAATACAACTACAGCCCATATGGCGGTACCATAACTGATAAATCGTTTGGTGAAATACCAGGTAATATATAAAGTGAGCCATCCGAAAACGGCCGAAAAAAAACGGGCGGCAAAAGCACTGGTGCCAAACAGGCGATAGGCAACCTGCATAAAATAATAATGAAGTGGCGGTTTATGAGCCCGCAGTTCGCCGTTAAAAGTTGGAACGATCCGGCTATGATGCTCCATCATTTCACGGGCCGCCTGAGCATTTCGTGCTTCGTCGAGTATGTACATAGGCGTATACCCGATGCCGGTAAAAAGCAAAACGGCGGCAATGATGAATAGCCAGGTTATTTTGTTGGTGCGTAAATGCAACAACACATTATTCAATAGTGGTAACATAGGATGTAGGGGCCGGTTTTGGTGCAGCGGCACCGCTATGCCCCATGCAAAGGTGGGTAAAAGCCCGGTAAATTATAGGTTTTTAGATTCATGAATTGACTATCCGATTAATTTACTTTTTGAATTGTTGCCGGATATGTTAATTTGTAATTGCCGGCGTTTTCTGAAATGGTAATAGTGATCAATGCATACGTGCCGCCACCATAAACGGTACTGGTACTAAAATTATATAAACGAAAAAAATAGTTAGTAGTATTATCCTTTAAATAGGCGCCCGTAGCCGGATCAATCATACGATAATAAAGATCACGCCCTTTTAATAGTGTAACTGCCTGTGAAAATTTATTTATTGTAAGAGGAATATCATAATTCAAACTGTCTTTGGATGTTTTTGGAGAGCCGTTGTATAACCGGATATTGTAGGCGTTCAGGGGAGGTGTAATGGTTGTTACTGTTGATACATATTTAATACGAATCCTGATAGAATCGGCAGGAACGGTGAGTATACTTTTATCCCAGAAACCTTTTGTTTGAAGTAATTCGCTGCAAATAACGTCGAGGCTCGTTTTATTGTTTTTTGGAAAAGCAATCAGCGTGTCTGCAATAAGATTATCTGTTGTGTGTGCAGAATCGGCTTTGTATATCGTTAAGTGCCCGGTTTTTCCGGCTATCAATAAACCCAGGTCAATACTTTTCCCGGGATTTATGGTTCCTGCTTTATTTCCATCCATAAAAACATCCATGGCAACGATCGACAATGCCGAGTTATTGATATTAATACCTCCATAATAATGTTCCTCAGCCAAATTGCCTTTACGGCATGAATAAATAATAACCAGGCTCATAAAAAATACAGCTAAAAAAATCCGTCCTTTCATAATGGTTTGTGTTAACAGGTTTAGTGTAAGGCATTATAACATAAAGAGAGGCTCTCCCTTTTTTGAGGGAAAGCCGCTCTTCTGCCTTATAAATAAAGAAATACTGTTTGGTTGTTGTTGTTGTTAATTGATCAGAATAAATTATTGATATCTTGTCCAGTTTGCGCATCCGTTAACAATAGTCCAGTCTACACGACCAGGAAAGGCTCCTGCACCGGCTGCATCTGCATCTGTGAACTCACCGGCAAAGAAGTTGAAAGCGCCCAAAGAGCTACGATTAAAGGGAGCTTCCAGACCAAGTACACCCGGGTCGGCATCGATCACGCCAAAATTATTGTCGGTAGTCAGTGAAGTAGCCTTGTTAAAGAAGCCCAGGTTATTGCTGAATGAGGCTCCTGTTGCAGAAATACCGTTGCTTTCTGTGGCAAAAGGACCAACTGCAGGGGTAGCAGTGGTGCTGTATGCATGCACATAGGTATTTTTGATCCAGGAAGTGCCGTTATCGTATTTAACCTTGGTGCTGCCCAGTGCGCTATCCAAAGAAAGACCATAATTGAAACCCAGGAAAATGCCATGATTGATTTCAAACTCGGCATTTCTGCGCAGGTGACCTGCCCGGCCGTAACGACCAATGCCCGAACTTGCATTACCATTAGGCGGAACTGTAATTTGCTCAGAAGCCAGTGTGGCATCGGGCAATCCGATAAGGGTGATGTAATTGTAATGGGCATGGGTGTTAGGTGTTGCAGTTGAACCTGTAGCATTGTTGTCACTTTCAAGACCATTTGACTGGCTTACATCCGGACGGGTGATGTCTGACATACCCAGCGCATACGAAATAGATCCCTGATAACCATTATCTGTATCGAACATATCATCGAGTCCATCAACTGAAATCACATGTGAAGCATTTACGGTACCACCGAAAAATTCAAATGAATCGTCGTTGGATTTAAATACTTCTACATAGTCGATCGTTGTGCCATCACCTACGCCGCCGAGTGTAAGGCCATTGATTTCGTTGTTGGGGCTCAGTACATAACCGGCATATTCTATACGTACGAATTTCAGCGTACCTGAATTGTCATGGGCATCAGGAGTAGCTGATCCATAGAGAATGTCGATGCCGGGATAAAGAGTACTGTTGATACCTTCAATAGAAGCAGGATAGTTATTGGTAGGCGCGTTACCCAATAAAATAAGACCAGACCAATCTCCTGATTGAGGATTACTGTCATAACGATAAGAGGTGAATACAATAGGGCAGCTTGAAGTACCTACTGCCTGAATCTTTGAACCACGGGTAATAACAAGACCACCGCCAGGTGTTGAACCATCACTTGAACCGGGAAGACCCAGAATATGAGTGCCTTCCTGAATTGTAAGTGTGTGGTTACCGGTTACAAATACAAGTCCGCTTAATTTGTAGGTAACAGTGTTTCTGAGATAGAGGTCGGTTGTGATCTGTCCTGAAATTGTACTATCAGTGGTCGCTACAGCAGAACAACCGCAGTCTTCTGTAATACCGGCAGACAGGCTATGATCGTTTTTTTTAACGTCTGCTGCTTTTTTACAGGCTACCATTCCTCCTGAAGTAACAAGAAACACTGTTACTACAGCCATAAGGATTCTACTCTTAATCATAATTTTTGATTTGAATTGGTTTAATGGAAATCTGATTTCTATTATTTACAGGCATTGGGCTTTTTCATTTGAATGTATAACTTAAGGTTACGGTGCAGGTACGACCGGGCGCCGCTTTATAATTGACGATGTCTTTACCGGCCTGGTATTGCGCCTCTTTCTTGGATGGATCTTTTTTACTGAGCGATAACTCCGGATCCTCATAATTATTCTGATATACGATAGAGTAACTGTTGAGCAGATTGGAAAGATTAACCTTCAGTACCGCTTTTCTTTGCAGGAAATTAACAGCCACCTGCGCATCGAGCGATTTTAACGGCTGTTCATAAAGCGCGTCGTTTTGATGACCTTGTCCGGCAGGACGAAACATGCGGTTGGTAACACTGTTATAAACCAGGCTCAATGAAACCGGTTTGCTGTCGAAATAAAAGCCGGCATTGTACATATAGTTACTGGCGCCACTTTGCGGCCTTTTTTGAGAGGGATAAACGGTTTCCTGTACAATCAGCCGGTTAGGATTTTCGGGATCAGCCACAGCCTCGGCCAGCATTTGCCGTACTTCGGCATCGAGGTAGGTAAAGTTGCCGTATAAAGTAATATTGCGTAAAACAGGTATTCCGGTGAACGCAAATGACTTGCGGGCTTCTATTTCAATGCCATAGTTTTTTGCATCTTTATCATTAAGCAACTGGTAATCGGCATTCCCATACATCTGATAAATGGCCATAGGGTAATTGAGCTTTTTATAAAATACAGATGCAGATAAAATATCACCTGCCGATGGGAACCATTCATAGCGTAAATCATAATGGTGAATAATTGTAGAATGTACAAGATTTCCATGGTACTGACCTCCCAGCTCATAATCGTATTGGGCAAAATTTACCAGTTCGCGAAGATCGGGGCGGATAATAGATTTGGCATACGAAACACGCAGGTTCATTTGCCTGTTAAGATGATAAGTAAGATTGGCCGAAGGGAACAGATTCAGATTTTTTTCCCGGTTACGAAGGGCCGTAAAATCCAGCCCCGGATTCCTTGCCTGCAGTGAATCTACCTGCGAATTGATTTTATTCAGGTTATAATATTCCGCACGAACACCCCAAACCAATCTCCAGTGTTCGCCCCATTTATTGTCGAGCATGGCATAAGCAGCATGCAGGGTGGCCGCTTTGTGGTAAGTATCAAAAAACCTGCGCTGAAAATCAAAGGAAGCGCTGTATTCAGCAGTATAAATACTGCTCAACGGTACATACCAGGCAACGCCATTGACAGAGGTATTGGCAACATTGTTTCCAAAAAGCGTGTAAAACGAACGGTCTTTATTCCATCCACTGTAGCCGCCTTTAAATATCTGACTGTTTTGTTTGATTAAAAATGGTACACTCACCGCCGCATCCCAGGAATAATTTTTTTCAAGCGCCCGGGTCCAGAACCGTGTACCCGACCCGATTACATTCACATTATTGGGCGCCAGAGAATCTAATATAGCACCTGTAATCATAAAATGATTGTCGGGACGCAGCCTGTTCATTTGCAAATAACTCCCTGTGAAATTCAGTTTAACGCCTTTGTGACCGATAGACTGTTCGCCTGAAAGCTGGTTTTGCAAAAGGGTTGTTTGGTAGGTAACGTCATTCAACCCCCAGTTTCCCCCCTGGTTTGAACCATGATCAACCAGCAGCAGCTGCTGGTCTAATGTACGCAGGTACAGGGTGCTTGCTTTGATACGGGTATTTTTATTGCGAAACCCAAGGCCAACAAGGCCTGAAATATTGGTGGTAAATCCATACCGTTTGCCGGTTGCCCCATCTAATTCCACGGGAGCTCCCAGCCATCCATCCCTGCCTGTATTTATGTCCTGTATCTGCAATGTATTTCTGTAATTGCCCAAAGCAACAAGGCCCCATTTTTGATCGCTGTGAGCCGACTTAAGTACCCTGCCCAGCGAAAACTGGTAGTTTTGTGATGGCTGCGCCTTAAAAGAAGTGATACCCCAGTTGTTGCTTATCAGACCGGGATTTTTATCATGGCTATCATAATAATCAAAAATAGCTGCAGGGTTTTTCCAGTCGAGGCTACCGAATAATGTACGGCTTTTTGACAACTGACCGCGGTATTCGCGTCCTTCAAGCGGCAGTGATAGAAAATTCTTATTGGTTGTTTTATCATTGATGCTGCTGCCAATACTCAGGTTCAGAAAGTTTTGAGTTGGAATGTCGACAGTAGTTACTTCTACCAGCCCGCCTCCAAACTCAGCGTTCCGGTCGGGCGTCAGGGTTTTTATAACGGTTATATTTTCAACGATAGTAGCCGGTACAATATCCAGACTGAAATTTTTACGATTCAATTCGGTGCTGGGCATTACCTGTCCGTCGAGTATGGCCTGGTTGTACCGCTCGCTAAGCCCGCGTACAACGAGGTATCTGTTGTCTACCGCGGCTACTCCGCTTACACGCTTCATAATTTCGCCCACATTTTTATCGGGTGTGCGGTTGATTTGTTCGGCTGAAATTCCATTTGTCATGGCCGCATTATTTTGCTGGCGGGCAAATAACGAAGCAACACTTTCTTTTCGGGCGGTAGCGGTTACCGTAACCTGCTGAAGATTGTTTTTTTCGCGTTTCAGCGTCAGGTTCAATACAAACGGCCCATCATTTCCAACCTCGATGTCGGTAATTTTTTTTGCTACATAGCCAACAGAAGAAACATGCGCCTGATACGATCCTTCGGGTATTTGCATGGAGAAACTGCCATCTATGTCGGTTACAACGGATTTATTATTCAACTGAATAGTGGCTCCCGACACAGGCTCGCCGCTTTCTTCATCAATAATTCTGCCGCTCACGATGCCTGTGGTTTTTGGCGACTGTACCGGTGATAGTGGTTGCGATTTGGTCAAAATCACTATTGTTCCGTTTACCTCTTTGTATTCAAGCGAAAAATTCTTAAGTGCCTGTTGCAATATTTCCTGCAGCGCAGCATTGAGAAATTCATGAGCAGCTGCCTGCTTTTGCGCTACCTGATTTTCGTCGAAAGCAATGGTGATACCACTTTGCATTTCTATAGCTTTTAAACGCAGGCTGAGTGGTTCTTTTTTAAAAGAAGCAGTCAGTTTTTTCTCCTTTAATATCTGTGCGTGCAGTTGTGCATGAATGAATAACAACAGACCAGGAAAAAGAAATAAACGTAATTTCATAATTTAAATATGCAGTTTGGGTTAGTGTTGTGCGGGCATAGCGCTGCCATGCTCTGTGTCAGAACAATTTTTGCTGTGATAAATAATGTTGTTTACTGAATAATTATACGGTTGTCGATACGGTGATAACTTGTTTTATATATAGTGCACAATATGGCCAGCACATCTTCCAGTGAAGCGTTCTCCGGAAAGCCGGCCGAAAATGATGTTTGTAAAATGCGCTGATTATTGCTCGACAGTTGTACGCCGAACCTGAGTTGCAGCCGCAATGCCATTTCTTTAAAACCCGCCTTGTTCAGTATAAAATGATTGTTCCACCATTCAAGCCCCTGTTCAGCAGTTGTTACTGTTACATAAAAATGGCTTTTACTGTAATAGGTGAGCTGCCGGTTATGCCCAAGTGTATCGAGTATGTTGCCCGCGGCTGATACCTGCACACTGCCATGACTTACCAGTACCTGCATAGTTGCCAGCTGGCGATAGGCCTGTATATTGAATGCTGTACCCAATACCCTTGCATGAAGCGAATCTGCATGTACAATGAAGGGTCTTGCCGGGTTTTTTGCCACTTCAAAATATGCTTCTCCTTCATCGAGCCATACTTCGCGGGTGGCAGCGTTGCGATAGTCGGCAACCGACAGGGAAAGTCTGGTACCATTATTCAGCCAAACGATAGTGCCATCCGGCAAACTCAGTTTTTTACGAACCCCCGTATCCGTTGAAAATGTCTGGCGCATTGACAGTTTTCGTGCGGGTGCTGCCGGTGCCGTTAGCCAGCGAAATACTGACCAACCCGTAACCATCAGAACCAATGCAGCTGCATAGGGCAGGTACTTTCGCAGATGTATCAATTTCATCCCTGACGGTTGCGGCATTGTATTTACGGGTAAATTCAGTTGTGCCGACAGGCTTTGCCATGTTTCTGCTTTCGCACGGCGAAGGTGTTTTTGAGTAATCCACGCCGGCGTTTGCCCGTCGCCTGTTTCAGCATACCAGGCATTGACCATAGCGGCTTCCGATTCGTTAGCCTTCCCGTTAAGATAATTTTTGAATGTGCTTTTAATAAATTCCATGTTTCCTGTACTCAGTACTATAATACGGGGCGAACGTTGTTTTTATCCCGAAGAAGTATATTACCAATATGTTAAGCGTTAAATACCTGTAAGTGAGAGTACAAAAAGTATAAAGGCAAATTGTGCGGAAGAAGACACCGGTGCATCGGCATAATATTTATTGATACAGTCCCTGATGCGCGCCATGGCCAGGGATGTAAGGTTACGCACTGTTTTTTCAGACAGCGCCAGGCCTTCGGCAATTTCAGCAATGGAATAGCCCTTGCGCTGGCTCAGTTGTATCACCTTTTTCATGGTGACTGGCATGGTTTCTATTTCCTGATCAATGACTTTATACAACTCCTTCGCCATCACGTCTTCAAGAACATGGGATTCCTGAAGGGATAATACCTGTTGAAACACATGATAAGTTATTTCCATGCGCTTGTCCTGCGCAATGGCATCGAATATGCGATAGCGTAGTAAAGTATATAGATATGGTTTCAGGGAGCCTTCTTCATTTGTGCTGATGGCATTTCGTCTTATCCATAAAGAGGCCATGATTTCCTGTACAATGTCTTTCGTTTCAGAAGCTTTTCCAAGGCGCTTACCTGCTGCGATGTACAGTTCCTCCCAATAACGGTGAAACAACTGTGCAAAAGCCTGCTCATCGTTAGCCTGCATTTGCTTAAGCAATTCCTTGTCGGTTATTAATTGTGAAAGCATAAATATATTATTCTTTGCAAATTAACGCAGTTTGTTTATGCTAATCTCTGATGACGCCTGAGCCTGTGCGGTAGCCGAATGGTATATCATTTGAGCAGGTATAGTCGCATGTGACCTGCGCAAATCGCTGTATGCCGGCGGCAAGGCATTCCCATATATTAATTGCAGCGCTTGTTTTACGAGTGGGTCGGCAGTTGTACCGGCATCTGCCAGCGGCAATTCGGCCGTTTCATTCACCACATATTCGGGAACAAGACCGCCTGAATAACCACCTTCACCGGCACGATTGAATAATTTATATACAATCGGTTCCAGTGTCCAGTAAACGCTGCGCGGAGACCGGGTATCTGTTATTTTAAAGCCAGCCTCATCTTTGCCGGTAGTCGTTTGCCCGATTTGTATTACCTGCAGGTAGGGTTTAAGATTATTAACCACCAGTTCGGCCGCCGAAGCTGTTGCTGCCGTAGTGAGAATAAAAACCCGGCGTAGCGGTAATTGTATGGCCTGCAGATCAGTGTATTGCCGTCCGTAAGAATTGCCCGATGTATTGAGCACCTGTTGCAAACTGCGAACAAGCTTTCCCTCATACCGGTTACCCCCTAATATAACATACGTATCCGCTGCACCCATTGCAGGCGCTATCATGCCTGCTAATTTAGCACTGCTGGCCACACTGCCTCCGGCATTGTAGCGCAGATCCAGAATCAGTTCAGTTACCCCGGCTGTTTTTAATCTGGTAAATGCTTTAAGCAGACTATAATCGTAATTTTCATCAAATGAACTATAATAAATATAACCGGTAGTTGTACTTCCGGCAGTAAAAGAACGGGTATAGGTAACTACATTTTCTGAACTAAAAAAGGCAGCGACCGTTACTGTGGTGTCGGTTTTCCAGGCGTTGTTTTCGTATATAGCCGTCGTAAGTTGAATACCGGTACCGGTTCTCAATTGCTGGTTCACTGCATTTAAATTATCCTGATTAACCGAAACACCGTTTACCTTCATAAAATAACTGCCCCGTTGTAGTCCCGCTTTATCGGCCCCGCCATTTTTATTTACAAATGTAACTACTCCGAGGTAGTTATCATATCCCGGCACCTGAACAAAAGCGTAATGAAACCCATAGGTAAACCATGAGTTGGAAGGCGGAGCAATGGAAGTGCTGGTGCTGATCCAGGAGAACCGGTCATGTGAAGATTTAATACTATTGAAAAATGCATCCGGGTTCAACGAATAATCCGGTTTGTTGGGAATATCGTCTGTCCAGTAAGAATACCGTCGCATGGTATCTAAAATCCATTTGTTTATCACACCGATCGAATCCGTGGGAATATAATCTGTAATAACATCCTTTTTGCTGCATCTCTCAAACATTGCCATTAGCATCAGTAATAGCAAACCAATTAAAAAGGATTTCATTTATCAGGTTTTCAACAAAAGTTCAGCATTCCTTTCGTTTACCCAATAATTACGAATGAATTTTACATTAAATACGGTTGCTGGAAACGGATATGGATATTTGCTAATTTGAAGATCGTTGTTATACCTTTTGTTATAATAGAAATTCATTGATAAGCTGAACCAGCAAACCTATATTCACCTGCTCAAGCGGATGCGGGGTGCCTGGTAAAATTCCCAATTGGGCATGGGGCAATTGTTTGTATATGGCTACCGTTTCATCGAGTGTTACCATTTTATCACGGTCGCCCAGCAGCAGCATGCATTGTGTGGTAATGGAGGTATAATCTTCGGGTTGTAATGCGTTTTGTTTTCCCAAACCAGTCAACAATTCCTTTGTTTTTTCGAGTAACGCTTCCCAGTCGTTGGGGGCATGGCGTTGCTGTAACTGTTCTGCAAAGGCAGGCACCTTCTCTTTAATGGTAGCTGCGTTCAGCATTTTTACTTCCCTTGCAGCAATGGTTTCATCCCAATGATATTTAGTGGCCAGCGTAATAAGCTTGCCGACTTTAGCGGGAAGGTGTTTGGCGAGGTACATGGCGGCATATCCACCCATGCTATAACCGAAAATATGGGCCTGCTCAATACCCATTTCGTTCATATAGGCTTCTATTTCGTTGCTGAAGAAGGGAATTGAAAAAGCATTGGCCGCAAATGGCCGCCCTCCATGTCCGCTGAAATTAAAGGCATGTACCTGAAACTGATCGTCGAGCGAATGGGCTAATGGCAACAGCTGATCTTTATTGCCAAGCGCACCGTGTAATAAGATGATATGCTGCATGCAATTTTTGTTTTAATGGCTATTTATCAGCTTCAAATATAAATAATTTGGAATATAGTCTGCATTCGCATAACTGATGTCGATTCATGTGCCCCGGTCATCTACTCAACCTCATACAGGCTATTGGTTGTGGGTAGTTTTACATCATCAATTAATGATTAAAAAAGTAAGCTATGAAGGCTTCCACAGAAAGAAAGATCATTCGCTGGATGCATATTGTGTTCAGTATTCCCATTATAGGGTTCCTGTACGGACCGGTAGCCACTATTCCCGTGGCATCGATGATGGTAAGATGGGTTTTATTTCCACTTGTGGTAGTATCGGGGTTGTGGTTGTGGAAGGGAGCTGTTGTAAAAAGATGGGTGAAGAACCGGAAAGTTATTTAATAACATAGGTTTTCGACTTGCATTTTTCTACCAGAATATTGCTTTTTCTTGTAAATCCGTTTGGCAGGCCATAGCTGTCAGTAGAAATTTCCCGGATATCACACACCAATGCCATTGCTTTAATATTGAAGATGGTTTCTGTTTGTCCGGGTTCGATGATTATTTCTCCGGCTAACCATTTTACACTCATGTATCCTCCTGAAGGTGCTTCGATCATTGGTTCGGCACTAAGTATTCCTTCCGGTGCAGGTAAGTAAACAAACACCTTAACCCTTTTGGGGGTTGAATTGGTAAATGAGTAATCGCCTGTATTATTCGCTTCACATTCTTTATTTACATTTTCGGTTTTAAAATTGATGGGCTGACCCGGAGGCACAGAAATCTCAATTTCTTTTTTAGCTGTTGCAATGCCTCTTTTCCAGCCCACTGTAACGGCTTCCAACCTGGCCCGTTTGTTTGGATATGAGCCCGTTTGCTGTTCTTTTTCAACCGCCGTTTGAATAGCGCTTTGCGATTCACTTACCGAAGCTCCGAACCTGGCCAGTATAAATCCGCCAAACTCATCTGCTTCCAACTCATACTGGTCGCGTAATCCGTTTTTATCTAAAGAATCTAACGTGTGCCCATTTAAGTGATGCCCTATTTCATGCGCCAATATAAATACCGATGACCAATTTGTATTTGCCTTTAAATTTATTTTCTCTATAAAATTTTCACTGTAGAATATATACCTCACGCCCTTATCTATAACAGCGTACGCATTATCTATGCTAACGGCCAGCGTTACAAAATTTACTTTTAACCCTATTTCAGATACGATTTTATTTATAATTACCTGCGCATCAGCGCTGGGGTCAAAGGTGTAAATTTTGTCTGTTGAAGCTGGTTGCTCATTAAATGAACATCCTTTGCCAAAGTCAACGGTAATTCTTTTCTGTGCAAAACATAATGATGTACTTAGCGTACAAAACAAGGTTAATAGCTTAAACATGGCTTATTGGTATATGAGTAGTTTAATCAGGTAGTTTTGGTGCGTCTTGTATAATAGCTCTTTTAAGGCTGTCGGAGTTCGCTGCTGTTTCCCTGAAACCTTTTGCCCTGGTAAAAGAAAATGCAGGCTCTTCCTGTGTCAGGTTTGTTTCGCAATATTTAATGGCTTTGTCAATGCGCTCTAATTCGCTTTTATTCTCCGGAGCTTTTAAGCTGTCGATATGGCAATACTTAAAAATCAGCAAATATTTATACGCAAGTAAATAATCACCTTTGTTGTAAAAGTTTTTGCCGAGCATATAGGAGTGCGTTATATCTGCATCCTTTGTTTGGGCTGCCAAACAGGTAGTAGTTAGTAAAAGCAAAAGAGCTATTGTTATTTTTTTCAATTTCATATTTGTCAGTTTTATTTAACAGCGGTTTTTCTGCCGGCTGTTCAACCGGAGATATGCTGTTGTTGTTTTTTTTATTTTCAAGTTCGAGGCCTTTGTAAACAGAAACGCAGATAATAGTTGCCCCCAGTAAAGAAAAGAAGGTGCCGGGGGCCGATTTCTTTATTAATATTGAGTTTTCCCTGAATGTAAAACTGGCATCTACAGTCGGGCCAAAAATTCCATTCATAAAAAGCCGGTACCCGAGGTAACAAATGAATACCCCTGAAAACAAACTTGCCAGTTTGTACAATAGTATGATCAGCTCCGGACTAAGCATAACGATTAATTTCTGTTTCTTAAAGTGAAATTTATCCAGGCGCCCAGTGTAGAATATCTCATATCAAAACCCAATGCAAACAAGTATTGGTCTACTTTATAGCGTAAATATTCGGTAGGTGTTACTGAGTTGCCTTTTTCATCTGTCAACGGAACCTGTGCTACAAAATCTATGTATGTTTCTGTTTCGCCAATCACTTTATACTGGCCTTTGTAAGCATATTGTTTTATAGCCTGTATAATTTTATCCGACAATCGTTCTGTACTTATTCTTCTGGTTAAATCAAAATTTCCGTTGGGGGCCACTTCAAATTTTACCTTCATTGGCCGCCCGGCTGTTAACAATGAAGCGTATGATATATCCAGTTGCTTAAGAAACGTTCTGAACTGGGTAACGCCATCTTTCGTGAATGCGTGGTCAATGGCTTGTGGCAGGCCCGAAAATTCACGTGGGTAAGATTGTATAGTGGTGCTATTGGCATAAACGTCGCTGGTATATTTATCAACTGCTTTCAGCAATACCCTTACCTGTCGGTGGGTGGGTTCGCCGGGCGGATCGCTCCATATTATTTCAGCTTCAATTATTATATCAACAGGAGCCTCTTCGATATATTTTTTCATGCGATCGCTTTGGGACGTTGCTTTGGTAACTTCCCTTCGCTGATTTATTATATCCATGTGTTCCTTAAAATCCAGCACTTTATATCCCATGTTTAACAGGGCGGTATTAATGGCGGCAATGGCATCTTTATAACCGGCATCGTTTTCAATGCGGGTAAGTATATCTTCGCCTTTAGAGGTATAAGGTACCACCATTATGGTTAGTTGTGAGCGGTTAACAGGAGGCAGGGCAGACTGTGCAATGGCTTTAATACCGGCACATAAACAAACAGCCAGAATGGTATATTTATTCAGCATACAGTAATGGTTGTTTTAGTTAAAAACAATACGCATGTTTTTGTTTTGCGCAATTTCCTGTATGCGTGTGCCGCCTCTTGTTACCTTGCATTTGGATGTTTCGGCGCGCACTTCTTCTATTTCAAGTTCGGCTACCGGTTCCTCATCCCTGATCTTGCCTTTGGCTGTTTCGATTTCGGTTACCAGTACCATTTTCAGTTTGTAACCTTTTTTCATACCAATATCTTCACCGCCTTCGACCAATACTGATTGAACTCCTTTTTTCTTATCCTCATCCATAGCTTGCAAAAAAAGCAGGCTAAAGTTGAAGGTTTTGTGCACCCATGCATTTACCTGGCCAACTGATTCTTCAATAGCATCAATGGTTTTTCCTTTAATAGCATTTTTTTCCTGTTCCGACATAACGTTCAATGCAGCGCTGGAAAGCATAACTGTTTTCCAGTTTTTATTGGCAGCAAAAAACAAAGGGACAGCGGCCTTCGACAAGCCGTTCGACAACTTATGGGCTTTTGTATTCATGTTTTCGCTATCACCTGTAAACGAAGCTGCTGCTATGGATTTGCCGGTTTCTACATCAATGTATTTTAACTCATAGTCTACCCGTGCTGAATATTTACCATCATATTGGTATAACTCTGCATTTTTTACAAAACCTGCAATCAACACCTGCGCACCCAAACTTTTACCCTGCTTAATAATATCACTTTCCAGAAAACCTGAACTACGTTGCCTTTCAATTTCATCCTGGGTTAGTTTCCATTTGTCTATTTCAAGTATGGTAAACCGCTTGGTTTGCACAAGTATTCTTGTAACGGCTGCATACATATTACGTGCGGCAATTGAATCCATGTAACTATTAGTGGCAAAAGCCAGGGTGCCTACCATTCTGGTATCGCGAAGGTCCTGGGCACGTAGCTGATGAAAGCTGATTGCAAGGCAAAGGCATAAAACTAATTTTGAAAACAGGGGTTGTTGTTTCATATAAGTTGTTTAGTGGTTAATACATTATTTATCTCCAGGTATAGCAGTATATCTGGCAGTAATTGAGCCTAGATTAGTATTCAGATAAAACGAAAGTGCCCGAACACGCCAGGAACAGATTTCACTTAAGCGGGTAAAAATTAACAGATGCTCTCAGATAGCCTTCATTAAGGCGTTTATGACGATTTGGTTGGAAGAAACTGAAGGAGATTTAATAGGAATATGGACGAGAGATTGTAAATGTAGTATTTTATATCTTGATGTCCAAATGTCAAATATCCGTAACGGTATGTACTAACGACGATATAAATAAAAAAGGCGGAGTGATCCGCCTTTTTTTAGAAAGAAATTGAGCGTAATTAAGTGGCTGAGTGAATGCAACGCGGTTGTGCTATGGGGGTATTTACCAACGAACTGCTTCAAACTTCCAGCCCGGTACTACTTTTTGCATTTCTGTTTCATCATCGCGTTTGGTCAGTCCACAGTTTATATAATTCTGATGCAGTCGTGCCAGCGCCTGTTTGTCGAGCTCTACGCCTAAACCAGGTGCTGAGGGAACAGCAACAGCGCCGTCTTCAAACGTAAAACGACCGGCAGTGATCACTTCGTCCGACTGCCAAGGATAATGCGTATCGAGGTCGTAGAGCAAATGGGGCAGGGCTGCGCCCAGGTGCACCATAGCGGCCAGCGATATGCCCAAATGACTGTTCGAATGCATGGAAAGATGCCTTCCGAATGTTGAGCATATCTTCGATAATTCCATGGAGGCTCTTAAGCCACCCCAGAAATGGTGATCGCTCAGAATAATATCTTCAGCGCCTATGGCAACACTGGCCGGTATATCGTCGAATGAAGTGGTACACATATTGGTGGCCAGCGGCGTTTTAAGCGCCTGCCGTACGATCGACATATTTTTTTGCCCCCTTGTAGGATCTTCGAGGTATTCGATAATGCCTTCCATTTTACGGCCGTATTGTATGGAGGTTTCAACCGTCCACAAAGCATTCGGGTCAATACGTAATGGCATATGCGCACCAAAGGCTTCGCGTAAGGCAAAAATGGCTGCTGTTTCCTGCGCAGGTTCAAATACACCGCCTTTTAATTTTATAGAGCGAAATCCAAATTCTTTACACATGGCTTTTGCCTGTTGTACGATGCCTTCGGGATCCAGCGCTTTTGCCTGACGGGCGGCGCTCCATCCGGTTGCCTGTTCATCGATGTTAAACCCAAGATCGCCTCCGGCGCCTTCATATTTATAAAAAAGATAGGCAGCAAAGGGCACGCGTTCCCGCATCTTTCCGCCCAGCAGGTCAACTACAGGCAAACCTGTTATTTTACCTATGATATCTAAACAGGCTACTTCAATGGCGCTGAAGATGTGCACCAGCTTTCGCTGATCCCAGGGCGTATCGCCGCGTTGTGCTGCTGTTTCCTTACCAAAATAATTTTCCAGCTCACGGCCGATGCTGTTTAACTGAACGGGAGATTTTCCTATAATGATATGACGGGCCGATTCAAGGGACTCGTTGATGCTTATATTACCCGGAATTTCGCTAACGCCCGAAATATTATCATCGGTGATCAGCTCAACAATGGTACGTAATGCATAAGGTGCGTGCAAGCCCGCTGCGTTAAGTAAGGGTGGATCGGTGATGGCTATTGGTGTTACGATCATTTCCCTGATGCGGGCGCTTTTTATATTTTTCATCTGAATAAGTTTCCTGAGTTTAGCAATAATAGGGTGCGGGTTCCTGTTACCAGTTTCCTGTTTCCCGGTATCCGGCAACTGGTAACCGGTAACCGGTATCTATTGTATTCCCGACAACTGTTGTATCAGCCATGCGATAGCGCTGTGGTCCCATTCGCCTTTGCCCTGTGCTATCAATGCATCCATATGTGCACTAACCTGTGCCGTGCCATACAACGGAACCGAAAAATCTTTTCCGGCCTGCAGGGCGATATTCATATCTTTTCGATGCAGTTTTATTTTGAAGCCGGGGGTGAAGTTTTCGTCGATAATTCTTTTACCATGTAAATCGAGAATGCGGCTTTGCGCAAAACCACCCAGCAGCACTTCGCGCATTTTCTCCAGATCAACACCTGCTTTTTTCGCCAGGGCAAAGGCTTCGCCAACGGCCGATATGGTCATGCCAACGATCATCTGATTGCAGGCTTTTGTCATTTGGCCGGCGCCCGGTTCTCCGATGAGCACAATATTTTTTCCCATTACTTTGAACAAAGGCAGGGCCCGTTCAAACGCAGGAGCAGTACCGCCCACCATTATAGATAATGAAGCAGATGTAGCGCCAACCTGTCCGCCCGATACGGGGGCATCCAGTGCTTCAACACCTTTTTGTTGTAACAACCGATAAATTTCTTTGGCAGCCGAAGGCGCAATGGTGCTCATATCGATAAACAAACTGCCTGAGCGTACACCTTCTATAATTCCTTCAGCGCCTGTAACTACTTCCAGCACTTCGGGCGAATCGGGCAGCATGGTTATGATAATATCACATTCCTGCGCTATGGCCTTACCGGTAGCATAAGCTTTGGCGCCTGCTTCAACCAGTTCGGCGGCAGCTTTGTTCTTTTCCAATACGCATACCGGGTAGCCTGCTTTTACTAAATGCAATGCCATGGGCTTACCCATGATGCCTAATCCTATGAATCCAATCTTTTCCATATTGATACTTCACTTTTTTATTTAAAATTTCACGCAAAGGCATTAAACCAATATCGAATAATGAATATTAAATGTAGAATGTTGAAATAAAAACAACTTCGACATTTATCATTGGACATTCGATATTCGATATTTACATCGAAATGTAGAATGCTGAAATAAAAACAACTTCGACATTTATCATTGGACATTCGTTATTCGATATTACACCAACGGCATCAGCTTCGCCGCAATCATGATTATTATTAACCCTGTTAACCCCATCACCAGCAGCATAGGCGCAAACGCCCGTAAGGTTTCCCTTTCGGTAAGGTTCGACATCTTACAAATAAGCCAGAAACCGGCATCATTCATCCACGGAATTAATTTCGATCCGCAGCCAATGGCCAGTCCTAAATACAATGGATGATAAGGCAAACTGGTATTATGCGTTAATCCCGATAAAATGCCCGATGCAGTTATCAATGCAACGGTGGCCGAACCCTGCGCTGTTCGCACAATCGCGGTGATAAAAAATGCCATTGGTATCAGGGCCATCTGATAATCTTTCGTCCACAGGGCAATGCGTTGACTGATGCCCGTTTGCTGCAGCATACCTCCGAAAGCGCCGCCGGCTGCAATGATCAGTATAATACCACCCGCACTTATTACCGCTCCCTGCACAAAAGAACTTAATCCGGCCCTGCTTTCTTTTTTGTGTACCACCAGTATTAATAATGCAATGAGCGCGCCAGTGACCAGGGCAATATTTCTGTCGCCCAGGAATTTTATTATACCGGCCATGTTTTGCAAAAACAAAGAAGATGATATTGTTGCGGTATCGCCGCCATGTACTGAATGCAGTGCTGTATCGGCGCATATGAACACCAATGGTATTAATAGCGGCAGCAGCGACAGCCATAGGGGAGGAAGCTGTTTGGTTTCCTGTAACGAAACCGATCTGATATCTTCGAGCTTTGCATCGAGTGAATCTCTTAATTCAACAGGCCATTTTTTATTTACCCATACGGCATAATAATAACCTGCTGTAATGGTAAACAGTCCGAGTAAAATACCGGCGATCATCATGGTGCCCATGGCAATATGCATTTCACCTGCGAGGAACAATGGCCCCGGGGCCGGCGGCACCAGTGAGTTGGCCATGGCTGCCCCGCCTGCGATCGTAAGAATGAACAGCAAATAATTTTTTCCCAGTCGCATGCTGATCGTTTTCGCCAGCGGCGTCATGAGTAATATAACGGCATCAAAGAATACGGGAATGCCTACAAAAAAACTGCTTACCAAAAAAGCTACCGGTGCTCTTTTTAAACCGGTGAGCCGTAATACCGATCGCACGATGCGTTCTGCGCCTCCGCTTTCGAGCAGGCATTTTCCTATAATGGCTGCCATGGCTATGATGATGCCGATTTTTGAACAGGTATTTCCAAACTCCAATGCTACTCTTTCACCGGCGCTCCGGGTCGCCTGCTGAAGGGCGGCTGCCGGTGTGGCTCCCTTGCTTATGGCATATTGTTCAAGAACCGATACGGGCGTCATAATAGCAACCACCAGCGCTCCCAGTAACAGGGCCAGAAATGGATGCAGCTTTAATCCGATGATACCACCGGCCACTATAACGATACCCGCAAATAATATAACTGCAGGCTCTGATAAGAATAAGGATAATGTCATGCCAAGCCGGTTTTTCCTGAGGGTCGAAAAGTTTGTAATGTATTAGCCATGTTGCGGGCTGAATCGGCAACAAAAGTGGAATCGGCGCCACAGGCTATCATGCGTATGCCCATGTTGTGATACCGGGCATATTCGGCGGGATTAAAAAATAAAATACCGGTTGCCTTACCTGCTTTATTAGCGGCATTCACGGTTGCCTTTACTGCATCAATAAATAACGGATGATCGAACTGACCAAAGATGCCTAATGCCATGGTTAAATCGGCAGGGCCGATAAACAATACGTCAATGCCATCGAGTGCGGCAGTGCTATCGAGATGATCGAGCACTTCGGTGGTTTCGATCTGTACAATACCAACTATATTTTCTTTAGCCTGCTGATAATAGTTTTGAAAGTTTTGTCCGAATGCAGTGGCCCGTACCATTTTGGCTACGCCGCGGGTGCCATCGGGCGGATAATGCAATCCGCTGGCTACGGCGGCAGCTTCGGCCGTATTGGTAATGCGGGGGCACATTATGCCTTCGGCGCCCATATCGAGTATGCGATGTATCCGTTGCCGCTGGCTGCTTTCAATACGCACAATGGCGGCAGCCGGTGTATGTTCAAGCGCCTGAAGCTGGTTGTATACATCCTTTTCGGAGCCTGCGCCATGCTCAAGGTCTATCAGCACCCAGTCGAATCCCGATAGTCCAACGATTTCGGCGGTCACCGCACTTCCTAAATTCAGCCAGCAGCCATGGAGGGTGGCGCCCTGTTGCAGTTGTTTCTTTAAATGCTTCATATGGACTTTTTCCTGTGGTAAAGGATAAACTAAAATTAAACAGATATTAATTACGTAATTATCTGATTCTAACACATTGCTTAGCTTTTTTGGCTTTAGTTTCTCGCAAAGGCGCAAATGTGTTTGTTTGTGGTTTGCGGTTTGTGGTTGCTACCGCGCTTTGGAAAATCATTATTACCTCCCGCACCTTAAAATTGAAACAGGATCAAAATTGCACAGTATGATTCACCGAAAGAACCACAAACTATTAACCGCTTTATCCCATTAACCGTTAATTAACACTTCCTAATCCATCGTTAACGGCCACGTGTTGCAACCAGCCCGCTTTTATTTTAACGTCTGTTAACGCACACGAACACAGATAACAAACTCAAAAAGTAACCACGTGAAAAATAGGTGCAACAAAAGAATTTCTTTCGTAAGAATAATACTTTACTGTTCAGGCACTGCCTGTATAATGGCTTTCATAACTGCCTGTGAAGGAAAAGCCGCTTCGGTAAAATCGGCGGCAACGGTTAGCAAACCGGCCATTGTTGATGTAATGGTGGCGAATGCAAAAAACATCAGCAACACCGTAGAAGCTACCGGAAGCATTGTGGCCAATGAATATGTTGAGCTGCATCCCGAGGTAAGCGGCCGCATTACTTATTTGCATGTGCCCGAAGGCGCCCGCGTACAGCAGGGCGAACTCATTGCGCGTATATACGACGATGACCTGCAGGCGCAGATGCAGAAGTCGAAAGTGCTGCTTGATCTTTATCAGAAAACCGAAGAGCGCGACCGGCAGCTGCTGGCCATTAACGGCATCAATCAAAGCGATTATGATCTGGCCCTGAACAATGTGAAAAGCACACAGGCCGATATTGCTTATACACAGGCCCAGATAAATAAAACCATCATAAAAGCGCCCTTTAACGGCGTGGTAGGATTGCGGCAGGTAAGCCCCGGCGCTTACGTGTCGCCGACATCGGTTATAGCTACGCTGCAGCAGGTCGACAAAACAAAAGTCGATTTCATGATGCCCGAACAATACAGCTCGCTGATAAAAAAAGGTGCCACTGTAGATGTGCTTTCCGACGGAACAGACTCCCTTAAACAAAAAGCAGTGATCATTGCCACCGAGCCGCAGGTAAGCGCGCTGAGCCGTAACATAAAAGTGCGTGCGGTAATGCCAAACGGTTATAAATCGCCCGGGGCTTTTGTAAAAGTGTATGTGAAGGGCGTACTGCAGTCAAAAGCCATGCTGGTGCCTTCCAATGCCATTATACCCGATGATAAGAACAACCAGCTGGTGGTGATAAAAAATGGTAAAGCTGCATTTGTAAACGTGCAAACCGGTTTGCGCATGGCCAATAATGTTGCCATTACAGGTGGATTAAATCCCGGCGATACCGTTGTGGTAACCGGCGTATTATTTGCCCGCCCCGGAGCTCCTGTAACGGTACGAAGTGTAAAAACCATTGATTAATTTGAAAATGTGCTAATTTGAAAATTTGAAAGTGAAATACACCGCTCCCTTACAATTTCTTCATTTTTCATAATAGCACATTCCCATTTTAGCAATTTGCCATGTCATTTTCAAATTAACTCATTTTCAAATTTTCAAATTGATAGATGAATATCTCCGAACTATCGTTAAAGCGTCCGGTGTTAGCAGCAGTAATGAACCTCATGCTGATCTTATTTGGCGTGGTGGGTTATTATTATCTGGCGGTAAGGGATTATCCGGCAATCGATCCTCCCATTATTACCGTTTCTACCAGTTATACCGGCGCCAATCCTGATATTATCGAAAGCCAGATCTCGGAACCGCTCGAAAAACAGATCAACGGCATACCCGGTATACGCACTATATCTTCAACCAGTACGCTTGGCAGCAGTGTAATTACTGTTGAATTTAACCTTGGCGTTGACCTTGAAGCCGCCGCCAGCGATGTTCGTGATAAAGTGAGCCAGGCCACCAAAAGTTTGCCGTTAGATATCGATGCGCCGCCGGTAGTTACCAAGGCCGATGCCAATTCGGATCCAATTTTAATTCTTGCTGTGCAAAGTCGCACCAAAGGGTTGATGGAGCTGAGCGATTATGCCGACAATGTTTTGCAGCAACAATTGCAAACCATTGACGAGGTTAGCTCGGTAACCGTATTTGGCGACAAAAGCTATTCGATGCGCATATGGCTGAACCAGGATAAAATGAACAGTTATGGTATTGCCTATAATGATATCAGCACGGCCATGAACAACGAAAATGTAGAGCTGCCTCCGGGAAAAATTTATGGCAACAATACCGAGCTTACTATAAAAACCCTGGGCCGGCTTACTACCGAAAAAGATTTTCGCGACCTGATCCTGCGCGACGACAGCACAGGCATTGTGCGTCTCGGCGATATTGCCCGTGTTGAACTGGGGCCGCAGGTTGAGGAACAAAGCTGGAAGTACGATGGCGTATACGCGATCGGGTTGGCCATTGTGCCGCAACCCGGCGCCAATAATATTGCCATTGCCAATGAGTTTAACCGCCGCCTCGGGGAAATAAAAAGATCAAACAAATCAGATCTTGAATTTCATGTGCTGATAGATAATACCAAAAACATCCGCCAGTCGCTGGCAGAGGTAAAAGAAACCCTCATCATTGCCTTTGCATTGGTAGTGCTGGTGATCTTTTGTTTCTTCCGCAACTGGCTGATCGCCCTGCGGCCGCTGATCGATATCCCCATTTCGCTGATCGCTACTTTCTTTATCATGTATGTGTCGGGCTTTACCATCAATATTCTTACGCTGCTTGGCATAGTACTGGCAACCGGCCTGGTGGTAGACGATGGCATTGTGGTAACGGAAAATATCTTCCGTAAAATAGAGCAGGGAATGTCGATACACAAGGCGGCGCTGGAAGGCAGTAAGGAAATATTCTTTGCCGTTATATCTACCTCCCTTACGTTGGCGGTGGTATTTATGCCCGTGGTGTTTTTACAGGGTTTTACAGGGCGCCTTTTCAGGGAATTTGGCGTGGTGCTGGCCGCAGCGGTATTGATCTCGGCATTTGTATCGCTCACCATTACACCTGTGCTGAACGTATACCTTACCCGGCGTTCCCCCTCCACCGGAGGGGGGCAGGGGGAGGCCCGCCACGGAAAGTTTTACGAAAGAACCGAGCCCTTTTTCAGAGCTATGGAAAACGGTTATCAGCGGTTACTGACAGGGTTTATGAAAGTGCGCTGGCTGGCCTGGGTGATCATTGCGGTGTGCGGACTGATGATCCTGCTTATTATGCGCAGCATGCCCAGCGAAATTGCGCCGCTCGAAGACCGAAGCAGCGTACGCTTTACCGTTACCCTGCCCGAAGGATCGAGTTACAGCGCTACCCAAAAAGCCACCGATGCCATAGCCAACTACCTGTACGACTCAGTGCCCGAACGGGATTTTGTGTTTGCCCGCACCCCGGCGCAAACCATCAATTCGTCGCAGCCGCGGTTAGGACTGGTAGCGCCGGCTTTACGAACCCGCAGTCAGGACCAGATCACCACCGACCTGCAGAAAAAATTACGACGATTTAATGATGCGCAAATTTTTGCCATACAGGAGCAAACCATAGCAGTAGGATCAGGTTCAAAAACAGGGTTGCCCATTCAGTTCGTATTACAAAACCAGGACCTGAATAAACTGAAACAGGTAATACCGAAATTTTTAGATGCAGCACGAAAAGATAAAACCTTTTCGAATGTAGATGTGAACCTCAAATTCAATAAGCCCGAACTGCAGGTAAGCTTCGACCGCATGAAGATAAAAGACCTCGGTCTGAGTACCTACGATGTAATCAATGCCATGCAGGCAGCATTCAGCGGAGGCCGACTGGCGTATTTTATAATGAACGGCTATCAGTATTATGTAATTGCGCAGGTTGAAAGAGGGGAGCGCAACGAACCCACCGACATCAGCAAGATGTATGTGCGCAATTCATCGGGACAAATGATACCGCTCGATGCTGTAGTGCATGTTGAAACCAGCAGCAGTCCTTCGAACCTGTTTCATTTTAACCGGTATAAAGATGCAGTGATCTCTGCATCGCTGGCGCCCGGAAAAACCATTGGTGATGGCATTAAGGTTATGCAGGGCATTGCCGATAAAATGCTCGATCCCGGTTTTCAAACGGCATTGACCGGTCCATCGCGCGACTATGCCGAAAGCTCGTCGAACATTCTGTTTGCGTTTGTGCTGGCATTGATATTAATCTATCTCGTTTTATCGGCCCAGTTCGAAAGCTTTATCGATCCGTTTACCATTATGCTTACCGTGCCGCTGGCATTGGCAGGCGCGCTGCTGAGCCTTTGGGCATTTCATCAAACCCTGAATATTTTTTCCGAAATAGGCATGATCATGCTCATCGGGCTGGTTACCAAAAATGGTATCCTCATTGTTGAATTTACCAATCAGAAACGCGAAACGGGCATGCTTAAAAAAGAAGCGGTGATAGAGGCTGCTTCGCAACGATTGCGTCCTATTTTAATGACCAGTTTGGCTACCTCACTGGGAGCATTGCCCATTGCATTGAGTTTGGGCGCTGCTTCAACCAGCCGTATTCCATTGGGTATTGTAGTGGTAGGAGGGATTATGTTTTCGCTGATACTTACCCTGTTTGTAATACCGGCTGTGTACACGTATGTATCAGGTAAACATAAGGCGCATAGCAGTTTGTAGTTTGAGGTTTATGGTTTGTAGTTCTTTCGGTGAATCATACTGTGCGATTTTAATCTTGTTACAGGTATTATAGCCGTGCCACGGTTTAGAACCGTGGCACGGCTTCAAAAAAGTGGTTAAACAGGAGATGGAGCCCTTCGGCTCCGCTCAGGATTGAAAAATAAGGTTCGCGCAAAGGCACTAAGGTTTTTTCTTAGCGTTCTTACAGATCTTGAAGCGTTCATCTTTGCGGCTTAGCGCCTTTGCGAGAAATATAAATAACAACTTATGAAACACATCATACATCACATTTTGTTTTTATTATTTCCCGCTGCGTTGCTGGCGCAGGGGCCTTTAACGCTGCACGACGCGGTAGCAACGGCATTGAAGAACAACCTCGGCATACAAATAGCGAACAACAATATTAATATCGCGAATATCAATAACAGTTATGGTATAGCAGGCGGATTGCCGGTAGTTACCGCTACCGGTTCCGATGTGGAGCAAGTGAGCAGTCTGAAACAGGAATACGCCAATGCCGCCAATAATAAAACCAGCAATAATGCCGCATCGAACAACCTCAGTGCCGGTATAACCGCTTCGATGCTGGTGTACAATGGCGGACGTGTAACGACTGCCAAACAAAGGTTGGGCATCGCGGCCTTACAAAGCCGGCAGCAGTTAAGTTCCCGGGCGCTGTTGCTGGTGTATAGTGTAATGCTGCGATATTACGATGTGATCAGGCAACAGAACTATGCCAAAACACTGCAGCAATCTATTGAAGTATCGAAGCAAAAACTAACCGTGGTGCAAACGCAGCAGAATGTGGGCATGGCCAATAATGCCGATCTGTTTCAGGCGCAGGTTGACCTGAACACTCAGATACAAAACCTGCAGGCCCAGCAACTGGTGATTGACCAGGATAAAACCGATCTGCTAACCCTGCTTACTTTAAATCCCGATTCGAGCATTGTTGTCAACGATACCATTCTGGTTGATAAAAGCATTACGCTGGCATCGGTGATCGATGCCGTTCGTAATAACCCCGATATAGTGGCAGCCGGTCAACAGGTAATAATCAACCAGTTTATTGCAAAGGAAACTGCTGCGCTACGCTATCCTTCATTGAGTGTAAACGGCGGCTATAATTTCAGTCATACAAAAAATGCTGCCGGCTTTTCGCTGCTGAACCAGAGCTATGGCCCATTTGCCGGCGTTGGTGTGAGCATACCATTGTTTAACGGCAATATTTACAAAAAGCAACAGGAAGTGGCCGACATCAACATAAAAAATGCCGGGCTGGTGAAAGACACGCTGGTGCAGAATTATACCGCCAATGCAGTGAAGAGCTGGCAGGCCTACAACAACAACCTGCAGCAGCTCGAAACAGTAAAGGCCAATTACGAATTGTCGCAAAAATTATTGAACCTTGCCATGCAACGGTTTCAGTTGCGGCAGGCCACTATTGTAGACATCAAAAATGCCCAGCAGAGTTTCGAGAATGCAGGCTACCTGCTCATCAATACCAGTTTTGCCGCCAAGGTGGCCGAACTGCAGTTAAAACGATATGCCAATCAGATGACGTATTAGCCAAAGACATTGCAGCAAAATACATGTGTCATATAATAGCCTGATTCTCCTCATTTTTATTTTCTGTTTATCTACGGAACTTTAAACAGTGGCACTTGTAATAATCATCATCATATTACTCATAAGCCTGTTTATTGTTTGGTTGTTAACCGCACCGGTATATATTGAAATCGATACAAGAGTACCGGAAGCCAACCTGCGATGGGTATCCCTTGGGCGGTGTACGATCCGGTATCAGCAGGAATGGCTGTTGTATGTGCAGGTGCCGTTTTACAGACATACTTTCAGGCTGGCGGCAATAACATCCAAAAAGAAAAAGCCGGCTGAAAAGAAAACAAAGAAAACAAAACCCGCTCATCGAAAAAAGCTCCTGCGAAAACTGCAAAAAGGATGGCAAGTACTGCGAAGCTGTACCGTGCAGCAATGGCAGCTATCGATCGATACCGGCGATTATACAAAAAACGCGCAGCTGTATCCTTTTACTTTTTATCCTGCCTTATATGGTCACCTGATGATCAGCTTCACCAATGAAAACTACTTTTTCATCCGCATCCGCAACCAGGTATGGAAAATGTTAGTGGCTTATCTGCGCAGATAAGCAATTCAATATTTGTTAACCGTAAAATATCATTGTTATGCCATTTAATCTCGATGAAACGGTAAAACAACTTACCGAGCTTTTAAAAACAGAAGCAAAGACTGAAACTGTTGTGGGACAATCGTTCCAGTTAGGCGAATTCACCTGTGTGCCCGTTATTAAATTCGGCATGGGTGTTGGCTACGGCGGGGGAGAAGGAACAGGCCGCCAGGATGGCAAAGGCCAGGGCGAAGGTACCGGTGGCGGCGCCGGTGGTGGAATGGGGGTTGAACCGATCGGCTTTCTGGTAACCCGTGGCGATCAGATATCTTTCCTTTCAACAAAAACCAGCAAAGGCCTGAGCGCCGTATTTGATAAAGTGCCCGACCTCATGGAAAAAATGATCGACCGCAAGAAAGCGGGAGCAACTTTATAGGAACAACCTGTTTAATTAGCCGTGCCACGGTCCTGAGTGAAGTCGAAGGGGAACCGTGGCACGGCTTTGTGCATATTATACCCATTAAACAATTTACCCATCAAACCATCGTAATTATCTTAATTTCGGCCGGAAAATACGCCGCCGCAACGCAACAGGCGGGCTCGAAATTAGTCAGCAAACAACAGCTAATGATCTGGTACGAAAACGACGTTAAAAAACTGGAAGCGTTAACAGGCAAATTACCCTACACGCCTGAAACTATTTTTTATGGAAGTTCCTCCATCCGCCTGTGGCAGGGATTGTACGATGACTTTAAGCCTTTTAACCCGGTAAATCTGGGGTTTGGGGGCGCCACGCTTGCCGCCTGTGTATGGTTCTTTGAACGCATTATGCAGCCCTATTCGCCCAAACATATTGTTTGTTATGCCGGAGATAACGACCTGGGCGACGGACGAACCGCTGAAGAAGTGTACATTTTTTTCCGCCAGCTGCTGATTTGTCTCGATCAGCGGTTTCCCGGCGTTCCGTTCACCTTCATCTCAATAAAACCCAGTCTTTCGCGATGGAATATGGTGAACCAGATTCGCTATACCAATAAGCTGATCGGCGAAGCCATTCAAAAAGCGGGGGATCATTACCATTATGTGAACATATTCGACCGCATGCTCGATGCAAACGGACATCCGGTGAGGGAACTTTTTGAATCAGATGGTTTGCATTTGAGTCAAAAGGGTTATCTTTTGTGGAAAGAAGTGCTGTTGCAGCATTTTGAGCAAAAGTTTAAAATTTAGTAACAGCAATAAGCCAGCCTTTTGCTGTTTTTCCCAGTCATTTGAGATGTAATGATCCGAAAATATTATAAGTGGTTTAGTCCTTCATTGTACAGGCACATGGAACTGCTTGTTTTCGGTCATGCCGGAGCGTCGGTGCTTTTCTTTCCCACCCGAACGGCGCGCTTTTACGATTATGAGAATTGGAAGATCGTGGAATCGCTGCAGGATAAAATAGAGCAGGGGTTTTTACAATTGTTTTGTGTAGATAGTGTTGATGCCGAAAGTTTTTATGCGCATATTCCGCCGTCTGATAAAATCAGGCGGCACCTGCAGTATGAACGGTATATTTTGCAGGAAGTGCTGCCACTGATCATTTTCCGCAATAATTTCAAATGGCTCACCGCCGCAGGTTGCAGTTTAGGCGGTTATCATGCGGTTAATATCGCTTTCAAATATCCCCAATATTTTAACAAGGTGGTGGCCATGAGCGCCCGGTACGACCTCACTTTATCGGCCAATACTTTCCCCGACCTTTTTAATGGCTATATCGATCAGAATATTTATTATAACATGCCCAGCATGTATATGCCCAATTTAGCCGACGGAGCCATTCTTGACAATATTCGTAAAATGGATATAACGCTGGCCGTTGGGAAGGAAGACCCGTTTTTCGAGAACAACAAACATTTAAGCGCGGCACTCACCAGTAAGAGTATCAATCATTCCTTGTTCATATGGGACGATGAAGCCCATCGCCCGCGTCACTGGCGAAAAATGGTGCAGCTGTATTTGTAGGCTAAGAGCTAAAAAGAGTAGAAGGAGAAAAAAGAGATCTTTTATTTCATGACTTTGATTAAATAATCTTACAACCCTGTAATAAACAGTGCAAATCATTTAGTCACCTTTAAGTTTAAGGTCACAATTACTGTTTGAAAAGAATGACATCAAACCTCTGAACTCCAGAATAGCTACAGTTTTTAGTTTGTTCTGGTTCAAGTCTGTTTTCTTAATATAGTCATCAATAATTTTGATTAAAGTACTTTGGTTTTCCGTGGTTAGCTGCGTATCACCGTACGGGTCAATAGAAATGCCTGTCCAATGCCTGTAGGTTTCAAATATGTCTGCAAGTTGATTGTACCAGGTGTCGTCAAGTCCAAATAAGTATTGGTTGTTGTCGAGCCGGTGAAAATCTAAAGCCATAAGCGGGTTTGCAATTATGCAATTATAGTCAAAGGTTTCAAATTCGAAAATTAAACAGATCTTCCATATCAAAACAATTACAACCGGCATTATTTTATTCCGGCAGGTTGTTTTAACAGCAGTAATAAATAAAATAAACGGGAGCAACTACCGGCTCTCAACCAGGTTCGCTTGCACATCTTTTTCATCGAGATGTACATACTTCGAAAATTCCTTTACCGACACATATTCATCTTTTGCGCGGCCCAGGGAATCTTTAATAGTCCTGAGCAGGCGTTGGGCGGTTCGGATATTGATACCCATAATTTTTGTTATGTCACGGGTATGGATCACCAGACGCCCGGTTGTGTTTTTTTGGGAAGCGGCTCCCTTTTTAATTTTAAGGGCCCCGTTATGTTGGGCATTGTTCTTTTTGGGTGCGGCGCTTTTCTTTTTTGCGCCGGCAGTTTTTTTGGCAGCAATACGTTTTTTTTTAGCCATGCAGATCAGTACGTTTAATGGTTAAGGCTAATAACGGGCAAATTACCCGTATGAACAATGGAAATTACAATTTTTTATGCAATGAAGACGATATGGGGATACCTGTTTATGACGGCGAACCAGATCGGGTTAACAAATCGAAAAGGCGGGGCGCGAATGTTAATGGTCGTTTACGGGTAAAATCAGGCACTTTTAGTGATCAGATTATTTAGATCAATTTAGCCGTAAAAACTTTAATGTTCATGGCAGTAAGTGTAAGGTACTTTATTAATACATAAGATACAGGTTTTATTGGGGTATAAGCGCATTTCTTATTATTTTTTTAAAATATATTTTATAGTTAACTTTATTCACAGATAAACGCAATTGATTTATCTGTTCCCTCATATATCCGCACTGGTTCTTTATCGCTTATGAAAGCGGTTCGATTTTCTGTCTAACGTTAATGATGAAGCATGTGTTTGGCGATTTTTCAAGCTGTTAAGCCGTTAACAGTTTAACTGATTTTTTGCATGCCTCCGCATGGTATTATATCTATCAGGGAAAACCGAAAACCTGTATAAAAGAGTAGGTATATCATTAACGTTAAAAATTTCTGTATGAAAAAAATCAAAATTGCATTGGTGTTATTAGCCATCACAATTGCAATAGGTGGCTCATTTGCCACGGCGCCCTGCCAAACCTGTGAAGCTTACACACAGTATTATCGTAGTGGTAATTACTATTATCTGGCAGGTGTGTTTGGCGAAGAATACACCTGTGATGGAACAATTGGTACGTGTACATACTGGCGGCCTAATCCTGCTGAACAACCTAACTATTATGTTCCATGCCGAACAGGGTACTATACACCTATTTGGTAAACCTGGTTTCGGGCTATCTTGGATTTTGAGGCATTCCGGTTTGGGCTATTATTGCAGGAGGGATGGGTAATACATAACGTTTATCGTTTGGAGGCAGTTCATATAGCTGCCCTTTTATGTTACGTTTTAATGTTATAGAACGTTCTTCTTTGTTTAAACGCCGGATATCTGTCCAACGCAACCCGCGTATAACCAGTTCTTTTTGCCTTTCTGCAATGATCAGTTGCAGAATATCAGAGGAAGGCGGTACAGTGACTGGCTTATAACTGTCTGCCTTCCATCTTTTTTTTAACAACGTATTTAGATCCGTTAGGGCCGCTGCCGTATTTTTACTTCTTGCATGCCATTCGGCCCTTATCAAATAAATTTCGTCGATCGCAAGTCCGCTGAAAGGAAAGTAGTTGCCATAGTAGCTACCTTTGATATTGGGCAACCGGTCTTTATTCATAATAAAATAAGCCATAGGCCGCAGGTCGCCGGGTGCATAAGATTTATACAGTGCAGAATCAATTATGCAACCGCTTGCCGAATAACCAATCAGGCAATCTGTTGTAGCATGGAATCTGGTCTGATACAACGTTTCTTTATTTAAACGACTAAAAGGCATATTGGAAGACAGGTCTAAATCATTATAATCCATAAGGTCATTATTCATCATCAGACAACTATCTGCATACATACCTGCCTTATCATATTTTCGCATAGAATGATATACCCGGGCAAGCATAGCAAATACCGCGGATACAGACGGGCGATTGCGGTTTGCAGAGTCTACTCCGGAAGGAAGTAACAGACGGGCGGTGAATAAGTCGGTCAGGATCTGATTGTATGTTTCATGTACAGTAGAGCGTTGCGACGGCACTTCAATCACCGGCGTAAGTCGTAATGGTATCCCCAGACTATTGTCTGTTATTTCATCATAAGGGGGGGCAAACAATTGTGCTATATTATAAAACGCATAAGCTCTTTTGAAATGTGCATCGCCTTTTATTGTATTCCATTGTTTTTGATAGCTTCCGGTAGAATTAAAATGGGGCAATTCGTAAAGTACAACATTGGCATAAAATACCTGTTGGTACGGCAAAAACCAGTCGTCTACTACTTCACGGTACCCAAAAATTGATGAGGCCCATATGTATGTATTTTTTTCCCTCGAGGTTAAAGAGTACCACAACTGGTCGGTAATATAGATTGCATCTGCCGATAGTTCGCCCAAAACAGGACTGCTGTTCATTACACTTTCATTATCAAGTAAAGCCTGCAAATCCTGCAAAGAGGAAGGAACCTGGTATGCACTGGAGGGAGTACTGTTTAGCAGTTCTCTTTTCAGGCATGATGTTACGCCTGCTCCGTAAGCCGACAACCAAATCAACAGAATAAGATTGTTTTTCATTCTTTTTCATTTTTGGTTTTTTCAAAGTCAACACTAAAACCTATGGTCCAGATACGACCTGTAGGGATACCTGAAACATAATCGGGGTCTGTTCTTGTTTTTGTGGCTTTCCATAGGATGCCAATATTGGTGGCCTGTATAAATATCCGGGCCTCCCTGAATGGCAGTCTCTTAAAATAAAGCCTGTTGAAATTATAGCCCAGCTGAATATTCTGAAGGCGGATATTATCTGCTTTTTCAACCTGAACATCCGAAAATTTATAGAACAGATCCCGCCGTATACTTATATTTTTCATCGATGGAACGTTGGTAAATACTTCATCACCGGGTTTTTGCCAGCGTTTTTCATAATCCACGTGCCCGAAACCGCGCCCATTGATCAGGTCTGTATAAGAAATAGTATTGTTGCGGAAATAATGACCCAGTTTCCATATGATGGAAAAAGAAAGATTGAACCCCTTCCATTTAAAGTCATTATAGATACTGCCATAAAAAACAGGTTGTTCGGGGCCGTTATATACCAGTTGATTAAGAGGTGTTTGATTTAATATTGCTTCATAATCTTTACTGATTTGGCCATGCAAAAATCCTCTCGGGTCGCCATTGGCCGGGTCCAATCCCTTCGAACGAAGGCTAAAAACAGCTAAGGGAGAATACCCCTGTAGTGGAATCCTGAATTCAGGGTCAAGGTATTTCCAGGTTGCGTCTGCTGTATCAGGATAACGGGTAACAATGGTGCGATTGAAGCTGGCTGACAATCTGGTTGTCCATTTAAACTGTGAGGATATTATATTTTGGGTATTCAATGTAAGATCTATTCCGGTTCCTTTCATCTCTGCTACATTGCCGATATAGGATAAATTGCCCGTAGTGTAATCAGTGGGTGCCGGGGCTATCAGATCAGTTGATATTTTTTGATAACATTCTATGCTTCCACCAACTCTTTTTTTGCCGATTGTAAAGTCTAACCCAACATTAATCATTTTCACCTGCTCCCATTTCAGTTTCGGGTTGGGGGCTGTGCTAATCAGGTTAGCCGGTGCGTTGTAAATATTTAAACTGCCACCGGCAATGGTAGTAACCGCGGGTACCGATTTTATCACATTGCCGCTAAATCCTATGGATGTGTGAAGTTTTAAATAGGTAAGCCAGGATGCTTTATAAAAAGGTTCATCCGAAATAAGCCACGTGCCTCCGGCAGACCATAGCGGTATGTTTTTTTGGCTGGAATCTCCAAAAAGGTTTGATTCATCCCGCCGGGCGCTGGCAGACAGGCTGTATCTTTTTCTGAATGTATACGCTGCGTTAAAAAAAATTGATCCATAGTGATCTTTTGAATTATAAGGATTCAATTCATTTGGTTCAATGCTTTTTGCCACAGAGGTATTGTAAAACATTGGAAATTGTGTATCGAAATCTGTGGGTATGCTACCCGACATGTCGGGATTGTAACCATATTGGCGGCCGGATAAATAGGATGTTTCGGCTATTCTTTTTTCAGCACCTGCTATAACAGTTATTTCGTGCGAGCCCCATGTGGGGTTAATGCCTGTTTGAAAACGAAGGTTCTTTGAAAAGAATTTTCCATCTCCATAATCCAGTATACCGCCCGGTGGTACATGCCTGATAATACCTCCGGCCGACCTTTCGCTGTAACTATTGTAATAATGACGTGGTAAATACATGTCGGGTTTCATATAATCACGTTGCTCTGTATTGTCTCTGGTATATTGGTAAAGTAATTTTGCATAAAAGTTTCTGGTGAAATTATATTGCAGTCCGGCATCAACGCGAATATTCATCAGTTGCATTTTATTATATCGCTTCAGTAACTCATCATATGGTCTGTAATTCCAATCAAGCAAAATACCCCTTGCAACCGTATCTTTATAGTATTGCCTGAGGTCTTGGGGAACAACCTGTGCTTTCCCATCTGGATCAACGACCCGAATATAATTCCAGTGCATATCAGGAGCCGGATTATTGTTAAGTGTTTCACTTTCGAGGTATTGTATCGACGCATTGGCCTGAATGTTTTTAGCCGGATAGAACTGGTAGTTTACCAAAAAGCTGTTACGTTTATATCCGCTGTTTTTAAGGCTGTTTTGATTTCTATCGAATCCTGCTGAAATAAAATAGGCATGACTGTCAGAGCCGCCATTTAAACTTATGGCATATTGCTGGCTTACCGCATTACGGTAAAAGTATTTTTTAAGATCATTACGATTATCGTATGCCCTGAAGCCGTTTAAGATTTTTTTAGCCTCCAGGTCAGAAAGCAATCCGTTTTGTTTTTGTATAAGTGTTTCAATAACGGGTGATACAACGCGTGCGGGATTTTTTAATGATAAGTAAAACCCATTCCGGAATAACGAGTCTTCAATATCAACATAATCACGTGTCGACATAGTTGGTTCGTAATGCAGGTTGGGTTTGCTTCCTATTGTTATGTTACTGTTTAAGCGTATTGTATTGCCGGTTGATGCGGTTCCCTTTTTAGTAGTAATTACTATTACGCCATTGCCGGCACGAGTGCCCCATATAGATGCTGCTGCCGCATCTTTAAGAAAAGTTACTTTTTCAACAACATTAGGGTTCAGGCTTGCAGTCCATGGATCGCCTTCATACGGCCAGTTGTCGATCACGATCAGGGGATTTGAATTTCCAAATAAAGAACTTAGTCCCCTGATTGAAATACGCTGCCGGTTTACATTGTAAGGATCTTTCCAGAACAATAAGCCATTGCCGATTCCTTCAATCCCCTGCAGAATAAATGGAGAAATATTCCGGTTAACCTGTTTGTCATACAATACCTCAAATGAACCGGTAGTTCTATCGCGTGGAAGGTTTTGATACCCGGTGCTGGTATTTTTGATCACATCTCCCAGTTTGTTTATCTTTTTGTTTAATTCTATAGTAATTAGTTCAGGGCCGGTTATGTTTTTTTCAATCGTATCTGTGTTCACACTTGTTAATACAAGCGTACTTATCGGATGCCGGCTGGCGATTTTAAACCTGCCATCCTCATCTGATTCAGTATACAGGTTAGTTCCTTTTACGCTTACGTTGATGAACTGCTCAGGCTCACCGTTTTTATTTGTTAATATGCCTTTCACAGGCAGGGAACCTACTTCGATACCATTTTTTTTAATACAGTAAGTGAGTCGAAGTGTGCTGAATCCGGCTTTTAATAATTGCTTCAGACTTACATTATGAACCGAACAGTTAACAACACCGGCATTTTTCAGCCACCATTCTTCGCAGGTAAAATAATAATTGTGGCCGGTTATTTTTCGTACTGAATCGAGGAACTCTACCGGGCTTGCATTTTTTAATGTAAGCGAATATTGAGCCTGGGTAGTAAGTGAAATTATAACAAAAGTAAAAGCTACTAATAGAGTTACAGATTTCATAAATGAAGCCCTTATAATTTTGTGTGTATCGAAAATTTATACAAGGAAATCCTGCACGGCCGGAAGCCGTGGACTGTTTGGTGTGGGTCAATACTTGGGTTCAGACTGCTGATTATATGCCCCTGGCATATAATCAGCAATGCTGTAACACTTTACATGGTTTAATGGTGAAATGGCATCGGCCGTATGGCCATTAGAGGAAAGGTTGGCAGAAGTGCAGCCTACGGCAACACAATAATTTTATTTCCGTTTAACTCTATATGAATATGAAATCTGGATTCAAGCATTAATATTACATCATTTAATGGAGTATTTTGGTTTATTCCGGCAGTAAATGTACCCCCGGGAAATTTACCCCGGAATGCCGCTATAACTCCATATGCTTTTTCAAGTTTTTTCAGTACAGAAGCAAAATCATCATTTAGAAACCTGATTGGTTCACTGTTAAGCAGTGAACTATTTAATGCATTATTGATGTAGGAAACCTTTATAGGTCCGTCGGTTGCAGCCAATGCCTGTTGGCCAGCCGCTTGCAGCAATTGGGAGTCGGTTTTGTTTGAAATCAGAATAGAACCTTCATAAAGGGTAGCCATAACATTTCTTGCATTTGGCTGAGTTGAAAGGCTAAAGCGGGTTCCTTTTGCTGTTATAAAAATATCGTCGAAAACCTTTACCCGGAATAGTTTCGGTTTATTAGGAGCCACATCAAAACTTACATTGCCTTTTTTCAACTCTACAGTTCTTTCATTAGTAAGATCGGGAGGGAAAGTAACAGCTGAGGTGTCTTTTAGTAACATATGTGTACCGTCTGACAGGGTAACATGCAGTTGCCGGTTTTGCGGGGTTGCTACCGTGTTTTGAAATACTGTATTAAAATCAGCTGTTTCTTTTTTTGTCTCAAAATTGTTAGTACTATATACAAGTGAGTCTGGTCCCTTTTTTTCAATTATTGAATTTCCCATATGGGTAATGATTCCGTTTCTCATAACGTCCAGTTCAATGCTTGAATCTTTCGAAATTCTGAGAACCGGATTATTGCCGGCAGGTATATAGCTGAGGTTGATATTATCCTCATTTACGGATTTCTTATTTGTTTTAACCGGCCAAAGAAAGTAAGCAGCGATTGCAATTAGCACGGTAGCCGCCGCCGCATAACCCCAATGAATTGTAAAAGAAGATTGTTTAATTACATCCGGAATTTTAATGTTAAGTTCCTTTTCTATTCTCTTCTTTCCGGTATCAGAGATACCACTACAAACCTGATGAAAAGTTTTGAGTTCCTCCCAATAGCCTTCTTTACTTGTAAATCTGTTATATAAATTTTTGTTTTCTGGTGATTCTGCTATCCAGTTTTTTAATAGCTCTTTTTCGGCCTTATTTAAAGTGCCTTGTAAGTCTTTTACAATTAACTGTGCAATTATTTGATAGCGCTCCTCCATATGTTATAAATAATAAGTAGCAGTAGTTGCCAATGCTACCTGATTTTTATGGTTATAATAAAAAGGATAAATTTACCCATTAAAAATTCAAACAATTATATGATCCAATGAAACGCAAGGCAAATAATCAATAAGTTTCTCCATTTCCTTGCGGATCTGATTGCCTTTATAGCCAATTGTTTTTGGTTTAGAATTGTTTTGCGATTGAGACTAAGTAGTTCAGCGATTTCGTCGATTGAAAGCTCATCAAAAAAATACATGGTAAAAATTACGCGTTTTCTCTTTGGTAATTTTTCCACTTCCTTATAAATATGATCAAGTATTTCCGCTTTAATTTTTTGATTTTCTTCCTGTTCTAATCTGTCATCAATTGTTTGCAATGAATGCACCAACTGCTGCTGATTTCTTGCTACTACATTTGAATGGTTTAGTTCATCAATACATTTATTACGGGTTGTAATATAAAGGAATGCAGCTATGTTTTGAATTGTTTCGAATTGCTCCTTTAATTGCCAAAGTTTAACCAATGCTTCTGTAACTGCATCCTCGGCTATATCATTATTTTTCACAAGCCTCAATGCATATTGGAAAAGCTTTTTATAGAATTCATGATAAATTATTCCATAAATTTCCTGATCTCCTTTTTTTAATCGTTTCAACTGTTTTTTTGACAAATCAAAAACGCCGTTCTTGTAGAATTTAATCATTAGGTCGAGTACTTTTTACAGATTAAATAAATAAGGGATAACGAATAGTACGGACCGGACAAGGTGGGCGATTATTTGTTGATCTGCGAAACAATTTTTAAGGTTACGCAGAAGTATATGCATTAATATAAACGGCGATGGTGAAATTTTTTCCCGGTTTTTTTTAAGTATTTTTTCTTTACTCACTTTATGATTCTGATTAAGACTTTGTGTATTTGTGTACGATAAGGCATAGTTGTGGAATCTTCTTTATACTACAAACGAGGACTGTTGAGTTTTTCCCGATGAATTGCAAAGTTTTTTTGTTGCGCACTTTTCAAGTCTTTGTGTGTTGTTTACGCTAATGGCATAAGTAAGTATGCTCCTCTATTAAAGACGAGGATGCCGCAGTTTTTCCCGGCTGTTTTCAAACTTTATTTGTTGAATTTAATTTCACTCCACCATCACCTCTCCGCAATACATACTGGTTGCCACATCTTTTCCGTCTTCTGATATAAAGCTGATCCAGGTATGCACTTTTATGCCATTAAAGGCCTGCATCTTGAGGATGGCCTTGCCGGTGCCGCGTTCAGGGCCGGTTTCATATACAAGGGCATTATGCTCTTCGGAATAGGCCACTAAAATAGCCTTATCGGCCAGCGTAGCCTTGCCGGTTAGTTCGGCATTCGTCCAGGTAAACTGAAGGGTTTCATTTTCAGCCGGCGATACGGTGCATGCGGCAGCGTTGTTCAAGCAGCCCCGGCTTATCAGCACCCGGTCGCAGGCAATGGCAAAATCGGGATAGTTGCCCCTGATGGCATGTTTCATAGTGTAGGAGATGGCGGCGTTGGTACCTGTTTTTTCAATGGCTTCGTTTTGAAAACCGATCTCTAACAGGTTGCGCATTGAGCGAAGAAATCTGGTGGCTACCCCAAACTTCAGGCGGGTGGCGGCCTGCGCTTCGCTGAAATGTTTTTTAGATCTTGTTTGTGGCTTTGTGCGTACAATAGGAATACCTTTCCAGGTAGCGGCCACTATGGGGCCAATGGTGCCTGAGAGGGCGCCGGTTATGCTATTTGTTATTCTGGCCATACAAATAAAGTTTAATGGAAAAATAAATAACAGTGTCCGTTAGTGATATAAATATATTAATTTTATTCAAATATCATGAACCTGGGCCCAAAAGTTCCGCTGATGACTATATACATTGAAAATCAGTTTGTTTTTGTCTTTTAGCATTTTCTCTCCCGCTCATGCGAAGTGCCTGCATTGTCTTTTTTCAGCTTTCCGGTTTAAATAATTTTCGACAGGGTTTGCTCAATACCGGGGTCGTACCACGGCCGTATCTGATTCGTATTTCATCCGAGTTTTGTCCGACTTTTGTCCGGGTTTCGTCCGAGTCGGAGTCGGACAAATGACGGATAAACTACGGTTAAGTATCGGATAAAAACAGAAGCTGATACGAAGCTGGTATTGATCAAACCCGAAGCCGGTAATAATGTGGTAAAATGAAGCGGCAGCGTATTGGCCAGTTCAGCCCTTAATAACAGAGAAGGAAAAACGGGCTTGTTGTAGTTGTTACATATTTGTATCAAACATCTTTCCAAACGTGATAGGAGTTGAAGGAATATTTTTTCAGCTCCCAAAAAATTCTGAAAGTGGGCTGTTAAAACGTTAATGTTCACTAACTTTTGCAGAATCACAAAAAAAAGAGTCACACATCTCTCCTTTGCCATATATAATCTCATGAAATTTCATTCCGTGGCAAAATACACCCAATCAGAAATTCCGTAATCAGGTTTGTATACATAGAGGATTGTATATAAAATCAACTCCATGCAACATCCAAGTATTACGAGTACGCTATTGGATCAAAGAAAATACCTTGCGCCCCGCCCTGCCGACCAATAACAAACACCCATAAGTTTTTTAATCCGTAAAACTCTTAACACGAAAAACGTTACATCCATGTACCGGTTGCTACCCTATGTATTTCTATGCCTGCTGCTGATGCTGGCGGGTTTTAATGCTGCAACAGCCCAATGTCCGGCCTCCACCCCCCTGATCATAAATTCGGTTGTCACCACCGAAAGCCGCTGCCAGGCTTCGGGCACTGCTACCGTATCGGTATCGGGTGGTTCAGCACCGTATAATTTCAGCATCATTGCCGGGCCTGCTTTATCGCCTCCGCAATCGTCGAATAAATTGCAGTCGCTGGCGCCGGGCATCTATACTGTACAGGTAACCGATAATTGTAATACCTCTGTTACCAGTAATTTTACAGTTACCGGTACGTACGCTGTTCCCTCATTCAACATTGCCGCGCAATCGCCTGGCTGTCCCGGCAGCAGTGATGGTTCTATAACCATTAGTGTAACCAATGGCCGGGCGCCACTGGCTTATTCATTGATCAGTCCTTCGCTCGTTACTGCGGGCCCGCAGGCAGGCAATGTATTTACCGGTTTGCCTGCCGGTACCTATACCTGCCAGGTAACCGATTCGTGCGGTAATTATCAAACCCGAACGGTCAGCCTCAGCGCTCCCCCCAGCTCTGTGTCTTTTATAAACAGCAGCCTGCAATACCTTGCCTGCGACTCTTTTGCCGTTATCCTGACCTTCAATATATCCAACTACAAGCCTCCTTATACGATTATGGCGACGCTGCCAAATGGCTCGGTTGTGACGCATGTGCTCACTGCTCCTTCTCTTAGCTCGGGCTATCTTAAAGATACTTTCAATATACGGTTTCATCACACCACGGGCGTTCCCGATATGATGTCAACAACGATCACCAACCAGTGCGGCGTTTCAGCAACGAATAACTTTAGCATATCGGCCGACATGGATATGTCGCCCAATGGTTCACTCCCGTCGGGTTGCGGGAATCAATACACGTATACGTTTGATGTTCCTTCGCAATTGCATTGCAGCACCATTACCTATACCCTGGTAAGCCCCTCCGGCAGTGTGCTGGCCACGCAAACCAATAATTCCACGTTTTCGGGTTACCCGCCCGGTACCGGCTACAAAGTGGTTCGGCAGGATTGCTGCAGAAAAGATACACTACAATTTGACTGGGCCGCAGGGCCGGCATTTAAAATATCCTATACTCAAAATTTGCCGTATGCCACCTGCAGGGAGGGAACAACAAGCCTCTATATTCAGTACAACTACGGCAACCGGCTGGCTGATATCGTGCTTACGTCGGGCCCTCCTTCCGTGACGTTTGCCGACGGCACGGTGCACACCTATACCTACCCGGATACCACCACAAATGTGGGGTCCGGAACTATACTGGGCTATTTTGGACCTGGCACCTATACGATGTACGCCATCGACCAATGCGGGAACAAAGACAGTATTACGATTACGTTTAGGCCTTCGGATGTGCGCCATTCCGTGTTCAGCGCCTCGTTGGAAAAAGGATGCACAGATGCCAATAAGATCCTGCTGAGTGCCACGTCGAACTCGCAATATACGCCGGGCACTGTAGCCGTCAATTCGATATATAACAAATACTTCATGGCTTCGTCTTTCAGCGATTCGCTCTTGAATCTTTCGTCCGGGACTTACTATGCGTCTTATCAGTATCAAAATTATTATTCTCCGTCATACTTGGGTAATGTCAATCCGGGCTGCGATGTTATTATTGACACGATCGTCATCCCAGCCTATACACAACCCGTGTTTAGTTCCTCTGCTGCTGTAGCTCTTTGCGGTACTACCAGGCAGGTGGCGCTGCTGCCCGACAGTACACGTGGCGTGGCGCCGTATCAATACCAGATCACCGCAGGGTCAACAACCACATTGCTGCAGGCAAGCCCCGTGTTCACGGGCCTGGCTCCGGGCACTTACACGTTTTTGATGGCCGATGCCTGTGCCAACAGCTACTCGCGCAACATTACCATCGACACGCTGGCACTACCCAATGTGGTCACTACCGGCAGTACCTGCCTCGGCGGCGCTGCAACGTTTACCCTCCCGTCAAGTCCTTTCTACACCTATTCCTGGCAACGCTCCAACGGCAGTACCAGCACCGGGAATACCATTACGCTCAACCCTGTTTCGGCTTCGGATATAGGAACCTATACCATATCGGTCACCAGCACAGTGGGTGGTTGTACCAATACCAGCAGCAAAAGCCTTATGCTGAACGCCTGCCAGACACTGGCTGAAACCTTGTTGCGTTTCACTGGTCAGCGGAAAAACGGTAACGTTCAACTGAACTGGCAAACGGCCGATGAAATAAATATGAGCTATTATATCGTAGAACGAAGTTCAGATGGTATTGTGTTTACGCCGGTACAGCGGGTAGTCGCTACGGGAAGAGATATGAACACGTATACAGCTACTGATACGCATGTTCCTGCAGGGGTTGTTTATTACCGGCTACAGTCGGTTGAAAAGAGCGGGACCATCAACTATAGCAGTGTTATTTCTTTCAACAATGTCAATGCTCAGCCTTTCAATGTTTATCCCAGCCTGATTACCGGCAATACACCGGTTGCGGTTACCTGCCCCGTTAACAGCCATGTTACCTTTATACGGGTGGTTGGTGTGGATGGCCAAGTATGGCAAACCATCCCTGTTGCTGCGGGTATAACCAAAACTAATATCGATGTTACCAACCTGGCAAAAGGCAGCTACTTTGTTGTTTTCACCGGCGACAACAATGTGATGACAACCCAGATCCGGAAGAAATAATGTGATCGGGATAGGAATTTTTAAAAAGGTCAGGTTGTATAGGTGAATATAATACAGCTCCGGTAATGCTTTGATAGATGAGACCGGATTTGAATTCAACAACAATAAATGCTAACTATGAAAATTAGAAATGTAACTTTTGTCCTGATGCTTGGTGTCCTTATCCTTTTTTCTATGTGTAAAAAAGAAAAGGTTAATGCACCTTCCAATACAGGCGGCGGTGTTGATCCCGGGGGAAATGACAATAACCCCCGGTTGGTAAGTTTTTATCCGGAAAGTGGCGCTATTGGCGATACTGTTAGTATTACAGTCGCGAATTTTACCGGTAATCCCAACAATCTAACGGTGTTCTTTGGTAACTATGCACAAGCAAAGGTGATAAGTGTAAGTACCTCCAAACCCAACATAGTGATCAAAGCATTGGTACCCGAAACGACTGATATAACTACAAAGATCAATGTGAAGGGAGATAATAACCTGTGGCTGGTAGCTGAAAAATTCTTTACCGAAACATCTCCTGCTATTCAATTTTCAGGATTTTCACCAGCCAATGCATATATCGGGGATACCATTACCCTTACAGGCGCTTTTTATAAAAATACGCCTGTAGTGAACTTTGGAGATGTTGCTGCAATGGTAATTTCGCAGGATAGTAAAACGCTGAAGGTAGTAGTGCCGGATGATATAACGAATGCAACACCTGTTATCAGCGTGACTGTTCTTGCACAAACCGTAAAAAGTACAACATCCTTTCATTTAAACGCGCCTGTGATTGACTCTGTTTATCCTAAGACAGCATATATAGGGCAGGTGATAAGAATAAAGGGAAAAGGATTCCGGAATTCATTCAGGTATGACCAGGTGTACCTGGATAATTCATTGATAACTACTGCTGCTGAAAGCAATACGTCAATAGCCGTTAATACTAAAAATGCCGGGCTCGGATCACACACTATTGCTGTAGAAGTTGCCGGTTTGAAAACTCAGGCAAAAGACTCCTTAAAGCTGATTGCGCCGGTTCCGCCGGAAATTACTTCCATTGCTGAGGACACGGTTGTTAATGGTGATTTAATTGAAATTATGGGGAATCACTTGCTTTCTCCTTCTCCTGAGGAGCCTGCAACGGTTACAACAGTTGATCAGGATGGCAATGTCAGAAATTTTCGCATACAGTACAATTCAGATAATGAGATCATTGCCTGGGTTCCCTATTTAAGTAAAATAGGACAATATAAGGTAACGGTAACTGTATTGTCCGCGTCTGTTACGTATAGCAAGACGATAACCTATTTGACCTATTGATAACGAATTAAATCAGCAAAAGAAGTCACCTCAACAGGTGGCTTTTTTTGTTGGCAGAACGGTAGCAACAAAATATCCTGAATGACAAATCAAATGATGAACTGCGCTTAGTTTCGAATAGAACAATTCTTTAATTAAATCATTGATTTCATGTTCTGTGCAGTACAAATTGACTTACTTTTATGAGTTAATAACTTTTTTATAAAAGTGACAGATTATACATTCCATCCAGACTATGTAGCGCCTTATTACCTACTACTCATGAATGCAAACTTTGTGAGCCGGCCAGAGCATATTCCAGGCCTGTTTAATGGATTAAAAAAGATAGAAAAAGAGCTTGATAACATTCAACTGACCCATATGCTTAGATCCTCCTGGCGACCATCAAAAGTAGCTGCGTGGATTATAGGATTATATCAGAAAGTGGAACTGGAGGATGAACTTATTAATACATTATATAATTCCCCGGTTTATTGCGAGCATTTGATTTTTGCTTTGGCTTTTCTAAATACGGAAAATAGCATTAGCAGCATTGAAAGGCACATAAAGTTGCGAACTGATTCTCTGAAAGAAAAATTTGATTTGCTTCGTATTGATATAATGGGTTTCGACTGGGCTCTTATCGCACTTGGTTGGCTGGACAAGTTAAATAAGACAAACCGAATAGAAAAATCTTTGCATGTTTGGGATACATTTAAGAAGGATATAGAGGTATACGAAAAGAAATATCGGCGATTCAAAATTGACGATTACGTACGGGTCGATGATAAAATGATAAGAGTATTCGATGAGGCTATGTCGTTGGCTTATACCCACCACAACACAAAGCCCTAAAACGTTGGCTGCTATTTTGGACAGACCCTAAATTTTAAAAGATTTTATTTAAGAGCAATGAAGACAAGAATCAAAAAAATCTTAAAATACTTTTTCTTGTACTACTTATTTGTTTTGTAATTTATGTATGGAAATTTCTTCCTATTATATGTGGACACGTAGCAAAAGAAATGTGTTCTGATATTTTTGTTTCAGGAAGAACTCCGGATGATATTTCAAAACATGAAACAGGCATTTTTCCATACAATTTAGCTTCTTATACAGTAAACATGGAGGATAGCTCGGTGTCTGCATCGGTGTTTGGATTTGCTAAAAGAAAAGCTATTTATAGAAAGGGGTTGGGAGCAACATTAATTAGTGGAATAAGCGAAACAGAATTAAGGAAACAATACATAAATGTTACCAATGCTTTACCATACAATCAAGACACAATAAATTTCCCTCAAGGCAATCGTATAAAAGACTACATAAATGCAGGTGTAGACAAAGAACAATTGAATGCTGCCATAAAAGATGCTTTCAATGAACCTAATAATAAACAGCAAAGGCAAACAAGAACTGTGCTGGTTGTTTACAATGGACAGATAATAGGAGAAAAATATGCAAATGGTTATTCTATTAATTCCAAACAGTTGAGTTGGTCCATGACCAAAGGCATCATAAATGCAATGATTGGAATTTTAGTGCACCAAAAAAAGTTAAACATCAATTCGTTTGCTCCTATTGACCAATGGAAAAAAGACGAAAGAAATAAAATTACAATTGCCGACCTGATGCATATGAACAGTGGATTGCGTTTTTGGTGGTTTCCTGCAGGGCCAAGCGACTTGACCAATATGTTGTTTAAGGAAAGAGACATGAGTCAATTTGCTATTGACAAATCTCTTAAAAATGAACCAGGCAAAGTTTTTAATTATTCAGATGGCACAGCGAACATACTTTCTTATATTATACGCAAAACGGTTGGTAACAAAGACTGCTACCGTTTTCCGTATGAACAACTATTTTATAAAATTGGGATGAACAATACTTTGTTAGAAGTTGATGCAAGTGGAACATTTGTTGGTTCATCTTATTGTTATGCAACAGCAAGAGATTGGGCAAGGTTGGGCTTGCTGTATGCAAACGATGGCATTTGGAATGGTGAAAGAATATTACCTGAAGGTTGGGTAAAATTTACAGCGACAGCTTCTAATGTAAAAAAACCGGGTAAAGCAGGAAAGTATGGTGCTTTGTGGTGGACAAACGAAGGGGATAAAAACAATCCGGCAAATAAAAAATACCCTCATGTACCTTCTGATTGCATTTCTTGTGAAGGTTATGACGGGCAATATGTTTGGGTTATACCTTCTAAAAAATTGGTAATAGTGCGTTTTGCTTTTGAACAAGGGAGTAACTTAGATCCTGACCTTTTTTTATCGGAAATTATTAAAGCTTTGCCTAAATAACCTTAGGTTGAATTGCTCTACCCGGAACCTGCTAATACAGGATTTAAAAGTGAAATCACAGGGCACTTAACAGGTTATGCCCACTGAACAACTGCCTCATTTTTGTATCAATCCTGCAATAATGTTTATGACGAGTGCAACAAAAGTGGTATTAAATATGAAGGCAATTAGAGAATGCAACAGCGTTAGACGCCGTATGATGCCCGAAGTTACCTGAACATCCGACACTTGAAAGGTCATGCCTAACCCAAAGGAAAAATAGGCAAAATCAAGATAATCGGGTGTTTTATCATTAGGAAATTCCAACCCACCTCTACATTCTTTATCAATGACTTCCTCCTTTTTACAAGTATAATAAAGATGTGCATAGCGGAATGCAAAAATGGTATGGATCAAAAACCAGGAGCAGCTAACCGAGGCAATAGAAAGTACTATATGATAATAATATCCCCTTTGACCTGGGTTGGGCAATTCTCGTAACAATAACACAATAGCTACCAAACTTACAAAGGATGCCAGCAGTATTACAAAAAAGATAAGTATCCGGCTGAAGTCCTGTTTCTTGGCAATGCGGGCTATTTCTCTGGGGTGGGCTGTGAACATGATGACCCAAAAAAAAATCAGATTCACAAGCGAAAAGCCAATCCAGGCCGACATAAACTGCACTGGAATAGTTCTTCGTCGCAGAATAATAAGGAAAATAAAAGCCGAAGCCAATGCCGTAAAAAATCTAACAAGAGCAGGCAATTTATGAAAACGCGTTATAGGTTTGATTTTCTTCATGTAACAAAAATACAGATCCGTGCATTACAAGCAAATCAATAGAAGAGAATACCGGTTTTGCTTTAAAATATTCTTAAATGACAGGTTGTATTTACGCTAACCGGTGACAACTGCGCTTTTGGTTCCAATTGTATTGCCTGCCCGCTGGAATAACCTGGTTAAGACCCGAGCAGTAAGGGTTCCGTTATAAATTTAGCAGAATGCATGTTAAATTATAATCCTAATTCTATATATGAATTGACTGAAAAGAAATTACTAAATTAGTAAAATGAAGTCCATTAACTAAAAGTTTGCCGGAATTCCAAAGGCGAAAGTTTGGTTTTTGATTTAAATAGTTTGCTGAACGATTGTGGATGCTCAAACCCCAGTTCATATGCAATTTCGCTTACAGATTGATCTGTTGTAGAAAGTTTCTCTTTGGCTTTTGCTATGAGCTTTTCGTGGATGAATTGTTGTGTGCTTTGTCCGGCTAATAGTTTAAGAACGCGGCTTAAATAGCTTACAGAAATGTTCAGTTCCTCACATATGGATTGTACGGTTGGTAAGCCTTGATAAATCAAATCGCCGCTATTAAAACGATCATTGAGTATTTTGTTTAATCGGTCCAGAATCTGATCGTTAGCTTTTTCACGGGTAATGAATTGCCGGTGATAAAAACGCTCACAATAATTGAGCAAACTTTCAATTTGTGGAACAATAATTTGTTTACTGAATTTGTCAATATTTGAATGGTACTCCTGCCCAATGTTTTTAATAATATTATCCAGGATCGCTTCTTCTTTATCTGAAAGAAACAGTGCTTCATTTACCGAGTAATCAAAGAATTCGTACTTGTCGATGATCTTTGCCAAAGCAGTGTTCCAGAGAAAATCGGGATGAATGAGTAGAATCCATCCTGTGCAAGTGGTTTACTTATGTTTCCCAGAGAACCTGTGATGATAATATTCATTTTGCTGTTTTTTGTTGATACAAAATTGCAGCATGGTGAAAGAATTGACTTAACCGAATTTGACTTTTTTGTAGTCAAAAAATATGGGTTACTTAAGGACTGATGAGTTAAATTATATAAGGAATATAATTTCCTTGAAACTAAAACCCTTCAAATCCAACGATCGAAGGGTTCATTTTTAGTGTCGGGACAGCTGGACGGATTGCTAACCTGTTAACACAAGATGTAAGGCGAGTAGGAGAGTTCTTAAGCCAGGATGGCGAATTGAACAGCAGGATAAACAATGAACTTTTGTAACTTTATTTAGCATTTGTTTAGGGCGTCTGCCAGACACAAATGCTTTATCGTTAACAGCAATTAACTTGTAGCGGTGCAATAATTTTTTGGCGACTTAATATATGGAGCCATGAACATCCAACTCACAATTGAAGAATATCACAAGGCTGCTGATATTTTTTCACGTGGCAACCCTGACCCCGTGAAAAAAATGTACTCTCATTCAGATGATGTTATGCTGGCCAACCCGTTCGGATCAACTGTAAAAGGATGGCAACGGGTCTCCGAAGCACTTGATTTTGCATCATCACGCTTTAGAGATGGTGAAGTAAAAAGTTTCGAAAGAATTGCTACTTACGAAACTAATGATCTTCTAATCATATTTGAAATCGAAAAATGGACATCCAGGGTTGGTGGAAAATCAGAAATTTCTTCATTTGATCTCAGAGTTACTACTACATTTAGAAAGGAAAAAGACAATTGGAAGCTGGTACATCGCCACGCAGATCCCATTGCAAGTTTCAATGACAAGGGACCAATTCGAGGAGACATTTAGCTTACCTGTAATCGTTCCGGTTTTTTTTGCTTGTTGAGCACTTCCTGCATTCAATTGCGCATTATCAGGGTGTAGAAACTCCCAAACAATTTGGGAAAGCCCGTTGGAGCCGTAATTTTCTAAACTGGATAGAACAGGAAGCGCAAAAAGATACCGTATTAAAAGATACTTTATTGTTTATGTTGGAACAGGTAAAATTTTTGTGTCAGTTGTTATTGGAAGTAGAACGAAAACTCAGAGGGTTGATGAATAGTGAAAAATACAATGACAGCATAAAGCTATTGCTTCAGTTCCGGGCAGACAGTTGGTCAATTCCCCAAAGTACAACAGTTTATGCATTTATTAAATATTAAAGCTGACTTTCCACCTCACGTCTCAACCCCTGAAACCATGATTTTTTTTTGTTTAACGCGAAAAGTAGCATATAATAGCAGAAATACAAGTTATAGGGCCGGCGAACATAGACTGAACTTTAGCGTGAGCCACTTATTATTAACCACTTCCTAAAAATGAATGCTTTGAAAATTACTTACAAATTTGACGTCACACCAACTGCAGAGCAGGTTATTGAACTATATGAAAATGCAGGACTTCCCAGACCGACTAATGACAAAGAAAGAATTCAAAAAATGTATGAAAACTCAAACTTAATTGTTACTGCCTGGGATGGTGAATTATTAGTTGGGGTTTCCCGAAGCATTACCGATTGGGCCTGGAGTTGTTACCTCGCTGATCTGGCAGTTAATAGTCAATATAAAAAATCAGGAATAGGCAAAAGACTTATTGAACTCACAAAAGAAAAGTTAGGTGAGCAGTCAATGATTTTGTTGTTATCCGTTCCAACGGCTATGGAGTATTATCCTAAAGTTGGGTTTTTAAAAGAAGATCGCAGCTTCATGATACCGAGAGCAAAGTAATTTAAAATTCATCTCCTTGAAAAGGCACCTGCAGCCTCAGGATGATCCAGGCTGGTGTGGGCATTAAAACGGAAAAAGCCCTGAAACGCTTTTCTATATTATTTAAAAACAGTATGTCGGCTCATATTCATATGATGAGAGCCACACTTGTTTGTAAGTATACACGATGGGACGCTTTGGCTCAACGGCACACCAAATACCGGCATTTCCTGGACGGCTGGATTCGAACCGGCGACCTCTGCGATTACGCTGTTGATGTGATACTTCTGAACTTCGATATTGCTCAAACCAGGTAAAAATCTTAAGGCGCCTCGCATCTTGTATACGATTTTCAAAAGCTTATTAAAGATTAAACTGGTAGCTTTTCGCATGCTTTCTTTAAGCAACTCCGGCAATTCCCTGGACCTTTCGTTTGTGCATTGTACCTGTATCCCGAGCCTTACCTGCCTTCTTCCCTTTCCACCGAAATTTTGCATTCGCCTATCAGCGCTGCTAAAGCGCCTATAGCGGCCAATACGGGCGCCAGCAGGGTGCCAACAACGCCAATGGTCAACGGAAAACTCATCAGCTCTTTCCCGTCTTTATCGTGTATGGTAACCTTGCGAACATTCCCTTCTTTGATCAGCTCCTTTATTTTGTTTATCAGGTTTTCGCCATTGAGGGTAAACCATTCTTTATTTGTTGTGGTGGGCATGGTTGTTGTTTTTGGTGTTACATAATTTACGGAATTCCTGGCAGATTGCTGCACTATGATGGCTCGACGGTTAAATTGTTTGATGGTTGGAATGGTTTAACAAACAAAACGGGTGGGCCACCTTTTGAAAGATGACCCACCCGTTAATGAAATGGCTCGATTGTTTAATTGTTTGATTGTTGGATTGATTGAATGATAAAGCGGTTGATAAACTTTCAGCGACCCTAACCATCAATCCATTCAACAATCGAACAATCAAATCAGCTTCAACACCTCTTCTCCAATAGCCTCAGTGCCTAATATTTTGTTTGCAGGTGTTTGCGCATCGGCGATATCCCGGGTGCGGAAACCTGCTTTTAATACTTTGTCAACCGCATTGATCACGGCTTCTGATTCGGCTTTCATGCCAAATGATATGTCGAGCAACAGGGCTGCCGATAAAATAGAGGCGAGGGGATTGGCTACGCCTTTACCGGTAATATCATGCGCCGAACCGTGAATGGGCTCATATACACCGGTGCCATCGCCTATTGAAGCTGAGGCCAGCATACCCATAGAACCGGCAATCTGTGATGCTTCATCGGTTAAGATATCGCCAAAAAGGTTGGCGGTAACTACCACGTCAAACCTGCGCGGATCTTTTATCAGCAACATGGCTGTGGCATCTACAAACTGGTGCTCAACTTCCACATCGGGATATTCGAGCGCTACCTTTTGTACTACTTCGCGCCACAGGCGGCTGGTTTCAATAACATTGGCTTTATCTACCGAACATAATTTCTTTCTTCTTGTACGGGCTGCTTCAAAGGCTTTGCGGGCAATGCGCTCCACTTCATAGCGGCTATATTCAGCCACATCAAAAGCAGTATCGCCATTGTTCTTTCTTCCTTTTTCACCGAAGTAGATGTCGCCGGTCAGCTCGCGGAAGAATAAAATATCGGCGCCTTTTAATATTTCGGGTTTGATGCTCGATGCACCCAGCAGCTCATCAAACAATTTTATCGGGCGCAGGTTGGCATACAGGCCCAGTTCCTTACGCATCTTCAGCAAACCCTGCTCAGGACGCACTTTGGCAGATGGATCGTTGTCGTATTTGGGATGCCCAACGGCGCCGAATAAAACGGCGTCGGATTTGCGCATCTTTTCGAGCGACTCATCGGGCAGGGGATTACCCGTTGCTTCAATGGCCACATGACCAATCAATGCTTCGTCGTAAGTGAACGTATGTCCGAATTTTGCAGCTATCTTATCCAATACTTTTTTACCAACTGCAGTTACTTCCTGTCCAATGCCGTCGCCGGGAACGATGAGGATTTTCTTTGTTGCCATGCGTTTCTTTAAGATTAGTTTTTACTATGAATTATGAGTATCAAATATAGGATTGAGTTACAGGTTTCAGGTTACACGTTACACGTTACAGGACTTTTAATATCGTTCAGGTTGCCAGATGTAAGGTCCCTGGAACCTGAAACTTGTAACCTGTAACTGGTTTTATATCAGATTGAGCATCTTCTGCGTAGCCTTTATCGCCGATACCGTTTGGTCGCTATCGAGGCCGCGGGTTTTGAACTCTTTATTGTTATGGCTCCAGGTGATAACGGTTTCGCATAAGGCATCTGTTTTACCACCGGGCGGAATGCGCACTGCATAATCCGTTAACAGGGGCAGCTCCACCTTCATTTTTTTATACACTTTTTTCAGGGCGTTCATAAAGGCGTCGTACTGTCCATCACCCTGAGAATGCTCTTCATACAGTTCGCCGTTGATCGAAACTTTAACTGTTGCCGAAGGATGCAGGTTCTTTGAATGCGTAAGCACGTAATTTTCGATACGCACTTTTTCGTCAATGTTTTTGCTGTCGAGCACATCAGAAATGATGTATGGCAAATCGGCCTGCGTTACCACTTCCTTGCGGTCGCCCAGCTCAATAATGCGCTGCGTAACTTTTTTCAGGTCGGGCTCACTTAACTGTATGCCTAACTGCTGTAAATTATTTTCAATATTGGCCTTGCCGCTTGTTTTGCCCAACGCATATTTGCGCTGACGGCCAAAACGTTCAGGCATCAGGTCGCTGAAGTAGAGCTTGTTCTTTTTATCGCCATCGGCATGTATGCCTGCCGTTTGGGTAAACACGTTTTCACCCACCACCGGTTTGTTTACTGAAATGCGAAAACCCGAGAACGTTTCAACCAGTTTACTCACCTTGTACAATGAGGTTTCAACCACGGATGATTTTACATTGGGCATAAAATCGTTCAGCACTGCCACGGCGCTGGCCAGCGGCGCATTACCCGCTCTTTCGCCCATACCGTTGATGGTAAGGTGAATGCCATGGGCGCCGGCTTTTACGCCTTCGAGCACATTGGCGGTGCCGAGATCGTAATCGTTATGCGCATGAAAATCGAAATGCGTATCGGGATAGCGTTGAACAATGGATGAAATGAATTCATACACTTCGGCAGGCGTTAGCACACCGAGTGTATCGGGCAGCATGATGCGTTTTACCGGCAACTTTGTTAAAAAATCGAGATATTGAAACACATAGTCGCGCGAGTGGCGCATACCATTGCTCCAGTCTTCGAGGTATACATTGCTTTCGAGCCCTTTTTTCTTTGCGAGATTAATTACAGCGGCCACTTCGGCAAAATGCTGTTCGGGCTTCTTTTTAAGCTGATGCGTTAAGTGATTGAGCGAACCTTTGGTAAGCAGGTTCATCACTTTGGCGCCGGCCTGCTGCATCCATTGAACCGATACATCGCCGTCGACAAAAGTGAGGACTTCAACCCGGTTCAAAAATCCGTTGGCCTTTGCCCATTTGGTAATGGCTTTTACCGCTTCAAATTCTCCTTCACTTACACGCGCCGAAGCAATTTCAATGCGATCTACTTTTACCTCGGTTAATAATAGCTGGGCAATCGTTAGCTTTTCAGATGGGGAGAACGACACGCCGCTGGTTTGTTCACCATCGCGGAGTGTTGTATCCATGATCTCAATATATCGGGGGGCCACTGGCATAATAATTAAAAATGAGAAATGAAAAATTAAAAATCAGAAAGTAAAACTATAATAGAAGCAGGCTATATACTCCTTCATTTCTCATTTCTAATTTTTTATTTATAATTCACTGAACTAATAAACGCTTTTCGCTGCGAACGATTGAATATCGGTTTTCATGCTCTGCAGGTAATCAATATCATCGTAGCCATTCATCATGTTATGCTTCTTATAAGCATTGATCTCGAAAGATTCGGTCTCCCCTCCCGCTAAAGGCGGGATGGAGGGGGAGTTGGGCAAACTTCCGACTATTGTGATCGTTTGCTCAGCCAGGTTAACTTCTAACTCTGTTTTAGGATCTGCTTCGATGGCTTTAAATATTTTATCTAAAAAGGCTTCACTTACTGTTACGGGTAATATGCCGATGTTTAAAGAGTTGTTCTTAAAGATATCGGCAAAGAAGCTGCTCACCACGCAACGGAAACCATAATCGTATATGGCCCAGGCGGCGTGTTCGCGGCTGCTGCCGCTTCCGAAGTTGCGGCCGCCTACTAATATTTTACCGGAGTAAATCGGGTTATTTAATACAAAATCTTTTTTGGGAGATCCATCGTTTTCATAACGCCAGTCGCGAAACAGGTTATCGCCAAAGCCTTTGCGCTCGGTGGCTTTTAAAAAACGGGCGGGAATGATCTGATCGGTATCTACGTTTTCGATGGGCATAGGTACCGCAGTGCTCTTTAATATCGTAAACTTATCGTAAGCCATTTTGAGTAATAAGTTATTAATAATAAGTTATAAGTTCGGGTTGAAGTTTAAGTCGTAAGTGACGGTTCGCTGAGGGAACTTATTACTTACGACTTATCACTTACAACTAAATCAGTTCGCGTGGGTCAGTCACAAATCCTGTAACTGCTGCAGCGGCTGCTACCAGCGGACTTGCCAGCATGGTTCTTGCACCGGGACCTTGTCTTCCTTCGAAGTTGCGGTTGCTGGTGCTCACAGCATATTTACCTGCAGGAATTTTATCATCGTTCATTGCCAAACAAGCCGAACAACCGGGCTGACGTAACTGAAATCCTGCTTCGAGCAAAATATCCAGTATGCCTTCTTCTTTGATCTGCGCTTCAACAATGTGCGAACCGGGCACTATCCAGGCGGTAACATGATCGGCTTTTTTGCGGCCTTTAATTACCGAAGCAAATGCACGGAAATCTTCAATGCGCCCGTTGGTGCAGCTGCCAATGAAAACATAGTCAACTTTTTTACCCAGCATGCTTTCTTCTTCATGAAAGCCCATATAGTTAAGCGACTTATCGTAGCTGGCTTTGCTGCCGCCTACTTGCGTTGCCGTAGGAATATGTTTGGTGATGCCGATGCCCATACCCGGGTTGGTACCGTAGGTGATCATGGGTTCAATATCGGCAGCTTTGTATTCGTATTCTTTATCGAAAGAAGCGCCTTCATCGGTTTTCAGCGTTTTCCAGTAAGCGAGCGCTTTATCCCAGGCTTCGCCTTTGGGTGCTTTTTCGCGGCCTTTGATATAGGCGAAAGTGGTTTCGTCGGGGGCGATCATACCACCGCGTGCGCCCATTTCGATGCTCATGTTACAAACCGTCATGCGGCCTTCCATGCTCATGTTTTCAAACACATCGCCTGCGAATTCAACAAAATAACCGGTAGCGCCGGCTGCAGTGAGTTTTGAAATGATATATAAAACAACGTCTTTCGGAGTGATGCCTTTGCCCAGTTTGCCATTTACCTTAATGCGCATTTTTTTGGGGCGCGGCTGCATAATACATTGCGACGACAGTACCATTTCTACCTCGCTGGTACCAATACCAAAGGCAATAGCACCAAAAGCGCCATGGGTAGAAGTGTGTGAGTCGCCGCACACGATGGTCATACCCGGCAGGGTAATACCATTTTCGGGGCCAACCACATGCACGATACCATTTTTGGGATTGCCGAGTCCCCAGTGTGAAATGCCATATTTGGCCGAATTGGATTCGAGGGCCTTCAGCTGGTTGGCCGAAAGCGGGTCCTGAACGGGCAAATGCTGGTTGATGGTGGGGGTGTTATGATCGGCTGTAGCGAAGGTTTTTTCGGGGAACATAACCTTCAATCCACGGCTTTCCAGTCCGAGAAATGCAACAGGACTGGTTACTTCATGAATAAAATGCCGGTCGATAAACAACACATCGGGGCCATCTTCAATATGCCTGACCACATGTGAATCCCATACTTTGTCGAATAATGCAGCGGGGTTTTTACTCATTTTATATAATTTATAATCGAGCCGCAAAATTCTTAAAATATAGCCAGATAATAAGGTTTTTATGTGTATTTTTTCAAATAGATAGGTTAAAAATGTAAAAATCTCAAAATTCCGGCTGTATATGATGAAAGTTCAGCCAAATGGCTCATTATCATTAAAAATTTTGCAATGGAGTGTTGTATGGGTTGAACGGAATAATTGGGTTGATTGCCTTTGATAATCAGTTTTTTGCACATAAAAGGAAAAAATTCCGGCATTCGTCTGTTATCTTAGCGTTTCAGCACTATCTGATCAAATACGTAGTTAAACCATGCGACAGCTTTTACAGGAAATCTCTGAACGGGTTCTTTTATTGAACGAATCAGACTTTACCCCGGAGCAACTGCAATCAAAATGGCTCGGAGAACCTCCGGCTACCGATGAAGAGATCAACAAAGCCAAAGCGTTGCTTCAAACAGAATTGCCGGAAGATTATATTGAATTTTTGAAGATATCAAACGGTTTTAATCGACGCGATGAACTCCGTGTATCATTTTCACCGGTTTCGCAAATTGATTATTTAAGAAATATTGATGAAGATCTGGTTGAGCTATACAGTGATTCCCCGGTAACCGGACAGTTTCTTTCTGAGGGTATATTAATTGGCGGAGCATCGGAATATTTATTTATAGCAATTCCTCCCGATGCCGTTGAAACAAAATGGCGGTATGTGAAGTTTGCCACGTGGATGATGGGAGAGCTTGTGTTCAAAGATATCAGGGAATTTCTTGAATACCAGCTGGCCTTTATGAGAGAACTAAAAAAACAGTAAAGAAACTGCGCATCTGCTATACTGTTTATTTACACACCCACCGCTGGCGCCGTTTTTAAACGACACGCTTTTACATGTTATGGATAAAGAGTTCTCAAAGAACATCATAGATACCTATAAAAAAACAATTTGAAAACCCTTAATCGCATAAAATAAGGATTCTCAAAATTTTCCTATCTTCATGCCCTTCTAAGTTTCTCCCAACCAGCAACTTCATATGTAGCCCGTATTCCTTTTTCTCTTTTAAAACATTCAACTGTTTAAAACATGAAGTGTATTACGCTTGTCGTTAGCTGTTTTATCTTTTGTGCTACGCAAATTCATGCGCAACAACCCGTTTATAAAGATCCCAAACAACCGTTGGCCAAACGGGTGGCCGACCTGCTGTCGAAAATGACGCTCGAAGAAAAAGTGGCCCAGTTGCAAACCATGCATGCCGGCCGGCCGAAATTAAACGATCAGTTATTCAGCAACCCCGGCAAACTGGATTCATTATTTAAAAACGGCATGGGTATGATGAACCCGGCTTTTGATGAAACCATGGAGCAAACCATCAATGCCAGAAATAAATTGCAGGATTATTTCATAACCAAAACCCGTTTGGGTATTCCCATCATATTTATCGACGAAGCGCACCACGGCCTCGTGGCGCGCGAGGTTGATGTGTTTCCCCATGGCATCGGGCTATCCTGTTCATGGGATAAAAACCTGCTGGAGAAAATATATTCCCATGCTGCCAAACAGGCCAGTGTAAGAGGTACCAGTCTGGTGTTGGCGCCCGTGGTAGATGTTTGCCGCGATCCGCGCTGGGGCCGTACCGGCGAAACGCTGGGCGAAGATCCTTATTTATGCGGTACGCTCGGGAGTGCCATTGTAAAAGGTTTTCAGGGAAGCAGCAATGGTTCCATTGCACCGGGACATGTGGCTGCCACGCTGAAGCATTTTTCGGGACACGGACAATCGGAAAGCGGCAGTAACCAGGCGCCGGCAAACTATTCGCTGCGCGTTATTCGCGAAGCGCATATGGAGTCGTTCAGACTTTGTATAAACAATGCAAAACCCGCTGCCATCATGGCCTCGTACAACGAGATCGACGGCATGCCTTCTCACGCCAATAGGTGGTTGCTGAAAGATGTGTTGCGCAAAGAATGGAATTACGGCGGCGTAGTGGTGAGCGACTGGTTTGGCATCGACCAGTTATGGAATAAACATTTTATAGCGCCCGATCAAAAAGCGGCCGCGCTCAAGGCATTCAATGCCGGTGTAACCACCGATCTGCCCTATGGAGTCAATTACAGGCACCTGGTTGATCTTGTAAAGGAAAAAAAGATCAGCATGGCCTCGCTCGACAGTGCGGTAGCTACCATACTTGAATTGAAATTTAAACTGGGTTTGTTTGAACAGAAACCCATTGACCTTGAACTGGCCAAACAAAATGCCGCCAATACCGACGGACGGCAGCTGGCATTGAAAATAGCCGAAGAATCGATGGTGTTATTGAAGAATAGTCCTTTTGGCAATACCTCCTTCGGCGCCGCTCAGGGCAATTTACTGCCCGTTAAAAAAGATCAGTATAAAAAGATAGCCGTGATCGGCGCTTTGGCCGCCGCCAACTTACTGGGCGATTATTCGGGCCTGCCGGTAAAAAATGTTTCCCTGCTGAACGGAATCAAAAACAAAGTGGGCAATATGGCCGAGGTGTTGTATGCCAAAGGTTGCAACATAACCATGAATGGCGATACCATAAGTCAGAATAACTACCAGTATATTGATACCATCATTTTACCTTCGAAAGAAGAAAATGCACGCCTGATCGATGAAGCGGTAAAAACAGCGCAGCAGGCCGAACTGGTGGTGGTAGCAGTAGGAGAGAACGAGCAATTGTCGCGCGAAGCCTGGGGCCCCAATCACTTTGGCGATATGCCCGACCTGCGTTTGCAAAGCCAGCAGGAAGATCTGGTAAAAGCGCTTGTTGCTACGGGTAAGCCGGTGGTGGTTTACCTGATGCACGGACGTCCGCTGGCCATACCCTGGATCGCGCAAAATGTACCAGCCATTGTAGATGGCTGGTTTATGGGCGAAGAAGCCGGTAATGCTTTTGCAAATATATTGTTTGGCGACGCCAATCCATCGGGAAAGCTTACCATCACTTATCCCAGAAACACAGGGCAGATACCGGTTTATTACAATCATAAACCCAGCGCTCAGTATTTTGATTATGTTACTGAAGATAAAAAGCCATTATTTCCTTTTGGATATGGCTTAAGTTATACCTCGTTCGAATATTCAAAACCACGCCTTATATTACCTCCGCCCCCCAAAAAAACAGGACTGGCCTCATCGGAACCAACCGATGTATATGGTACCATTGAAGTAGATGTAACCAATACCGGTATTATGAAAGGCGATGAAATTGTGCAGCTTTACGTTCATCAAAAAGTAAGCAGCGTAACCAGGCCGGTAAAAGAATTAAAAGATTTTACCCGCATTACACTCGATCCCGGACAAAAGAAAACGGTAGCTTTTACCATCGACGCCTCGAAGCTGGCCTACTGGAATGCCGATATGCAATATGTTGTTGACGATGGCATTTTCGAAATCATGACCGGCAAAAATTCGAACGATGTGCAGAAAGTGGATCTGAAGGTGGGGAATTAAGATGTAAGGCACAAGGCCCAGGAAAAAAGTGTAATTATTGTAATTAGTATTTTTCAGCAAATAATTTTTTTATGTAACCCCGGTTGTTGCCGGGGTTATTTTATTATAGGCTGAATAATATAAATAGGCGCATCATATATCGCACAGTATCAATTACGAAAACGTTTTCTTAGATTTATAAACAGCCAGTGTAGTTGATCAGGTAATTTCATTGACGTTTTCACCAATTTTGATCTGTAATTGTCAAATCGGCAATTAATATAAAATCTGCTATAACGATACCCTCAGAAATTTTTTGTATTTGTGACACATAAAAACCCTTAGTGAACGTTATTTATTTAAACATAGCGCAATCGATTGCATTACAAAGGAAGCCCTATGGGCACCTTATAATAAATAGCAATTCGTACCCAATCTGCTACCATTACCACCAACCTGTTCCACCTTTATTCTATAGATTTTTCCAATACCTGTTTGATGTAGCAACAGCCGGATGCATCATTCAGGGGTTAAACAGCAAACCACCGTAATTGCCTGCGGATATGAAAAAGCGATAACGGTTTTGCCATCAAACCCCTAAAAACTAACCAAATGAAAAGATGCCTGTCTGTACTGGTTTTTGGCCTGATTGTAATTTTAAAATCCACCGGAACCTATGCTCAAAACACAATTGCAAAACAAGACGTAAGCTCTTTGATGACCTCGGTAGCGCCGGTGAATCCGATGGCCGCCTTTAAAGATGTTCACATCAGGGCGGTGAGAGATTTCAAAACCACCTATCATGAAGTAGACTATGAATCGTGGTATTTATTACAAAATGGTTATCGCGCCAGATTTGTAAGTGATAGCACCATTAATCTGATAACCTATAACAAAAGAGGCAAATGGTTGAACACCATTCGTCAGTACTATGAGTCGAAGCTGAACCGGGATGTAAAGGAGTTGGTGAAAACTGTTTATGCTGATTACAAAATTATTCTGGTAGAAGAAATTGAACAACCCAACAAGCCGGTAATATGGCTGGTACACCTTGAAGACAATGTGAGTTTGAAAAATATCATGGTCCGTGACAGAGAGTTGCAGTTAGTGCTTGATATTGTCAAACTGTAGCCCGTACCCGTGAAAACATTATTAGTAAGGTATAGGGCACTCTGTCAACGTCGGAAAAATATAATCCTGTGAAAGCCGACAATTTGAAAATGAAAACGATTGATCCGGATCTTCAAGGTAATGAACACGTACCTACCTTGTAAAACCTGATGGTACTACAGAAAACGGTATAACCTTCTGGTTTTTGAATGGTGATCCTGCCCTTGAATTTATTAAGCAGCCGGAACCGGCATCGAATGATGCCATGGTTCCGGCTCTTTTTTTGTCATTCCTTCAATCAGCTTTTGCGTATCTTGGCGCCCGAATTAAATTTTAACAACTGATGATCATTGATCTGTTGCAAAATGCCCCCCTTTATTATTCACTGGGCTCGCGGTTTAAAAAAGCATTCGAATACCTTGTCCAAACCGATTTTACAAAAGTTGAAAAAGGCAAATACGAACTTGACGGCACCAACCTGTTTGCGATTGTGAATGAATACGACACGGTAGACCCTTCGAAAGAACAAATGGAGTCGCATAAAAAATATATCGATATTCAATATATAGTGAGCGGCGCTGAACAAATTGGTCATGATTTATTGCAGCAGCAAATTCCTTCAAAAGCATATGACGCCGAAACAGATTATATGCTGTTTGCCGATAAGCCATCATTTTTTTCGACATTGCAGCAAAATATGTTTGCCATTTTTTTCCCACACGACCTGCATATGCCCAATTTAAAAATTGATAAACCCGGGCCGGTGAAGAAGGTGGTAATTAAAGTTGCGGTGAATGGATGATATTGAATTGATACTGACAGATTCGGATCATACAGAATTTCAACGGCTTGCTGCCGAACTGGAAAAAGAATTGTTTGATCGTGATGGCGACCTTGCCAACTTCAACCAGGAATTGAATAAAATTGATTTTCTTCCCGTTGTTGTATTGCTCTTTTCGGGTGATACAGCAATGGCCTGCGGGGCTTACAGGGAATATGATTTTGAAACTGTTGAGATCAAGCGCATGTATGTTATGCCGCATTGCCGCCGAAATGATTACGCTTCAAAAATTTTAGCTGCGCTTGAGTCTTTGGCGAAAGGCAACGAATACCGGTATTGTTTGCTCGAAACCGGAAAGAACCAACCCGAAGCCATTGCCTTTTATACAAAACACGGATATAAACAAATACCCAACTTCGGAAAATATACAGAAAGCAGTAACAGCGTGTGTTTCAAAAAAAAGGTGTAGCTTTTTTCACAATTCTCTCGCCAACTTTTTGGCCTTGTATTAATCCGTTTTCTATAGCATCCATAAAATGAATGCCACCATAAAAGCGACTGATGGCGGCTTCCTGAGCTGCCTGTTGAAAGGATGCGAAATGCCTGGGTGGTAATCCATATGATACCTCCACACTATCAGTATACGAAAATGAATTGCCGAAATAGTGCGACAAAATAGTGGCCGAACAGGATGATATAACCGAATGTCCGCTCAGGTATTCGGGAAACGGCGGTGTTTGCAGCAACGGCTGCCAGGCGGGATCGATGTATTTACGGATGGCCGTTTCAGGACGAATGCGGTTACTGCGGAATTTTTCGTCCCAGCAGCAAATAAAAGCATCCATTAAACCAACCGAAACAAGGGTATATATCTGCATGGACTGGTCAAAACTCTTTTTCGCTTTTTCGCAGGCAATACCGGTAATACCCAGCCAGTGAGCGCCCGGTGATATTTTTTTCTGACTTAGAATAAGATGGCCGTCGTCCTGCACGGCAAACGGATTGCAATCCCAGAATGCGGCAATGGCGCGGTATTCAACAGGCATTTGTTTACTGGTTTCATAATTCTGCAGCATCAGTTTGTAAAAGGCAGAATTTTTTTCTTTTGAGAATGGCGTAGGGGCCGGCGACAAAAACTGTGAACAGGAATCAAGCATAAAAGGCCGCACTGTTTTGAAATAAGGTTCTACTGCCGGCAGGTAAGCGGGTGGAGTAGGGTACCAGCATCCTTCGCGGTTAACCGGTGTGTACCGGGCATAATTACTGATCTTATTATAATTATCGGCTTTTGCATAGGCCAGTATTTTTTTACTTACGGCCATGGCATAGCGCTGCGAGTTTTGTACAATTTCATCAGTAAAGCCCGGCAGGCGGCTGCATGAATCGATCAGCTGTTGCTCATATGTATCCAGCAGCTTTCCCGAAGGCTGCATTTTCTTTGCCGTTTCGAGCATGGCGAGCACGGCAGATAGCGTTACGGAATAGTGTTGTATAGAATCAGGCTTTTGCAGGTGCGGATAACCGTTCAATACACCAATCATACTTTTAAGCGAAGGATTATTTTGCGCCACTACTTCATAACCCGATAAACAGGCATACGAAAAAAAACGCGTCGCCAGGGGAGGATTGGTAATGTCGTGTATCATTACATCTGTCATTCGGGTAATGACATTGCTGATGGCAGCAGGCGATAATTCAGGTTGTTTATGATGGCGGGAAGTACAGCCTGCGGCAATTATAAATAAAGCTACAATTAAACTGATTGTTCTTTTGTTCATTTCGTTCGAATAATTCGATTTCCAATGATTGAGCGTTTAACTTCAGATCATGCCGTTATGCATTGAATGTTGGTAGAAAAATCATTGCATGTTATTGACGTCCCGTAGGGACGATACGTTGGCGATTATGCGTTTCGTCCCTACGGGACGTTCTCATTATTGAATTTTTTCTACCTATATATTGCCCTAACGGAACATATGCTTTTACTGCCTGTTCATTGATGCCAAATAACAGCATCTGGTTGATGGGGAGAACACTGCGCACATCGCCACGTATATGAAAACCAGATTGCTGCTGGCTGATATAACTAAATTGTCCCTTTCCATTGCCCTGTAACAATATGCCGTAGCTGGCATCGTATTTTCCGGGCCGCAAACGCGCCCGGTTCATGTTGCCGCATAACAGCAGATCGTCGAAGCCATCGTGGTTGTAGTCGAGCCGCGTAATGGTATAAACCGGACTGTACTGCGCCTGTATGGGCAATTCTTTCAAATGGAATTTTCCTTTTGCGTCGCTTTCAAAATAAGCTGTTTGCAGATAATTGGCCTGCAGGCGACCGGCGGTTTTCAGGTCTGCTGAATTAAAAATATCGTTGATGCTCGCGTCTGCATAACTTTTATAATCAACGAAACGGGTGCGCATGATGCTGATCTGATCTAATAACTCGTCGCGGGTAAGATAGGGATACGATTTACCCTGTATGTAAAAGCAAAACACCGGGTCAACGGCGCCATTGTCGTCAAAATCTTTATAATACAGTTCGGCAGGTTCTTTATCGCTTACTCTGCATTGGGTATTTAAACCGAGGTTGCCAATGATGAAGTCGGGATGGCCGTCTTTATTAAAATCGCCGGTGATCAGTTTGTTCCACCAGCCTTTGTATGCCTTATCGAAATAATTATTGGTTTGGTCCTGCAGCGTATTGTTCACGTTTACAAAAACTTTCACCGGCATCCATTCGCCGCAAACAACGAGCTCTTTTTTAGCATCGTTATTCATATCAATCCAAACGGCATCTGTTATCATGCCTGCTTTTTGCAATTGCGGCGCAATAGCAGCCGTTTGATTGGTAAAATGTCCTTTGCCGTCGTTGATAAGTATAAAGCTTTCGGGTGTTTCGGGATACCGCCCCGGTATTACACGGCCGCCTACGAATAAGTCGGGATGCCCATCGTTATTGATATCGTTTACGCGCACACAGCCTTTGCTAACCGGCATGGGTGGCAGGGCGTTGTTGCTTTTGGTAAAATTGCCTTTGCCATCGTTCAGGTATAATCGATCGTTCAACAGGCCGTCGTTGGGCAAATAATTGTGATAACCGCCGCTGGCAACATAAATATCAGTAAACCCATCGCCATTGGCATCAAAGAAAACGGCATCGGCATCTTCGCTTTGTTTATCGGCTTCAAAGGCAGGTTGTGGTTTTTGTATAAAGCAGCCATCTTTTTGTTGCAGGTATAACATGGCTGCCTGTCCGCTTCCGCCGCCTGCATATATATCTTCCAGTCCGTCGCCGTTTACATCGCCTTTGGCAATACAGGGCCCTGCAGCCGACAGCGGATTGATCAATAATGGCTGCCGCTTAAAATCGTTCACATTGCTTACGGGTGCGCTGTATTTAATGGGCGATGTAATTTCTTTAAACAGAGAGGGCGCGGCTGCAGGTGTTTTGTATCTGGTAGTAGCGGCGCTTTCATTAATTAACAACAACTGATCGGCCTGCAGGTTTTGCAGCACCTGTTGTTTACCGCTGAGCCAGATGATGCGCAAAGAATCGATTTGGGTGGTGGCACCCAAACCAAAATGTAGTGTTGATGATACCGTAGACAAATATCCTCTTGCAGGCATTTGTTCAAGGTATTGTTGCCCTTTGTTGCTATACAAAATTACTTTGGCGCCGATGCCCTGTGTATTTCCGGGCAGGCCCTGCAGCATTACCTGCAGAAAATGATTACCGGTTTGCTGCCTTGCTTCGTTGCGGTATATAAAGGCGGGTTGATTGATGTTGTTAATAACAAGATCAAGATCACCGTCATTATCCAGATCGGCATAGGCCGCGCCATTGCTGTTCGACGGAATGGTGAAACCCCATTGTGCCGATACATTTTTAAAGGTGCAATTGCCGTTGTTTGAAAAAAGATAGTTTACCACATTTGAGGAGGGTATATGGTGTACCAGTTCCAATACATCTTCGCGCCGCAGTCTTCCCTTGCTTTGCACATAGTCGTTCATGTATTTGATGAAATCGAGATTCGTATAATCACGCAGATAGCCGTTCGTTACAAAAAGGTCTTTCCAGCCGTCGTTGTTGTAATCGGCCAGTAAGGGCGCCCAGCTCCAGTCGGTGTTGGAGACACCCGCAAGTTGACCCATCTCGGAAAAAAAGGCCGAACCGACCCTGCCGGCTCTACCGGCCCAACCTGCCTCCCCCTTTCCCCCTCCGGTGGAGGGGGGATTGGATACACCCCGAGTACTTGTGACAGGCTCTGTTTTTGAACCACCGAATTGACCGTTATTCAGATGCAACATGTTACGCATGTACTGATAATAAAATCCTGAACGCAGATTCAGGTCGAACTTTTCGTAATTGTCGGGAGCAAATAAAAGCTTCTGCCGGTGATTGTCTTCGGGCAGCATATCGAGGGTATAAATATCGGGCAGGGCATCGTTGTTGATGTCGGCAATATCGTTGCCCATCGAAAACTGACTGCTATGACCCAAACTTGTTTGCAGCCGATCGGTAAAAGTGCCGTTGTGGTTGTTGATGTACAGGTAATCGGGCACAGCATAGTCGTTCGAAATGTAAATATCCTGCCAGCCATCGCCGTTCAGATCGGCAATGCCGGCGCCAAGTCCATAAGTTAATGATGAACTGCTGATGCCTGCTGCATGCGTAATGTCGGTAAAATGGTTGTTGTCGTTGCGGAAAAGCCGTACGCCAATGGCCGGATCATCTTTTTTCAGTATGGCGGCAGTACTGGCTTCGTCGAGTACCGGTAACGAATTTGGATTGTGGTTTAATAAAAAAACATCGAGATCGTTGTCGCGGTCAAAATCGAAAAAATATGCCTGTGTGCTGTACGCTGAATCGGCCAGTCCATATTGCTGTGCCTGTTCGCTGAAGTGCGGGTAGCCTTTGGGGTCATTTCCTTCATTGATGAACAACTGGTTCATTCTTTTTTCGCCCCGCAGCTTTCCCGAATAACAAATGTATACATCCAGCCGGCCATCTCCATTTACATCTGCCATGGTTACACCGGTTTTCCAGGGGCCGGGCCGACCTGCGATGCCGGCGGCTTCTGTTATATCCTCAAAATGCAGGGCGCCTTTGTTAAGGTATAGCTTGTTATCGCCCATGTTGGCGGTGAAATAAATGTCAGCGAAACCATCGCCGTTTACATCACCGGTGGCCACACCACCGCCGTTGTAAAAGTATTCATACATCAGCACGTTGGTATTTAATCCTTCGGTCAACACGTTGCTGAATGTAACATGCGTACTATCTGGCGGCAACAGGGTAAACAAAGGATGGCCGGGCACGGATGGATTTTTTTTGTCATTATTGTTTTTACATGATACGAGTAAACATAAAATGCCTGTAATAACACAACTACAAAACAGTAAAGAATATTTAACGGGCATATTGTTGAATTAAATCATAGTCAGGAAGTCGGAGGTCTGAGGTCTGAGGTCAGAAGTCGGAAAGAACCCGTTAATTTATCCCCCTTTGCTTATTTGCACCTCATCCAATTACAATCTTCGGACTTCCTGCTTCTGACTTCCGACTTCGATATTTAATTATAACCTGGGTTTTGTATCAGCTTCAGGTTTGTATTCATTTCATCATCTGGTATGGGCCTGAAATACATTTTATCGTCCCATTTTCTGTTTTCCTGCGTGTTGTTCTCAACAGGGGTGTAGGTGTAATTATATTTTGTTTCATCGTGTTTGTAAGGAGCCGGTGAGGTAGCGCCGGGTTTCAGCATGGCGGTAACATCAATATATACCAGTTTCCGGCCAAGGGTGGCGGGCGCTATCATCCAGCGGCGGCAATCGTGGTAGCGCTGGTCTTCATAGGCCAGCTCTACTCTTCTTTCATTACGATACCGTTCTCTCAATGCGGCGCCGGTTTCGGTAATGGCGGGCATGCCGGCCCTGAAGCGAATTTTGTTCAACCAGGTAAGCGCTTCGGCGTATTCGCCTAATTCAATGCATGCTTCAACATAATTCAGCACCGCTTCGGTATACCTGAAAAATGGCCAGGGTATGGTTTGGCGGGTGGTATTGTCAACAATAGTGGGGTCGGGGTCGATGAACTTGCGCACATAATAACCCGTCCAGCTTCCGTTCCAGTTTTCAATGGAACTGTTTCGTGTATCCAGTCCTGCAAGGAACACACCGCCTCCCTGATCGTATTTACCGGTTTGTATCTGGTTGGCGGGGTCTACATTACCCGATATCTTGTCACGTGGTTTCCAGTCGGCCCCGTCGTACAATATGGTAGCATAAAAACGCGGATCGCGGTTGTCGTATGGTTTAGCCTTTTGGGTGGCATTGTTCCAGTCGAATTTTGTTCCATCCATCATTTCATAATCATCTACCAGTTGCTGTACCGGCGTATTGCCGGCCCAGTTATGATAACCATTAGGCCCATTGGTTAAACCCTGGTACATACCTGCATATTCATCTTTACTGCTTGTCCAGTAGCGGCCGAATAATATTTCGCTTTCTGCTGCTTTATCTATTTCGCCGAATTTACTGCCACCGCCCATGGCAAGTGACATATAATTCTTTTTTCCTTCTGCCGCCGAAACAGGCGCATTAAGATTTAGTTTGTAGCCTCTGGTTGAACCGGCATCCAGAACGGCTTTGGCTGCATTTTTAGCGGCCGTCCACCGGGTCGTACGATCGCCGCTTACCGAACCCAGTAACTCGGGATGTGCATAGCCGGCTATCACCGTTGATTTTGATTTGGCTGTTGGAATATCGTGCAGGTCGCTGGCAACGTACAACAATACACGCGACTTCAGCGCCAGCACAGCCAGCTCATTGGCCCTGCCTGCGGCCATGCTTACGCCTTTCAGCAGTAACAGGGCGCTGTCGCAATCTTTTAAAATAAAGTCAACGCATTCGTCCCAGGTATTGCGCGTTACACTGTAATCTTCACCAAGGCCATAGGTTCTGCTGATGATGGGCACGGCGCCGTAATACCGTATCAGCTGGTGATAATAGAAGGCGCGTAAAAAGTGCGATTCACCCTGTAAGCGGTTGTTCAGGCTTTTATCTTCAAAAGTAGCTGTGCGCAGATTTTCGAGGGCCAGGTTGGCCTGTCTGATCTTTGCGTACATATCATTGTTACCACCATCTTTACCCCAGCGGTAATTGGTATTTACCCATCCGATGTTCGATGGGTTTAAGGTGCCTTCATTTACGATGTTGATACCGCGGCCGGGGTGGGTGAACACGGCTTCATCCGATAAGGCGGCCAGCATCTGTTCATCAAATCCACCCTGTCCCAGGCCTGCATAAATGCCGGTTACAAATGCTTCTGCGAGCGCTCCGTCTTTCCATGCGTCGGTTGAATTAACCTGGTCAAGTGGTTTGGTATTTAAGAAGTCGCGGTCGCAGGCAGATAAAACATGTATTGAAAGTACTATGATTGCAAAACGTATGAGGATCTTTGTCATGGTCTTTCGGTTTTAAAAAGTTACTCTGGCGCCAAAGTTTAAAATTCTTGCCTGTGGATAATACTGGCCGTCGCTGCTGGTGCTTTCGGGATCCCAGATCTTCATTTTATCGAAAGTTATCAGATTGGTACCGTTTACATATAATCGCAGATTGCTGATGCCTGCCTTCTGGCCCAGCTTAGCGGGTAGATTATAACCAAATTCAAGGTTCTTCAAACGCAGGTAATTGCTGCTGCGCAACCAGTAGGTATTTACACCAAAGGCGCCGCCGGCATAATAGGTATTGCCCCGGTTGGCCAAACGCGGATCGCTGCTGCTGGGGTGTTCAACCGACCAGCGGTGATCGTATGAGTATTTTAAAAAGTTGCCGATGGTGCCCGATTCGGTACCGATGAACAATAAGCCGCCGGTTGCTCCCTGAAATAAAATAGAGCAGTCGAAGTTCATATATTGTAAATTGATGTTGACGCCGCCTGTAAACCAGGGATCGCGGTTTTTATCGAGCCGTATGCGATCGTCGGCATCAATTTTACCATTGCCATCCACATCTTTGATCTTCATATCACCGGGCAGCAGCGTATTGGTAGCAGCGCTGTAGTCGATTTTGTTTTTGTCGATATCTGCCTGATCAACAAATACGCCGTCGTATTCATATACAAGAAAAGCTGCTCCGTTGGTTCCGAACGTATGTCCTTTCGAAAACTGATGCGGAGCAAGACCCGGACTTTCGGGCAGCGTAATAATCTTATTTTTTGCATAGCCTCCATTCACGCTCACACTGTACCTGAAGTTGCCTGCCTGATCGTTGTAACCTATGTTGAATTCAAATCCGCGGTTCTTTACCTTGCCGAGGTTTTCAGGCGGCAGGTTCACACCTACCGACGCAGGCACTGCAGCAGAATTCTGCATCAAAATTTTGGAGCGTATATTATTGAAGTAGTCCGCTTCAAAAGTGATTCTGCCGTTCAAGGCCGATCCTTCGAAACCTACATTTGAATTGTTGGCAACTTCCCAGGTATAACCAGGATTGGGAAGACCCGATTCGATGAGCGTTTTTACCACATTATTGCCAATAATATAACTGTTGAATCCGTAAGTGCTCAGGTATTTGTATTCCTGCAGCACGTCATTGAAGATGATATTATCATTACCCATTTGCCCCCACGAAGCCCGCAGCTTCAGGTTGTCGATAAACTTTACTGTCTTGAAGAATTTTTCTTCCGAGATTCTCCATCCCACCAGTATTCCGGGGAAGAAACCAAAGCGATCGTTTTCGGGGAACATATACGAACCATCGTAACGCCACAAAAATTCGGCAAGGTATTTTTCCCGGTAGTTGTAATTCACCCGGCCGAAATAGCTTAAGCGGGCACGGTTAAAAGAGCTTCCGGTATTGTTCTTCTGGGCATCATCACCACCCGCGAATAACTGGTCGAGTGCGGTTGAAATATAATTTCTTCTGAAGGCATTGAAGTTGTTGTTTTCGATTGTTTCGCGTGTTACCGCTGCCAGCAGGTTGATGGTGTGCGGACCGATAATTTTGTCGTAATTAATAAAACCGCTGAGGTTGATATTCAGCTGATCTTCTTCCGACTCGGTTAAGCGTGGATCGGTGAATGTGGAACGTACCGATTTGGTTAATTTGGGAGTAACGCCATCGGCTTCATAGCTCACTTTATCCCAGAAATATAAATACCACGGCGTTTCCCATTTTTTATTGCGCTTTATGAATTTATCAATGGCTGCAAAACCGCTGAGCTTTAAACCGGGTACGCCGGGCACCAGCAATTCGAGGCGTCCGTTGGTTTGAATATAATCGCGTTTATCCCTGTTGAAACCGGTTTGGTTGGTGGTGATCACGATGGGGTTTTGTCCGTTTTCGATATCGGGCCCCGGTAAACCGTTGGGCCATACTTCCTGCTCGGTAGGTTTACCGCGCATGAGCATACGAAATATAGGTTGTGCGCCCACTGTAGGGAAGAAGCGGTATTCTTCGCGGGCTGTTATGCCTAAACTGGTGTTGATGTATTTGTTTACCCTGGCATCGAGGTTAAGCCGCATATCGTACTGTTTGTAGCCGGTGGCGGAATTTTTATAGTACCCATCCTGGTTTTGATATCCCAGCGATGCGAGGTATTTTACATTGTCTGATCCACCTGATAACTGCACATTATGTTTGGTTTGGGAAGACCATTTCTTCAGGGCTGTGCCAAACCAGTCGGTATTCGGATGGCCCCAGGGATCAGATCCGTCTTTAAATTTTTGTACATCGGCAGGATTGTAGGTGGCATCTACTTTCACATTATTATCTGTGCGGGTATAGGTTCCGGTTTGTTTAAAGGCATTCCATCCGGCTGACCACTGATTGGCCGGAACTTTTTCGAATAAGGTAAGTTCGTTAATGATTTCGGCGTATTGGGGTGCATCAGACATTTTGGGTATGCGGGTTGGTTGCGACCATCCCTGGTTGAAGTCGTACGACAATTGCGGCTTGCCGGTTTTGCCTCGTTTGGTGGTGATGAGTATAACGCCGTTTGCAGCACGCGAACCGTAAATGGCTGCTGCTGCATCTTTCAACACCGACATACTTTCTATGTCCTGCGGACTTAACCGTTCCAGGCCGCCGGCCCTGTCGGGAACGCCGTCTATTACGATCAGCGCGCCGCTGTTGTTGGGTGTGTTGGAGCCACGGATACGTATAGTTGAACCATCGTATCCCGGCTCACCGGTTGCTTGTATGGCGGTAACGCCGGGCATGCGGCCGGCCAGTGCGTTCGACAGGTTTATCGAAGGCGATTTGGCCAGTTCAGATCCTTTTACCTGTGCCACCGCTCCTGTTACGGTTACTTTCTTTTGAGTGCCATAACCTACCACCACAATTTCGCCTAATTGTCCGGTGCTTGCCACCATGGCTATAGTAACATTTGTTTTGCCCGATATATCAATTTCCTGTGTTTGAAACCCCACAGAAGAAATTACCAATATGGTTTTGCCTTCGGGAACATTTAAGGTAAAGGAACCATGTCCATCGGTATTGGTACCGGTGTTGGTGCCTTTTACGATAACACTTACGCCCGGCAGCGGATTGCCTTTTTCATCAGTTATTTGTCCTTTTATTTCCTGATCGGCCGCCGAAGTTAATTGTACCGATAAAACGGGTTCATCGGCATTGTCGGCCAGTGTAGTTGTTTGCGGCTTGTATAAAACGATGCGGTCTTTTATTAATTTATAGGTAATGCCAAAGGGTGATAATAATTCCTCCAGCACCTCGCTCAATTTTTTCTGGTTGGCTTTGATGGTTACTTTGCTGCCTGCCTGAATTGTTTTTGAACTGTAAACAAACCGGGCGCCGGTTTGATATTTTAAGGAAGAAAACACATCTTTCAACTGTCCTTTTTCAACAGATATGGTTACTACACGATCCAATATGCCCTGTGCTTCGGCAGCATAATCATAGGCATAGGAGCTCAGGAATAATGACAGAAACACCTGCAGAAACCCTATTCTCATTGCAATAGAAGTTTTTCTCATGCGACAATCGTTTTGGTTGTTACTAATAAAGTTGGTGTTCTCAGGATACGGGATGGTGAGGTCCGAAGTCTGAGGTCTGAGGTCAAAAGTCAGAAGAACCTAATTTTGGTACCTTGTTTATTATTACTCTGCTGCTATGCGAAGTTTCTGACTTCAGACATCCGACTTCAGACTTCCTGCTGCTCATTCGCAGCCTGTACCTTTTATAAGTATGCGTGTACCTCTTATTTCATACGTAGCCTGCACTGATGCGCAAATAATTTCAAGCTGGTCGTACAGGTCCTGGCCTTTGATATCGCCCGAGAAAAGGCATTTGGCCAGTGATTCATTTTCCAAAACCATTTCAATATGGTATGCCTGCTCAAGATGCTCCAGCACTTTTGCAATGGGTGTTTCTTCAAAAACAAAATTCAGTTCTGTTATTTTGTCTTCTGCATTTTTGCCGGTTAAAACCGGCAATGGCAGTTCAATAAGCGTAGTTCTGAAGTGATGGTCTTCACTGTTATAAATTACTTTCTGATTGGGTTTCAGAATTACGCCGTTCGATTCCTGGTTTTGTCTTTCTTTTATTGTTTCCTGTCCGTATTCATATACTGCCACTTTACCCGTTCTTACTGCTACTTCCACATTTTTCGTCAACGGATTACTCTTAACAAAAAAACTTGTGCCAAGTACCTGTGTAACAATGTTCCTGCTGTATACATAAAAGGGACATTTCGGATTACGGGTTACTTTAAAAAACGCATTTCCTTCAAGAAATACTTCGCGTTTTGAACCTTTGAAGTCTGCAGGATAATATAACCGGGCCTGCGGCTCAAGAACTACCATGGTGCCATCGGATAACAATAAGGTATCGTTAGCGGTAGTGCTGGTATTCGTTTTTTGCAATCTGGCTATATCGTGATGATCGTTATATGCATTACTGCTTTTTTTGTTGCCCGGCAGCCGGTACAACATCATGCATACTGCGCCGGTCACAATTGCTGCACCTGCCCACCGCAACCACATAGGTATAATGGCAGCTTTAGGCTGTTTATAGTTTTCAGTAAGTTGGGTTTGTGCCTGGATCTTTGGCCATAAACGTTGAAGGGTTTCTTTTATCTCGCCCGCAGGCATGGCAGGGTCCTGGTCTTCATCATCTCCCAATAATTCGTACCATTGCTCAACTAATTTTTTCTCTTCCTCCGTGCAATCCTCCTCTACATACCGTTTCAGCAAATGATAAAAGGCCTTTCGGTTCATGTAAAAAAAATTTGGGTTCTCCGGCCTGAAGGCCGGAGCTATAAATTAGTCGGTTCTGCGACCCGATACCCTAAATGATTGAAAAAAAATTTAAAACACTGTGGCGGAGAGCATGAATAACTCCATGATAATAAAATCTTTTAAATGCAGGCGCATGAACTTAAGTGATTGCGTTACGTGGTATTCAACGGCTTTTTCGCTCAGGTTCATGTATTGGGCTATTTCTTTTACCGAGCGTTTTTCGTAGCGGCTTAGCCTGAATATTTCCTGTGTTTTTTGCGGCAGCTTTTTAATGGTATTATCAATAGCGATAGAAAGCTCGTGCAATAATAACCTCGATTCGGATAAGTTTTCCTGCACTGCCATATGCTCGCGGGCCGACTGATAATATCGTTCCCTGATCATTTGCGACCTTATATAATCAATAACCTGATAGCGAATAGCGGTTTGTAGGTAAGATTGAAGATGTTGTATCTGCAAAGTTTCGCGTTTTACCCAAAGGCTGATAAAAAGATTTTGAACCAGTTCTTCGGCTATGGCTTTTGAGCGCAGTTTTTTTAAGGCGGCCAGAAAAACAGGTTCGCTATAGCGGACATAAATTTCCTGCAAAGCTGCTCCATCACCGGCTTTGAGTAATTTCAGCAGAATGGCATCGTCGAAAATTGTATAGTTCATATGGCTGGCAATACAAATATAATTAACCAATGCGAAAAAGTATTAAAGCAAATGTATACCGTACAATTTATCGTATTTGCACTTTCTCATTTACAGTAAGATGCAACCGTTGAGTGGTTAATTTCTGATAAACACCGGTGAATAAAAGTTTAAGTAGTTGAAAAGTTAACGGGTTGACAAGTTAACTGGTTAACTTGTCAACTTTCAACTTTATTATAAGGTGTGGCTCACAGTAAGATGAATTTCAAATTTCAGCGCATATTACCAGGTGATGCCTTTTTTCCCCATTATTCGCGTGGTATCGTGTTTGTAGGTATAGTGGCAAGCAAGGAGGTAATTATGAAAAGAACAGTGAATAATATCGATAAAGATAACGACAACGCTCCTGTATACACCTGGCCGAAATTCATTACTCAGGTTTTCTGGATCTTCATCATGTTGTTTGCGATGGGCTGGATAGTTAATAAGTTAACCGGTTAACAAGTTTACAAGTTTACACGTTGACTGGTTAACTTGTTAACTGATTAACTGATCAACTTTTCAACTCAGTACACGTTATATTAAAATAATTACTATATTAGTTGTCCTTTCGCGCTTCCCCGCTCTATTAAAACAAACAGTGCCCTGTTTATTTCATCACACTAAAACAACTACATATGAAAAGAATATTGCTTTTCGCATCGGCTCTGTTTATGCTTTCATTTCTTACGGCCGACAACAGCATTACGAAAAAAGAAAGGAACAATGCTGCCAAACTATTAAAAGACACTGAAAATGATGTTTTCAGTGAGGTAAAAGGACTCAGTGAAGCGCAATTGAAATTCAAACCCGGGCCCGATCGCTGGAGTGTGGAAGAATGTGTAAAGCATATTGCCATCAGCGAACAGATGCTGCGACAAATGCTGGATGGGGCGCTTAAAGAGCCGGCCGCTCCTGCCAAGCGAAGCGAAGTAAAGGTTACTGATGACGAGCTGATACAACGGATCGAAGACCGTTCGAAGAAAGTTAAAACCACCGAAAAACTACAACCTGAAAATACGCCCTATAAATCATGTGACGAAGCGCTCAATTCCTTTAAAGCCGACAGGGAAAAACTGATTTCGTATGTGAAGTCGACCGATGAAGACCTGCGTAATCATTTCGGTACTTTGCCTTTCGGGCCAATAGATGGCTATCAGCTGATACTGTTTATTGGCGCTCACAGCAACCGCCACACACAGCAGATAGAGGAAGTAAAGGCGGATCCGGGTTTTCCGAAAGAATGAGAAATAAAGGCACAAGGTCCAAGTTACAAGGCACAAGGTGCAGAAAATAAAGTTAAAAGGTCAGGGAGTTGCTCCTTTGACCTTTTTATTTTAATTACAGGGAAGGATTTTTTATTAATCCGGTAAATAAAATGGCGCCACTTGTTTTTTCGGTAATCACATACATGAAAGGACGATTGCAATTCATATAATTTATCTGCACAGCAGTAGTCCCTACTCCAATAGCTGTTACAGCTGCAGCTTCTGTTCCTTCTTCATTAACTTCAATAAAGGTTTTATGCAGGGCTTTGGTAATGTGTACCCCCGGTGTTGCATACATTTTTGTAAAATCAGCATCTTTTGTGAATGCAATACGCATGGGCCACAGCAGGTTTGCCATATCTTTCACCGCATACCCGTATTTGAACCTGGGTAAATTAAGCATAACATCAGCCGGCTTTAATAGCGACAGATAGTTTTTAAATGTTGGCTCATTGATGGCATATACAAAACCAGAGAAGTTAATATCGGCACGGGGTAATAACGCATACATATTAAAATTACCCTGGCCATAAGGCAACTGCACCATTTGCAATAAATTGTCCTGGTAATAATTCAATTTATCGCTTTGTAATTTCATAAAAGGTGTTGATACGGTATTGCCATTTGACAAAGTAAAGAGGGCATTCACCGTTGCATTTTTATCAAAGGAGTATTTCCAGGGCGCTTTGAAATATATAGTATTGATCAAATACATGAGGTCATACGGGTCGATCCTATCCAATATTCCGGTAATTTTTCCTTTTGTATTATCCGACACCCACTTGTTGATAGTTGATACCGCATTCGCGCTTTCGAAGTTAAGCGGGGTAACAGACGCATGATAAAATTCCTTGTTGGTATTTAAAAAGCTTTGCAAGGGCGAAACATCCTGTTTGTACCAGATTGAATTGGCAATGGCAAGGTTTACTTTACTGTCGGCATCAGGCATTTGTTCTATCAGCGCCTGGCAGGTTTTATTTAAATCGTCTATACCTGAAGTGAAGTCATCCAGCCATAGTGTAGCTCGTATGGCTTCCCGGGTAGTACTATCAGCGCCATTATATACCATGCTCAATGCCAGGTAAATGCTAAGGGGGGAAATGAGTTTATTGGTTTCGGTAGTATCAGCGTGATTAGCCAGATCTAATATGCTAAGCGCAAACCGGTTATGGGCTGTTATTATAGTTTGTCCGTTTTGAGGAAGGTTGATAGGGTTTACAAAATCGGGTTTTGCGTCATTGGATTTTTTGCAGGAAATAGCCGATATACAAAATACAACCAGTAACAGGAAAAGGGGTGTTTTCATTATTGTTTTTTGAAATGACAATCATCGCTTTTCAACCGTTGCCTGCTAAATGAAATAGTCAAGGCAACGAGGCATAAAAAAGGTCAAAGAAGAATTAACTCCTTCGACCTTTGGCTTGCATTACCCTACGTCTGGCTGTTATAATTTATATGACTACGTTTTCACTATTTCCAACCTGCATTTATTGCTGAGCCGGGGCGGGTAGCACAGGCGCCGGTTTCGGCTGTTCTGTTTTCAGCGGCTGCTCACTGGGCAATGGCTGACTACCTGTTGTGGTTGCCTTTCGCAAACTGCCTGTTGCAGGCCGGGTATTGCCGGTGCCGGCTTTAAATTTCATGCCTGCTGCCGTTCCCTTCCTGATCTGTGCAATCAGGCTTTCAGATTTATTAATGGTATTATTGCCGGCAGCCGCAGGCGTTGCAGGTGCCGTACTGAATTTCAGACCGGGAGCAGTTCCATTCATTAATTGAGTAACTAAACGGTCGCGGGTGTTTTCGGTTTGTGCCTGCGTTATATAACCAACACACAGCAAACCGAATAACAATATAACGGCTTTTGATTGTAGCATTTTCATGTTAAAAGCTTTTGGGGTGATTACTTACAGTTTACAAATACCTTTATTTTTTCAATTGCGTTTGCGTTATAATTCTCCAGCGCTTTGCCAATAACCTGACCGGGTTTTACTTTTTCTATATCGGCTTTCATAGCTACGCCCGGTGTTGAGGATGTTACCAGCAGATCGCCTTTTGTAATGGCGCCACCTTCGAGGCATACTTTGGTAGGAATAACGCCTATAACGCCCATCGGAACTTTATTGTTCATGTTGTTATCGATGTGTTCTTCGGTAAGCAATACGCCGGGTTGGGTGGCATAAACGCCCAATATAAGGGTAGAGTAGGGCCCGGCTGATTTGGCAACTGCTCTTTCTTTATCAATAGAAATCACCAGCACATCACCGGGTTCGTAATTATTAATGTTGCCTTCCACATCAAATGCTTCGGCAAGGTCAGCGCCGCTGTTCTGCGTACCTCCATTAAAAAAGCCTTTGCCGGTTGCATCGATTCGTGCCACATTTACGCCTGGGTTGCCTGCTTTAAAAAGGGCGATGCTGCCGGCGCTGTGTTGTTCTACTGTTAAAACCGGGTTTGTATTGGTAGTATTGTAATTTACAAGCCGTGCAGCCCGTCCTGTAGCAAAGCTGGGCGTCCACGCATACAGGGCATTGCCCGAACCATCGGCGCTTGTTTCAACGCCATCGCCCATATTGGTAGCATTGGCGGTAACACCATTGCCATTTCCGTTAGCAACAGCTATTAAAGCGGGCCCATTACCTGCCGGGTTAGATGCATAGAATAACCCGCCAAAACCGCCTGTGCCTGATGAAATGCCATAAATGCCGGCTGTGCCCCAGTTTGAGAATTGGGAATTTACTTCACCTTTTACAGCAGGCGAGGTACCGTTAACATTGTCTACCTTAAAATTACCCGCAGTACCATTTCCCACAGTGGTCACTGTTATTACATCGCTTGTGTTGGAAGAATTGTAAATATTGAATCGTCCTGCACGACCGGCAGCAAAGGAGGGTACCCATGCATACAGGGCATTTCCTGCACCGTCGATGCTGGTTTCTACTCCATTTCCGTTTTTAGCAGCATTGGCGGTGACGGCGTTGCCATTGCCTTCGGTGAAGGCCACCAGGGCAGGTCCATTGCCCGAAGCGTTGGATGCATGGAATAATCCGGCGAAGCCACCGGTGCCTGATGATTTGCCAAAGATGCCGGCTGCGCCAAAATTACCGAAGATGGTATTTACTTCTCCGCGCACTGCCGCAGCTACGCTGTTGCTGTTGTTTACCAAAAAAGAAGCGGCATTGCCCTGTGTATTATCAGGTATATTTCCATTGCCGTTGGTTTCTACTTCCAGCGTATTACCGGTAGTGTTAGTAGCATTGAGATTTTCAAAGCGTCCGGCACGACCTGTACTGCTATTCAAACCTACCTGACCGTACACGCCAATGGCGGTTCCCGCTGTGCTGGTAGAAATAAAGCCCCTTACACCATAGCCGCCTCCATCATTACGGCCTACTACTGCACCGGCGATATCGCTGGTGGTACGGCCAACCACTGCTTCGCCATTACCAGTGTTGTCGCCTACAATACCGGCCGAAGTTTGCGCGCTGGTAATGCCATGTACCGAAAACCCGGTGCCCGTACTGCTCAACACACCTGTACCACTACCCGAACCGGTAACGTTTATTACCGTGCCATTGCCCATTGTGCCGGCGCTAAGTACGTTGTTATTGTTGGCGTTATTATAAATTGATATGTTGGCTGCTGTTCCCGTGTTACTGGTGGCCTGTAGTCCTGTACCGGTGCTGCTGTTGGCATATACACCGAAGCCTCCGGCGCTTGAATTTCCATAAACGCCTATGCCGTTTGGTGTAACACCATACACGCCCCATCCGCCGCCGGCCTGTGATCCCCAAACACCAATGCCCAATCCGCCGGTGCCATTATTGACCCCTCTTACAGCTGTAGAAAAACCGCCGGGCGAGCTGGAAGACACAATGCCGCGTAAAGAACTAATGCTGCCGGTGGTGCTGTTGCTAACGCCTTCGAGTAAGGTGCCATCGCCCTGGTTGGTGATGGTAAATACAGTGCCCGGTTCATTCACCGTAGCACTGAATGGCAAACCCAATACACCGCCGCCATTATCAGTGCCGGGCGCCCAGTTGGTGCCGTCGAATTTCAACACTTGTTCGGCTACCGGTGCCGTGTTGGTAACCGGGCGGTTTTGAATGCCAATAACAGCAGGATTGGGATAGTTGCCGCTCAGATCGCCGCCGGCGGCGCCCGAAGGTGGTAGCGAAGCGGGAATAACCCCGGGTGCTAATTTAGCTGCTGTAATGGCTCCGTTTGCAACTGTTGGATTGGGGTAAGTGCCGGTTAAATCGCCGCCGGCCGGGCCATTGGGCGGCAATGCGGTTGGAATAACACCCGCCGCTATTTTAGCCGCCGTTACTTTTCCGTTGCCGATAGTTGGATTGGGATACGTACCGGTTAAATCGCCACCGGCAGTGCCGCCCGGAGCTGCCGATGCTGCGAATAAAGCATAAGGTACCGACTGCAACTGACTGGTACCCATATTAGTAAAGTTGTTGCCGTTTTCGGGGTCAATTTCTACCTGCAAAAATTTATTGCTGCTGCCCCAGTTAACGCCGGCCATGGTGCCGGTTACCGAAGTAGCGCCCGAACTGCCGATGGCCACGTTAAACAAACCAAAGCTATTGGTAGTTACCGAACGGGTTTCGCTGTATGCAGTGATACCGGTAGCGGTACCATCATGAATGGTTAATCGAAGTTTTATATTTTTAAACGGAAGGGCATTGCCACCGGGGTTGCGGGCCAGGCCCTGGTAATTGATTACTGCAGGGGCCTGCGCCAGTGTTATTGAAATGGTTGCAACACACGCTATGAGTGTTGTAAATAAAGATCTCATTGTTTGATGTTTACAGGTAATTAAAAAGTGTATGTGGTAATAGATCAGCGGGTTAAGTGTACGAGTTTGTAGGTGCCTTTACGCTGGGGCGCCGATGGGTCGGCCGGAGTAAGTACAATGCGAATAAAGTAAGTGCCGGCCGGAAAGCCCTGCAGATCGAGCTTTTCGATACGACCCACCCCGTTATATTCAAATTGCTTTGAAAATATCAGTTTGCCGGGCACATCGGAAAGCTTTATTTGTACAGTACCCGGTTGAGGTACCTGTACATCAACTTCGGTTACCGTGTATACCGGATTGGGAAAGACCATAATATCGCCGGTAGCAAAAAAATTGTTGGCATTGGATGGCTGCCCCGTGCCGGGATGCAGAAACCCGTTTTCGAGTATAAATGAGGGTTGGTTATAGCTATCGGTCAGGCACATTTCACCTACGCTCCAGTCGAACCGGTAATACCCGCTCATTGCCGAACCGCCTGTTACATTGATAACCCGGGGTGAAATATCCTGGGCATGCGATAGGAACGGACATAGTGATAGCATTAGAATCAATCGTGTAAAAGATCCTTTCATAATGAATGATGTTTGAAATTATTTAAACAATACTTTCCTGGTCGCGCTTCAGCGCGCGAAACAGAAGACTACGCTTCCAGAGTAACCGGCTTGTTAATGGATTTAATTTGTAGTAATTGCCGAACCTTTAATCAACGTAACATTGGACTGGCTTTTTCACGAGATGAATTCTGAAGAATGATTGGGCTGATAGCAACAGCATTGATGGTACAAAATTATCGTTAACCTGCTTATCAGCAATACTCTTTTAGTAGTATGAAATAATTTCTTAAAACATAACGTATTCTGTTTGTAGACAAAACAATGGGTCCGCAATACCCATATGAGTGATGTGTCTGTTACACTAACCGGGTATATGTTGCTTACCACAAGCTTCCCTGAATGTATGCGGGTATGCTTTTGCGTGCATTCTTTACCGGTATGTCTGTTGGTAGTGGCAGATTTGTTTGTGCATGTTCGCTTTTTGCCGGATGCACCTGGTAAACGGCTGTTTCTTCAAAACGGGAGGCAATAATGATCTGTGTTTCACCGGCATGGGCATTGAATAAATCCTGCACCAGCGTGGGTGAATTGTTGTCGCGCGATAAATGCGATAAAAAAAGATGGCTCATGAACGAAGGCCGGTGCTTTGTAAATATTTCGAGGGCCTGTTTGTTGGAGAGGTGACCCTGACCGCCGCGGATGCGGTTTTTTAAATGACGGGGATAGCTGCCCTGTTCAAGCATTTGTTCATCGTAGTTAGCTTCGAGAAAAGCAGCATGGCATTTTTGAAAATGCATGACCAGGTGATCGCAGGGAGCGCCGATATCGGTAAATACGCCAATATTTATGTTATTGCTGCTCACCACAAAGCTATGCGGTTCGGCTGCGTCGTGAAACTTGGGAAATGCTTTAACGGTGAGATCGCCAACCTGCACCGGTTCATATGCTTTAAAAGATAATACCTGCTCTTTGTTCAGCTGCAAACTGCCATGATGCATGGTGGCATCGGTGATGTATACCGGCAGTTTGTATTTTTTAGCCAGCACCGGAATGCCTGAAATATGATCGGTATGTTCGTGCGATACAAAAATGGCTTTTACCTTTTGCATCGACAGCCCGATGCGTTGCATACGCCGCTCTGTTTCGCGGCACGAAATGCCGGCATCTACCAGAACAGCTTCCTGGTCGTTGCCCACATAATAACAGTTTCCATTACTTCCCGAATTTAATGATGCAATAAACAGCGACATGGTGCGGCAAAATAACCGCATTTTATTCATTGGGCAATGGCGAATCGTCGATGGTGAATAATTAACTTTACATGCAGAACGCCGAATCTTGACGCTGAACGCCGAACGCAAAACGCAAAACGCTGAATCCTGAGGTGCGTTTTGCATTTAGCGTTAAGCGTTGCGCGTTCAGCGTTGGGCATTTTTATCATTAATCACTTAAACCTGCTTGCTATGGATGCTATTAATAACATTTCCGATACGGCGCTTTGGGTTGCCGTGTACAGGGCCGATGAAAGCGACCGGCCCGATGCTGTTTTTGTTGATCCTTTTGCGCGGCTGCTTGCCGGCGAACGGGGACAGGAAATTGCCAATGCCATTGAATTTGGTAAAAAGATCAGCTGGTCATTTGTTGCCCGCACCTGGTTAATCGATCAGTACATACTTCAACATGTTGCTGAAGGATTCGATATGATCATCAACCTCGCTGCCGGTTTGGATACCCGTCCGTACCGGATGCAGTTACCTGCCACTCTTACATGGATTGAAGTCGATTTTCCTGCCATGATTGTTTACAAAGAAAAAATGCTGGCCGATGAAATGCCGGTTTGCGAATTAAAAAGAATATCGCTCGACCTTTCGCAAAGGGATGCCCGGACTGATTTGTTTAAAGAATTGAATGATCTGAACAAAAAAACGCTGATTATAGCCGAAGGGCTGATCGGTTATCTGAGTGAAGAGCAGGCTGCCGATTTTTTTATTGATCTGTCGGCGCAGCCGAATTTCAAACGCCTGGTATTTGATCTTATTTCACCGGCCGTGCTGGCGGTGGCCAAAAAAGAAATGGGCGCATTTTTAAAAGACACTACCGAACTGAAATTTGCACCGAAAGAAGGCGAAGCATTTCTGGAACATTACGGCTGGAAATGGCTTGAATCGAAATCAATGTTAAAAACAGCTGCTGCGTTAAACAGATTATCGGGCGACATGCTGGCCTTTTCCGCCCTTCCCGAACCCGAAGGCCCCAACAAAGGCGATATACCGTGGTCGGGCGTTTGTTTGTTTGAAGCTAAGAGTTAATTAATCAAGTTAAGAAAATTTCGCGCCAAGGCGCAAAGCCGCAATGCTTTTTCTTTGCGCCCTTAAAGATCGCGAAGCGATAAACTTTGCGTCTTCTAAGATCAAATTTTATTAGTAGTTGGGTCATCTGCATGCGGGCAGGTGGCCCATTTTTATTGTACTACTTTATGCATAAAATGCCTGTAAGCGCAGGATGATAGTTTTGGCGCCCCTCCATTATTTTCCGACCGGCCGGTTTAATTCACCGATACAATTCCCAAATTCACCGAGGAACAGGCCTGTATGCCTGATTATCAATTAAACTTTACATAGAAATACGGTCAGAGGAATTAATCAGAGCTAAACAACTTAAACAATTTATTATGGAAAGAAAACATTTTTTGAAAAATGGATTAGCTGCTTTAGGTCTTGCCGCGATTGCGCCATTAGCCAATGCATGCAAAAAAGACACATCAGACAGTAGTTCAGATTCATCTTCCAGCTCGGGTACCGATTCCTCATCCGGTTCAGGTACATCAGGTTCAGGTACCTGTACTGCAACCTCATCCGAAACCGAAGGACCATTTCCCACCAAATCGCCCAGTACCCTTGTTCAAAGCAATATCGTAGGCGACAGAACCGGTGTTGCCTTTACTATTAAGATATATATAATGAATAAGAACAACAGTTGCGCTGCCTTATCGGGCGCCCTGGTAGATATATGGCATTGTGATAAGGATGGTTATTATTCCGAATACGGTGGTACCAGCATGCAAACTGTTGATTATACATCGTATCACTTTTTGAGAGGAAGACAAACTACCGATTCAAACGGACTGGTAACCTTTACTTCGATATTTCCCGGATGGTACACAAGCCGTGCAACGCATATTCATGTGCACGTTTATAATTCATCGGGCACTTCGTTGCTGGTTACACAAATCGCTTTCCCCGAAGGCAGCAGCAGCGCCGTGGCAACCGTGAACGGAAGCGGTGGTACTGCTTATGGTTATACCAAGGGTATGACCGGTTATACCTATAATGCATCTGATACTGTATTCACCGATTCAGTGAGTAACGAATTGGCCAGCAGTGTATCGGGCAGCCTTTCGGGCGGATATACGCTTACGCATACCATTTATGTATCAGCATAAAAATGTTACCGGTTACCAGTTACCGGTTTCCTGGCAACAGGGGGCTGGTAACCGGTAACAAATAAAAAAAGAAGCGCTATGCAAAAAGCCTTAATACGGTTGTGTTACCGCAAAATCATTGACAGCAGTGCTACGCGGCCCTGGGATAAATTTGTGTTTAATGATTCGTATACCGAATTTTTGATGCAATCGCAGTTGTATAACCAGGAAAAGAAGTATACCTCGTTCGGCGAGCTGATAACGCATGTGCCCAATGCCGAAAAACTGCATTTTCTGGTAAGCGCCGCCGTTATAGGCTATTTGCAACAGCTGCATGGCAAAATACCCGATCTTACTAATAATCTGGGCAGATTATTCCTGCCGTTCAAAAATTTCCGCTTCGAGATCATCAACTCTGATATAAAAGATAAATCAAAACATCAGGTTGCTATTAATTTTTTTACCGATCACCTGATTTGGCACGATACGATCAATAACCAGTTGCTGTTATCGGTTCCCGGCAATACCGAGAATGGCGAAATATTAACAGAGTTGTTTACACTGCCCCCGTTTGTGAGCATTTATTCAATAAAACCCGTTGACTGATATGATACAGCAAACAAAAGGAAAAATATTTCTGTCAGATGATCGTGGCCACAACGAAATGGACTGGTTCAGAAGTTATAACACCTTTAACTTCGGAAATTACCAGCATGAGCATAAAACCCCTTTTGGTCCGCTGTATGTATTGAACGATGATACGCTGGCAGGGGGCAAAAGTTTAACGATGACGCTCGAAGATGATTTCGACGTTCTTTTATTACCTGTGGTAGGCGCTGTTTCGTATAAGGATAGTTTAGGTAATAACAACATAGCTGAGGCCGGAGAATGCCTGGTAAGTTCGTTGCCAAAAGGAACAACCCTACAAATAGTCAACCCGTACAAAGATGAACTGGTTAATTTTTTACAGATCTGGATCAAAAGAACAACGGCCATCGTTGACACCAACCCTCAGGTACAGGCTTTCGACATCAACAACAATAAGAACCGGCAGATGTCAATTGGTTCCACGAACACGGCGGTAAAATATTCCATTGGTAAATATGCCGGGCGCGAAGAAGCGGTTTATGAATTGCAAAAACCCGGTAACGGATTGTTTACGTTTGTTATTGAAGGTGTTTTTGAAGTGCAATACCGCCTGTTGCATCCCCGTGACGGGCTGGCCCTGTGGGAAACCTCAGCAGCAGAGTGGGAGGCCTTATCGAATGATGCGATCATCCTGGTCATTGAATTTCCATTATAAAGAACCAAGGCACAAGGTACAAGGCACAATTCGTTAAATTCAGTCAGTCTGACTAAACCGCAAGACCTTGTGCTTTGTTTCTTGTATCTTGTGCCTTAAAAAAGCATGGGAAAGTTTTTTACAAGCATACAGGAACATCATAAAACATTTATAGAAAAACAAAAGCTGTTTTTTGTAGCAACAGCTCCTCTTAGCGATAAAGGTCATGTAAACCTTTCACCGAAGGGCTTAGATAGTTTCCGCATTCTTTCACCTACGAAGGTGGCTTATATGGATATTACAGGCAGCGGTAATGAAACATCTGCCCATATACTTGAAAACGGCCGCATCACTTTTATGTTCTGCGCATTCGACGGACCTCCGAATATATTACGACTGTATGGTAAAGGATATACAATTTTGCCCGGCGATTCAACCTGGACGTCATTGTCGGCTCATTTCACCCTGCAGCCTGCAACACGGCAAATTATTGTAGCCGATATTCATAAAGTGCAAACATCCTGCGGTTTCAGTGTGCCTCTGTATGAATATACCGGAGAAAGAGACCATGCACAAAAATGGGCCGATGCCAAAGGTGCAGAAGGCCTCGAGGCATACAAACAGGAAAAGAACCGGGTGAGTATGGATGGATTGCCTACTTCCTTATTTTAAGAAACATTAAAAATTATCAGGTTTTTATTTCTTCGTATTGGATCGATCAACATAATACACCAGCTTCCATATTTCAGAACGTATCATTGTACGCGCAGCCACGATTTGGGTGAACAGTGTATTCATATTCGTTTGCGGCATAACTTTTTTCATGGCATCTTCATAGCCGCCGCCTATTTTATCGAGGTTATCATAGAAGTTAACGGTAACAAATTCAAAGCCTGATCTTTCATCGGCAAACACTTTTTCATACAATCCCCAGTTTCGCAGGTAGCCCGATTTTATCCGTTCGGCATGCAGGGGCTTAACGGTTTCTTTTTCCAGTTTTATATAATCATCGGTTTTACCGGCAGCCGGATGCATCATATCTACTTCCATGTATTTTGCAGGAACCGGGTTGGATGTATCGCCTGTTTGAGCGCCTTCAACCGGCGTATACACTTCACGCCATATTACAATACGTGCCGAGTCGTACTTTGCCATCATATCGGCAATCATTTTATCATTCATTTCGGGAAATACTTTTTTTAATAAATCTTTCTGGTTACCAGGCGGGTCAAGCAGGTCGGAAAGGGAAGTGACTACATTCACTGCGGCATAATCATAATCGGCCGAGGCGCCTGATGGCATAAGTGTTTTGTACAGGTACCAGCCAAGCAGGTTTTCTTTTTTATAAAAATATTCATTGATCTTTTTACCGTATTTTTCTATCAATTGCTGGTACTGATCCTGTTTGCCCGGCCGAATTTTAATGAATGTAACCCCCACAAAAATTCTTTGCGGGTTAGTTTGCGCATAGCAGTTGTTGTTGGGTAACATTGTAGCGATAATAAAAGATACTACTACGATTTTTAATACCCGCTGAAGCATCGTTTGGTTCATGCAGTACATACTGTAGGTTTTTAGATGTGAAGAAAAAGAGAGGGATAAGTAATCATTCAACCGGGGAGGGATGTACTGCAATTTAAGTATAAGAGCGGGTAGTATAGCGTTAGCCTGTGAGTTGAAATGACAATTTTGATAGATTATGATTTATATCAATAAAAAAGGGTGAGCCATCCGCCAACCGGCGAATGACCCACCCTGCATGTTTTTCCTATCCTGGGCCCGCCAAAGCTTTAGCTGAGGCGGGTGCCTTGTGCCTTTTACTTTGCGAGCGGATTATTCTGCAACTCAACATCCGGTAAACCAAACAACAATTTGGTTGGCACCGGTTTGCGGGCCGGGAATTTAATCACTGCATTAACGCCATTGATCGCCTGCGCTACCCGGTTGGTGCGCACCATATCGAACCAGCGTTTGTCTTCTCCAATAAATTCATAACCTCTTTCACGGAATACCATATCATCAAATGCCGTTTGACTAAGCGCTGCAGGTAAATCGGCCGTAGCACTGGGCGTATTGGTGGGCACGCCATAACCACGGCGGCGTACCTGGTTGATGGCATCGTAAGCCGCAGCGGTAGGGCCATTGAGCTTATTCTCAGCTTCGGCAAAGATCAGCAGCACATCGGCAAAGCGAAACAAGTAAAAGTCGTTGCCATTACCGGTATCGATCGGGGCATCGGGGTCTTTGTATTTGCCCATGCGCAAATCGTAAATGTCTTTCTCTACTTCGGCTGCTGTTAACACCCCATTAATATAATAGCTGTTGTACAAGCTGAATTTTTTACGCAGGTCGTTATCGTCCCAGCCCTGAATAAGCGGGGCTACAGAAATAATGCCACCGAATTTATTACCGCTTACCGAATAACCGGCTAATTTGGCCTTTGAATCGGCCCAGTACGAAGCCATGAAGGCGCCTTTGTCGACGATCTGTGAAAATTTTAAGGAAAATACATCTTCCTTATTGGTGGCTAACGTGGGCGAATAAACGGTAGCCAGCAAAGGCTCGAGGTCGTACCCGTAGGTAGCTTTATTATCCAGCACTTCTTTGGCCTTAATGCGCGCATTCTGATAGTCCCCCATTGTAAGATATACATCGGCCAGAGCGGTTTTGGCAGCACCGGCGGTTGCCCGGCCCGGCGATTTGGTAGTGGCGGGGAGGGCAGTTTCTGCAAACTTCAGGTCGGTTTTTATCTGGTCGTAAATAGCCGGAATTTCTGATAACGCCAGCGCCACATCATTGGCATTAACAATGGGTTTCAACCTCATGGGCACTTTACCCCACACCCGCACGGCAAAATAATAACAGTTGGCGCGTACAAAAAGAGCTTCACCATACGCTTTCTTTTTTACTGAATCGCTAAGCGTGGTATTGGCGTCGAGATTGTTGATTAATGTATTGGCCCTTCCGATCGCTTCATATAAAGTTGTCCATGACTGGGCAAAGTTATTAGGCAGGTTCATCAGGTTATTGTAATTGCTCCAGTTCAGCTGGCTCGATCCGCCGTCGGCATATTCGCTCATTAATTCAAGCCCCAGTCCAACGGTCGATTCCCATAAACGGCCGCGGCTGCGGGTCATGGGTTCATACACGCCAATGATCGTTTGATCGAGGGTGGTAGCATCCAGATCGCCTAAAGTAGCGGTTGCTTTTGGTTCTTCTTCAAGCAACTTTTTACAGCTTGTATTGGCGACTGCCAGCAAAGCCAGAACAATGTATATGTAAAAGATATTATTACGTTTCATAAAAGCATTGTTTTATATTATTAGTGTGTTTGATCAAACAGGTATTTATTCACCATTGACCATTCACCATTCACGATTAAAATGTTATCCCAAATCCGAGGTTATACGTTTTGGCTGCAGGATAAGCGCCCAGGTCAACCCCCTGCCGGCGGTCGTTTCCGTTAAAGGTGTTCACTTCAGGATCGTATCCCGAGTAATGGGTGAACGTTAACAGGTTCTGTGCGCTTACATACACATTCAGGTTTTTGATCACTTTGCTGCTGCCCATGTTTACATTGTAATCGAGCCGGATATTGCGTAAGCGGAAGAATGATCCGTTTTCCATATACCGGTCGCTTCTGAAATGATAATTGGCTGCCGTAGCGCTGGGTGTGGGATAAAAATCATTCGCAGCTTTTAGCTTGTTATACTGGCCCACTACGGTTGGAATGGTAAGATCGAATAAGGCGGCATTGTTGATCTTTGAACCGCTAACACCGGCCCAAACCGAAGTAAGAGTAAATCGTTTATACCGTATGGTTGGGTTGATGCCGTAATACAGATCGGGGTAGGGGCTGCCGATGATCTGGTTGTCGAGTGCGTTGATAAGATCGCGGCCTGTATTGTCTTTATCGCCATTCAGGTTTTCGTGTAAGGGAACGCCGTCTTTATCAAGACCTAAAAATTTAGGACCGTAAAAAGCTGAGAGCGGTTCGCCCTGACGAATAATGCTGTTGGAACCTGAAGCGTCGTTACCACCGGCAATAGTTGGAATATCTTTACCGTCTTTTGTTTTGGTTACTTTGTTTTTGTTTTGCGACAGATTTACATCAATCGCAACCATCCAGTCGCCTTTATTCACAATGTTGGTACCAAGCGTTAACTCCCATCCTTTGTTTTGTACCTCGCCTACATTGTCGATGATTTGTCCGGGGCCAGAGCCTATACCGGCGCCAACACCTGCGCTGGGTGGCAATTGTACCAGCGCCAACAGATTGCTGGTTGTTTTGATATAATAATCGAAGGTGAGGCGAAATTTTTCATTGAATACACCGGCATCAACACCGATATCGGTTTGTGTGGTGGTTTCCCATTTCAGATTGGGATTGGGAAATGTAGGCGCCAATCCAACCGACAAGCCTGTGCCCGCACCCTGGCCGGTATTTACGGTTTGCCCTAACAGTAAGCTCTGGTAAGGCTTGATAGCCGGATTACCTGCCTGCCCCCAACTGGCTCTTACTTTCAGGCTCGATAACCAGTTTACATTTTTCAGGAAATCTTCTTCCGTTACGCGCCAGGCTGCAGAAACGGAGGGGAACACACCGTATTTATTATTTTCAGCAAATACCGAAGCGCCATCTCTTCTGATGCTGGCTGCAAACATATATTTGTCGTTGTAATTAAAACGCACCCGTGCAAAGGCGCTCAAAATCGTGTTCTCTGTAATATTCGTAAGCGGTTTACTAACCGAACTGGCCGAATTAAAGTTGTAGTTCTTTAACTGATCGGTACCAAATCCCGAAGCTGCCAGGTCAATGGTATTCAGTCGTTCTTTCTGATACGATACACCGCCAATGGCCTCTATGTAAGAGAGTGCCGACAGGTTGTATTTATATTCCAGAAAATCTTCGGCCAGTAAAGATGTTTTATCGTAGTTGCCCAGTTCGGCCGAGCCGATGTTATTACCCAAGCGGGGCAGTATACGAGGAAAATACAGGTCGCGGCGAATATGATAAAAGTCGCCCGATAAACGGGTGGTATTGGTAAGTCCTTTTATAATAGTGGTTTTAAAATCAACACCACCCTGTATACGGGTGGTGGTGTTTTGGTCAAGTACTTCATCGGCCATGGCCACCGGGTTTTCGGCATCGATACCATTAAAGCTGAACGGCGTAGCATCTGTATAGGTGCCATCGGCATTTTTTACCGGTACGGTGCTTATGGCACGCATAACCGAACCAATACCCGATTTACCAAAGTTGCGGGTATTATCGCCAACGGAAGGTGAGAAGCCGTTTTGTTTGGCCCGTGAAACGGTCATGCGCGACTGAATGGCGAAATGGTCGCTTACTTTGCTATCGATATTCAGGCGTATGGAACCGCGTTTGTAACCGCTGTTGCGAACAATACCCTGCTGATCGATATACCCGGTGGATATATAATAACGTGTACGTTCGTTTCCCCCTGAAACGCTGAGGTTATTGTTGGTGAGCAATGCGGTGCGAAAGACTTCATCCTGCCAGTCGGTGCTTACACCAGGTGTATAGGCGGTAAGATCGGCAGGGAATGCAATATTGGAGTTGGTATAAAACCGTTTTGAAAAATCAACATATTCCGCAGCATTCATCAGGTCGAGCTTTTTACGAATTTTCTGCACACCTACCGAACTTTCGAATACTACCCGTGCCTGGCCTGCACGGCCACTTTTGGTGGTAACCATTACCACCCCGTTGGCGCCGCGTGAACCATAGATGGCGGTGGCCGAGGCATCTTTCAATACTTCGATCGATTCAATGTCCGACGGATTGATAGTTGCCAATCCATTAGCGCCGCGAACATCGTCGTTGAACTGTGGCAATCCATCAATTACATAAAGGGGTTCGTTGCCTCCGGCGATAGACGATACACCACGAACGCGAACGCTGATACCCGCGCCCGGTTGCCCTGATGTTTGCTGTACCTGTACGCCGGCCAGCCGGCCCGAAACGGCTTGTTCAACACTAACAACCGGCATTTCGCGCAGCTTTTCATTTCGGATAGAAGATACCGAACCCGTGAGCTCGGTCTTGCGCTGGGTTCCATAACCCACCACTACCACATCGGTAAGGCCCTGAGCTTCTTCTTTTAATTCTACTTCAACGGGAACTCCGGCTGTAGCAGCAACTTCTTTGGCCTGAAAACCAACGGAAGAAAATACCAGCACCGCCTTATCAAGAGGCGATGACAGGGTGAACATTCCGTCGTTGGCTGTTGCTGTAGAGGTTTTGGCGTTTTTGATCTGAACCGTTACACCGCCAAGAGGCGATTTTTGTGCGTTGGAGACTTTTCCTGTAAACTGTTTGTTCTGTGCAAAGGCGAATGGGCCTGCAAATAATAATACAAGCACTGCAAGCAGCGAGCTGGTGTTTGGCATAGCAATAGTTTTAAATCGTGCAATTAGGAAGACAGTAATTTTAAACTAAATTCATATACAAGGGCAGGATTATTTACGGAAACGTTTGCAAAGCATACAAAAAACAACTAATATGTTGTGTGAATCTGCAAAACATACGAATTAATGATAATGTGATTTTGATGAAATAGATGTTTCCCGTCATGTATAATGGCCGGATAATTAATGCTGTTCAGTTGATGTTTTTTTATTTTTATACACAGATCCAAAAAATGGCCGTCAAATAAACAGGAAATTGTATCATTGCGCTGCTGACCTGAATGTTGGCAACCCCATAAGTATAGCCTCTGCACTTCCCGACCGGACCCCTTATTACCACATTAATCAGTAATCTGAGAAATAGCCGTAGTGTATTATTTCCATTGGTAATAAATGATGATTCGTATCTATGAAAAAAAATCTACCCTTAATTCTTTCCCTTACTATACTTTTTATTATTGGACTGGCATGTTCAAAAAGCAACACGGGTAAAAACTGCGCTGCCTGGACAGGCGATTATATTTATAAAGAAGAGCCTGTACCTACTGCAACCGGTATTAACCGCATCATGGAATGGGAGCTATCGGTGTCGCAACAGCGTGATACCTGCTGGGGCCTGCTCGAAATAACGGGGTTAACAACTTATGTGAAGTTATTAACCACGCTGTCGGGCGATTCTTCCAGAGTAGATGTTATTTACAACAAATACATCGATGGGGCAGAAGATTTCAGACCAGGCGATATTTTATTCAGTTTAAAAAAAGACAGCAGTAAAGTCATCACCTGCTGGAACACGCTGCAGCCAAAGCTCTCCGATTATCCTGCCGAAGAAGGGTTGTGCTTCAAAGAAAAAAAGAAGAAAAAGGCTTAACGCGCAACGCTTAATGCTTAACGCCTAACGCATAATGCTCAATGCATAAAAATGCAGCGCCCAGTGTTATGGGCTTTGCGTTTTGTGTTCAGCGTTCAGCGTTGAGCATTTCAGCGGCATTTCGCTTCAGCGTTCAGCTTCCTTCGGTATTTCGCTTTTTGCGTTCCGCATTAAGCGTTGAGCGTTGAGCATTTCACCGGCGTTCATCTTTCAGCGTTATTTAAGTATATTTAGGGTATTATTAAACCTAAATATTTATCCTTATGAGAAAGATGAGAATCCTTCTTCATGCATCTGCCATTATTGTAGCCGCCACAGCTGCCATTGCTTCATCTAAATCCCCTTACAAAGAAAGAGCACAATATTACTTACGCGGAGAAGACTATGTTCCTGCAGGCACTTATGGAGTTGATTATGTATGCGAAGCGGGTACAGGTGTATGTACCTATTATTACGATGAAACCAAAGCCGCGTTTGTACCCAGCAGAATTGGTAAGATCGCTTTTCTGAAATAAGCGCCTTACCAAACAAATTGTTTCAATTCGCTATACGAGGTCGAAGACTTCGTATAGCTACCAATCGGGCACATGGACGGCTTATATAGATGATGTGGAATGGCCCTCGAATTAATTTGTTGCTGGTTTGTGGTTTATGGTTTGTGGTTGCTGCCGCGCTTTGGAAATTCATTAGTAAATCCGGCAACTAAAAAATGCAACAGGATAATCATTACATGGGAAGTTTCACCGAAGAACCACAAACCACAAACTTCAAACCTCAAACCTCAAACTATTCCTAACGGGCCATCGTAATACTTTGAGTTACGCATATTGATCAACGCATGTTTAAAAAAAATATTATGGCTACCGTTTAAGACGTATAACACATTGGTATTTATTTTATAATGATTAAAAATCATACAAAAGCCCCTGGCGTTTTGCGGGTTACTGCCGGGGGCTTTATACTAATTTTATAAGTGTAAACGTTTACATTATCATAAAATTTATCATATAATTGTAGCTCAGGTAATTTAAAAATCTGTTTTTTTCACTAACACCCTGCTTGTGACAACCATGAAAAATCTGAACCCAAACAGTGCATATCACTGTCAGCAATTCCCTCCAGGCGGTATTCCCTATACCATGCGCCCTGATATTATCTCTGTATCTATTGCTGCACGTGTAAGTTAAAGGTGAAGATATATTACTGCTTACCATCCGGTGAATCACCGGAGCGATACCTGCTACCTGTTACTGATTATGAAATTCCAAACATGTAAAAAAGTAACGAAATAATATACCCTTATTAGTTAACCTTAAAACCAGACCTTATGTAACAATAACCATCATCCTACGCAAAAAAAAGAAGCCTGCAATGTTTGCTGCATTACAAGCTTCGCTATTATGCCTGTATCTGTTACCTGGAAAGTGCGATGCAGGCAGTTGATTCAATAACTATTAAAACCAACACTGCGAATTTATGAAAAATTATACTTTTTCATTAGTTAACGCTATTGTCAAATTTTATGGAATTCCGATAATGTTTTTGCTCACTTCGATCGGTTCTTTAGCCAACACAAAGGAACCACACAAAGCCGCTACACCACCCACTAAAATTACAGGCAAAGTAGTTGCTGAAGATGGCTCGCCGATTGCCGGCGCCAATATTGTGATCAAAGGAAGCCTCAGAGGCTATTCAACCAACAAACAGGGCTTTTTTGAATTTGGTATAAATGATGAAGACCAGACGCTGGTAATTACGGCCATGGGCTTCGAAAAAAAGGAAGTGCTCATCGGCAGCGAAACCACCTTTGTAATTACCCTCAAACCCGATGTGGTTGGTTTGGATGATGTGGTGGTGATAGGTTATGGCTCACAAAAACGAAAAGATGTAAACAGTTCGATCTTTTCTATCAGGGCCGACGATTTCAAAAACCTTCCGCAAACCGGCATCGATCAGATGCTGCAGGGAAAAGCTTCGGGCGTAACAGTAACTCAAAACTCAGGAGCACCCGGCGGCGGTGTTTCGGTTAAAATACGTGGTATATCAACATTTGCCGGCACCGAACCTTTATACGTTATCGACGGCGTGCCCATGGATGGCAACAATAATAAAGACGCTATATCATTTGCAGGCGATGGCGAGTCGAATATGAGCGCGCTGAGTTTTTTAAATCCCAATGATATTTTATCGGTTGATATTTTGAAAGATGCTTCTGCTACTTCAATTTACGGTAACCGCGGCGCCAACGGCGTTATTATTGTAACCACCAAAAAAGGAAAGGCCGGCGATGGCAAAATTACCTTCGATGGATATTACGGCGTTTCAAAAATTAATAAATACCTCGACCTGCTCGATCTGAAAGGATATGCAGCCTATAAAAACAGCATAGCCGATTTCACCGGTCAGGAACGGCAGCCGCAGTTTAACAATATCGATCTGCTGGGATCGGGAACCAACTGGCAACGCGAAATATTTAAACCGGCCAACGTACAAAATTATCAGCTGGCTTTGTCGGGAGGCAAAACAGGTGTTACCTATTATATTTCCGGCAATTACTACGATCAGGAGGGCATTGTAATAGGCTCGGGTTTAAAACGCAAAACACTACGCATTAACCTCGATAACCAGGTGAAGCCCTGGTTAAAGCTGGGCATCAATGGAAGCTATGGCAGCACACAACAGGGCATTACCCTAACCAATAATGCCAACAACGGCTATGGCAATGTAATATCCATGGCCATTCAGCAATCGCCCGATGTGCCTGTACATAATCTCGACGGAAGTTATGGCGGGCCAAGCGATATTGCCGGGCTGGGCGCCATGAGCGGAGGTAACCCTGTGGCACAGGCGAACTCATGGATGACGCAGCTTACCAAAAATAAACTGCAAAGCAATGTGTACGGACAAACAACCTTTTTAAGAGATTTCACTTTTCGCAGTGATTTCGGTAGTGATTTGAACTGGAATACCGGCGATGCCTTTATGCCCACCTTCGCCTGGGGCCGGTCGATCAACAGCCTTAATACCTATAAAATACAGAACAGCAAAAGCACGTACTGGAACTGGAGAAATGTTTTGACCTGGCAAAGAAGACTGGGGAAGCATGATTTCAATATTATGGCGGGACAGGAATCGCAGAAAAGCGAATGGAACATCATTACTTCGTCACGATCGAAATTTGCATCGAACGATTTATACTCGTTAAGCCTCGGCGATCCATCAACCGCCAGCGCCATGCAAAGCGTAGGACAAAGCACACAGGAATCGTATTTCGGCCGTATCATTTATTCGTTCGATAACCGCTATTCTTTCACAGCCAATTTACGACGCGATCGTACCTCGAAATTCGCTCCCGGAAAACAGGTGGGCTATTTCCCCGGATTATCGGCCTCGTGGACTGTTTCGAATGAATCATTTTTTGAAGGCCTCAAAAGATCGGGCGTGATCGACTTAATAAAATTCCGAGGCGGGTATGGCGAAATTGGTAATCAGAACGTGCCAAATTACGTATACGGGTCAACGCTGAGCCCCGTATTTATCAACTCAACTGCTTTCGGAAGTGGCCTGGGACAATACATCAGCAATTATGAAAACCCCGATGTTACCTGGGAACATCAAACCCAAACCAACTTCGGGGTTGATATTGGTTTAGGCGGCCAGTTTAATATTACGCTCGACTGGTACAATAAAATATCAGATAAGTTTTTATTCTCAGCCACTTATCCCGCCTTTACCGGTATTGGTATTCCCAACAGCGGTACTGTAGGGATAGCAGCGCCCTATGTGAACTTTGGTAAAATGCAAAACAAAGGGTACGATATCAGCATCATGTACCGCACGCCAAAATCATTGCCATTCGTTTGGAAAAGCACGCTCATTTTATCACATTACGAAAACGTAGTGAAAGAGCTGAACAGTCAAACATCCAACATAACCCAAACCCTGGCTGTAAATGGCAACCCGCCAATTACCAAAACAGTTGTAGGACAACCGGTAGGTTTGTTCTATGGCTATGAAACAGCTGGTTTATTTCAAACAGTAGATCAGTTGTACAGTTCGGCCATTCGCCGCAATAATGCGATCGATGCAAAAACAGGAACTTATTTAGGCGACATTCAGTTCCGCGACCAGGATAAGAACGGTGTGATCGATGGCGACGATCGTGTTATCATTGGTAACCCCAATCCGAAATTTACCTATGGTTTTACCAACAACTTCAGCTTTAAAGATTTTGATGCTTCGGTATTTATAACCGGCAGCTACGGCAATGATATCTTCAACTATACCCGCATATGGGGCGAGGCCATGACCGCAACAGCCGGCAACCAGATGGCCAGCGTAAAGAACCGGTGGACGTTCGATAATATCAATACCACCATGCCCCGGTATGTAAACGGCGACCCCAATGAAAATTCAGGCATATCGAACCGGTTCATCGAAAATGGTTCGTACCTGCGTATACAAAATATAACGCTCGGGTACAACCTTTCTACTTTGATCAAAAGAAGGTTCAGCGCCATTGCCAGAATGAGGCTTTATGTAACGGTGCAAAACCTGCACACCTTTACCCGCTATTCAGGATATGATCCCGAAGTTGGTCCGCTTAATGGCAACGTTTTCCTCAATGGAATTGATATGGGCCGTTATCCCGTACCACGGACTTTCATCGGCGGTATAAACGTTGAGTTTTAAAAATATCCTATCCACTATAAAAAATTACTGATGAATAAGCATATTAAAAGAACAACCTGTGTTTTGGGAGCCGTGCTGGCTGTATCGGTGATGGCGGGCTGTAAAAAATCTTTCTTCGACGGAACACCAACCGGACAATATACAGTAGATAACTATTTTACTTCCACGGCCGAAGTTGAAGCCGCTACGGCGGCTTTATACGGCGCTCCCTGGTATAACTTTAACTGCACCTACAGCATGAGTATCGGCGATGTATACTCGGGTAATTCAACCGGCGACGCCAATGCTGCCATGATACAGTTTCAGAACATGAACGTTACCCAAAGCAACGAATACCTGTATAAAGGCTGGGCCTCGTTGTTTTCGGTAGTAGGGCAGGCCAATGCCAATATTAATAATATAAATAAAAACGCCTCAGTACTAAATACAGCTACCATCAATACCGCATTGGGTGAGTGTTATTTCATGCGGGCAGCCGCCTATTTTTATCTCGTAAGGAATTACGGCGCTGTACCTATTGTTGATGAAAAGGCCAACTTCAGTGTAAACTACCAGTTGCCCCGCCACATGGTAGCAGATGTATACAAGTTCATTATAAACGACCTGCAGTCGGCCGAAGTACTTTTACCGGTAAAAGGCGCTACGCCCGGCCGCTTATCGGCAGGGGCCGCCAAAGCGCTACTGGCTAAAGTGTATCTTACCAACGACGACTTTGCCAATGCCAAAGCCAAAGCATGGGAGCTCATCAGCAACGAAAGCACATACGGATATGGCTTAATGGATAATTATTCCGATCTTTTTTATACCCGCAATAACAACAACAAAGAATCGGTTTGGGCCCTGCAATGGAAAGCCAGCAATGCCGATGGCGCCTATGGCACCGGAAATGTTACGCAGGCTTATTGTGCCCCATACGGACAGGAGCTAACCGGCCAAAGCGATGGCTGGGGCAGTTTTAAACCAACCCTCGATTTGCAGAGAGACTCCATAGCCGGCGATTTAAGAAGAAAGCCCACTTATATGCGGCCGAATGATTATTATGCTGAGCTACTGCAGGCAAGAGGCGGCTATACCTATCCCGGGTGTAAATCAAGAACAGGCTCCAATGTAAAAAAATACGTGGTAGGCAATTTTGAAGACAATGCAGCTACCGGGGGCGTATACATGATGAGCACGGGTATTAATACCTACATGATCAGGTATGCCGATGTGTTGCTCACCTATGTTGAGGCCGTGATCGGTAACAATACCAGCACCACCGATGCAACCGCCATTCAGCAGTTTATGCGTATCAGAACCCGAGCCGGTTTAGGCGGTATTGCCGTAAGCAGTATTTCAACTGATGACCTGCTGCGTGAACGAAGGCTCGAGTTTGCCTTTGAAGGCCAGTACTGGTACGATATATTACGCCTGCCCCAGGATAAAGCGCTTACTAAATTGAGCAATATCGAAAGAGGCATGTATGACGGCTGGTGCGGAACTGGCTCCTTTACAACAAATAAAATAACAGTGACTGCCAACATGCTGCTGTTTCCGATACCGCAATCGGAAATAGACAGCGATCCCAAACTGAGCGAAGCTCCGGTACCTTATTATTAAACTAAAAACGGACGCATCATGAAAAAAGGCATTACAAGCTGCACCGTGCTTTGCCTGCTGACAGCTTTATTATATATCGGTTGTAAAAAAGATAAAACCGGTTCGCCCGCCAATTTAACGGTGAGCCCTGCATCGGCTCTTCCCGGCACATTTATAACCATTTCCGGAAGCGATATTCAGAATATTGAATCGATAAAATTCGATACAGCTACGGCTTCCTTCAGTTCGGTGTTCAATACATCAACAGACATTTTTACCGCTGTACCCACCGCTGCCCGTTATGGCGACCAGGTTATTACCATCACCAATAAATCTGGCGAAACAGCGCAGGTAAACTTTACAGTTATACAACCGGCCCCGGTTATTACCGGTTTTAATCCCGCCAATGCACCGGTGGGGGATACCGTAACAATAACCGGCAAAATGTTAACGGGAATCATATCAGTTTCCATCGGTTCTATACCCGCACAGGTAATTGATGCATCTTCGGCTTATCAAATAAAAATTATAGTACCGGCCGGGGCATCGTCGGGCCTGTTTAACATTGTAACACCCGGTGGCACGGCCACCAGCGCTTCGGTATTTACCGTAGGCGAAAGGGCCCTGCTGATAGCCGACTTCGATGGGGCCGGAATAAGGCCAAACGGCAGCAGCTGGTATTCATACGGCGATATAAATACGAAAACAGTAGCCAATGCCAATCCTGCTCCGCAGAACGGATACTTTTTAAAAGCTATTCCCAATACAACCAGTTCCAACGGTTACGCAGGTATCAGTACCTATGCGTTGGGTACAGGCACTGAAACATTCGGACTAACATCAACCAACGCCGCCACCACCTTGAAATTTGATGTGAACAATAATGGTAAAACCAGTACCTCTTTGCAGGTAATTGTACAGGAAAGCACTACCGACAACAGTTCGACCAATTTTGCAAAAACGGTAAGCATCAACGGTACCGGATGGAATACCATCAGCATACCGTTGTCGACCATGTTTAACAACTACGGAGGTGGCACGCTAACGCCAACGCCTGCGAATATTACAAAGGTGAAATTTCATTTCAGCGGGTATAACGGCGTGGCCATGGAAGCCAATATCGACAATATAAGATTTGCATATTAAGGTACAAGGCACAGGTTAATTCTCCTGTGAATGGTATCCGGATATCATTTGAAAATTAAAAGTTATTTCAATGAAACTGATAAATATATTATTTCCTGGTATGCTTGTGGCAGCAGCCTGTGCGGCTGGTTGCCAGAAAGGTATCAATGAACAGCAACCATCACAACCCGATACAGAACTGACCCTGCACAGTGCAGCGCCTTTTCCACTGGGCGTGGCAGTAGGGTATGATTCCATAATGGCAGACGGAGAATATTCCAAAACGGTATTATCGCAGTTCAGCAATGTTACCGCCGGCTACATTATGAAACACGGCGCTATTGTACAGAACAACGGCAGCTATAACTTTTCCAAAGCCGATGCTATGGTAAGCAAGGTTACCGCCGCGGGACTGGATGTTTACGGACATACGCTTTGCTGGCACGCGAACAACAATGGTAACTATTTAAGAAGTTTGCTCGCCCTGGCAGGCAGCGCCCCCAATAATCCCAGTTTGATTGTGAACGGAACCTTTGAAGCCGGCAGTGGCAGCAGTTTCAGCAACTGGAGCGTATGGAACGGAGGAACTTATGTAAGCGCTGGTACAGCAGCGGGTGAAATGTACGAAGGCAGCCGCTCGTTAAAAGCAGCGCCTGCAGCCAATGGTAACCCCTGGAATGTGCAGATCGTAAGTGATGCCATTACCATGACTTCGGGTACAGCCTATAAAGTTCGCTTTTACGCCAAAGCCGCCAATGCAGGTGGAAAATTCAGGTTGTCGAATAATGGCGGTACGGCGCAATATTCTGCAGATTATTTTCCCACTACCAACTGGGCAGCCTACGAATGGACCTTTACATCAAACAACACCAGCAAACGCATTTGCTTAGATATGGGCTACCTGGCCAATACGTATTATATCGACAGTGTGAGCGTAACGCTGGTGAGTCCGCCTGCCTCGGCCGCCACCTTTGCCGAACAGCAAAAGCGTATAGACACCACGCTGAATAACTTTATAACAGCAATGATCACCCGGTACAAGGATAATGTACATGCCTGGGATGTGGCCAACGAGGTGCTCGACGATAACGGCATTTTGCGTACCGGTACCAGCAGCAGCGATATTTTTTATTGGAGTGATTACCTCGGCGACCGGGCAACTGCCGGCGGCACGGCTATCACCAATGGCGACAGCTTACTGACCAAAGTGTTCAGGTATGCGCATGCCGCCGACCCCACCGCCAAATTATTTCTGAACGATTACGGGCACGAAACCAATCCGCGTAAAATGGATTCACTCATTGCCCTCGTGACCCGATTAAAAGCAAACGGAGTACCTATCGATGGCGTAGGGTTGCAAATGCATATGTCGTACCTGGCGCCCACTACCGGCATCGATAATGCATTGATGAAAATGGGACAGCTGGGATTACTGGTAAGGATCACAGAACTCGATATCAGTGTAAACCTCGGCAATCAAACTGATCCTGAAACCGCCAATTTTGTGGTGGGGGCAACGATGTTCCCCCAGCAGGCGGCCAAATATAAATATGTGGTTGAATCGTATTTCCGCAACATTCCACAGGCTCAACGTTATGGCATAACCGTTTGGGGTGTAAGCGACAGCGATTCATGGTTGCGTAACAGGCTGCCGTACCATACAAAAGATTACCCCTTGTTATGGGATGAGAACTATAATAAAAAGGAAGCATACAACGCATTTATAACCGGGTTGCAGTTGAAGTAACGACACAATTGATAATTCTTTTTTAAGGGGGTAATTATAATGCAATAACCTTGTGAAAAACACAACAGGAGGTCCCGTAGTCTTGCGGGACCTTATTCCTGTTGCCAGCGTATTGAAATTTGTTTGCTAAAGCGAAATAGTAAATAACTGTTATAAAACGATTACATGTATGCAATACATTTCTTATTTTCGATTTCTGAAATTGATTGAAAACTGCTTTGTAAGCGTAAAGAACGATCTGCTGCCATAATGAGAAGTTTTGACAATACCAGTGAAGACCTCTGGAAACAATTCCTGCCGGGCGACCATAATGCATTGGACGCCATTGTAAAAAAGCATTATAATTTACTGTATCAATACGGTTGTAAATTTACCCGCGATACCGGTTTGGTAAAAGACTGCATACAGGACCTGTTTTTATATTTATGGCAGAAAAGAAGCTCCATTAACGAAACCGCTTCTGTTGAACACTACCTCATGAAATCGTTGCGCCGCCGGCTCGAAAGGGCGCTTTCCAAAACTGCCGCATTTTCAAATGGCATCAGTCAGCTTGAGTTTGCCGACAGCGAAGCTACTGCCGACAATAAAATAATTCAGCAGGAACAAAGCAATGCCCTGGCTAATAAAGTAAAGAAAGCCATTGCAGGTCTTTCAAAACGGCAGCAGGAAATTATTTATCTGCGTTTTTACCTCAATGCCAGCCCCGCCGAAATTGCCGATATCATGCAGTTAAAACCGCAGTCGGTATACAACCTGCTGCACGATGCCCTGAACGAACTGCGCGACATTCCCGGCCTTTATTTTAAACCACTGATGGCGATTACTATAATATTATTAGTGCTTAGCCAATTATAAATTCAATGTCGTTTAGTTAGTTCCCGGCTCCGCCTTCCAATTGTAGTTTATCATTTTTTTATTACCCCTTAGCTACTTCCCGGTTACCCCAGAGCTACCCCTTGTTTGGGTTTAGATTACCAATATCCCGTACATATCCCGTATATATTCTGTACATGTCCCGTACATATTCCGTTCCTATATAAGTACAGGACATGTACAGGATATCTGCGACACAAAGACCGGTTAATTAGGTGACACAGGTAATGTAAGGGTAACGCAAAGGTTGCCTTTGAGTAAAGTCAGGGGTAAACAAGCAGTAAATGAAAGTGAGATTGAAATAAGCCTGTGAGTGAGATTGCGGGTGAATATGATAGCGAAAGATACAAAAAAAGCAGGAAGCAAAAAATCTGATGTAGGAAGTATGAAGTAAGTCAGAACCCGATTTTAGAATGTGGAAATGTAGAACAAAAAGGGCATTCGGCGTTGAACGTTCATTATTCGAAATTTTTTAAAAAAAACTTTTCAAAAAGCCAGTAGATTTTTCAATCTGCTGTGTATTGGTATTATTACGGGGTACAGCAACATTGTTGTACCTGCAACCTTAGCCTTTAAATGTAACAAATGAAAACACCGGAAATAAATAGCGTAGACGATTTACTGGCCAGTGGATTGTTCAGAAAATGGATTATTGAAAAAGATATAGAAGCTGAAATTTTCTGGAGCCAATGGATTAACGAAAACCCCGCGCGGCTTGAGTGGGTGGCTGCTGCCAAAGCTATTATTGAAGCGCTTACTGCCGGCACATCGGCCTTATCGGAAGAAGAAGTGAACAGCGAGGCGGCTTTAATACAACAGCGAATTGTAACGATAAATAAAGATCCGTATTCTATTGAAGAACCCGGATACCTGGAGAACAAGGACGGTTTGGAGCAACCTTCGAAGGGTATCCTTTTTTTAACACGTACCCGGCAAATAGTGGCGGTGGCTGCTTCGCTTTTGCTGATAGCAATAGCCGGTTTTTTCTTCTACCAGAAAAAACTGCCCGCTGCGCAGACCAACGCATATAAATCATTTCTGCAGGAAACGAAGAACAAAAGCTTCGAGTACAATAACAATTCCGATGGCGGGCAACGCATCGTGTTGTCAGACGGCAGTGAAGTAGTGCTTGAAAAGAACAGCCGTTTAACCTATGCGGCCAATTTTTCATCGGGAAAAAGAGAAGTATATCTCGAAGGCAATGCATTTTTTAACATCACCCGAAATCCTGCACGGCCTTTTATTGTGTATACGCAAACAATAGTTACCAAAGTATTGGGTACCAGTTTTTATGTAAAGGCCATGAGCAGCGAAGCCACCGCCAGTGTGGTGGTGAAAACGGGAAAAGTATCTGTTTTCAAAAGAGAAAATTTTACGAATACAGATGCCGGCTCATCAACCTTAAAAGGCATGCTGGTAACGCCTAATCAGCAGGTGGTATACGATATCAGCAATGAGCAAATGAGCAAATCGCTGGTTGAAAAACCGGTGATGGCCAAAGAAGCAACAACCAATTTTGAATTTGACGATACACCGGCCACCGAAGTATTTAAAAAGCTGCAGGATGCCTATGGTATTCCTATAGTAATGGATGAAGAAGTAATGACATCGTGCACTATATCTGCCTCGCTGGGTAATGAACCGTTTTACGAAAAGCTGCGCATTATTTGTAAGATCATCAATGCAGGCTATGAGGTTATCGATGGCAGTGTGATCATTAGTTCGAAAGGATGCTTAAAATAATAGGCAATAAGCAATAGACAACAGGCAAAAAGCAAGCACCAATAAATAAAATTATTTAACCAAAACTAAACCCACATGTAGTTACCCGATCCGGTACAAAAAAAAGGAAGCCTGTAATGTTGGCCCATTACAAGCCTCCCCGAATTACCTGTATCAGATACTATTCGCACAGTGCGATACGGGCCGTTGTTTTCAATTACTTAAAACCAACGATTGCAATTTATGAAAAATTATGCTTTTTCATTAGCGCTCGCCATTATGAAAATCTCCGCAATACCAATTCTGCTGCTTCTTACTTCATTTTGCGCCATAGCCGGCAATATGAAGGCGCAGGACGTATTATCGAAAAACGTAACCATTTCGGTGGTAAACAAAGAACTAAAGGCGGTTCTGAAAGATGTAAGTAAAATGACCGGCGCCCGTTTCCTCTACAGCCGGGAGATTATTCAGGCAGAACGCAGAATCTCTGTTTCCGTTAAAGACAAACCCCTGTCGGAATTTCTTACCCTTGTGCTCACACCGCTGCGCATCAGTTTTGAATTAGATAAGAACGGTTATATATTTCTCAATACTGCAGCAGCCCCAACAGCCTTTGCTGAACCGGTTGAAGAAACCGTTTCAATCAACGACGTACCCATGATGCCGCCCGGAAAAATTTCGGGCAAAGTGGTGTCGGAAGAAGGTGGTGCGCCGGTAGATGGTGCCACGGTGCTCATTAAAGGAACTTCAAAAATAGTAGCTACCAACAGGGAAGGATTGTTTGAACTAAGCATTAACGACAACGATAAAACGCTGGTGATCTCTGCCACCGGGTACGAAAAAAAGGAAATACCCATTGGCAGGGAAACCCGTTTTTTGATTCTGCTTAAACAGGTAGCCATTAGTCTTGATGAAGTAGTGGTAATTGGTTATGGTGTGCAAAAGCGAAAAGATGTAAACAGCTCTATTGTTTCCATAAAGGCCGAAGACCTTAAAAATCTTCCGCAAACCGGAGTTGATCAGATGCTGCAGGGTAAAGCATCCGGGGTATCGGTAACTCAAAACTCCGGTGCACCCGGTGGCGGTGTTTCGGTTAAAATTCGTGGTATATCAACCTTTGGCGGTACCGAACCTTTGTATGTTATCGACGGCGTACCTCTGAGCGGCAACAACAATAAAGACGCCATTTCTTTTGCCGGTGACGGTGAAACCAATATGAGCGCACTCGCCTTTTTAAATCCAAGCGATATATTATCTATTGATATTTTAAAAGATGCCTCCGCTACTTCTATTTATGGTAACCAGGGCGCCAATGGCGTTGTCATTATTACCACCAAAAAAGGAAAAGCCGGTGATGGTAAAATTACTTTCGATGCCTACAATGGCGTTTCCAAAATTTATAAATATCTCGACCTGCTCGATCTGAAAAGTTATGCAGCTTATAAAAATAGCATAGCCGATTTCACCGGAGTAGAACGCCAGCCCCAGTTCAATAATATCGACCTGTTGGGAAAAGGCACCGACTGGCAACGCGAGATATTTAAAAATGCGAAAGTTCAAAATTACCAGATGGCATTGTCGGGCGGCCGGCAGGGAAGCACCTACTATATTTCGGGCAATTATTATAACCAGGAGGGTATAGTGATCGGATCGGGGTTAAAACGCAAAACAGTACGCGTAAACCTCGATAACCAGGTAAAGCCCTGGCTGAAGCTGGGTATCAATGGCAGTTACAGCAGCACCAATCAGGCAATTACCCTAACCAATAATGCCAACAACAACTATGGTAATGTAATTGCGATGGCCATTCAGCAATCGCCCGATGTGCCCGTGCATAATATCGATGGAACATTTGGCGGACCAAGCGACATAGAAGGATTAGGCGCCATGAGCGGAGGCAACCCCGTAGCACAGGCTACCACCTGGCATACACAGCTTACCAAAAACAAATTGCAAAGCAATGTATATGGCCAAACGACCTTTTTAAGAGATTTTACATTCCGCAGCGATTTCGGAAGTGATCTGAACTGGAATACGAGCGATGCCTTTATGCCCACCTTTGCCTGGGGCCGTTCAATCAACAGTCTTAACTCATATAAAGTACAAACCAATAAAAGCACCTACTGGAACTGGCGAAATGTGCTCACCTTTCAAAGAAAATTTCAGTTACACGATCTTACCGTAATGGTAGGACAGGAAGCGCTGAAAAATGAATGGAATATTGTTACTTCGGCCCGTTCAAAATTTGCTTCTAACGACTTGTACTCATTAAGTCTTGGCGACCCGTCAACTGCCAGCGCCACCCAAAACATTGGTCAGTCAACCCAGGAGTCTTATTTCAGCCGTATCATTTATTCGTTCGATAACCGGTATTCATTTACCGCCAATATACGACGTGACCGCACCTCGAAATTTGCACCCGGTAAACAGATAGGCTGGTTCCCCGGTATTGCAGCCTCGTGGACAGTATCAAACGAAAAATTCTTTGAACCGGTGAAGCTGGTCGACTATCTGAAATTCAGGGTAGGATATGGTGAAATAGGTAATCAGAATGTTCCAAATTACGTATATGGCTCAGCGCTAAGCCCCGTATTCATCAACTCCACTGCCTTTGGCGCCGGTTTGGGACAGTACATAAGCAATTATGAAAATCCCGATGTAACCTGGGAACACCAGGCGCAAACCAACTTCGGTATCGACATAGGTATTGCCAAACAATTTGAAGTCACCGTTGACTTGTATAATAAAATCTCTGATAAATTCTTATTCGCGGCAACTTACCCCGCGTTCACCGGTACCGGCATACCCAACAGCGGTACACTGGGCATGGCTGCTCCCTGGGTAAACTTTGGTAAAATGCAAAACAAAGGGTACGACATCAGCATAGTTTATCACACGCCAAAAAATACAGTATTCGGCTGGAAAAGCACCCTTGTATTTTCGCATTACCAGAATACCGTTAAAGAACTCAACAGCCAAACTTCAAACATAACGCAAACGCTGTCGGTAAACGGTAACCCACCTATTACCAAAACTGTAGTGGGCCAGCCGGTTGGTTTATTTTATGGATACGAAATGGTGGGCCTGTTTCAAACACCCGATCAGTTATATGCATCAGCTATTCGCACCAATAATGCGCGCGATGCCAAAACAGGTACTTATCTGGGCGATATTCAGTTCCGCGACCAGGATAAAAACGGGGTAATAGATGGCGACGACCGCGTGATCATCGGTAATCCAAATCCGAAATTCACATTCGGCTTCACCAACAACTTCAATTATAAAAACTTTGATGCCAGTATATTTTTAACCGGCACCTATGGCAACGATATCTTTAACTATACACGCGTTTGGGGCGAGGCCATGACCGCAACGGCCGGCAACCAGATGGCCAGTGTAAAGAACCGGTGGACATTTGAGAACATCAATACCAGTATGCCCCGTTATGCAAACGGCGATCCCAATGACAATGCAGGCATATCGAACCGGTTTATAGAAGACGGGTCATACCTGCGCATTCAGAATATTACGCTCGGATATAATCTTTCTACATTAATGAGAGGACGTTTCAAAGCCATCTCACGCCTGCGGGTATATATGTCGGTACAAAACCTGCACACATTTACCCATTACTCGGGTTATGATCCTGAAGTTGGGCCGGTGAACGGCAATATATTCCTGAATGGTATCGACCTGGGGCGCTATCCTGTTCCACGAACCATTACAGGCGGTATAAATGTTGAGTTTTAAATATCCTTAGCCACTTAAAAATATTACGAATGAAGAGGAATTTCAAAAATACAACCCGTGTTCTGGGAGTAGTGATGGCGCTATCGGTGATGGCTGGCTGTAAAAAATCATTCTTCAACGGAACACCAACCGGACAATATACGGTAGATAATTATTTTACTTCTACAGCAGAAGTGGAGGCAGCCACAGCAGTCTTATACGGCGCTCCCTGGTTTAACTTCAACTGTACCTATAGCATGAGCATTGGCGATGTATATTCAGGCAATTCAACCGGTGATGCCAATGCCGCAATGATACAGTTTCAGAACATGAACGTTACCCAAAGCAACGAATACCTTTACAAAGGCTGGGCGTCGCTGTATTCGGTGGTAGGCCAGGCCAATGCCATCATAAAAAATGTAAATAAAAATGCATCGATGCTCAGTGCCGCCACCGTTACTACTGCATTGGGCGAATGTTATTTCATGAGGGCGGCCGCTTATTTTTATCTCGTAAGAAATTACGGCGCTGTTCCTATTATTGATGAAAATGCCGACTTCACTGTAAACTACCAGTTGCCGCGGCATATCGTTTCCGACGTATACAAATTCATTATAAACGACCTGCAACTGGCCGAAAAGGCGCTGCCTGTTAAGGCATCCGTTCCGGGACGCGTTTCAGCCGGTGCTGCCAAAGCCCTGCTGGCAAAAGTGTATTTAACGATCGACGACTTTACCAATGCCAAAACCAAAGCCTGGGAAGTGATCAGCAACGAAAGCACATACGGCTACGGGTTAATGGATAGTTATGCCGATCTTTTTTATACCCGCAATAACAACAATAAAGAATCGCTGTGGGCGCTGCAATGGAAGGCCAGCAATGCCGACGGCGCCTACGGAACCGGTAATGTTACGCAGGCCTATTGCGCACCTTACGGACAGGAACTTACCGGGTCAAGCGACGGATGGGGCAGCTTTAAGCCAAGCATTGATTTGCAAAGCGACTCAATAGCCGGTGATCTGAGAAGAAAGCCTACCTATATGCGCGCAGGTGATTATTATGCCGAACTGCTGCAGGCAAGAGGCGGTTACACCTATCCTTCGTGCAAATCAAAAACCGGCGCCAATGTAAAGAAATACGTAGTGGGCAATTATGAAGACAATGCCGCTACCGGGGGCGTATACATGATGAGCACAGGAATTAATACCTATATGATCAGGTATTCCGATGTACTGCTTACTTATGTTGAAGCCGTGATCGGCAACAATACATCAACCACCGATGCCACCGCCATACAACAATTTTTGCGGGTTAGAACAAGGGCCGGACTGGGAGGTATTCCGGTAACCAGCATCAGTACAACTGATTTGTTAAGAGAACGAAGACTGGAGTTTGCCTTTGAAGGACAGTTCTGGTACGATGTGCTGCGTTTGCCGCAGGATCAGGCGCTTACCAAATTAAGCAATATCGAAAGAGGATTGTACGTAGGATGGTGCGGAGGCGGTGCGGTGGTTTCGAGCAAAGTGAATGTAACCGCTGCCATGCTGCTGTTCCCGGTTCCGCAATCAGAAATAGACAGCGATCCAAAACTGGCCGAAACACCGGTGCCTTATTATTAACCCGAAAATTTGTGCCATCATGAAAAAATGTATTGCGAGTTGTACAGTAATCTGGTTACTGGCAACTATACTATATACCGGTTGTAAAAAAGATACAACCGGTACGCTCAATAACCTCAGCGTTAATCCCGGCTCGGCATTGCCCGAAACGTTTATCACCATCAGCGGTCAGAATATGGATGATATTGTATCAATTAAATTCGATACAACCACCGGGTCGTTCAGCTCGGTATTCAATACGAGTTCCGCTATTTTTACTTCGGTGCCAACCAATGCAAAATATGGCGATCAGATAATAACTCTTACCAACCGGTCGGGGCAAATTGCCACTGTAAATTTTACAGTAATACAACCGGCGCCTGTTATTTCGAGCTTTAACCCGAGCAATGCGCCCGAAGGCGATACCGTAACCATTACCGGTAAATTGTTCACCAATATAAAATCAGTACTCATTGGAAGCACTGCGGCAAAAATCGTAGACTCATCGAGCCGCACGCAGATCAAAATTGTGATACCAACAGGTGCCTCATCGGGTTTGTTAAGTATTATAACGGCAGGTGGCACCGCCTACAGCGCTTCATTGCTTACAGTAGGTGAAAGAGCTTTGCTGGTAGCCGATTTTGATGGAGCAGGCGTAAGACCCAATGGCAGCTCATGGTATTCGTACGGTGATATGGATACGAAAACCGTAACCAATACCAATCCCGATCCCAAAAACGGTTATTTTCTGAAGGCCTATCCCAAAACCACCAGCACCAGCGGGTTTGCCGGTATTAGCACCTATACCGTAGGAACCGCAACAGAAGTATTAGGATTAACATCAACTACCGCTGCCACCAAATTAAAATTCGATGTAAACAATAATGGCAAAACAGCCACTCAGTTGCAGGTGATTGTGCAGGAAACCACAACCGATAATAATACCAACAATTACGCAAAAACAGTAAGCATTAACGGTACGGGCTGGAATACCATTACAATTCCGCTAACGGAAATGTTCAACAACTACGGAGGCGGTACAGCCAATCCCACACCGGCCAATATTACCAAAGTGAAATTTCACTTCAGCGGTTATAGTGGAGTGTCGATGGAAGCCAATATTGACAATGTACGGTTTGCCTATTAAGAACCTAAAAAGTTATTTACATGAAACTCATCAACATATTATGGCCTGGTTTGCTGGCAACGGCAGTATGTACAACAGCCTGTCAGAAAAATATTAACTATGACCCGCAAACCGTAAAGGCTGATACGGCACTCACTTTAAAATCGGCGGCACCATTTGCATTGGGTGTTGGGGTCGATTACGACTCGCTCATGGCCAATGGCATGTATACATCAACGGTATTATCGCAATTCGCCAATGTAACGCCCGGTTATGTTATGAAGCATGGCGCTATCGTACAGGCCAACGGCTCTTACAATTTTGCTAAGGCCGATGCCATGGTAAACCTGGTTACAGGCGCCGGTTTGGGTGTATACGGCCATACGCTTTGCTGGTATATGAACAACAATGGTACTTATTTAAGAAGTTTACTTGCCCAGGCTGGCTCCACACCGCCCGCTAACCCAAGCCTGATTGCAAACGGTACTTTTGAAGCCGGCAGCGGCAACAGTTTCACCAACTGGAGCGTTTGGAATGGTTCATCCTACGTTACGGCCGGAACCGCTACCGGCGAAATGTACGAAGGCAGCCGTTCGCTGAAAGCAGCGCCAACAGCAGCTGGTAACCCCTGGAATGTGCAGGTCGTAAGCGATGCCATTACCATGACATCGGGAACTACTTATAAAGTTCGTTTTTACGCTAAATGCGCCACTGCCGGTGGTAAATTCAGGTTGTCGAACAATGGTGGTACTGCTCAATATTCAGCCGATTATTATCCAACAACCAGTTGGGCGGCTTATGAATGGTCGTTTACTTCAAACTACACCAGCAAACGCGTGGTGTTCGACATGGGCTATCTGGCCAATACCTATTATATCGATAGCGTTAGCGTAACGCTGGCCAATCCGCCCGCTTCGGCGGCTTCCTTTGCCGAAATGCAATTACGTATCGATACCACCTTAAAGAATTTTATCACTACCATGGTTACCCGGTATAAAGATAAAGTGCATGCCTGGGATGTGATCAACGAACCGGTTGATGAAAACGGCCTGCTGAGAACAGGCACCAGCACCGGTGATGGATTTTACTGGGGCGATTACCTGGGCGACAGGGATGCGAGCGGCAACCTGCTTAGCAATGGCGATAGTATGATTGCCAAAGCCTTCCGCTATGCGCATGCGGCCGACCCAACCGCCAAATTGTTCCTGAACGATTATAACCACGAAACCAATGCGCGTAAGATGGATTCGTTAATAGCCATCGTTACCCGCTTACGGGCAAACGGCGTACCCATCGATGGCGTAGGTCTGCAAATGCATATGTCGTACCTTGTTCCAACTACCGGTATCGATAACGCGCTGATGCGAATGGGGCGGCTGGGTATACTGGTAAAGATCAGCGAGCTGGATATGAGTGTGAACCTCGGCAGTCAAACCGATCCTGAAACAGCCAATTTTGTATTGGAGCCAACCATGTTCCCGCAACAGGCCGCCAAATACAGGTACGTGGCAGAATCATATTTCCGCAATATTCCCGAAGCGCAGCGATATGGTATAACTATTTGGGGTGTTAGCGACAAAGATTCGTGGTTGCGAAACAGGTTGCCTTATCATACCAAAGATTATCCTTTGTTGTGGGATGAAAGCTATAACAAAAAACAGGCATATACTGAGTTTATAACCGGATTACAATTGAAATAATAAAATAGGCTCGCGCGAAGTCAGGGTTACAGGTTTCAGGTTCCAGGTTACAGGGTCCCTTATGCGGCAGCATTCAACCTTGTGACGTGTAACTTGTAACCTGTAACTGTATTTTGCGCTTTAGCGCCTTTGCGCGAATTTAGTGTTTCGAAAACGTTTGCCTATGATCAAAAAATCAGTGTATCGGGCACTTATATTTCTGTTGCCTGTAATACAATCTGTATCTGCCCAGGTAAAAGTTACCAACCCCGTTCTGGCAGGCTTTTATCCCGATCCCAGCATTTGCCGTGTTGGAAATGATTATTATCTCGTCAACAGCTCCTTTGCCTATTACCCCGGTTTGCCTTTGTTTCATAGTAATGATCTTGTAAACTGGAAGCAGATAGGTTTTGCCATGAACCGGCCCGAACAACTCGATCTGGATGGGGCAGGCGTGTCGCGCGGATTGTTTGCGCCTGCCATTCGTTATTTCAAAGGCACCTATTACATAACCTGTACGCTGGTTGAAAAAGGCGGCAATTTTATAATAACAGCCCGTGATCCCAAAGGGCCCTGGAGCAATCCCATCTGGCTGCCGGCAGTGCAGGGTATCGATCCTTCTTTATTCTTCGACGACGATGGAAAATTATACATCGTATATAACAGTGAAGCGCCCGATAATAAACCATTGTATGAGGGCCATCGTACCATTCGTATGTACGAGCTGGATATAAACACCTTTCAACCAAAAGGTGAGCGAAAATTACTGGTAAACGGCGGATCAGATATTTCGAAAAAACCGATCTGGATCGAAGGCCCGCATCTATATAAATACAAAGGATTTTATTACCTGATGTGCGCCGAAGGCGGAACCGAGTTCAATCATTCGGAAGTTGTTTTCAGAAGCAAAAAGGTCGAAGGTCCGTTTGAGTCTTATACAGGTAATCCCATTCTTACACAACGCCATTTTGATCCCAACAGGAAAAAACCGGTTACTTCAACAGGTCATGCCGACCTTGTAGCCAAAAGCGACGGCACCTGGTATGCGGTATTTCTGGGCTGCCGTCCTTATAAAGATGATTATTACAATACCGGTCGCGAAACGTTTATGGCGCCGGTTGAATGGAAAGATGGATGGCCGGTGATTCTTTCGGGAAATGATGCAGTTCCTGCTTCATTTGATATGCCCGGAGCAACCAGTAAAAGCGATGCGCAATTCAATGGTAAATATTTGTTCAAAGATGAGTTTAAAAGCGTTGAGTTAAGTCCGCGCTACCAGTTTTTACGAACAGTGCGCGAACCCTGGTATCATGTAAACAATGTAACCGGTTCCCTGACCGTTAACCTGAAACCTGCCACCTGCAGCGATAAAGAAAATCCGGCGTTCATTGGTTTCAGACAATCGCATCAGAAAGGTTATGGCGCTGCTGCAGTAACGTTTACCCCTGCCGGTGAAAATGAAAAAGCCGGCTTGCTGATCTTTCAGAACGAAAATCATTATTACCTGCTGTGCCAGTCGCTTCAGGACAACCAGCCGGTTGTGCAATTATATAAAGGGCCGGGCAAAGAAAATGCCGGTAAGCAACCCGAATTGCTGGCTACACAAAAAATACAAACCAACAGTCGCTCGCCATTGCAACTGAAGATTGCGGCCAATGGTGGCTCTTATTCATTCTTTTATAACGATAATAACAAAGGATGGAAGCTTTTAAAGGGAAATGTAGATGCTACGTTTCTGAGCACCCATTCAGCCGGTGGTTTTGTAGGTTGTATGTATGCCATGTATACCACTTCTAACGGAAATCCTACCACTAACAAGGCTGTATTTAACTGGTTCGAAAGTAAGAGCGAAGATGAGTAAATAGTCCGGAAGTCCGATAGACCGAAAGTCAGAAAGTCCGAAAGAAAGTCTCCAAAAAATGAGCTTCTTCCGGACTTTCTGACTTTCGGTCTTTTCAAACTGCTATGGATCAACCAGTACATCAAAACGAATATTCAGCAGGCTGCTCCATTCAATTTCTACCCAGGCAAAAAAGCCGCCGTTAAAAGGAGCTACATTGTAAACGTTCATTCTGGCTGCGCCGATAAAACGGTTAACACGAGCGTCGGTGCTGAATTCACTGATAGATACAAACACCCTTGAATTGGCATTGATGGCCGGATGATTGAATCGTACATTTCTGAATACACCATTGGCACGCCAGGTATAAAAAGTCGAAAACGAACTGGCGCTCAGGTCGGCATGCTCCTCCTGTCCGTTACCCAATACTTTTTCTGACCCTTTTACATGCTTTGGTGCTTCATACGCTTCTTCGGGCAGGTTGCTACCTGCTTCGATCTTTGGCTCTTTTGTCAGTGTTGACATGATGCTAAATTTTAATGGTTAATGATCTGATTGCAAATCCTGAGCAAAGGTGCGTTTAAAACAAGCTTCCTGCCAATCGCTCATTGTGACGAATTGAAGCGCGGTTAACTTCAAAAAACGATTAGGCAACCGGGTTACCTGTGTATATATGATCTTATAAAATGCTTATAGCAACCAACCCCTTTTTAGATGATACCACTTAGTGGTATTTCAGGCAAATAAGTAGTACTACGTTTGTTACAACCCTTTAGAGTTAGTAGCTTCGGTCAATGTAGGGGAAGCAAAGAACTGGAGTGAAGAAATGAATATGAAGTAATGCTCATTTGCTTATAGCTGATTATCTATTGCCAATTGATCTCCGCACCCATCTGAAATAACAAGGTATACCCCGGATTAAGATTTTCCAACCAACAGCAGTTGCCAATTGCCGATTCACGATTGATCATTGACCATTGACCATTCACCATTCACAATAAACCATATGATCCAATTCGACAAAGGGCCGGGCGCTTCGTTTGCCAAACACTTTGCAGCGCTGCCCGATCATGCTGATATCAAAGACAACTTCTGGTTCGACTGGGGACCGGTATTTTACCGCGGACGCCTCGATGGCAGTGCCAAAGTGATTTGCGTGGCATCTGATCCCGGACCAACTGAACGCATTGCAGGACGCACGTTGGTTGGCAATGCCGGTCAGCGGGTACAGGGCTTTTTACAAAAGATAGGTTTAAATCAGTCGTACATATGCGTAAATGGATTTGCATATGCGTTGTTTCCGAGCCATCTTGGCGATGGCATAAAACTGTTAAGCCGGCCCGAATTAACTGCCTGGCGCAACAAGCTGTTCAATATGCTCAAAAAGCCAAAACTGCAGGCCATTATTGCATTTGGCGATGTGGCTCAAAAAGCGGTGCAGCTGTGGGATACAAAAGGCAACCTGCCTGTTTTTGAAACCTATCACCCAAGCTATCATTCGGGTGGAGCAGCCGGTGAAAAAAAGATGCTGACCGACTGGAACAGGGTACTAACCGCCTTACGCGACATCGTTACACCCGATACCGGAGTGAAAACAGATCTTCCTTTATACGGTGATACATTTGCTGAAACCGATTATGCCGCTGTACCACGTGTTGACCTGCCTTTTGGCGTTCCCGACTGGTTTGGCGATGATGCCTTCTTTCGCAAAAATCATGGTATGAACAGCGTAAGCCGTCCGTTTCCCGATGACCGGCATACACTATTATGGAAAGCCCCCAAACTAAATTAAGATGGCGAAAACACCCCCCGCAGACCCGCTGGAGAGCGCTGAGTATGGCCTGCAGGGCCTTATAGTAACCATGACGGCACCCGGTGACATTATCAATGGCACCATTTACATAAAAGCAGCGCGAATTGCCGCTGTCATTCCGCAGAATGAACCGGTGCCCGATGAATTTTCAAAGTATAAAGTATATAAAACCAACGGCACCATATTCCCCGGTTTAATAGAACTACACAACCATTTAAGCTATAATTGTCTGCCTTTATGGAATGTGCCCAAACTGTACAGCAACCGCAATCAGTGGAGCGGTATACCCGAATACCAGCAACGCATCAGCTACCCCATGAACATATTGGGTAAAACGCCAGGCTATGTTGAAGCCATTGTTCGGTATGTTGAATGCAAATGCCTGGCCGGCGGTGTGACCACCTCACAAGGCATAATGTTATTCAGTAATGCAGGAATTAAAAAATATTACCGGGGCATTGTACGCAATGTTGAAGATACCGATGATGTTGATTTACCCGATGTGGATGCCCATATACCCGATATCGCCGCCCGTGATGCAGAACGGTTTTTTAAACAGCTGCAAAAATCTTCGTGCTTACTGTTACATTTAAGCGAAGGCACCAATGCATCGGCACGTAAACATTTTGAAGACCTTAAATTCAATGGTAACAATTGGGCTATTACGCCCGCACTGACAGGCATTCATTGCGTAGCCCTTACGGCAGCTGATTTTGACATTATGAAACAAAAAGGCGCTTCGATGGTGTGGTCGCCATTCAGTAACCTGTTATTGTATGGAAAAACAGCCGATATCAAAAGCGCCAAAGCAAGTGGCATCAGCATTGCGCTGGGATCCGACTGGTCGCCCAGCGGCAGTAAGAATTTATTGGGCGAACTGAAAATTGCCAAACTGTACAGCGATGAAAACGGGCAGTTGTTCAATAATTATGAATTAGTTGCAATGACCACTAAAAATGCAGCCGCTATTATTAAATGGGATAAGGAATTGGGTACGCTCGAAAAAGGGAAACGCGCCGATCTGCTGGTGATTGGCAAACAGGATGAAGCAGATCCTTATAGCACCTTATTACATGCATCAGAAAAGAGTATTTCGCTGGTGGTGATCAACGGTGCGCCACGCTATGGCGATACAAAGCTGATGAGTAAATTCGATGGCTCTGTTGAAAAGAAAAAGATCGGCAGCAAAACCAAAATATTCAACCTGCAGCAGGCAAGTGCCAACCCGGTTACCGGTAAATTAAAATTAGCCGATGCAGAGAGCACTTTAAAAAAAGGATTGATCAATATAAAAAAACTGGCTGCCCGTACACCGCCGTTGCGGGGTGTGATGGATAAAAAAGGAAACCGTTTTTTGTTGCCGTTAAAAGCAATGACCACTACCGAACCCGAATGGGTATTGGTATTAGATCACAATGAAGATGAAGGCGAAGCCCTGCGTACGCATTTCGATGGAAGTGGTAAACCCGGTATTGCGTTTAAGAAAATAGCTCCGATGGATGTGCAACCCGAAGTACTGATTCCAATTCAGCTCGATGCACTTACCGTAGCGGGCGATAAAGAATTTTTTAAGAAGGTAGAAGCCCAGCAAAATCTTCCGGATTATATTAAAACCGGGTTGAAGAAAATGTATAGCGATTTATAATGCCATTACAATTGACGCAGATGTATCATTACAAGCATAAACGTATCGTACATGGTATGAAAGAAGATCACATACCATAAATTGCCTTTGTAAACGCGGTATACTAGTGAAATCACCAGCGAAAACACAAAGGCATTCAGTACGCCTGCTGCTCCCTGCTGAAAATGATACATAGCAAATAGCAAACTGGTGATAAGTACACAAATGCCATAACGCCATTTACCTTTGATCATAGCCCGCAGCCGGTTAAAAATAAAACCACGAAATACGATCTCTTCATAGGGTATTGCAAGAAGCCAGGCAATGACAAGAATATATAGCAGGTTAAAAATGCTGTTCCGCACAAAATAAAAATCAGCAATATTCGCTTTACGCAAACCGATAATATGGATCATGAATGGCCCCAGCAGCCAGTAATCCAAAATGGCATAACCAAGCCCTATGGCGCTTCCGATCATAAATGGCTGCCAGCCGAGTTGGGAAAACCGGAAGCCGATATCTTTAAACTGTTCTCCATTGAGCTTCAGATAAAGCCATACAACAAACAATACCACAAAAGGATAGATATAAATGGGCAGCAGGCCGAGGTGTGGAAATATCCAAATAAAACCGATCATCAAAATATCGGTTACTGTTCTTAACGGGCTGGATTTTTTCATACAACAGCACAAATAAACGGTATAATTCCTATGTGAAAAAGAAAATAAAGCAAACAGTTATGTTCGTCATACATATAAGCCTGCACAAACAGGCATGAAAGGCTTTTGCATACAAAAATAGCTGTCGGGCATTGTTAATTACAGTACTTTAAATACTTTCGCATGGTGAATGATATTGTAAAAATATTCTACTCCTATCTCGCCTTCCTGCGCAGCGCCTGCGCAAACGTGCCATAGTCCTGAACGCCACACGGGATAGGGCCGAACCGGATTGACCCTGAGCGTAGTCGAAGAGGCTTTCTTTGATACCGGGTGTAGTCGAGGGATCTAACTTGGACCTCATTTCCCAATCTATCTTACTTATTTATCATTACCTTATTATCTGAACCATGTTCAGATAGTCCGATTCATTAATTATTTAATCATTCCTACTCATAACAGTATGAAAAATATTGCAGTTGTTGGATTGGGAAAAGTGGGCTCCCTTGTTGCCACTTTGCTCAATGATATTTTTACCGTTACCGGTGTTGATCAGCATGCACCGGCCGATATGCCATTTAAAATAGTTACCGGCGATATAAATGATGCACAATTCATTGAACAGTTACTGGCTACACAGGACGCCGTGGTATCGTGTTTACCTTATAACCTGAATTTGCCGGTGGCAAAGGCGGCGTTTAAATGCGGCATTCACTATTTCGATCTTACCGAAGATGTTCCAACTACCAGCGCTATACGCGAAATGGCCAAAACGTCGAAAGGCGTAATGGCGCCCCAGTGCGGACTGGCGCCCGGCTTTATTGGCATTGTGGGAGCTGATCTGTGTCACCGGTTTACCAAACTGCGTGATGTTGAATTGAGGGTAGGGGCGCTGCCACGGTATCCAAACGGGTTACTGGCCTATTCATTTACCTGGTCGCCTGCCGGCGTTATTAACGAATACATCAATGACGCCGAAGTAATTCATAATGGTATGCGTAAAATGGTGCCCTCGCTCGATGGCATTGAACAAATCAATATCGAAGGACAGGAATTTGAAGCCTTCAGCACCAGTGGCGGACTCGGCACTTTATGCGAAACGCTCGAAGGCAAAGTTGATACGCTGAATTATAAAACCATTCGCTATCCCGGTCATGCCCGGTTGATGCGTTTTTTATTATACGAACTGATTCTGAAAGACAAAAGAGAGCTTACTGAAAAAATATTAACAGAAGCTAAGCCGCCGGTTCGCGAAGATGTGGTGTATGTTTATGCCGTAGTAGAAGGATGGAAAGGCAATGACCTTGCACGCGAAGAATTTTACCAGGCCTATCATCCGATCACTATTCATGGAAAGGAGTGGAGAGCTATTTCATGGACAACAGCCGCTTCCGTAGCTGCCGTGGTTGAAATGGTGGCTGCCAAACATTTGCCGCAGCAGGGTTTTATCAAACAGGAAGATATTTCGTTTGAAAAATTCTGCAATACAAAAAATGGTAGTTTGTATATCGCTAAGGTGTAATTATTTCTTTGCGCCTTAGCGCATTTTGCGCGAACTTACAACCACAAACAACAAACAAAACATGTCTGTTATACTCGAAAACGTTCTATCCGGTTTAATGATCCGTTACCAGCAACGGGTACCCGATGTTTCGGCCATTATCAATGCCATGATAAAGGAGAACATCATTCAGCATGCCGGTGACATTGAAAATGATCATATTGCCTTTCGTACCATGGGCGTTCCGCACCTCGGTATTCAGTCGCTTGAAAAAATATTCCTGCATTACGGATACGAAAAAAGAGATTACTATTATTTTGCCGAAAAGAAACTGGATGCATTTTGGTATGCACCACCTTCGCCCATATATCCACGCATTTTTATCAGCGAATTGCGCATAAAAGATCTGTCGCCCGACGTACAGCAGATTATTACCAGCTATACCAGCGAAGTAACGGCCGATCCGGTTGATCAGCTGAATCTTGGTGATGCCGCTGCCGTTGATGCGTTTTTACACAGTGGCCTCTGGCGTTTACCCACCTGGGCCGATTATCTTACGCTGGCGGCTCAAAGTGAATATGCAGCCTGGGTAATTTACAATCGTTATTACCTGAACCATTTTACCATAAGTGTACACAACCTGAAAGAAGGGTATAACACCATTGCGCAGTTCAATGCATTTCTTGAACGAAATGGTTTTGTGTTGAATAATGCCGGTGGCAAAATAAAAACCAGTCCTGATGGCGCCCTGCTGCAAAGTTCAACTGTAGCCGAAATGATCGATGCGCAGTTTGCTGATGGCGATACGCATGCTATTTCCGGCTCTTATATTGAATTTGCCGAAAGAAAAGTATTGCCTCAGTTTGCTCATTTACCCAAGGATCAGATACAGCGCATCCATCGCCGTGAAGGTTTTGAAGCCGGCAATGCCGATAAAATTTTTGAAAGTACCTACTCGTCGCAAACGCAGCGCAGTTAAGTCCGAATGTTCGCAAGTCAGAAAGTCCGAAAGAATTACCCCAGGTTGTATTTTCTTTCGGACTTCCGGTCTTCCGGTCTTTTGTCGACTTTTCCGTCTTCCGGACTTTCGGTCTTTTTTACTAACTTCCCTGCTGCATTGTACCAAACCGTTACATCATGAAAAAAACGATATTGACCAGCCAGATGAAATTTGTATTCACCGCAGCACTTGCATTGATCGTAACTGCAACAGCCACAGCCAAAAACAAAGTGCTGGTATTTTCCAAAACAGCAGGCTATCACCACAAATCAATTGATGCCGGTATAAAAGCCATTCAGCAACTGGGCGCTCAATATAATTTTGATGTAGACACTACCACCGATTCTACTGTTTTTGTATTAAATAATCTGAAGAAATATGCGGCTGTTATTTTTTTAAGTACCACAGGCAATGTGCTGAACGATGAACAGCAGAATGCTTTTCAGCAATACATTCAGCAGGGCGGCGGTTTTTTGGGCGTGCATGCCGCTACTGATACCGAATACGACTGGCCCTGGTACGGTAATCTTGTTGGCGCTTATTTCATTAAACATCCTAAAGTGCAGGAGGCTGTATTGGTTATCAACGACAGCACCAATATTGCCACCAAACATTTGCCCAGGCCCTGGAAGCGTACCGATGAATGGTACAATTTTAAATATGTTGCAAGCGATCTGCATGTGCTTATTTCGATAGATGAAACCAGTTATTCGGGTGGCACCAACGGCGCCAACCATCCCATGAGCTGGTATCATACCGTTGATGGCGGCCGTTCTTTTTACACGGCTCTGGGGCATACTGATGAATCCTGGTCTGATCCGTTGTTTCTGCAACATCTCTGGGGCGGTATACAATATGCCATGGGAAAGGGCAGGGCATCAAAACGGTAAGCCTCGTTACGCCTACAGTCGCGCTAAGATGGCCTCGCTACGCTCAGCCAGGTTATGCAGTAGCGCTAAGAGCATAAAGGAGAAAAAGAGATAAAAGAGAAATCATTTATTTGTTTCTCTCAAAGCAATTGTGCAAGCCTAATAATCAATTATTATTTACTTAAACACGTTGAACTGCTAAAATATTTTTAGAGAGAAGAAAAAATCAACAACTCTTTTTTCTCCTTCAACTCTTATACCCTCTTAGCGCAACTGCAGAGATGAGCGTAGCGAATCTCGTCTTTTCGCTTTCCCCATCAACACATCGGCTATTTGCTTTGAAATACCAAAATCGCACAATACATCGATCCAGAAGTATTCTCCTGCTGCATTTATTTCGAGGAAGTAGTATTTGTCATCGGGTGTAAGTATCAGGTCAATGGCGCCGTAGTTGATGTTGTACGAATCCATGAATGATAATAATTGCTTTTGTATAGTTGCCGGCAATTCATAAGGCTGCCAGTGGTGCAAAAGCGTATCGCCTTCTTTTCGCCAGTCGACCTGCGCGTTTTTATTTTTTTGCGAATCGATGGCGAAGACAAAACATTGTTCCCCAACGATGGTCACCCGCAGTTCAAGCTTTTTTTCAATGCGTTGCTGAAATACCATGGGACAATATTGCAACGAGCCCAGTTCATCATACGAATCGGGTTGTATTTCATTGGTGAATACCACCTGTTCTTCCTGTCCTTTATAAACGGCAAACGAGTGTTGCATTTTTGTGATCACCGGGCCGGTTTGTTGCTGCAGAAACTGCTTTACCTGTTCAGCATCATTGCTGATGCAGGTGGCCGGTACCAGCAATCCGTTTTGTACGGCCACTTTCAGTTGCTCTTCCTTACTATCGAGCCGCCGGTAGGTGCTGAAGCGTTCCATATGAAAACAGTTCAATCCTTCGAGCATGCCGAATAAAGTGCGTTTCGCTTCTGTTATGGCAGGCGATAAAAATTCTGGTTGAATGACCTGTTTTAATCCATTGCCGAGGTTATAGCTTCTGCGGTACCAGACGCCCGTAACATCGTGCAGGTTGTGCACGGTAGTGCCGTCGTTAAATAAAATAGTCCATTGGTTATTGATATAAATAGTAGAAAGCTGCAACGAAAGCGGATAGCAATCGGTATTGAATCGAATGACCTGGCCTCCTGCTGCCTGTATGCATTCAATCACTTTGCTTACACCTTCGTTATCCTGTGAATGGGTGATGATCAGTATTTTTGGATTGTTCACGTGTGTATACGATTTATAAGTTTTTGAGCAATGGTTTCTCCTATCGGGAACGAAAGGTGTTTTTGCAACATACCCCATTCACCAAACGGGTTTACTTCAAGAAATACATAATCTCCATTGGTGTGCCTGATCATGTCAATAGCGCCGAAAGAAAGTTGAAGCGCCTGCATGAGCTCACTTATCTTTTCCTGAACAGGTACAGGCAGTTCGTAAGGCTGCCAGTTGATCGGTGCACTGACAATGGTGCGCCAATCGGTTATATCTTGATGTTCGCCGGGAATTTTTCCGGTAAAAAAGGTTCCGTCTATGTACACGATCCTTAATTCATACATTTTGGGAATGTATTGCTGAAAGATCATCGGGCAATAGGCCAGTGTTTGCAGGTGCGCCAGATCGGCCGCCGCCAGCCGGGTCGTAGGAAATGAGGGGCCGTCGCCTTTCATGCTTCGCGATAAAGCATTGTGCAGTTTCATCACCACTTCGCCATTGCATTGATGAAAAAACACCTGTACGGCATCAGGATCGTTGCTGAATATTGTTTTGGGAACAGATAATCCTGCTGTCTGCGCTGCTACCAGTTGTTGCAGTTTATCGTTGCAAACAGCGCGGGCAGCGTGCATATCGTTTATCCACGGAACGTGACAAAGCGCATTCAAAAACAGTTGCAGGTGCGTTTGGTATTCCCTGGTAAAGATGGGTTGCCAGGCGGTATCCAGGTCGTTTGGCACCTGTAGCTGCCATAGTTTGCGGTACCATACACCCATAATTTGCGAAGCATAAATGGTTTTGCCATCTGCCTGCAGGGCATATGCTGCCTGCGATGCCTGCAATGTATAGGTTAGCTGATAGCGAAGGCCAAATTCATCGGTGTTCAGTCTGAATACCGGTACACCCTGCTGTTGCAGCGCCTGCTGTACTATGTCGATGGTATAATAATCGCCCGAATGGGTAAGGCAAAGAATCATGGGAATGCTATAAAAGAACAAGCAATAGTATGCACTATTGCCTGTTCGGGGATAATTGTTAACTGAAAAAACTTACCGGTACATGTGAACGTTAAATATCATCCTCGTCGCTGTCTGAAGGGAACTTTTGCGTTTGATCAAAGTCGTCCTTTACTTTTGAGGTTATGGGCCAGATACCAAAACTGTTTTGGGTACCGGCCTCGTTGGTTTTTTGCGTTTCAAGAAAGCGGGCGAAGAAAGGTTGTTTTAATACTTCATTTTCTTTCATAAATAAGATAAAATTTAACAATTAGGAAAATGGTAATAGGTTATACCTAATCGTTAAATTTAGGTAAGAAATTAATTGAATCAAAAATAATGTGAGCAGCGGTTTGCTACTTTGGAGTATACCTGCGACCTGATTGCATGGCGCGACCGGGTTTTATGAAAGAGAATTATCCACCTGTTTAAATCAGGGGCTGCAGATCTGCAGATTGGTTACCTTTTACCTTGGTTGCGGTCGTATCGGGTGCCCTTAAAAGCGCACTTTGTTACCCCTGTGCGGGCTTTGCCTTAACCTGAAAGCCAGGGGAATCAAACGAATCTCTTGCTCATATGAAATATTTAAGGCAATTATATATTAGTTGGGACAAAAATATTAATATAAAGTAATGGGATTTATGTCATTAGAAAAATATGGGTTTAAAAAAATAGAAATTGCTTCCCAAAAAGAAGCATATGAAAAAAATGTTGGGTTGTGGACTTTTAGAATAATTTTTGATGATTCAATGATATCAATAGATGGGTTTGATAATTTATCTGATTCGTTTGTAGAACCTTTTTTAAGGGATTTTAAAATTAAGAGTACCGACGAAATACCCTACTTATTATCTGGGTTTAACTTGATATAACCTCTTTCAAGAACAGATTGACAATCTTCTGCAACCTTTATTGCTACTGGTTTATATTGTTCAAAATATTTCCTTGCATTTTTATTTAAGATAACGTCATTTTTATCTGTTTTATATTCATGTATTTTGGCTGCATGCCTAATTCTATTGTTAAGATTGTTAATTATATCAGCAGCAGTGTTATTATTCGATTCATCTGAATTAATATAATAAGATAATTGGGCTTTAAGTTCATTTAACAATCCTATTATTTCATAATTACTTTGCCAGTTTGTAAAGTACACCTTTGATATTTTTGATATGGTTTCATTAAAGTCTAATATCATATACATGTATGGTTTTAATTCTACTAAAAACGCCCTCTCTAACTTAGAGAGGGCGTTTTAAAATTAATGAATTAAATCATACACCACTCTATTATAGATTTTAAATACGTAAATGGGGGGAGGATAGAATATGTCTTTCTTTTTAACACTTTGAATCGATATTACTAAAACATATTTTTTATTCTTATAGACTTTTACAATTTCATCTTCCTTTATTTCAGAAGAAGTCCGTCTAAATTCTAATATTCTTAATTCAGATATCATTTTTAAGTATTGTTCTTTATTATGTAATTGATAAAATATATCGTGATAAATAATACCGATATAAGAATATGTAAACCATGCTTCAGCCTTATCTTCTATTGATTGATGTCCATAAGACCAACTAATATGTATTTTCTTCCCTTTGTCATCTTTTTCGTAAAAATCCCATCCTTTATTTTCTAAAAATTCTTCTATTGTATCATACGGAGAATCTTGTAATACAATTAGTTTTTTTATCGAAATATTTTGGCAGAAGATATGTGAGAGGGGGGTAATTATTATCAAAAAGATTATTGTTTTCATAAGGTTAATCTTTTATACATCTTATCGATAATCCTTCATTTTTAGGCCCAGTACCTTGAGAAGCATTATAGCCAACACGGCTTACTGAATAACTATAAGGGTATCCATATCCATTTTTTGTAGATGCCCACCATTGTCCAGTATATCTAAGATTAATAAATGAATCTCCATTTCGGTATCCGCTACCCCTTCCAGAAAAACAGACGCTGTTTGTTGATGTATATGAACTTGGCTCCCAATAAACTACGCTTATTTCTCTTATTTTCCCACCTGCAACAGTCTCGCCTCCTAAATAATTAACGAAAATTGCCCACTCAGTATCAGATGGAATATGCCAACCCTTTGGGGCCAATCCTTTTGAATCTGCGACTGCAAACCAATTGTATAATTTGCCATATCCATTATTGTATTGTGGATCATTACTGTAATAGCACCAGCCTCCGGATGTAATAGAACCCCATTGAGTACCATTCGTAATGTTGGGAATAATAGTTCCATCCCGATATCTTGTAACTTTTAGGTTTTCTGCCATCCATTCCTGGTTACCTATTTTTACTGTCGAATACTTATTGCCGTCAATATCGACAACTCCATTTCCGTAAATACATTTAAATGTTGATGAATTAGAAGAGGATTTCTTACAACTACAAGACATAATTATAAATCCTGATAAAAGCAGCATTCTAAATCTCATAAATAATAGAGGGTGAATAGTGTACCTGAAGTCCCTACAGATAGCGGGTAAATAAAAAAAGCGTGGGACATATAGCTATTGTGAAGTTGGTACTGCGAAGAACCATTGACCCAATAGACAAATAAGCCCACGCCAGAGCGTGAGCGTCTTTGCTATAATTCTTGGGTCAAAAGGAAAATTCGCAGTTTTACTTCACCTGAATTAAGCTAAACGCTAATATGTTATATCGGGCCAAATATTAGGAGAATACCCGATATGTGCAATAAGAAGATTACTTTTTAACCTTTTTTGGGGACTTCTTTTGATTTTGATCAACTGAAACCTTAATAACATCTGAAAAATTGCCCTTAATGGCAAACTTTTCATCGTATTTAGATGCTTTCTTTTTAGATTGTTTCTTTGCCATATTCCACAAAAATACATACTTTTACAAATAGCAAAACCCTGCTATTTTTGACAGACGTGATCGTGGTAAGATATTGCTGTCAATTTCGCAAGGTTGCTATTTGGAGTACGGTTGAGGTCTTTCACACCTCATCTAAGATCAGGGTGCCACCTGATTTTATCAGCTAATGAGACCGTCCTCGACCCATACCATCTTTTTATATTAATTGTCCCGCTTAGGCGGGATTCTTAATTTTCAAGAATATAATATATTCCCTTTTTCCCTTCTAAATCACCTCCCAAATAACCATCTATTTGTTTCAAGTTCGAAGCTGTTACACCAATCCTCTTTTTTAAAAATTTATCATCTTCCTTAGCGCCTAATTTTTTAAGGTGTTTAATGATATCATCTACTGATCCCCGTTTGATTTCCGATAATGCAAATAACACTTTTTCTTTCCATGTTAATTTTTCATTATCGTATTCCTTCGGTATGTCTGTATTAATTGAGGGTATAACATTTTTTGTTTGCGTAATTCCTTTTTCTCCATTTTGAAAAAGAGATATAGTAGATTTCACCCCTTCCCATTGTTTAAATAAGGGGGAAGCCTCCAATTTAAGGCGAAGTTCCTTTTCTTTATCTATTAATGCTTTTAAAAAATCATCCATTGTAAGGGTGTTTGATCACTCAAAAATATGATACTTTATCATATACCAAAAATATTTTTGGATGTTCTATTGAAAATAATAGAACATGTCATAAAAAAGTAGTAGATTCGTTTTTATCCAAAAACGAAGCAGGATGAATTTCAAAACTATCATACAGTTATTTGATTACTTCAAGGATGAAAAAACTTGCTTAGACTATCTTGAGCAACAAAGATGGAATGGTAATCCTGCTTGTCCTTTTTGTAATGTTGATAAACCGTATAAGACCAATAGAGGCTACAAATGCCGCAATAATGAATGCCATAAGAAGTTCACTGCTAAAGTGGGCACCATTTACGAAAACTCAAAAATTCCACTCAGAACATGGTTTGGGGCTGTATATCTCTGCACGGCAAACAAAAAGGGAATTTCATCTTGTGGGCTGGCGAGACAGTTGGGGATTACTCAGAAAACAGCATGGTTTGTTCTGCATCGCATTCGTGAAATGCTCAGAGATAAGGCACCCCAAATGCTAACAGATGTGGTGGAAATTGATGAAACGTTTATTGGTGGTAAGAACAAAAACAGGCACGCGGATAAAAAGGTGCAAGGCAGTCAGGGAAGGAGTGTAAAAGATAAAACCCCTGTTTTTGGAGCTAAACAACGGCATGGAAAATTGGTAACTAAAAGCGTTCCTGATACAACCAATGCTACCCTTATCCCACTCATAAAAGATATGGTAAAAGATGGTTCTATTATGGTTTCAGATGAATGGTATTCACCCAAAGTATTATCGCCTACTTATAAGCATGTAGTGATAGAGCATAAAGTAGGCGAATACGTTCGGGGAGCATTCCACACCAACGGTATAGAAAACTATTGGAGCCTGCTAAAAAGAGGTATAATTGGTGTGTACCATCAGGTAAGCGTAAAGCACCTACAACGCTACTGCGACGAATTTACCTCCAGATACAACAGCCGCGAAATAAAAGACCACGAACGGTTTAAACAGGCAATAAAGAGCAGTTCAGGCCGATTAAAGTATAATGACCTGATTCAGAAAGAAAAAAAGGAGGCCCAATAGCCTCTTTTTTTTATATTTGTATTGTCCCAACTCATATGTAATTACCATATTTAAAATATATTACAATGGATCCCGTGCGTCGGCTTCGCCTTTCCCCAAACCTGAAACTGAATTGAAAACCCGGAACTTATAACTGAAAACTCATAACTGAGTTGAATTGCTTATTTTTGTTTCAACTTAACGGATCAGTATGCAGGACAACATCATTGACCTAAGGCACGTAAATATTTATCAGGGGAACAATCTCGTTTTGCAGGATGTAAATTTTAAAGTACAAAAGAGTGAATTCGTTTACCTGGTTGGGAAAACCGGTACTGGTAAATCGAGTTTGTTAAAGACCATGTACGGCGACCTGAGATTAAAGGAAGGAGATGGGACTGTAGTTGGCTTCAACCTGCGTGAAATGGACTGGAAAAAAGTTCCCTTCCTTCGTCGTAATCTGGGCGTTGTTTTCCAGGATTTTCAGTTGCTTACCGACCGCAACGTAAACGACAATCTGCGTTTTGTGCTTCGGGCTACCGGCTGGAAAGACGAAAAGCTGATGGATGAAAAAATCCTCGACGTGCTCGACAAAGTGGGCTTAAAAGCAAAAGGGTTTAAAATGCCTTTTGAGCTGAGCGGCGGCGAACAACAGCGTGTTGATATAGCCAGGGCATTGCTCAATTCGCCCAAACTGATCCTTGCCGACGAACCTACCGGCAATCTCGATCCTGAAACTTCTGATGAAATCATGCAGTTGCTGTTCCACATTTCGCGCGATTACGGAACCGCCATTGTAATGGCCACACACGATTATATTGTGATCAATAAATACCCCGCCCGCACGGTTCGCACCGAAAGAGGCCGGGTGATCGACAACGCTAAAATATCCATTGAATAAGGCGTTGCGCATTGCGCTTGTTATCGAAGGTTGAAAGCAAAAGGGCTTTTCGCAACCTGATCTCCTCTTCGGCAAATGGCTGCCGGTATAACTGCATTATCAAACTTTTAAAGGCCGTTGCATTGCTACCAATGTGGCAGGCGCTTTCTAACCCCGTGCTGTGCACCGTAGCATCGTTAACCAGGCAATGCCGTCCATTGAACAGGGCGTTCAGTAATTTCAGCTTAATACCCGTATTGTTAAAAGAGGGCAGTATGTTTATCTGTGCCTTACCGATCATATCCTGCATTTCCTGTTCCGAAGGATCGGCTACCACACAGGTGCTCGGATGCTGCTGAGCGATATGTTGCAGTTTGGAAGACGGGTTTTTACCAGCTATTACAAGAGGAATCTTCAAATCGTTAAATACTTTTTTCAACAGCCAGATAGCCGCTTTTTCGTTTTCGGTTACCGACAGGTTTCCATGATATAAACAAAAACAGCCGACGCCTTCGGGTGCACTTACTTCTGTATATGGTAAAAAAACCGGCAGGGTGGCTATGTTGCGGGCACCGAAGTCGTTCCGGTAACTGTTTACATCCTGATCCGAAACAGCCAGTATCAATGCTTTATTAGCAATGTTTTGTTCGAACTGTTTCAGCAATTTGCTTTCGTGCAGGTAATAGATCTTTCGAAACAGCGAATGGCACGAATGATACAACTGCCGGTAATATTTATGCTCAACATTGTGCAGCCGCAATATGAATTTGCGGTTTTTGAACCGTTCATCGAGCAACAGGTACGAGCAATGAATGCCTTCTATCAAAATCGGGTGATCATCTTTCAGCAAAGTGGCTTCCATTTCGGCGTTCGTTCGCGAAGCCACTATATAAGGCCATTTGTGCGAAAAGCCTTTATGGCCGCACTGCCGCGGGTAATAGCGAACTTCGGTACAATACTCTTCCAGTTCGGGCTGCTTTTCGCGACCGTATTCGAAACAATGCAAATGAATTCGAACGCCCTGCCGGTAAAGTGCTATCAGTTTATAAAAAAGATCAAAATAGCCGCCATGCACAACAGGGTAGGGTACATCGAAGGATATTATATGCAAATGTTTTTCCAATGGCTACAATATGTTTTTATAAAAAAGCAACAATTTCTTTTCTTCTTCCTGCCAGTTCAATTCCTGACGAGCCCGTAAACAATTTTGTTGCAAAAGAGAATATAATTTTTCGTTATTCAATATTTCATTCAATCCCCCGGCTATGGTTTCAGGGAGCAGATCGTTAATAAGAACAGCAACAGTATGCTTATTGTTTATTTCGCGGTAAGCCGGGTAATTCACACATAACTGAGGCAAGCCCGCATTGAGGTAGTCGAAAAACCGGTTCCCCAGCGAGTGAAAATTGTTCATTCCGTTGTTTTCGAACAGGGTAACACCGGCCCATGCCAGGCGGGTATATTCTTTAAGCTGAGCCGGTAATATTTTGCCTTTAAAAATTACTTTTTCCTGCAGCTGGTGTTGTTGTACCAGTTGTTGCGCCTGTTGCATAAAATTGCCGTCGCCACAAATGATCAGGGGGGCATTTACCAGCTTCATAGCCGGAATAAGGGTTTCAAAGCTTCGTCCTTCATTCACGGCGCCCTGGTATAAAATGTATTTTTCGGGTTTGGCAGGCACAGGCTGGGGCTGCATTACCGGCAGGTTGCGGATCACTTCATATTGTACACCGTACAACTGGTTAAATTCATCGGCAATAGCTTTATTTACGGTATATCCGTGTCTGAATTTGGGCACCGTAAAGCGTTCTACCCGTTTCCAGATGCGGTAAACAACAGGCCGGGTAACTACTTCTTTCATTTCGCAAAACAGCTCATGGGCATCGTAAATACGGGGAATGCCTTTTAAAACCGAAACAAAATAAAAGGGTAGAATGGTGTCGAGGTCGATGGCGCAAACCGCATCTGCTTTTTGAAACAATAAATACAGGAACAGCCGTATATTATACTCGAGGTAGCTTAATTTTCCTTTCTTAAAAAAGCAAAGTAGTTGCTTTTGCCGAAAAGGCTGGGAGGGGGGCGCAAAGGTATTTAGCCACCGCCGGCCAATAAGGGTTACGCTATACCCGGCGCCAGCCAGGGATGTACAAATACGAATCATGCGCTGATCGTAGCTCAAATCGTTGGTAACAGCAAAAATCAGTCGCTTCATGAGGCCGGGTCGGGTTTAATTTTTATATCTGTTTGTAAATTAAATAGTTACCTATTTCCGGTTGCCGGTATCCGGAATCCGGTAATTAATAACAGGCATTTGATAATCAACTTCAAAAATAGGACTTTTAAAAAAAATGGCCCCGCTTAAACATTCAATAAGAATTTATTACATACCTTTGCCGGCAATTTAAGAAGATAATTTTTGGATGTTTTTAAAAAAATTGAGATGCCTTATTTAACAAAAGAGAAAGTTTCAGGCTTATTTGCACAATATGGTGGCAAAGCTACAAACACAGGCTCAATAGAGGGCCAGATTGCGTTGCTTACAGAACGCATTAACCGCATTTCGGAACACCTGCAAAAAAACAAGAAGGATTTTTCTACACACCGTGGATTAATGACGATGGTGGGTCAGCGTAAACGCCTGCTCAACTACCTGAGCAAGCACAACCTGCAGGGTTACCGTGCATTGATTGAAAAACTTGGAATCAGAAAATAAGTATGTATTTTAATAAACAACTATTCCCAACTGTATGCCGGTTGGGAATAGTTGTTTTTGATCTACTTTTTTTTCATAAACAAGTTGTTTTTTAACCTGGTTGCTGAACGCCCGGCTCTTTTTCCCACCTTATGCAGGATGTGTTGGCGGCCATAAACTTCAAATTGATATGCTCTCTCAACCAATTAGTGTAACGTTTGATATTGGGGGCGGACGCATGGTTTCTATCGAAACCGGCCGCCTGGCCCGTCAGGCCGACGGAGCCGTTACCGTACGACAAGGCAATTGTATATTATTAGCCACTGTTGTTGCCAATAAAGAACCCAGGGAAGGACAGGAATTCTTTCCGCTGGTAGTTGATTATATGGAAAAGTTTGCGGCTGCAGGCCGTATTCCCGGTTCGTTTTTTAAACGCGAAGGAAAATTAAATGATTATGAAGTGCTCATCAGCCGGTTGATCGACCGCGTTTTGCGACCACTTTTCCCCGAAGATTATTTTTGCGATGTGCAGGTGCTGGTGACCCTCGTTTCGAGCGATGCCGAAGTAGTGCCCGATGCACTGGCCTGTTTGGCTGCCTCTGCAGCACTCGCTGTTTCGGATATTCCCATTAAAGAAATCATTTCTGAAGTACGCATAGGCCGTGTAGAAGGCGAGATGATCGTAAATCCCAGCCGCTCACAACTGGCCAAAGCCGATATGGACTTTATCATTGGCGCCACCGACAAAAACCTGATGATGGTGGAAGGCGAATCGGAAGAATGCAGTGAAGAAGACCTGGTAAAAGCACTCGGAATGGCGCATGAAGCCATCCGCATTCAGATCAAAGCCCAGGAAGAACTGCGCGCCAAAGTAGGGGTTAAGGGTAAAAGAGATTATACCAAACCCGTACAGAATGAAGAGCTGCGTGAAAAAGTAACAGCCTTTGCGAAAGATAAAATTTACCAGATATCACGTGCTGCTTCTGCTAAACACGACCGCAGCGATGCTATCGATAAACTGAAAGAAGAGCTGATCACCAGCCTCGGTGAAGAAGCTGAAGATGATGTAAAGAAACAGGCAAAGAAATATTTCGACGACCTGCAATGGGAAGTGGTTCGTAACATGATCCTCGACGACCGCATTCGCCTCGATGGCCGTGCGCTCGATCAGGTTCGTCCGCTGAACATGGAAGTTGATATTTTACCTTCTCCTCACGGTTCAGCCCTTTTCACACGTGGTGAAACGCAATCGATGACAACCGTTACCCTGGGTACGCCTTTGGATGAACTGTTGGTTGAAAGCGCTGCCACATCGGAATATTCAAAGTTCATTTTACACTATAACTTCCCGCCGTTTTCGACCGGTGAAGTAAAGATGATGCGCGCACCCGGCCGCCGCGAGGTAGGTCATGGTAACCTGGCCATGCGTTCGCTGAAACAAATGATGCCAGGCAGTGAATATCCTTATACAGTTCGTATCGTAAGTGATATTCTTGAGTCGAACGGATCTTCTTCAATGGCTACAGTATGTGCCGGTTCGCTGGCATTAATGGATGCTGGTGTTCCTTTTCCGAAACACGTGAGCGGTGTTGCCATGGGATTGATCACCCGTTCAACAGATGGTAAGAATGCCATTCTTACCGACATCCTGGGCGATGAAGATCACCTCGGCGATATGGACTTTAAAGTTACCGGTACACGCGAAGGTATTTGCGGTGTGCAAATGGATATCAAAATAGATGGTTTAAGCATGGATACCATGCGCGAGGCTTTGGAACAGGCCCGCAAAGGTCGCCTGCACATTCTGGATGCTATGTATGAAGCTATGCCTGAAGCAAGGGCTGAGGTGAAACCACATGCGCCAAGAATGGAAAAACTGTTTATCGACAAGGAATTTATCGGAGCAGTGATCGGGCCCCAGGGTAAGATCATTCAGGAAATTCAGCGCGAAACAGGTACAACCATCAATATTGAAGAAGTTGGAAATTATGGCGAAGTAAGCGTGTTTAGTCCGGCTAAAGAAGGCCTCGAAAAAGCTGTTGGCTGGATCAAGGGAATTGTTGCAGTTCCTGAAGTGGGCTCTGTTTACGAAGCCACTGTTAAGGGCATTAAAGAATTCGGTGCTTTTGTTGAATTCTTACCTGGTAAACAAGGCTTGCTGCACATCAGTGAAATTTCGTGGAAGCGTCTTGAAACGATGGAAGGTGTGTTGAAAGAAGGCGATAAGCTGAAAGTGAAGCTGATCGGCATCGATCACAAAACCGGCAAATTCAAGCTCAGCCGTAAAATACTGATGCCAAAACCCGAAGGTAAAAAGCCTGAAAGTCCGGCGTCGTAATCGTGAGTCGACAAACGGCAAACGTGAAATTGAATCTGATTTTTGTTTCGCGTTTCACTTTTTGAGATTTCACAATAAATAACTCAAAAGGTCTGTACCAACTACAGACCTTTTTTATTTCATATGAGGAATTATATACACATTCGTTTTCAACCCGTTACCAAAGAACAGCAGGAAATTCTGATTGCTCAGCTGGCTGAACTGGGGTTTGAAGGATTTGAAGAAGGGTTGAATTTTGTTTCTGCCTATATAACTGAAGATCAATATAATGAAGATGATACTTTGAGTTTAATAGCCGGTACAGACATTTCTTCCACAAAAGAAGTGATCCTTCCCCGTAACTGGAACCAGGAATGGGAGCAAAACTTTCAACCGGTAATTATTGATTCATTCTGCGCCATCAGAGCCCATTTTCACGCACCGGTAGCCGGTGTGCAGCACGAAATAATCATCACACCCAAAATGAGCTTTGGCACCGGACATCATGCCACTACTTATTTAATGATACAAAGCATGGAGTCCTTACCATTTGCAGGCAAAAAGGTGCTTGATTTTGGAACAGGCACTGGTATATTGGCCATACTGGCCGAAAAGCTGGGTACAGGCAGCATTACGGCTATCGATAACGATGAATGGAGCATTGAAAATGCTGCAGAGAACATTTCGCTTAATCACTGTTCAAAAATAAGCCTGCAGCAGGCAGACAGCCTGCAAATGAACGAAGTTTTTGATGTGATTTTAGCCAATATCAACAAGCACGTATTACTTGCAAATATGAACGCAATAGAACAACATTTGGCTGATGAAGGCGTTGTTCTTATGAGTGGCTTATTAACAGGCGATCAGCCTGATATAGAAAAATCGGCTTTAAACAATAATTTAAAAGTTTTTAAACGAATTGAAAGGGAAAACTGGCTTTGTTTGATGCTAAAAAAAATTTAGGCACAATTAATTGATTGTTATCATTTAATTAACTTTTTTTCCATATTTTCGTTATCCAACTTCAACCAATTCTATTCAATGAAAGAAGCGTTACTCATTGTAATAGCATATTTGATCGGCTCTATTCCAACAGCAGTTTGGGTTAGTAAAGCATTTTTTGGAATCGATATCCGTGAATACGGCAGCGGTAATGCCGGCGCCACCAATACTTTTCGTGTACTTGGATCGCGCTGGGGCACCTTTGTTATGATCATAGATGTATTAAAAGGTGTAGCCGCTACAAGTTTATACATTTTACTACCTTATTATACAACCAGTGAATGGGACCGCACCAACTTTATGGTGGGTTTGGGACTGGCGGCAGTGCTCGGCCACATATTTCCCATCTGGGCCGATTTCAGGGGTGGCAAAGGAGTAGCCACACTGTTTGGAATGATCCTCGCCATTCAGCCTTTAGTAGCGGTTTGCTGCGTTGGTGTGTTTCTGCTGGTATTATATCTCACCCGTTTTGTATCTCTCAGTTCTATATTAGCCAGTATTGCTTTTGCGGTTTTCATTCTCATTATCTTTAATGAAAAAGAACCTTTGTATCGCGCGTTTGCTATTGCAGTGGCTTTACTGGTAGTACTTACCCATCAAAAAAACATTACCCGCCTGTTACGGGGCAGCGAAAGCAAAGTGCCCATTTTAAAGTATCGCGACCGTCGCCGCGAAAAAAGACGTAGCAAATAAAATCAAGGTTAGGAAACAAGGCTAAGGCGCAAGCCGGGAGCAAGCTCCCCTGCCTGTCATTTATATGAACTGGTAAGGGCGTTCATTGGGGCTGCAATTTTTCGTAATCGTTGATTTTTAGGGAAATATATTGTTAATTTTTCTATTGTTTTGACGGTGCCGTTTTCATTTAATAAGTTTGTGCCTAATAAGTTATAACCCATTATGCATGGTTTGGTGAACATATTTTTGACTTTGGGGTTGGTATAAGGATTGTTTAAATAATTGAGTAAAACATACGGAAATGAAACCAGTCATGAATAAACTTATCGTTGCTGCGATAGTAGCCTTGGGCATTGCTTCGTGCGCACAAAATGCCATTACAGGGCGAAATCAATTAGCCCTTTATAATGAAGCCGATATACAATCAATGGCGGCTCAGCAATACACGCAGTTTTTAAGTCAGAATAAAGTTGTAAGCACCAGCTCGAACAAAGACGCTGAAATGGTGCGCAGGGTAGGGCAAAGGCTTACCAGCGCCATAAATCAATATTATACCGCCCAGGGCTTATCAAAAGAGCTGGAAGGGTATAAATGGGAATACAACCTGGTTGATTCAAAAGAAGTGAACGCATGGTGTATGCCGGGCGGAAAAATTGTGGTGTATACCGGTTTATTGCCCATTTCTCAAAATGAAGCCGCCCTTGCAGTAGTATTAGGTCACGAAATTACGCACGCGCTGGCGCACCATGGTAATGAGCGTATGAGCCAGTCTGCAATACAACAGATAGGCGGTCAGGCATTATCAGTAGCGATTGCCAATAAAAGCGCGGCAGCTCAAAACGTGCTGCTCAGCGCTTATGGTATCGGTTCAAATGTTGGCGCCTTATTGCCCTTTTCGCGCAAGCAGGAGCTTGAAGCCGACCATTTTGGTTTGATATTCGCCGCTATGGCCGGATACAATCCGCAGGAAGCAATTCCTTTATGGGAACGCATGAAGGCTGCCGGCGGCGGATCACATCCACCCGAAATTTTAAGTACGCACCCGGCCGAAGATACCCGTATTGAAAAGTTGAAAGAATTAATGCCTGAGGCATTGAAATACTACAAACCGGTAAAATAGGTTTGTTAAAAATAATTTAAGAGTGTCCCGCCGAAACGGCGGGACGCTTTTTTTATGAACGATATAACAAAATACATTCAAAAAAGTATTTTATATAAAATATATTGTATTGCTGTTTATAACTTTTATAGTTGATTAAATGGACTATCAAAATAAATCTCATCCGTTTTCGTCTTTTTTCGGTGGTCTTATAGTTTGCGGACTGTGTCTTGTTGTTGTTTATCTTTTGGTATTATTATTGACTTTTGACCTTGGAGGAGGCGAGACTCTGCAACAGGTAGAGAACCAAAGAGCAGCTTTTTTAATATTCACACTTTTCCTTGCAATACTGGCTGGTTATATAGTTCGGAGATTTTTAAAAAGTGGCAAAAAATTTACTGCATATGGAATTAGTATTTTGCCTATAATAGTTGTTGTAACCGTTACGGTTTATTATATCAATAACCTGCATTCTCATACGAAGTTTGACCGATCAGTTTGGGAACAATCAAATTGGAAACCACTCGATATGTCTGTATCATTAGTGAAGGAGAAAAAACTAATCGGTTTAACAAAACAGCAGGTAACAGATATGTTAGGTGCGGGTGTAAAAGATGGTAGTTCAATACAGTATATGGTAAATGATGATTGGACTATGACTGTTTATTTTGAACAAGACAAAGTCATAAAAACTGAATTGCGACTCCCATGGCTTGGCGTTTAATAAAAGACCGCACAAACATTAAAATAGAACCGGAACATCTTTATATGTTCTACTAATTCTCTCAACTTATCACCAGTACTTATACTATTCTTTTCCGTAATAACTGCTAATTATCGATTGTGCTGATATCAATCAGCCTTGTTTTATATACCCATTCACCCTGTTTGTATAGCAAATAATAAATGTGGCACATAGCTTGTTTTCTACCACATGAATTTTGTAAGCAACTTCTCCCATAGGCAGTCAAATCCAAATCCACCTTTGTTTATCAGATCGGGAAAGCACTAACACTGTATAGCTGAACAAAAAATCTTTTGATATAACGGCTTGTATACATCGTATACAGGTACCGGTTGCCTTGCTATTCTATTCATTTAAACCCATTAACAACTATGAGAAAGGGTCGATTGATTATACTAACTGCGGTGGGAATATTGTTTCATTTGGTTATAAGGGCTCAACAGCAAACTATCCTGGGACTTGATACCTATTTTGAAGAAGCATATTGGCGTTATCCTAATATTCCCAAAGGTGTGCTGGAAGCAGCAGCTTATTCGGCATCGCGTATGACAAACCTGCAACCAGCAGATAACGATGTAAATAATTGTGCAGCTATGCCTGCACGGTACGGGCTGTTTGCTTTGGTCGAAAACGGACGCGGCTATTTTAAAAACAACCTGTTGATCGTTTGCAATTCCAGTAATATTACGCCCGACGAATTTAAAAAAGATGTGCGTCTGCAGGTGCTTACAGTTGCCAAATTCCTCAGCCGCGAAGCCAGCATCAAACGAATGGATGCGAGCGTTCGCGCCGAAGCATTTGCCGAAGTATTTGATAAACTGTCTGAAATTCCCGATGACAGCACATCTATTAACAAATACGCGTTGTCGTTATACAAGTATGATATTTACGACCATCTGCAAAAAGGCTTCTCTACGCCATCGCTTAAACTTGCGCCGGTGGATATTCAGATGGACCAGATTTTTCCGGCTCCTTTATTGCGCAAATTAAAAGCGCCCGATATCGAGATCAATTATGATAAGGATTCTGTTTTGCTCCGCAACAGCGGTCAGGCCGATGCTTCGGGCAACAGTTTATTAAACAACGCACGATTAACCGGCGTTGGCAGCGTTAACGATGTATATGATGCCGCTGCAGCTGATTATCCTTCGGCCATTTATGTGCAGGCCAATGCGAATAATTATCAAAAAGGGCGTAATGGCACTAAGATCACCAATGTAGCAATACACACAACGCAGGGAAGTTATGCAGGTACCATTTCGTGGTTCAAAAATCCCAGCGCCATTGTATCGGCGCATTATGTGGTGAGGTCGTCTGACGGACAAATTACGCAAATGGTAAAAGAGACCGATATGGCTTATCATGCCCGAAGCGCCAATTCCTACACCATTGGTATTGAACATGAAGGTTTTGTTGACCAGGGCACCAAATGGTATACCGATAAAATGTATAAAGCTTCGGCTGCCCTGGTACGTAATATATGCAGCCGCCGCTCGATCGATGAAACCACCTGTTTCAAAGGACCTGCAACAGCAGGCACCAATTTTTTACCAATCACTGTGCGTATAAAAGGTCACCAGCATTACAGCGGTAATACCCATACCGACCCGGGTAAATACTGGAACTGGGGCAAATATGCCGATCTGCTGATCGATAAAAGCACGCCCGATCCCGATCCCGAGCCGCAATTTGTAACGATACCAGATGGGGTTTACCGCGTAAACAATGCGGCCAGCAGTAAAGTGCTGAATGCACGTGATTGTTCGGGCAATCAGGGAACCAAAATAACACAGCTAACCTGGAGCGGTAAGGATTGCCAGCGCTGGCGTTTTGAAAATGCCGGAGATGGTTGGTATAAAATCACCAATCAGATAAGCGGTCGGGCGCTTGATGTGCCCGCCTGTTCAAAAGATAATGTGCAGGTGCAATTGTATGATTCAAAAAACAACAATTGTCAACTGTGGCGGTTATACGCCGAAGGTAGTAAAGGCGAAATGCGGCTGGTAAACAGATCGAGTGGAAAATTATTGGAAATTGTGTCGGGCTCAGCTGCCAATGATGCGGGTGTACAGCAGGGCGCCTGGAATAATAAAAATTATCAAAAATGGTTATTGACAGCGGTAAGTCCGAACGCTATTCCCAATGGCATTTACCGTATGCGTATTTTACAAAGTGGTAAAGTGCTGCAACCTTCGGCATGCAATAATTCGGCAGGTGCGGCCATGCAACAGTGGGACTGGAAGGGGCTCGACTGTCAGCGATGGGAGGTAGAAGCCACATCCGACGGTTATTTTCGTTTGGTGCAACATGCCAGCAAACTAATATTGAATGTTGACAAATGCAATAAGGATAAAGGCGGCAATATAGTGCAGAGTGCCGGGCAGAACAATGATTGCTACAAATGGTCTTTTGAAAAAGTTAGCGACAGCACATATAAAATAATATCAAAAAGCAGTGGTAAAGTGCTTGATGCTGCTGATAATAATGCAGGTGCGGCGGTATATCAATGGGACTGGAATGGCGGCAAAAGTCAGCAATGGGTATTTGACGCGATCATTGGTGAAGATAGTCTGGTTGTAGCCCCCAATCCGGTAACCAGCGATGAATTAAAGATCAATTACTATTTAAATAATCCGTCGCAACACGCTACCATGATGTTGTCAGATTCCTATGGGCGCATCCTTATCAAACAACGGATATTATTACAACAGGGAAGCAACCGGTTTACGATGAATACCAGTATGCTAAAATCAGGCGTATTTCTCGTGATTTTTCATCCCGATTCAACCGGGGTGAGGGTGGTGAAGAAGGTATTAAAACCGTAATCGTGAATGGTCAGTGGTGAATGGTGAATAGGATTTTGCTATAATTGTATATATGATATTTATAATAATATGATTATCAATCGGGGAGTTGTTGTGTTTGTAGCGATTGACCATTGACCATTCACCATTGCCCAATTGATTTAATTCAATTTTTTGATACTTTTTTGCATAAATCTTAGTCAGATGGAGTAATATCAAAAAAATTTTTATCAGGTAAGCATCTTTTACTACCTTTGCAATCCCGTCTATTTTTTATAACCTGATAAAGCTATTACTAAAACCTCCTAAGGCATGTCGCAAAATTTGTTAGAAAAGCTTCATTTACAGGAAGAAAAAAACATACTGATTCAGGGTTTACCTTCCTCCATTGAGAAGCAATTTGTCAAATTATCGTTTGCCAAAAATGTAACGCCGCTGTTGAAATCGCGTAAGATCGATTTCGCGCTGGTGTTTGCAGTAAACGAAAATCAGTTGAACTGCATTTTACGGGAAGTTCTTCCCGCCCTGCAGGAAGAAAGTAAGTTTTGGATTGCTTATCCGAAAAGCACTTCAAAAATTGCTACCGACCTGAACCGGGAATGCAGTTGGGATGGCGTTCGCAATGCGGGTTTTGCTGTGGCCGATGAAGTGGCCCTTGATCATGTATGGACCGCTATGCGATTCAACAAGGCCACCACAGTTAAAAGCAGCGGTAGAAAAAGAGTTGCCGCTATGGTTGATTAATTTTTTCCGTGCATTTTTTACTAATGTATGTAAGCTATCTCATCACGATAGCCAATTAAATTTATTTGCGTAACCCCGAAAAGTTGAAGAATAAACAACTTCGCACTTTTCGGGGTTTTTTGTTTTTATGTAGCACAAACGAAACTTAGTTGTTGCACATTATAGAGTCTTGCAATTACATGAAGTACATTCCGCACCTGTATTCGACAAATTGCATATTGCGTTCAGTGAAAGTTTGAAAATGATTCAAATACGATTATTAAATAACCACAATAAATATTCCTGTTTGCCAGTTAAATAAAAGAATGTATGCGTTGGAAATAACCGCCGGGTCAAAAGTAAATATCCGGAAGATTGTAAAAAATTAAAGCGATTGTTGCCAGATGATTGAACATATTCCGGTCACATAAGAAAAGCAAAACCCTGGTAGCAATCGGTTTAATGATTTGCCGGAACTGCTATCGGGGTTTATTAATTTCACCACAACTTGTCCGGGCTATCGGAATGGCGCATGAATGATGTCAACACACAGGAAAAACCCAGAATCCTTTGTGATTTTGTGTGTGTTTCGAAAAGATCGGGGCAGGTTGTGGTGAAGCCTTAATTGTTTGCCATTAGTTTGCTCCACTCAAGCAGGTCGGCTTTTTCGAATGTATCGATCACAAGGTCGGCCTGATGCAGCAAATCGGCCGTGTGCGTAGTTGCAATGGCCACACATTTCATATTGGCATTTTTGGCAGCTTTTACGCCATTTATGGTGTCTTCAACCACTATACAGTCTTCGGGAGATAATTGCATTCGCTCAGCTGCCTGTAAAAAAATATCGGGAGCCGGTTTTCCGTGATGAACCTCTTCACCGGTAACAATCACATCAAAGAATGGCAGGAACTGAACTTTCTCCATTAAAAGTTTCATTTTCTCTCTTCGCGAACTGGTAGCCAGTGCAATTTTTACAGGATATTTTTTCAAATTTTTGAAAAGTTCATCTGCAAAAGGCACGATTTTGATACCATTATTAGTGACCACTTCTTTAAAATAGGCCATTTTTTGTTGCAGCGCTTTGGCGAGTTCTTCATTGTTGAGTTTCAGCCGTGCATTGATTACATCAACGCTTTTTATACCCAGCATCGGCTGGTATTCCTGAAAAGTAAATGGTATATTATGGTCTGCAAAAAGCCATTTCCATGCAAGATAGTCAGCTTCGGTACTTTCGATCAACGTTCCATCCATATCCAGTATTATTCCTTTAAACGGAAGGGCAACGGTTGTATGGGTATTTTGAGAAACGGGCTTTACGCTCATAGTTTGATTTAATTATAATTTACAGGTGATATCGCTTTTACAGCCGGGCGTATTGGCAAAACTTTTTTGAGAAAGATTTTCTACAACCGTTGAATAGCAATCAAATAAACTGATTTGTCATGACATTATCGCTAACAATATAGGCAATTTATTGTTTCGCGAATGTAAGAACATAAAGGCACAAATTCATCTTAGTGAGCGTTTCATCTGTACTGTATAAAAAACGAAGAATTTTCTACGAGGGAGATCATTGGCAGAGTTCAGCATTTGAGTGTTGACAAGTTGTTAAGTTAAAAAGTTTCAATGGCGCTAATTCTTCCTAATCACAGTACCTGTCAGTTTTGTTATTTCCATTTCCATTTCTTTAATATGCATATGTGGAGGTAATAGTTCTTTTAATTTTTCATAAGTGTTGTTCGCTTGTAATTCTATTTGATTTTCTTCCATGAGGCGTTTGATTTTCCTCAATTTCAGTTGTTGCAGGGTAGATATCACATCATCTTTAAAACCTTTTTCTTCTTTTACAAGCGGTTTATGCTTGTATTCAATACCCATATATTTTCTGAAGCCCTGCTCCAGTACCGAGAACACCTGTTTCTCGGCCAGCCAGCGTTCGCTTAATTCGTACGGCGTATTTAAAATTGAAACTACAAGGGTGCTGATATCGTTCTCCTGCGAAAAAATGAAGTCTTTATCAGTGGGTTCTTTGTTTTCCTGCAACATAGCCCGGTATTGCTGCAGCAATTTGCTCACGGTTAAGTTTTCGATCATTTCTTCAACGATCGACTCATTAAAAATATACTCAGCTATTTTTTGTTTGCCATCCCAGTCTTTTAACCCATGTTCAAGCAATATTTTTATAAGTGCTTTTTCATGCAGTTCATCTTTAAAAATGAGGTTAAAGCTTTCATCGCTGTAATCGGCTGCGGCGCCCTGTTGCGCATTATTTTCATAATACTTAGCATCTTCGGCTGGCAGTTTATGTTCTTCTTTAGCTACTTTTTCGCGTATGAATTTATTAACGAGGGCAACCAAACCACCTTCTTCGATGCGCAACAACTCGGCGCATTTTTTAATATAATCCTGCTGTTTGGTGAAATCTTCAAGCTTATTGATCTTCGAAAGGGTTTCGGCCACCTGGTTTACCACAGCTGCCTTTTTGGTGGTATCTGTACCGGCATCTTTCATTTGCACTTCGAGCTGGAACAGGATGAAATCTTTCTTGTTCTTATCAATAAATTCCCTGAAGCTGGCAGCGCCCACTTTATGAACATAACTATCGGGGTCTTCCTTATCGGGTATCAGTACCAGTTTTACATTAAGGCCTTCTTCAAGCGCCATGTCAAGACCGCGCAATGCTGCTTTTATACCGGCTGCATCGCCATCGTAAATGATGGTGAGGTTATTGGTGTATTTTTTAATAAGCCGCAACTGATCCATGGTAAGCGAGGTGCCGCCCGATGCCACTACGTTTTCGATACCGGCCTGGTGTAATGAAATTACATCGGTATAGCCTTCTACCAGCAAACATTCATCGTATTTGTCAATGGCCTGCCGGGCAAAATAAGTACCGTATAATATTTTACTTTTTATGTATACTTCATTCTCGGGCGTGTTAATGTATTTGGGCGCTTTATCGCTTTTTCCAATGATACGGGCGCCAAAACCTATGATCTTGCCCGTTTGATTATGCACCGGAAAAATAATACGCCCCCGGTAGTTGTCGAATGGCTTTTCGTCGCGAACTATTACGAGCCCGCTTTTTTGCAAAAATTCGAGGTTATACTGAGCTGCCAGGGCCGTTTGTACAAAGGCGTCGCGGCTTTGTAAACAATAGCCCAGCTGAAAGCGGTTAATGATGTCTTCCCTGAAACCACGCTCTTTAAGATAGCTTAACCCGATGTCGAGCCCTTCGTCGTGCTCAAACAGGTTTTTGGTAAAATATTGCTGTGCAAAACTGTTGATGATGAATAAGCTGTCGGCCGCCTGCTGTAGTTGCTTCATTTCGGGGCTAACGGCGGTTTCTTCTACCTCAACATTATATTTTGCGGCAAGCCATCGCAATGCTTCAACATACGAATACTTCTCATGCTCCATAATGAAGCTGATCGTATTGCCGCTACGGCCGCAACCAAAACATTTATAAATTTCCTTTGCAGATGAAACTGTAAAAGACGGTGTTTTTTCGTTATGAAAAGGACATAGGCCGAGGTAACTGGCTCCCCGTTTCTTCAACTTTACAAAGCCGCCGACGATTTCGATAATATCGATGCGGCTGAGTATCTGCTGTATGGTTTGCTGAGTGATCATTTGTTGTAAACCAACAAATTTACGAATCAGAAGTTAAGCATTCAAATATAGAATTGATATTGGACAAGAAATTGGGAGAAAGGGGAATAAAAAGGGAGGGGAGGAAAGGTAGTTGTGAAAGAGTGCTTAAATTGGTGTATGGGAAGCAAATTTGCGGTACGATTGCCAGGATTTGATGAAATGATCAATTATTATGGACCATTTTTGGGGCTGGTATTATCGCTCATTATACTAATTCTGATACTGCAGTTTATTTGGTTCCGCAGAATTCTGAAAGCAAAAAATGAAGAAATAAAAAGGCTGGCAAAAAACGAAGAGAAACTTACCGAAAGAATTTTGCATATGATTGATGCAGAAATAGGGTTTGGAGAGAAAATTAAATAAAGTATTCTATGTTATACTATATAATCACCTTGCTTGTTTTAATTGCCATAGCAGTTTACCAGTATTTTACCTTCATAAGAATTTATTACATAGGCAAATCGCTCGAAACTTTTCGCGAAATACGGCATTCAGTTACGTTGTTATTGTCGAACAATGCAAAAGATCTTCCGGTTGAAGAGGCCATTGAATACCGGCAATTTTTATCACACATAAATACCATTGTTAAACATTTTGGCCGCATTAAAACCGAGCTCACGAAATTCAGTTCTGTAAAAAATATTTATTTAAATATTCTGATGTCATCTGCAAGCCTCGTGATGCAATCGAATGAAACCACAGGTGTAAACGAATATAAAGAAAAAGCCTGTGAAGGAATTGTAACCGCTTTTAAAGCTATTCCATTTTACAAGGCAAGGTTGTTTATCTTCTGTTTAAAAATTATGGCTTTCGTTTCTTTTCTTCTTGGCATCAAAAAATATGTTATTTGGTTTAAACGCATCGAAAGGATTCACAAAATTGAAAAAGACCTGCTCAGGAACAATGGTATGCACTGCAACTGATTCCCTGAAGGTAAGTCCGTAAAAAAGTCATATAAATCGGGAACGTCAAATTAGACAAAAACTACATGAATTAACCACGTAGCCCTGCTTTTAAAAAGCGGGGTGTTTTATTTAATGTAAGTGAGTGTTTTAGAAACCGTTGTGAGCGACCAAAGAATACAAAAGATACGCATAAAGGCTATTTTTTCCAACTGATATCTGTCAGCACCGGGTGCATAATTTTTAACGCGGTTATCGTTTTATTTCAACAATTCTTTATTAATTTACATCATTACTTCGAATCCAGCCCCTTAACAGCCGCATTAAGAAGAAGCTCTTTTATTTATTTTTATTCATTTTTTAAATTTTCTCCCATGGTAACTACAGATATCGCACAGCTTTCACAAGAATGCAATGCCTGGAGGGAGACATTGCGTTCTTACAGAGACGAATTCGGTCAGCTTAAAAACCACCTCCAGGAACTGGCCGGAAGTCAAACAAACAGAGACGTTCTTTTGGAAATTGAACATCTCGACAATCAGTTCCACATCCAGCTTATCAACATTCACGATCTCAAGCGGTCTATCAAAAATCACCACCGCAAATTAAACTCCGAGATTGCCGAAACCAGTGGTCAACTGACCGACGAAACTACCACCGATCACGAAAACCTTTACACCGAATACCAACGACTTGAAAATACACTGCATGAAGTAAAGCAGGAGTTTTCTGATTTCGCCAGCCACATACGATAGCTGTGTATCGCTTGTGATTTGCTTTCAGGTATTTAAGTAGCTTAGCTCTCTTACATACCACGTGCACTATTTGGGTGCTATCGCTATATAGAACTTATTATTATGAATCTGCATCATATTGCTTTTTGAATTTCAAAAGCAATAGGTGACGATTGCAATTGCCGATGCTTCATTGACAATTTTTATCGCCCCCTTCTCAGCCACATCCATACCCCCGGTATGAAATATCGAATGTTGAAGTCGGATACTTCAATATTTATTTTAAAAACGAACCATATTCTTCACTATTTAAATTGTTTGCTATGGCTGAATTTGATACCTCACACGTAAAAAATGTAGTCTTGCTGGGCCACGCCGGCTGCGGTAAGACAACATTAGCGGAATGCATGCTTTACGAAGCAGGCCTCATTACCCGCCGCGGCACCATTGCCGAAAGAAATACCGTAGGTGATTACCATGAACTGGAACAGGAACGCGGTAACTCAATCTTCTCAAAATTATTACACACCAAATGGCGGGGTTATAAAATCAATATTATCGATACACCGGGTTACGACGACTTTGTGGGTGAAGTGATATCGGCGCTCCGCGTTGCCGATACCGGTGTTATGCTGTTAAATGCCGTAATGGGCGTAGAAGTAGGTTCCGACATTATCTGGGATTATACCGAAAGGTTTAAAACCCCTTTGATATTTGCCGTTAATAAGCTCGACGAAGACAATGCCGATTTTGATAAAACCGTGCGCGAAGCAAAAGCTCATTTTGGTAACAATGTGGTGGTAGTGCAATACCCGCGACAACAGGGTTCCGGTTTTCACGAGATCATTGATGTGCTTCGCATGACGATGTATAAATTTAATGATGCCGGCGGTAAACCCGAAAAGCTGCCTATCCCTGAAGAAGAGCGCAGCCGGGCCGACGAACTGCATAAGGAGCTGATAGAAGCTGTGGCCAGTAACGACGAAAGCCTGATGGAAAAATATTTTGAGAAGGGAGAACTTGATGAGGATGAAATGAAATCGGGGCTGAAAAAAGCCATGATCAACCACGATCTGTTTCCCTTATTCTGTTTATCGGCCGAGCGCAATATGGGCAGTGGCCGCTTAATGGGCTTTATCGACAATGTTTGTCCCAGCGCCAATGAAATGGCGTCGCAACTAACCCGAAGTGGCCAGCAGCTTGCCTGCGATGCAAACGGTCCCGCCTGTATATTTGTTTTCAAAACCATCAGTGAACCGCACGTAGGCGATCTGTCGTTCTTTAAAGTGTATTCAGGAACTGTGCAAAGTGGTATGGAGCTCGAAAATGAATCGACCGGCGTTTCTGAAAAATTAAACCAGCTGTTTCTGGTCGAAGGTAACCGCCGTACCAACATCAGCGAGCTGGTGGCAGGCGATATCGGCGCCACATTAAAATTGAAAAATACCCATGTTAACAATACACTTCACGTAAGGGGCAGGAATTACGAATTGCTTCCCATTGAATTTCCGCAACCTAATATGACGGTAGCAATTGAAACGCTGAAAAAAGGCGAGGAAGAAAAGCTGTCGCTGGCATTGCACCAGTTACGTGAAGAAGATCCCACACTGATCGTTGAAGTATCATCTGAATTGAAACAAACGCTGATACATTGTCAGGGCGATATGCATCTGGCAGTGGCCAAATGGAAAATTGAGCGTTTGCATAAGGTAGAAGTGAAATTTATAAAGCCACGCATTGCTTATCGCGAAACGATTCGCCGTATGGCCGAAGCCAATTACCGGCATAAAAAGCAGAGTGGCGGCGCCGGTCAGTTTGGCGAGGTATTTCTGCGTATTGAACCCTGGTACGAAGGCATTCCCGATCCGCATGGTTTAACCGTTCGCGGCAGGGATACCTATGAACTTGACTGGGGTGGTAAACTGGTATACTATAACTGCATCGTGGGCGGTGCGATAGACAATCGTTTTCAGCCTTCGATCTTAAAAGGGGTAATGGAAAAAATGCAAACAGGTCCGCTCACAGGATCCTACGTACGGGATGTACGGGTTTCCGTTTATGATGGTAAAATGCATCCGGTCGACAGTAATGATATTTCGTTCAAGATCGCGGGGCTGATGGCTTTTAAACAGGCTTTTCAGCAGGCCGATCCGCAAATACTGGAACCGATTTATCAGGTAGAAGTATTATGTCCTGATGACCTTACCGGCGCCGTTATGGGCGATTTGCAAAGCCGCAGGGCTCTGGTAGAAGGTATCGATACACAAGGGCATTTTCAGAAAGTGATCGCCAAAGTGCCGCTGGCCGAAATGGATGGGTATTCTTCATCGCTACGGTCAATTACACAGGGCAGGGCTAAATTCTCAATGAAGTTTTATGAGTACAGTCCTGTTCCATTCGAAGAACAACGGCGCCTGATCGATGATTACACGAAAACGGCGAAAGAAGAACTTGTTTGAGAAGGTACAAGGCACAAGCTACAAGAAACAGGAAATACAGGAACTCTAAACAAATCGAACCAACTGGCCCTACCATAAATAATAGCTACCTTCGGGTGGCTATTTTCTTTTTAATGAAATTGCCTGCAGGATTATTAAAAAAAGCAATTATTTATTCCTTCTATGGAGGCAAATACCCTGAATAAACAGGACTTTTTGCATGGGGGCGGCGAAATGGGGGAACAGATCCGTTCTGTTAACTGGACGGCTACTGCAATTGGCCCGCCCAATGAATGGCCGCAAAGCCTGAAAACCGCCATCAGCATCATGCTGCAAACACCTGTTCCTATGTTTATAGTATGGGGCCCTGCATTGACCTTCTTTTGTAACGATGCATATTATTCACTGCTTTTGGACCGGCATTTAAATATCATTGGCCGCAACGCTTCGGAAATATTTGCGAAAGAGTGGCATACCCTTGAACCGGTATTTAACGATGTATTGCATGGCAAGGCGGTAACACTGGCTGATGTACCTGTGACCATTGAACGAAAAGGTTATTCGAAAACAACATATTATACGTTGACATATGTGCCGTTGTGCAGCGAATCGGGATCGGTGAACGGAGTATTTGCAACGGCAACTGAAAATACCGAAAAAAGCGAATCGTATTTTCGCCGGCTGGCCGATACGATTCCGGTTATGCTTTGGATGACCCGGCCCGACGGCTATTGTACCTATGTAAATCAGAAATGGTACGATTATACCGGACAAATGCCCTCAGCAACCATCGGGCAGGGTTGGATTTCGGTTGTGCATCCCGATGATATGCCACAAATGACAGCCGGCTTTAGTGAAGCCAATGCCAGTCATACGCCTTTTTACCTCGAATACCGCATTAAAGGAGCCGATGGCCAATACCGGTGGATACTCGACTCGGGTTCGCCCATGTTTGACGACGATGGGGTTTTTGAGGGGTATATAGGTTCGGTGATCGACATTCACACACGAAAGCTGGCCGAAGATGCCGTACGGGAAAGCGAAAAACGGTTCAGGCAACTGGCCGATTCAATGCCGCAGATTGTATGGACTGCCAACCCCGAAGGGTACACTGATTACTATAACAAACAATGGTACCTGTTCATTGGCGAAGAAGGTCAGTTTGGCGACAGCAGTTTTCTTTACCATATTCATCCCGATGATCAGCAACGCTGTTACGAAAGCTGGTATAAATCTGTAAAATCGGGTGAGCCTTATGAAATAGAATACCGGTTTAAAGTAAAATATCCCGTTGAAGCTTACAGATGGTTTCTGGTGCGTGCGCTGCCGATTAAAAACGACATCGGGCAGATCATTAAATGGTATGGTACCTGTACCGATATCGACGATGTAAAACGCATTCAGCAATCGCTGCGCGAAAGCGAAGAGCGGTTCAGGGTAGTGGCCAATTCGGCGCCGGTAATGGTTTGGATGTCGGACACCGATAAAAAACTTACTTTTTTTAATAAAAGATGGCTTGAATTTACCGGCCGCATCGCAGAGCAGGAACTGGGTAATGGCTGGCAGGAAGGCATTTTACAAGACGACCACCCCCAGACATTGAGTGCTTACCACGAAGCCTTTGATGCCCGGCGCGATTTTGAAATTGAGTTTCGCCTGCGGCGACACGACGGTCAGTACAGGTGGATCGTAAGCCATGGTATTCCCCGGTATTCCTACGACGGCCATTTTTTAGGATATATTGGTTCCTGCATCGACATTCATGAACGTAAAAACATACGCCTGGAGCTCGAAAAAAGAGTGGCTGAAAGAACCATCAAGCTCGAAATACGAAACGAAGAACTTCGCCAAAGTGAAGAACGTTACCTGCGCATGACCACTGAAGTAGAAGATTACGCTATTATTTTATTGAGCAAAGACGGTTATATCGAAAACTGGAACAAAGGAGCCGAAAAGATCAAAGGGTATACAACAGATGAAATTATCGGAAAACACTTCCGGCTTTTTTATAGTAATACAGATCAGCAGGAGGGGGTACCCGAAAAACTGATCGGGGAAGCGACCCTTAATGGAAAATCAACCTACGAAGGATGGCGCCTGCGAAAAGACGGCTCAACCTTTTGGGGATATACCGTAATAACGGCATTGCATAACGACAAAAACGACGTGATCGGTTTTTCGAAAGTTACCCGCGATTTAACAGAGCGTAAAATGGCCGAAGACCAGTTGAAAATATATGCTGAACAGCTTGAGCAAAAAAACCGTGAACTCGAACGCAGCAACAGTGAACTAACCTCTTTCAGCTATGTAGCCAGTCACGATTTACAGGAGCCACTGCGTAAAATACAGGCATTTGGCAACCTCATACAGGCACGCGATGCCGAAAACATGAGCGAGGTGAGCAGGGATTATTTCGACCGCATGGTAAAAGCGGCTATCCGTATGCAAAATCTGATCGATTCGCTGCTTGAGTTTTCGAGAACCACTACCGCCCGGAAAAGCATTGAGGTTACTGATTTAAACGGGCTGCTCGATGAGGTTAAAAAAGAACTGGCCTACCGCATCGAAGAAAAAAAAGCATCGATTGTATCGGCGCATTTGCCCATGTTACCGGTTATTCCGTTTCAGTTCAGACAATTGTTATCGAACCTGATCAATAACTCGTTGAAATACGCCCGAGCCGGGGTTCATCCTGTTATAGAAATCAAAGCAACCTATGTTCGCGCAAAGGAAATGAATGAAAAGGCGGCTATTGCAGGAAAAGACTATTATAAATTCAGTGTAACCGACAATGGAATCGGATTTGAGCAGGAGTATGTCGAAAGGGTATTTGAATTGTTTCAGCGGCTGCATGGCCGTAATGAATACGGCGGCTCAGGCATTGGGCTGGCCATTTGCAAAAAGATCGTTGAAAATCACAATGGCTTTATGCGTGCAGAAAGCGAACCCGGTAAAGGAGCTACGTTTTATTTCTGTATTCCGGCTAAGTAAGTTATATGTTGTAAGTAATAAGTTTTAAGTTGCAAATACAGTTCCTGCATCTTACTTATAACTTATTACTTACAACTTAATACTTCTATCGTTAGTATTTCGCGCATTCCTTCAATTCCTTTTCTGAGTACGACAGGCCGTATTGCTTCAGCACATCGTCGGGCACGCCATTCCATTTATTGGGGGCGTTACCGACATAGCCGAGATCTTTTACGCCAATTTGCGAGGTATAAAACCCCGAGGCCGTAAAGTCGCGCATGAGGTTGAAAAAGGCAACGCCCTGTGCCATTTCGGGTTTGGCTTTTTTAGGCCAGGCAATTTCATCTACCATCGACATGCGTTCCTGTTCACTGCAATCAACAAACGATTTATCGAAGCGTTTCAGACATTGTACATCTAACCAGCGTAAACCGCCCCGCATGGGAATTTGATTTTCGGGCCGGTCTTTCACCATAAATTCAATGAACTCCGGCACTTTGGCATCTGAAGCGCTGCCGCTGATCTCATCGCGCGGGATGATAATGTCGGCCAGTACAGTGATAGTGGCCATTTCGTGCGCGTCGAAAAAAGTTTTTGACACCAGTTCTTTTTCCCGTTCCAGTTCTTCTTTGGCGCGGTCGAGACTAAGCCCGTTGTTTTGTTCGGGCGCTTTGGCCTCTGCCTCTTTTTTATCACCGGATTTGCAGGCATCCAACAACACACCGGCCGATAAGGTGCCTACAGCTATAGCTTTTATTGATTTTCTTCTGTCCATTGTAAGTTCTAAGTTTTAAGTTCTGAGTTGCTTGTTTTTCGATTAAGCTGTTCTACTTGTTAACTGATCAACTTATTAACTGGTCAACTTCTCAACTTATATATTTCTCTTCTTCATCTCATCTATAATATACTCCGATGTTCGCATCGATAACGCAAGGATCGTCCAGGTGATATTTTTATCGGCCTGCGATACAAACGGACCGCCATCAACACAAAACAGGTTTTTACAATCATGGGCCTGGCTCCATTTGTTCAGGGGCGACCGTTTTGGATCGTTGCCCATACGAACGGTACCGGCTTCGTGAATGATATTACCGGGTGCATGTAATCCATAATTGTTTTCAGGTTTATCATCATCGCCCGATGTAATGATAGCGCCCATGGCATGAAATATTTCCCTGAAAGTTTCTTTCATGTGTTTGGCCTGCCTGATCTCGTATTCGGTAGGTTTTACATTGAAGCGCAAAACAGGAATACCGTATTTATCTACTACCGTAGGATCAATTTCGCATAAATTGGTTTCTACCGCAACAGCCTCACCACGGCCAGCCATGCCTACCCGGGCTCCAAAAAAGTAACGGTAATCTTCTTTGAGCGATTTTCCGTATCCACCGGCTTCTTTTTGTTTGCCATGAACGGTGAATTGTCCGTTCATTTTTTCAATACCGCGGCCAAAGCCATAAGCAGGAGGTGTAAACCCGCCCCAGTATTCAATATGATAACCGCGGGGAAAATCAAGTTTTTTATTATCAACCCACCAGGGGGTGTAAATATGAGCGCCGCCAACACCGTCTTCATTATAGCGTTTACGGTCGAACAGTTCGGGTAATACGCCACCCATATCGGCGCCGGTTGAGTCGTGCAGGTATTTGCCCACCACATTGCTGTTGTTGGCCAATCCGTTCGGATGCCGGGCAGATTTAGAGTTCAACAACAAGCGGGCCGATTCGCAGGCGCTGGCAGCCAGTATCACCGTACGGCCAAGCACCTGATATTCCTGCATGTCTTTTTTATTTACGTACGATACGCCGGTAGCCAGTCCTTCTTTATTGGTAAGCACTTCACGGGCCATTGCTTCTGTGATCACATCAACATTTCCGGTTTCCATGGCTGGTTTTACCAATACCGAGGAAGAGGAGAAGTCGGCATAGGCATAGGAGCAGGCCCGGTTACATTGCCCGCAGTAAATACATTCACCACGCGATTTGTTGATCGATTTGGTGAGTATCGACAGCCGTGAAGGGATTACCGGAATGCCAATGCTGGTAGCTGCTTTTTTGATCATCAGCTCGTGCAAACGGGGTTTGGGCGGGGGCAAAAAAATGCCGTCGGGATCATTTTCCAAACCTTCATTGCTGCCAAAAACACCAATGAGTTTATCTATTTTATCGTAATACGGTTTTACATCTTCATAACCAATCGGCCAGTCATCACCCAGGCCATCGATGCTGCGCCGTTTAAAATCTTTAGGACCAAAGCGCAGTGAAATACGGCCCCAGTGGTTGGTACGTCCGCCGATCATTCGGGCACGCCACCATTCCCACTTTGTATTATCTGCATGAGTATACGGTTCGCCATCAATTTCCCAGCCCCAATAGCAGGCGTCGAAATCGCCAAAGGGGCGAAATTTGGTGCTGGCGCCGCGCCGGGGCGATTCCCATGGATTTTTCAACTGTGTTACATTTGTTCTTGGATCATACATAGGGCCGGCTTCAATCAAACATACTTTCAATCCCGCATGCGACAATACATAGGCTGCCATACCCCCTCCGGCACCAGACCCTACGATTATTGCATCGTATTGTTTGGCATTTTTTTTAACCTGAAGATCCCCCATAATAGAAGTGAGTTTAAAATTGATGATTGGTTTAGAGGTATAAATGTAACGGTTTAGCTTTTTTGACCAAGATTTACTCTTGTATTTTTTATGTGTGGCTGAATAACCTTCCTTTTGTACATTCCTGAAAATCAGTTGATGCAAGAATGTGCTTTCATTGTCAATCCAAAGCTGATTTCAGGTGGTGAGGGCATTAAAAGACAGCAGAGCAGATACCTGTTCCCTGTTCCCGGTTACCGGTTGCCTGGTAACTGGGAACTGGTATCTGGTAACCGGAAACTTTTTGGTTGAAGGCAATACAAAATCCTGTTTTGCTAAAAAGGACCCCGATAGGTATTATTATGTATTACCGATCCCTGAAATCTACTAACCTTTTGATTCGGATTAAAAACCGGCTGTTACAACCTGCTAAATGGCGGTCACTTATTAGCAATTAACCAGGATCAATATTTTCCTGGATTTCCTGATTTGAGTGTTTAACTTTTAAATTATTACCAATTTATGCTATGGATAAACCCTTATTTATTAAAAAATTGTTTGGAGAATCGCAAAAAATTTATTTTTTGCACGCAATTTTACGCACCAAATCCCGTTAATTTAATGTTACTTTATTCTGTAAAAACCTATAATCTGATATCCCTATGACCCCGTACATTCAAAATGAAACAGATTACCTGGCGGAGAAATTCATGATCCTTGAATATCACATCGCCCATGCCAGCAAAATAGCCCTCCTGAAAATTCAGAGTTGGAAATTTGCCGTTAAAAATCCCGAAGTTGGTACCCGTTACCAGATGGCTGCAGAAGATATGGTACGCCAATCTTTACTGAGTTTTGTTTCCAATTCGCATGTTTTAAGTGAAGAGGGTTTTTACTTCAGACCGATTTCTAACTAAATCATTATAAGTTTTGTTTGCAGTAAGTCGCTCCGTTTTGGAGCGACTTTTTTTGTTACCAGTTTCCAGTTACCGATTCCCCGGAAACCGGCAACCGGTAACTGGTAATCCGACTTTGTCACATGTGCAAATTTTAATTTTAAATATATAACAGAAACTGATTAATGATAATTTCTTCAGCCAGAAATACTAACGTTTTGGGATGCTGGATTTTTAGTAGTTGCTGTTAATGGTTATTCTGTATGAAATAATGGTAAAGAAATTGAAAATATTTTTTTTGAGAAAAAACATTCAAAAAGTCCTTCTTATATTTGTTTTGGCATCACTAATCAGGTGAGAAAGAAATGGCGAGGCAGGAATAGTAGCCAACGCACAACAACCTTATCCAATGGACTGGAAGCAACAATTTAAACCACTTCTTCTCTTTTTCTCTCATTCTATTATCTATTATGCCAGCAGGTATTATTGGTGTACCTGGTCACGATGTACATTTTCAGGTGATCCGTACCACTGGCAGTTTTCAGGAAATTTTGTAACGCACCGGAAAAAGTTTACAGGCTTTATGCGGGCGCCCGAACAAAACCGCCAAAGTGCGTTTATTCATGTTAGTGAATATGTGCCTTAGGTTTTACCGGCACATACGTGTTGCAGCGGGCAGCATATGCACGGGTAGCAACACACCTGTACGAACATTTAACAAAAACGGATAGCAGCAACTCCCCATTGACCAATGGATTTGTTGCGCCATGCGGCGCGACAGATGCCATACAACCAACTATTGTTTACTATTAAAACAGTAACTCATGTTACCATCAGTAAGGCGTTTCCCGGCCGCTGACCTGTATTTGTTTTGCCCGGGGCTATCAGATTGCCATAATCATTGTTTGTAGCATTAAACCAGATCTTATGAATTTGAAAAAAGCGGATATCGAAAGGATCAGTCTTGCCAAAGAACTACTTGCAAAAAATCGCCGGTATCATATTACTATCGACGATTTAAGTCGCGAAACAAAAGTGAACCGTACCAAGCTTCAGTTTGGATTTAAAGAATTGTTTGGGATAAGCATAGACGATTATCGAATTACCCTGCGGATGGAAAAAGCAAAAGAACTATTGGAGGAAACTGAAAAAAGCGTAAAGGAAATTTCTACGCTCGTAGGTTATAGAAGTATGGGAAGCTTCAGTACCATGTTTAAAAAAACTTTTATGAAGTCGCCCAGTGAATGGAGAAACGGACAGGCTTGATGAAAAAAAATATCGCTAAAATCAAATTGTGCAAATAGAAGAAATAATCGGTTGTATATTGCGTATAGGTTAAAAAACGGACGGTTTCTTTTTTATACATAGCCGGGTAAAGGCAGTGGCGATATAATTTTCGGATATACGGCATGCCCTCAGGTTAACTTTTACGAAGCTTTACAGGCCATAGGTATCGCACTGCCAAAACCAGGCTTTGTTCAATTTGGAGAAATTTGATTTTAATAGCGTCTGACAACAGTCCCCTGACCCTAACCGTATGAAAAAAGAATCAGGGTACAAGCGTTGAGACTGAAAACAAAATTGAAACAGAAAAATATTAATGCAATCCCGATAGTTATCGGGAGTCGACTGCTTTTCATGGCTATCCGGTATGCCGGCAGCTTAGTTTGGTGTGAAGGAAACGATATTTCAGGAGGGTCAGTATCCAACACATCATAACGGCGGGAAAAATCTGATCGCTACCACCGGTTCTTCCAATGCCTGGTAATCTTATCAGGCAAAGCCGGCTCCGGATTTTTTATTACAATACATAAAACTGCTTCATGCCATTCATACCTGCAGGCGCAAAATACTATCAGTCCCGCCTTGCGGGACGCTTCAATTTTATAAGCTAAGAGCTAAAAGGAGAAGAAAGAGAAAAAAGAGATATTGTATTTTTCAAAGATCCTTGTATATACAGCAGTCTATTTTTTTTAAATAATATCAACAGCTCTTTATTCTCCTTATCTCTTTATGCTCCTGGCACTACTGCAGTCAGGCGCTGGCGCTCGTATAAGAAGTAAAAAGAGAGATTTTTTGTCTTGTCAAATTCAGGTTGCAACAAATTATCAATATTTTAAAATAATTACAGTAACTCTTTTTTCTCCTTTAAACACTTAGCGCTACTGCAATCAGGGCGCTTGCGCCCACTAAAAAGAAAACTTCAGGAAATAAATTTAAACAGCTTCTAAGAAGGTGAGCAAAGCAGGGGTGGCAAAATGCCCGGCTGAAATCCCCGTCCGGATGCCTGCCGTTTAATACGACTGGTTTAGGCGGGCGGGGCTTCAGGAGGCGGTGTCAAAAAAAAGCGTCATCATCAGAGTAATTTTTGTTTCCGCGAAACAAGGATATTTGTGGGAGTTGCCCGGTGGTCTCACACTCAGAGTCGAACTGAACCCAATGTTACTTTGAGGTAACAGAGTCACACGTTATATATGGACGCATTTATCTTTCTTTTAGCTGCATCAATATTCAAACCATGCATTATATTTTTTTGCCCATTTAATTGCTGGTCTTCCTACGTCCTGGATTCCTGTGCCCTGGGCGTTGCCCTTTGAGTCTTTCTTCTTGTTCCTTGTTTCTTAACGCTTTATCTTTACCCGCATGAAAAAAATGTTTCCATGGCTGCTGTCAGTAACGCTGATCTTAGTTGATGTTACTGCTTCATTTTGCGCTACGGTAGATACCGTTCTCACGTTCAGCCCTTCCATGAAAAAGAATATTAAGGCCGTTGTAATTAAGCCCGATAGCTATGCCAAAGGCAAAGAACTGCCGGTTGTATACCTGTTGCACGGATACAGTGATAATTACGGGGCCTGGGTTACCAAAGCGCCGAACGTAGTTAAGCTGGCCGATGTGTACAATGTTTTGATCGTTTGCCCGGATGGCAATTTCTCAAGCTGGTATTTCGATAGTCCGGTCGACACCACCTGGAAATACGAAACCTATATTGTTAAAGAGCTGGTGCCCTGGGTAGATGACCATTTCAAAACCATTAAAAACCGCAACGGCCGGGGCATTACCGGTTTAAGCATGGGCGGACATGGTGCTTTATACCTTTCTTTTAAACATCAGGATGTTTTTGGGGTAGCAGGCAGCATGAGCGGTGGTGTTGATATGCGGCCATTTCCACTGAACTGGGACATTGCAAAACGCCTGGGTAAGTATTCAGAATATCCTGAGCGCTGGGATGCCAACAGCGTGATCAATTGCACGCATCTTTTAACACCCGGTTCGCTGTCGCTGATCATCGATTGCGGCTCAGAAGATTTCTTTTATAAAGTAAATTGCAGCCTGCACGAAAAATTGCTTTACAATAATATTCCGCACGATTTCATCAGCCGCCCGGGTAAGCATAACTGGGAGTATTGGGCGAATGCCATCAATTACCAGTTGCTGTTTATGAGCAGGTTCTTTTATAAAGAATAAAGTAGATATATACACGAATAATTATTACTGGCAGCCGTGGAGCAATTGTGCATAACGGATGTTGTAGAACATAATTAATTCGTTAACTTTAGTCACCTATGGATTTCGGGGGGCTAACTGATGAAATACTGCTACGACTGTTAAAAGCCGGTGACGAGCGGGCTTTTAAAGAAATCTATTCGCGTTACTGGAAGGTATTGTTTGAAGCTGCCTACCGCAGGTTGGCCAGCAGGGAAACTGCCAAAGAACTGGTACAAATTGTATTTCTTCGCATCTGGGAAAAACGGCAAACCGCTTATATCAATCATCTGCAGAGCTATTTGACCACTTCCATTAAAAACAGCGTTATCAATTATATTGAATCAACCGTAGTACATAAAAAATACATGCAGCATGTAATAGATACTACCACAGGTGATTGCCACACGGCCGCATCAACCCTTAGTTTTAATGAACTGTCGCAGGCTATTGAAAAAGCCGTTGGTATGTTGCCCGAAAAAACAAGGCATATTTTTCGTCTTAGCCGGTTTGATAATTTGTCGATTCGTGAAATTGCCGCCAACATGAATATTTCAGAAAAGGCCGTTGAATATCACATCACCCAATCATTAAAAACACTGCGTTTATACCTGAAAGAATACCTGGATTTTGCGTTGTAAGGCTCCCAGGGCTCGCGCTTCGCGCTTCGCCGTATGCAGTTGCGCTAAGAGTGTATAAGAGTTGAAAGAGAATAAGGAGTCTTACTTTTCTTAGCTGCTTATAAATAATTAAGTTGTCGCATCTATAAGATTCTTTTTTCTCCTTTTTCTCTTATAACCTCTTAGCTCGTTTAGGGTATTGCCCCACTTGCCTGTCTATACCTTCTGAGCCATAAAACGATGATGCAATGGACCGCACCGCTTTCAGGGAATTATTAATGCGATATGTTGATGGAACCGCTACGGGCGATGAACGAGCCCTGGTAGATCATTGGTATGAACTGCTGTACGATACCGGGTTGCCTTCATTACAAAAAGACGAGCTGGATAGTATTGAACAGGAGATGTGGGCGCATATTGAAAAGCACGGAAATATTTCTATGGATCACAGCACTGTTATGGCGAAACCCAAAAGCCGCAGACTGTTGTATTATGCGGCTGCAGCGGCCATAGGGATCGGTATTACTGCAGGCATCTGGTCGATATACCGATCGCAGGCAAAACCATTTTCTTATACAGCAAGCTTACAGCAGAATCATTTGCCGGAGGCCGCTAATAATACAGAAACAGCTCAAAAAATTAATCTCGAAGACGGCAGTTACGTGCTATTGCAACCGCATTCAAAAATTGCTTATCCAAAAACTTTTGATGCCGGTAAAAGAGAAGTGTATATGGAAGGCGCGGCCTTTTTTCAGGTAGCAAAAGATGCTTCAAAGCCCTTTTATGTATATGCCAATGAACTGGTGACAAAAGTACTGGGCACCAGCTTCGATGTACAGGCATTTCCGAACGAGGGCACCATAAAAGTAATTGTGCATACCGGCAAAGTAACCGTGTACCAGCGAAAAAATAACAGTACTGAACAGGATGCGGCCCGGTCGAACGCTACCATAATTACGCCCAATCAGCAAATACTATTCAACCGCAACGCAGCCATTATTACAAAAACAATTGCCGTACAACCGCAGGTGCTGATTAAAAATGATGATAACATCAAAAGTAATCAGCAGGTATTTGTTGATATTCCGGCTTCGGAAGTTTTGCTGTTGCTTCAAAAAACGTATGGAATAAATATTGTGTTTGATGAAGAACTGCTGGCCCATTGTTCTTTTACCGGCACATTCACCAATGAAACATTTTTTGAAAAGATCAGTCTTATTTGCAAAGCCATTGAAGCAACGTATGAGCAAACCGACGGACAGATAATTATTACAGGTCATAATTGTGAACCATAACTGTTTACCCGATTAAACCTTTTTCTATGATCGATTCAACATAATGCATAAAAAAGCCGGCGATGTTAGCGCATCACCGGCTAATAAAAAAATCCCGTTGTTGTAGTTCATGCTTCTTTTAGCGAAGAAGCAGGGATTGCTTTTGACCATTCGTAATAATCAAAAAACGCTCAAAGGTATGAGAAAAATAGCTGCGCCCCAGCCTTCATTCTGGATCAGGGCAATAAAGTGTACTGCTGCACAATTACTACTTTCCCTTCTTTTTGTGGTTATAACATATGCCGGTACAAGCCGCGGTCAGGGCGTGCTTGACCGTGAAGTAACGCTGAACATAAAAGAAAAAAAGCTGGAGTTTGTATTGACTAAAATCGAGGAACAAACAAAGGTTATGTTTGTATTCAGCCCAAAGCTTATTCAAAGTAACCGGCTGGTGACCATCAGTAAATCAAAAGAAAAACTGGCGGTGGTATTGGATGAACTGGCCGGCCTGTTAAAGCTCAACTATGAAGTGATTGGTGATAAAGTGATTTTAAAACGAAAATTTAATACCAATACAGGACCGGCAACTATTACTGCAGAAGAAAATGCACCGGCGCCCATCACCGGTAAAATCACCAATTCAAAAGGTGAACCACTGAGTGGCGTGAACATTATCATTAAAGGAACCAACAGAGGCACTACTACCAATGCCGGTGGAAATTTTACCATTGAAGCCAATGAAGGCGATGTGCTGGTAATTTCCAATATAGGTTTTGCAACAAAAGAAATAACAATAAGCAGTCAGCACGAAATCAGTCTCAATCTTGAGGAATCTGTTGCAGAGTTAAGCACTGTTGTGGTTGGTTCGCGTTCGTTGCGTCCACGAACAAATGTTGAATCGCCGGTACCCGTAGATGTGATCTCATCAAAAGACCTGCTGGCCACCGGACAAATTGAACCTGCTCAGCAAATTCAGTTCACGGCTCCTTCTTTTGTGTCGAACAGGCAAACCATTGCCGATGGAACCGACCATATTGATCCTGCTTCGTTGCGTGGCCTTGGGCCCGACCAGGTATTGGTGCTGGTAAACGGAAAGCGCCGGTATAATACCGCACTGGTGAACATCAATGGAACGGTAGGAAAGGGTTCGGTAGGCACCGATCTGAATTCAATTCCATCCGGTTCTATTGAACGCATTGAAGTGTTGCGCGACGGTGCTGCTTCGCAATATGGATCTGATGCCATTGCAGGCGTTATAAACGTGGTATTGAAAAAGAAAACAGGTACACAGGTAACTGCACATGCCGGCCAGCAATATGCCGGTGATGGCGCCAACCTGCAACTGGGCGTTAACCGGGGTTTTAAATTGGGCCATAAAGGCGGTTTGTTAAATCTTACGGGTGAATTCAGGCATCGTCAGCCAACCAACAGGGCAGGTGAGTACCTCGGCACCGTGTATACCGGCAATGCAACACAGGATGCCGATTCAATTGCGAAGTACGGAGGATGGGACAGAAAGAATAATATGTACATCGGTAATTCAAAACAATTAAACGGCTATGGCGAAGCCAATCTTGAATTGCCCATTACGGCAAATACCAAATTTTATGCAACCGGTATGTACAGTTACCGCAAAGGCAAAGCAGCCGGCTTTTACCGGTATCCTAAACAAACCACACAGGTAGTAGCATCTTTATATCCGCGTGGATTTTTACCTTATATAGAATCTACCATTAACGACTATTCAGGTATCATTGGTTTTAAAGGAAAAACGCACAGCGCCTGGAACTGGGATGTAAGCAGCACCTATGGCGGCAACCAGTTCAGGTTCGATATTTCCAATTCGAACAATGCCAGCATGGGTGCTTCGTCGCCCACCGAATTTTATTGTGGTAAACTGGCTTTCAGACAAAGCACCTCCAATGTAGATTTTTCAAAAGATTTCGGTGCGAAAATGAATCTGCCTTCATTCAACGTGGCGCTGGGAGGCGAACTGCGGGTCGATATGTTTAAAATAACACCGGGACAGGAAGAATCGTGGAAAAACTATGATCAGTCAAAAGTGGGCGGCGCACAGGTGTTTCCCGGTTATCAGCCATCCAACGCAGTAGATAAAAACAGAAGTGTTGTTAGCTCTTATGTAGATTTGGAAACTGATCTTACAGAGAAATTTTTGATGAATGTGGCCGGCCGTTTTGAGCATTACAGCGATTTTGGCAATGCACTTGCCGGTAAGCTGGCTTTGCGGTATAAACTAACAGATGCTATATCAGTGCGCGGCGCCATCAGCAATGGGTTCAGGGCTCCTTCTATTCACCAGTATTATTTCAATAACCTCAGTACTCAATTTATAAATATTGGTGGCACATTATCGCCCAGTAACACCTTAACAGTTCGCAATAACGATAGCATAGCGAAAGCATTGGGTGTTCCTGATCTGAAAGAAGAAACATCGGTGAATTATAGTATAGGCCTTACAGTTAAGCCGGCACGCAATATCAGCATTACGATCGACGCCTACCGCATCGATATCAAAAACCGGATTTTACTGGCAGGGCCATTCAAAAGAACCACTGCAAACAATACAATCGTTGACACAGTATTAAATGCTGCGCATATATCGAACGATGTAAAAGTGGTGCAGGCTTTTGCCAATATTATCGATACAAAAACACAGGGTATCGATGTGATCGTTACCGCCAGTCCTAAAGTTGGGCGGGGCAATCTTGATCTAACCCTGGCCGCCAACTTTAACGAAACCACCATTCAGAAAGTAAAAGGCACCGATAAAATTCCGGCAAAACCTGATTCTGTTGGCAATTACTTTTTCTTCGACCGGGCCGAACAATCGCGTGTTGAACGGGCCAATCCCAAAAACAAAATATCTGCGTCGGTTAATTACCAGTATAAAAAGGCAGGTGCTATGGTTCGGGTAACGCGGTTCGGAAAAGTTTCATCCTGGAACAGCGATCCGCGGCTTGATGAAACTTATGGCGCAAAAGTGGTAACCGACGCAAGTGTCAGTTACAGTATTTTGCCACAGGTTCGGGTAACCATTGGCGCAAATAATTTATTTGATGTTTACCCCGATAAACTGCAATGGTTCAGAACGGGTAATAACGATAAATCGAACACTTATTATGCCAATACATCCGACGGCCGTTTTGTTTACAGCCGTAATGCCACGCAGTTTGGTATGAATGGCGGGTATTATTATATCAGTCTTTCGGCCAGCTTTTAATTAAGTCGGGAAGTCCGAAAGTCCGTAAGTCCGAAAGAATCTTCGCGCTATTGGGGGCTTTCTTTCTGACTTACGGACTTCCCGTCTTTCGGACTTTGCTTATATTTGAGCATATGATTGTGGTTATTCAATGTAAAGACCAGGTAGGACTGGTGGCGGCTATCTCGGGCGTGCTGGCAAAGGAGCAACTGAATATCGTTTCGTTGCGTGAGCATGTTGATAAAGCGGAGAACCGTTTTTTTATACGTATAGAAGTTGAACAGGAAGCCGATGCTATTGCACTTGAAAAAAAACTGCATCAGGTGTTGCCACCGGATGCTGTAATTACGGTAAACCCCTTGCCCGAAAAAAAAGTGGTGGTAATGGTTACCAAAGAATACCATTGCCTGGCCGATATTTTGATCAGGTATTATTTTAAAACGCTGGGAGCGCAGGTGCAGTGCGTAATTGGTAATCACAGTACGCTGCAGGATATATGCAGGCGTTTTGATATTCCGTTTTACCTCGTTTCGCACGAACAGATCAGCAGGGAAGAATTTGAAAAACAGATCACAAGCCTTGTTTATAAATTTTCGCCCGATTATGTTGTGCTGGCGAAATTCATGCGCATTCTTTCTCCCGATTTTGTTGCGCAGTTCAGCGGGCGGATTATAAATATTCACCATTCGTTTTTGCCGGCCTTTGTAGGCGCAAATCCATACCGGCAGGCATTTGAACGGGGCGTAAAATTAATCGGCGCCACGGCGCATTTCGTTACCAATGAACTTGACGAAGGGCCCATCATTGCGCAACAGATCATTCCGGTGACCCATTCATATACGGCCGCCGATATGATGAAGGCCGGGAAAGAAATTGAAACATCGGTACTGGCCAAAGCACTTCGCTTAGTATTTGACGACAGAGTAGTGCTGTACAGGAATAAGACAGTAGTATTTGAATAATAATCCTCATAGTTGGGTTCAAGATCCCGGTTACCTGTTGCCGGGAACCGGGACCTGGTAACAGGTAACAATTATTTTACAAGGTGCCCATCAAAACCCATTTCTACCAGTTGCTCCCAGGCGTGCCATACATCGGCGGGGATTTTCTGAGGTATCTGAAATCCTTTTTCGGGATATATTTTAATCCGTTGCAGATCGCCCACCATAATATTGATCACTCTTTCGAGCGGAATTTCATTACTGGGATATTCTTCAAATGATAACAGGGGCGATGTAACCAGTAATTCTTTTTCGGGCCAGTGTTTTTTAAAAGTGGCGTAGCTGCGTCGCTCCATATATGGTTTTTGTACAACAATAAAGCTTTTCGGATCGAGTCGCTTATCCTGCAGCAGGCGTTGTGTAAATAAAATATTTTCACCCGTATTGGTGCTTTTGTTTTCGATAAAGATGGCTTCGCGTGGCACACCTTTATCAAGGGCGATCGTGGCAAACAGATCAGCTTCTGTTTCCGTCCACATATCTTTGGTTAAATTGCCCAGGCCTCCTGAAAAAATGATAAATGGCGCCAACCCCTGCAGGTAAATATCGGCGCCGCGTTCGGCTACGCGCAAATCATGACTGCCCAAAACCAATATACAATCTGATTTTTCAAGGGTATGATGCATGTGGTGGTAATCCCACAGCTTTTTTGCCAATGTAATCGCTTCCTGGTTTATCATTTTTGTACGGTTGAGTTTATATTACCCTGCACATTAGCAAGAAATCTGCCAACATGAAAGCCATCCATTAAACAATGGTTAACTTCAACAGAAACAGGCAGTTTTATCTGATTGTTTTCTGTAAAATATAGTCCAGGGGCTACCGACGAATATATATTAAAAAAATGATCGTCTAAACATTCGACACAAACGGAACATTATCGGTTTTGGCGCTTACATCAATATGTTTGCTTAGCTTATGCAATTCAAGCACGGTACCTTTTGCCGTTTCCCTGTACATAGGAATAAATTTACGGTTGAAGTGAATTTCCTGGTAAGTATAGGACGTGCGTTGCAGTACATTGTTACCATATACTTCATTGAACCCACGCACCAGTACATATAATTCCACATCGATAGCAGCAAAATCTTCCTTTGTAAAACCTGCCAACGGACTTTTTTCATCAATGGGATGAACAACCGTCCAGTTCATAGGCATGCTTTCGATTTTACTGCGTTCCAGCGGAAGTTCATAGTACCTGTATTTGGGTTCTCCGTTTTCCTGTATAAGCATGGCAAGGTTTACCTGAACTGTAACATCGGTCAATGCATGATTTTGTTTATAGCAGGCAAAGCGAAACATCAGGGCAGTTTTGTTGCGATAAGGCGCTATTATGGCATGATCGCTGAATGCCAGATGCGCGCGCGGTCGTGCAAACCGGCCATAAATAAGACCGGTTACCAATGCAAAGGAAAGAAAGCCGCTCATAGCCTCAATGGCTGCCACCATGTTAGCGGCATCGCCAATAGGGTTCACCCTGCCATATCCTACCGTTGTAAAGGTTTCGGTACTGAAAAAATACAGTTCTTTGAATATGCCGTTTTTTGAATTGGACAAAAAGCCGGTGAACTGCCCGGCGCCTATCCATAAATAAATACCTGTATATAACAGGTTAATGGCAAAAAAGAAAATAACAATAGTACTTATGAATTGCCAAAGTTGTAATGAGATCAGGGTATGATAAATACTGAAACGGTCCCAGAATGGCCATCCTTTCTTTTGCAGGTTAAAAGTGCCGTCGCGATTAATAAACCGGCCACCATTAACAACACCCGTGGTGCCAAAGCCCGTGTCGTTATTCAATTTCGGAACTGGATTAATTTCTTTCGTTGCAGGCATAGTTATTAGTTTACGCTGCAAATTTACTCAAAACCATTTACCGGTTTTCCTGTCCCACGTGGTAATACCTATTTTAAACTGAACCGGGTTATGAAAACGATTGGCGGCAGAGCCTACAACATATACACCTAATTTAAATTTGGTAAGCGGATTGAAGGGCCATTTAAAAACGCGTTCTATACCGGCAAAACCTTCGGCATAGCGAAGCGACCGTTCGGGTGCAATTAAAAAACCTGCGCCGGCCACTTCGCGTAACTGCAGTTTTTTGAGCAGTGGAATTTTATTGATAAAAGCCCCATTGAACTCATGCACATAGTGCCCCTGATAATTGCGATGAAATACCGGAAAGGTTGAATCCAGAGCCTGAAAAGCTTCATTGGGGTTCATGAACAAAACAGGATCACCACGCCGTTGAAACTGGTAATCGACCAGGCGCAGATCTTTCTGATTAAAAAAACTGCCTGTTTTTATTTTATACGATGAAATGCCTAATAAGCCCAGTTTAATTTCCTGTTCCATTCCAAATTCAAGGTAATCGAAATCAACTTTACTTTGTATAGGGCCCGGTATGCCTTTTCGCCAGGTAACATAAAAGGTAGGCCAGGCCGAACCGAGTATTACTTTTTCTTTCGGCTCCCGTATATAACGTTGCCAGGGTGTATACTGAAGGCGTATTTTACCGTAGGCGGCATTGTACGATTCAAAATCTACTGCCCGGTTGTTGGTGAGTATATTGCCAAATAAACTATCCGAAAGAGGATTGGTTTTATAATCGCTTACTGAACGGCGAAAGGCGAGGTCTATATCGGTATAAAGAAATAAGCCATTTACCAGTTCTAATCCATGCCCGATTTTCAGGAAATGATTCAGGTAAACATTATTCCGCTTTAACTGGTTGATCCATGCATCACCTGCGAAAATAAGGTCAAAGTCGCGGCCTCCTTCAAAATACAAAACGCCGCGATTAAAGGGATTGTACATTCGCCGTACGTTCAACCGGCCGTTTACATCGTGGTTACGTATGCCATAACTGATCTGCGGATTCAACTCCAGTGTTTTTTTTGAAGGATAGGTTTTCGAGTACCAGCCCGTAAACAAAATACGTGTGCCTCCAAACTGAATAGGCTGGTATAAAGAAGGCAATGGCGGTAATGACCAGTGGCGTTCTTTTTCATGGTCATTAAATTGCTGGCCGCTCCATAACCATTTCTTCCAGGTAATTTTATTGATGACCCCGTCTACCGAATCGAGATACACTTTTGTGTGGGTGGCGTGGTATATGCTGTCTTTATAATGAATGAACCGTAATTCTTTTTCGGTTAATGGTTCGGTGCGGTTGGCCTGCCAGAAGCTGCTGTCGCGTTCGTAGGCTTCCTGCGTAGTGGCACTTACTTCTGTTCCGAAATACCTTTTTTCAAATTGTTTATTCAATTCAAAATGGTTGTATGTAGCGGTGGTGGCGCCTGATTTTTTTGCTTTATTGCTTTTTGAATAATAGGTGAACTGCTGCCGGGTTATCATCCATGCCGTATCTGATATGAAATGGTACTGCTGGTCTACTTCAAAATAATCATATTCGGGCAGGTGATACACCGGCAATGTAAAACGGGTATGTAAAATCACCCACAGGCTGTCGGCAATCGAAATCTCTCCTTCAACAGTGGCATTGCTGATTTGCCGTGGTTTTACGCTTATAACAAATACCTTTCGGCCATCCTGGCGTTCTGTTCTTATGATCTTAAAACGATAGGCGAGTAGCCCGCTGTAACTTACAGGCGACAAAAACGGTGTTTGCGATAGAATGGGTGTTTTAATAAGGTTGTTATAAATATTAAAATCGGCCTGAGTAGTTGATAAATAAAATAATCCGTCGGTATTTCCTTTTTGGGTAACACCGAGGCGTTCTTCTTTGGTGCCCTGGGGCGCATGGTCGAGCTGCAACAAAATTTCAGCCATCGCCATGTTGTCTAATGCTGCATTTTTATTGGCGGTTAGTAAAGTATCTGTCTTTTCGCGTTTCTTTTTTCGTTTTGCCGTTGTTGAATCTTCCTGCACCGCTTTGATATATACCTTGCATGAATAGGCGCCTGCGGCTGATTGAATGGCTTCTTTATTACGGATAACATTTCGTATGATCTCTTCCGATCTATCGCGCACTTTTCCTTTTACCACCACCTCCGAAAGTCCTTTTGAATCGCCTGGCTCCATGATGATGTTTTGCATGTAATTGGCCTTCTGTACAATAACGGTAATGATCTGTGTTTTGTAACCCACCATACTAACCACCAGATCGTATTTTCCTTCGTACAACTGCAATTCATACATGCCGTTTTCTTTGGTAACGGTGCCGTGTTGCCATTCTTTTACCTGAACGGTAGCAAATGCCAGTGGCTCAAGCCTGTTGTTGGTGATTTTTCCGTATACTTTAAATGTTTGCCCCTGCGTAAAGGAACAGGATAACATGATAAGGCAAATCGATAGCAGGCTTTGGTTCATGCAAACGGGGTGATTGGTACAGAAAAATACTGTGTTCCTGCATGAACGGGAAGGAGAGGGAAGTACTTTAGTTCTTATTTAACAAGCAGTATGCCGGAAGCCGGAGGTCCGAAGTCTGAAGTCAGAAGACTCCGAAATATGAAATTGTTGAGCAAAATCGAACCGCAGGTTCTTCCGACTTCCGACCTCCGACATCTGACTTCTTACTTCGCTTTATCAAATGCCATTTTAGCGGCCAGGCCGGTAAGCACACTTGCCATAAAATATTTTTGAATACGTATCCATTTGGGATTTGCCGCAAACCATCGTGCAACCTTTGCAGCTACCAGCACAATAATAAAATTAACGGTAAAGCTAACCAGTATCTGCGCAATACCGAGGGTGATGCTTTGTGTAAATACATCTCCGTAGGCCGGTTTGATAAATTGAGGAAAAAACGACAGGTAAAAAACGGCTACTTTAGGGTTCAATACATTGGTAAGAAATCCCATCCTGAATAATTTCAACGGTGAATCGGCCTTTAAATCAGTACGCGGTTCAAATACATTTTTACTGCCCGGTTTTATGGCCTGCCAGGCGAGGTATAACAGATAGATAATGCCGGCTGTTTTTAAAATAGCATAGGCATAAGGTATTGTAAATAACACCGCCGTTAAACTAAAAGAAACCATAACAATATGAAAGAAAAAGCCGCAGATAACACCGGCGAGGGAAATAAGTCCGGCTTTTTTGCCTTGTGTAATTGATCTTGAAATAAGATAGATCATATTGGGACCCGGGCTGATAACCAGTCCGAATGCAGCGAGCATAAAAAGCAATAATTCATTTACAGGAATCATAGTTAGTCCGTTTATGCAATAATAACCGATGGCAGTTACTATACCAAACCGGCCCCCTGACTATTATTCAACCGGCACCCCATACTTTTTCGCCTGTTCGCGAATGAAAAGGTCGGCATCCCGGCTGCCATCGGCACAGATCAGGTCCATCTTTTTTTTGAATTTTGAAACCAGTACAGGATTGTTAACCACTTCTACCTCGGTATCGTCTACCGGTACGGTAATGGTAGGTACACACGATGAATCGCCAAATGAGGGAACTTCTTTTGGATTAGTAATATAAGATCCGCCCATACCGCCATGTGAAGTGTAAAAGAAACGTTCTTCGGCCTGACCACTAACCCCTGTGTATTTAAGTGAAGTGTTGCCAAAATAAACCCTCGAACCAACATCGGGATGGCGGCGGGCATGTGCTACATATTTTACATTCTCTACAGTCATTCCATCCAAACAATTCTCGCGGTCTACCGAATCGTACAGTCCCATAAAATATACTCTTACCAGCGGACTTAGCATACGGGCAATGGCGGTAACCACCAGGCCACCACGACTATGACCGATCAGCACCACCCGAACATCATCGGTTGTCAGCGGCTGGTTATCGAGCATTGATTTGGTAACGGTAGCGGGGATACGGGGTGTTTGATAGTACCCATGGCTTTCCATCATATTCTGAGCAGTACGCTCACTGTTTTGCATACAACTATTTACATCAAACATTTCGAGCGGCTTAATGTGCCTCGAGCGAATGGAGGGGAAGAGGGTGCTGATGCGTTGGTAAATGAAGTCGAGCGCTTCCTGCAAAATAGGTTCACTGTCGCTGCCTGTAACAACATTTGAAGGGCCGTGAAACCATTTGCGGTCAATGTCTATGGCGCCGTAATGCACATCGCGTACAAATTTAAAGGTGCTGCTGTTACTGCCATCTTTATTCATCCAGGAGCGGGAACCGGTGCCGTCTATTCCAACAACAATGTATTTGTAGTTCATAAGAAAGGTTTCAACCAAAAACTGCAGCTAAAAATAAGTTGTAAAAGGGCAGCAGGTTTTTAGTTTGGTTATTGATTAATGGTAAATGGGTATTCTTGTTTTGTAATAATGTAATGTCTAAACACTAACGGCCATCCTGCAACTTTTATCCAGGTTTTCGTCAAAAGTTTTGACTACACAGGTTTTTGTGTATAACAGAACAACAAATTTTAAACCAATTTCGAAAATTATTTTTAATTTAAACATCTGATTATTCAATCGGCACGTAAATTGGTTACAAAAATATACACATCGGAATATTTTTTTGTACTAATTTCGTTTTGCTGCACTGAGAGCATGATCAAGACAATCCTCTTTTGACACGCTTCACTGGTTGCGTTTTATTGTCGTTACCCATTTACCATTAACATTTACGATCATGCGGCTTAAGTATTATACATTACCATTGGACCCTGAATTGCTTATGCAAAAAAAAGAGCATCCCGGTTGTAATTTAAAGCAATCGGTGGCGCATCACCTGCACCTTATTGTTACAACGGCATTCGGTGAAATGCAAAGTGATGCAGATTACGGCAATTCAATCTGGGACCATGATTTTGATAATCTTACCACCCGCACAAGGCAACAGGAATGGATGAAAGAATCACTTACACAAGCTATTCATAAGCATGAAAAGCGGTTGGATGGCATAAAGGTAAGTGTTCAGGTAAAGCAGGAAGAAGTAAGCGCTTTATCGACTGAACGGCGTGTAAAAAAACGTTTGGACATATTTATCACCGGCCGGCTCACGGCAACCAGCGAAGACATTACTTTCCGCGACAGCTTTTTTGTGAGCCCCCTTTCTTATAGTTAGTTTATTGTTTAAGGTTTGTGGTTTGTAGTTGCCATAGTTAGCTTGTGGTTTATGGTTTGTAGTTTGTGGTTGCTGCCACGCTTTCGATTGCGAAAGTATTCGGCACATCCCTTGTTTACAAATCGGGGTATTCCCTTGATTAAGGTGTATCGCCTGAAGAACCACAAACCTCAAACTACAAACCCGAAACTGTTCATTTGTATTACACTGTTTCTTTTTTAAAAATTGATTTTACTTAAAGTGATGGACAATCGCGAGCAGATAAAGAACCGGATGATGAAAACGGCGGCCCGGGTATGGGGCTATCCCGAGGATGAAACGGAATCGTCATTCGATCCCCTGGTGAATGTGTTGTTTTCGGCCTGCGCCCTGGAGCTGGAGAAAATATCAAATGATATTCATTCTACCCGTGCGCGTTTGCTCGAACGCATGGTGCAATTATTGTCGCCCGAAGTTTTGTGCGGCCCATTACCGGCACATGCGGTGATGCATGCAAAATCTGTTGATGAATCGGCCTGGCTCGATGAGTGCGATCAGTTTTATTTTTCACAAAAAACAACGGCTTCTTATGAATCGACCACTACCGGGTATAAAGATATCTTCTTTGCACCCTCAGGGTCTTTTCAGTTGAATAGTTCAGCCGTTGGTTACCTGGCCACCGGTCACCAGCTTTTCCGTTATCGCGAAATGATCTCCAAAGAAGTGATCACCCATTGCCTGCCGGGAAAAGAACTGGAACAGTCGGTGTTATGGATCGGCATCACCGGACAACGGATCAACCTGCACAATACGCAATGTTATTTTGATATTAAGAATGAAGTCACCAAAGAACTGTTTTATCAAAACCTGCCGCAGGCTCGCTGGTTTTATAATAACCGCCAGCTAACAGCGGTTTCGGGATTTAATCAGGATAACATCAGCGGCGAACAACTCGATATTAAGCAATTGTTAACCCGTCGCAATACAGCTTCGTGGAAAATAAAAGAGCATGTGAATGCTTATTACAAGTCAAAGTTTATCACCATACGCGATGAGGAAGAAAATTCGATAAACGAAGTGGCCGTTATTCCCACTGAATTATTACAGTGCTTCGATAAAAAGGAACTGGAACAGTTACAGCAGGAAAAAGTACGGTGGCTAAAAATTCAATTCCCCGAAAATATTTCCAGTGCTGTTTTACAGGATGTGGTTTGCCACTTCAATTGTTTTCCGGTATTGAATTGCCGCTTTCACGAAATGCTGCACCATATGCTGAATATGCTGAACATTGTTCCGCTATATTCCGGCGATATTTATTTTGATCTGCACGACATTACCGATCTCGATGGCAATCAGTACAACATGCGTGAGGTTCAAAAAAATGCACAGGAAAAACTTACAGTTATTTTACGGCAGGGCGGCATTGGCCGGTTCGATGAACGCGATGCCGGTACAATCGTTGAAAACATCATTCAATTGCTCAGTGATGAAAGCGCTGCCTTTTCGGTACTGGGGCGTGAATTTCTGACCGGCGAAATGAAACAGTTGCAGCAAATTATTTATAAGCTGGAACAACAGATACACACCCGCGATCTGCAACGCGAACAAACACCATTCCTCGTAGTTCGGCAAACAAACGATAAACAAATAAACAACCTGGTAATAACACACTGGAGTACCTGCGGCGCTAAGGGGAATGATATAAAAGCAGGAACCGGTTTACTGACGTATAGAACAGCGAGGTTGTATCATCCTGATTGCATACTGGTATCGTCTACCGTTGGCGGAAGAGACCGGTTAAGCGCCACGGAAAGCATTACGGCCTATAAAGCGGCTTTGTTATCGCGCGACAGACTGATCAGCATGGAAGACATAAAAGTATTTTGCCGTCTTGAAATGGGCGACAAAGCAAAAACCATTGATGTAGCCAAAGGAGTGATGGTGCCCCGCCAGGTGTCGCAGGGATTTGCCCGAACCATTGATGTTACTGTAACGCTTCACAGGAAAGATTATATGGATGCGCAGGAAAAAAATCATATAAACTATTGGAAAGAAAGCCTGGCCCTGAAGCTTACAAAAAAATCAGCGGGTTTAACACCGTTCAGGGTATTTATTGAGCAGGAAAGCTGAAAATAAAGCAACATTCAACATTCGATATTCAATATTTAAAATCATTGACCATTGACCATTCATCATTCACGACGGGAGGCTATTGAAAAATTCTTTACCGAGCTAAACGGCAATGTGTACGACATTAAAGCCGAAGCGCTGGTGAACCAGGCCCTGCATTATGCCATGCATCCCGACGATTTTGTGGTGATGAACGACGGGCGGTTTTATCGTGAATACCGGAACGATGTATACGCTGTTACACAAACAGAAGATGCCTGGCTGCATCAATGGCTGCAGTTGCATTTGTCACGGTCAGGTTTATATGATCTGGTGCCTGAAGGACTTTTTCATCAACCCTTCACCGAACGTTCGGCGAATAATTCGGCAGCCGAAATGGCCGCTCACAGCCGTAAAGACAAGAAAAAAGAAACAGCTGCCAGAAAATTTTTTCAACCCATTGAAAATAGTTTATTCAAACAACGGGTGGCGCTTGAAACAGCGGAAGAAAACCTGCTGGCCGGTATTGACAATGGTTTGCTCAATGATTATTTCTTTACGTTCTGGGAATTTCCCGAAGGATTAAATAAAACATCTGCCATGTTGCTGGTATTGTTGCTGCCTTATGCGCATGCCATTGCCGGTGATATACAATTAATGCAGGATTGTCTTGAAATATTATTACAGGAAGAAATAGTGATAGCTCCCGTTGAACCCCGCGAAAGCCTTGCGCCAGGCAATACAGGTGGTTTGGGCATAGGTGAACTGGGTAACGACATGGTGTGCGGATATACATTCAACGAAGATTATCCCTGTTTGCAATACACCATTGGGCCGCTGCAAAATTCAAAGCCTTCGGAGTATTGCGCCGGTGGCGAGAATGACCTGTTGCTGCAGGTGTTCAACAATTATTTTGCGCCAGTTGAAGCAGATATACATATTACCGTAGAGGTAGACAGGGCGAATGCGTTGATTCAACTGGATGAAGAAGTGAGTCCGATACTGGGGTATTCGTGTGCACTGTAATTCAAATTAGCTAATTAGCCAATATGCTAATTTGATAATGAAAATCACTGAACCTATATAAAACGAATTGGCTCATTAGCAAATTAGCACATTAGCATATTATCACATTTATGGAAAGATGGTTTACACCCGATCTTAACAGATTGTTACTGTACCTGGGCATTGGCCTTATCAGTTTTTCGGTCATCATTGGCCTGGTGGCGAGGAAAATACGTAACAGTTTTAAGCCTTTCAGCAAAAAAGCCATTTGGTACCTGCTGATAAGCGCAGCCGTATTTGCCCTTACCGGTTTGTTTGTGGCCGCCAGGTTCTTTTCGACCTATAGCGGATACTTTATCTTTTTTCAGGTACTATTCCTGCTGTATGGCTGTTTGCACATTTACATGATGCAGCAAAAAATGGATTGGGGCAAGGATAAACGCTCCTTCTGGCCCGACCTTATTTTCACCTTTTTGATTCTGGTGGCAGGCGCTATTTGCTTTATGCTGATGTACCGGCTGATAAACCGCGAAGGTCTTGAATTGGCCATGATGATGTCGGTATTGTTTTTCATCATACCGTTGTTCGTTTGGCATACATTCCAAACAGCGATGGCCATTCCGCCCAAGGTGTTCAATCAATGGTATTATCCCGTGCATGAGCCCATGGAAGATCCTGAAGAAGGGAAACTGAAGAATATGTTGCTTATCAGTTTTGAATTTCAGAAAAACGGCAGGGATAGTTTCTTCACCAATTTCAGGGCCAAAGCGCCGGTTGATATGGAACTGGGACAGTTGTTCTATTATTTTATCAATGATTACAATGAGCGGCATCCGCAGGCGCAAATTCATTTTTCCAATGGCACCGGCGAACCCTATGGATGGATGTTTTATAAAAAGCCAAAATGGTATACCATATTGACAACCTATATGGATTCGGATAAAACAATTTTTCTGAACCGTATCAGGGAGAACGACATCATTGTGTGTTCACGCGTAATAGAAAACTGAAGTCGGAAGTCAGAAGTCTGAAGTCTGATAATACAGGAAGCTATTGAGCAATATGAGGTGGGTGAGGACCTTTGAAAAATTAACTGAGCATTAAACTTAATCATAGTATGCAATCACAACGTGAATTTTTACCGGTAAACTGGGTGGATGGAATGAAGATCAATAAAACGCATTTTATTTCCCAGGATAATGCGTTCACTTACCGGCAGGCGCAAACGGTAAGCAGTTTTTTAAATGAACATAACTATGGATTGTTACCGGTATTCGACCGGCACCATACATCGGCCAAATTATTTTTATCGCTCGATAATGAACAAACCGTTCATTGCCGCATACAACGTTGCCGCGCAATAACGCGAGGCGGATACGTAATGGAGTTTGATACCGACACTTCATTAACCGGTCAGCAGTTATCGGCCGGTATTCCCGGTTTGCAGGTACCGTTCAACGAACTGAAAGACCGCTCGGAGTTTTTTTATGTGGTGTTATCGGTTGATCCTTATCAGCGTGTACCTTTTGGTACGGCCGATGCTAAAGAAACACCGCCACGCATGCCGTTTACCATGCCGGTATATAATTTAACGTTGTTGCCTGCGCATGAAACCAGTGCCCTGTCGCTCGGTAATTTTCAGGTGCCCGTAGGAAAGGTGATGGTCGAAGAACAAATAGTGCGGCTGATGGAAAATTATATTCCGCCCTGTACAGCTGTGAATAGTCATTATGAACTGCTGGAAGTGCATGCCGGACTGGAGCAGTTTTTCGGGCAGATGGAGTTATATGCCCTGCAGATCATTCAAAAGATCTTACAAAAGAAACAACAGAATGATTTGGCCGATGCCATCTTTCGCATTTGTGAGAATCTAACCATGTTCACGGCTACCGAATACAGCAATTTCAAACTTTCTTATTTATACCAGCCACCGGTGTTTATGGTTACTGCCGTTGCCGGTATGGCCCGGTTGATCAAGAATTCGATGGACTATTATGCCGGCACCAGCAAAGACGAACTGATAAGCTACTGTACCGAGTGGTGCGGTGTAAGCCAGGGCGAACTGGAATCGGCCATTACCACCATTTGCAATTACCAGTACAATCATCTTGACATAAACGATGCGCTTGAAAAGGCTTTGCGATTTACGCAAATCATTTCATCGCTGTTCGCCAGCCTGGCGAGACTTGAATACATCGGTAAGAAAAAAGAAAGCGGCATATTCGTAAAAGAGCAGGTATTGATACCAACAAACGAAGCAGTGCCGGTGAAAAAACGCAGGAGTTTTTTAGCTGATTAGAAATATTCGCGCAAAGGCGCAAACAGTTTATAGTTTGAGGTTTGTAGTTTGTGGTTCTTTCTGTGAATCTTGCCGTGCAATTTTGATCCTGTTAAACAGTTAAGAAGTTTGATCTTAATAATGAAACTTCAAAGTGCGGCAGCAACTACAAACTACAAACCCCGTCCGACCGGGTCATCCGGGCGGGCACAAACCCAAAACAAAAAATAATTTATATGTCAACCATATTAAACAACAAAGAAAGGAACAGGGCCTTTTTAAAATTCCTTTTCTTTTTCATTATTTCAGTTTGGCTCATTGTTGGGGCCATTTATTTCGACATGCGTATTCCCTTTAAGGAAAATGATGTGCTGCGTGAGCAGGTTACCCGATATCGTAACCAAAGTGTGGCCCAGGAAAAATTTGTAAGCAGTATGGATCAGGCTAAAATACTCATCGACTCGCTGAAACAGCCGGGCGTGAATAGCATGTACGTGAATCAGCAAATAGCAGCCAAACTGCGCGAATTAACCGATTTGCAATATAAAGACAGCAGCATGTACAGTCGCATGAACAAAAATGTACTCGATTTGTACCTGCGTTATCAGGATGCCACGAATAAAGTGGTGAGCATGGGCGATTTGCCAAAGCAGCTCGAAGATTATAAATCGAAATATGAACAAACACAGCGCGACCTCGATCAGGCAAGAAGGGATATTGACCTGTTAAGAAGAGCAAGCAATGCGGCGGGATTTTAAACCCCCGGCCTAACCCCGGGCCCCTAAAGGTGGCGTTAAAGGGGAACAGGGTAATCGTTAAAGAAAGGTCATTTCAATTTTGAAGATTGCTTATTGCCAATTGCCGATTGCTTATTGATCTTAACCCGTCCCGCAGCCACAAACCGTTTTTTCCAGTAAGGATCATCCAAACTGGCCAAACTAACACCGAGGGAGGTTGAGGCATTTATAAAATACCGGTTTTGCAAATACAGGCCAACGTGCGAAATGGGATTGCCGGGAACGGTACAAAAGAAAACAAGATCGCCTTCAGAAAAATAATGATTATCATGAAAAGGTTCCACATTTTTTGTAAAGAACTGTTGCGCGGAAGTACGCGGAACCTGGATGTTGTACACATCATTCAGCAGCCGTTGAATAAAGCCCGAACAGTCGATGCCTTTTTCATCAATGCCGCCATATTTGTACGGTGTTTTCATCCATTTATCAATAAAAGTATACAGCGTTACATTTTTCAAACTGTCTGCGGCAGTTTTCAGGTAAGCGGCATACTTGTAAATAATTCTTTTTTCAGGCGTGTTGTTGGCGGGGTCAGCAGTAGCATCGGCGGGTTTAACAATAATGGTTTCATACTGGTTGGTGGTTTTGCGCGAACCGGAACAGGAAACCAGCGTTATGGTGATAAAAAAACTACCGCAAACGGCAATTGACCACCATGGTTGAAAAGTACGGATACCAGAGAAATATGATTGTAATTGTTTCATAGTTAGAAATACGTTTTGCAAAAGAGCTTTCGCCATATTGACACAACAGGACCATAGAACGAGCGTAGTTTACGACATGTCTTGTTCTCTATGTAAGTCCTATGCGTTCTTTGTGTCTTTCTGGCAAAACTTAAGGGTTTATAACGCGTACAGAAAAGTAAAATTATGGAAAATAAAAAAATACAGCCGGCTTATCTCGATGAAAAGGTGATCCTTACCATGATCATCACCGCACTGGTTGGCCTTGTGATCACCGGCTTTCAATATAAGAACTACGAACACTGCTTCGACTTTCATATCAAAGCAAAGGCGAATTATTTTCGTACCGATGAACCCATCCATTTTGAAACCGACGCTTTATATGCAAAGGAATTTCAATGGGATTTTGGCGATAATGAAAGCAGTGAAACCAATATCAGTTCTGTGGTGCATGCCTATAATATGCCCGGCGAATATACCGTATCATTAACCGTAAACGGTAAATGCAGCGAATACAAAGCTATTTATATTACCAGAGCGCCGAAAATCGAAAATCCGTTGCTGCAGCCCCGGTTTGTTTGTCCGCAAATGGCCGAAGTAGGCAAACCGGTTACTTTTCAGGATACCACGGCCGGCGCTCACAGCTGGGAATGGCGATTTGGTGAAACGGCTGTTGTAGATGCCACTTCGTCTACTGCCAGTTATACTTATAAAACTCCCGGCTTAAAAACCATTTCAATTGTTTTGAATAACGATCCCAGGCAATTGGGAGTTTGCAAAGTATATGTTAACGATAAAAAAGTAGCGCCGTCAAGATCAAATACCCGTATACCAAAGCACCAGCAACCGGCATTTGTTGTGGTGCCGGCAAAACCGGTAACGCCTACGATCGAAGAACAAAGCCATCCGCAGCCTGTAGTTACCGAGCCGCCAAAACCGCAGGGGGTAAACATCAGCAAGCAGGAGCTGGAAAGCAAACTGCGTATGGTGGTGAACAATTTTTATACGGCCGATAACTTTTCGCAATATTTCTGTAATAACATGAATGTGCCGGTAAGTTTAAACGGAACCGAAATAACCTTTACACAGTTTTGTAATAAACTCAGCTCAATTAAAAACGATAAAAAAATAAAACAGCTGAACGTTCAGCAAATAAAAAGCAGCGAAACCAACTGCCTTATCGGGTTAAATGTGAGTTTGAAGATGAAGCAGGGCTTCCTCGGGATATTTTAAGATTTTTTGATTTAGAGATTTTGAGATTTGTAAAGCAGCTTAAACCTAAAGAAATCTCAAAATCTCTAAATCCCGAAATCAGAAATTTATTAATGGGTTAAATATTAAATTATGACAGACCAACTATCCTCCATAGCAATATCTGAATCTTTTAGAAAAATAAATCACATTGCACAGGCCATTGCAAAGGAAAATATGCATCCGCATATTGCAGCGCCGCATTTATTAAAGGCCCTGTTGCATAAAGATGCCGGTTTGCAACCCTTGTTAAAGCAACTCGATAAAGACATTTTTTATATGGAAGAATGGGCCGATGTGCGCATGGAAACTTTGCCCAAAGCCACCCGCCTCGATGACACGCTTATGGCCGATGAACCGGTAAAAGCAGTGATCGAAGAAGCGGATACGATCAGGTTGATGACCGGCCACGATTACCTCGAAGCCGTGCATGTGCTGGCAGCCCTCAGCACGCCCGGTGTTGGGTTTACGTATGAACAGTTAAAAACCTTTCCGGTACAACGGCACGAATTAATACACCAAACGGCCGAAGAGGATACTATCAAAAAAATAACGGGCGTTGAACAATTGAACGGTTCTGCCCAAAAGGGTCAGCAGGCGTTGTTAAAATATTGCACCCATAAAAATCTGCGCGCCAAAGAAGGAAAGCTGGATCCAATAACCGGCCGTGATAAAGAAATCAGGGCAATGGCCGAAATACTTGGCCGAAGATCAAAACCCAATGTGCTGATCGTTGGCGAACCAGGTGTGGGAAAATCAGCGTTGGTAGATGGATTTACCCTCGCCATTGAAGAAAAAAAAGTACCGCGCTTTTTAGAATCGGCACAGGTGTTTGAACTCGATAACGGCGCGCTTGCTGCAGGTGCTTCGTATAAAGGTGAAGTGGAAGAACGGTTGAAAAGCATTATTCAGGAAGTAAAGCAATTCGAAAAGGCCATTTTGTTTATCGATGAACTGCATGTATTAATGGATAAACAGGGCGCTATGGCAGGTGCAGCCAATTTATTAAAGCCTGAGCTGGCGCGTGGTGAGTTGACCGTAATAGGCGCCACCACTCTTGAAGAATATCGCAAGCATATTGAAAAGGATGAAGCTTTTGCACGGCGTTTTGATGTAATACAGGTTGAAGAACCCGATGCAGAAACAACATTCAGGATGATGAAAATGATCATGCCGCATTATTGTAAACACCATACTATTGATGTTGAAGATGGAACGCTGCATGAAACCATCAGGCTGGCAAAGCGATATGTAAAAGATCGGCGTTTGCCCGATGCGGCCATCGATCTGGCCGATCATTCCATGGCCGCATTACGCCTGGCGCGTGATACCGGTATGCCGGTAACAGCCGAAATGAAAGTCATTTTCGACGAATGGAAAAATGAACCGGAGAAACATACTGTTGAAGACTGGCAATGGCACTACAGCCAGTTACAGCATAAGATCAGTCCTATTTTGTGGGCGGCCGTTCAGTCGCAGGACGATCCCATGAAAATGACCGAATCGCAGGCTATCATTGATTACCTCAACACAGCGTATACGTCGTTGTTGCAGGCAGCCACGGATAACCGCCAGCAACTCATCAATGCCGATGTGGCGGCGATCGTTGCGCATAAAACGGGCATACCTATCGGAAAAGTGCAGGCGCAGGAAAAGGAACGGTTGTTGAAAATGGAAGAAATATTAAAGCAACGCGTAGTAGGGCAGTACCATGCCATCAGATCGGTAAGCGAAGCCATACTTGAATCGCGGGCAGGTTTGGGAAAAGCAGGTCAGCCTATCGGATCGTTTTTCTTTCTGGGCCCTACAGGTACCGGAAAAACTGAGCTGGCCAAAGCGCTGGCCGATTTTCTGTTCCAGGACGAAACATCGATGATCCGCTTCGATATGTCGGAGTTCAAGGAAGAGCATTCTGCCGCCTTATTATATGGTGCGCCTCCCGGTTATGTTGGTTATGAAGAAGGCGGATTGCTGATCAATAAAATACGTCAGCAACCTTATTCGGTGGTGTTGTTCGATGAAATTGAAAAAGCGCACCAGTCGGTATTTGATATTTTTCTGCAGATCATGGACGAAGGCAAGCTGCATGATAAACTCGGTAAAGAAGGCGATTTCTCCAATGCGCTGGTCATATTTACTTCCAATATCGGCAGTCAGTATGTAGTGGATTCGTTCAATAAAAAACAGGTGCCTTCTTCTAATGAGTTGCTTGGGATCATGAGCAATTATTTCAGACCCGAATTTCTGGGCAGGTTAACCGAGATATGTCCGTTTGCTCCCATGACCAATGATATGGTTGAACGCATACTCGATATTCAACTTAAAGGCATATACAGTTCACTCGAAAAACAGGGAATACAGCTAACGATAACCGAGGTTGCCAAAAAGCAGCTGGCGCAAATGGGTTTTGCACCTCAATATGGTGCGCGGCCATTGGCAGGTGTAATTCGCAACCAGTTGCGCCGTCCCTTATCGCGAAAGATCATCAGCGGTGAAGCGGGACCAGCAGGCGTGTCGGAAATCATAATGGATTTTGATGAAAGTGGATTGGTGCTGAAGTCCTGAGCGTAACGAAGCCGGTAGTGAGCGAAGTCGGTGGTGAGCGCAGTCGAACCATCGAAGAAGTATTTAAAAGTGTCGGGCGCAGTTGAGACACGCTGATTTGTAGCAACGATAATACGGTGTTCCTGATATCATCCGGTTCAAAATTCATACCTGAACCGGGGTGGGAGTGTTTTTGTTTAAAATGTGTAAAACATATTTAGCACTGATGTGGAACATAATTAATAATAGTAGTAGCGCAAATTGCTGTTCTAACAGTGAAGACAGTCTCAAAAAACCTGTTCGCAAAAATTATTTGTGACTAACTTTTAAGATTAAAACAACATTATTTTTTGATGACTTGTATTATTTACTAACGGAAACATGTAAATTTATTTGCCATTATTATCCGCACATTAAAAATGAGTTTCACAGATATTTTTGCATAATGGTTTGTGGGGATTTTTGCCTTTTAATGTTCATTCATCAATTTTTGGGAATGAAATTTGTAAAATAATTTGGAGTTTTTTGTTTGATATCCAATCCTTAAAACCGGTTTTATCGTAATTAAATTCGATTGAACATTACAGAAAGTCAGCTTATTCTGAAAACCAAAAATACTTATCATGGGCATAGAACCATACGGAATTGGAGGCACGGAAGTCAGGACCGATGCTTTTGAAGCCTTTGCAGACATTCCTCAAAATCGTGTACTGCTGGCAGAAAAACTAACCTACGATCCTCCTGTTAAGCCAGACATAGTAGAAGGATTGACCAGCGTTGAAGAAGTTTTTGAGCATTACAAGCCGAAAGTAGATATGACTTTTGAAACAGAAGACGGCGCCATGCGTCGTGAAACCCTGCATTTCAAAAGCCTGTCTGATTTTGGTACAAAAGGTATTATAGCACAGAGCGAATACCTTGGTGATGTGAACATGCAGCAGATGCAATACCAGAAAATCATCAGGCAGTTAAAAACAAACAAGCTGCTAAAACAGGCGCTTACCAACAAAGAAACCAAGGAGCATATAATAAAGGCATTGCAGTCACTGATACAGGAACTCGACTCAGCCAGGTAATCAATACCAACACTATTTAATTAAATCGTAATCATGAGTACTGAAGCCATTAAACCCGCCGTTCAGCAAACGGCTATGAAAGAAGATCTGCCTTTCAAAGGGCAGCCGGTTGAACAACTGGAAAGCAGTGTACAGGGGCTCGCCAAATTTGGGGGATTTGATCTGCTCGAATCGGCCATTGATGCTGTTCAGAACATTAATCCTGAAAGAAAAGCACGAAAAAAAATATTCCTCGAAGAAAACAGTAAAAAAGAAGAGCGTACAGCACTGAAAAAAACATTGAAGCTGTGGCTCGATATACTGCAAAGCTCTGACGATATCGGTGAAATGGTTCAAACCTGTAACGAGCGCTCTGAACAATCGGGTCAGGTGTTAAAAAGGAATCTGAAAGCCGCTGTTAAAGAAACTGAACAACTCGAAAGATCCTACCGTTCAGTTGCCCTCTTTTATAAAAATACCGAAAGTCTTAAGGTAAAGAACGTATCTGTTATTAATATCGATCCCGATCAGGTAAAAGACCTCGATAACACCCGTTTTATTGATGCTATTCACAACGAACTGGTTGATAATTACGACCGGCTCGACCTTCGCAATAATTACAGCCTGCTTATATTACCCGGCTATCTCGGTAGCAACAAAGTGCTGGAGAAATGGGCCAAGCTCGCTTATGAAAATAAAGTGATGCTGGTGACCGATTTTGAAGATCTTGATACGCCCGATGATGTTATGGAATTGTTTGAAGCGGCCAACTTAACCGGTGGCGATCCATATCGTTCCAATGTAATTATGGCCTGTAACTGGCTGGTAGGCCGCGGACGGTTTTCCGAAATTGAAGAAGAAGACGATCTGCTGGTGCCGCCATCTGCAGCACTGGCCGGTAAAATTTATAATACGCTGATGTCGCAGGTTACTGCCGGTAAAAAATTCGGTGGTATTAATGAAGTAGATGGCGTACGCTTCGACCTGAAAAAAAGCGAAATTGCCAGCCTTGAAAAACTCGGGCTGATACCGATGGTAAAAGAATATGGAAAGGTGATGGCCTTTTCGGCCAAAACATTGTTCAATGGCGACAACCTCGGTTTACAAACCTATTCAGTGGTACGTGTATTTGATTACGTAACGAAAGTGATGATGGACTTCTTAAACCGCCGCGCTTTCGAAAACTTCAATGCATCTACCCGTAAAGAACTGAACGGGCAAATTGTAAAATTCCTCGACGGTATTACCGGCCCCAATAAACTGATTGAAAATTTCACCATTAAACGTTTTGAACAGGACCCTGTTCAAAAAGACCGCATTTATCTCGATATCCACTTGAAACCATACTTTCCTGCAAAAACATTTCTGATAAAACTCGAAGGGCAAAAGGGAGACGATGCCGATAAAGCAGACTGGTCTTCCAAATACGAACAGGATAAATAAACATCATGAGCGTCCTGAGTCCCGCTGAAGCGGGAAAGGATGATTCAAAAGCATTGAGCGTAGCCGAAATGCTTATTGAACGTTTATGCCGATACCGCATTCGGGATAATCAACATTCGCCTGTTAAAATCCACTATCTAACCCAAACTGTAGCGCCGGTTTAACCCCAAAAAATAATAACAGCTTGCAGTGTCATTTTTCAATAATGATGCTGACGGGAAATCATTTTCCCTTGTAAAAAACAAATACCGGCCCTTAGATCTTTTAATGAAATAAAAAGAGGGCGGCCATTAAACCTTGCCACACAGATTGTTCGTTGCCAAACGAGCAGAATAGTTATTTAATACTTCCTGTCTGGAAAAGGCAAATGGGCCTGCACTACACTTATTTCAACAGATTCGTTTTTTATTTTTTAGGTCTATATACCATTTTTTAATCATTTCAAAACCATTTTTTATGTCATTCAAGGCAAAACTCAAAGTGGCAGGCAAGAACGTGAACGTTCTCGCTTGCACGTATGCGCTGAAGCAGGAAACCGATGCAACCGGTCGTCCTTCTTCGATCACTCGTGGCGGAAAGATCACCCTTACGGTTGAATCAACCGGTGATACCACTTTCTTCGAGTGGATGACCAACAACTTTGAGCGTAAAGACGGCTCTATCACTTTTGTTAAACGTGATACCGATGCCACGCTGAAGGAATTGTCGTTTAAAGAAGCATACCTGGTTGAGTACCGCGAAAATTTCGACGGTGCTAACGACAGCCCGGTTACCGAAACATTCACGCTGAGCGCTAAAGCCATTGAACTGGGCAGCGGTAAGCATGAAAATGAATGGGTATAATCACTATCCATTATAACGGCAGGGCCTGCACCCGTAAGTGCAGGTCTTGCCTGATTTTAGTTACCGGTTACCAGTTTCCGGTAACCGGAAGACCGGCGACCGGAAATCGGTAACATTTATGACTTTAATCCTAATAAAAATTCCATGTCATTCATAGCAAAACTTAAGGTTGATGGCGAAGAGTTGAATATTCTGCATTGTGCATTTCGCTTTACACAGGCTACCGATGGAACCGGCAAACCTACTGCCATTCCGCAGGGAGGCGCTGTTACCCTTGTTGTTGAAAGCAATGGCAATACAGGCTTATTCGACTGGATGGTAAGTCCAACGCAAACCAAAAGCGGTTCCATAACATTTTACCGAAGGGATAATATGAGCAAATTAAAAACCCTTCAGTTTACCGATGCGCATTGCGTGGATTATCACGAAACCTATGATCATAACAGTGATAGCCCTATGCAGGTGCAAATTACGCTCAGCGCCAAGGAAGTAAAACTGAACGAATCAAAGTTCAAAAACAACTGGCCTCAGTAAAGGCACAGGTTTCAAGGTACAATATACAAGGCTCAAGGGGACCGTTCACCTTTGACCAATAAACAACCATAAACGACACATCTTTTTTATGGCCCAACTAATTAGTAGTAACATAACCATTGCCGGTAGTCCTATTAAACAAATTACCTCTTTTCAGTTAACGCAGAACATCTTCGACCATCATTATTTCAGATTGGTTTGTCCGGCCGAATCACTCGATGGTATGGATGGTAGCATACTTCATTCTTCCCGAAACCTTATCGGCGGCCTGTTACAGGCTTCCGTTACCAGTACAGGGTCTGCCGGTACCCTTCAATTCAGGGGCATTGTAATGCAGGTAGAAGCCGACCGGTTCAGCGGTCATACCGGCAACATTATCATTTCAGGCTGTAGTCCTACCATTGTGCTCGACAATGGCCCTCATTGCAAAAGCTGGGAAAAAAAGGCTATAAAAAATATTGTGCAGGATGTGCTAAAGCATTTTCCGCAAAACCTGCTGCAGCCACAAATTGCCCCGCAATATCCCGAAACACTCGCTTACACCGTTCAGTACAAACAAACGGCCTGGCAATTTTTAAATTATTTATGTTCAGCCTATGGCGAATGGTTGTACTACGATGGTAATAATCTGCAGATCGGCTCTCTCAAATCCTCCGAGCCTGCCGCACTCACCTTTGGCAGCAATATCAGCCGTTTTAGCATGGCGTTGCAGGTACAGCCGGCCAACAGCCAGATGATGGCTTACGATTATCTCAATCACGAAGTTTACAACAGCACTCCGCAAAGCATCGAAAGCAAAGCCGGATTGAACGATCTGGGCAAATATGTATTGCAGGCAAGTAACAACGTATATGCTGCGCAGCCTAAAATATGGAACAACCAGTTTGTTTCGAATAAAAAGCAACTCGATGATGCGATCAACATACGAACTGCTATGCAAAGCAGTAATACGGTTCGCTTTTCAGGAAGCAGCGGTCATCCCGGTGTTAAAATAGGAGGCTCCATTAATGTGCAGGGCCAGAATGTGTACAGTATGTCGGGAGAAAATTATGGCGAATACACCGTGCTTTCGATCAACCATTATTTCGACGGACATGGAAATTACAACAACGACTTTACGGCCGTTCCGGCAAGTATAAAAATGCCGCCGGTAAAACCCGCAACTATTGCGCATATCGAAACACAAAGCGGTATGGTTACCGATAACCACGATCCCAAAGGCCTGGGAAGAGTACGGGTAAAATTTCACTGGATGAATGACGCCGAAAAAACACCGTGGATACGGGTAACAAGTCCGCATGGCGGTGGTGGTAAGGGCATGTTCTTTATTCCCGAAGTAGGTGAAGAAGTGATCGTGGGATTTGAAGGCGATAGTCCTACCAAGCCTTATGTTATAGGTACCGTGTATCATGGTAAAGCCAGCAATACATTCAGCAATGGCGGCAATGATGTAAAAGCGCTGCAAACACGCAGTGGTAACAAAGTGGTGATGAACGATGCCGATGGTAGTGTATTTGTTGAAGATAAAGCCGGCAACAGCATGCTGATAGATGGAGCAGGTAACATAACGATTAAATCCAGTAATACAGTAACCATAGATGCCACCAATGAGATCACTTTCAAAACGAAAAAGATCACCATGCTGGCCGAGAACGAAATATACATGGAGTCGAAAAAGCTCGATGGCCAGTTTAGCGAAACTGCTACCATATACGGTAAAGATGAAATGAATGCAGAATCTAAAACAGCAGTGAATATAAGTGCCGTAAACAAAGTAAATGTTGGTGCCAAAGATATAGACGTTACCGGCGATACTAAAGTGTCGTTGAACTCTGAAGCGGTAGAAGTAAATGGTAAAACAGCTACGGTAGTTACCGGTGGACATATAAAACTGAATTGCTGATGCAATCGGCAATCGGCAATAAGCAATTGACAATGACCAATCAGCAATAACTGAGCGTTTTGCTTTAAGCGTTCAGCGTTATGCAAAAATAAAACAAGTAATGAACGAACATAACCCGATAACCATTCGAATAGACGAAATGGTGAATGTTTGGAAAAAGAAGGTTAGGGCTCAGCACAGCCTGATCCGCTGGATGCTGAAACCCGAAGACCACCGTATGTACGAAGGGTTTTGTCGCCTCGAAGCGTCGCCGCATGGAAAACTCGATAATCTGTTCGTTTTCTTTTATACCCATTTCAACTCGCCTAAAACCTACAGCCATGCCATCATGCAAAGCTGGTTGAAGGAATATGACGATGCAGAGCAACAGCAGCTGCTGGCCAAAGCAGGCGTAAAAGGAAAATGGAATGTAGAGCCCTTCAGAAAAGCGGTAGAAGACAACAATTATATCGTTTGTAGCAGCCTGTTGCCCGAAATGATTCAGTCGTACCGGAACTGGATCGGGCAATCGCAGACCCAGTTTGTATTAAGTGTGTTGCCCAAAGAAATGAGCGCACCGCAACAGTTTTTACAATGGTTGCAGCAATGGATGGATCAACCCAAACAACCCGGTATACAGCTGCTGGTATTTGATCATACCGACGGTAATTTTTGGGGAACCGTTTTTGAAAAGTATGCCGATAAAGCAGTTTCCCTTGTACATGATCTGCGTATGCAGGATGCCATCAGGCAGATAGCTACAGCAGGATCAGCTACCGATCCCTATGCATTTTTCAGAAAGTGCATGTTCGAAATGGGAGATGCCGCCAGCAAAAAAAATAAACCATTATTAAGCGAATGGGGACAGAAAACCATTGAATGCGGTAAAAAAACAGGCGATAAAAGTTTGCTGGCCACTGCTTATATCACTTACGCCGGAATGCTTTTTTCGTTTAAAGATCATATGCTCATCAATGAACTGCTCGATACCGGTATGCGCCTGTGTAAACAGGAAATAGCAGGTGGCAATGAAACAATAAAACCATTGCTGCTGCAATATTATACCTATAAAGGAGCCGACTGCCAGATACAACGCGAAAGAAAAGATGCCCTTGACTGGTTTATGAAAGCAGGCGACGAAGCGGTTGAGTTCGGTTTTACCACACAGGCCGTATCGGCCTATTACAAAGCCTGGATCTTTGCCGATTATAAAAACTGGCAACCCGAAAAATTGCAGGCCAGTGAACAGGCGATGAAATTAACCGGCCGCTTATCTGATGAGGAAATACAGGCATCGGAATATCCTTTCATGGCTTATGATTATTGGCAGCAGAAACAATATGATATAGACAGCATGGTGAGAGAGGTGGAACTTAAAATGGTAAGGGCCTATGGCGACGACTGGCAAAAAACAGTAGAGGAGCTGAAGCAAAACTATACGAAGAAAAAGATCAGAGAGGCGAAAACCGGTGAATTGATTGTTTGATGGTTGAATTGTTTGATGGCTTATCGTTGAACTTTATAAATTTTCCGGATTTTCAAACAATAAAACAGTTGAACATACAGAACCATTTCAATATTCGGAATCAACAGCAATCGAACTATAAAACAATCAAACAATCACTTTATGGAATATGGAATGCTACAATCAAAAATTCAACTGATCGATGAAAGAATAACCCATAAGTATGTTGACGAGCTGCGTAGCAAAGAATCGCGCATTGATTTTACCAAAGATGGCTGGGTAGAAGTGTTGAGAACAATTGAATCTGAGTACCGGAAAAAAATTCAACCCGAATTAATTTATATCAGGCAAATGGTAACAGAGGTGTTGGAAAAAAATGGTTATTCGAACCGGCAGATCATTGCCGGTTTTCTTGAGCAAACACAGCGATTGAAAGATTATATCTCATTAGATGGTCAGATGGTTTGATTGTTTGATGGTTGGAATATCGCAATATAGAGTGCCCGACTAACTGTTAACCGTTCAAAAGTTCAGCCTGCCCAACAATCAAACAATTTAACAATCAAACAATCCTAATACTAAGCGGTAGAAAATAATTAAGGCATTTACAAAAAGAAAATCTACCATGTACGTTGCCAACACGCATTTAAAACCGGTGATTGGAATTGATATTCACTTTGTGAATCTGCCTTTTCCATTTGTTCCGCTTCCACATCCTTATATCGGGTTGGTAATTGATCCGTTTGATTATATTCCTTTTATCGGCGCTACCGTTAAAGTAAACAATGTGCCCCGTGGCAATACCGATACCATGGGTATGATCATCACTTTCGTTCATATTCCGTTTGGAGCAGGGTTTACTTTAGTTCCTATAATTGGTCACGACAGCCAGAATTTTTTTGGCAGCAAACGCGTATCGGTCGATGGCGCTCCCATGAGCGGCGCCGGTTATATGCTCATGACCTGTAACGATATCGGTATTCCGCTTTCATTTCGTCCTGGTAAAAAATTCATTCCCATTCCTTCTTTATACCTGCCAACATCTTTTTGCATTCCGTTGCAATGGGGCAAACCGGTAATGGTAGGAGGGCCGCTGGTGCCTAACTTCAGCATCATGGCGCTATTGAAAGCCTTTGCTTTCGGTTCGTTTTTGAAGATCCTTGGCAAAGCCGGTGGCAAAATGCTGAAAGCATTGAACAATAAAGTGGCCAAGAAATTTCCTTCTACAAAAAAACTCAGTAACCGCTTATGTAAAATGGGTTTTGAGCCGGTTGATTTGGTCACCGGCCGCGTAAATTATGAATACACCGATTTTGATTTACCCGGGCCCATACCGGTAAGGTGGACACGCAACTGGGACAGTGATTCTTCAATACAAGGCCCTTTGGGCCATGGTGTGCATTTGTGTTATGATCGTTGCGTACAGCTTTGGTCCGAAGATGGATGCTTATCGGTTACCCTGGCCGATGGCCGTCAGGCTGTATTTCCGCTGTTGTATTACGGTGAAAGTTATTATCATCCGCAGGAAAAAATAACGCTGCACCGCAAACAAAACGGACACTTTTTACTGGATGATCATGATGAGTCGCTGTATTATCATTTTAACTATGAGCACCAGGCCGGAACATGGCAATTGTCGTATATCGAAAATTACAGTGGCAACCGCATACAATTACATTACACCGGCAAACACCTGAATGCGATTACCGACAGCGCAGGCCGCTTACTTGTTTTTACGTTAGATAAACAATTCCGTATAACACAGGTAATCGTAAAACACCGCGAACTGCAGCAAACACTGGTAAGTTATACATATAATGAACACGGCAATTTAACAGAGATTGGCGACGCCCTGAATCAGGTAACGGCCATTGAATACCGGTATCACCTGATGATACAAAAAACCGATCGCAACGGGCAAAGCTTTTACTGGGAGTACGACAGCAAACGCCGTTGTATACATACCTGGGGCGATGGTGGTGTGCTGGAAGGTTTTATTCAATATCATAAAGGTCATAACATTGTTACCAACTCACTGGGCGAAAATACTACTTACTATTTCGACGAAAATAATTTATGTGTTCAGGAAACAGATCATTACGGTAATTCACGATACACCGTATACAACGACAACTTTGATGTATACCGCGAAACCGATGAATCAGGAAATGTAAGTGGTTATGTATATGACGATGCAGGCCATTTAAAAGAAAAAATATTGCCCGATGGCAACCAGTTGCAGTTTCACTACAATCAGCATCACCAGCCAACACTCATTATAAGTCCTGATGGAAACAGCCAGACTTTTGTATATGACGAACAACGCCGGTTGAAATTTATAAACCATCCCAACGGGCGCACCATTACCTATGACTTTAATGAGAATGGCCAGGTGGGAGCCATTATTGAAAGCAATAACCGCAAAACGATATTCCGGTACGATGAAGATGAAAATATCGGGTCTATACAATTGCCCGACAAAAGTGAAGCGCACTGGCGCTATGATGCACTGGGCCGATGTACACAGGCCGTAAATGCCGATGGCGACCGGCGCTTTTTTGAATATGATGACCTGAATCGCATCCGTACCATTCATTTGCCCGATGGAAACACAGTAAAACTGCAGTACAATGCTTATGAAGAAGTAACCCTCGCCACCGATAAACATCACAGGGTAGATTATGAATATACTCCTTTAGGTAACGTAAAAAAGCGTACGATCAATAAAAGAGAGTTGAACTTTTTTTACGATACCGAAGAAAGATTGCGGACTATCGTAAACGAAGCAGGAAAGCATTATGTCTTTGGCTATAACAAAAGGGGAGAAATAATCAGCGAAACCGGCTTCGATGGCATGCAGCTGCGCTACCAGCGCGATGCAATTGGCAGAATTATTCAGGTAAACCGCCCCGGAGAACGCTTTACCCGTTATGAGTACGACGCCAACGGACGCATCATCAGAATTGAATACAACGATGGAAGCTGGAAAGCTTTTACCTATGATAAAAGTGGCAGGGTCACCACTGCTGAAAGCGAAAACAGCGTGGTACAGTTTGAAAGAGATCGTGCAGGCAATGTAATTACAGAAAAGCAGCAGGATTATGATATCAGAACCGTGTACGATAAAATTGGTAACCGTACCCGCATAACAAGCAGTTTGGGCGCCGACATTGTCTTCGAACGCAATAAGCTTGGCTTTGTTTCCAAAATGCACGCCGCTGCCGGCGCCTCGTGGCATTCACAAATGTTGTACAATGCGGCAGGCCAGGAGTTGCAAAGAATATTGCCCGGTGATGTATCGGTTGAATGGCAATATGACCAGGCAGGCAGACCGCAGGAGCAAAAGGTTGCTGCCAAAGGAGTAGTGCAACGGTGGAAAAAATATACCTGGGACACCAATAACCGGCTCACCAATGTATTGGATGCATTGTCGCAAAGCAACACGCGATTTAAATACGATGCGCTCGATAACCTGGCATTTGCGCAATATGCCGACAACAGCATTGTTCACCGTACAACAGACGATGCCGGCAATATTTACGAAACGAAAAAAAGAACCGATCGTCAATACAGCGCTGCAGGCGCCCTGCTCGAAAGTGAAAAATACATTTACAAATACGACGGGGAAGGCAACCTGATCAGCAAAACCAATAAGGCTACGAATAAAAAAACGCGTTACGCCTGGTATGCCGATGGCCTGTTGAAAAAAGTATTGAAACCCGATCAAACCATTGAATTTACCTACGATGTTTTTAACCGGCGAATACGCAAGCTGGTGAAAAATATTGCAGAGCATGGTAAGGCGCAAAAAGGAACTGTAACAAGATGGGTTTGGGATGGCAATGTGCCGCTGCACGAATGGAGCTATAGCGAAACCGATATTCCTAAAACAGTTGTTAACGAATGGGGCGAAATAAGTTATGACAGAGAAGAACCGAACCCGTTAAATGCAGGAGTAAACGAAATAACCTGGTTGTTTGATGCCGATAGCCTGGTGCCCTGCGCCAAAATACAAAATAGAAAAACCTATAGTATAGTATGTGATCACCTCGGTACACCCAATGAAGCATATGATGCCGATGGCAAAAAAGTATGGGAGTGTGTAACCGATATTTATGGAAAGGCGCGAACCCTGAAGGGTACAAAAGATTTTATACCTTTCAGGTACCAGGGGCAATACGAAGATGAAGAAACAGGTTTGTATTATAACCGGTTCAGGTATTATGCGCCCGAAGAAGGCGTGTATATCACTCAGGACCCGATAGGACTGGCCGGCAACAATACTACCCCATATGCTTATGTGAATGATACCAATAGCAGCATCGATCCTTATGGCTTAAGCGGTATTGGCTCCTGGAACGAATTTTTACAAGCTACCAAAGGCCGGTTTACCGAAGCCAACAGCTTTGCGAAAGATAAAAATGTAATGAAGGATGCGGCTTCGGCCTGGAAAGAATATAAGAACAACTTTAATAGCACCAATATGCCGGTTATCGGCGGATTGCACGACACGGGAGCATGTATAGGTAAGCCGGGATTAAATGTATTACAAAGCGACCGCTGGAACCTGAATGTAAACGATATGTGGGTTCAGGGAGGCATCGACAGAAAGGCTACCTTTAAACTGGTATCGCCGCAAACACACGATTTCCTGTGGGATGACGTAAATAATCGTCCGAAAGTATACGACAGGGAATTAAAAATGCTTCGAAAAGCAGGCTATGTTGAAATTGACGACCATATGGTTCACCCGGATAATGTAAAGAAATTTAAAGCGCGTTGTAAATAAACAGGTTTATGGAAAGCATCGACACCTTACAATCGAAAATCGATTTAATCGACGAAGAAATAACGAAAAAGAATCAGGATGAATTTCTGACTCAGAGAAAGGCTATTGATTTTAAGAAGGAGAACTGGGAAGATGACATGCGGGCGATTGAACAGGAATACCGGAAAAGAATAGAGCCTGAATTAACCTATATCAGACAGGTTATTATACAGGTGCTGAAGCAAACAGACTATAAAGAACTGAAAAGGGTAGCAGATATAATAAACCAGGCGCCTCAGCTGAAGAAATATGTATGGCCAGGTTTTGACGATCTGTTAGCAGATACGCAAAAGAGTTCGGAAGATTATCTCACCCTGTGGGTTGCATTGTTTATAATGAAAGATCTTGAACCCGATGCCCGCGATTTAATCGTTTCGTTCAACGATTTTATAAAATTATGTAAAAGCAAAAAGATCAACAGCGCTCCCATTTTGCAGCACTTGCTTCCCTATGCTTCGGCAGTAATAAAATACGGAGGACATTCCGTACAATCATTAATGCTGAGTGGTATAGAGCAATTGTTGACTGTAAAAAAATCTAAGAAGGCATGATTGTTTGATGGCTTTATTGTTTGATGGTTGGGTTTCGATATGTAATTTCTGACTATTTGTGAGCATTTTCGAATTTCAACAGGCCCAGCCATCTAACAATTTAACAATATAACAATCAAATAAAGGCCTATTTAAAAATAATAAACAGCTAATAACTAAACCTGTTCTATGTACGTCGCAAATACGCACCTGAAGCCAGTAATTGGTATTGATATACATTTTGTAAATCTTCCATTTCCATTTGTTCCCCTTCCGCATCCCTATATCGGATTGGTAATTGATCCGTTTGATTATATACCTTTTATCGGCGCTACTGTTAAAGTAAACAATGTACCACGTGGCAATACCGATACAGCAGGTATGATCATCACCTTTGTGCATATTCCTTTTGGTGCAGGGTTTACTTTAATGCCCATCATTGGTCACGACAGCCAGAACTTTTTTGGCAGCAAAACGGTTTCGATAGATGGGGCGCCTATGAGCGGCGCCGGTTATATGCTCATGACCTGTAACGACATAGGATTACCGCTTTCTTTTCGTCCGGGTAAAAAATTCATTCCCATTCCCTCATTATACCTGCCTACATCTTTTTGTATACCGCTGCAATGGGGCAAACCGGTTATGGTAGGAGGGCCGCTGGTGCCCAATTTCAGCATAATGGCCTTACTTAAAGCATTTGTGTTTGGTTCCTTCCTGAAAATACTGGGCAAGGCAGGTGGTAAAATGCTGAAGGCGTTAAACCATAAAGTGCTTAAGAAATTCCCCTCAACAAAAAAGCTTAGCAATAAGTTGTGTAAAATGGGCTTTGAACCGGTTGATCTTATAACCGGTCGTGTTAATTATGAATATACCGATTTTGAACTGCCCGGCCCCATGCCAATAAAGTGGACCCGTAACTGGGACAGCGATTCTTCCAACAAAAGGTTATTGGGACATGGGGTGCACTTATGCTATGATCGTTGTGTGCAACTTTTACCGCAGGAAGGATGTTTATCAATAACCCTTGCAGATGGCAGAATGGCCATATTCCCCTTATTGTATTATGGTGAAAGTGTTTATCATACGCAGGAAAAGTTGAAGTTGCATCGCAAACAAAACGGGCATTTTTTACTGGAAGATTATAACGAATCAAAATACTTTCATTTTAATCATAATGTAGAACAAGGTGTTTGGCAACTGTCTTTTATAGAAAACTATAACGGTAACCGCATACAGTTGCATTACACGGGCCGGTACCTGCGCGCCATCACAGACTGTGCCGGCAGGAAACTGCTTTTTGAACTGGATAAACAGCATCGAATTACCTGTGTAGAAGTAAACCATCGGGATATCAGGCAGGTATTGGTGACCTATGACTATAATGAAGATGGGGATCTGGTAAGCATTGCCGACGCATTAAATCAGGTTACAACTATTGAATACAATGACCACCTGATGGTAAAGAAAACCGACCGCAACGGGCAAAGTTTCTACTGGGAGTATGATAATCAAAAGCGATGTGTGCATACCTGGGGTGATGGCGGCGTGCTGGAAGGATTTATTGAATATGGTAAGGGATATAATGTTGTTACCAATTCTTTGGGCGAAACCACAACGTATTACTTCGACGAGAATAATCTGTGTGTTCAGGAAACCGATCACTATGGCAATCACCGGTATACCGAATACACCGATGATTTTGAAATTTATCGTGAAATTGATGAAGAAGGAAATATAACGGGTTACACATATGACGAAAGATGCCGGTTAACAGGAAAAAGAATGCCTGATGGCAGCCAGGTTCAGTTTCATTATAATGAGCATAATAAGCTCACGCTGGTTATGTATGAAGATGGAAGCAGTGAAACCTTTGGATACGATGACCGGCAGCGGTTATGTTTTGTAAACTGCGCAAACGGAAAAGTGGTTTCTTACGAATATAGCAACGAGGGGCAGCTGGAAACGATTACCGAAAGCGGCAATCGCAAAACCACCATTAGTTATGATGAAGATGAGAACCTGGCAGGCGTACGTATGCCAGATGGTTCAACATCCTCGTGGAAATATGATGCCCTGGGCCGTTGTGTACAAACAATCAATGCCACCGGTGAAATTCGTTTTATTGAATATGATCCGCTGAACCGCATTCGTAATTTATACCTGCCGGATGGCAATAAGATTAGCCTGGAATATAACGCTTATGAAGAAATTACGTATGCAACAGACAAGTATGGACAAATTTCTTTTGAATATACGCCCATGGGCAAATTAAAAAGAAAACGGCAACATAATACCGAACAACAGTATTTATATGATACGGAGCAACGTTTGCGGAGCATTGTAAATGAAGCCGGCCGGCAGTATAGGTTTGAGTACAATAAAAGAGGAGAAGTGATCAGTGAAACCGGGTTCGACGGGTTACAGGTGAAATACGAGCTGGATGCTACTGGTAAAACAATCAAAACATTACGGCCCGGAGGCAGATATATACAATACGAATACGACGTAAAGGGTCAGATAGTAAAGGCGGAATACCACGACGGCAGCTGGGAAGCATTCAGTTACGATAAAAAGGGCAATTTAACAGAAGCCGTAAACGAATATTGTACGGTTCGCTTAGCCAGGAACAAAATGGGATATGTAGAAACTGAAGCACAGAATGAATACAAAGTGAATAGCCGCTTTGATAAAGGGGGGAGCCGCATTCAAATTACCAGCAACCTGGGCGCCGATATTCAATTGCAGCGTAATAAAATGAGTCTGGTCACCAATATGCAGGCAACTGTTGTTTCTCCGGAGGGAACCGCAACCTGGCAGGCACAAATGAAATACAATGGCCTGGAGCGTGAAACAGAAAGGATATTGCCGGGCGGACTAACCAGCGAATGGAAATACGATCAGGCAGGAAGACCTGCAGAACATAAAGTCAGCTGCAGGGGCATAGCACAAAGCTGGAAAAAATATACCTGGGATGCCAATGACAGGCTAACTGGTATATTTGATTCTTTGGCTCAGGCCGGTACTTCATTCAAACATGATGCGCTGGGAAACCTGGTATTTGCCCAATATGCCGATAACAGTATTGTACACCGTACAACTGATGACCCGGGCCATATTTATGAAACCGCTGACAAAACAGATCGCAGGTATAACGGCGCCGGTGCTCCGCTGGAAAGCAAAAAATACATTTATAAATATGATGAAGACGGTAATTTAATCAGCAAAACAGAGAAAGCTACTCATAAAAAAACACAATATGAATGGTATGCAAATGGCACACTGAAAAAAGTGCGAAAGCCTGACGGGAAAACCGTGGAATTTACTTATGATGCATTGGGCAGGCGAATAAGCAAATGTTTTGCAGGTAAAATAACGCGGTGGGTATGGAATGCGCATGTACCATTACACGAATGGACCTACGATGAAAAAGAAAAACCACAGCCGGTAGTCAATGAATGGGGCGATATAATATATGATAAAGCAGAACCCAATCCTCAAAATACGGCTATCAGTGAAAATATAACCTGGCTTTTTGATGAGAATAGATTTGTACCTGCAGCTAAAATAGAGAATGGTAAAGCATATAGTATAGTAGGCGACCATTTCGGCACCCCCCAATACATGTTTGATGACACCGGCAAAAAAGTTTGGGAAGGCGTATTGGATATTTATGGAAGATTAAGAACTTTACAGGGCCACAATAGTAATTTGCCCTTCAGATACCAGGGGCAATATGAAGATGCTGAAACAGGATTGTATTATAACTGGTTCAGGTATTATTCGCCGGAAGAGGGACTGTATATAAGCCAGGATCCCGTTGGTTTGGGAGGTGGGTTACGGTTTTACGGTTATGTTGGGGACCCTAATGGCTGGGTTGATCCATTTGGTTTGGCTATGAATGGTGCCACAGCCACAGTGTCGGTAGTAGATGGAAATTCAGGTGTATTTAAGAGCACCGGATCATTAGGAAACCATGCTGAAATTAATGGATTAAACTGGCACCTTGCAAATGGTGGGTTTGAAAATAAAGATGTAGTGATCAGTGATATAATAGGTCATTACAACCCTGGTGGTGATTTGCCTGCACCAATGTGCGTACCTTGCCGGTCAGGTATCTTTGGCCCGTTGATAGAAGGCGGGGCGAAAAGTGTTACCATAGAGGTAAATGGCGGCTATAAACATAAAGGCACTATAAAAATTCCATCTGAAAACTTTGCGAAGGCGCAGGCTGAAATAGATCGCATACTTCTAAAATATGCCGGAACGAAAAAATTTGGAAAAAGATCCAAAGAAGCCTGGGAGGCGTTGGAAAAACACAAAGTCAAATGCAAGTAAAAAAAATCAAACCCAAAGAATCTTCTTTTATTTATCGTCCAAAGGTCAACGATTTGTGCCTGGCCATTGGTCTTCAATTCTATTTTAATTATAAAACACGAAAATTTGAGGTAAACCAGAATCCTCATGGCGATCCTGACTTAATGCCTTTGCATAATGTTGAAATGAATAGTGATTTTTCACAACTTTCGTTTGAGGCACAATACCAGGGGAAGCAGCAACAGTTTGAAATAAGTGTTACCTATGAATGTGATAAGATCATGTTTGAATTCTTTGCCCGGTTACAAAACAATGATTATTTAATCGCCGGAGAAGATCTGGATGATTTGCAATTTACTTTTGACAAAGGGAAACTTGCTTCTATACGGGGTTTTAAACGTTCCAAAACCAATGAACAATTAGATTCCTTAAATATCAAATCAGAAGAGGGAAACTATTCTTTAATAAAACAGATGCCATGGCGAAAATTCAATCTGAATGCGATTGAGGTAGAAGATAGCAGATTGATCAGTAAAACTGCTGATGAGGAATTTATTTACAACCTCGATATCCAACCCCTTATTTTCGAAATTGTAAAAAAACTGGTAGAAAGCAGCAGGTCCTGATTTCGGCTATCTACTTCTGCCCACCATAGCTTACATAAACCTGTAAATAAGCTGCACAGACATCAGGGATAGCTTACTCAAACGCAATGTCAGGCTACAAAGAAGTGAATTAGCCAACATGGCAAAAAATACAACCTGCAATACTGGCAAGGCAGCACACAAAGCTGCTTTGTTTTTTGCAGGGCCTCTTTGCAGCACTGCAAAGGTGCGCTGCAGCGCACTTTGCTTCCGGAATAGCTTACAACAACATCGGAATAGGTTACAATGACCTGATAATAGCTTACATAGCCTCGAAAAAATCAACATTCAAAAAAAATAGCTTACAAAATTAATATTGTAAGCTATTTCCACTTTTTATGTGCGTATTTGAACAGCTATGTAAGCTATTTTTAAAAAAAAGTTGCTGCAAAGCGGCTTTGCATGCGTGCAAAGACTTTTGGCTGATAATCAAAGCCTACGTGCACGGGCATCACTCCTCCAGCAACTCCCCAATATCTGCAATCAGCCTGTCGGCTTCGAGCGCCAGCGTACCGTTATATATTCCGCGAATGTGCCTGCTCCGGTCGATCAGCAATAAATGCTCGGTATGTAAAAATTCAGTAGAATCTTTTTGAAAGCCCGGTTCTTCCTCTGCAAAATACGACTGACGGGCCAGCTGATAAATGGTGGCCGTATTGCCCGTAACCAGCTGCCAGCGATTGTTTAAATGATATCGTTTTGCAAATGCCTGCAACCGCGAAACACTATCTATCCAGGGAGTAACGGAATGAAACAAAAAACGAATATCACTTTTACCGGCAAATGCCTGCTGCACTTTTAACAGGTTGGTGGTCATTTTCGGACAAACCGCTCCGCATCCTGTAAAAAAGAAACCGGCCACATAAATGGTATTGCGAAAAGTTTTTTCAGTTACCGTTTCGTTACGCTGATTAGTAAACGCAAATGAAGGTATTGTATGCAATTGGCCTTTCAGGGTATTGATATTCCATACCGGTGTAAAATCAGGCGTATTGTAATAAGGCAGGCTGCTTTTATGATGACAGCCCGCCATTATCAATCCTGATAAACCGACCCTGAAAATATGTTTGATCATGCTTTTATTTTTACTGCAGTGGCATCGTACCTTTATTCACCATTGACCATTCACCATTCACCATTGACTTTATAATTCCTGCAATGCATCGTGCCGGTTAATCCGTAATAACGTCCGTTGCGCGCTTCGTAATTGGCAAATAAAGATCCATCGGGTTGCCATATTTGCTGTAATCCTTTTTCATAACCATTTTCATAGTTCATGTTGCGATAGGGCTGTCCGTTTACATACCATTCCTTAACCGGCCCTTCAAACACATCCTGTGTAAAATGATAAATAAACTTTATGGCGCCGTTTTCCCACCAGCCTGTATGCACTCCTGTTTTTTTGCCATTTAAAAAGTTTCCCGTTTCCTTCAATTGTTTATCGGGGTACCATTGCGTGGCTATACCCGATTCACGGCCATTTACAAATGGCGTTATAAAAGCGGTATCTCTGTTTTCATACAAGGTAAACTGGTAACCCGAAAATGGCTGGTTATCGAGGTATACCACGCCCTGTTTAAGTTTAAACATAGTATCAGCGGCATTGATCCATATCGAAGGCGCTTTCAAATCGTCGGGTGCAGCATGTTTGAAGCTTAACCAGGTTGCAATGGCCAAAACAAATAATATCACTAAATAGGGCTTCATATTATTGTGCTACGGTTCCGGGTGATCCATAAAAACCACTGCCATTGATATAAGGCGCTTCGGCAGTGATATGATAATGATATATGCCATCGGGATAATCGGTTGTTGCGTGGCTGTGCCCGTGGCAATCATCCAGCGCTGCATTGGTAATGGTGCTGTTATTTTCCAATGGTCCGTATACGGGAAATCCATCCAGCAAAAAGCCAAGCAATACATGTTTGCCGTATCGGGCTGTAAGCGAGGTGGGCTCAATATGATAATGATACCCGCCCATCATTTGCGGATGGCCATTGTATTGGTCAAGCGTATTGATCTCCATCGTCAGCGGCTGATAATTGGCTGCATACTGGTTATAAAACGGAACTCCGTTCAGCGATACGCCTATTGGCCCTAATGGCGTTGCCTGCACTTTGGATGCTTTTGCAGGGTGCAATGGTATTCTGAATGTAAGATTAGCAGTGGCAATTTTATTCGGGTTTAACATAAAACTGGTGTTACTGCCATTATAAGCCTCGTACAACGTGCTTTGCCACTCGGTTCCGTTGTAATACGGACTTTTATGATCTGGCCGTCCGTTTGATTTAATTACGATATAATCACCGTCGATATACATATCCGTAGCGCCGTATACTTTTTTGTAAACAGAAGGTATATCTGCATTGTTGCTACCCGCATCTTTTTTATGACAACTTATTAAAAGGATGAATAATGTTATTAACTGAATGAGCATATACTTCATGGCTTTATTTTATTATTTGTCGAACGGCGACATAAAAAACCTGCGGAACCTGATTAAAAATTCCGGGGCGGGGGAGGTGGCGGGCCATCCGGCCGCGCATGCGGGGGCGCCATACGATGGGCTATTTCATCAATAGTTCCATCAAATAATTTTTTCTGATCACCACGGCACAAATTCCTCAGTTGCTGAAAATGGTCAAACGTTGCTCTTTCAATGATGGTACGTTGTGCAGCTATCAGCGAGGCCACTGAATCGGCTTTTGCTTTATCGGGATGATCTGTTTTGAGTAAAGTAAAATACACATCGTGCAAATGCCGGTCTTCATCCTGCGCCCTTCGAATGGTTTCGTGGTGCTGCATGCGCAATACAGCAAACGTCTGTTGTTGCTGCTGATCGAGCTTCAGCTGATCAATGATAAACACATCGGCGCCCTGACCACGCAGTTCCTGCTGATAGCTTCGTAATTTGAACAGATAGATCAGCATACCTGCATTCAGCAAAAAAAGCAGTACAATTCCTATCGTTAAAAATAAAACCTTGTTCATTGCTGTTATTTTGAAAAGTTCATGGTATAAAGATCATTATTGCCGCCCCATCCGTATTCCTGCATTACCTGTTGTATGCCGGCGTTTTTGGGCGATGGCGTATGGCTCCACAGCGCTACGTTTATTATAAGCAATGTTATCATGGCAAAGGCTGATGCATATACCCAGCGTATTGGTATCTGCGAAGAGGTGACTTTTTCGCTGAGCAATTGCAATTTTGCTTCTACCCGTGTTGCCAGAAAAGGGTTGGCTTCTACGGGCTGAATATTTTTTGAGCTTTGAATAATATCATCAATCCATTTTTCTTTTTTCATAGCTTCTCTTCTTTATACATTCGGGATAATATCTTTTTTAAGTTGGTGCGGGCGCGGAACAACAGCGATTCAACCGACGATACCGACACATGCATTACCTCGCTGATCTCTTTATAACTCAGGTTTTCCATTTCACTCAGCACCCAGCTCATATGCTGGTTGGGCGGCAGTTGATTAAGGGCTTTAAAAAGAATAGCCAGTTTTTCGCGGTCCTCGGCCAGTACACCGGGATGCATACTATGCGATGGCTCCGTTTGTGCATCATCAGTTGCCGGTGAAAAAAATGCTGATAAAAAACGGCGGTTCTGTCGTTGTTTCTTTCTTAAATGATCAATGCACTTGTTCATGGCAATACGGTACAACCAGGTGGTAATGCCTGCTTCGCCCCTGAATGCTTCGGGTTTACGATAAACATCAACAAACACATCCTGCGTTATTTCTTCGGCATCGTGTACATGTTGAACCATATTCAATACCAGATTAAACACCCTGTTCTGGTGTTCTGATATAAAAGTCCTGAAAGCAGTTGCGTCGTCCCGGAAATTCAGCATTTACAATTTGTTGATCGTCAATATCTCTTTATAGGGTTCTTCTTATTAGTCGAAGCAGCGAAGTAAAACCTGCGGTCAGATAAAAATATTTTTTTAAGCATTGGTTTTTTATCCGCTTAAGTAAGACCGGTATTGGAAGAATTTGCACAGGAAGGAGGCCAAAAGCAATTTTAAGAATTATATTAACAGTCTGCCCCTGAATTTAACATATTAAGAATAGGGGTTTATAAGCCCTGATGTTTATTATGATAACACGTAAACTTCAATCCTAAAACTTTATTATGAAAAAACAAATATTTACTCTTTTCCTTTCAACACAGGTACTATTATTATCAGCACAAAATAACCAGGGACCCAATGAATTAAGAACCCTCACCAAATTAGATTTAGGTCCGGAGGGCATTGGAGTGTCGGTTGAACCGAAATTGTCGCGTAATACAACCCTCAACCTGTCGGTGGGCACCGGTGGTTTTTATGAAATTCAAAAAGACGATTTTCACTATGAATGGAATTTTTTCGATCCCGCTTTGTATGTTTCTGCATCTCCTAAGTTTTATTATAACCGAACAAAGCGGTTTCAGAAAGGAAAAGCAACCCGGTTAAACAGCGGAAATTACTTTGGACTGAAAATAAAATATACCTCTGCAAATATCACTAATGAAGCGGGTTGGCCTACCTTGTTATTAAACGCTCACTGGGGTATGCAACGACCTATAGGCAAAAAGTGGGTATTAAATACCATTTTTGGTGCCGGCTTTGGCGCCGCTACTGATGACTTTACTATTGAGAACGGAACATTTTATCCGGTTATGGACATAAAATTCTCTTACATTTTTCCAAAAGTTAATCGCAATTAAGAAGGCGATATTTTTCAATAAGCCCGTTTCTTTTCATCAAAATAATGATCAACCGACCAGGGGCCATTGCCTGCAATCAAAAAATAAATAAGGCCCAATAAAACTATAACGGTAATTGCTATTTGCGAAAAGGGTTTGAACATGCCTTCTGCCTGGTTCAGAAAAAATAAAGCGCCTATTAAAATGGGAAGTTGTAAAATACAGGCTGCGCGTGTAAGCAGGCCAACAGCAAGCATAGCGCCACCTACAAGATGAGCAAATACAATATAATGCCCCAATATGCTTAATGCAAAATAGCTGTTAGGCAGCATGCCGCTCATGCGGCTGATCATGGTGCTCATATTTTCGAGGAACTCAATTCCTTTGTAAACAAGGAACACACCAAGGGCAAACCGAAGAATATCTGCCCACCGGGGATGATGCCTGTCGCCCCAGTATTCAAATCGTTGAAGGAGATTCATATGGCGAAAATTTAAGTAAATAAAGAAAGAACTTTTACAAAGGTAGCTATATTCTGCGACAGGCCTTTTAAACGCAAAAATCCCTCCGATGCATCGGAGGGATTTTTTATTGCAAATGCTAATTCTTAATGTTAATGCTTACTCTTAAATGGGTAAATTATTCAACAGAAATCGAACTCTTTGATGAAAACAACCAACCCGATAACTGCATACCGGCCATTTTCAGGCGATTGGGAAAGGAGGTTGACATATTGCCTGCATAATCAACAAACTGAACCTGCACTTTAATCATAAGCACCGGTTCGGTCTTCACTTTTTCTTCCATAGTTGCAGAAGCGGCCGAGAGTTTTTCTATTTCTGTCTGGTCGCCTACAATTGAACCTTTTCCCTGTATTTTCAACCTGAATGGTTTCCCTTTCTTAAAAAACTCTAACCGTACCGGAAACTCCTTATCAAAAGCATCAATATCCTGAGCTGGTTTGGGTATTACAAACCAGATCTGCCCGTCGTCGTTCATTTCCATTTCGGTAACAAGATGATTCGGAAGCTTAAATAAAGAATCTCCTTCTGCAAAAAACAAAGCACTGTTCAGCTCAGATAATTTACGTTTTAGGAATTTGCCGGGTAAATGAGTATTCATAGTTTCCGTTTTATTGTTCAAAATAAAAGCCAGTGGTATGGATTATCAATTCTTCTAAATGCTACAAACCATACTCCCAATCAGCATACCATTTTATTGATTAATGATTATAAGCGAATTAGCACAGACCTCTCAGGCAACTTTGTCCCATAATTGGATAAAAATTCCAATATCTAAATTGCTGAGTTATACTGAACCGTTGGATTTCCCGGTTTTAATTTAAAATAGTAATGGAAACTGGATTCGTTAAATCTGAATACCCTTGATTAGCACAACCGATTTTACTGATTGTTCCTTTAGGTGTAAATAGTTTTTGCGTGCTTCATCCTGCTGATACGCCTCAAAGTCTTTCTCTGTTTCAAACGCTGCCAGGTGAATTTCGAATGGCGGTTCGAGTGCATTTTGCACAAAGTTACCAATTGTTGGTCTTATTCGAAAAAGAAGTTGTCCGTTATATTTCCACATAATCGGAATGACTACCTCTTCAAACTGAAAAAACTGCTCTTCTTTGCCTTCTTTTATATATATTAATTGGGTTATGTAGATCATACGGTTTAGTTTGACAATAGCCCTGAAGACATTCCAGATAAGTTTAGGTTGCTGACCGCACGTAAAACTCTGCAATTTTTAAATTAAGTGGTAGCATAATTTTGTTAAAACCCAAACCTTTCGGGGTCGGAGTGTTTCAATATGAATTTTAGAAAGCTTTATTGACCATTCACCATTGACCATTGACGAAATATGATTTTAATAACAGATGTTCATTATAAAAACGACAACGCAAAAGTTGTGTGCGCTGTTTTACAAAACTGGCACGATGCTGTTGCCATGCACTATTGGGTAAAGCATGTTAAAACAACTGCCGAATATGTGCCCGGTGAATTTTACAAACGCGAATTGCCTTGTTTGCTTGAAATACTACGCGATATTGATCTGCAAAAAATAACCTGTATTATCATAGATGGATTTGTTGTGCTGGATGATGACGGCAAACCCGGTTTGGGTGCGCATTTATACAACAGCCTGCTGCATAAAGTACCTGTTATTGGTGTGGCCAAAACAAGCTTTCATCAAAATACCCAACAGGTGATACCTGTTTACAGGGGAGAAAGCAAAAATCCGTTATTTATTACAGCCATAGGCATATCGTTGCTTAAAGCGGCCAGCCATATACAGGAAATGTATGGCGATTACCGCATTCCGGCGGTTTTAAAAGAAGTAGACAGAAGAACAAAGGAAGGAACGTAAATGGTAATTGAAGAAGGCCACTATACGATAACAGGTCGATATCAGCGTATAAACCGAAGATGATTTTGAATTATTCGGCGATTTACGTGCATCCTGTTAAACTATTTTGCCAATTGCCTATCAAAAGCAAAGCAGCTATCTGTTAATTAACAAGCCATTTTCATACAACTAAGCGATTTATGAAAACAATTGTCCGCATTAGTGTTTCATTGATAGTGACAATCATCATATCTGCAGGCGCATTTGCTCAAAGTAAAATGACCGACGAGCAAAAGAAAGAAGCATTAGCAAGATATGAACAGTATAAGCAAAAACTCAATCTCACCGACGATCAGTCAAAAAAAGTAGATGCTGTTAATACCACTTACTTTGAAGGTATTGCTGAATTAAAAAATTCAGATGCATCAAAACTTTCGAAGTACAGGAAATTTAAATCGTTGAGTGCCGACAGAGATGCAAAAATGAAAGGAATTCTTACCAAAGATCAGTACAAAATATATAAAGAGCAGCAGGAAGAACGGAAAGAAGAGTTTAAGCAACGAAGAGCGAATAGAGAGTAGTAAGCAATAAGTAATACAGCAACTACCCATAAGCGGTATCAAAAACATAATTGATTATCACCTATAACTTATTACTCATTGCTTACTAATGTTAGTATTTTAATCAGTCTTAACATTCTTTATACATTTAGGAAACACATTGATAACATACACGACTTACATTTGCACTTTCATATGGCAAGCAATCGTTTGAGCCTTTTGTTTCTACAAAGGGCTTCTTTTTTTATAATACCTCACCTTCCTCATTGCAAAAGTATTTAGCATAGTTGTTCCTTCAACAGGCATACGTAAAAACACCAGCAATTCGAATGTGTTTTAACGATATACTTATGATCTGTAAAAAAGTTTTCGTAAACATTATGAGATCCGAAAATTTGTTGCATTCTTTGCAGCACCGTATCCGATGAAAAGCCTGCGCCTGCAGGTAGGATTGCTGATTTTTTGATTTATAGATTTATTTTATCCCCCCGTTAGACTTCCAATCGCAAAATCAAAAAATCTCAAAATTCCGAAATCAAATTCCTGCTTCTATTTAATCAAGTTCCGGTGTTCCTGTAAAAACCTGAAACCACATTGTTAACTTGATTATGAACCGTACCATGAACCCTCAAATTTTCACACGAACATTGTTGTTTGTATTAATGGCGTGCAGCCATGCTGTATTGGCAAACGATGGCCATACCGGTGCATTTGCATCAAATGGTTTAAAGGCATCTGTAAAAACATTTAATGCCATGAACGAAGCCAATGCAGGGGCCAAAGTGTGTGCCTGCCAGATTCTAAATCTGCGTTCGAACAACCAGTACCTCGAAAACGCAGTTGTATTTGCAGAAAGCACCAGCTTAAACGGGGAAACTGATTTTGTACAGGCCAGTATCAGGCTTGAAAAAGAAAAAAGACATTTGAAAATGTTGTTCTTTACCAAAATCAGCGTAGTAGCCAAAACCAGTGCGGCAACCGACTGCAATACGCTGTTCATGCAGTTGAAAAAGCGTAACGACCGGCTTATTAAGTATGAAGTGTTGAATGCGGATGTAGTTGTCCGGTAGAATGGAAGTCTGAAGTCGGATGTCGGAAGTCCGAAGATAGAACCTGGAGGGGGAAAGAAACAGTCATGAGCTAAACAACCCGGGCTCTTCTGACTTCTGACATCTGACCTCAGACTTCGTTTTTAATACTGCTCCTTATCGTTCGGAAATTCTTTTGCCTTTACATCCTGAATATAATGTTTTACGGCACCGGTAACCTGGTCGTGCAGGTTCAGGTATTGACGCAAAAAACGGGGTTTAAATTCGGTATTAATGCCCAGCATATCGTGCATTACAAGCACCTGCCCGTCGCAATGCATACCGGCACCGATACCAATAGTTGGCACAACCAATGATTCGCTTACTTCTTTGGCAAGCTGTGCGGGAATTTTTTCAAGCACCATACCAAAGCAACCTGCCTCCTGCAACAATTGTGCATCCTGCCGCAGTTTATTGGCTTCGGCTTCTTCGCGTGCCCGTACTGTATAGGTGCCGAATTTGTAAATCGATTGCGGTGTTAAACCAAGATGCCCCATCACCGGAATGCCGGCAGCTCCAATACGTTTTACTGATTCAAGGATTTCTTCTCCACCTTCGAGTTTTATAGCATGGGCGCCTGTTTCTTTCATAATTCTGATGGCAGAAGCCAGTGCTTCTTTTGAATTACTCTGATAGGTACCAAAAGGAAGGTCTACCACTACCAGGCAGCGGTTAATACCCCTGATTACCGAAGAGGCGTGGTAAATCATTTGGTCAAGCGTAATGGGCAGCGTGGTTTCATGACCCGCCATTACATTCGAGGCAGAATCGCCAACGAGAATTACATCGATGCCCGCTTCATCGAACAGCCGGGCAAACGAAAAATCATACGCCGTGATCATGGAAATTTTTTCTCCTACGGCCTTCATTCTTTGTAAGGTATGTGTTGTTACCTTTTTTACTTCTTTGTTAACATGTACCGACATAGCTGGTGGTTTTGTGTGAGAATGGCGGGAGAGGGGAATATGGCTCTGCATTAGAATAAAACACATTCATAATGCTCCACGCAGTGTTAGTGCCTGCTAAGGTAGGAGAATTTAATATACAAGTTACAAGTTACAAGGCACAAGTTTCAGGGAAACCCTAAAAGTTGAAATAATAAATTAGGAATGAATAAGTTGGGAGCAATAGGCAACCGGCAATAGGCAATAAGCAAATTGAAACAATAGGGTGTAAGCAAAAATAAACAAAGACCAAAAACCGGCAACGTTTGCCAGTTGCTTATTGCTTATTGTCTATTGCAAATGCCCCTTTCTTTTCAAATCATCATACAGGTGCTGAATCAATCCGTCGGCCAAACCAATTTTGGGAACATATATTTCTTCAATATCGGCCCAGCGCATAATGTTTATATAGATCAGCAGGGCTGGTACAATAACATCTGCCCGGTCTTCGCGCAGTTTATAAATGCGTATTCTGTCGGTCACCGAAAAACTGCTGAACTCTTTGTGGTAATCTTTTAATAGCTGCAATGGCAAAGGCTTGCCTTCTTTTCTTTTTGAGAGAGAAAAAATTTTGTTGATGTTACCACCCGAACCAATGGCAACGATTTCGCGATAGGGTTTTGTTTCGCGTTTGATGAAATCTTTTAATTCATCCCACAAAAATTCATCTACCTGGTCTTTCAGCAATCGGATAGTACCTATATTAAAAGACCGTTTGAATCTGAGTTTGCCATTTGCAAAGAAAGTAAGTTCGGTACTACCGCCACCTACATCAATATAAAGGTAGGTATGTAGTTTATCGAGATTTTCGGCAATATGGTTTTCGTAAATCAGCGTAGCTTCAAAATCGCCTGTGATCACTTCTATGCCAATACCGGTTTCTTTCTTTACCCGTTCAATAATTTGCCGGGCATTGATGGCGTCGCGCATGGCCGAGGTGGCGGCGGCTTTGCAATGCTGCACGCCATAGGCGTCCATTAACAGTTTATAAGCTTTGATGGTGTTCAGGATCATATCTTCTTTTTCTTTCGAGATCCTTTTCTGATCAAACACATCAAAACCCAGGCGCAATGGCACCCGTACAAGATTTAACTTTTGAAATTGTGGCCTTCTGTTACTGGTATGAATAACATCCGAGATCAGCAATCTTGCCGCATTACTTCCAATATCTATGGCCGCCAGTTTCATGAGTTAGTTTATACCGGGGTTTCTCCCACCGCTGCGATAGGTTCAACTACAACAGGCGAGGGCGTTCCCGGAATGATATTAGTCTTTTGATGCAAATAATTATATATCTCCAGCTGCGACCTGATCTTTTTATGTTTCCTGTCGCGCACATACCGGTTACTCAATTCATTGTCCAAAATTCTGGCTTTTACGTTATCAGAGAGTTGTATTTCCAGGATATTTTTCAACACTTTCTTAATATTCTCATCAAAAACCGGGCATGTTGCCTCTACACGGTGATCCAAATTGCGCACCATCCAGTCGGCAGAAGAAATAAAAACCCTTTCGCTGCCATTATTATGGAAGATAAATACCCGTGCATGTTCCAGGTATTCGTCTACAATACTCACTGCTTTTACCGGTTTGATAAATTTCTTATTTTCTGAATACATACAAAAAATGCCTCTGATGATGAGCTTCAGCTCAACGCCTGCCTTGGCAGCTTCGTACAATTTGTCGATCAGCGTTTCGTCGCTCAGCGAATTCATTTTAAGAATCATGCCGGCCTGTTTACCCTCTTTGGCATTTTTTATTTCGCGGTTGATGAGCTTCAGCAATTCTTTACGTAAATCGGTGGGGCAGGGGATAATGGTTTTACAGGCTTTTAAAAAATGTACACCGTCTTTTGGTTTTTCGAGGTAATTAAAGATGCGGTTCACATCGGCCATAATATGCCGGTCGGCGGTAAGCAAACAATGATCGCCATAAACGGTGGCTGTTTTTTCGTTCAGGTTACCGGTACTAACAAAACCGTAGTGAATGGTATGGTTATTTACTCTTTTTTTAATCAGGCATGCTTTGGCATGCACTTTCATGTCGGGTATGCTTATCAAAACCTTTACGCCTTCTTCTTCGAGCCGTTCTTTCCACTCCAGATTGGCTTCTTCATCGAAACGCGCCCGCAACTCAAGCATCACCGTTACCTGTTTGCCATTGCGCACGGCGTTTATCAGGGCATTGATCACTTTTGAGTTGGAGGCGAGCCGGTAAGCCGTGATCTTAATTACTGTTACATCGGGGTCAATAGCGGCTTCACGCAGCAGGTCAATAATCGCATTAAACGAATGGTAAGGAAAATTGAGCATAATATCCGTTTGCTGCACCACATCTGTTACCCGCAGCGCCTGTTTCAGCAGCGGATGCGGAAATGGTTTTTTACGTTGTCCCTTTTTCACAAATACATCCGGAAAATCCATAAAGTGCCTGAAGTTATGGATGCGGCCTCCGGGCATCAGGCTATCTTTTCGCGACAAATTCAGCTTCCTGATCAGGTAGTCGAGTAAACCGGGATCCATTTGTTTATCATACACAAACCGAACAGGTTTTCCTTTGCGCCTGTTTTTTACGCCCTTTTCAATTTTCTGAATCAGGGTGGTCGAAATATCGCTGTCCATATCAATCTCGGCATCCTTGGTTACTTTACAAACCCAGGAAGCATAGCGATCATATCCGAAATACGAGAAAATGCTTTTCAGGTTGAACCGTATCACGTCTTCGAGCAATATAATATGATGTTCACCCGACGGCGACGGCAATTGAATGAACCGGCCGTTGGCACGGGTAGGTATTTCTATAATAGCATATTTTCTTTTGAGGGTAGCATCTTTGCGCGACAGCACCACACCGAGGTATATTGATTTTTCGCGCAGATAGGGGAATTGGGGAATGCTTTCGATCATCAGAGGGATGGTATTCATGCGCACTTCCTCTTCAAAAAAGGTCAAAACAAATTTTTGCTGTTCTTTATTAAGGTCCTTTTCTGTGACCAGGAATATTTTTTCTTTCTCCAGTTCTTTGTGCAACACCTCCCAGGTTCTGTTGAACTCAGTTTGTTGTTCCAAAACGATCTGTTGAATTTCATCAAGAATTTTGCCGGGCGCCTGTTCAAGGTGCATGTTCTTTTTACCAACCAGGGTCATGCGTTTGAGCGTGGCTACCCGAACGCGGAAAAACTCGTCGAGGTTATTCGAAAAAATGCCTAAGAATTTAATCCGTTCGCGCAGTGGTACGGTAGGGTCGGCAGCTTCCTGCAGCACCCTGGCATTAAACGACAACCAACTGATATCCCGTGCGATCGTTTTACGTTTCATCTGACTAATCATATTAATTTTTGACAGGAATCCCCGGAAATTCCATTTAAACGGTTTTAGTTGATAATTTCATATTAGGGCACAAGGAATAATTACTTCATAACTATTATAATATGAAGATGTTCTGTCAAAGATGTAAAGGGTTACTGTAAAATTAAATTAAGTAATTATTAAATCAGACTGGGATGAGTGGGATTGACTGGGATTTTTAGGATTTGGAGGATTACCGGTTTTCCCTAATCCCTGAAACTACAGACAATAGTTCGTTCCGGATACGGAAATCCTAAAATCCCACAAATCCCTAAATCCCATCTATCCCAGTCCGGTTGACGGAATGTTTGACTTATACTGAAGCCGGGATGTATTCAGGAAGGATCCGGGAAGTAGTCGGGATTTGTTCGGGAAACTCCCGAAGCCTTCCTGAGTACATCCCGAACAAATCCCGAACACAACCCTATACTGAATTGGTAATCAGATTGTTTTTATACTGATATTAATCTTTTTTGCATATTATTTCCGGCTTCAGATCTCCGATTTCTGACTTCCATATTAAATATTCTCTAATTTTCAATAACTTACATATCCACAGATGTTGAAAAAAAGCAAAAAAAAGTTTGGTATTAGTTTGTGGATTACATAGATTTTACGACCTTTGCCGTCCTAAATTTTTACGCGTCATGGCAAGAGTATGTCAGGTAACAGGTAAAGTTCCGGTAACAGGACACAAAGTTTCGCATTCCAACATTAAAACCAAACGTCGGTTTTTGCCGAATTTGCAAACTAAGCGTTTTTACCTGGCCGAAGAAGATAAGTGGATTACCCTGAAATTATCTACTGAAGGTATTCGGACTATTAACAAAAATGGTTTATTGAGCGTAGTAAAAGAACTGCGTGCGAAGGGTGAAAAAATCTAACTTAACTTTTAAAGCTTTATAAAAATGGCAAAGAAAGGCAACAGAGTACAGGTAATTTTGGAGTGTACTGAGCACAAAAACAGTGGTAAGCCTGGTACCAGCCGGTATATCTCTACCAAAAACAAGAAGAATACTCCAGAGCGTTTGGAGTTAAAAAAATATAACCCGATCCTGAAAAAGGTAACGGTGCATAAGGAAATTAAATAATTAGCCAATATGCTAATGTGCTAATGATCTTTTCAGCATCATATTAGCAAATTAGCACATTATCACATTATCAAATTGTAGTTATGGCAAAAGCAGCTTCAAAAAACGCGAAAACTAAAGATGCTAAAGCAGCAGCTGAAGCAAAAAACTGGACGAAGGTAATACGTGCTGTAAGAAGTGAAAAGTCTGGTGCATATACCTTCAAAGAGTCTATCGTGCACAAAGAAAAGATCAAGGATTTCTTAGCTGGAAAATAATTTTGGGTAAGGAAGTATCTTATCAAAAGCTGTTCCCGTACAGGGGACAGCTTTTTTGCTTTCATAACATACGATACCACATCATTAAATTCTTTGGGTCAGATTGAATTTGGGGGATTGTTACCTTCGTTTTATGAAACCAGGACTCTTTTTAAAAAGCACATCGCTGTTAAACGATACCTTGTTTGAAAATTCTGTGATTTTCATTACCGAATACAATGAAAAAGGCGCCATGGGCTTTGTGGTTAATCAAAAATTTCCCAGAAAGCTAAATGAACTGGAAGAATTTAAAAATGGGAGACCTTTCCCGATACATCTCGGCGGGCCGGTAAACCAGGAGCACCTGTACTTTATACATCGGCGGCCCGATTTAATCGAAGGAGGAGAACCGGTGACCGGTAACATTTTCCTTGGAGGAGATTTTAAGTCGGCCTTGAGAAATATCGACAATCATATGCTTACTGAGAAAGATCTCAAAATATTTATTGGCTATTGCGGATGGAACTTCCATGAGCTGGATGAAGAAATAGCAGAAGGGAGTTGGGAGGTGGTGGAAACGGGAGATCCTTTTTCGATTGGGCAGGGGTAACGGTTGCCGATTCACGTTTCACGACAACAAAACATTTATCTTAGCCTTAAAATCAGGAAAATGAGTTTTTTCGGGAAGTTGTTTGGTAAAAAAGAAAAAGAGTCGCTCGACCAGGGATTGCAGAAAACCAAGGAAGGCTTTTTGTCGAAAATAACAAAAGCCATTGCCGGCAAAAGCACGGTAGATGAAGAAGTACTCGATAAACTGGAAGAAGCCCTCGTAAGCGCTGATGTGGGCATCGATACCACCGTTCAGATCATTGATCGTGTTGAGCAACGTGTGGCGAAAGATAAATACCTCAATATCACTGAACTGAACAGGATATTGCAGGAAGAAATTGAAGGTGTGCTGGTAGAGGCGCCCGAAAGCAACTCCTATAACTTCAATACCAACCTGCCTGCCAGTCCATTTGTAATATTGGTGGTTGGTGTAAACGGGGTAGGCAAAACCACTACTATTGGCAAGCTGGCCTATAACTTCAAAAAAGCCGGCAAGTCGGTTTTACTGGGGGCTGCCGATACCTTCAGAGCTGCAGCAGTTGACCAGCTTACTATCTGGAGCGAGCGGGTAGGCGTACCCATTGTTAAACAGCCTATGGGCGCTGATCCGGCCTCGGTAGCTTTTGATACCGTGCAAAGCGGTTTGGCAAGAGGTGTTGATGTGATCATCATCGATACAGCCGGCCGGTTACATAATAAAGTGCACCTGATGGATGAATTGGGAAAGATTCGCCGGGCTGTACAAAAACAGATACCCGAAGCGCCCCATGAGGTTTTACTGATACTGGATGGTTCAACCGGACAAAATGCCCTGGAACAGGCCAAACATTTTACCGCCACCACCGATGTAACGGCATTAGCCATTACGAAACTCGATGGAACGGCCAAAGGAGGCGTGGTGCTGGCCATCGCCAACCAGTTTAAAATACCCGTGAAATTTATTGGTATTGGAGAAAAGATGGAAGACCTGCTTGTTTTCGACAAACATGAGTTTGTTGATAGCCTCTTTAAGCTGGGGAATAGTTAACAGGTTTATTAGTTGATAAGTTAACAAGCTAACCCGGTTAACTCATCAACCTGTAAACTTTTCAACTCGTAAACTGATCAACCGATCAATATAAAAAAACGGCCTCCACGATAGTGGGGCCGTTTTTTTATTATATCTTCTTTTTCTCTTAGAATGTAAAACGAACACCTAAACCGCCCCAAACATCAACATAAGGATGTTCAAGGATCTCTAAAAACGGATTAATATCCAGGCTCAGGTCAATAGGAGCGCCCTTTATTTTGTAATCAAGACCTAATACACCATCAATACCCAGTGATGCACTGCCGTCATCGTAGTAATGGTGATCGCGGTACCATCCTTCGTTGTAAACGCCAAAGTGAGCGCCGGGACCAACAAACCATTTTAAACCCGGAGCGCCGTTGATATCGCCATGTACTTCATAAAAACCGGTGAACCTGAAACCATGACCCCAGAAATATAAATCTCCTTCCAATGCCCTGTTATCGCGAATAAAGTGCTTAATAGAAAGTGCACCGGGCCAGAACTTAACCCCGATAGCAGTGCGATATTCTGAACCCATTGACTGGGCATTTGAACGGGAGGTTACGGTTAATAGGGCAATTAAACTTAAAAGAGGAATGATTTTTTTCATACATATAATTGTTTGGTCAATCCAGTCTCAAAAAAACTATGCCAAATCTCAACGACCACGGCTCTACCCTTCAAAAATCGAGGCAATATTACGGCTAAACAGGTAAACCACAAAGAGTTGGTTATTAGTTACCAGTTACCGGTTTCCAGGTAACCGGTAACCGGCGACTGGTAACTTGCTGTTTTTGCCTACCTTTGCGCACTTATTATGAAAGTTAGATCACATAAAAAAGATAAGGTAAATATCATTACGCTTGGCTGTAGCAAAAATATGGTCGATAGTGAAGTATTGAGCGGACAGCTGATGGCTAATGATATTAATGTGGTACATGAAAACCCTAAGTCGGATCATAATATTGTAATTGTTAATACCTGTGGCTTTATCGATAAGGCCAAGGAAGAATCAATTAATACCATTCTTGAACAGGTCGATCGCAAACGCCGCGGTCAGTTAGATAAAGTTTATGTAACCGGTTGCCTCAGCGAACGCTACCGTAACAACCTCGAACAGGAAATACCCGAAGTAGATGCTTATTTCGGCACAATGGAACTGCCTTTGATATTGAAACAATTTGAGGCAGATTATAAAGCCGAATTGTTGGGCGAACGCCTGCTGGCTACGCCTACCCATTATGCTTACCTGAAAATATCAGAAGGTTGCAACCGCACCTGTGCTTTTTGCGCCATTCCGCTGATGCGTGGTCAGCATATAAGCAGGCCAATTGAAGAACTGGTAAAAGAAGCCGAATTACTGGTAAAAAAAGGTGTGAAAGAAGTGATGCTGATTGCCCAGGAGCTTACTTATTACGGGTTGGATATTTACAAAAAACGCATGTTGCCCGACCTGTTAAACCGGCTGGCCGATGTAAAAGGTCTTGAATGGATCAGGCTGCATTATGCGTATCCATCGAAATTCCCGCTCGATATACTTGATGTAATGCGCCAGCGTGATAATATCTGCAATTACCTCGATATGCCGTTGCAACATGCCAGCGATAATATGCTTAAAGCGATGAAACGGCAGATCACTCAGGCCGAAATGAATGAGTTGATTGCCGCCATTCGCGAAAAAGTGCCGGGCATTTGTTTGCGTACAACGCTTATAGCCGGTTTTCCGGGCGAAACCGAAGAAGATGTTGACTCGCTGAAACAATTCCTGCAACAACACCGCTTCGACCGGGCTGGCATCTTTACCTATTCACATGAAGAGGGTACGTCGGCACATGATCTGGAAGATAATATTCCACACGAAGAAAAAGAAAGAAGGGCGCAGGAAGTGATGGAAGTACAGCAGGAAATCAACTTTGAAAAGAACCAGGAAAAAATTGGTAAAACATTTAAAACGCTCATCGATAAAAAAGAATCGGGCCGCTACCTTGGTCGCACCGAGTTTGATAGTGTGGAAGTTGATAATGAAGTGATCGTTAACAGCGCTCACAAACTCCCCATCGGCGAATTTGTACAGGTAAAAATTACCAAAGCATACGATTTTGATCTGGAAGGAGAGGTTGTTGAATAAATCCTTCGCTTCGCTCAGGATCGGATGCAGTTGCGCTAAGAGTTATAAGGAGAAGAAAGAGAAAAAAGAGTCTTGTAATACAACATTGTTTAATATTTTTCCGTAACCTGCTATTGGAATTTGATATTAAATCCTGAACCGTTAAGAGTTTTAAAATAAAATGAATTTCAGCACAAAAACCTCTTTTTTCTCCTTTATCTCTTTAAACTCTTAGCGCTACTGCACAACCGCTGAGCGTAGCGAAGCGAAGCATACCTACCGGAACCATTACCACAAAGTTGTATTGTTACTACCTGTAATTCCCAATACCTTCGCCGTATATTTATTCCATATGCAGGAAAAATACTGTTCAAAAACAGTTATTGCATACTGTTGCAGTTAGGAATACTCACCATTACACCTTATTTCAACTTACGGTTAAACCTGTTGTAACCAGCGCATCCATAAATTATAAACGACTCAATCGGAGGCAATGGCAAACCCGGGAAGGTTTGTGAAAACAGATTTATCCCGGAATTGAGATGGATAATGAAGCAGGGCGACAAATTTTTGCTGCACATTATTCACACTGGCAGGCGCACGACCTCTTGTGCCTGCCTCTTTTTTTGCATTGAATTAGCGCCCGCTGCAGTGTTGACGGAAAATAGCAAAAAGGGTAGTATGCAGTCCTAATTAATTAGAAGTATGCGACATACCATTAACAAAAAAATACAATGAATAGTCAACCAGGGTAAAAAAATTACCTGCGCTACACTTTATATTTGGATCAGGTTACACGCTTTGTTTTTCATTAGTAGCAACTCTCACCATTAGAATGTTTAGGTTCTGATTGTGTTGTGCAATTTGAATTGCACAATCCGGGATGCATTAACAGCGAAAGAAGGGGTTCTTTCTTTCCTGTTAATGACCGGAAATTTCAGATGGTTTGATGGTTCAATTGTTTGATTGTTGGTTTACATTTATACAACCCTTTATTTTTCAATCAGACTACATTTCAACCAGCCATTAATTAGTCGGGATGCCCCATCTGAGGGTATACAGCCATCAAACAATCAAACAATCAAACAATTAGCGAATATTAGCTTTTTAGCTTCAATATTTCACGCAAACAAATTGGGTAACAGATTGTATAATACATTTGTAGTCCCGCCTGGGCGGGAGTAAAATGATGAATTATGTTTAAAGATGCGACCCAACAGGAGATCAATGAAGTACTGAACAATGCATGGCAGGCTTTTCACGTATACCGCAAATATCCACTGAAAGAAAGAGCCCGCTTTATGCGCAGCATCGCAGCTGAGCTCGAAAACGCCGGTGATGAACTGATTCAAACCGCCATGCGGGAAACCAACTTGCCCGAGGCCCGTTTACGCAATGAAAGGGCCCGTACTATATTTCAGCTTACCAGTTATGCCGATGCCTGCGAAAAGGGCGAGTGGCTCGAAGCCAGGATCGATACGGCAAATCTCAACAGAAATCCGCCGAAACCCGATATCCGCAAAATGTTGATCCCCCTGGGACCGGTAGTGGTTTTCGGCGCCAGTAATTTTCCATTTGCCTATTCAACTGCCGGTGGCGATACGGCCTGTGCATTGGCAGCAGGTTGTCCGGTTATTGTAAAGGCACACCCTGCCCATGCCGGAACATCTGAACTGGTGGCAAAAGCAATTTTAAAAGCCGCTGAAGCCGGTAAATTACCTAAAGGTGTTTTTGCTCATGTGCATGGCGCATCGCAGGAAGTAGGCAAAGCCCTGGTAACGCATACTTATACAAAAGCAGTTGGCTTTACCGGTTCTTATCTGGGTGGTAAAGCATTGTTCGACTGGGCCAATCAGCGTAAAGAACCTATTCCGGTGTTTGCCGAAATGGGAAGTATCAATCCCGTGTTTCTTTTTCCGGAGAAATTAAAGCAGTCGGCGGTTGATATCGCTAAAATGTACGCCGGTTCTATTACACTGGGAGTTGGTCAGTTCTGTACCAATCCCGGTCTTATTATCGGTGTTGAAGGAACTGAGTTGCAAAACTTCATTATTACATTGGGGAATGAAATAAAATCGGTTAGTCCGGGTACTATGTTGCACCCCGGTATAAGTAAAAATTATACTGAAAACAGAGCGCGGGCACTGTCTCAAAAAGATGTACAAACAGTAGCTGTATCCGATGCACAACCGCAAACAAACCAGGGTGCGCCTACCATTGCATCGGCAAGCGGTGAAGCCTTTTTAAATAATCCCGTTTTACACCAGGAAGTGTTTGGTCCGTATTCGATCGTGATCCGTTGTAAAGATAGCAGTGAAATGCTTGAAGTAACGCGTCGCCTCGAAGGACAGCTCACGGCTACTTTAATGGCTACTGAAAAAGATATTGTTGAGAATGATGATCTGGTAGAAGCTGTAAAAAATATCTGCGGGCGTTTTATTGTAAACGGAGTTCCTACAGGTGTTGAAGTATGTTTAAGCATGCATCATGGCGGGCCGTTTCCGGCAACTACCGATTCGCGTTTTACTTCGGTTGGGGCAGATGGCATCAAACGTTTTGCCCGGCCTATTGCCTATCAAAGCTGGCCCGATAACCTGTTACCGGATGAATTAAAAAGCAGCAATCCGCTGGGCATCTGGCGCACGGTGAATGATGTGGTAACGAAGGAATCTGTACAATAGGCAATTGACAATAGACAATAGACAATAGGCAAGTTGTATGGCGAGAGCGTAAGAAGTATGAACCAGTTTTTTGTGTAGACAAAGTTTGCCTGTTGCTTATTGCTTATTGCTTATTGCCAATTGCTTATTGCCAATTGAATTGCAGTTTTCTGCGGCATACAAATAAATTACCATCATCAATTTTTTATTACTTTAATCGTTTGAAACGATAAGCTTGCATAAATGAAGGACAGCTATTAGTTGAGGTGTAATCACCGGAACTTATCTGTGTTGATCTGTGTAATCTGTGGCAACAACTGCTTCGCGCAGCGAAGCAAAAACAAATCAGTGGCTTAAATGAAAAAAACATTTTTCTGTATCGATGCACATACCTGTGGAAACCCTGTACGTCTTGTAGCAGGTGGCGGCCCCGTTCTGGAAGGAAAGAACATGAGCGAAAAGCGCCAGCATTTTTTAAAAGAATACGACTGGATTCGAAAGGGTTTGATGTTTGAACCACGCGGTCATGATATGATGAGCGGCAGCATTCTGTATCCTGCGCACGATCCGCAAAATGATGTAGCTGTTTTGTTTATTGAAACAAGTGGCTGCCTGCCTATGTGCGGCCATGGCACCATCGGTACTATTACCATTGCTATTGAAGAAGGATTGATTTCTCCCAAAATACCCGGTACCATGCGTATGGAAACACCCGCCGGACTGGTAATGATCAGCTATAAACAGGAAGGTAAAAAAGTAAAAAGCGTTAAACTCACTAACGTTCCCGGTTATCTGGCGGCAGAAGGTTTAACAGTAACCTGTCCTGAGTTAGGCGAACTTACTATCGATGTTTCATACGGCGGAAATTTTTATGCCATCGTGGATGTTCAGCCAAATTTCAAAGGGCTGGAACATTATGGCGCCGATAAGCTGATTGCCTGGGCGCGTGAATTACGCAAACGGATAAATGAACAATACCAGTTTGTGCATCCTGAAAATCCCACGATCAATGGCTGCTCGCATATTTTATGGACGGGCGCCACAATTGATAAAAATGCTACCGCCCGCAATGCGGTATTTTATGGCGATAAAGCAATTGACCGTTCACCCTGCGGAACCGGCACTTCGGCCCGTATGGCGCAATGGTATGCAAAAGGAAAACTGAAAAAAGGCGATGCCTTTATTCACGAAAGCATCATCGGCTCTCAATTCATTGGCCGTATTGAAGAAGAAACTATGGTAGATGGAAAGCCGGCCATCAGACCCAGTATCGAAGGCTGGGCAAAGGTTTACGGATACAACACCATTACAATCGATCCCGAAGATGATCCGTATGCATACGGGTTTCAGGTACTTTGATAATTTGAAAATGTGCAAATTTGAAAATGAAAAAAAACAATCGACTTTTTCAAATTCACGTTTGCCGTTTCACCACTAAATTAAACAAATGAGCAAACAGGTTACAATTATTGGCGGGGGCGTTATAGGCCTTTGTTGCGCTTACTACTTACAAAAGGAAGGATACGAAGTAACAGTTATCGAAAAAGGCGACATTACCGATGGTACCTCATTCGGTAATGCCGGTTATGTATCGCCCAGTCATTTTGTTCCGCTTGCTACGCCCGGTATTGTGGCGCAGGGCCTGCGCTGGATGCTCAGTTCTACCAGTCCTTTTTACATTAAACCCCGGCTCAATGTTGATCTGATCAAATGGTGCCTTACCTTCTGGAAACAGGCCAATGCACAAACCGTACAGAAAAATGTACCGCCGCTGAATGATATTTTGCACCTAAGCCGCGAACTCACAACCGATATAAAAAATGAACTCGGCAACCGTTTCCGCATGCAGGAAATTGGTTGTTTAATGTTATACAAAACTGCGGCTGTAGAAAAACATGAAATTGAAATGGCGCACGAAGCAGCCGCGCTGAAAATCGAAACAAAGGTCCTGAATGCACAGGAAGTGCAGGCGCTGGAGCCGGATGTACAGGTTGATGTAAAGGGTGGCATATTATATCCGATAGATTGCCATATGCATCCCGGCGATTTTATGGGTACTCTGAAAACTCATTTACAAAAAGCCGGTGTAAAGCTGCAGCTGAACACTACGGTAACCAGCTTCGAAAAAAATGGCAATAAGGTTACGGCTGTAATTACCGATAAAGGAAAATTCGAATGCAACCAGCTCGTGCTTGCCAATGGTTCGTGGCTGCCGGTAGTAAGCGAAAAACTGGGCGTTAATATAATGTTGCAGGCCGGTAAAGGGTACAGTATGACCTATGAAAATATTAAACGAAACCTGCGTTATCCCGCCATATTGGTCGATAAACGGGTTGCTATGACACCCATGGGCGCCGATCTGCGTATGGGTGGTACTATGGAAATAAGCGGATTGAATTCACCTCTTTTAATAAAACGGGCACAGGCCATTTATAACGGCGCCAAAGCCTATTATCCCGATTTGCCGGTTGATGTTATGCCGGTTGAAAAAATATGGTACGGGCTGCGTCCTCTTACGCCCGATGGATTGCCCTACATAGGTGGTCACAGCAAATATTCAAATCTTGTAATTGCAGGCGGACATGCCATGCTGGGTCTGTCGCTCGCTGCTGGCACCGGTAAGCTGGTAGAAGAGCTGATCAGTAAAAAGCAAACCTCAGTTGATGTAAGTGCTTTTGCCCCGGAAAGGTTTTAATGCTGTTTATAGTTTGTGGTTGTAGTTTGTAGTTCTTTTGGTGAATCACACTGTGCGATTTCATTCCTTTCGCACTTTTAAGTGTCGGATTCAATAAGGGATCTCCAAAGCGCGGTAGCAACCACAAACCACAAACTACAAACCGGAAACTGTTTTCTCGTATCTTTAGCATCCTCAAAAACAGATACATATGAAAAAACAGGTAATTACCGGTTCCTTATTATTAACCACCTTATTCGCTACTGCCCAACACGAACTCAATAAGAAATGGGAAACAGATACATTGTTAAAAGTGCCTGAATCGGTATTGTACGATGCTCTAGGCAAAGTGCTGTATGTATCGAATATCGACGGACAACCCTGGGAAAAAGACGGCAAAGGATCGATTGGTAAAGTGGGGCTCGATGGTAAAATCATTGCGGTTGACTGGGTAACCGGCCTGGAAGCGCCAAAAGGACTGGGTTTATATAAAACTAAATTATATGTAGCTGATGTTGATAAAGTGGCGGTGATTGATATAACAAAAGGGGCTATTGAATTGACAATTCCGGTTGAAGGCGCACAGGGGCTGAACGATTTAACTGTCGACAAAAAAGGGGTGATATATGTTTCTGATTCAAAAACCAAAAAGGTGCACCGCATCGAAAATGGTAAAGTGAGCACCTTGCTCGAAAATCTGAAAGGCCCCAACGGCGTTTTGATCAATGGCGATGATCTGTATGTACTGGATGCCGGTGGTTTATATAAAGTTGAAAAAGATAAATCATTGACCAAACTGGCCGATGGCATGGAAGGCGGTACCGATGGCGTTGAACACGTAGCCGGCAAGGATTTTATTGTAAGCTGCTGGCAGGGCTCAATATGGTATGTGAACGGAGATGGCACCAAACAGAACCTGCTCGATACCCGCGACCAAAAAATGAATACGGCCGACATTGGTTACGATGCCAAAAACAGGATCGTATATGTTCCCACCTTCTTTAAAAATAAAATCGTGGCTTATGAACTAAAGTAACAATGGAACGTTAAAATTGATGGCTGATTGTGGCGTTTGTGCGGGTGATAGTACTTTTATGTTCGCATTTTATTGAATATGGATTGTAATTCTACCAATTTATCTTACCAGCAGACGGGTTATTTTTCGAAGTTAATTACAGATTATCTGAACCAGTCACCGGCTGTACAACCTTTTTATCAGTATCCCGTTTCTGTTGAAGGTATTGCAGCGGCTATCAATGCGCGGCAACCGGTTAACACAAACCGAAATTTACTGGTAGCTGAATTACAAAAGCAGTATGCTGCTTTAACTACCGCCAGTGCGGTGCAACAAAATATTCAGCTGTTGTTGCAGCCCAATACTTTTACAATTACCACGGCACATCAGCCGGCCATCTTCACAGGAACCCTGTACTTTATTTACAAAATTCTTCATGTAATTAAACTGGCCGAAAGGTGCAGAAAAGAATTTCCGCAGTACAATTTTGTTCCTGTATTCTGGATGGGAAGCGAAGATGCCGACCTCGATGAACTGGGCCATGTTTACCTGAGCGGCGAAAAGCTGGTATGGGATACCAAACAAACAGGCGCCGTTGGTCGAATGAATACCAAAGGGCTCGATAAACTGATATATCGTATAGAAGGAGAGTTGTCGGTACAGCCTTATGGTAACGAACTGGTTCAGTTACTGAAAACCTGTTATCTGCAAAGTCCCGATATACAAACCGCCACTTTTAAACTGATCGATGCATTGTTTGCACAATATGGTTTAATAGTGGTGTTGCCCGATAATGCCGCGCTGAAAAAGGTTATGGAACCGGTATTTCGCGAAGACCTGCTGCAGCAAACCGCCGCCGGTATAGTTTCAAAGACCATTGAAAAATTATCGCAGCAGTATAAAGTACAGGCACATCCGCGGGAAATTAATCTGTTCTATTTAAAAGATAATATACGGGAGCTGATTGAAGTAAAAAGTACGAAGTATGAAGTAAGAAATACTTCTATAAGTTTTACGAAGGAAGAAATACTGGCTGAATTAAACAGCCATCCTGAAAGGTTTAGTCCGAATGTAATTTTACGTGGATTGTACCAGGAAACCATTTTGCCCAATATTGCTTTTGTAGGAGGCGGCGGTGAAACCGCTTACTGGCTCGAACTGAAAGACCTCTTTAATTACTATAAAGTTCCTTTCCCTGCATTGATATTGCGTAATTCGTTTTTGATCGTAGAAAAGAAATGGCAGGAAAAGATCCACAAACTGGGGCTGCAGCCAAGTGACTTTTTTCAACCGGAGCAACAACTGCTTACCGTATTGGTGAGCCGGCATAAAAACGGCGAGCTGAAACTAAAGCATGAACTCGAAGCGGCTATGCAGGTGTATGAATTATTAAAGAACAAAGCCGCCGCGATCGACAAATCGTTATTACAACATGTTGAAGCATTACAGGCTCGAACATTAAAGCCCCTGCAGGAGCTGGAAAAGAAACTGCTTCGTGCCGAAAAAAGAAAATACGAAACCGAGCAGCGGCAAATACATACTATTCAATCGGCTTTATTTCCGCGAAATGGCTTGCAGGAACGTATCGATAACTTCATGCCCTGGTATGCGCTATGGGGAAAGCAATTTATTGAGAAAGTATACGAACACTCGCCCGCGATCGAACAACAGTTTACCATTATAAATGAGAAATAATAAATGAAAAATGAGGAATGAAGAAGTGTATTCCACTTTTCATCCCTCATTTCTTATTTCACATTTTAATTTTCTACTCTTTCACTCTTACCGTAAACACACTATTACTTCCCGTTTTATTTTTGGCCAGTAAAAACAGTTTCAATCGCATATTTTTTTCGGTACGAATACAAACCGATTGCATATTAAAACCGTTAAATGCTTCATTGGTTTCGCTCAAATGAAACAGCGTATTTACTTTCATTTTTTTGCGAACTACTTTACGCGAAGCATTTTCAATAACTGCGAGGTAACTGTCGCCTAAACCGCCTTCGGGGTCGGTTGAGCTTTCAGTAAGCAGGGTGGCAACCAGCCAATCGTTTTTATACGAATAAGCAAGTCCTGAAAGACCAACCACCTGTTTAGGTGTTTGCGGTAAATCAAAACTTACGGTGGTTATTTCTGCGCCCGACTGGTTTCTATAGAAATCCACATCTGTTACAATAATATGCTTTTCGGGCGCTGCTTTATGATCGCGGTTACATAATATCAGTTTTCCCAGCACAATAGCAGCCGATTCAATGTTAATGACCCCCACGGTTTCTTTCAGCCGGTTGTAAAACTCAGTGATATCGAACTCTTCTTTGGTATGATCATCCAGATTGATGAGGATAGCTTTGTGGTGATTGTCTTTTACATCAAAACCCAATACCAGCAAACGGGGAATACTGTTCACCTCAATAATGGTGGTAGCTTCAAAATCAGATTTACTTTTGGGAGCGATTTTGGGGTCACCGTTCACCAGCAGGTGATGGGTGGCATGGGTTTGCCATTTTTTATTAAGCACAACCATGTCACTGGCATCATCATCTACCAGATAAAGGAAATCATTAAAAAATTCAAGATTTGAGCCAATGGGTAAATCCGGCAATTCTTTATAATCAAGCAGTTTCAATTTCATACCACGCGCAAATTACAAGGATGATCAATAATTGCCTAATCAAATTTATTTTCCCACCCCTGTTTTTTCAGGTTTTCAATTTTAACCATTACTTCCTGTTCCAGTTTTTGCTTATAGGCAGCTACCTGGTTACCAATGGTTTCATCAAAAGCCCCTAAGATAGAAGCGGCAAGAATGCCGGCATTTTTAGCGGCATTTAAAGCAACCGTAGCCACCGGTATGCCGTTAGGCATTTGTAAAATCGATAATACCGAATCCCATCCATCGATCGAGTTACTCGATTTAATAGGCACGCCAACCACCGGCAATGGGGTAAGGGAGGCAACCATACCAGGTAAATGGGCGGCCCCGCCGGCCCCGGCTATAATTACTTTAAGCCCTCTTTCACGTGCTTTGGTGGCATATTGCACCATCCGCAGCGGTGTTCGGTGGGCCGATACTACAGTTAATTCGAAGGGAATATTCAATTCAGTTAATACCTCTGCGGCAGCTTTCATTACCGGTAAATCGCTGTCGCTGCCCATTATGATACCAATCTTAGGCTCCATATAGCTGGTTAGTTAAGTAGCAAAGAAAAGAAATATAATATTAATGCAACAAATCCCCCTTCAACCGCAACAGCTCCGTTTCGGCTACTTTGGTGTTATAGCGGGCGGCAATTAAGCGGGTTTTGGCATCGAGTAAACTTTTTTGGGCCTCGCGCAATTCGAGCCAGGTCGAAACACCCTGTTTGAACCGTTCCAGGGCGATCACTACATTTTCTTCAGCAAGGGTAATATTATCTTCTTCGAGCGTTAACAGCTGCTTTTGTAGTTCATAATCTTTAAATGCATTGGTAAGGCCAACATCAACCAGCGATCGCTGATTGTTATAATTCAGTTGCTGATATTGCACATCCAGTTGCGCCTGTTTAATAAGCCGGCGTGTATTAAAGCCGTTCAGAATGGGAACATTTAAACCCAACCCGTAATTATATCCTTTATTCTGATTAAAAAAGGCCAGGTTTGGGTTTACCGCTATGTTGTTATTGGTTTGGGAAAAATTATAGGCTGAGTTGAATGAAAGAGTAGGCCATAATCCTGCCCGTTGTTCTTTTACGGTGAGGCTGGCAATATCAATGTTCTTTTTGGCCATCAATAACGTAGGATTGGTTTGTTCGAACTGCTGTGTCAGTGCACCAAATTGTAAGGCTGTGTTGAGCGGAATGCTGTCACTTACCTCGTAAACCGAGCCGCTTGTAAAGCCAATGAGCCGGTTCAGCTGATCGCGCAACTGGGCTATCAACGTTAACTGTTGCAGCTGTGCCGCTTTTTGCGCATTGTAGTCAACCTTTGCCTGCAGCAGTTCGGGCTTGTTGCCTAAACCAACCGATAATTTTTTATCGGCCAGTTTTACCCTTTCTTCATTGATCGACATCTGCTCTTCCACTGCTTTCAGCTGTTGCTTCTGACGAACAATATTGAAATAATTATTGATAACAGCTGCAATGCTGTTCACCATCTGACTTTTTACACCCAATGCACCCAGATGTTCAAGTTCTATGAGCTTTTCGCGCGTGGCGAACATTTTCATGCCATCGAATAAGGTCCAGCTCAGATTAACAGAGTAACTGAGATTGGTAGTTCTTACAGCGCTTCGCGAAACTGTACTATCTTTTCCCGACACACGGCTTACAAACTTTTGTTTTTGATTATTGGTATTCCAAACAGTAGCTGCCACGCCATTCAACTGAGGTAAAAAGGCGCCAAACGAATAATAACGGTCCAGTGCATAGGACGTTGAATCGTTCCGGCTCATCAAGATATCGTAATTATTTTTCAGCGCAGCGGAAATCGCGTCTTCAAGGGTCAATAATTGTTGCCCTTTTGCCAGTAATGTACAACAGAGGCAAGCAATTAGTATAAAAGCATATTTCATATTGCCGGGAAAATAGTTTGTTGTTTGTAGTTGTGTTACCAGTTACCGGATACCAGATACCAGGAAAACTGGTAACTGGTAACAGGCATCATGCTCTATGCACCTCCGCTTCCATCAGTTCCAGCTCACTCTTTTTCTTTTTGGCGCTCAGGAACGAATACATGGCTGGTATCACATATAAGGTTAATATAAGTGAGAACATAATTCCACCTACGATCACAATACCCAATGGTATACGGCTGGTAGCCGCTGCACCAAGCGATAAAGCAATTGGCAATGCACCCAGCGACATAGCTAAACTGGTCATTAAGATCGGGCGCAAACGGGCGCTCGCTGCTTCAATAACTGCCTGTTTTTTGGGCAAACCTGCCAGCTGCTTTTGATTGGCAAACTCCACAATCAGGATACCATTTTTGGTAACCAGTCCTATAAGCATAATCATGCCAATCTGCGAAAATATATTCAGGGTTTGATCGAATAACCATAACGATAATACAGCACCGGCGATCGCCAGCGGTACCGTTAACATAATCACCAGCGGATCGATAAAGCTTTCGAACTGTGCCGCCAGTACCAGGAATATCAGCGCCAGCGCCAGTATAAAAGCAAACGAGGTATTACCCGAGCTTTCGGCAAAGTCGCGGCTTGAACCGGCCAGCGAAGTAGCAAATGTATCATCCAGCAAATGACCGGCGATGGTTTGCATCTCTTTTATACCTTCTCCTAACGTACGGCCGGGTGCCAGGCCGGCAGAAATAGTAGCCGACTTATACCGGTTAAAATGATACAGCGTAGGAGGGGTGGTTTGTTCGCGTATCGACACAAGGTTATCGAGCGAAATGATTTCGCCGCGGGTATTACGAACATATATATTTTTCAGATCGGTTGGGTCGTCACGATCATTACGCGCCACCTGGCCAATCACTGAATATTGTTTACCGGCCCTGAAGAAATACCCCAACTGCAGATTACTCAATGCCAGTTGCAGGGTTTGCGATACGTCGGCCACGCTTACACCCAGCTGGCTCGCTTTTATACGGTCAATTTCAATATTTATCTCAGGCTTATTGAATTTCAGGTCAACATCAACGCCCTGGAAAACCGGGCTCTTGTTGGCTTCTTCAAGAAATTTGGGCAATACCTGCGATATCTTGCTAAAGTCATTATTCTGAATTACGAACTGTACGGGCAGTCCACCACGGCGGTTTACCGAAATGGTTTGTTCCTGTATGGCAAAAGCCTTTCCTTCAGAAAACTTACCGAGGTTGCGGTTCACCATATCAACAATCTGCTGTTGTGAACGGTTTCTTTCATTTGGTTCACTAAGGGTTAAGCGTACAAAACCTGTATTGGTAGCGCCGGAACCACTGAAACCTGGCGCCACTACGGTAAGATCGGTGCGGTTTTCGGGAACAGAATCGAGCATGAACTGCGACAGGCGATCGATGTACTGATCCATATAATCGTACGAAGTGCCTTCGGGTGCTGTAACCGATAAACGAAACTGGCTGCGGTCTTCCATGGGCGCCAGTTCCGACTGCAGGCCAGTACCGATAAAGTAGATAATGCCAAAACAAACCACCACAATGATCAGCGCCACCCAGCGTACGCGCATAAATCTTTTCAGCGAATTGTAATAGCCGGTTTCCATCCAGCGAAAGAAGGGTTCGGTTTTATGATAGAACCAGCCGTGCTTTATTACTTTTCGGGTAAGCTTTACGTTCAGTACCGGCGTTAAGGTAAGCGATACAAAAGCCGATATCAATACCGCACCCGCTACCACAATACCAAACTCGCGGAACAGGCGGCCTACAAAGCCCTGTAAAAAGATAATGGGTAAAAAGATAATCGCCAGGGTAATGGAGGTGGCAATAACCGCGAAATATATTTCCTTGGAACCTTCACGCGCCGCCTCGTATTTGTTCATGCCCTGTTCAAGCTTCTTAAATATGTTTTCGGTAACCACAATACCATCATCTACTACCAGACCGGTTGCCAGCACTATACCCAGCAACGACAACACATTTATGGTAAAACCGCTCAGGTACATAATAAAGAAGGCGCCGATGAGCGAAACAGGAATGTCGATCAACGGACGTAATGCAATTAACCAGCTTCGGAAGAACAAATAAATGATGAGCACCACCAGCACAAGCGCCACAATGAGCGTTTCCTCTACTTCGGAAATTGATTTTTTAATGAACTTTGTTTGGTCCAGTGCAATGCCCAGTTTAATATCGGCGGGCACTTCTTTTTTTATCTGCTCATAACGTTTATAAAACTCGTCGCTGATAGCCACATAATTCGAGCCGGGCTGTGGCACCAGCGCCAGCGCAATCATCGGTATGCGGCTTTCCTTTAAAATCGTTTCCTCATTTTCGGGGCCCAGCACGGCTTCTGCCACATCTTTCAGGCGAATATCGCTGCCGTTTACGTTCTTTATTATTACATTATTGAAATCATCTTCGGTAGTTAAACGGCCAAAGGTTCGAACCGTTAATTCGGTTGAATTGCCTGATAATTTACCCGATGGCAGCTCAACATTTTCGCGGGTCAATGCAGTTTGTACATCACCCGGCGTTAAGCCATAGGCGCTTAATTTGGCAGGATTGAACCATATGCGCATCGCATACCGTTTTTCGCCCCATATCTGAATGGCGCTTACACCCGGTATCGTTTGCAACCTTTCCTGCAACACGTTTGTGCCATACTCCGTAATCTCTAACTGGTTACGGGTATTGCTTTGCACCGTCATAGAAATAATGGCATCACTGCTGGCGTCGGCTTTGGCAACTACAGGTGGCGCCGGAAGGTCATCGGGTAATGACCGTTGCGCCTGCGACACTTTATCACGCACATCATTAGCTGCTGCTTCAAGATCGATGCTCAGATCAAATTCTACGTTTATACTGCTAACGCCCTGGCTGCTGGTAGAAGTAATGTTACGAACACCGGCAATACCATTGATGGCTTTTTCGAGTGGTTCGGTTATCTGCGATTCAACTATTTCGGCATTGGCTCCCGGATAACTGGTGCGCACACTTACATTCGGCGGATCAATTGCAGGATAATCACGAACTCCGAGGTACGTAAAACCAATCACACCGAACAGCACGATCGCAATGTTCAGTACGGTTGCCAGCACGGGGCGCCGTAAACTCAGCTCAGAAATGTTCATGGAACCTTATTGTACTTTGGTTAATTTAATTTTACTATCGGGGCGTATGGTAAGCAAAGCCGTTGTTACTATTGTATCTCCTTCCTGCACGCCATCTAACACCTGTACAAATGAAGAATCACGAATGCCGGTAGTAACAACCGTAAAATTGGCGGTACCACCTTTATAAATGATCACCCGCTTGTTGCGCGCCTGCGGTATTACAGCCTGCGAGGGCACAATCAGCGACCGGTCGTTCTTTCCCAACTGCAAAGATACTTTAGCAAAAGCACCCGACACCAACAGCTGGTGTTTGCCGTTTACTACAGCACGTATTTTTAAGGTGCGTGTATTGGCTTCGATATTCGATTCGGTAGCAATTACCGAAGCGGTGAATCTGGCATCGCTGCCGGCCACCGAAAAATTTATCGGTCTGCCTTTGCGCATGTCTTCGCTGTATTTTTCAGGTACAGAAAATTCCAGTTTCAGCTGACTTACCTGACTGATGGTGGTAAGCAGGGTAGTGGGGGTAATGTATGCTCCGGTACTGATATTCTTCAAACCAATTCTTCCGGCAAAAGGGGCCCTGATTTCGGTTTTACCAATGCTCACCTGGGTTAGTTCAATATCGGCTTTAAGATTACTAACCTGCAGTTCACTTAAATCGTATTCCTGCTGACTGATGCCATTGATCTTTAATAATTCCTTCTGACGTTCGGCTGTTTTTTGGGCGATCTGTAACTGCACCTGTAATTTTTTTAACTGTGCCTGCAGATCATTATCGAACAACTTAACGAGTAGCGTTCCTTTTTGAACAAAACTTCCCTCGGGAATGTTCAACCAAACTATGCGACCCGATATTTCGGGGCGAATTTCAGTTTCTTCAAACGGTAACAGGGTCCCGGGAATTTCGAGGTTTTCGCTCAGCGATTTTGTTCTTACAACAAATGCTTCTGCCTGTACAGGACGGTCGCCACCTGAACGACCACCGGCAGGAGGATTAGTTTTCTTTTCGCTTTTGCAGGAAATAAAAATAAAAGACAGAATAAATCCGAGTAAAATCCGGCACTTAAAATTCATCTGATGTTATATATTTATAAACTACCTAAACCGGCAAATGTGAAACGGCAAACGCGAAAACATTCCCAAATCAATAAGGTTACTTAATGAGGGCATGGCTTCTCGTTTGCCGTTTTTACAAATCACGTTGCTCGCTCCGCAAAATTAATGCTTTCACAATGGCAGAACCATAAAAAGGGGATGAACGGAAGGCTGAACCGCTGCTAACTTACTACTTTTAATATGTTTTTAATCCGGTTAGCTTTATACGTCAAATCCTGTTTGTCTTTACTGACGATAGTTACATGTCCCATCTTGCGACCTGGTTTGGTTTGTTTTTTACCATACAAATGAACAAATACATTATCCATTTGCAATACTTCCTGCAGGCCTTCATATTTTGCTTCACCTTCAAAACCGGCAGCACCTATGAGATTCACTATCGCTGCGGGTAAAATATGTTCTGTATTACCGAGCGGATAGCCGAGCATTACGCGCCACAGCATATCGAACTGCGAACTGTAATTGGCTTCAATAGTATGATGTCCGCTGTTATGAACGCGGGGAGCTGTTTCATTCACAAAAACATCCCCCTGCTTATCTACAAACAATTCAACAGCGAATATGCCGGGACTCTTTAAACCTTTTACCACCGCCAGTGAAATGGCCTCTACTTTCCATAATATTTTTTCGGTAAGTTCGGCCGGACTTATCTGGTAGTCGAGCAGGTTTAACCGTTGATCAAAAACCATATCTACCGCCGGATACAAAGCTGTTTCGCCTTTTTCATTTATGGCAATGATCTGTGATATTTCGCGGTGGATCGAAACCATTTTTTCCAACACTGCGGGGGCATCAAATCCTTTGTCGAGGTCTTCGTTTGTTTTAAGCAATTGTACGCCGCGGCCATCGTATCCGCCCTGGCCCAGTTTATGTACAGCTGGCAGGTAAGAGGCATTGCTTTTTAATTCGGCGATGTTTTGGGTAACTATAAATTGCGAGGTAGGTATTTGTTGTTCTTTATAAAACTGCTTTTGTAATATTTTATTTTTTATGGTACGCAGGGCCGAAGGGCGGGGATAAACCTTCACACCTTCCTGTTCAAGTTTTTCCAGCGCATCTTCATTCACCGATTCAATTTCTATGGTAATCGCATCGAGGCCTTTACCGAAATTGTACACATCGTCGAAATTGCGAATATCACCCTTTACAAACCGGTGGCATAAATGCGCTGCAGGGCATTGCTCATCGTTTTCAAGCACAAAGGTTTCAACAGGATAATTCGCTGCTGCCTGTAACAACATCCTTCCTAATTGTCCGCCCCCAAGGATACCAATTTTTTGCATGGTTAGTTTTATTGAGCGGCAAAGATAAGTATCCTGAGCGTAGTCGAAGGATCGCAAAAAAGGATTGAGCGTAGTCGAAATCCATTGAATAATCGAAATCCACACTTCGACTACGCTCAGTGTGTTAAACTGGTCCTTCGATAGTTCGACTTCGCTCACTACGCTCAGGACCAATGACTGATTTGACAAACTTGACTAATTTTACCTGCTATTTTAAGGGTAAAAGGCTGTTATGGTTGCCTTACTGTTGAAATCCCGGAATAATCATTTACTTATAAAACACAACATGAGTTTCAACCAAATTGTATTATCTGCAAAAAGATACCTGGCCTTCATGGCGGCAGCCTGTTCATTAATCCCTTTATCAATGTATGCCCAGCCGGCCCCCAAACCCATAGGTCCCGAACCCAACGCAAGGCAAATTGAATGGTACCATCGGGAGATCATCGCTTTCTTTCATTTTGGTATGAATACTTTTACCAACGATAACGAGGGCGAAGGAAAAGCAAGTCCGCAATTGTTTAATCCAACTGCCCTGAACTGCAAACAATGGACAAGCGTTCTTAAAAAAGCCGGCATTCACTGTGCTATTCTGGTAGCCAAACATGCCGATGGTTTTTGCAACTGGCCTTCGGCCTATACCGATTATTCGGTAAAGAACAGTCCCTGGAAAAATGGTAAGGGCGATGTGGTAAGGGAATTTACCGATGCCTGCAAAGCTGCCGGCATAAAAGCCGCTATTTATCTCGGTCCGCACGACCGCCACGATCACCGATATGGAACACCGGCTTATAGTGACTACTATGCCGGTCAATTGTCGGAGTTATTAAGAAATTATGGCCGTATTTGGGAAATATGGTGGGATGGGGCAGGAGCCGATAAGCTGACGACGGATTTTTATACACGCTGGGCAGATACGGTTCGTCGTTTGCAGCCCCAATGTGTTGTTTTTGGAACCAAAAATTCATATCGCTTTGCCGATTGCCGGTGGATGGGCAATGAATCGGGTTATTCAGGCGATCCGTGCTGGTCGACCATTAATCCAAACTCAATAAAAGAAGAAGCCGATCACATAAAGGAATTAAATGAAGGAGAAATAAATGGAACAGCGTATGTTCCGGCCGAAGCAGATGTATCGATTCGCCCCAGCTGGTTTTATCATCCCGAAGAAGATGATAAGGTAAAAAGCGTCGCTACATTGTGGGATATTTATTTTAAATCGGTTGGCCGCAACAGCGTATTGCTGCTGAATTTTCCGCCGGATAAACAGGGACTCGTTCCGGCCATTGATGCACAAAGAAGCGATAGTTTGCGCCGGCTCATCAATACAACTTTTAAAACCAATCTTGCCAAAGGCGCCGTTATTCAATCGCTTCATGGCCGTGGTGCAAAATACAGAGCAATCAACTTGACCGACAATCTGGAAAGCACGTATTACGCTACTTCAGATGCTTTTACAACAGATACCATTACTTTTCACCTGACATCGCCCAAAACATTTGATGTACTGATGCTACAGGAAGTAATTGAACTCGGCCATCGTACCACAGTATGGTCGGTGGATTATTCAGCCGATGGCAGCAACTGGACGGCTATTCCAGAAGCAACCGGCAAACAATGTATCGGTTACAAATGGCTGGTAAAATGCAAACCGGTAACAGCGTCGCATGTACGCCTGCGCATCACCGGCGGCAAGGCATGTGCAGCAATACACACGTTTGGGATTTATAAGCAGCCGTAAGGATCCTGAGCGTAGTCGAAGGATCGAAATAAAGGATTGAGCGTAGTCGAAATCCACACTTCGACTTCGCTCAGGACACTTTGAATACCTTGTAGAAATCTTTTAATATCCTCTTTAGTACAAGTTTCAAAAATAGTTGTTATAATAGTAAACATCTATATGATTTACCACGATGGACCCCAGGATGCATACTATGTATATATCATACTTTGTAAGGATAATTCCTATTATGTTGGATTAACAAACGACCTCATTAAGAGATTTGCTGAACACCAAACCGGAGTATATCCCACCTGCTATACATTTAAAAGAAGGCCATTGGAATTGAAATATTATGAAATGATTCCTTTTCTACAGGATGCAGTTCAAAGGGAAATGCAATTAAAAGGCTGGACAAGAATAAAGAAGCAGGCTTTAATTGATCAAAATTTACATAAGCTGCAGTTATTATCTCAATGTCAAAATTTGACACATCATATTTATAAGGATTTACATTAGATCCTGAGCGTAGTCGAAGTACCACACAAAAGGATTGAGCGTAGTCGAAATCCTTATCGGAAGTGGTTTGCTATATTCTTTGCGGCCGCACTTCGACTGCGCTCAGTGCGTATTAAGCGATCCTTCGATAGTTCGACTTCGCTCACTATGCTCAGGACCTTTTCCTCCATTTTCTTTATCTTTGTACGGTAATATGCAACCCGATTACCCTCATAAAGTTTTTAACGACAAACGCATGGGCTATTGCCTGCTGATGGAAGCATTGGCTATGGACAGTTGTTTATAATCTTTCTTTTATTCTTCTTCCGCTGCTTATTGCGAATTCACTGCATTCGTGAATGTATAATTTATACTATCTAAACAATTTATTATGTCAAAGACAGTAATGGCGTCTGCATCTGCCGATACAAAAACTGATTTTTTACCGCTCGAAGGAACCGATTATGTTGAGTTTTATGTGGGCAACGCCAAACAGGCCGCTCATTTTTATAAAACAGCTTTTGGGTTTCAGTCGCTGGCTTATGCAGGCCCCGAAACAGGGGTTAAAGACCGTGCCAGCTACGCCATCAGACAAAACAAGCTCACTTTTGTTTTAACCACGCCGTTGCGCGCCGGCAATGCCATCGCTGATCATATTTACAAACATGGCGATGGCGTAAAAATGTTAGCGCTCAGAGTTGGCGATGCCACCAAAGCCTGGGAAGAAACCACCAGCCGCGGTGGTAAAAGTTATATGGAACCAACCCGCCTTACCGACGCTCATGGCGAAGTAGTATTAAGCGGTATTCACACTTACGGCGAAACGGTTCACCTGTTTGTTGAACGAAAAAACTATCGCGGTGCTTTTATGCCGGGTTTTGTTGAATGGAAATCGGTATACAATCCTACGTCAACCGGCCTGCAGTATGTTGACCATTGCGTGGGCAACGTAGGCTGGAACCAGATGAATAAATGGGTAGGTTTTTATGAAGAAGTAATGGGCTTCAGGAACATCCTGAGCTTTGATGATAAAGATATTTCCACCGAGTATTCAGCCCTCATGAGTAAGGTAATGAGCAACGGTAATGGTTTTGTGAAATTCCCCATTAATGAACCAGCCGAAGGCCGCAAAAAATCGCAGGTGGAAGAATACCTCGATTTTTACGATGGCGAAGGATGCCAGCACGTGGCCCTTGCCACCAATAACATCGTAGAAACCGTAACGGGTTTACGCGACCGGGGAGTAGAATTTCTGAAAGTGCCCACTTCTTATTACGATGACCTGATAGACAGGGTAGGGAAGATAGATGAAGATCTAGCCCCGTTGAAAGAACTGGGCATACTGGTCGACCGCGACGACGAAGGATACCTGCTGCAGATATTTACCAAGCCCATCGAAGACCGGCCCACCTTATTTTTCGAGATCATTCAGCGAAAAGGCGCCAAAAGCTTCGGCAAAGGCAACTTCAAAGCCTTGTTCGAAGCCATTGAACGTGAACAGGAATTAAGAGGGAATTTGTAGAAAAAGTCATTTCTCTGGTATAGCCATAATAAAGACCAACGTCCCGCCTGCGGCGGGACTTTTTTTATTTGAAAAAAATCAAATATCAGTAATCCCGGAAAAGAAAATATTATATTTAAACCATATATACCCCTGAGCGTAGTCGAAGGGTATTGTTTAAAAAGATTGAGCGAAGTCGAAATCTTTGTAAGTCGCACTTCGACTACGCTCAGTGCGTATTTTGGATCCTTTGATAGTTCGACTTCGCTCACTACGCTCAGGATCTTTTCGCTGAAACACCTGAATATGAATATTGATTAAGGTTAATTTGTAATTTATAAGAAAGTCAGGTGATAAAACCGGCTGTGTTAATAGCGATGCCTGCCCTATAGGATTTTTCCGTTTTCCACAATGTGCATAAGCTAAAATGAAATTTGGTGCTTTGTTTGCATTAATTTTAACATCAGATCAGCATTGTGAACCAAATAATCATAACCTAATTTTCGTTTTAATCGCAGTTACCTTCAATGAGATACCTAACCATAATTTTACTGGCAGCCATGGGAATGGCAAAAACAGCAACAGCGCAAATGGCTGCTGCCAGTTATAATTTTATCGACTATCAAAGGTCGTTCCCGCGTATCAGTGAAGCGCTTAAACATAAGGAAGATACGCTGATGAAACAGTTTAAGGATAAAAGATTAACCTGGCCTGCCAGGTATATTTATATCCGTTCGTTCAAGTACGACAGCCAGATAGAAGTTTGGGTTAAACAGGAAATGAACGAAAAGTTTAAGCTGTTTAAAACCTACCGGGTATGTGCACTGGCCGGATCGCTGGGCCCTAAGCGTATGGCAGGCGATTATCAGGTTCCCGAAGGGTTTTATTATATCAATGAGTTTAATCCCAAAAGCAACTACCACCTGTCGCTCGGTTTAAATTACCCCAATGCATCAGACAGGATACTCAGCGATTCATTGATGCCGGGTGGTGATATTTACATTCACGGCAGCTGCGTAACAACCGGTTGTATTCCGGTTAATAACGAACAGATCGAAGAATTATACATTCTCGCTGCGCAGGCCAAAAGCATGGGACAGGATTTTATTCCGGTGCATATTTTCCCCATACGGTTCGATAATCCGCGCAGCAGCGATTACCTGAAAAAATACGTAAAGGATTTTCCTGAATACCACGATTTGAGTGAAGAATTAAAACACGCCTACCTGTACTTCGAAAAAACCCATAACCTGCCCGTTATTATGGTTTCAAAAAAGGGCGATTATGTGGTAGAAGGCTCCCTTCCCAAAGAAAAAGAAGTGGCGCCAGCCGTGGTGGCCAAAAAGGAACGCCGTCCGCTTAAAACCTACAACCAGGATGAAATTTCATCGGTGGTTGAGCGCCTGCCGGTATATCCGGGCGGAAACGATAAATTTCAGGCTTTTCTCGAAAAGCTGAGTAAAGACATGGTGCCTTACCTGCAAAACGGCCAGGCCAAAACCTTTGCCATGGTTGAGTTTGTGATCGATAAACAGGGAAAAGTGATCTATGCCAATGTTATTAAAGGAGGGAACGACGACCTGAACGATCGCCTGATAGAAGCTTTTGAAAATATGCCGCAATGGACACCCGCCGTTAAACACGAACAAACGGTAGCCGTTAAATTAAAACAAACCATTTTTATCGAAAAGCCCGAAACGGCTATTGTAAACCTGCAAACGGCGCCTATGAGCAATCAACAATAGCGTGAATGGTGAATGGTCAATGGTGAATAGGAGTCTCAGTGAGCAATTTTGATCAGCAATCAATACAGACCTTTTGTTAGAAATGATATAAAACAAATGCCACCGATATGGTGGCATTTGTTTTATATAGAACGAAATAACGTGATGAAATATACTGAGAAATGAATTTACCAGGGAATTCCAAAGCGCAACGACTATTGCCTATTGCCCTTTGCCCATTGCCTTTTAAATAATGTCCATTGCTTTTACAAAAAATGTACAAACAAAAGGAAGGATCAGGGTCAGATACTCAAATCGCGAAGCGATTGCGAAAACAAACAGGGCAGCAGATGCTAAAAACAGGATCCAGTACAAAAATTTTGAAGCGCCATTAGCCATATGGTAAAATTTTGTCGCAAAAATAGGGCGAAATTGCCGATTCAGGTACAAAATAATGCTGTATTTTTTGCTACCTTCCCGGCCTTGTATTTTTAACTCTGCTTGTCCGCCAAAGCTTTAGCAAAGGCGGATACCCTGAACCTTGTATCCTGAGCCTTGTGCTTTGTTTCTTAATCCTGTGCCCTGAGCCTTGTATCTTGTGCCTTTATGATGATTCCCCTCCCGGTTGCGGCCTGTTAGCATTAATCATATAATAACATGAATTTGTACACTTTGTAATAATTTCGTTGACAATTATCAGCTTTCCTGCCATTCAGGAAAGAGGAAAAGTTTACAGGTTAAAAGCGTACAGTTAAATACTGCAATATGACGATTCATTTTTTTATCAGGTTTTATACCCGGCCCGGCGAATCTCTGCTGGTTACGGGCAATACCGAAGAATTAGGAAATTTTACCATTGAAAAAGCGATCCCCTTAACCTGGCTGAACAATGACCTTTGGACAGGCACCGTTACGATCAATTCGCCCCAAACCGATACCATTCACTACAGCTACGTTTTTAAAAACCAGGAAGGGTACAGCGAGCTGGAATGGGACGACAATAAAACGATCGACATCACCAAAAATCCCATGCAGGAAATAAAGGTGCTTGATACCTGGAACCATCCCGGCGAATTTGAAAATGCGTTTTATACCGACCCTTTTCAGCAGATTTTGCTAAAAGACAACGAAACACGCATCAAAGCAAAAGCCGTTAAACACCCCACCCATGTTTTTAAAGTAAAATCGCCGCTGCTCAAAAAAAATGAAGTGATTTGTTTATCTGGCAGCACCAGGGATATGGGCGACTGGGACGAATCGGCTCCCGTGATATTACACCGTGAAGACAACTGGTGGACAATAAAACTGCAGCTTCCCAAAGAATCATTTCCCATTCAATACAAATACGGCGTTTACAATATAAAAAACAAAACTTTCGAGCGGTTCGAAGATGGTGAAAACCGCTGGCTGCATGGTGATGCCCTTACGAACACCCTTACTATATTACACGATGGGTTTGTTCGTTTACCCAATACCACCTGGAAGGGCGCCGGTGTAGTGATCCCCGTATTCAGTTTGCGCAGTAAAAATTCTTTCGGAACGGGTGAGTTCACCGATCTGAAATTACTGGTCGACTGGGCCGCAAAAACAGGCCTGAAAATGATCCAGATTTTACCGGTGAACGATACAACCGCCACCCATACCTGGGTTGATTCATATCCATATGCGGCCATTTCGGCTTTTGCGTTGCATCCTTTGTACCTGAATCTTACCAAAGTAGCAGGAAAGGAATATGCCGAATTATTAAAGCCACTGAAGAAAAAGCAAAAACAACTCAACGATCTGGCCGAGCTGGATTATGAAGCAGTGATGAAACTAAAACTCGCTGCTATAAAAGAATTGTACATGGTGCAAAAAGAAGAGTGGGCAAAGGACGCAGACTATCTTGAGTTTTTTGAGAACAATAAACACTGGCTGGTGCCTTATGCCGTTTTTTGCTACCTGCGCGACTATAATGGCACTTCTGATTTTAATAAATGGAAGCAATACACCGAATACAAAAAAGAAGCCATTGAGAAACTGGCTGCAGCAAAAGGCAAATCAGCTGATTATATAGGCATCCATTATTTCACCCAATACCACCTTCATCAGCAACTGCAGGATGCTGCAGAATATGCCCATAAGAATGGTATTATTTTAAAAGGCGATATTCCCATTGGTGTTTACCGCTATGGCTGTGATGCCTGGGTTGAACCGGAACTGTATCATCTTGAAATGCAGGCCGGCGCTCCACCCGATGATTTTGCGGTGAAAGGACAAAACTGGGGATTTCCTACTTACAACTGGGACCGCATGGCAGCCGACGGATACGAATGGTGGCACCAGCGGTTTATACAAATGAGCAATTATTTCGATGCTTTTCGTATAGATCATATTCTTGGGTTCTTTCGTATATGGAGTATTCCTTTGCATGCCGTGGAAGGCATCATGGGACATTTTGTACATGCCGCTACGGTACACATCGAAGAATTTGAACAACGGGGAATTTGGTTTAACGATATAAGGTATTGCCAGCCCTTTATCAACGATACCGTTTTGTGGGAGCTGTTTGGTCCGAATACAGAAAAGTTCAAACCATTTTTAGATGGTCCCGGAAACCAGTACACGTTAAAGCCGGAGTTTGCTACGCAACGGCAGGTTGAAGCATATTTCAACAAACTCGAATTAAGCGAAGATAACAATCACCTGCGGCAGGGATTATACGACCTCATATCGAATGTTATTTTGTTTGAAGAACCAGGTTCGCAGGGCAGGGAATTTCACTTCAGAATAAGTATCGAAAGCACCGCTTCGTTCAGGCACCTCGAAACCTACATACAGGATAAACTAAAAGATCTGTACATAGATTATTTTTACCGCAGGCAGGACTTTTACTGGATGAAAGAAGGGTTAAGAAAATTACCGGCACTGAAACGGTCGACCAATATGCTTATTTGCGGCGAAGATTTAGGCATGGTTCCGAATTGCGTACCAATCGTAATGAAACAGCTGGGAATTATAAGTCTGGAAATTCAACGCATGCCGAAAGATATACATACCGAATTTTTTCATCCGGCACATGCGCCGTATTTATCGGTAGTTACGCCTTCAACCCACGATATGAGCACCCTTCGCGGATGGTGGGAAGAAGACCGCATAAAAACGCAACGGTTTTACAACAATGTATTAGGGCAGTGGGGCGAGGCGCCATCTACCTGCGAAGCATGGATAAATAAGGCCATCGTAATTCAGCATTTTGAATCGCCCGCTTTGTGGGTTACCTTTCAGCTGCAGGACCTGCTGGGCATGAATGAAACGTTGCGCAGGGAGAACCCGCATGATGAGCGCATAAACGTGCCTGCTAATCCCCAACATTACTGGCGCTATCGCATGCACATTACACTTGAACAATTGCTAAAGGAAAAAGAATTTAACTCGGAAATAGAAGAGTATATAAATGATGCAGGACGCTAAAAATTAATATCGAATATTGAATATCCAATATTAAATGTCGAAATTTGAAGGTTCTTCATTTCGACATTTAGCATTCGACATTCGATATTTACAATATGAAAGTAACATATAAACCAGTCAGTTTTCCGTTCACATACCCTTTTACTATTTCAAAAGGAACCAAAACCCATCAACCTTCTCTGATTGTTCAGCTCGAACACCGCGGTTTATATGGCTATGGCGAAGCGCCGGCCATTGCCTATTATAATATTCCGGTCGAAAAAATGATCGAAGACCTTGAACGCAAAAAAATGTTCGTTGAAAAATTTGCATTTACCGACCCCGAACGTTACTGGCATTACCTGCACCATCTTTATCCGCAAAATAATTTCCTCGTTTGTGCATTAGACATAGCAGCCTGGGACCTGTACGGTCAAATTCGTCAGCAACCTTTGTATAAACTATGGGGTCTGGATATGGAAAAAGCACCCCCTACCGATTACACTATAGGCATCGACACCATTGAAAAAATGGTGCAGAAGATGCAGGAAAAGCCCTGGCCCATTTATAAGATCAAAGTAGGTACCGATCAGGATATAGCCATTGTAACTGCCTTACGAAAACATACCAATGCTGTTTTGCGTGTTGATGCCAATGCTGCCTGGACGGTTGATGAAGCCCTTGAAAAAATACCGGTGCTTAAAGACCTGGGGGTTGAGCTGGTAGAACAGCCGCTGGCTAAAGATGACTGGGCAGGAATGAAGCGGTTGTTTAACGAATCACCATTGCCATTAATCGCCGATGAAAGCTGCGTAACCGAAGAAGACGTGCAAAAGTGCCACGAACATTTTCATGGCATTAATATAAAGCTCACCAAATGCAGCGGCATTACACCTGCCCGCCGCATGATCACCAATGCCCGCTCGCTCAACATGCAGGTGATGATCGGCTGCATGAACGAAAGCACTATTGGTTCTGCCGCCATTGCACACCTGGCTCCCTTACTCGATTATGTTGATATGGATGGCCCCTTATTACTCGCCGAAGACAGTGCAACCGGTTTACAATTTGATTATGGAAAAGTTACCTGTTCCAGTCAGGCCGGACTTGGTATAACCGTAACAGATAAGGCCTTTAATTAATGTAACATCCGCAGGTCACTTACACAGTTATCGCCCAAAATAACACACTTATTGTTTAAACTGCACGGCTATCAAAAATAATTAGGTGATATATTAAAAGTGTTACTTTTAAACTGTTAAGGTACTCAGAAACACCAAGCAAGGGACCTGTTAATTTAATTTCCTAACCAAAACGAAACCGAGACCATGTTAACCTCTTATCCTCACGTTTCGCGCAATACCAAATTGCCTGTTATCACTTACTGTTTCGAACACTATTTCCCGTCAACATCTTTACTCCCCGATTATTCATAGCAGTTTAGCACAGCTGTTACTATTGTTTTTTTCATAACGCTGCGAAAGGTTTTCCCTTTTTCACAATTGCTGTTATGCCAGTTTTTGGCTGTAAAGAATTTATATGCCTTATAAAAAAATATTATTCCTTTCGGGTAACCGAAAAAGTGTATTGATAATGGCATTGCTGTTATCAGGTATAATCAGCGTGCAGGCCCAAAATACAACCAGCTTAAAGCTGCCGGCAAAGGATTCTTTGTCTTCGGGTATAGCGCTGCCTTTAATTGCCGATAAAGCCATGTATAATAATATGGTCGATTCGCTGAATCACCGCAGGTTGTTTCCCAACGGTTTTGCAACGAGTCAAACCCGGTTGGATACACTTTTTAAAAGCAAACTAAAAGAAACTGCTTTTGGTGGCATGAAGGATTCTGTTATGGGGGAGTTCCTTTATTATGTAAAGAACAATTTTGGAACAGACCGGGTAAATAAAATAGTGAAAAGCTTTTCGGTTTCGCGCGACTCAGGTTCATTGCAGAAATTTATTGGCAGTAAAATACGCGGTTTTTATTCGGTAAATGGAAAGGAATCTTTTAAGATACCTACATTCGATAAATTCCTGAACAATCATTTCAGTGGTATTGAATACAACGTTGTACACGATAATACCCAAATAACCCCGGCTCCATGGATGCACCAGTTGCAGGTAAGCGACCAGGTAATGCTGATGGATATTCCTTTTCAGGTTGGGTTTTCAAATCTCTCCAATGACTATACGCCGTTGCAGTACAACAATCTCATGAAAGTATCCTTCGACAAAGACGGGTTTCAGCAGGGCCTGCAGCAAAAGTTGGGGAAGTATTATAATATGAAGAAGTACCTGCTGACAGATATGGACATGCTATCGTATGTGAAAACACATTTCGACAGCGAAGTGACGCAGCAAATAAAAGGTGCCACAACCGATGCAATTCCTGATCCCGAAGCTTTTGTAAAAGCAAGAATTTCGAACGATGAACTGCTGAAGCTCGACAATAATCAGATAAAAGAAAAGCTGATGCCGGCCGGTGAAATACAGGCCCTTCGTGAACGCCTGCAGGGATCGCAGCAATTACTCGATGAACATGGCGCTTCGATGACCGCTCAGCAAAAAGATTCATTGCTGCAGCAAATGAAAAACCAGAGCGACTATTTGTCGTCGATGGAGCAACTCAGCAATAAAATTGGGTCTTTAAAAAATAAAATGGCTGCCAGCGGTATCAACGCTAACCAGGTTACACGACTGCAGCAGCATATGAATGCCCAGGCCGAAGAAAGCCTGAAACAACCGCAGGTAATAAAAGAAGCCGCTTCTAACTTATTACCGCTAAATGGACTGCAACGGTTCTTTACCAATGTAGGTGCAATGAATGCCGGTACGTTTGGTATGAATGGAAGTGAAAGAGGAGTAAACACATTACTTCGCGGAGGTGCTGCATTATCGGTTCTTAAAAATAAAAATACATTCTCGGGTGGTTTGGGCCAGGTTAAAGACGGCGGCTTTTTAAAAGATGCCGGCTTACAAAATTCGCTCATGAGCTCAGCTTCGTTTATGCAGTTCTTACAATTCGGAAAAGGCGAAGAAGGAAAGAACAGCACCCACGTAACCGTAATGAACAGCAATACCACCTCGCCCAATACAGCTTATTTTTCACAGCTGGCATTACCCAGAAATATTTTTGCAGGTACTATTTCAAAATCAATTAAAGTACGCAGGGCCGGACTGGTAGAAGCCGAACTGTCAAAATCGGCTACACAATATAAAAATACCGTATCGCCCGATGCCAATACAGTAATGGAACATAAAAGCGCGGTATTCAGCTATACCGACGATTTGTTCCAAACGCTTTCGGCAGGCGTTCGGTATATGGATGAATGGGAAAAAGCAGGCCTTTCGCATAATGTGCATGTTGCATATGCAGGTTTTGGGTATACCAACCCCGGCAACCCTTCTGCTTCAAAAGGGTCCTGGCAATATGATATGCAATTACGCAAGCAGATCACCCGAAAGGGTTATGTGCAGGCCCGGTTCGCCAATCGTATTTATAATTATTCCGGCGACGGAAATCTGAAATGGAACAACATGCAGTTTGATCTGCAGGGACGCTACCGCTTCAGCCGCATACTTACACTTGGTGGAAAGTTCAATCAGTATCAGTTAGTGCGCAAAGATGCAGACAGTAAAGAAAAAATGTTTGTAAGTCGCAAAGTAACGGCCGATGCGCAATATTCAGGCCCTGTAAAGGGGGTGTCGCAACGCACTAATTTTTCACTCGGCTGGCAGCAGTTCGATAACATCGCCGTTCAAAAAGGCGGACAAAGCAATCTGTTGTTAATGCAATGGTCAACATCGGTACCAGTGGGTTCAACCGTGCTGATGATGAACACCTTCTATAATAAAGAAATTGCCGATTATGAATTAATGGGCAACCTGTTTACCACCGAAATAGGAGCGGGGTATCCGTTGTTCAAAACAATATCGCTCAATTCATCCCTTACATACCTGAACAATTCCATAGCAGCACGGCAGGTGGGCATCAGACAATCGGTGAACGCCATGGTGTTGAAGAACTGTTCAGTTGGCTTATATATCGATTGCCGTAAAAATCTTATTACGCCTGTAAATGCTTATTTGTATGGCAGTTTCCGCGGCGAGCTGTCTGTTCGTTACCAGATCAAATGATGCTGAATTATGAGAAAACTATTTATAATAATTTTTTGCACCAGCCTGTGTACCATTAGCCGTTCGCAAATAATTGTACAGTTTGTACCTGAATTGCAGGGACGCACCACCGATGGCTTACTGCTGGCAAAATTTACCAATGCAACCGCTGAAACAAAAACCGTTTCGATCGACATTGCCGTAACCGAAAAAAAATCGGGCAAAGTGGTGATGATCAGTACGGCTCCTTTTAATCTGATGCCGGGTGTAAACAGTATCGACCGAAATGCGGTATCGGCAGCGGTTATCAGATTCTCAGAAAATAACCTTGCCCGGTTGCTCAGGCAAAGCGGTGTATTTCCCGAAGGCGAATATGAATATTGCTTTCAGATATACCGGCAGGATAAAACGGGCAGGGGCGAAATGCTGGGCGAGCAGTGCTTCGATTATTTGGTAGAACCCCTGACCCCGCTGTTTTTGATTGAACCCTATTTAAAAGAAAAGATCTGCGAAAAACGCCCATCTTTTACCTGGCAGCCTTCGTTGCCCGCCATTCCGGGGTCGCAATACCGCGTTACAGTAGCCGAAATGAAATCAGGACAGCCGGCCAGTGAAGCATTGGTATATAATCTTCCACTTATCAATCAGTCGAATATTTTGTCGTCCATGCTAATTTATCCGCCTGCTGCCAAAGAGCTGGAAGAAGGAAAATCCTATGCATGGCAGGTAACGGTATATAAAGAAGGAATGATCCTGAACCGGTCAGAAATATGGGAGTTTACAATAAAATGTAACGACACACCGAAAGTCGACAAAGACGACGGTTTCAGGGATATCGAAGACCTGGCAAGGGGCAATTACTACATAGCGAATGGCAAAATAAAGTTTGCCGTGTATAATGCATATGAAGAAACCAACCTGCAGTACTCGATCTTTTGTTTGAACAAACCCGACCAGGCTGTAAAGCATCTTCCAAAAGTTAAGCTGAAAAAAGGTAATAACAATATTGTGATCGATGTGTCGGAAAACGACTCATTCACCGATGGGTATCATTATATCATGACTGTACGATTACCCAATAACACCGAAAGAAAATTACGGTTTTTGTATAAATCTGGATCATGAAACAAACATCCGTCCTGCTTAAACTAATTAACCCAATGCGGATGAAACTAACTGCTTATTGTTTTACGGCACTCCTTATTGCTACCGGTTGCCGCGAAACCTGCAAGGAGAAAATTGCCCGTATTTATTCGGCCGGCCGGAAGGATCTGGCTGAACAAAAAGAAGTAAACAAATTCTCGCTGCAGCTTTCATACGTGCCTTCCTCGGTATTAATGAAGGATGATTCACTGCCAACGGCAAGGGATACGGCTTTTTATTATTTCAAATTACAGGTTGTATGTCCTGAAAACAATGCACAAACGGCAGGCGATAAAACAGCACTGTATTACGGATTGGATAGTTTGTTTGCCACTTCCGAAGCGCTGCCACGCCTGACCCCCGTTTTGGTAGAACCGGTAGTTACCGGTAACCATAAAAGCTTTGAATACCTGCTGGTATTTGCCAAAAAAGATTTTACGCCAGGCAAACAGGTTAAGGTGATATTCTTCGACCGCTTATTCACCAACACCAAACAGGTATTTGTTTTTGACCGAATCAAAATTGATGAAATAGAAACATTGCAATGTTATGCAAATGAAGCATAGAATAAAGTACCGCAAACCTATTGCCGCCTTCCTGTTAATAGTTATAGGGGTACAAACCCTGCTGCCGGTAACCGCATTGGCATTAACTTCGGGTCCTTCGCAACCCGAAGCTTCTTCGTTTAAGCAGGCCGGTGTGAGCGATATGGTCGACCTGTTCACAGGTAACTTTAGCTATAATTTACCGGTTATGGATGTTGACGGGTATCCGTTGAACCTCAATTACTCCTCAGGCTCAGGTATTGATGACGAAGCGAGCTGGGTTGGCCTTGGCTGGAATTTGAACGTGGGCGCCATCAACCGCCAGTTACGCGGTATTCCCGATGATATGAGCGGCGATGCCTATGTTACCGAACACTATACCAAACCCAAAGTAACCGTTGGCGGTCGCCTGACCGCTAAAGTAGAAATAAAAGGTAAAGGCGTTTTAAAAGACCTGGGCGTAAATGGTTCTTTTTCGCTGGGTGTGTTCAGTGATAACTACACAGGTATCGGCGCCGAACTGGGCGCTAATGCCGGTATTTCATATTCTTTTGCGGGAAGCGGCGCCCTTACGGCAGGTATGGGTGTAGGACTGATGTCGAGCACCCAAAGCGGTGTAGATGTTACGCCCTCACTTTCGCTTTCGTATAAAATGCAGGTAGCAGATAATACCACTGCATCACCCGGTTTATCTGCTTCGATCGGTTATAATACACGTGGCGGATTAAAAGGACTTACACTTGGTTCTTCTTTTTCTGTATCGGGTCAAAAACAGGAATCAGAAACAGGAAAAGTAAAGAACGGCAGCGCCAGTTACGAATTGGGCGGTTCTACCATTTCATATAATACCGATCCCGTACAACCGAAGATTCAGGTGCCTTACCGGTCAAACTTCGGTTCATTCAGCTTTGATATAGGAGGCGCAGCCTGGTTGGTATTTGCCGGGGGCGGTGGTACAGGTTATAAATCTGTTCGTGAAGTAAAATCACGCACACTAACCAATAGCGCCTTTGGCTATTTGTATGCCGAGCGCGGTAAAAAGCAGGCCAATGCCATGATGGACTTTTTACGCGAAAAGGAAAATATGATCATGCCCGAACTGCCAAACCTGGCCGTACCGGTAGCTACGCCTGATATTTTCTCATACACAAGCCAGGGAGGAAGCGGCCAGTTCAGATTATATCGTGGAGGTTCCGGCGTTTTATTCGATAACGAGGCCATTGATGAATCAACCACGCAAACACTCGGTTTTGACGCCGGTATCGGTGGCTATGCACACGGCGGTATCACTTATTATGAACAATCGGTAAAGAACGCAACCCGTAAATGGACAAAAGATAACTCGTATTTGCCAAAAGGCGATTTTCAGGATGCACCTACTACTAACCCCAATGCAGAGAACGTATTTTTTAAACAGGTAGGTGAAAAAAATCTTGAAGACAACAACATGGTTTCTTTGTTAAAAGGAACACAACCTGTAGCCGTTGATATCAGCAGCAAAACAGCTACGGGGAACTTCAGGATTGCTGGTAACACTACACTGCCTGTTTCAACCATTCAAAAAACAGATAAACAAAAGAAACGCGTTGCTATTTCTTATCTCACTGCCAAAGAAGCAAGTGTTGCGGGCCTGGATAAAACAATCAATTCGTATCCTTTTATATCCGTTGATCAGGCATTTACGCCGAATAGCTGCCATCAGTTAGCTGCTGCGAAAACAGAAAGCCGTTTGGGAGCAGGTGAAGAAGGAATTCAATACCGTAAAGCGCATCATATTTCAGAGATTACTGTAACCGATGAAGGCGGCAAAAGAAGTGTATATGGTATACCGGTATATAATGCCGGGCAAACAGAATATTCATTTGCCATTGGCCATCCCATTAATGATGCTGGTTATGGAACACGGGATAATGTCAATAACCTGATAAAAATTACAAAGAATGGCAATGATGTTGTACAAAATAAAAGCGATGAAAACGACAATTACCTGCACAAAGATGAACAGCCCGGTTATGCCACCAGCTATTTATTAACTGCTATTCTTTCGCCTGATTATGTAGATGTAACCGGAGATGGCATTACCGATGATGATCGCGGAACAGCTATTAAATTCAATTATTCGAAGGCGCCCTGGCTTTATTACTGGCGCTCTCCATACGGCAAGGAAAACTTTACTATGAGCAAAGGATTGCTTGCTGATCCCGACGATGACAAAGCCAGTGTTGTATTTGGTAAAAAAGAACTGTGGTACCTGCATTCTATTGAAACCAAAACAAAGATCGCCTACTTTATTACAGAAGACAGACAGGATGGCTTTGGTGTATTAGATGTTTGGGGGGATATTGATCTGAATAAAAAGCAAAAAAGATTAACTGAGATTCGTCTTTACTCAAAAGCCGATTTAACGCGACCAATTAAAGTAGTAAAGCTGAAGTATAACTATAATCTGGGTACAAATGTCCCAAATAGCAGGGCAGGCGGCAAAAACGGAAAATTAACCTTAGACACAGTATATTTCCAATATGGCAATTCGCCTAAAGGAATTGCACATCCTTACCTGTTTCATTATAATGGCGATCAGGTTAATGCTGATCCGGTGGCGTATGGTAATTTGCAAACCGACCGCTGGGGAACCTACAAATCGCGCGACGCGAACAGCAATAATGGCTTTCCGCTGCGCAATGATGAATTTCCTTATGACAATCAGGATAGAAATGGAAGCACTACCAATAAAACCGAAGCAGATATTGCAGCAGGGTATTGGCAGTTGTCCAAAATTGAGCTGCCCACCGGCGGAGAAATTAATGTAACCTACGAAAGCGACGACTATGCGTATGTGCAGAATAAGCGGGCGATGGCGATGGTGCATTTCGACAAACTGATTAAAGATATAAATGGCAATGCGGCACCCGGTTTAATTGATGCGTTCGGATTGCAGTTAACGGTACCGGAAGGAAAAAAATCAACTGACCCACCCAACGACAGAGACTGGTTTAAGAAAGCCTACCTGAATGGCTCCGATTACCTGTATACCAAACTTTTTGTAAATGAGGGTGGAATAGATGCCCAAAACCAGCCGCTTAACGAAACCTATTATGACTTTGTTCCCTGTTATGCCAAAGTGGTTGATGTAAAAGTTTCGGGAACACAGGTAAATGTAATATTCGAAAAAATTACGGATGGTAAAATTACCATGAACCCCATTTTGCTTGCGGCCTGGCAAAAGTTGCGTATGGAATATCCGCGTTATGCCTATCCCGGTTATAAAAACAGGGTTAAAGCAGGCGATGCAGCCAAAGCAGTTAAAGCAGCTGTAACGGCAATAGTAAATGCTGCCAAAAATCTCGATGAATTACGCCGTTCGTTTTACCAGAGAGCTTCTAAAGAAACATTTTGTAACAACTTCAATCTTGCCAAAAGTTTTGTACGCATAACAGAAATTGACGGTATAAAACTCGGAGGTGGTTCCAGGGTTAAAAAGATCGCGATCTCTGATAAATGGGCCGATATGTCGGGGAATGCCAGTACAGTCAGCGCTTCGTACGGCCAGGAGTATAAATATACCACGATGCTGGGCGACAAAGAGATCAGCAGTGGGGTAGCCAGTTATGAGCCATCGGTAGGTAATGATGAAAATCCCATACATCAGCCGGTTCCCTATGTTCAAAAAATAAAAGGGGCGATCAATAACTTTTATAACCTCGAAGAACCGTTTGGCGAATCTTTATTCCCCGGCGCCAGTGTTGGCTACAGCAAAGTAACTGTGCGTGATCTTGATGCAACCGGCAATCCTGACCCGCAGCAAAAAACAGGATATGTAGTCAATGAATTTTACACGGCGAAAGAATTTCCGGTAATTGTTAAAACACTCTCTAATAAAGTAAACCAGCGCGGACCTTCGGGATGGTATTCGCTGCTGGGCTCGAACAGTATTCACGAGCTGACCTTTTCACAGGGTTATTCTATTGAGTTGAACGATATGCATGGCAAACCCAAAGCCACACGCATATTCAATCAAAGCAATGCCGAAATTTCTACCACAGAATATTTCTATAATACCGAACCGCTGAATGCGGGCGAATTGAAATTGAGGAATGTGGTGAATGTGGTGAATGAAAAAGGAGAGATTGACGAAAACCAGGTCATTGGCCGTGAAATAGAAATGTTCACCGATATGCGTGAACAGGAAACATCATCTACCGGTCAAACCATTCAAACGGGCGGCGATGTGTTTCCGCTGCCATTTTTTGGTGTACCCGGATTTTTACCACACTGGCCCAGTAAGGAAAACAATGAATACAAATTGTTCCGCAGCGCCTGCACCATGAAGGTGATACAATATTATGGCATCATCGATAAAGTGGTAAAAACCGAAAATGGTTCATCCATTTCCACAGAAAACGTTGCTTATGATGGCTTAACCGGCGAAGTAGTGATATCGAAAACCCAAAATGAATTCGATAAGCCGGTATACACGGTTAATTTCCCTGCTTACTGGATATATCCGGCCATGGGCGGGGCTTACAAAAATATCGGGACCCTTATCCAGAGTTTTAGGGTTAATACCGATGGCACGATATCGAACAGTACTTATAATGATTTACTGTACCCTGGCGATGAGCTGGTCGATATTTCAAACGGCAATATGTGCTGGATCATTCAAAGCTCCCCGGATGGTAATCCTAATCTGCTATCAACCAAAAAGCTGGTCGACAGGTATGGAAATATTGTCAACAATATTGGCAGCACAGTAAAAATACTTCGTTCGGGTTACCGCAATATGCTTACGCCACCGGCTACAGGTATTGTTTGTATGAACGACCCGATCAGTGCGGTTGCAGATTTGAATACCGGCAAAAAATATGTTTTGTTCTCCAGGGATGCTGATAGAACGTCGCTGAAAGTATTAACGGCATCGGCTACCACATTTGAGGAAGAGTGGGGCGTTAAACCTGCCTGCGCTACTTGTCCGGCTGGTTATACATTGAGTTCAGATGGATTAACCTGCGTAGCGCAGCCGGTGGAAAACACCCAATACTGCTTCAGACTGTGTGCAGGGTGGCTGGCGGCTTATGGCACAAGCGGAGGAAAAATTTTTACACCCGACGGAAGAGATAGTGTTATAATAAAATCAGATTACTGGGGAGGAGCCTGTGCGGCATGCCCTGCAGGTGTAGCAGCCAGAGTGGCCACCAAATACGATTCAAGTGCGGCTGCATCTAATGCCCGTGTAGCGGTTGATGCTTCAGCAGCAGCTGTGCCGGCTGAAACCTGTAGCAGAACGAATCAAACACCAAACGTTGCCTGTGGCGATAAGTGCGGCAAACTGGCAAGGGTTGGTGTATGGCCTTGTACTGACGAGCTGATTGACGGTGAATGGCTCGCTTTTGAAGAATGTATATCAATTCCCGAAACAAAACAATACTATATTGGATATGCCGGTGACAACAGAATACGCATATATATCGACGGAGGATTGTGGAATCAATTTCCGAATTACGAATATGGAGACGCTTATCAATCGTGGCATGTAAAACCAATAACGCTTTCAGCAAGCTGCACACACACATTAAGGGTTGAATTTAAAAACGATTTGGGTCCGGCTTCTGTAGGCGTGGAAATCTACAATAATACTTTCGAAGAGCTTATAAGCAGCGATATACCTCAAAAGGCCAAAATCCTGTTCTCAACAGCTTCACTTTTAGGCGCCGATGTGCAGGTGTTCAGGAAAGTTGGCACTTCAGACGCTGTTGCAAGGTATACCTGCCCCAATGGCTTGCCCATGAATTCCTGCAAAAGCTGCCAGATGCCGGTAAATAAAGTGATAAACCCATTTGTAAACGGTTACCGTGGTAACTGGCGGCCGAAAGAAAGCAAAGTATACCAGGTGAACAGAAAATACAGCGACCTGTTCAATGCAGAACCTTTAGGTGTAGATGTTAAAAACGCCGGCTACTTTGAATTATTCAGACCTTTCTTCAATTACAATTACGGCAATTCAAAATGGGATTCCACTACCGTACCGGAATGGGTGACCGCTAATACCATTACATTATACGATAAATACGGGCAGGAGCTGGAAAACAAAGATGCCCTTGGTCGTTATAGTGCTGCTGGTTTTGTATTCAGGGGCGATTTGCCTGGTGCAGTTGCCTCCAATTCAAGGTTCAGGGATATATACTTCGAAAGCTTTGAAGATATCCGTTTCAGGTCGGGTTGCATCAGCGGCAATTCACCTGATGTGTGCGATCCGGTATTCAGAGTAAATCCGGGCGGTGATCTGCTGCCGCAAACAACCGGCGCCTTTACACACTCCGGTAATTACGCTCTCAATTTACCGGCTGCAGGCATTTTACTTACTACTACTGTTCATAGCATGGAAACCAGGCAGGTGCCCTATCTGGCCAACAATTGTAAAGGCGAATACAGTATCAAACCGGGAACCGGTATTTATCCCATTGGCTTTGAACCTCAGCCCAACAAAAAATATGTATTCAGTGCCTGGGTGAAAGATAATCAGCCTACTACTAATACACCGGGCATCACGGTTACTGTTAATGGAGCTGCTGTTACCCTTACTATGAAAGCAATAGTGGAAAAATGGAAACAGGTAGAAGGCATTATTGATATCCCTGCTTCCGCTAACAATACTTCTATCAGCATTCTTGTGCAACCGGCAGGAGGTACGGTGTATTTCGACGACCTGCGTATTCACCCCTTCGATGCGCATATGAAAACCTATGCATACGACGACAAAACCATGCGGTTGATGGCGGAAATGGATGAAAACAACTTTGCCACATTTTATGAGTACGACGACGAAGGATCGCTGGTGCGGGTGAAGAAAGAAACTGAAAGAGGCATTATGACCATAAAGGAAAACAGATCGTCCTATAAAAGAAAACAGTAGTACTGCCATTTGTAACAAAATTGAATAAGAAAAAGTGCTTATGAGTACTTCAAAAAAAATACGCATCCTGTTATTGATTACAGTGCCTGTAATTGCGGGTGCTATTGCAGTGGCCAATACAACCGGCATTAAGAAGTGGCTGGGCCGGCAACCCGAAAAAAGCAGTGCCATAGAGGAAACAGCCAACAAAAAAGATGCTGCGCAGGAGGCTTTAATGAATGAAATGTTATCGTGGTTAAAACCATTCGACACCACGAATACCAGTTATTACCTCAACGGCCTGTTGACGGCCCTCGATAAAACCGATTCGGCCAATGCCATGATAGATGTTGCCTATACTGTATGCAAAAACGGAAAACAGTTCTATCTGCAAATGGGAAAAACCGAAACCATCAACAACGATGAACATTATTTTTTCGTTGACCATGCTGCTCAAAAAATGTTACTGTCCAAATCAAAACAGGTAATACAGTCGCCCGGTTTGCCTGTAAATGAATTGTACGATTATATCCGCAGCGAAGGATTTGTGTTTACAAAAGAAACCGGCAGCAACAGGTTGTTTACCATCAGCATGCAAAACCCTAACCACATTTCCTATAAAGAATTATCGGTTCAGTATGATAGTGTGAGCCGTCAGGTGAAAAAAATATTTATGCGCCAGGCCGATGTAACCGATCCTATGAACGCCGATAAAGAAAAATGGATAACGCTGGTTATAAAAGACTGGAATGATGATCCGGATGCAGGTCATTACCTGAGCACACACAAATTTGTTCAGAAAAAGCAGGATGAATGGGAAGTTACACCGGCGTACCACGATTATGAACTGATTAACCAGTAAAGCAAAGCTAACCGATCACCGATCAAATCACCATACTCATGATCCACCAAAACAGGCTAAACCGGTTCCTTTTAATACTGCTTACGGTGGTAAGCAGCCTGCAGTCATTTGCCGGTGTTGAACCTTATCAGAACCAGTTGAAAGGCATTTTTAAAAAAGGCGATTCACTGATCGTAAAGGATGAGAAGTTTCGCAATCCGTATTTCGACTGGAACGAGATCACCAACCGCACGGTAAAGAATTTTGTGTCGTTACAGCTTACCTACGACACGCCGGTGGTGATGAACAAAGCCTTTAGCTGTGAAGTGGATCTGAAAGTAGAATATTTCTCAACGCCTGATCAGGCTGAACCGGTGACCATCAACAGCGTTAAATTAAAGATCAATTTTTCGCCTGATTCCGGTGCTACCTATAAAGCCAAAGATGTATACCCGTTCAGCAACGGGTACTGGGTTAAGATAACGGTGAACAGTATTAGCAGTCCTGAGCTGGGAGAGAATATTCCGCCTGTGTTGCAGCTTACCAGCCAGGTAGTGATTGATCGTGATTATGCATATCATCCTGAAAAAAGTATAGAATTTGCAGGTTCGTTTTCTGGCTCGTCAACAGAAAATGTTGCATCAGATAGTAAGATGAGTGCGCTGTCTGTAACAAATGGTTCCGGCATCAGCGATAATTTTCTGCATCTTACATGGGTTCCTATTGATGGAGCAGAATACGATATTGAATGGGCGGTGTTCGATGAGAATGTTACAGATAAACAACCACTGCTTAACCAGGTGCTGGCCAATCAAACACCGGGCGCCGATGTACTGGACGGCCTCTTCCGCAATAATGCCACCCGTATTACCACGGCAGCCAATACCTACGACATTACTATGGTGTACAATGCCAAATACATTATGGTACGCATGCGCCAGGTGCATTATACCAATGGATATCGCAATGAAGATGATTGGGATTATAAGGTTACAACCCCAGACGGTACGCCAACCGGTTATGCCATATGGACAATCCCTTTATGGCATGAAGACAAACTGAACTGGCAGTATTCGGCCGCCTTTGCTGAAGAAGGAAAGAAAAAAGAAGTGGTAAGTTATTTCGATGGCTCATTGCGCAACCGGCAAATGGTTACCATCAATAATTCAGATAACGTGGCCGTGGTACAGGAAACCGTATACGATGAGTTTGGGCGTGCGGGAGCCAGTATTCTGCCCGCACCCACCAAAGACTATAAGTTCCATTTTTATCCTAATTTCAATCTCAATGGAAATGGCGCCTCCTATGATTATCGTAATCTTCGAGGCGCCATCGGTGAGCTCTGTGAAAACATACCCGATACATTGAATAGGATCAGCGGCGCTGCCCGGTATTATTCTGAGAAAAACGAGTTTTACAACGACAAAAAATATAATAAGTATATACCACACGCCAATGGATATCCTTTATCTGTTATCCAATATGTAAACGACAATACCGGCCGTGTTCGCACCCAGGGTGGGGTAGGGCCCGTTTTTCAACCCGGTATAACCGGTCGCCATGTTACCAAATATTATTATGGTAAACCCGAACCCTGGGAATTGGATCGCCTCTTTGGTAGCGATGTAGGTTACGCCCACCACTACATGAAAAATATGGTGGTAGATCCCAATAAACAGATCAGTGTAACATATGTAAATGCCAGTGGTAAAACCATTGCTACGGCACTCACCGGCGGTACACCTGAAGGGCTGGATGCCCTCGCTTCGCAACCTGTTGCCGAAGCCAAAACCTTTACCATTCTTCGGCCTTCGCAATTTACATTTGATGCTACCGCATTAAGTCTGTATGCCAAAACTACCTATCTCAATTCGGTTTTGAACGCCAACGCTACTTTTAATTACGACATTCAAAAACTGATCTATACCTATCAGGGCAGCGCTTTTCAGGTGTGCAGCAATTGTTACTACGATCTTACTATTCATGTAACCAACGACTGCGGACAGGAAGTTCCTACAGGCCTCACCATGCCCATACCCATCGGGTCATTAACCGGTGACTGCAATAATAGCGGTACACAAAGCAGTTCCTTCAACGTTACTTTTAATCAGATCGGGGAATATTATATCAGCTTTGAATTTAAGCTTACCAATAAAGCAATTGACGATTATACCGAAGCCTACATTACCCAACGTCAGGCAAACAACTCGCTGCGTACCGAACTGAATTTTGTAAATGATTACCTGAGCAGCAGCGATTTTAACGGTTGCTTTAGCGACTGCAATACCTGTGAAGTGGCCCTGGGAACGCTGGCCGAGTTCAGTCAGGCAATCAAGGGCAAATTAACCGACGATAGTGTTAAATATGATCCAAACGACGCTACTCTCAATAATATAATCAGCACAAAGTACAATGAGCTACGTGCACAATGCATTGCGCTCAGAGCAAGCTGTATGGTATCATCCTGCTCGAAGTATGAGCAAATGATGCTCGATGATGTAACACCGGGCGGACAGTACGCGCTGTTTGGAACTGATCCGTTTACACCGCTTGAACAGGATATCAATGTTATTGCTCTTCACTGGAGAGAAGTGTTTCCCGTAAAAGACCCCGGATCAGCAGAGTATGAAGCAGAAGCCATTTATGATGAAAATGGCAATAAAACTTCTCCCTACGATGCTTCCTTTACCCTTGAGATGCTCGTTAAATACTGGCGCGAAGACTGGGCCGCTAAATTTATTCAATGGCATCCCGAAAAATGTAAGCTCGATTTTTGTAGCGCCAACAGCAATTATATCATGTGGGACGATCAGGTGCAAACACTCATCACCAAAGCATCGGATATACCGAATATACCCCGCACCAGCGGATTGCAATATGACTATAACAATGGAGACTGGTTATTGGCTCAGGATCCTTTCTTTCAGCCAGGAGCACCCGGAGGTACTTACTTCCCCGACATGCAAAACGACCTGAAGCAGTTCAGCAGTCGTATCATGGGCGTTACCGCCGCCGGCGCTACAGTAAAAGGCCTTACCCAGGTGATCGATTACCTGATGTATTGCAGTGATCTTGATGGCAGCACCAATGCAGGTATTTCAACAGACAGCTGGAATGGTTGTTCGCCGGTACCCGTTTGCCGCGTGCCCGATAAGGAATGGAGCCAGTATAAAGACATCTACTTTCAGTTAAAACAAAAATATTACCAGCTGCTAAGGAACAGTACCACCTGTGCCGCCAGTTGTCCGGTAGGTACACCTTACGGCCCATCGGGTGCATGCGCTACCAGGAATGATTTTACGGTTGAAAAAGTAACCGGCAGCAATACCTGCAATGATGCCGGTATTCAAACTGTTCGCATATCCTTCGCCAAAGGCGCTGCACCGCGACCAATGACCGTTGACCTGTATTATCCGGCTGAATTTGGTTTGTATACCAGAACAACCAGCGTAAATTTTGCCATTGGCGAATCAGAGAAGTTAATCTGTATATCAGATAAAATACTGGTACCCTCTATAAAAGTAAGAGGAGTAACCTGTACCGGCAATCCACCCACTACCTGTATTGCCGGCGGCACCAGCGGTGACTTATCGTTAACCGGTAATGTGCAACAGCTGTCATCTACTAAATTTCAGGTGTCTACGCCAACCGGTATCGTTACTACCTATTCCATTGTACCCGGTATATATACCCAGGAGCCGGCCAATGCCCCGTATTGCCCTGATGGCACCATTGTTCGTAAAAATTTTTATAATTGTTTTAAGCTCTTCATGCCCGGCTCTACCATACCGGTACAGTTCTTTAATGTATGGGTGATTGGTTGCGAGAAAAATATGTGCGCCTCGCCAACCACTTATGAAGTGGCAAAACAGATCGATCCCTATACCTTCTATGCCAATGGCAAATACTATTATATATCGCTGCAATCGGGCGGTGGCGCCACTCCGAATTGTTCAGCTACCCCTTCGCAGTATTACAGCTGTTTGAAAATGAATGTAAGCAATACCAATTCTTCGGTATTGTTCCTTAACGCACGCGTTACAGAATGTAGTATTTGTCCCGACGGACCATCCGGCTATCTTGATGCCGTAAACAAAGTGTATTATGATGTATACAGGTTAAGTAACGGACAGCTTGTTCAACTATTTGCGGAAACACCACCGGACTATCAGATAACGCCTTTTTATTGCCAGGATAGTTATCATTACTGGACTCCGTGCCTTCAGTTGAACTATAATGGTAGTATAAAAATGTATTATAACGTTACGGTATCCTACTGTCAGTATTTTGATCCCTGTGTTTATTCTCACTATGATGTAACCGGTCGAATTGACGGTCTGAATGATGTTTATTATTATCAGCTTGATGATAATTACTATAAGTTTTATTGGGTAATTCCGGGCGATTTTGATAATCCGCCTAACACTAATAACTATTGCCCAAATGCCTATTCTACTTTTTATGAATGTCTTACTATACACTTTCCCGATGGAAGCACCGTTTTTTATCCATACAATGTATGGTTGATTGAATGCGAAGGTTCTTGTTTCTATTGTAAGAGAGGAGGACAGGGTAACTCGCCGACGGCAAAAGCGGGACCAGCAACCAATAAAAAAGCAATACCCGGTAACAGCACGCTTCAACAGGTAGTAGCTGCAACTGATGCAAACGCATTTAAAGATTATTACAACAGTTCTATTTACCTGATAAAAAATGCAGACAGTGCCGATAAAAAGGCCTGGGAAAAAGCCAGTGACGGGCATGGTTATCTGGTTCGCACCGCTCCCCGTACCGGTTTTACCGCCTATAGTTACCGGCCACGCTTTTCCGTATATACAGGTAAAAGCTCATTTATTCAATTTGAGAATGTTTGGGTAGCCACCCATATCGATAATGGCGACAGCACTTTATCTGCTGCCGAAAATGAAGAAATAGCGCTGCGACAAGCATTCGAAACCGATAGTACCAAAGAACGGGCTGTGCACCAGCGCGATTTTATAGCTTACAATTATCAATCTCCCAATACGGTACAAACCGGTAAAAGCGCATCCACTCCATTTAGTAATGTTTGGCTTGCAACGCCTTGTCCGGAAGCATACGCCTATAAAAAATCACGTTTCCCCGAATTTAATTACCAGTATAGTACCACATCGCAGGAGCTACAGACCATGCAGGATGAGAACAACTCACTCATAAGCGATCAGATAAAATCCAGCTGCGAAGAACAGGCCGATAAATGGATGCAGCAACTGTATGCATGCACGGTATTGTATCCTGCTAAAAAAACCGATCTGAGAAACGCGTTGATTGAAGTATGTAAGAACGGCGGCGACCTCGATCATCCTTATGGCGCCAGCACCATTAAGCCCGGTGCTACGGGAACGGCTTCCTTTAAACAGGCTATTTTGCAGGTGCTCGGCATCAGTGCGCCTACAATGATCTGTAACCCCTGGTTGCTCGATGAACCACATCCCTATGAACCCAAACAACAAACGGTATCAAAAATGCTTGGCAGCACCAATGCCGCATTGTGCACCCGCTTGCAACAATTGATTACCGATGCCGGCGGTAGTAATTTATTTAACTATCTGAAAAATAAATACGGCGATGCGATGAACCTCACAAGCGCCCAACTGGATATGCTTGTTAAATCGTGCAATAATTGCCGTTATATACTCGATCAGGATATTCCGCTTCCTGTATTTATGGAACCGGGCGCTGTTGGTTGCATTACCGCTTCGGATTATAATACCGCCAAAGCAGCCCTGGCCTCTGAAATGGGTGGCAACCTCGATGTAAACCATGCCAACTATCCCGATATGCTGGCCAATTACCTCAACCACCGCTGGGGTTTTGGCATGGCTTATTACCGCTATCAGGATTATGAAATAGCACTGCAAACAAATGGCTCTGCCATTCTTTGCAATAACCCGCCGTATACCGAAGTAGAGGTTGACCGCTATGTCTGCGTGAAAACAGTAGTGGCTGCAGCTATCGTAAACGGCCGCCGCGATTACGACCAGTATATTGCCGAAGAGAAACGTTTGTTCAGGCTCAATTATGTAAACACCTGCTCGCAGGCGCAGGCACGTGTCCGGCTTACCAGTGCACAGCAAACCTATCATTATACTTTATATTACTACGATCAGGCCGGTAACCTTGTAAGAACAGTACCGCCCGAAGGCGTTCGGTTGCTCAGCGATCAGGAAGTAGACCTGGTAGATGAGTTTCGTAAAACCGATGAGGTGGTCGATTGCAGTGGCTTTGGAACACCCGCCACCGAAAGCAAAACCGTTGCCTTTAATGCATTCAGCAGTGCATTGCAAAGCAGTAAAGTAAAATCGATGGAACTGTGGCTCAATGGCAGCGGCGCTACCCGGCAGGTTCGTTTTGTAACACCCGATAATAAATATTTTTATCAGGCAGCTATTGCCAATAATAAACTGTGGGTTGAGCTTTATACCATGGAGCCCGGCAATGGCGACATATCGCTTACACTTTCCAATCAGGCCGTGGCCGATATCAGCAGTATATCTTTACAACCCTGGTCGAACCTGTTTATTCAGGGCAACGACTTTACCGGCGGCGACTGGGACCTGTACCTCGATGGCCATAAACTAACGCTGATACCGTATAGTTCGGCGCCACCCTATCCCTTTGACTGGGAGATCACCGGAGGTTATACTTTACCGGCCGAAGATATCGGTCAGTTAAGACATCTGCGTATTTACGACCGGTTTGCCGACGTTGCAGAAATACTGACCAACTATGCCAATCAGTGCCGGGCGCCCGAAGGATTGCTTTCTGTAACAACCAGTCCGCTGGTAATGTGGGCAAGGCTGAACCTGCCTTCAACCTGTACCAATACGGCTCAAACGCGTACCATCAGCAACCGTGGCGCCCTGGCGGTGAATGGTGTTTTAGCCGACGGAGATAGCAGGGTATTCAATGACATCACCAATAATTTTACTGTAGAACTTTGGGTAAAACCACAGGAAGCCCATGAGATAGATGCCGAATCAACATCCGGCTCAGCAGGCACCAGCGGACAAAAATTTGTAATTTTCCCTGCATGGGGTGGTTTAGCGGGTACAGGTCGTGCAGGCATGGGTATTTCAGTTGGTACCAATGGCGTAAGTGTGTATGAACATGCCGACGGATACATACCACCGTTACTGGTGTGGAGTGGCGCTATTACCACCTGGACACATGTTGCGGTAGTGTACAACAATAAAATACCTTCATTATATATAAACGGGCAATTAGTAAGAACCGGTCTTCAAAGTCAGAAATCACTGGTAAGCCCAAGCTATAACTTCTGCACAGGTGGCTATGGAGTAATGAAAGGGAATTTAGACGAAGTACGTATCTGGAATATTGCACGCTCGCAGGCCGACATCAGTGCCGATTATCGCCGCAGCATACCACCATCAACAGCCGGACTGGTAGCATACTGGCCAATGAGCCGCGAAGATGGAGCTGACCTGTACGATATGACGTGCGCGCATATACCGGTGCACATGACAGGTAATTACAGCTGGACTTCCGTGACCTCACCCGTGGCCGATGTGGTACCGCTGGAATATGCGGTGCAGGGAATATTCCCGAGGCATAGGCTGGTGAGTAGTTATGCTTATAATAGTTCCAATAGCGTGGTACAACAACAATCGCCGGATGGTGGCTTGAGTTATTTCTGGTATGATGAATTAAATCGTTTAATTGCCTCACAAAATGAAGAACAGCATTCCCCGCATGACAATATTAATCCTAATAGGTATTCATATACACTATACGAACCAATGGGGCGAACTGTAGAAGTAGGAGAAAAGAGCAATGGTAAAGTATTGCCGGCACCAGGTTTTCTAAGTCAGCAAACCATTGATGAATTCACAAACAGCGGCAGCAATTCTCAGATTATCCAAACCATATATGATAAAATACCAGCAGCAGCCAGTGGAGTACAAACCGGATTATTACAGGAAAACCTGCGCAAACGTGTTAGTGCCAGATTTTATAAGGAAACAGCTGCCGGACCAATATTACAGGGAACTTATTATAGTTATGATTTGCCAGGCAATGTAAAAACATTGTGGCAACAGGTAGACGGCCTGGCACTTAAGCGCATAGATTATGAATATGACCTGGCAAGCGGCAAAACTAATTTTGTTCGCTATCAGGATGGCCAAAACGATCAGTTCTATTATGATTATCAATACGACTCTGAGAACCGGCTTATTGAAACCTATTCAGGGACACAGGCAACAATAAAACCAAACGGCAGCAAGTTATTGAACGGACAGATGGATGCATTTTACCAATACTATTTACATGGCCCGCTGGCACGTATTGAATTAGGGCAAAATAAGGTACAAGGACTTGACTATGCCTTTACGCTGCAGGGTTGGATGAAAGGAATTAACGGCCATAAGTTGAATGCTGCTACCGAAATGGGCACTGATGGCAACACAGCCGATAATCCGATTGCAAGAGATGCTTTAGCCTTTACAATGGGATATTATCAAAATGATTACCAGCCAATCGGTGGCAGTAATGCTTCAGCGTTTTCAATGCAATATGTATCTCAAAAAGGAGATATAGCGGGTAATAATTTATACAACGGCAATATTAGCCATACTACCGTAGCTCTTAGCAAGTTCCGGAATAGTGACCCTGTTGGTTATACATATCACTATGATCAGATGAACAGGTTAAAAGAGATGCGATATCATCAGTTATCGGCTTCCACTACAACCTGGAACAATAACACCCGGGATGTTAATGACGTTTATAGAGAAAGTATAAACTATGACGGCAATGGTAATATAATAAGCTATCTGCGAAATGGAGCAAACAGTGGTAACATGCCCCTGACCATGGACCAACTTACTTACCAGTATAAAAAAGAACTTGATCCTGTTAATAACCAGGAATATTTAACTAATAATCAATTGAAACAGGTACAGGATGCAATTGCTGAAAACAACTATTCACAACCAGTGAATGGTACAGAAGATGTAGACAATCAAACTAATATCGAAAATTATAAATATGACAAGATCGGCAACGTCGTTTTTGATGATGCGTCTAATATTACAAACATTACCTGGACCGTATTTGGCAAGATAAAAACAATTAGCAAACGGGATGGTACTACTATCTCATATTTATATGATGCAGAAGAAAACAGGGTTAAGAAAACTGTGACAGTAAATGGGGTATCTAATATCACATGGTATACCAAAGATGCTCAGGGCACTTCTTTCGCCATTTACAATGATAAACAGGATAACCAGGCAGGTATATGGTGGAAGGAACAACACCTTTATGGCAGCAGCCGTTTAGGTGTGTGGACGCCCGGTATAAACATTTCCAGCGCCAATGGAACCAGTGAATGGGGCATAGCAGGCAAAAAAAATTATGAATTAGTTAATCACTTAGGAAATGTACTGGCTACAATTAGCGACAAAAAAATGGGTGTGCCTTCATTAGGCAATAGTTCAGAGATAGACCATTATGAAGCAGATATAGTGAGTGCGCAGGATTATTACTCTTTTGGAATGTTAATGCCTGATCGTAAATGGGGTCAAAGAAACTACCGTTATGGGTTTAACAGAAAGGAAAATGATAACGAAGTAAAAGGGGAGGGAAATCAATTGGAATATGGTGAAAGAATATACGATACCAGAATCGGTAAATTTTTAAGCGTGGATCCCCTTTCTGAGGAATTCCCCTGGAATAGTTCATACGCCTATGCTGAAAATGATGTAATAAGGTCAATAGATTTGGATGGTGCAGAAAAATCAATTGCAATTGATGGGGAAGTTATTATGGGGCCATTCGATGTAAATGAAATTAATAAAACCAAAATTGCTGATGCAATAAAAAACAAGGATTACGGCACATTACTCAGATGGTCTCAGGGGAATAACACCAATTTATACATTAAAAATGTATTTACTCCAAATGGGGGCCTAAAGCCTGCAATAGGACCCTCAAAACCCCAAAATGAGAACAATGGAGATATAGATTTAAGGGAAAAAGTTAAATTTACGAGTCAATTTAGCCTGGAAAATCCAAAGGTGGCCTGTTGTCGGGCCTCTCAAAAAATAATAAGGGATTTCGGAATAAAGAAGGGAGGAAGCAAAGAAGGGCGTATTATAGTCGCAAGAGAAAGTACAACAGACAAGAAACTGGACATTTTGCCAACCGCTCAGCAAGGTGTAAAATACATTGATGAACAATTGGACAAAGGCAATCCGGTAATGGTAGGTGCGAATCATACGTTAGGAAATAAGCAAGGCGATGGAGAAGCTGCTGATCATTTCTTTGTTATCGTTGGTAGAAAGTATGATGCAGAAAAAAAACAAACCTATTATTTGTTTTTTGAAGTTGGAACAAGACAGGAAAAAGAAGTAGGAAGAAGTGATAAAAATCGCCTTTATTTGCAAAAAGATAACACCCTGCAAGGAAGTAATAAGAATGGCATAAGGCATTTTACTGTTACAGACATAAGAAAAAATTAAGCTAATAATATGAAATTAATATCCGTATTCGCTGTTATAATAGCTTCCTCATGCTATAATGGCAATCGTTCAAATGAAATTGTTAAATCTGATACAGTTTTAAAAGCAAATAATATAAGCGTTAAACAGGAAGATTTGACAATATCAAATGGCTTGACTACAGATACTATTCATTTGCCATTAAGCTTTAAGAAGAATTCACAACTCATTAAACTACCTTTTAAATTTGAATTTGGTTCTGCAGAATGGGGTACAGATGATAATATTTTTTCCAAAGAAATTGATAGGGATACCGTTGTGAAATACATTTTTAATGGCGACAAATCAAAGGTTAAAATGAAGTCTGGCGGTTATAAACAATTTTATTTTCGATATTATTTCCAGTTTAAAAATGTTGATGAGTTAGTTCTTTATGCAACAGATAATGATGGTTTTACCGGCTATTATATGGTGCCATTTGTCAACAAGAAAGCTTCATCAAAGCCAATTTTAATTTGTGGTGCAAAAGGAGAAGATGATATAGAAGCACAAGTTGAATCTACCATTTCATCTGAAGGGTTGATAAAAAGTAAAATGCTAAAATTGGATCTTGAAAAAGAAGGAGGTAAAACTTCAGATATTCAAGGTAAAAAGAAGGATATAACCTATAAAATAGAGGGCGGACAAATACGCTTAGTTCAGGAAACTGAATTTTCAAATGCTCGATTAAAATTGAACTCAGATAGAAACTTACGGTTAGAGGAATATTAATTTGTTAGTTATTTGATAATAAAGTATAACGGTGCCACGGTCTAAAGCCATGGTGCTGTTTATGTATATGTCTCAATTAAAAACAGTTAGCGACTCTATTACATCCATAAGCAAAAACCATTTTATGAAACCAATTCTATCCTTACTTCTGTTTTTAGCAACAGGCATATCAGCCTTTGCTCAACTCGTCACTGCTTTTCAAAATAGATGTACAAGAATGGCTCAGCAGTCAGATGGGGCGGTGCTTTAATTGAAAATACTACCATAGACCTTAAGGATATCTTAAATGCGAATATGATTGCTCATTCCATTTTTTTACTTCAATGTTTATTTCTTTAGATATTTAAAATATATAGCAACTAAACGGAAACGTTATATAATTAACTCCTGAATGACAGCAGCTTTAGGAAAGCCTATAACAGGATTTATAGCAAATATTATACTGCGATCAGATCGTTAAATTATACAGAGGAAAAATTAAAAAGTAAACTCAATAAAGAAGATATAATAAAAAACTATAGATACCCATTGCAGAAAGACTATTACGAAATGAAAATGTTGAGTGAACAGGAGAATCTTAAAAAATACTTATCGGTATTCCTTTCAGATTTATAAATTCACAATCAGTTATTATATTGCTTCATGTTTACCCGAAAAACCCGTTACCCTTATTTACTGTTTTTACTGTTTTTTTTCAGTAATAATTCCTATAGCCAGGATAGCACCCTCCACAAAGCGAACGATAAAGCAGCCTACGATTCGCTTTTTTACTCTTACAAGAATGGCGCTTATCTTGAATTTTTAGGTAATTCCGAAACGCTTTTATCCCTGAATTATGAGCGCATTCTTAATGCAAAAGCACGTGGTAGAATGCATTATTCTTTACGTGCAGGATTTGGAATGGTTAAACGAAGTAAGGATTCTTCATATCAATTTAGTTTCCCCTTTGAATCGATTTTTATGTATGGAAGAAAAAAACATTACATTGAATGTGGCCTCGGATATACAGCTGTTTTCGGCAAACAATTTTTAGATAGCGCTTATTCGCCTCCCGCCCATTTTGAACGGTACAATCATATTTATGTATTCAGGTTAGGGTACCGTTATATGTATAACGGTTTCCTGCTAAGGGTTACACCGCTTTATATTTACAATCCTGATTTTTTAAATAAAACTTTTTTCAAGGGATGTATATCGATCGGAGTAGCCTTTTAAACCATCACACGATGCCCAATAACGTACGAGTTCTTTTCCTGCTATTATTTGTCAGTAAAATTTCCTACAGCCAGGATAGCACCATCACCAGAACAATTTATAAAAACACTGTATCTGCCGGAGTTTTGGGACACACCGGCGGTTTGATCGGTGTTAATTATGAAAGGATCTTTCGTTTGTATAAGAAGAATGTTTTTTGTACTGTTGCTACAGGCATAGGTTATGATCCGCCGGCCGACAGAGGCTCAAAGAGAATTAAGGCAAGCGTTTCTGTTCCTTTATATACTATGTTACTTGTAGGTTCCCATGGACATTATGCGCAATTGGGCATTGGATATGCAGGGACTTTTGGACCGGATTTTATAGACTCAACCACCAGACCTCCAACAATATATCAAAAATTTGAGTCTGCCTGCAGATTGAGTGCGGGTTACCGGTACATGCGGAATGATTTTTCAGCACAAATTTATCCGGTGTTTGAGTGGAATAACAATCCAGGTCAAAGTTTTGCAGCAGGTTTTGGGATTTTTCTTGGATGGGCGTTTTGAATAATTAATTAATTAATTAATATGAAAACATATAGGAATATCCTGTTTATTCTTTTACTGGTTGCCTGTAAAAATGGTAATAACAGGCAAACTGCAATTACTGACAAGGTAAACGATTCAATCCCTAAGGTAGAAACCGGTAATAATCATGGGTCAGTAATAGATAGTATACTTGCCGGGAGAAATTATGATGAATACATAAGCATGGGAGATCCGGATACCGCTCTGGCTTTATTTCTGTATAACGATTATTTGAATTTTAAATGGGATGACCATATTGAGGAATACATAAGATGGGATTTGGAAAACAGAAAAATTAAGAAATTGATTGCCAATTTGTTTTTGAAAGATAAAAAAAACGATTCGCTTTTGTCCATACTTGAAAGGAATCGAAATTTATTTATTCAAAAAACACGAGATACAGTCGTTGCGGAGTATAACCAATTTAATGGACTTTCAGGACCGTATTTTGAATTTTTGGTTGCAAGAAATGATAGCCTTGTTAAGCCAATGGTGATACGTTTGCTTAATAACCCTAAAGCCCCTTCAGATGAAAAAGAATATGCAAACTCGGTTTTAAAAAAACTTAATGATAAAAGTCGTTAAGATCCCAGGAAAATGGAGTGACCAGGTATCAGAGTACATTCGTTAAAAGAAAATTGCCCCCGGAGTATTTTACATACAAAGCCAACTGGTAAGCTCATGAGAAAAACTTCAACGATCGGAGGATAATATTATTCCCCTATAGATAACATCAAAAAAACAAAACAGGCCCTGCACAATAACAGGGCCTGTTGCCGGAAGCATTCATTTCAGCCTGTATTCACATGTATCTTGTATGGGTTATGCTTCCCTGTGCGTGCCGACTTGACTTGTTGATATTTCTGCAAAACAAAGCCGTTCGTTGCTATCTTCCCGGCTATTATTGCAGGTTCAAAAGCAAGTATATTTTTCAGATCTGACATGGTTATTCAAATCTGTTCTGAAATATTGTTTATGCTACAGCCTTAATTACTACTATCAGAAGCGTTTATGGGAATACTTTGGTTGGCGGGGGATTGCCGTGAGGGTTATATATCACCTATCACAGACCGAAGATAAGGATTACTTAACGAATATAACAAAAAAATAATCTAAAAAAATAAAAAAACCTTTAATCCTGTGTGGTAAGTGATAATAAGTATACAGGTATAAAAAATAACCTGTATGCCTTACTGTAGCAAATAGGGTAAGTTGCCTTAAATCATACAATAAAAAAACCTCCCGCCTTACGGGGCGGGAGGTCAATCTCTTTTGGCGTGTTGGTTTTTCCCAAAAGGATAAATGCTCGTGATCTTTCAAATTATTGGATTTTCGCTACAAACCGCTTTCACAGGTACAGCACTTGCTTTCAAAGGGTTTCAGGGATCAGGTTTACTACGGTACGGATTGGTTTAAGGTTCGGTTCGGATTATTGGATTTTTAGTTGCAAATCGCTTTCATAGGAACAGCAGATAAATTTCAAAGGGTATTCAGGATCAGGTTCATCAGGGTACAAACCGGTTTAGGTTCAGGATAATGGTCTTCGCTACAAATTCGTTTTCATAGGAACAGCGTACAAATTTCAAAGGGTATTCAGGATCGGGTTCATCGGGTACGGACCAGGTTACGGATTCAGGGTTAATGTTTTCGCTACAAATTCGTTTTCATAGGAACAGTGTACAGGTTTCAAAGGGTATCGGTATTCGGTTCATCAGGGTACGGATCAGGTTTAGGCTTTAGGGTTTACGGTTCAGGGATAATGGTTTTCGCTACAATCAGATTTCAGGATTCAGGTAAGGATCGGTTTGTTTAGTTTAGGGTTTAGGGTTTAGGTTTATCTGGTTTCGGGTTCAGGTTATGTTCGTTTGTTATAACGATGTAAAAGTACACCCCCCAACAACCCGTTTCCAAATTTCCCAAACACGTATTGCCGACAATTATCAGTAATGCTGATGGGTCGTAATGACATATACTTATTCACCGCTTATGCACATCTGGAAAACCTGTGAAAAAAAGGCACAAGATTCAAGGTACAAGGCACAAGGAGTATCAATTCAATGCGGTTGACTGAACTTGAACATCTTGTGCCTTGTACCTTGTGCCTTGTATCTTCTCTTAAAACTTAAACGCTATAGATGCTACCACGCTGCGTAGTGGTTGCGGGTTTACGGTAGTATACCCGATCCAGTATTTTTGATTGGTGAGATTATCAACTTTGGCCGATATCCTGAACTTCGGCTGATCATAAAATATTGAAGCATTCATTACTGTGTATTCGGGCAGAATAAATACGCCCTGACTCACACTGTTTATGATCTTGTTATCACTGGCATAATTGCCGCCAAATCCAAGTCCGAGCCCTTTAACCGCCTTCGAAAAACGGTAGCTGAGCCACCAGTTGGCCAGCCAGGGCGAAGCAGCTGTACCGGGGCGGCGGCCATCTACATCGGCATCGGCTTTTGTATATTTCGATTCATTATAACTAACGCCGGCTATCAGGTTTAATCCATCGAGCGGAGTGGCAATTACTTCTGCCTCAACACCTTTGCTTACCTGTGTTCCGTCCTGGATCGAGAAAGTGGCATTGCCGGGATATGCCCTGATCACATCGGTTACCTGTATGTTGTAATAACTGATGGTTGAAATTAACCGGCCGCCAAATACATCCATTTTTACGCCTCCTTCAAACTGATTGGCCTGTTCGGGTTTGAATGTCTTTTTGGTAACATAATCAGTACCCTGTTTATTCGTAAAACCATTCTGGTAATTGGCGAATACCGATATTTTATCTTTTATAGGTTGTAGTACGATACCGAATTTAGGTGAAAATGTAGTTTGATTATAAGGGGTACTATTTACGGCCGAGCCGTTTTCATTATCACCGGCGCCACGGTTGTTATAATGATCGGCCCGCAATGCTGCCAGTACCATAATGTTATCAGTTACATAAAATAAGTCAGATACATAAGCGCTGTACGTATTTGTATTATAGTTCACCGGATAAACAAAAGTTACCCCTTTATCCATATACAGTTTATCGAGGTTGGTTTTATTGAAATCGCGATAAGTGGCAATGGGGCCGGGAGCATACACTGTATCGTATGTACCACCCGAAAAGAACTGGTCGGCATGATGAAATGTATAATCAATACCGCCAACAAACTTGTTTTTAAACTGGCCGATCGAAAAATTGCCAATAAAGTTTTGCTGCAGTTCAATATACTGGTCTTTACTGTTATCGGTGAACTGATCGTTGCGGGAGATATATCCGTTGCCTATATCGTTCGGGTTACCCGTAACGGCACTGTTCGAAAGCAGATAAAAATAGGGTGAGGGGCCATCTGAAAAACTATTGGTAACTGTGAAAACCGTTTGCGATTTCCAGCTATCAGATAATGTGTAATTCATCTGGCCAAAGAAGTTGGTGCTTCTGGCTGTCTGGTACAGGTCGTCGCCGGCGTATGATTTTTTATAATCGATGTTCAGCTGATCGGCCCTGTTAGCCCCCAGCGATGCAATGGTTTGACCCCAGGGAAAGAAATATACATTCAGTCCGGTATTTTGCGAGTTGTAAAACTCTGCATCGAATAAAAAAGATAATTTATCATTCACTTTATACGAAAGGGAAGGGGCCAGCACATATCCTTTATTAAAACCATTGTCTCTGAAACTGCCATTGTAGCTATAGGCGGCATTCACACGCAGCAATACATTTTTAGCGGTATCGAGCGGTGTGTTGATATCGGCGCTGAGGCGATTGAATTCGTAGCTGCCGGCCGAATAGTTGATCTCTCCGCCAAAATGATCATAAGGTTTTTTGGTAACGCGGTTAATGAGTCCGCCATAAGAAGTAAATGCATTACCGAACAAAGTAGCCGAAGGGCCTTTGATCAGTTCAATTCTTTCGAGGTTGGCGGCATCTGTTTTACCCGATACAATACCGGCGATACCGTTGCGCAACTGACTTTGTACAATAAAACCGCGCATATTGTAATAACTGCCGCCATCGCCGCTACGGCCGGTGGCATCCCACATTTTTTGTAACCCGGTACCATTGCGCATGGCATCATCAACGGTAAATACCAGTTGCTCGGTAAGCATTGGTTTGGTGATGGCGCTATACACCTGCGGGTTCTCCATATTTTTTAAAGGCATTTTCGATACATAATCGCTGCTGCCGACAGTAAATTTTGCCCTGTTGGTTACCACCACTTCCTGTAATTCTTTTTCAGATATTTTAAGTTGAATAGATACGGCGGTTGTTTTATCGCCATCAACCTGTACCTGTTGAATAATTGTTTCGTAACCTATCTGCGATATTTCAAGCTCATAACTACCGGCAGGTACACGATGAATAACAAAGCTGCCATCGTCTTCGGTAAGCGATGCTTTTTTGGTGCTTTTCAGCAACACGGTGACCGAACCTGCCGGTTTGCCATCGGCTGTGGTTACACGACCTTTGATAATTCCAAAACCATCTTCGGGATCATTGGCTAATACATAACTAATGGAAACAAAAAAACAAATAACAATCTGTAGTATTCTTTTCATTGGGAACCTTGTTTTCAAAATTGTCGATCCTGAGCGAATCCTGAGCGTAGTCGAAGGATTGAATCAACGACACTGAGCGAAGTCGAAGTGTCGGGCTGCATACAAAAAATCTGTCCGGTTCCAGGTGAGCAAAAGGTTTCCGAATGCTACCTGAATTGAGTTGCATCCTGTACAATGGATCACATATCCTTCTTCGTCGCTATAAAATAAGGTTTGGTACGAACACATAGATGACATTGATTTAATGTGTTAATGATGGGCTACCGGTAAAGGGTATAGCAAAAGTATATGCGCAGAAAGTGGCGGGCTTTCAAAAAAGGGAAATTGTATTTACGCGATGAGGAAAATGCAGAATAACGCTCGCGAAGGCGCTAAGGCGCAAAAATTAATCGATTCTTCCTTTTCGATTTTGCGGGAAACCTATGACACAAAAAAAACTCCCGACTTGTCGGGAGGGTTTGCATAATATAATAGCGGTTGTAAATAAATCAATTTGTTTTCCTTCGCGCCTCTGCGAGAGATTTATTACACCGCTACAGCCGCTCTTTCCGGCACTTTATAATTGCCCGGTACAGGGCCGCACGAACGTACGAGACGGTTCCACGAATTGATTTGTATGATGGCCATGGTGATGTTGGCTATTTCTTCTTTCGAAAAATACTTTTTCAGTTCATCGTGAATATGGTCGCTGCTTTCTTCTGCCGGCATATGCGTTAATGTTTCGGCAAAAGCCAGTGCTGCCTGCTCCTGCGGTGTATAATACGGCGTTTCGCGCCAGGCCGATACCGATATTAAACGCAATGGTGTTTCACCGGCATGGATCGCCTCTTTATAATGCATATCCAGGCAATAGGCACAGCTATTGATTTGCGATACCCTGATGCGTATCAGCTCAAGTAATTTGATATCTAACCCGCAATTGTCAACATAGTTTTGTCCTTGTTTCAGTGCATTGTACACGCCCGGTGCGTCGTTAAATGTTATTCTTTCCATATAAAAATGCTTTTGTAAAGTGATGACAAACGAGGGGGGGAAAACGTGACAGGCTAAGGGCCATAATCCTTAAATTTGGTAAACCCTATTACTATGAAAAAGGCCTCTCAGCCATCATTCGACAATAACGATAACCGTTCTGTAGCATATAATAACCAATCTTCAGGTAAAGCACTTCCTGCCGTTGACCCTTTTAAGAATGTTAAAGAAACAGAAGAAATACCTGTTCAAAGAATAATTGCAGATACCGGGAATAAAGAAGAAAAGCCGGGCCCTTGGAGCGGGAAACAAATTGAGATTTATCTTAATTCAAAAAACACGGAGATTAACAGTTTAATTAGTAGGAAAAAAGCAGAATTTCAAAAAGAATTTACAAATGCAACAGGTGAAAATCAGGAGGTGGCTGAGTTTAAAGATGGAAAAATGTTAGATGAAACATTAAATAGGATCATATATAAAACGCTAAAAAATGAAGTGATTATTGCGCAGGGTGATACAAAAAGTTGGGAAATAACAGATATCATTAATGCAGCCGACCAAAGTCTTACTACTTTGTTACAAAAAGTAATTACGATAAAAAAATTGTTCACTCCAAAATCAATAGGCACCGAATCGGAAGAACAGTTGCAGGAAAAAATCCTGGATAGTGACATGATGGAAAACAATGAATGGATTGAGCCCTGGGGTGCTTTAGCGCTTGGTTATGTGAAAGCCTTATCAGGATTTCCTGCTGAAGATAAAAGCGCGCAATTATTAATAAACGAGCAAATTCAACAAACCACTGCGCTATCTTTTGATACTGTGACAAACGATGTGGTCCCTCAAAATATTGTAATCGGCATGGCCGGATTGTTGAAAGATAAAAAAGGCTTGTATGAACAACAGTTTACAGATGCCATTCATTCGCGTTTTAAACAGGAATTTAACAGTGACCATCTTAAAATTAAAAACGATCTTCAAGCTAATGCGAAAGAAGCATTAATAAAGGGTAGTGATACCTCTTCTATTCAGAAAATAAGCACACCGCCCGACGATGATTTTTATTCACTGCTAATGTCATTCATTACGCAAACCAACCTGTCTATAACCGGAAAGGATGGTTATTTAAAGACCATAGCTTCTGTGGATGGCTTAAAATTGACACAATTGATCGGGTTACTTCGATTTATTCCACGTAATATACTTCGAAAGGAATTCAGAGCCCTGATGGCTGATGAAAATGCATTTCAGCAGGTGAATAATAAGCTTTTTAGTCTTGTTAAGGTCGACCTTAATGCTGATGGTTTGGTTTTATCACATTCAGCCCCAACTTCCCGGGCAATGCTGGATGCTGCGGAACCAGATGTGGTGAATATTACAGAATGGCCAAAAGTGAAAAAGGATTTTGATGAGTTTAAGCCTGAGCAGAAAACAACGATGCCGGAAAAACTTATCCCAATTATAAAGAAGTTACAAAACGAGGAACCCTTCGAATTGAATAAAACGATATTTACGCTGGGGCGTACGGCCATATTCCCCGATGATGGGCAGAAAGCGTATGCTGTTAAATTGTTGAAAGAACAAGAACCCCTGGATGAATTTGAAAAGGAACTCAGGATGCAGGCATTTCTTACCGGGAAGCAAAATGACTGGAAACTGAAAAGTGAAATTCCTGAGCCAATAGGTATCTTCAGCATTGATCAAAAGAGTTGGGAAAAGTTAGCAACATATATTAGTGGGGGCATATTATTTGCTCAACAGGAAGCCGATAAAAAGCATGAACCGCCGGTTGAAAAAATAAAATTAAAACAACCGGAGAATGATAAGATGAAAGTGTTGGTGTACAGGGTGAGCAGCAGCTATTTCATGTATCAAAACCGAAGCGGGCAAAAGATAGGATCTGAAGAAAAAGAAATTGATTACGAAGAATCGCAGGCGATTTTTTTTAACGACGTAATAACTTTGCTTGAAAAAGGTATCGCTTTTTCTCAATTGATTGATCTGAATCATAACGAAGATCGTGTTTATAACTGGATGATAGATGTCATAAGAGCGCGTCGTGGCTATCGGGGTATGGGCAAAATTGCCAACTGGAAAGCAGCTGCCCGTTACCCAAACATCAGAGCAAGCGGGCTTGCAGATTTGGGAGATATGATTTTTCTCCACGATTTGAATTATGATCCGGATAAGAGTGAAACAGATCAGGCTGAATCGGGAGTAGGAAAAATATGGACCCAAACGGGCCCGCAAGCAGGTAAAATGCTTACCGCTCAGTATATAGGTAACTATCTCCTGGGTGCTGTGCTTACAGAAGCGCATGGTTTTTTTGTATCTAACAAAGAGAAGCTGACGACTTCAAAAAAAGATGAAGAGGAAGATAAAGAAGAAGCTAAAATTATCGTCGAATTGAAGAAATTGATGAAATCAACTTTTGCAAATGCCATAACCGCATTTGCAAAAGTGTATAAAAAAACTTTACCTGCTGCCCTTATTACTGATAGCGAACTACTATTGCTTTCCAAACAAATGTATTATTTTATGAGTGGCGCGTATGTGCACGATGTGAAGAATGCTTTACTGGAGAATGGTTCCCTCGAAAATTACAAGCCCCTGGTAATGCCACAGAAAAACAATAGGTTTGATAAAAGATTAAATGAGTTATATCCTACAAAATTAATTAGCCCGGTTAATATACTGAAGGATCAAAGAAGTAATGCAGTGCACAAAAAGCAGGTAGTAGGAAATGAAGGTATATTTACAATCAGAGATAGGGAAATAGAGAATGAGTGGCAGAAAGAGGGCGACGGGAAGGGAGAAATTAAAAAAAATACAACGGTAGAGGAAGAAATAAATGAAGAAAAAAATAAAGTAGATATGGGCTTTATAAATGGTCCATTTCCGATTGCCCAGCTTCAGCAACTTATTTACAAAGTAGTTAGTTATTTGATTATTGCCGAAAAAAACACCTGATTGTACCTTTAGTTCAACCCAACGAGCTTATCAGGATTACGCACAAAATAAATACGATTAATCAATCCATCCTTCCATTCAAATATCTGGCAGTTCACCAGTTTATCATCTTCATAATAGAACAGGGCAGGGTGGTGGTTCACGTATCCCTTTTCAATACGCCGGTCGGTATAGAATTTAATAAATACACCCGATAAGAACAGCGAAGCGCTTTCTTTGCCCTCCAATGGTTTGAGAGCAGCAGGTACTTTGCCACCGCCGTCGGATACAATCATGATATCATCGTTGAGCAGTTGCTCTAACCGTTTTATATCGCGACTGCGTATCGTTTCGATGTATTTATCGAGATAGGCGGATGTCTCTGCTCTGTACGATGAAGCCTCCGCCTTAAAAGAGGGAGCTATAAGCTCGTCATTCAATACAGACCCGTCTTTTAAATCGGATATCTCTTTCCGTGCACGGCTCAGGATCTTTCGTGAATTTTCTATGGAAATATCAAGTACATCAGCAATTTCTTCGTGTTCGTAGGCAAAAGCTTCTTTCAGAATAAATACAGCGCGTTGTTTGGCATCTAATTTTTCGAGCAGCACCATCAGCGAGTAAGTAAGTATATCTTTCTGGTGCAGCTCGTCGTCGGCCGTTTCGGTAGCAACCGGTTCGGGCAACCAGTTACCGGGATAATCCTGTACAATCTTTTGGTGCCGCTTTCTGGCATTGATAGCGCGGTTGATCACCGACCGGGTCAGATATGCTTTTTCATTTTGAACGGCATCACCGTTGCGGTTGAGCATTTCAACCATCACATCCTGCACAATATCTTTTGCATCTTCATACGAGCCAAGGATATTATAGGCATAGGAAGTAAGTGTTTGGCGCAAAGAATCCATACGCAAAATTAGGCATGAAAAATGAAATGTAATAGCGTGGTAAAGAAGGGCGTTAGCGGCGAGCCTTGTCACCAATTTCAAACACCCCTTGTATCGTAACCGAACAGCGAAGAGCGCATAGGCAGGCCATAAAGAATTGTTTATTAAATAGATATTGATTCGGCATTCTGTTTGAACATCTACCTGCATGTTTTTCCCAAAATAACTTCTTATGCTTAACAACTATTTGACTGTTGCCTGGCGTAGTCTCGTCCGCAATAAAATATATAGCCTCGTCAACGTGCTGGGCTTAGCGTTAGGTATTTGTGCCTGTTTGGTCATTTATCTGATTACCCGTTACGAATTCAGTTTTGATGACTTTCATCCGGACCGTGACCGCATCTTTTGCGTGGACGCGGGGATGCATGGTGGTCATATGAATTGCGTACCTGGTCCTATGCCGGCCGCTATGCGCCGGGAAATGACCGGCTTTCAGATCGTGGCCGCCTTTCAGACCTATGCCGCCAGCGTGACGATATCAGGTGGCCGGCATGGAAAACCGAAGCGCTTTGCCGACGACGGTAGCCTCGCTATCGCAGAGCCACAATACTTCGACATTTTTCGGTACCGGTGGTTAAGCGGAAATGCCGCGACTTCCCTGACGATGCCCAACTCGGTGGTGCTTACCGCGGAAAAAGCCAGAAAATACTTTGGCGATCTCGACCCGGACAGGATCATCGGCCGGACCATCAATTACCAGGATTCGCTGATGGTTACTGTAACAGGGGTCGTCGCCGATTGGACAGGCAACAGTGATTTTAATTTTAGCCAATGGATCTCTTATGCTACGATCCCCGTTAGTTTTCTGAAAAGTGAGATAACGCTGGACCGCTGGGACAAAATGGAAAGTTCCAGCCAGGTCATGATCAAACTGGCAAAGGACGTCAGGCCTTCACAGATCGATGCGCAATTTATCGACTTTGCCAAAAGGCACGGCCCGCACCCGGCGTTCGCCGCCCGTTTGAAACCGCTGTCGGGCATCCATTTTCATCAGGAATATGGCGGTGTAGACAGAAGAAAGGCCAGCCTACCGGTCTTGTACACACTCATGGCCGTGGCAGGCTTTATCCTTATTCTTGCCATTGTCAATTTTGTCAATTTGTCCACCGCGCAATCCATGCAAAGGGCGAGAGAGATCGGCGTCCGAAAGGTGCTGGGCGGCAGCAGGTCGGGCATCGCCGTGCAATTTTTTACCGAAACCCTGGTGTTAACGTTAGCTGCCGTGGGTATTGCGGCGTTGATGGTAAGGCCGGTGTTCAGCCTGTTCGCCGGGTTCATACCAGGGGGAGTTCATTTCCGGGTGGATAGTGCTACACTTTTATTTTTGCTGTTGGTAACCGTGGCGACCACCTTCCTTGCGGGGTTTTATCCGGCGAAGGTGCTGGGGAACTATCAGCCCACGGTGACCCTGAAAGGGATCACTGCGTTGCCGGGCGGCGAAAAAGGGACGCTGCGCAGAGGATTGATCGTGTTCCAATTTACCATATCGTTGTTGTTTATCATAGCGTCCCTCGTCATTGGTTCGCAGCTACGCTACGCGCTGCATGCAGACCTGGGTTTCAAGACGGATGCGATCGTCACGCTCAGCCCTCCGCGTGAGAAAAGACCGGGTAAGGTAGTTTTCGAGCCGGAGAGCGGCCGGCAACCGGCTACCGAAGAGACGGGTAAGACAGCGGTACTGACAAATAAGATCCGGCAACTGCCTGGCGTAGAGCAGGTGATCAGAGAGTGGAAGCCGCCGATGGACAAGAAGGGTATTAATTTCGGCGGCGGCGCGCTGAAAAACAGCGATGAGAAGCCGATTGAGGTATCCCTTCATTTCGGCAACGAAGATTACGTCCCTTTTTATGGGATGAAGCTGGTCGCGGGGCGAAATCTGCTTCCAGGCGACAGTATTAGGGAACTGCTGATCAGTGAAACTTGCGCCCATGCATTGGGTTTTGCCGATGTGAACAAGGCCATTGGCCGGGAGGTGGTCGTTGGCCCTAATGAGGCCTGGCCCGTAGCCGGAGTGGTGGCAGATTTTTACGAGAGCCCTTTTGATCGGGCGACCGGGCCAGTCATCATCAAACACGATCCCACGATGGAGACCACCATTGCGGTTAAAATCGCCGCAAAGAGCATGACCGCCGGTGAGCTGAAAACCCTCATCGGCCATATAGAGAAGGATTGGAAGACCGTGTTCCCCGGGGAGCCGTTTGGCTATTTTTTCCTGGACGAGAGTATCGCCAATATGTATGCAGACGATCTTCGGACCGGGTGGTTGACCAATGTGGCGATGGGCATCACCCTTTTTATCTCTTGTTTAGGGCTGCTCGGCCTGGCCATTTTTTCTACGGAAAGAAGGACCAGTGAGATCGGCATCCGAAAGGTATTAGGGGCCGCTGTGTCGGATATTATGGTTATGCTTTGTAAGGAGATCGTTATGCTGATCGTTCTCGCCCTGTTGATCGCCACACCGCTGGCCTGGTACTTTATGCATGAATGGCTGCAAGGCTTTGCCTACCGCAGGCCGCTTAGCGGCTGGATGTTTGTTGCAGCAGGAGCGGCGGCGATCGGGTTAGCGCTGCTCACCGTCGGTTTTCAGGCGATGAAGGCGGCAAGGGCCAATCCGGTGAAATCATTGCGCACCGAATGATGTGAGAGATCATTGCTGCATAGAAATTTTCATAGATTTTTAATAAAGGCCGGTTATACTTAACATTGAAACTGAATTATTAACAGGAAGATATATTTCTTATCAGAAATTATAAATGATTAACATGGAAGCTGAATTATTGTTATAAAACCTGCATACTTATTCTGAATTTCAAATTCTTGTCTGAAAAATGAAATTATTAATTAGAATACCGGCCTTTTGATAAAAAATCAGGAAAATTATTAAGAAACCAGATTTTGTAATAACATTTTCTGTTTTTAAACAAATTATTGTTGCTTTAGTTAATGATTTTGATTTGTTGTTCTGAAACTGGTATTTATTTCCTGAATTACAATTTATTGATAGCAATACCTGATATTATTCATGAAATCCGGTTTATTGTTTATGATCAATTTTTTTTGCAAATATTCATTCAGGTTAGATAGTGTATGAATTTATTTAATGTAATTTACTATATTTAGTTATCAAATCAATCCCACTGCAGGGAACAACCGGTTAAACTCTCTTTTTAGTCAGCAAAATTTTATTGGGCTTTGTAGCATGACGCAAAGAAAAAGCTTTGCGGCTTAGCGCCTTTGCGCGACCTATTATTTACAAGCAATACAGCATATGAAAAAAACACTGGCTTTAAGCGTTAACGACCATTCTGACCAGGAACTGCAGGATATTGCCCTAAAAATTTCCGGTGGCATGACGAACAATGACTATTTACCAAAGAGTGCAGCGGCGGCGGCGGCGTTTATTGAACTAACTGAACAGTTTATAAAAGCCATTTCTGCTGCCAAATCAAGAGATATAGTAGTGGTATCGCGGAAAAACGATATCCGGCAAAAGCTCATTGTAAAAATGAAGGAACTGGGAGCTCTGGTTGTAAATGAAGCAAACGGACAACTCACACCATTAATCAGCAGCGGGTTCCCTTTGGCCGAACGCGTTGAGGAAGTAATACTAAAAGACCCGGAAGGTTTCAAGGTTTTACCCGGCGTCAATAATGGTGAAATAATTATGCAGGTGCGCAGGGTAATAGGAGCGAAGTCGTACCTGTACCAGTATACGCGTGATCCGCTTACCCGGGAAAGTGTTTGGGAAACCGTACCCGACACCCGTTGTAAAAAAGTAATTGCCAACCTGCCCTTAGGCATAAAATTCTGGTTTCGTATGGCCGCCATTGGCCCTAAGAATCAGGTGGTGTATACAAGGGAGTTATGGAGGTATGTGGCGTGATTGGGATTTAAAGGATTATCAGGGCAAGAATAAACAATGCTTATCAAATGTTTGTCAGGAAAATTTAAAGAGCAAATTAATATACAGAAGATAAATTTCAGATTTTTTTAAGCAAGTTCGAATCCAGTTGTCCCGACGAAAAAAATGAACCCTTAAAGTTGCGGTTTTGCCTTTTCTCTACTTTTACGTGGATCAAGCTGGTTAGTACCGAGGCGTTGCCGTAAGCCTATTCTTAATGAGGCCCCCAATGTGGGTGATTTCCTGGACATCTGTCAAGTGTACGGCCTCAACCAATTGAGTAAGGTGCATATATATCGGCTGGGTACTGAATTCGATGCCCGCATCCGCAAAGCTCGTCGTTGCAAGAGACTACAGGAAGAAATAGTTTGACCAGCACACTGGTTTCTTCAAAATTTAATTTTATAATTAAGGTGATAATTAATGCTGAAGATATGAATCTGCAATTACAATGGATGTTAAGGACTGCTGAGGATATTGTGTACTTTGCTATCGAAAAGAAAATACCTGCAATTATGATACGATCAACAATATTTATCATTTTAGTCTTAAGTATTAGCATTGTGTCATGCAAGCCCCAAGAAAAGCCTAAATATATTTATTTTGGTTTAGCTGACGCATTAAAAGAAAAAAATCCAGAAAATGTTTTACGCCTGTCGTTTATTAACGCTAACCTCGATTCAATTCCAAAAGAGATAACCAAATTCACGAATCTTATTGACTTAGACTTTTCATACAATAATTTAAAATCAATCCCTGCCTGGCTTAACCAATTTAAAAAACTTCAATCCTTAAACTTGAGTGTAAATCATATTGATACTTTATATTCCTCATTTTTTGAATTGAATAGTTTGAAAAAATTAGAACTAAGAGATAATAAGCTAAAAAATATACCAATAGGATTTGGAAAATTAAGAAGATTAAAATCGCTTAATTTGGGAGCAAATGATTTAAGTGATTTGCCGAGTGACTTTTCTGCTTTAGATAGTTTATCTCTATTATTAATTGACTTAAATAATTTTAAAAATGTACCACAAGTTATTTTTAGTTTAAAATCGATTGAGAATCTACATCTCTATCATAATAATATTTCAGAAATTTCAGATAGTATTTCCAAATTGACAAAACTATCCCAACTTACTATCGACAATAACAATTTGACTAACGCTCAAATTTTGCACTTAAAGAAAATTCTACCAAATTGTCTTATCGACGAATAACTGCAGGTAACAGTGCATTTGTTAAAGCATGGCTTGACCGGCAACACTTAAATTATATTGGATTGCTGTCTATGAATACCAGGTTCATGGTGTTGCTCCTACGGGGAAGTCTTATAACAATTGCTTCTGTTCAATAATCACAATTAAAGACCGAAGAATAATTTACTGGCGTGATTATATGGACACGATTGCTGTGATGACTTCAATTTCTTCTGACTAACCTTATTCGGTGCCATATCTTGTCATTTTGTCATCCATGGCTAATTCATCAAACCAATTCTTATTATACTTCATTGAGGCAAAAAATTCGGCTAATGCCTTTAAATCCCATATTAGCAGGTTCCGGGTAGAGCGGTTCGTTTCCTCACCGCTCCCCCACAGACCCGTGCGAGCAGCTTTCCTGCACACGGTTCCTCCATTTACGGTTTCGCTAAAAGATTACTATGATAGATTTTTGGTTTCACTAATGGCATCCATTCCTCCGTTAGCCTTTTGATCTTTTCCCATGACCAGACCCGTTTGCCTCCACGGTGGTTGAGCCAGTTGTGGAGTAATCGTTTTGTCTGGTAATAGTACGAGTTCAATCTTCGGGTGTTGAATGTCATTCCATAATAGGCATAATGGCCCCGAAGCTTTTGGTTCAGTTCGGCTATCAGTAACGGCATGCTTAGTTTATGCCTGTTGAGTTTCAACCACCCACTCATTCTTTTCAGTGAAGCATTCAGCTTCTTGCTACTGGTCTTACGTTTAAGGATACATTTGCCTTTTCGGCTCATACCCATGTAATGGGTGAAGCCTAAGAAGTCAAATGTTTTGTTTTCCTGATTCGGCTGCACCTTTTCGCCATTCAACTCTATCAGCCTGGTCTTTTCAGGATGCAGCGTCAGTCCATATTTCCCTAAACGTTTAGGCAGCACTTGCATCACCCGCATTGCATCTTCCTTGTTAGTAAACCCTAACAGAAAATCATCAGCAAAACGGATAAGAAAACTGTCGCCTTTCAGTAGCGGCTGTATTTGCCTGAAGAACCATTCATCCAGCACATAGTGCAGATAAATGTTACTGATCAATGGTGAGAGTACTCCTCGTACACAATTGGTAGTTTTTATCATCTTGCTCGTT